>CANSRU010000006.1 GCA_947649495.1 uncultured Porphyromonadaceae bacterium | reverse complement strand
TATGACGTTGAATTGAGTGCAAAGTTAACAAATAAATCGGAATCGGGCGGGATAAATGGTGTTAATTTGTGTATGGATCAAGCGGTTCAGGGCTTGTGTGTCGGTTATGCGAAAGCGTCAATCACGCTTTTAACAATAAGGTTGTAGAGTTTTTCCTCGTCGCGGCTGAGGTCGGTGGGGTGTAGCCCGGTGGTTACAATACCGAAGCCGTTGTAGATACATTCTCCATCGCGGAAGTTGCGGAAGTTGTGGCGGCGCGGCATACGGATCCGTCTGGCCTCCTTGCCCCACTTGCTGTTGTAGCGAAGATTTTTCTTGTTGCGGAGCATCAGTTTCCACACGCCGAAAGGAATGGTGTTCTGCACCGTGAACGGATAGGAGATAAGTTTCTTCGCGTACAGGGCGTAGGCGGTCTGCATTGTCTTTATGTGGTCGAAGTTCAGTTCAACCGCTGCTTTAAGGAGCATCAGCGGCATATTGAGAAGCGGCTGGCTGTCGGTTATGCGCATGGCATTTTTGTCCATCGTGAGAACAGCACCTGCTTCGGGCGGTTCAATACCGATGCTTTCAGCTTGGGCAGCTGCCACCTCCACGGGCATTTCCTCCATGACATAAGCCCCTTTGATTTCCGAGTCCTCCTGTGACTTCTCCACCAGACGGTTGTATATCTCATTGTCGAGCCAATCCTCGTATTCCCTGCGGTTCTGCGGCCCGTGGATCACTCCGTGACGGATTGCCCCCTTTGTGAGAATGGGGAGCCATGCCCTGCGCACTGCCACCGGAACGGCGATGAAATAGTAGAGGTTGAGGAAGTCGAAATCGCCGTATTTCTCTGGTGACATTGCGTTGACGACCGTGTGGCTCATTCCCCAGAGAGCCTTGATTGTGGCGAGCTGTTTCCTGTCCTGTTCGGTTTTCTTGTAGCCAACCAGCTCATCATAGTCGCGCATGGCGAACTTGAAATTGTGGGCATACACCTGTCGGCTGTTCATTGTCGTGGAGAGCACGAAATTCTCCGAAGGGGAGAAGGTTGCCTCGATGACCCCGCCGTTTGTCCATGTCACGGCATAGCCGTTGCCGAGGTAGTAGCCTTCGTGTTTTTCGTTTGCGCCGATTGCTCTGGCGATGGTGTCAGCCGTGAGTTCGTGGTCGGTCACGACTGTTATAAGATTTTTCTGTTTCATATTTATGAATTTTATCGGGTGGATTATTTTGGAGATAGTGGTTTGTGCGGTAACGACATCGGGAGTTCCGGACCTCCCTTATGTCATTTCAGCGGATTTTGGTTACAGCTTCGGTCCTTTGGGCTTGCGCTGCTGTTTAGCCTGATTCTCGTCTTTCGGCGCGGTCTGGTATTTCTGGAGCGGTTCGGCCACATGCTTGGTAGCCTCATTTGTCAGTCCGTCATTGTTGACTGCCTTCTGTGTTTTTGACTCTTCCGCCACCTTGACGCGAGGGTCGTTGAGTGACGTTGTCGGACGCTGCTTTTCGGGATTGAACTGGAGATAGACGGTGCATTTCTGCCCCTGCTTGTCAACCATGTTTGTCATTTCGACAACCTTGCCGGCAGTGTAGTCAGCCTGCTGTTGCGGCGTCATAGGAACGCCAGCCCATTTTGTGATGGGCTTGATGTTGCCGTCCTTTGTCAGCCACGAGGACTGTTGCTGACCCTGACTGTTTCCCTGCTGCTGGCTCTGCTCCTGTCGTCGCACGCCGCCGGGTACAAACTCGACGCCCTTGCGGTCGGCCGACACTTGCAACACCACATTGTAGGTCTTGCCGTTCTTGTCGGTAATCTGTTTAGGCGGGAGGGCTTTCCCCTTCTTCAGTTCGCTTATTTCAGCCATAGTCAGTTTTGTCTGCCCGATGGTGTCCTTGATGAACACGGCCTTTACGGGCACCGACACAATCTCGTTGGTTAGACGGTCAACGCTGACATAGGAGGGCTTGACTTCCCCGGTGGCTTTGTCAACAAGGTCAACGACCTTGCCCAGATTGCCGGTTGTTTTCAGAGCCTCTTTATCTTCCTTTGTGAACTTGTACCCCTCAAACTCTTGGTCGAGTTTGGGCTCGCGGTGTATGAAATGGGGCACCACCTTCACATTGCCGTCGGCATCGGTTCTGAAAGAGAGTCGTGCGTCAATCGGGAATTTCTCCCCACCGAAATTGGGCGTGACGGTCACAATCTGCGACTTGCGGTTGTAGAGCATCTCGCGGAGGTCGCCCGACTTTTCAAGCTGGTCGCGGTCTATGCCCCATTTCTCCTTGAGCATCGTCCAGTCGATTTTGCTTTCGTCGATGGCGTGATACTTTGGCTGTTCAGTCTGTGCAGCCTGTTCCTCCGCCGGCTTCTGCGCCTGAGTTTCGGTCGCCTTATTCTCCTGAGCCTGTTCCTTGACGTTTGTCTGCGTCTGCTGGGGAACATCGACCTTGAAGTCTTTGAGAATTTCAGCGTTTGTTTCGGGATCCTTGATAAAGTCACACATTGCCATGCCAACACAATCGTAACGATCGGCAGGAACTTTGAAGAATCCGAACATAGTGGGGTTCTTGCATTGTCTGACAAAATTTGACAAGAACGCTTCCAGCGGATTTTGTCCTTTCTTAAATTTTACGAGATCCTCCAGTGTGACGAACATTGGATCGGTGATTTTGGGTGTGCCGTCCTCATTGAGTCCGGTCACTGCGCCTACCTGCCCGGTTTCGTTGTTCCGGACAATCAGCACTTCTTCATTCTGGTCTTTTGCCATAATTAAAAGAATTTTGGGTTAGAAACTTGCGCCGTTGCCGACGCGATAATTATTATTGTGTATGGATTGTTTGTGCGTTGCGGATTGCGAACAATTCTATTATATCCGCCTTGCGGTAGCGGATAGTGCAGTTGGTGCCGTCCCCGGTCTGTGTATAGGGCAACTTGCCAGACATACGATAATTGTAGAGGGTCTTGCGTGATACATGGTATCTGGCGCGCACCTGCTTGTCAGTCCACGTATCTTCGTCCGGGTCAAGTATGCCGAAGCCCTGAAAAGCCTCCATCACAGTTTTTGCGACTGACTCGATACGGCTGTCAACACCGGTTCTTATCGCCTGTACCTCTGCTCTCAGTTCGGAAAGCATCTGGCATACCATCGTAAATTCTGCTGACTTCATGAGAGATATTTTTGAGGTTCAACCATAGAGTTTGTTTCAGTGGACTTTTTCAAGTCCATTCCGGGCATCTGACGGGATAGTTTCGTGCCGGATATTTTCAGCGTTTTTGTTTCCATTTTATTTCTTGGGTTTAGTGTTACGCTGCGAAGTTCGGCAGAAATCAAAATTCGTGTCGGGTACGTTCCTGGAACATTCCTACTTTATTTAATTTTCATTAAGGATTTAGCCCTTGTTATCCTACTTTTGATAGGGGTACAGGAGTCACTGCACCAGCTTTTATGTCGATTAGCCGGTGAGCCTTTCTGAAATATATTTTTTCAGTGGGAATGAAATCCGTGAAGCCGGATAAACCAGTCCTGATTTGGTTCGATTCGCGTTGCAACCCGAACCAGACAGTCGTCAATTTTGGTTCGGTTCCGCGTGCTACCAGAACCAGATTGAGCGGCTGGAGTAATGTTTATCCGTCGTGGATTTGACATAGAAACAACCGGAATATGGCTGTTTGTTTATGACAATTTTTCAAGTTGGGTAATGTTGGGTAATCGGTGTGTAACCGTGGGAAATCGCTCATTTTCAGTAATCTTTTTCCGCAGTCGGAATGTTACACGGACAAAGCGACTGCCCCGATATATCCCAAACAGGCACAGCTATCCCCGGCTCATAAAAATATGATGATGGCAACCCATAGTCCGGAATATGGATTGCCATTACTGTATTCAGGGCAAAGTATCAAACCACTAATCCAAGGTTATATTTATGGAATACATCACCATTGAACGCAGCGTCTTTGACGCTATGGTCGCCACTCTTGCCGAGTGCCGTTCAATTCTTGGCAAAGCAATCAGACGCTTGTCAGGGAATGAGCGGCAGGAGTGGATAGACAATATTTCGGCTCAGTCAATACTTCGCCGTTCACAGCGCGGCATGACACTACTCCGAATGGAAGGCAAGATCGGATACTCAATAATTGAGGGCAAGGTTTATTATCCGGCGGGCGAGATTGGACGGCTACTCTATAATTGCAAGGTTGATTATGAGTGATAATACATCCAAATTAAGCAAAGAAGAACAGCATGAGGTATTCAAGATACTTTCTGAAATCAAGAGCTGTTCTAAAGAGTTGGCGGAACGCTCACGCCCTATGTTTGACGGCAACCGCTTTCTCTCGGACTCCGAACTTGCCCGACGGCTTGGTGTGAGTAAGTCAACACTCGCCAACTATCGCCTTAAAGGGATATTCGGTTATTATTCCCTTGAAGGCAAAATCCTGTATGCCGACACCGAAATTGAGGACTATCTCAAAGAGAACTACCACCCGCCTTACCGATAAGGCTATCCAACGGCAACGCCCCCGATAATCCATTGAGAATTACCGGGGGCGTTAGCCATGTCATCACTGTTTTGTCGGACTTTTTACGCAGAAAAACCGACAAAATCAGTTTTTCACTTTGTGTTTTTGATGAGTTTTACTTTGTTAAATTGATTAACAAAAACGGTCAAACCACATTTTCAAGCATTTCAACGGGTGTCTATTTCCACGTTTCCGAGGGGTACACATTATCCCGCTCCACTCAGTTTATCTGACACAAATGCCATTTGCGTATATTCCCGATGCTAATACATTTTCGCAAAGCCTATTAAATCTTAAAAAAGTTGGTGGAGTGGAAATAAATTCGTAATTTTGCACTAACAGAGAACTTTTAGAATAAGGGAAGATGTTACCAAGGCGTTAGATTGCCGGAGCAAAACGCCCCAAATCGCTAAAATATAACAGTGTAGTCAACGGAGTTTTTCTCCTTTAGATAGCCAGTAATTATCTGAGAATCAAATTGATACTGTATTCAGAACAATTCTGGTGGCACCACAGAAGACCGCTAATTCTCAATGAGTTAGCGGTCTTTCTTTCACCCATACCCCTCCAAGTCACCACAACCTTCAGCTCATCGAGGCTTGGCCGAGATAAAAGTCACCACGCCTGTTGTAAGTAGTTGAAATATTGTAGGTTATGCGTGTCGCGGTGTGCGCATATTTATTTCGGTAGATGTGTAAGGTATTGATTATCAATACAAATTAGTGTATAATTCATAGTCATTCACCATCATTCAGCCCCACGCCACAGACTCGCAGCTTCCAAACTTTAATAGGTTTTAACAGTAATCGCATGATAAAACCTTTGGCTCGACGAGGTTTGACCGAGTAAAATGTGGTGACCTTGTGTCAAAACCGACACAGGTCACCACAATGCGAAATTTCCAATGGATAGATTAAATTCCGTTCCAGCTATCTACTTCCGTATATTTTGATTTCTGAAATCACCAAATCATCCCATTTTGCCCCATGATAAAATTTGTTATTCTGTTTATTTGAGAATACAATACACAAGTCCTTTGTTGGGCGCGAATTGTCATATTTCCGGTTCACTCTGAGCATTTGCGGATTCATAGTATCATGAAGTTCCCCCGAATAAATGATATCATCCTCGGATGGATGCCCAGAGTCGGGCGAGTCTGGTCGATAAATCATTATCCATGAAGCTCTGGTGTTATTTTTAAATGAGTTGTTATTTTTAGCATACCCATTCACTATTTCAACAGCATCAATTCGTGTTGCATTAAGCGACAAATTGGGACCCCATAAGTAATCGCTGTCTTCATACCCACTATCGGCGAGTTTTACGGCCCATGCAGTATTGTTATTCCCATCAGTGAGATTTTTAGCATCATAAGTATTACCGGCTTGAGGTGAAAGAGGTTCGGTTAGTCCATTGTGGCTTTCTACTGGAAGTTGTTCACTTATACTACTATCTTCACAATCTATTTCAAGTTCTTCGGCGTACAATTCTTCGGCATGCGGTTCTTCGGTGGAAATCTCTTCAGCCGGGTTGTACACGTATGATGGAGTCCCTTTTTTGTCTTTTCTATGAAACGTCTCCTTTCTACCATTCTCCGGTTTTAATGTCATGGATGAATTTTCCATCGAAACGATTTCAACCACAATATCCAAATTAAACTTCTCCAACAACGCCTCAGGAGAGGTGTTTTCATAATCTTCGATTACTTCCTCCATTCGAGAGATGGCTTTTTTGGGTACATCGGTGGCAATATATGCGAGATAGCCCTTATATGTTTTGCTTATTTTAAAATTTGGTTGGTCACTTTCAAAATCGAAACATAGATAACGTCCCGTGATGGTCCATTTGCCGTCGATATTTAAAGAAACCTCCAGTACATCTTCGAGTTCGACTCCACGCTGGAAAGCGAACATTCCACTTGTCTGGACCTCGTTCCATGATTTGACATCTAAATTCACACTAAGCTCTAACGAGAATTCACCATCATCTTTGAGTTTCAAATTCTTTACGATATGCATGTCTTCGTTGTCAGAGTCTTTGGAATCAGAATATTCCCAATAGCCGACGAATTCCTTCTCAGTATTGGATAGTTGACGCGGCTCTCCACACCCGGGAAGCAATGTTGCCACTAATATGGCATAAAGAAATGTTATTGCGGATTTCATTTGGTAACTTAAAAAGTTTATTTGTTAATTTCAATCGGAGTGATGAAGATGAATACTTGTTGGCCGTCGGAGGCTGAGAAGTTGGTAAGGTGCTCGAGTTGCTTTACATATCCGGCAGAATGTTCGCGGATATTTTCTATTATCTCAGTGTCAGATGTGCCTTCGGCATTCTCCGTTGTGCGGATTATTATGTCATCGGTTATCTGAGAGCCGTTGAAGAAGCGCGAAGCCTGCGACATCGCCCTGACCAGAGCCACTCGGTTAAGTGCAGATTCTGACTTGTATTTAGTCTTGTCGAGTTTGACAACCGACATAAGATAGGCGTTTTCGTAGTCCTCCACAGCCTTCACGCCGTCAAACGGTGCGTTCTCATACATACGAACCAAGAAATTAGCCAATGCAGTTTTCTCCTGATTGTAGCTTTGGGCGGGTGATGAAATGGTGATGAAGATTAGCAGTCCCCAAGTCCATAGATATTTATTGCTCGTTTTCATGCTCAGTAGTCGGATTTGTAACTTCATTTCTGTGAGGTTGAACAGCACTATAAGGTTCGGATGTCGGTATGCTCCAATACCCATCCGCCTCATAGTAATAGTAATATATTTTCCCTCTAAGAATAATTATTGCGATAAAGCAGATGATTGTAAGCACAACTACACATGATATCACGCACGAGGATATTATGAATCTGCATCCGAATACCGAATACAATACTCCGACAACACACATGCTTCGGAGAAACGACAGCTGAGCTTCCATTTGAGGAATGTAGGATAATGCTGCATTTCCCCAAAATTTGAAGTATAGTGCATAGTAATTCTCTTGGCTTGTTGCCGGATTGCCACTTTGGGCGACATCCCGGCGACGCGAAATATCCGCCTGGGCCTTGCTATAGGCTTTGTCTGCAAGCCACTGATTGTGTCCAAGCCAGCCGAAAATGATTCTTGAACCGTAGTGTACACATATGCCTATAATATAGCTGACACAGAAAGCGACTATCCATAGGGTGGGATTACCGTAGTCAAGTGGCAACTCGGGAACAAGGATTCTCAATAAGAATATGGCCACAAGATAGCCGGGGATAACCATAGAGAGCATATCATATACGCTCACTCGTTCAAAAAGATTAAACATTACTCTTTAGCTACTATTTTAAATGATGAATATTTACCGATTTCGGATAATGGTAGGATAATTTCAGCTTCTATCAAATATTTTGTTTCTAAATTGCTATCGGTCTCTACTTTAGAATATCTACTGGTTATACAAAATGGCCATTTAAATAGTCCGCCTCCATCATATCCTATTATTGAATTTTGGGAATAACCAATAAATTTGGTTATTTCATTTTCTAACCCATAATAATTACGATAATCTGCGTTAAGTTTGTACGTACCTTTTTTATATCTCTCTCGCTCATCCATACCAGCTTGCATGAACTTACACAGTTCGTAGAAACATCCGTCCGAACTTATTCCATTATTGTCATTGATGACAAAATTTAATCTCACTTTGTCAATACTATCTTGAAGAGCAGCAGTCCACTTTGCTATGTCGCTGCCATTACGAAAGTGGAAGGATATATGAGAGTCAAATTTCTTGGGTGCATACAAATCATACACTTCTTTTGCAAACCCCCACTCCCAGCTGCATAGTCCTGGGGTAAATCCCATCTCTTGATATTTCGACCACATTTCATGTGGTATCTCAATAGCTTTCAAAGTATTATATATGTATTTCAATACCTCATTTTCTCTACCATTACGGCGGTATTTAATGGTAAATTTAATACCGCAATAGTTCTGCGGAAAATTTCTGAATCCATCCAACATTTCCTGTGACAGGAATTCAGAAGGTACGCTAAATCCAAAATGATTGTTACCGTGGGAGCCATCAAATCTCACCTCGCCATAACGTTCTCTTATCTCTGGAATTACAGGATCGCTGACTTCGAGTTCCCAAAGCATCGTGGTTCTGCATAGTTCCTGTACAACGGGAATCATGTTATACAATGCTTTCAACTCATTTCCCTTTTGGAGTTTGAAGAGCTTCAGCTCCATGCCGAAGGTATTTCCTGCAAATTCGCATTCGCCGCCGTGGTTCTTGGCGTAGGTGATAAGATGAGGTAAACTTACTGTGGCATTTACAGTCGTCATATAACCGCTGCCGTCAGGCTTTTCAAATGATGATATTTCCTTGTAATCTTTTATAGAACCGTTGCTAACGGTCACGATTTCGTCCTTGACAAGCTCATCGTTGAGGATGGTTGTGTTTGCGGATACAAAGGCTCCGTATGCCTGCTCAATAGCCGTGCGAAGGGCATTTTTCAATGCTTCATTTTTCGTCGTACCATCCGACGATACAGTAAGGGAGACTTCTTCGCTCGGATTAACATTTTTCGCTTCTGGTCTGGATTCCTCCATGATACCCAACAATAGATCACCTGACGCTTCGTCTGAATTGTTGTCGAAAGAATCAACAACATCGGATGTATCTTTCGCAGTAACGCCGACTGATGAGGCAACTCTGCTTCTCGCTTCGTCGAAGGTTGCAAGATCAAGATTACAGCGTTCGGCGAACTGAACTATTTTAAGTTCCAATTCTCCTAATTCCATGCCACGGCGCTCTATGACAACAGAAGGTACATCTTGTGCTCGCTCTAATTTGAGATATTCTTGTAATCTCTCCGAATACTCCTTAATAAGCATATCGTATTCCTTTTCCAATTCTTTCGACAGATCTGCAATGACTCCTAAATTCGTATAGATACTGGCATTACGGATTATCTGTGGAATACTTGCTATCAAACCTTTTATTAAAGCGACTGAATATCTGGATCTAAACGAATAAATGTTACCGATTCCCATAGGAGCAGGAATTTGTATATCCGTTGACGCAACTTGAAATCCATTTAGATAGGAGTTGAAGCGACTTTGTTTTGTTCCTATTGCTGTCATTACATCCAATAAGCGTTTCCACGCAGTCTCACCACGTTCATTTAATTTCGCTTTAATATTACACTCAAAAAACACATAATCATTCTTTGTGGAAAAATACGCGCCCGGCATTCCGATTCCTCCGCCCCGGAGACTAACTCCATATCTACGGTAATTAGCATCCCGTTGCTCGAGTTTTATCTCATAGTCAAAAGCTTCTCGAAAAATAGGTGTCAGCTCTAGTACCAGATTCTCAATAGCCTTTTCTTCATTTGCCTTATACAGTTCCTGAAGTTCGAGATCTGCAAACATTGACGCTCCGTCTAATTCACACTCCGCACCTTTGCTTTTTGCGTATGATATAAGTTTGCCTGTGCTGACAACTGCCTCCAATGAGACTGTAACCTTCGATTCCGACTGAGTGACCGAAAGTTCCTTATATGATTTAACATTGCCTGAAGCAATGGTGGCAATCTCGTCACTGACGATTTCATCGTTAAGGATGTCTGTGCTCGCCGAAACAAACACGCCGTATGTCTGCTCTATGGCACTGCGGAGAGCATTTTTTATTGCCTCATCTTTATTAGTGCCATCAGAAGTGACAATTAGAGTAATCACTTCGTTTTTTGCAGCATAAGAATTTACTGCTACACCCACAAACAGGATGGCTACGATAAGTTTGAGTATTTGTTTCATGATTTTGATCGGAATTTACCAGTTGAGATATACTTTTGTCTGAGGCTGGTTTTCAGCCCACTTTTCAGCGACTGAGCGACAGGCGGCGATCGTTACCATGTGGCGTTGATGGGAGTTTTGCAGCTCTTTTTGACGAAGTTTCAGTTCTTCGTTGTAGCGTCTGCGGTTTTCTTCCCATTCTCGTTGTTCGTCAGCCGAGAGCTTTGCCACTATCTGATGCTCGAATGAGTCCTTAGCCACAAATGATGCCGAATTCGGGGCGATTTGTGATAGATATGCGAGCGCTTTTTGTGCGCCGTAGGTATCGGGTGAGGTCGACCATTCAGATTTAGCTTTAGACAATAGGGATGCACCCTCAGTATCAATTTTACGTTGATAAATCTCTGCAACTTTTTTCTGCGCTTTAGCGAAACATTCAGTGCAGATGTCGGGTACATCCATAAGCGAAGCTATCGCTACATCAAAAATTCCGAGACCGGCATCAGTTTCTGCTTTGGTGATTATTGTATTGCAATTAGCTGAGTAGTATGCGCCTATCTTATCATACGCATCGGTCAGCATTTTTTTGATTTCCGCGTTTGCAGGTTTGATTTTTGCAATGGCGGTGCTCCATGCTTTTGTTTCATTGATGCCAGTGCCTGTGAGCGTCAAAGAGCACGACGCATACGTTTTATCTTCCACCACATCGCCAACTACAAAGGTTATTTCAACCGTTTGGTTGATACGCGGAGGCGTAGTCGGAGCTACATCTTTCGTAACAATTGTCGGCTTCGCCACAATCACGAATCGGTCACAACGCGCTGCACTCCCATAACCATCGGCAGTCACCATTTGCTGCATCTTGCTCTCAAGCACTGAGACAGTGGCAGATGGCATAATGTTCGATTGATTATTTACAATCGAAAAGAACGATATCTTGCCATCGCTATTCTGCTGAGCGAAAGCACCTGCCGCCATTATTAGCGTAAGTGACAGAATATTTAATCGTTTCATAACCGTATCTATTTTTCTCCAAGAATCAGGATTGCTTCGCCAAGTCCGCGAATTACGACTTTCGATGTGATGTTGTATGGCGCTTTTGCAAGATGCTTGCGCAGAGCCGTGGCAAATGCACGGGCATCCATCGCACGCCCTTTGTCGTCTTTCAAAGGAATACGTACTTGTTCAAATTGGGCGAATGACTCTGTGCCATCGCTGAGATTGAATGAAGCATTGACCGTATTTCCGCGTATCCATTGCTGAATGCAATCGGTTAGCTCCTCTCCATCATACTCAGTTTCAAGGTCGTTCTCCCAATTATCCCAGCAGCGCACGGTCAGAGCGATTTCACGGCCATTTTTCTTTTGATCGGCATACCACTTGTCGAGCTGCTTGTCAAATTCCTTGACGTTCTCTTTAACCGCCGTCTCCAATGCCACGGGAATTGCTGCGGATGTCGGTTTAGAGTTGCCGGTTGACGTTGCAATTCGCTTGTTGGTGTATGCGTCGAACGCTTCGAGTGTGAACGACACAATTTTTCCTGCAGGGTCTTTGGTGATGTTCCACCAAAGCTGGATAACGATGTCGGATTTCATACGGCGCTTGAGCACCTCAAGCGGAGTCTCGGCAATCATCGCGCCTGAGGTTTTGCTCGTCAGGGCGTTGTCCTCGACCTGCTTCACATTGAGCGACTTGATTTCCTGCTCGGCATCCTTGAGTGAGTAGCCCATAGATGTCAGCACGCTGCCTATCTTAGAAATGACCTGTGGCAGTTCGATGTCTTCAACAAACGCACGCTGGTAATCGGGGACGCTGACAGTTGTTCCCTGATTGTCGAATTTCTGTGTGAAGTAGCGCTGGGTGCACCAGTTGTCACTTGGCAGTATCATCACCGTTGGCTTCTTGACCTCATCGGCAAAGGCTGCTAATGTCACTCCAAGCAACATTATCAGCGATAAGATTTTAGTTTTCATAATCAGGCGTTATAAATCTTGTTGAGAATATTAATTGCCAAACCATTTTCAAGATGTTCCATTTCAGCTTCATCTGCACCTTTTGCTATCTCAACCCATTCGGCCTCGTCCTTGTTAGAAATTTCTTCAAGCGGAGCATTATAGGCAATGCCTTTGCGCACCGGTGCGACCAATATGTCGCAACCATTATCATAGCCGAAAGCAATTGCCTCACAAAGATGAGCACGTTCATCGCCGGGAGTATAGATACCGATGAGTTTATTCTCGAATGTCACAAGAGCCTTGAAATCGCCCCAAGAAAAGGTGTCGTAGAATTTCACCTTGGCACCGAGAGCCAACAGAAGTTTCAGGATTTTGGAGCAAGAAGTACTTTTCCCGGCATCTTTCTCTCCATAGATTAAAAAGATTTTCATTCGGCATAAAAAGTGCCGCTGGGCCCACCTCATTGGCGATTGATTGGTTTATATAGAAAAAGCGTGAGAGCCGTACTGTTTGCTCGTCCCACGCATAGAGGCTCTGGTATTGCCCATCACTGTTGAACGAGCAAACGATGCAGAGCCTCACGCAGAATATGCGATACGCCCATACCCAACGCTCATGCGCCGAATTGGACGGAATATACATATCCACAAGGCATCTACTGTTTGCTTCATTCTTGACAGTGATTGAAATTTACCAGATTTCTATGCGTCAAGAAAGAGCGTCGAGTAAACGCTTTTCATATGTCTTGGCAAGCCAAGCGGCAAGCCGATTACATTTGCAACCCCACCCACATTGCCCATGACCGGGCTCTGCGATGCGGTCTGCGACCGTAAAATTAGTAACAAATCTTTACATTTACAATATTATGCTCAAAACAGGCATGTTAAACGCCCCTGAGTGCTATTTTTATTGTGTATTCCGCCTGTCATGGTGTTTGGATTCTGACCTCGTTTGATGGCTCTAAATCTGCGCAGGGCTTCCTGTATGGGTAAATCCATGTGTGTGGCTCGGTATTCGGGCCATGTTATTATATGTGCGGAGTTTTTGAACGTTTAATTAAGCATAGGTCTCAACCTGAAAGTCAGCAGTGATTAAAAATCTTAGAACTTCTGAAAAATTCGTAACTTTGCTTGTGGATGGGCCATTTTAGTTTTCGCTGTAATCATCAAGGAACTCCCAGATGAGAATTTCGGCATAGGAGCCAAATCCATTGATGAGATAAAACGTAATTATAAGGTCACTCAATTTAATAAAATTGAGAATTATTGCAATGTTGACAGAAAACAAAATTCCGGAGCATAAGCTGACTGCAATAACAGACCGCCCATTCATGCTTCGCCATAATAATGATGGAGAGGTAAGAAGGCATACATATTGTTTTCATCGTGACAACTTCTTTCTTGTAGGGATTGTTATTTCCGGAAGCCAACATTTGTCAGTTGATTTTGAAAAATATGAATTGAACGCCGGGAATGCGATTATCATATTTCCCGGTCAGGTTCATGCCTCAGAGCCTTGTACGGATACAAATGGCTTTGCTCTCCTTCTCTCTCCCGAACTATTAAGCGATAAAGACATGCTGGCCATTCGGGAATTACAGTTTGGCAATAAAATAATTGAGCTGAAAGAAGATGACCTTCACGATATTATACAACTTTATAACGTACTCAAGAAAAGGCATAAAACGGCTCGTGAAATCGAATTGTCATTGGTCAATGCCATAAAACACATGGTGATAGCCAATATAACACCCAGTCATCCGTCTGTTCCCAATCGTTATATCCGTCTTGTCCTGAAATTTCAACAGCTGATGGAACAAAATATCCGCACTGTAAAGAGTCCAACTGAATATGCCTCAATGCTGAACGTTTCAGGTGTTTATCTCAATGAAGCTGTAAAGTCGGTGACAGGAAAAAATGCCAGTTGTCTGATTGGCGAATATGTAACAATGCTTGCGAAAAGAGAATTGTGTTATACTAAACTTAGCACGCAAGAAATAGCCCTCAACCTTGGATATGTAGATTACAGCTATTTCTCCCGATTGTTCAGCCGGCATGCATCTGTAAGTCCAAAGAGTTTTCGTCACGCATGCATTGAATAATCCAACTTTTGCATTAAATAGGCTATTCCCAGACTGATTAAAAGCAAGTTATTTTGCAATAAAAAACTATGGGAATATTCGATAAATTACGCGACCGTCACATGACGGCATACATCACCATCAATACTCGCAACTGTGTAGCCTGCTGGGAGTGTTTCAACGCTTGCCCCAAACAGGTGTTCGGCAAGATTGATTTCCTTGGACACCGTCATATCAAAATCAAAAATGCCTCGGCTTGCATCGGTTGCAATAAATGTGTACGAGTGTGCCAACACGGCGCGATAAAATCACGTAAATAAGCATTGGTTGCTCGTAGTGAACATATGTCTAAAAAAAAGCAGACAGTTACGGACGTAACATCCGTAACTGCCTGCTTGATTTTAAGACATATCAGTGATTCGGTGTTTCTGACCCTCGCTTCGCCTTCTGTTTTTCTTTGAACTTGCGTCGCGGGGTCGGGATTGTTTTCAAGTATGGGCTATGGCGGTTCCTTTACGGAAGATTTTACGTATTGTTTTCCATTTGGGGAAGATTGCTGCGGGGCGAATCGGTCCGTAGCTTACTATGATGACGGTCAAGGACAGCAGGGCCAACATGAGCAGCCATCCATAAATCTCTTTCATGGATACAATCAGTGCGTGTTGCTGTATGGTTCCATAGAGTTGGCCGAGCGGCATATGGCTTATGTCGGCGTTGAAGTCAGTGAACCGGGCACTGAGAAGCGATGCGTTTTTAGCCATTGTGTGACGTAAGAATTCTCCGATAATGGCCGGTCCCAGTGTCGCTCCCATCACGGCTCCGGTAAATCCGTTTATCGTGAGGGCCTGTGGAAATACGAAGAAGTGCAGACCGCTTTGGACAATGGATGTCAGGAACACTATGGAGATAATCACTGATGCAAAGCCTCTTATAAAGAGCGGAAAGAAAAGCATCTCTTTTTCCACACCGTAGTCTATCATGAAATAGAACCATCCGAGATATACTGCCGCAAGGGAGAAGCCTATGGCGGTCATGGTCTTGTAACGCCATTTATGCAACGCGAATGTGTAATATGTGAATAAACATCCGACGGCGATGCCGGAAAATACATACCAGTTGAGGTCTATCAGATTGGTCTCGTCAAAACCGAGTATGGCCGCGGCATAGCTGTGCTCAAACACATGTTCGGTAGCCATAAGTGTGAAGAAAACCAGATATATCAGTGTTGCCCTTATGACATTGCGGTTTGTCAAAGCCTGAAAAGATATGTAGGGATGATGAAGAAATGAGGCTCGCCAGAGGTTGATGGCAAGGCAGGCCGCACCTAAGATTGTCGCACCGACGATTTCCTCCGCTTCCCACCAATCGTAGAAGTTGCCGTAGACACATATAAATGTGAAGCACAACATGAATACGCTCCACAGTGCGGCTCCAATCCAGTCGATGCCTAACAGCGGTATCTGCATAGGCCCTTTCACGGGCTTGACAAGTATGAGCACCATTATCATCATCAACGCAAGCAGCCCGCTCATTATCCAGTGCATATATTCCCATTGCGAGAAAAATGCGGTGTAAATGGTTACTATCCCACTCAGTTGAATCACCCCATCGACAACAAGGTAGACATAGCAGAAAAATATCGCCATATCCCGCACCGGTGTAAGCCAAAGCTGTATTGTGGAGTTGCATACGAATGTGGCCCACATCCGGAACCAGCCCGCGATAAAGCAGGTGGCGACCAGCAAGGGCACACTTGTCGTATTCGCACAAATAAAATTCGCGGCAATAAGAACCGCTCCGCACACGAGCAGCCCTATACGGTTGGAGAAACGGAATTTCAGCCGGAACATCACGGCAAAATTTATTGACATGCCTACGAGCGAAGCATAGCCCGCCATCAATATGTCCTCCTGCATCAACGCTGTCGTGCCGACCATGTCGGTGGCGGCGGCAAGATAGATACCTCCGGAAAACTGCACTATCAGGACGAATAGGATGAACAGCCACGGTTTAAGCCGGCGTGGCACATAGTTCGGAACGTCCGGAATGTCAAATGGGCCTTGTGGCCCGTGCCAATCTCCCATATCAGTATCTCACTTCACATTCAACGTTCATTCCGGCGCGGAGAAGGTTCAAGCCGCTGCTGTCTGTCAGTTCGATTCTCACAGGTATGCGCTGTCTTACCTTTACAAAATTTCCGGCCGAGTTGTCTTGCGGGAGCAATGACAGTGCGGCACCTGTGGCGGTGGATAATGACACTACCTTGCCTGTGAATGTTTTGCCCGGAATGGCGTCAACCTTGATGTCCACTTCACTGCCGGTATGTATATGTTCCATCTGGGTCTCTTTGTAATTGGCGGTTATCCATACCTCTGAGCCATCCACCACATCGAGAAGGGTCTGTCCGGGTTGTACAAGCTGGCCTATCTGTATCTCCTTGCGTGAGGCATAGCCGTCGCAAGGAGCTGTTATAACAGTGTATGAAAGGTTGAGTTCCGCCGTTTCGAGCAATGCTTTCGCAAGTTCTATCCCTGCATCATTCTGGGCGATGCGCTGGCGGGTCTCGGCGGCTACCGAGGATGTCGCCGAGCGTTGGCGGGCGAGCATGTCATAGCGTGCTTTCTTGGCTTTATAGTCTGTTTCCGCTCCGTCATATTGCTGACGTGTGACGGCATCTTTCTCTAACAGTTTGCGATAGCGTTCAAGGTCAACGGCAGCATTTTCCATCAATACCTTTGCCTCGGCGATTGAAGCTTCGCTTACGGCCACATTGGCAGTGGCGACCCCTACGCTATGGTCAGCTACAGTGCGTCCGGCAAGGGCGTTCTGATAGTCGGCGCGGGCCTGGGCCACACGCAATCGCATATCCGCATCATCAATAATGACAAGGGTATCACCTTTTTTCACCGGTTCATATTCTTTGAAACGGATCTCTTTGATGTAGCCCTGCACGCGACTGTTGACTGGCACAATCTGACGCTGTACCTGCGCGTTGTCGGTAAACTCCACATTGCCTAAATGGATAAACTTGGAGGCCACCCAAATACCGGCGGCGATGATTACGGCGAGAGTGATGATATAGGAGAGTATCTTTTTTGTACGGTGTTTCATATTTTTCCTGAAGTGAAGAGAAGTTTATAATAATAGTATATGGTGTTTATGCGGGCGTTGACAAGCTGCTGCTCGGCGTCGAGTTTTGAATTGGCGGCATCAAGCATGTCTGTTATAAGGGCCATGTCGGCGGAATATCTTGTGAAGACGGTGTTGTAATTTCTGACGGCGAGCTCCACACTTTTCTGTTGGGTTTTCAGTTCTTCAAATGCTTCAAGATAGCGGATATGGTCGGCCCTTACGGATAGTTCCGTGTTTTCGCGTGTTGCAGCAAGCTCATCGGTGGCGTGAACGGTAGCCATTCTGCTGCGTGATATGGATTTGTTGGTCTTGAACAGCGATGAGATATTGTAGGATATGCCTATGCCGACATACCAGTAGCTCAGATTCCGGTTGATCGGGGGCACTTCCACCAATATGGGACCATCGATGCTCCAGCCGGCCTGTAATCCTACTTTGGGAAGTCGGTCGGATTTGGTGATGTCTTCCGCCTTCCGGGATATATCGACCTTTGACTGAGCCAGCCGGATGGCGGGTGAATTGGTGGATGCTTCAGATTGCCAATCTGATTCACTTAGGGTTGGCAGTGACTTTTGCAATATTGTCGTGTCTGGATGTATTACCGTTCCTTCCGGCAATCCCGCTATGTTGACGAGATTGTTGTTGAGTATGTCAATCGTATTGTCGATTTTCACCAGCTGCAGCTCCAGATTGGCCACAAGCAGTTCATAGCGGGTTATATCGTTCTGCAGAGCCACTCCTTGCTCATACCGTGCATGCATTTCATCAAGCACCTTTCTCGCCTGGGTGATATTGTTTTCTACCACACCACGCAGATTGGAGTACTTGTATATGTCAAGATAAAAACCGGTGAGCTGGAAGCGGATGTTGTCGCGTCGCATATCTGTGGCATAACGGGATGCTGTAAGTTTAAGCTCGGCGAGATTTATTCCTGAGGTGATGGCCCCTCCGGTATATATCGGCTGATTTACACTTACTGATAATGCGTTGCCGTAATGAGGTATCGGGGCTTTCTGGTAATCTGAAAAGTTTCTCTTTGTGGTGAATCCATCGCCGATATAGCTGAATGACAATGAGGCATTGATGTCGGGCAGCCGATTGGCGCGGGCCACTTTGATTTCCTGGGCGGCTTCTTTTTCGGCAGAGAATGATGGGCGTAACTGCAGGCTGTTTCTTTCAGCGGTCTCAAACAGCTGTTCAAGGGTTGTCACTGATGAATCCTGTCCTGAAGCACACACCCCTGCGCCCAACAGGGCTGCGGCAAGCAACCCTGTGAGCAATCGTTGATTGTTCATAAGATAGGGGATATAATGTGAATTGTTGAATGTTTGTTGTTGGCCGTCTATCGATATACCGACGGTCGGCAACTATTCTGAAATCAAATCAGAGAGTGTGTGCGCAGCCTGCTGTGCTCTTCCAGTTTTCCTTGAACGCGTAGTTCTGTACATGCGCTATGGTGGCGCGTATTGTTGTATTTATTACAGTCATTTACTCTCCGCTCTTTGTGAACGGCACTGCAAAAATACAAAAAAATAGTGAAAAAACGGTTGATGCCGTTACAGATAATCCTCCCTGTGAGGAGTGAAAACATCCACCACCTCACCCCCTTCAATCACTTCAAATGAGTGAGGGGTATTGCCTGGGATTGCATAGGTGTCGCCTGGGTGCATAATTACGTCGATCTTTTCGGCTCCATCTACTATCAGCCTGTATTTTCCCGAAATAACGTAGCCGCACTGTTCGTGGGGATGGGTGTGTAGAGTGGCGAAGTTGCCTTTTACATAGTTCATCTTTGTGACCATTGACTGCTCACCTACCGCGAGAGAGTCGAGATTGACACCTTTGAATGTCTTCTTGAGTGAATCTTCCCTGCGTACGAATATTTTTGTGTTCATTATAATTGGCTTTTTATAGTGTTAGTGTCATTTGTATGTCGCCTCGGGCATAAGCCGGATGAAATTCCGGCAGTTCCTCGAATCCGAGTTTTCTGTATAGGGTTATTGCCGGCTTCAGACGTGTATTGCTTTCAAGAAATATGATTTTCCCTCCCAGCTCACGCGCTTTGTTTATGGCCGCTTCACACAGCTTGTGTCCGATACCTTTCCTCCGTATCGAATCGTTGACAGCGAGTTTGGCCAGTTCAAAATCGTAATCGGAGTCTTGTGGCATTGGGCATAAAGAGCATACCCCTGCAGGGTAACCATTGTATAGCGCCACAAATATATATCCACCTTTTTCAATGATGTGCTTCTCAGGATTTTCCAACACCTCGATATCGTGCGGCTCGAGTTTCCAATATCGTTCAATCCAGTTGCGGTTCAGTTCATAAAATGCTGATTTGTATTGAGGCCGGTATTCCACAATTGTCACTTCGTAGTGTTCCCTTTGTTCCTTTATCTCGCGCACGCGTTCAAATATGGATTTACGGCGGAGGGCGTTTTCCCAGTCAGCTATGGCAGCCCACAGGTCATTGTCGCATTCCGAAGATACCTGTTCAACTGCCCGTTCTACATCCCTAATCTGGGCTATCATGTCTTGTGATAGGCTTTTGCCGTAGTCCGTGAGTGTTATTAGGGTGCATCTGCGGTCAGGCTTATCGTCTGTCTCCCTGATAATTCCGGCTATAATCATTTCCTTGACAATGGTGCTTACAGAAGGATGAGACTGCCCGATTTCCTTTGCAATAGAAGTAACACTCTTGGGCTGCTCATCAGTCAGGGAATAGAACACCGGAAACCATTTCGGTTTCAGACCGATGCCGTAAAGTCGGTAAATGTCTGTTGCATCCCTGGTCAGAAATTCAGACAGTACTCTTAGTCTGCTACCAATCGACATTTTGCCTGTGCGCTCAAAGAAATTCATATATGTATGTGGTTATGTAATTGATTACGCAAAATTACAGAAAAAATTTGTACAGAAAAAATATCGGCAGATTATCGCTCTATAATAATCGTTCTCCGATTCCGGTGGTCTCCGTACTATCACTGACAGAGTATATTGAGGTGGCTTGATTTTTGATGTAACCGACAGCCGGTGTCAGGTGAGGTAAAGTTCGGAACTTTCAATCTCGTCCCAAAGATCGTCAGTTAGGTCGAGGTTCTGCTGCTTGATGCTCCCGAGTATTTCATGTATGGGCTCTTTGTCGGGACGTTGCACATGGTATGTTTTCCAATGGTCGGGGTAGGCTAACTTCAGGCAGAACACCACAAACTGCAGTGGGGTGATGGCTTTTGAAATGGGGATACGCACGGATTCTCTCATGCCTATGTGTATGTGGGAGCATGAGTGTAGAAGCGGGGTGTATCCTTTCAGGTCAAAATCATATCTGATGTAAAGCAGGTTGGCGTTGAGTTCGGATTCGTTTAGAAACTGTTCGTACTCTTCCTCTTTTACGAGCTCGGCCACCAGATCATCGTTGATTTCCTCTTTTGCGATTTCAGGGAAAATCTGCCGGAGATATTCTGATTTTGAGCATGTGAAGGTTGGATTCTCTATATAGCAGTAGCGCAGGTATCTGTCTTTGGCACAGAATTGGAAAAATGAGTCGTCGTGGAGCACAAATTCGTAGTCGAGGTTATCGCGGATAGCATTGTATGTGTCAATGTGATGGCCGGAACGGCAGATGCTTTTGAACTCAGCCGAATAGGTTCCAATAGGGTGTGGTCCCACATCCTTGAAAAGTTCAAGCTCGCCAAGCAGTTTGCGTGCCTCGCTGATTGAACTGTTGAATTTGCCGGGCGACATCATTTTTTGTCCTTCTGATTTTGAATGCTTTTCATCAGCATCTCTATTGATATACCCGATTCATTGGACAGCTCTTCGAGTTTGCGTTGCAAGTCGTTGAGCTGCGACTGCAGGCGCCCCATGCCGCGGTAAATTGTTTTTGTCTGTTCCTCGCTCGGTTGGGTGAATATGAACAAGAAGTTGTTGTCAATGAGTTGCTTCAATTCTTGTTCGCAAAGTTCTCCTTCTGAGAATCCGGTCATACTTACCCAACCCTTACTACGGGTGATGGCTGTGAACAGTTGGTTACGGCGCAGGATAAAGTCCTTCTGCATAAACACATAGTCCACACCGACAATATACACCATTCCTACCTCGTTGCCTTTGGCTTTGTTGATGGTCGATAGGGTAACATTGTCGGCCACCGTGAATACAGTGTTGTTGTTCGGGGCATTCAGCAGGTTGAATGTCTTGATACCTGCCTTATGCAGTTGCTCCTCTATGCTTGAGAAATAAAAGCGTATATTCTTAGCATCGAGTGATATCACACATATATCTTCAGGGCGGAGACCCTGATTGCGTATGTCGTTTATTATGCTGTCGGCTATAAATTTGGTTTCGTCCCGCAGGTCGTCAAATACATGTAGGTCTATGGGTGGGATATCGCCAAGTAGGTCGGTTGTGTCAATCGGACTGCTCGTGGCTGGACGTTCTATGACCATCTTACATCCCGGGGTTGAATCGCCTTCGATAACCTTGAACCCGAGATCCTCCCAATGGCGGTTGTTCTCAAGACGTTGCAATACGCGGTCGTTGTATATTCCGAGCCCCAGGGCAAATGCGCTTGTCAGAACCTGACGGGGATTGCGATAGCTGCGGTAAAGCACTATGTCCTGAAGCATATTGGCCGAGTTTGAGAAGTCGACATAATAATTCCCGTCCGGGTCTTTACCGAATGTTTCTTTTTCGTCCTGAATCTCGATATCGAATATGTTCTGAAAGTCATCGTAAGCCCAAACTATTCGTCCGTTCTTGGTGATTTTGCGGCATACCCTGTAGAAGAATTTGTTGAAGTCCTGGCCTTCGTCAATAAGAGTCAGATCGAATTTTTCGCGGAGATTATACTTGTCAAGTTCTTCAAATATGTATTCAAACGGTGATTTTGGCCGTTTGATTTTTGCGGTCAGGAACGAAATGGTGTCAATGCCATTGTCGAAGCACACAGCGGAGTACACTCCGGGCAATCCTTTACCTCCCCAGCCGTGCAGAATGTGTATTTTGTTCCAATCCGGTTCGCGGTTATCAGAAAAATCGCGGTAGAACTTCTCTATCAGGTATCTCACCTGACCATACAGGGCTTTTGTGTAATACGTATATAGTATCTCGGCATCAGGATTCTGGAGGTGAAACAATGCGGCTTTCATGGCCAGAATCACGGTCTTGCCCGAGCCGGCGAGACCCCTTATGCGTTGCGGGGCTTCAATTATGTTTAGCGCCGCATGTTTTTGTTCGAGGTCAAAACAAGCCTCCTTGTTCTGGAGTATCGATAACACTCGTCCCTTAGTCATAAGGCCGTCGTCGGGCAGATCGCGGTCAATTTTACGTTTCAGATTTGTCGAGCCTTCTATGAGCGATGTCAGCAAATCAAATTCATCTCCCGTAAGCTCCACCGATTCGTTATCCCTGATGATTCTTTCTATATCGGGGTTTGTGACCACATCCGGGTCGTCTGATTCAGAATCGGGTATGAATATATAAGGGACCACATTTATCTTCAACTCGCGTCGCGACTTCCTGAACTCCTCGCGCTTATTGATTCGGGCATATACGTAGCTGTCGAGTTCGTCGAGCTTGTCTTTTTCTATCGAAGCCAGCGATTCGTCAGACGAAAGGCATCTGAAAAATATCACACCATATTTCCGGGAAACGAACATGACATGTGCGCTTACTATATCATCTTTTGTTTCGCCTCTATATAGCGGGAAGTTATAATAAAGGTTCGCGTCCTCTATTCCAAGGTCACTTATTAACTTCACCAGCATATTCGCTTCGGAATCTTGCTTTAGTTTGAGCTCGTCGGCTATGATGTTCATGTTTGGAAAATTTGGTGGAAGGCGTTGTGCTATGCCCTATGCTGTGTAAAAGTACTAAAAGAGTGGATAGTGGCAAAATAATCTCGTAAAAACAAGATGTTGCGGATTGAAACTTGCCGGCCATTTGTTTTGTCCGGCGGTAAGTCGCGATGCGGTTCGGAGTAGTCCGGTAAAGTTGACGGAACCCTGATATGTCAGGATTCCGTCAAAATCGAATAATATGAGTTTCGGGCTCAATCTCGAAAGTCGGCCATCAGTTCATCGACAATTTCGGCAACGGGTTTAATAGTGCGGATGGATGATATTCCGGTATTGACACTAATTATGCCGTTGGTGATATCTCCGTGGAGCATTGCCGGGCCAAGGCCGCCTTTTTCCATAATCTCCTTGTGGATTGTCTCGGTCGGTTCGCCCGCAAGCATCCGGCGGTTGTAGTCTATGGCCGCGGGGGTGGGCAGCGACCGTTCATTAGGAGTCACGGCAATAATTTCCTCTCCGCTGCCTTCTACAATCATGTCCTTGACAATTTGAGCCGCGGGACATTCCGTTGAGGCTATGAACCGAGTACCGACATAGACACCTTGTGCTCCAAGAGCAAAAGCGGCGCGCACGCCCCTTATATCGTTGATGCCGCCTGCCGCCATCACCGGCACTGATTTTACAGCATCGACTATCGATGGAACTATAGTGAATGTCCCCATGCAGCCTGATGGAATCATACCGCCTTCGTCAATGCCGGTGGCCACTATAATGTCTGCGCCATGCTCCTCGGCCACACGTGCTGATGCGGGCGTGGGGGTGAGCTCGCGATGCACTATTATGCCACCTGCTTCTTTGATTGCCTTGTAGATTATCTCGTCGAAAGTGCCCACCAGACAATATATATTCACATCATTAGCCTTCGATGCGGCGATGGTTTTCATGGCGTAAGCCCTGGTGGCGTCATCGTGAGCCGAGAATATGTTTATGCCTACAGGGGCGGATGTAAGCTGACGCACACGTGCCAGTTCTATGCTGATACGTTCCTCGGTAGGTATCCTGCGTCCGTCTATTACCTTTGGTCCGGCATTTGGTCCGAGCACGCCAAGCGCACCGGCGTTTGACACGGCTGCCACCATTTCGGCATTGTTTATCCAGTTCATGGGGGCTTGTATCAGGGGGTACCTTATGCCGAGAATACGGCAGATAGGATTATTGAGTGTATCCATTTGTTGATGATATATATGATTCCGTATTTTAAAACAATTGTTATTGGCTTGTGGTTTCGGCTTTTCATCTTGCCACTCAACACAAAGTTACGGAAAATATTGAGATAATGATAACTGTAATGTGCCCATAATATTGAGCCTTATGCCGTATATGGAGGAATCCCTATATAATATAGGTGTGGTCAGAACCTGTATTGGATTGAGGCGAGAATGTTGCGTGGCCGTATCTGGAATGTGTGTTCCGAACGCTTTCGCGTTCCGCCCCAATCTGCCGTCACTGAACTGTAGGCCGGTAGAAGCCCGGGTGGGTGATGGCTATTGCTTGAATAGCTCGCAGAATCCCTGTTTGTGGAACTGATAGAACATTTTGATACGTTCAGGAGTGTCGTTGTCAAGCAGTATGAGCAGTTCCTTGGCAAATTCAAGAGCTGCCGAGCCGTTGGCTGTTACAATATTTTTGTCTGACACAGCCTGACAATGCAGGTACATCCCGGGGTTTGTATAATTGTCGCCACCCCACTGCTGAAGTTGGTCAAGGCCGTTGCCTGTGTGCGACACGTGGTTGAGAAATCTGTTTGCGGCCATGAACGATGCGGCGTTGCATATCGCTCCTGTAATTTTTCCCTGCTCTATGGCATTTTTTACAATCGGGACTACCTGTTCCGCCAAAGGAGTGGTCCATCCGAAGCCGCCTATCAGCACCAATGCGGCATAGTCGGCGGGTATGGTGTCGAAAGAATAGTCGGGGATGGTGAGGAATCCGCCGATTGACTTTATCGGATCCATTGTCGGCGCTACTATCTTGTTGATATATTTCGGATTGGATTTCAATGCAAAATCATCGGATGCAACAGCCTGTGCGAGATACACCATTTCGTGGGGGGCAAAGTCGGGCAGGAGCAGATAAAGTATTTCGTTTGACATGATTGTTCAGGTTGATTTGCGGGTTGTGATTGCAAAATTAGCCAATAGGGTGTTAAATGGCAACAGGGGGATGGCGTTTATTGCCATCCCCCTGTCGGTGATTATTTACAGTTGTATTTTACTCCTGTTCCTCGAAGTAACATTGGTAGGGGAGCGCCGACAGGTCGAGCGTCACCAGCCATGTACCTGCGCCGGGCGATTTCAGATTGCTGCTGCCTCCATCCATCTGAAGGTCGTTTTCGTCACCGGCAAGCTGTATGTCCCAGTTGCCGTTCATGCAGAATTTGAATTCATCGGTGTCGGTAAATGTTACCACGCATTCCCATATCAGATTGTCGTCTGACGGTGTCATGGTGGTTGCTGTTGCGGGATTCCAGCCACTGTGCGAGCCCACCATGCCTACTTTTGATATGTAGGTTTTCGTGTAGGATAGGGCGCCGAGGTTCACGTTCATCCAGTAGAGACCTTCTGTGCCGTCTACGGTGAAGTTGGTGTTTGAGCCGTTTTGGAGCAGATAGTTGTCGGCTCCGGCACCGTAATTGCCCTTGTCGTTGTCCCATTCGGCTGCGCCGGTAAATTTGAAGTTGCCTTTGAGATTGGCAAAGCCGATGTAATTATTGTAATTCTTGGTATAGAGTTTGGTGGCCCAGCTCCAACCGTTGCCATCGCCGGGTATATACATGAACTCTATGGCGTTGCTCAGGTTCCATGTCTGTTCGAGCACGTTGATGTTGAGCAAATATTCGCCGGGAGTGCTCACCGATACCCATTCGCAATCCTTGTCGGCAGTGGCGTATGCCAAAGTGCCCTCTTTCATTCCTGCGCCTATGAAGATGAGATTCTGGTTCTCTTCCCAAGTTTGTCCGGCCTGCTTGGTCGAGGCGGGGATTACCTTGAATTTCCAGCCTCCGTCGGCATTGATCTGCTCGGATGTTATGTTGACTTTGACTGAGAACACAGGATTGTCGTATTGGTTGCCATCGTGGTTGAGCTGTACGGCATTGGCTATAGTTCCGTCGTTGATTGAGCCATATACATAGTATGTGGTTTCAACCGGATGTTCATACGACAATGGGGTTATCACGACGCTTTGCGGTGCTCCCACCGCTCCGAGCAACACTGTGGTTGAGCCTTGCAGGGCGTATGCCACGTAGTTGACATACATGGTGGATTTTACCGAAGGATCGCGTGTCACAAGTGATTTCAGCACTTGGTCGAACTCCAGCACCGGAGCTTGAGCCACCTTTATGGCAGTACCGTCGGTGGCATCTGCTATATTGAGGTTGATCTGGCGGGCACCTGACATGTCCTGCGATACAGCCACGTTCATCACTATCTTCAGTTCCTGGTCGGCAGGGAAATTTTCGAGTTTGGTTATGTCGAGCATGTCCACATAGCCGGCTTCCTTGGCGGCCATCAGGTCGACATTGCCTCCATCGGCCACTATGTCGGTGGCTTCCAGTCCATCGGCCGGCATTACAGGCTGCGGCGGGTTGACCGACGGTATGCCTGTGTTGAGGTCCACATCATCGCAGGCCGTGAATGTAAAGGCAATGACTGCGAGTGCTATATTGAGAAGTTTTTTCATAATTTACGGGTTGAAAAGTTTGTTAGTTGACTTTCTTGAACTCTACGGTCTTGGCCTTGGTGTTGACAGTAATGGTCACTCTTCCACCTTCCCATCCGGGAAGTTTCCACGAACCTTTGCCCTCGCCTTTGGCCTTGCCTACCACGCATGCACCGCTGTATACGCCGTCGGCGTTCAGCTCGATGTCTACAGGGCTGTCGCCGTCCTGCGAACCTATGGAGTTGAGGTCCCAACCTTCGAGAGCCGAGTAGAAGCGGAACTGGAACTTATCGGCCGGAATGTCGAATGTGGCTGAGTAAATCTGCGAGCCAATCTTGTCGTCGGCCTCAAACAGTTTCCAGTTTTCGAGTATCTCGGCATTGGAGGCATCCGGCCCCACCCAATTTTCATCGTCGGGTTTTACAGGTGCTCCGATAAGGTATATGTAGCCCGGTACGCGGATAGTCTTGTAGCCTACAATATGAGCGAAAGTAATCACATTTGATGTGATGGAATAGAGGTCGGCCACATCATCGGCAGCTCCTGGGAAGTATGAGCGCACACGCATGTACACCGGACCGGTATAATTGGTGTAGCCTGCCTCATCGAGCTGATCGAGCTTGTTGTAGCCGCGGCATCCGTTGATTGCATCGGCCACATCGCGCGAGGGTATCTCTATGGTGGTCTTGTTGGACTCAGCCGGTAGCACTATGAAATTCTGTGGAGTGGATTCCTCTCCGGTATATTCCCATTCGGCCGGTACGCTGTTGAACTCGGGCGATAGCGAGAGCTCGATGGCGTATGTCGGTATGGTACCGACGCCGTAGTCGGGCTGCGACAATGTGATGGTCACAGATTCGGTTTTGTCCAGAATGTATGTATAGTTGGCTGTGGGGGGAGTGTTGAGAAAATTCTTGTCGGTGGGCTGCTGTGCCTTCGGTTCCTCATTGTTGTCCTTCTCGCACGATGTGAACACGGCACCCATGCAGGCAACGGCAGCTATTATAGTGAATATCTTTTTCATAACTTGGGTTGATTGCTATTTGTTAATAGTTGTCGTTCTGCCCGAGAGTGGCGGTGAAGTTTGTGGGGATGGCGTATACCACGCGATGCGGGTCTATTTTCTGACCCTGTTGTACGCCACCTTTCCAGCTCCATACTTCCTGACGGTCGCCGGTGAACACACCGAAACGTATCATGTCGCTGCGGCGGTGTCCTTCCCAGTAGAGCTCACGCTGACGTTCCTGAAGCAGATTGTAGGCGTTGAGTTCAATGGCGGGTTGTTTGGCGCGTTCGCGCACTTTGTCAAAGTAATATTTACCGTTGCATTCCACTCCGTTGAGCTGGCATTCGGCCAGCATCAGGAATGTGTCGGCCAGACGGAACAGCGGGAAGTCAGCGTTGTTGAACGTGTTGTAGAGCACGCCTTGGGTGTTGTCGTAGTCATTCTCGTCGGTGTAGGTGAATTTGACACACATGTATCCGCTTCCGTCAATGCCCCAGTCGCTTATGTCGTTGAGGTCGTTGGTGAATGTTCCCTCGTAGATAAGATAGCGTTTGTCGCTTGCTCCGAATGCGTCGGCCAGTTCGGGACGCACGCGGGGACCGCCCCAGCCGGCTGCCGTGGAACCTAACTTGTGGTATAGCTCTTTGGGAATGTTGGCGTTCCATGCTCCTATACCAAGATATGTTGTGCCACCGTAGGTCTGGAGATTGGAGTTGTCCTGGGGAACAGCCCAGAGAATTTCGCCGTTGCCCACATATTTGTCGTTGGACCCGCAGAACAGATATTTGTATTCAGGGGCAAGGGTGTTGATGGTCTTGAGGATTTCCTGACAGGCCGTGGCGCATTCGCTCCACATAGCGGTGCCTGTATATACCTCGGCATTGAGATACAGTTTGGCAAGAAGCATATTGGCTGCCTCGCGCGACAGACGTCCGTAGGTCTGCTGTGCGGCAAGACGCACATTGGGTATGGCGTCGATAAGGTCGGCCACCACGAGAGGAAACATCTCCTCGCGGGTCATGGTGACCGGAGTCTCGCCCACAGTGTTGTTCTCGGTAACCCATGGTCCGCGGCCGAAGCAGTCCATCATGTGATAGTAGCTCAGTGCGCGGAGCACACGAACCTCGGCTTTCATCTCGGTTATGGTCTGTGCATCGAGAGGATTGGTTACGTTGGCGGCGTTGTCTATATTGCGCAGGAATTCATTGCAGATGTTGATCTGGAACGTGAAGCGCGACATAGCCTCATAGAGCCAGTGGTTGTCGGCCGACCATGTGGAGTAGTCCAGCTCGTCGAGACCGGCATCGTCCCAGTTCTTGCCGATGAAGGCTTCGTCGGTGCAAAGCTCCTGCAGGTTCCACAGCTGGCGGGTGTACACGCCTGCGCCACCATCGTCAACCGATATGTCGCTGTTGTCGTTTACACCGGCTATGGCGAGACCCGAATAGACCTGGACGAAGTTCTGGTAATATTGCTCACCCGAGGTGAGGTTGGTTATGTTGCTCGGATTTTTGGGAGTTACATCGAGGTCGTCAACGCACGATGTGGCTCCTATGGTGAGCGCCATGCAGCCTAAGGCCGCGTATGATATTTTTTTGAAATTCATAGTGGGATTTCTATATTGGATTAGATTAGAAAGATGCTACCACGCCAAACGACACGGTGATGGGACGCGGGTATATGTCCTTGTCCACGCCACTGAATATTTCCGGGTCGAGACCATTGTATTTGGTGATTACGAACGGATTCTGTACGGCACCGTACAGGCGCAGGCGGAGTTTGTTCTTGAGCAGCGACGGCCATGTGTAGCCGAGAGTTATGTTGTCGCAGCGTACAAAGCTGGCGTTGCGTACGAAATAGTCGCTCATGGCACCGTTGACACCGAGGTTCTCGAAAAGGAAGCGGCCCGACATGAGGTTGCTCAGCGGGGTCGATGCGGTGCTGCTTATCGATACATTCGCTGCCTCAGTGTTGTTGTAGACATAGTTGCCGAGGTTGGCGCGGAGCGCGAAGCTCAGGTCCCAGTTCTTATAGTTGAACGCGTTGTTCCATGTCATGGTCATCTTGGGGTCTTTGCTGTGGTAATAGTAGCGGTCGGCGGCAGTGATCTGTCCGTCGCCGTTGCGGTCCACATACTGGCCTTCGATGGGGTTGCCGTTGACGTCGTAAACCTGCTGATAGACATAGAAGCTATAGGCGGGTCTGCCTACGGTGTGGGCCATTACCTGGCCACCTGTACCGGCGCTTATACCTTCGCCGGCCATCATAAAGTAGTCGGGATTGTCGCCATAGGTGAGTTTGGTGATTTTATTCTTGTTCCACGAAACATTGAAGTCTGTGGTCCAGGTGAAGTCTTTTGTCACCACGGGGCGGGCTGTGATGTTGAATTCCACACCTATGTTCTCCATGTCGCCGATGTTGGTGTTGAGGGCATTGGTGAGGTTGGAGCCGGCGGGGAGTGTGGCCCATGTCAGAAGGTCTTTGGTGTTACGCTTGTAGAAGTCGATGCTACCGTTGATGCGGTTGTTGAGAAAACCGAAGTCTATACCTGCATTCCATGTCTGGGTCTCTTCCCATTTGATTCCGGGGTTATAACCGTTGGGCTTTATGGGGTTGACCCATCCGGTGCCGTTGGGATTGGGGTAGGACCATTGGTTGGTGCCGGGATTGCCGTTGTTGCCCACAGTATAGAGGGGCATATAGGGGAAATAGTCGTCGTTGAGGTCCTGCTGGCCGGTCACGCCGAAGCCGGCACGTAGCTTGAGCTCGTTGAGCCAGCCGCGGGTGCCTTCCATGAAGTTTTCATCAAGAATCTTCCATGCAAGTGCCACTGATGGGAATGTACCCCAGCGGTTGTCCTTGGAGAAACGCGAAGTGCCGTCCTGACGCACGGTGGCGGTGAGCAGATAGCGGTCCATGAAGGTGTAGTTCAGACGGCCGAAGAACGATACGAGCACGAGGTCGTTGCGGTAGCGGCCACCGGGATATGCCTGGAATGGCTCTTCGTCGAGGGTACGGGTGAAGTCGTTGCCTTGCCAGCGGAAGCGCTGATATGAGTAGCCGGCGGTTACATCGAAGCCCGATTTGATTGAGGCTACATCCTTGCGATAGTTAAGGTAGAAGTCGAGAAGTGTGTTGACTTTCACCTGATGTTCGTGGTTGTAGCGGCCTATACCGTCCTGTACGTTCTTTATCTCGCCGTCAATCAGTCGGTCGGAACCGTTTTTCCAGGCCATTGGCGAGTAGGATTCGGTGATGTTGCGCACGTTGGAGCGTGAAATCTCGTAGCCGAGGTTCAGGTTGGCATGGAGGTCGCGCAGAAATGGCATGGCCAGGTCAAGCTGGAGGTTGCCTATGCTCTGAAGTACATAGCTCTTGGAGCTATAGTCCTCTATCAGGGCCACAGGGTTGATGGCTTTCACGCGGTTTATCGAGCTGCCCTGGGCATCAGGTCCGGCAACACTGGTACCGGCGTATGTGGTCCAGTTGTTGAACACATTGCCTTCGGGATTCTTAACAGGGAGTGTGGGGTTGAAGCCGATGGCGTTGCCGAGGGCAGCCCCGTCGTAGTACTGGTTGCTGATCCATGCGCCACGCAGGTTGGCGTTGACGGTCAGAAGGTCGTCGAAAAATTTAGGCGACAGGTTTATGCCGACGGTAGCACGGTCCATTCCGGTGGTCTTGATGATACCGTTGTTGCCGGTCCAGCTGGTCGACACCCTGTAGGGGAGGACTTTGTATGTGCCGCTCACGCTGAGATTGTAGTCGGACGATACTGAGGTGCGCAATATCTCTTTCTGCCAGTCGGTGTTGGCTGTGCCGAGAGCATTGTACTGGTTGGAGCCTTCGCCATAGTATTCTGTTATGAAGTTGCGGTATTCGTCGGCGCTCATCATATCCACATAGTTGCGGGGGGTGTTGATGTACATGTTGGCCGAGAACGAAACCTCAGGTTTGCCTGATTTTCCTTTCTTGGTGGTGATTATAATCACACCGTTCGATGCACGGCTACCGAAAATCGCGGTTGCCGATGCGTCCTTGAGTATAGTCATTGACTCGATGTTCTCGGGATTGACCAGCGACAGCGGGTTGGCCGAGCCTTTGGCTGTCTTGGTGTCCATGGGCACACCGTCTATCACTATAAGTGGTTCGTTGGATGCCGAGAGGGACGCGCCACCACGTATTATTATATTGGCGCCTCCTTCAGGCGAACCGCCGTTGGAGGTCACTACAACACCGGGGCTTTTACCTACGAGCAGGTCCTGTGCCGAGGTGGCCAGTCCGGCCTGTACTTCGTTTGGCTTGACCATCGATACAGAACCGGTGGCATCGGATTTCTTTATCGAACCGTAGCCTATGGCCACTACTTCGCCGAGCATCACTGAGTTCTCGGTCATTGTTACGTCTATCACGGTACGGCCGTTGACAGGTTCGCTAATGGGGTTGTATCCCACATAGCTGAAGTTGATGGTCGCGTTGGCATCGACACGGAGTGTGTATTTACCGTCGATGTCGGTGGCAACACCCGCTCCTCCGCCTTGAGCCACAACGCTCGCGCCGATAAGGGGTTCGCCTTCAGAATCGGTTACGGTGCCTGTCACCGTAATCTTTTGCGCTAAAGCCGGTAAGGCGAAGCATAATGTCGCCAATAGGACGGCGCACGCTTTCCGACTCATTTGAAAACAAATGTTCTTCATGCAAATTTAGTGAATTACTTTTGGTTAAAAATATGATATAAATCTCTGTTTCTTATGCAGTTGTTGACTGTTGTCCGCAGTTTCGGATAAGTCGGGTGTCATGGTTGACGGTAGGATGTCTGGTGTCAATCTATGGTATAGTGGACGATGATGTATGGCCGCTTTTTGTCGTCTGATATAATTTTACGCTTTTCTCACGCAAATTAAAATAATATTTTTTAATAATTTGTAAGGAATATCAAGTCACCCCCCCCAATTTTTAAACATAATTAACAGAAATAGCCTGCGTGTTCATTCGCAGGCTATTTCTGTGGGATAATGAAACTATGTTGGTGGGACCGTTATTTGTCGGCAGGGCTCATCTCGAGCTGTATGCGGTGTGCCGGTAGTAATATGTCGCGGGCGAAAGCCGCAATGTCAGCGGCCGTGAGATTTTCAACAATGTCGGTGTAGCCGTTGTGCATATCTTTGCCAAACTTGTTGTGCATGTTGAGCACCGTGAGCCAATAATTATTGTTTGTCAGGTTCTGATTGTACGATTTCACCATGTATTGCTTGATTTTCAGCAGATCTTCTTCGGAAATGTTGGCTTCGTCGGCAAGACTGTCGGCTGTGTCGGCAACAATGGCGAATGTTGAATCGGCATTTTCAGGTGCCACACGTATGTAGACGGGCATAATGAAGTTGGCTCCATCGTCGCCGTTCATTCCGGCACCGATTCCTCCGTGTGATTTGATTGAGTATGTCCATCCACGGTTTTCGCGCAGGTCTTTCAGGAGAGCTGATTGCAGCAGGCTGCCTACGGCATGTCCTTTGACCACGTTGGTGAGATTATAGTCGCATGGCGCGTTGTAGAATGTGTACGCTATGGTCTGCGGTGTCTCCATCGGGGTTGTGAAACGTTTGTACTCGCGGCCTTTGGCATAATGATAGCCTATGTCGCGGGCCTTTTCGCGTCGCCCTGCAGCCGGAAGCGAGGCTATGTAGCGTTCGGTGTAGTTGCGCAGTGAATCAATGTCGAAGTCTCCTATCACGAAGAAGTCGAAATCGGCCATGTCGCCAAAACGCTGACGGTGAAGGTCAATAATACGGTCGTAGCTTACTTTGTCGAGGTCGTTGAGGCTCAGTTTGGCGCCGAGCGGATGGCGGTCGTAGACATAGTAGTGTATCGAATCGGCCATCGTGAATGTGGGGTTGGTGTTCTGTGATGATAGTTTCATCCGCTGGTTTTCGATTATGGCATTGAATGCTACATCATCGCGTTGTGGAGAGGTGGCCTTGAGATAAATCAGTTGGAAGGCGGTGGCCATGTCGGCGGGAGAGGTGGATGCGGTGATGCGTTCCTCCATGTTGTCAATGCTCAGATCCACACGTGCACGTTTTCCGGCCGTGATGCGGCGAAGTTGTGTGGCAGTGTGGCCTCCGTAGGCGCCGGATGAAAGAACATCGTTGGCAAGATGGTATTCAGGTGATAGGGCCGGATTGTAATCGGCCGAAAATCCTCCGGGTGAGTATCCGGCTATTATCACTTGGTCGGGGGTGTAGTCAGTGTGTTTCAGATGTAGACGGATGCCGTTTGATAGAGTCCATACGGTTGAGCCGAACAGGCTGTCGGTTGTCTCTCCGATAATTTTCCCAGGGGTGGGTTCCGCGGAGAGAAGAGGCTTGTCGATATTGTGCGCTACATACGGAGCGAGTGTTCCGGCGTCGACCGATGTATAGGCATCGGCAAGTTGGCCGTCGGTCATGCTTGCGTTGTTTCCCGGCAGAAATGCGATAAGGACTGTGTTTTTACCTCCCGGATCGACAATGGAGCGGATATACTCGTTGACTTGTTCAAGTCCTACCTGATTCAGCACACCTTTCATCATCTTATAGTACTGTTCGGCCGATGGAAGTGCCCCGCCGTCAAGATAGTGGCGCACATATTTTTTTGCGTATTGGGTGTTGGTGGTTTTAGAACGTTGGGCGAAGGCGGCGTCAAGTGCGGCACGTTCGTCGAGTTTGGCACGCTGGAGTTCGGTGGCTGTGAATCCGTGGAGTGCGGCACGTTGCAGCTCCGATGCAAGTGCATTGACACATTCGGCCTCCCGGCCGGTAGATGTGGCTGCCCGCACCATCATGGCATTGCGGGAGCGGGAAAGCAGAAACTGGCGGTCGCCGATGCCTACATTCGACATCAGTGTGCCGGTGGAGGTCTCGAGATCAGTAAGGCGTTCGGCGAGCATGTCCACAACAAGATTGCGTGTGAGGTCATGCCGTAATTCGACAATGGTGTTGGACGCCGAATCGGGGAGGCCGTTGTGTTTTAGAAATATCTGCACCACAGGTGTCACTTGCTCAGGATCGCTCTGGACGGTGGCTATGACCTTTTCGTTATCGGGTACCTCAACTTTGCGGGGCGTTACATCAAATGCCGGACGCTGCACGTCGGCCCAAAGTGATTTTATTTCCGCTTCTACGGTATCGGGGTTGATATCCCCCACCACTATCACGCATTGGTTTTCGGGATGGTACCAGCGGTGATAGTAATCGCGCAAGGCTTTGTAAGGGAAGTTTTCCACAACCGACATAAGGCCGATGGGCATGCGGCGTCCGTAAAGCGATTCACCATATATTATAGGTGATGCTTTTTCGAGCATGCGGTTGTTGGCTGTGCCTTGCCGTTGGCGCCATTCACCTTTTATCACACCGCGTTCGGCATCAATGTCGGCCTCGGCGAGTGTAAGGTCGTGGCTCCAGTCGCGGAGTATAAGCAGGCATGAGTCAAGGCTCGACTTCCTGGTGGTGGGAACGTCGCATATATTATATACTGTCTCGTCGGTCGATGTATAGGCATTGAGATTGGCACCGAATTTCACACCGATTGATTCGAGATAAGCTATGAGTGAATTGCCGGGAAAATGTTTTGTGCCGTTGAAACACATGTGCTCAAGAAAGTGGGCCAGACCACGCTGATGTTCCTCTTCGTTGACCGAGCCTACCCGTTGGGCTATAAAGAAATCGGCTCTTTGGGAGGGTGTGTCATTGTGGCGTATGTAGTAGGTCAGGCCGTTGGGGAGTGTGCCTATGCGTACCTTATCATCGGTAGGCAGCGGGTTGAGCTTAGCCGCGCCGGCCAGAAACGGCAGAATTAAAAGTAGGGATAGAAGTATTTTTTTCATTTATGGGAATTGGTTAGAATATTAATGATAAAGAGATGTCAAGATAGTCAGACTGAATGCCGGTGGTGAACGAACCGTGCCGGTAGGCTATCGCGAGCATCAGCGCATAGCGGTGGTTTATCGCACGCGATATGTCAGCCTCTATCTCAACAGTGGAGTGCGGTTTCGACAGAATGTCGTAGCGGTTTATATCGGCCAGTTGCATTCCTGCCGGCACCGTATTGTCTATAGGCATGTCGCTGTCGCATCCGGCAGGTGCCGACATGGCATATCGCAGTGACAATTCTCCACGCCAAAAAGAGCCGAGTCCGAGAGCTCCTTTTATTAGAACCGCCGGAGTGATTGATGCAAGCTGAAGATGTCTATGCGGGTCAGCGTAAGTCTCGCGGCTGCGTGAGTATGTAACCGATGGTCTTACGCATAGGAGATAACCGCTCCTTGGATGCCATTGCCACAGGAGGTTCAGATTGGCAGCTGTGAAGGTGTGGGTGTACATGTCAAGAGAACCTATCTGCGGGAACACATCTGCGGCCGGGTCTCCGAACAAGTTTTCGGTGCCCGAGCGCTTGCCGTGGGTCAGATTCACCATGGCGCTCCAATCGTGTGTTTTACCCGGCGCAAGCCAGCCGGCTTCGGCGTCAAGACGGTTTTCGCGTGCGGATTGCAGCGGAAGTTTGTTGAGTGCGGTGAGTATATGGTCGAATCTGAATGATGAGAATCCGGCTGAAACCACAGCTCCGCGGCGTGTCGACGGGAATATGCCGATTGAGGTTCCCCAACGGTTGCCGTCGTAATAATGCGAGTAACCTTTGGCCTCGAAGCGTTCGTAGTGTGTGCCCAGTCCAGTAAGATGCCATATGCGGTTATCGCTCATTTCGTTGATGAACTCTATGTCGCACGTCTGTTTGTATTTGCGGTAGTTGACGGATAGACCTCCGTAATACGCTCCACCGCCGATGCGTATCGCCGCACCTGCCGAAATGTCGAGACGTCCCGTGACATTGCGTGGCCTGGGATCGACGTTACGGTAATATAGTCCGGCATGATAGCCTATTGTCCCGCCCCACGCCCATCGGCCGGAGTGGCCTGCGTAGCCTCCTGCGAAACTGTAGCTCTCCATGTTCATGTCGCCACCGACTGAATCGGCTGTGAAATATGGGTATATCAGTTCCGCATCAGAACTTTCGTTCCAGTTCACCGACCGGATATGGCCGTTGCGGTAGGATGCATTACCCCACAGTGTGGAGCCGCGGTGTTTTATATAACTGTCGGCTCCGGCACTCCAGTAATCGTTGCCACTGCCAAGCTGCACATTGACCGGCCTGTTGCTCTTGTCGCTATGGTATCCTGCCGAGATGGTGCTGTAAGATATAGGCAGCATCCATTGTTTTAAGGCCGGATTGGAATATGACAACGGTGTTTCCCGCCACAGCATGGATGAATGGCTGTCTATGCGCAGGTTCACTGCGGGTATGGAATCAGAAGTCATATCGGCCGCCGTGGTTTGCAGCGCGGCCGATATGGCAAGTGTAACGGTGATGACAGATGTCTTTAACATGCAGGCTTAGGGCATAGGTGTCACGCCATCGTATGTGCGGGTAGTGCATTTGGTGCCATCGGCATTTATGGCAGTGCCCTGAAGTTCTATCTCGGAGGGTGTGACGCGCGAGTTGAAGTCGTCGGTAGAATTGTTTGTGTCTTTGAGCACCGGATTTCCATTCTCGTTAAGGTAAAGCATCTTGCGGCGCACGCTTGTGAAGAATCGGGTCTTGTCGGAATTGTTCATTGAGCACCATGTCCATCCGCAGTCGAGCGCGGGCGATGTCACATTCCATTGATAGCCTGTCTCGGTGGAGCAGTTAACCACATCAAGCACACAGGAATTGGGGATGAAGTAGGCTGAGCCTGTCATCTCTTTGCTTATTGCGGGAGTGACGAGCATGTAGGTATAGTCGTAGACATTTTCTGTCAGGAATGTTTCGGCGTCCTTGTTTATGCGAGCTATGCCTACGGCTCGGTTGCCACCGTTGGCAAGCATGTAGATGGAGCGTGTGTAGCAGTAGATCTTATCCATATTGGGAACCGCGGGATTGTCCACGTCCTGCTGTGAGGCAGCCTGCGACTCATCGTACCATTCGCATTTGGCGTGCGACAGGTCAAACGACAGTTCGTTGGTGGTGCGGTGGTCGTAGGCATTGTCGGCTATCAGGAAATATTCGCCGGGTTGCACAGGATATTCGGTACCGTTGCCCGGTACAGTGTACACAGCCCATACGGCCACTGACTCTCCCATTATATCGGGTGTGTAATCGTATTTGGCGGTGGTGTTGAAGTTGCTCTCGAATATTGATATGCCGTCGGCATATATCACATGGTCGGTGTTGTTGTAGAGTTTTATATAGTCATCGCCACGATGCTGTGCGCCGGTGGCTGTGGTGGTTCCGGTGAAGAACACTTCGGCTATTATCAGGTCGTCAGATTCGATGGTGTTGTAGGCCATAAGCGTTATGCTGTTGGCTCCTTCCTTGATCTGTACGCTCTGGCTTTGCGCGCGCATGGTCGATGTAACACCGTTGGAAAGTTGCACATGGGCGGTGTAAGTAACATCGTAGAGCCCCGGAGAGAGTTCGATGTCGGCTTTGTCGGTAAAGGTCTTGACTTGATTTGTCGATACATTCCTGAACGCATATTCCTCATCAAGGATATTAGCTTCAGATATTTCCTGTGGAAGTGTGATGCTGAGTGTCACTGGATAGTAGACCACAGGGGTGTCGTTGTCGGAACATGAACTGAACTGCATGGCTGTGCCTGTGAACAGCATCGCAGCGAGGATAAATTTTGATAGTTTCATTGGTCTTATTGTTTATTGATTTCAGTTATGTCAGATGGTTAAAGTGGCTTCCATTCCGAAATAGGCCTCGGATGCGCGGCGCACGGTTATGCCGTTGGACTTATAGTCGGGGAGATAGTCTATTATGCGGTTTACAAAAGCCGACAGCCTCAGATAGCGTCCGATCTGCTTTGTGGCTTTCAGATTCAGATACATGGCCATGGGCACTTTTTGCGGTTCGTAGAGCTGTTCGCTGAAACGGCGTATGAGATGTTGCAGCATTGGGTCGGAGGCATCGGCCGATGTGTATGGATGTATCTTGCCGTCGTCGGCCGATATATATCCCTCGGGAATGCCGTTTTCGTGAAGTCGGCGTGATTTCACCCACCACATGCACTGGAGGGTAGTGGTGAATATCAATCCCCAGCGGGGTATCTGGGTGTCAAACATGAAGTTGGTGTTGAATTGGTCGTTCAGACGTCCGTCGGTGGTGTCGTATATGCCTACATACCGGTCGCTTACGGCAGTGTTCCCTATTGTCATGTTTACCGGATAGTAAAGCATCTGCGAGTTGGAGTAGCGTGAACGGAACCACGCCCCTGTTACTGTCATTGCCGTGGCGAGCGGACGCCACCGTGCTGTGGATATCTGGATTTCAACCCCCTGCTTGTCTATACGTGTGCCGTTTGTTACCCGGTTGTAGCCGTCGAGTATGCGCCTGTCGGTATATGGTAGATTGTCGAGTGATGGTGGTGCGGTGAGTGTCGACGGGTCGATGGATGAGGCGTCGTAACGGCGGTAGCTGTAGCTGTCGTATATTGCCGAATAGCGGTAACCATTGTTCATGTGCTCGCGGAAATATGTAACCGAGAGCCTGTTTTTGCCCCATTCAGCAGCTGCACGCACTTCCCATTTGCGATTGCGGGCGGCGCGTAGATTATAGTTCGTAGGGTCAGTGATGTAGGTGCGGAGATTAACTTTTGAATATTCGTACGGGTTGTTGATATCGTAATATCCGAGTTGCACGAAATCGGCATAGTGTTTCTGTGGATATAGGTAGTCGAGCGTTGGCATTTTGGTGGTCATGCCGAATCCTGCGGCCAAGCTCAGACGTAAAGGCTGCCCCAGAACCTGTAATTCAGGGAACGACCATTGGATATTGGCTCTCGGGTCTATGTACGGTTTCCCCGACAGGTAATAGCGCCGGTTGAGCGAGGGAATCGCCATAAGCCTCACACCGGCCTGAATCTCCAGTTTGTGTGACCCGAACAGCGCCACGATATTGTCTTCGGCAAAAGCCGACACGGTGTGGAGCGCGGGTATGTCGCGGTAGGCTCTCGGGCGGGTGGTCCATCCTCCGCTCAGCGGGCGGTCGAGGTCGTATATCTGTCCGCGTCCATAGTTTTTGGTGAACACCCATTCCGCCCCGGCCTTATAGCTGTGGAGCCAGCGGCCTGTCGATACTGACCCCGCGGCACGTAATTTCGTGAATATGTCCACCGGACGGCCATCGAGTCTGAAATCGGCGAGATATGTGCCAAGAAGATATTTGCCATCGTGCACCCCCTCCTCCATCGAAGTGGGGGCAAGAGGTGTTCCGTTGGCCGTTACCTGTTTGCGTCGTGTGAGCCGGTCAATGACGTATGCCGCCGATGTGTTCAGGCTTACTGATTCAAGCCAACTTATGCCTGAGAACATAAGGGTGAGGTCTGAGCTCGCCGACATGCGATTGTAGGAACTGCGGTATTCGTCAATTTTTTTCTGGTTGAGGTCGGGGTCTGTCTTGGCGTTGTCGAACGAGCCGGTATAGTCAGCTCCGATGTTCCACACGGTGGTAAGTGTGGATGAGTTCCATCGTAGCCGTGCCCGCATCGAGGCATTGGCACGTTTATAGTTCTCAAGATTGTTACGCGGGTCTGTCTTGGAATCAAGAAATCCGGCGTCTAAGTTTATAACGTGGTCGGTGCCCGATAGGGCGAATCCCTTGCCTGCCGAGAACAGTTTGCTGTACTCGTCGGCCTTGAAACGCGCGGTCCACGGTGTGGCGCGGCGAATACGCTTGATGTTGACCACTCCCGATGTGAGATTGCCATATTCGGCCGACGGGATGCCGCGAATCACTTCCACGCTCTCAATGTTGTCGGTGGATATGGTTCGCATATCTGTTCCGCGGTTAACGGTGGAACGCAGATATGAAGCGTCGCCGCTCGAAGCTCCCGGTATCTCCCTCAGGTTGGCATCGTTGTTAATCGGGGTGCCGTCTATTATAAAAGGTGTGCCGAGCGAGGTTATTGCATAGTCGGGATTGTCGCTTATAGCTCCTGATGCTGCTATATTGCCTGTTTCGCGGAGCGATATGGTGTTGGCGCGCCCCATGTCGGGGGTGTGGCTGATGTTTCCAGGCAGAAGTTCGAGTAAATCCGTGAAACTCGTGGGCTGGAGGTGGGCCATCGCGTCGCGGTCAATGCGTGAACCGCTTGCCAGCCCCGTGTTCTCGCGTGCTGTGACCACCACTTCGTCAAGACTGTGGCTGTCGGGTATCAGGGATATGTCGATGGTCTGCGGTGCAGATATCTCTATTTCGTTTTCTGAAGTGATATAACCTATGTATGATATGGATAATGTGTGCTTGCCCTGACCGGCGTTGAGTTGCCATCGGCCATCGGCATCGGTGTGGGTTGACGAATTCCCCGGGGTGATTTTTATAGTGGCGAATGGCAGGGGGTCGCCTGTGGAAGCATCGGTTACAGTGCCCGATAGCGTGTAGCCCATGGCGGGTAACGCCATTAATATAATAAGGTGTAATGCCAAGATGTATTTAGTCATCTTTTGCCGTGAATGGATTGGTTATGTATCACTGTTTTTTCAGTGATACAAAATTATCCTTACGGCATCGGGCTCACAATCCCCAATAATAGTTAGCATAATAGGATAAAAGGAAGTCCGGATACCCATTTGTGGGTATCCGGACTTGCAGCGGTATGTCGCCGTTGATTATTTTTCCGTGTGCCTGCCGTTGAATACGAATACTGATGAGGCCGGAATCCACACCGTTATCGGAGTGTCAAGATTCATGGCATTGCCTGAAGTATGGATGCCTGATATATTTTCCTGACGGTCAAAGGCGTCGGTCAGCAGTATGGGGCGGTTCTCGTAGTCGGGCACTTCGAGCACATCGCGCAGCGTGAATGTGAATGATTTCTCCTTGGTGGAGGGATTGCGTAGGGCGAGGGTGGATTTTTCGCCATTCCATGATGCCCAGCCGTAGATGTTGGCCTCGGAGCCATCCCACGGGCTGCCGCCTACCCAGTGCACATCCGGGAGCACATCGGCATTGTCGGCCTGCCATTTTATGCAGTCGGCAATGTCTTTCCATAGCGCACCACCGTTAATGTCGTTGAGCAGCTTTGAATCGCAATATAGCTCTACCATTCCTGAACCGCAGGCAAATGCACATCGTATCTCCCGCAGGATACCTTCGTAGTCCATGGATTTGGAAACATCGCCATATTCGGTCACTATCACGCCGTGTGTCATAAGGGTGTTGATGGGGCATAGTGGAGAGTTCTTTACGAAATTGCTGTATACGAGGCTGTCGCGGTATGTAATCCAACGCTCGCGGTCGTCACCCTGATTGCCTATGGTGCCGAAATCCTGTTCCTGTCGCCATACGGCGTCGGTGTAGTGGAACCAGAATGGCGAGGCCCATGTGCCCACGGTGGTGTTGAAGAACATATCGGGGCGTATGGTGCGCACATCTTTCAGAATCGAGATTATACCCTCGGCATTCTCTTCGCCGGTGTATCCTTCGTCAGGACCTTTGGAGCTGAACTGGGCGCTGATGCCGTCGAGTTTGAAAAAGCAGAAGTCGTACTTGTCCACCATGTCGCGGCAGGAGTTGAGAAACACATCGTAGTATGCGGGATTGCTCAGCTGCATTCCTCCTTTGTCTGCCCAATATTTCCGTCGCATCTCACCCGATGTGCCGTATCCTCCAACCGGACCGAGCCAAGCTCCGGTGCCGGCGCCTGTGGTGCGGGCCACATCGTAGGGGTCACGGAATCCGTTGGGAAAACCTTTGTTGAATGTCCAGGTGCCGTATTCGTCCCATCCGTCGTCCCACACAAAGGCTTTTATGGCTGCACCATGGCGGTCAAAAAGATTGGTTTTCCACTGTGTCACGACATCCACGCAGTCTTGAGCCGTCATGTGTCCCTGATAGGTGGCGGAGTTATTGCGGTCGATGTTTAGCTCATACCATGAATTATAGTGCGGGAACGGACGCCATGGCACTGCACGCTCGCGTTCGCTGTAGGCGAGAAACGACCGTCGGGGTTGGCCCGGAGCAATAAGCCCGGCCACGGTGCTTATGTCCCAGCTTTTGCCGGCATGCAGTGTGGTGTGCCTGCTCCACAAGCCTTTTATAATGCTTATGCCGGAGTCGGTGCCGTCAGGGGCTATTATTGTCTCGGCAGTGTTTATGCCTGTGGGTGTCTCAAGTCCGGCGAAAATGGATTTGGAAACGAGCACTGCGCCGCGGGTGTTTCCGACCACGGCGGGAACCTTGTCGGACGATGTGAGGTAAACCATCGGGATTATGCAGTGTATGTCGGTATCCTTGCTCGCCGTGATGATTAGCTCGGTGCGCAGATAGTGGGAGCCGTCGCGCAGCACTGCTTTCCAGTTGAATGTCAGGTCTCCGTAGGTCAGGTTGGCATATATGCTTTGACCCGGAAGTTTTTCCGATGCTATTGTCGCGGAGGGACATGCGCTCAGCGATTCGTGTCCCCAGCCGGTCACCGTCATGGCCGATGCCGGAATGGATGCCGTTGTGTCGTTCTGCAGCGTTATGGTGAACAATTCGGTTCCCGGCTCCAATCCAAGTTCGCTGCATCCACCGAAACTCAGACGGCCATTGTCGTTGACGAATGATGCGCTCAGCAGGTTGTTGGACAGCGTTATTGTCTTATCGTGGGTAGTGACGGAGGCGGTTCCGGCTTGTCGCTGCTGCGGAAATATCACAGCCTGTGCATGCGTGGCGGGCACGGTAAGGAATGCTGAGATGCATGCCGCCACGGTAATGAGATGTTTGATTGCTTGTTTCATTCTATATTCGGAATCTAAGCGTTATAATAATTCAAGTATCCAAATATGGCCAAAGTTTATCACTTATCATAAAGCAATATTTGGACGTATAAAGCCATTCAGCTTCTCTAACTAAATCTATGTTTACATTTTCATCCTCAACAAGAGAATGTAAATTTTCGATTTTATCAATGAATTTAATTGAAAAGTTCTTTTCGCTCAAACCTTTCTCTATAAGATTAATTGCCTCATTGATTGTTTTGGCGTGTAAGATAATATTAGCCCATGCACCATCATATGAGGGTAAGGTGTCATTACACTCACTACAATCAACGAGATCGTTAAATTTATAACCGGGAGATGCCACGATATCAACTGATGCGATCCACAACTCCTTGTATTTTGTCTTAGTTGTCATATAAACAATAGACGGTTGTTATTTCAAAAGTTTACGGTCATTATCGCCACTTTCCAACACGCTCATCTGATGGATGGCTATTTGGTTGAGTTTTATAAGTCGCTCTGATTGTAGTAGTCCTTGCTCTATGAATACGGCATTGAGACTTTCCATGTTGGATAGGCAGATAAGTTCGTTGACCGAGGCATAGTCGCGGATATTGCCTTTCAAGTCGGGGTTAGCCTCACGCCACTGTTTCGCTGTCATGCCGAACATAGCCACGTTCAACACATCCGCTTCATTGGCATAGATAATGCTTGCCTGTGCTTTTGTGACCTCTGCTGGAATTAGGTTCTGCTTTATGGCATCGGTATGTATACGGTAGTTGATTTTCGACAACTCTCGCTTTGCTGACCAACCCAATGCTTTTTGCTCTTCCGCTTTAAGGCGTTGGAACTCCTTGACTATATATAATTCAAACTCAACCGAAATCCAACTTGCGAATTTGAATGCAATATCCTTATGGGCATAAGTGCCACCATAGCGTCCGGATTTGGAAATCAAACCGACAGCACAGGTTGTTTCAATCCATTTCTTTGGAGATAGAGTAAAAGCATTTAAGCCCGCTTCTTTTCTAAACCCCTCGAATTCGAGGGGTTTGAAATCGGGGTTATATAGACTCTCCCAAATGCCAAGAAACTCAATAGTATTACGGTTGCGCATCCAATTACCTATAACAGCAGTAGGATCATCACTTTTATGACGTGCCAAATCGGTTATAGACACATAATCCTCGCCATCAACATTGATGATAGTTATATTCGTATTCTGAACTGTGATTTTTGCCATTTGGGGATATAAAATGCAAGGATTCTTTAGAAATCCGGTATATAATTATGTTATGGCCTGTTCAGTCGAATTCCGTAAAAGCAAACGGCAGCAGCGATTTCACCGATGGGAGTATGAACATCTCTTTCGCTCCTGTAAGTATCACACGCACATCGTGGCCCGCGAGAGTCTCGTATTCAAGCAGTGCCTGCCGGCATGCTCCACATGGAGCTATGGGCTGTGCCACCTCTTTGCCATCGGTGTCGCGTGCGGCCACGGCGATGGTCACGAATTTGGCCTCAGGGTAGGTGGCATGGGCATAATAGCATGCTGTGCGTTCGGCGCATGTTCCTGAAGGGTACGCTACATTTTCCTGGTTAGCACCGGTTATGGTCTCACCGTTATCGAGCAATATGGCTGCTCCCACGCGGAAACGGCTGTAGGGAGCATAGGAACGGTGGGTGGCTTCGCGAGCCAGATCCACCAGCCTGCGGTCGGAAGCCTCGAGCTCCTCGTAAGCGGCTACCTTTACAGGGATTATTATTTCGGTATCTTTCATGGTGTCAGGAGATAATGTTATTTTTTATCTTCAGGCAGTATCAGTGATTTCAGACGCTCGCCTCCATCGGGGTCGTTGGCTATGGAACGGTAGTAGCGTTCATCGTAACCTCCGAACACGGGCGATTCGGGCATGCCGGTTTCTGTACGTGCGAATTTGCCGTCGCGTTCTTTCTTTATATTGCCGTCAAGGTATTTTACCAGCAGGTATTCACCGAGATTGCGGTAGACATCGGTGTATGTTTTTGTCCATTCGGCAGCGTGTTCGTTGAGGAATTTCTTGGCCACGTCAGGGTCAAGTGCTCCGACTTCGGCGTAAAGTGTATTGACCTCGCTCTCTATCGAATCCTCCATGGCGCACTGCACGCGGCGAATGTCCGGAATCATCTGCGAATACCGGTTGTAGGCCTGGTTGGCAACGAAGTTTGTCACCCAGAATGCCGCGTCCCATTTCAGTGTCAGCAGGTCGCCGTTGCCCACAGCCACTTCGTGGGGAGCCGCTGTAAGACAGCTGTACATAGGGAGATAGACACAGGTGTTGGCATCGTCAACACCAAACCACAGTATGCCTTTCATAAGTTCGGGAGCATCCTTGCGCAGCTGTGCCACAAGTGAGAATCCGGTCTGCTGGGTGGCGATGGCCCGTTCGTGGGTGTATTCCACGCTGTCTACAGTGTATGTCAGCGGACGCCAGCGGTAAGGCACCTTGTAGGCGCCGGCACCTACATCGAGGGTCATATCCATGGGGGTGCCTTCGAAGTGGTCGCGCATCATCCACTTCATATCCTTGGCAGTGAGCGGCTTCGCCGGTTTTACCCACAGCGGCAGAGGTTCGCCTTCGCCTTTGAGCACCCAGTCGAGGTAGGTGTCCATTTTATCGGCGGCATGCTTGTTGTAGAAAGCCCATACACGGCCGTCGCATCCGCGCAGTGCGCCGCCATCGGTCACGGCATAGGCACGCGAGAAGCTGAAATCCTCATCCTTGCCGTTGAAATATCCTTGTTTGCGGGCAAACGATATTACGTCGGGTGAGTATAGGGTGTGTCCGGACTTGTCCTTGAGCGGGAATTTGTGTATGCGGCTATGGTTGGCATGTCCGGATATGCAGTCATCGGGCACACGCCGGGCCACCCACACTGCACCCTTGTCCGTTTTTCCCTTGCCGATCATCTCCATTATCCATACCTCTTCTGGGTCGGCTATTGTGAACGACTCGCCTTCGCTGGCATATCCATAATCCTTGACAAGCGAGGTCATTACTTGCAGTGCCTCGCGTGCGTTTTTGGCACGTTCAAGAGTTATGTATATCAACGAGCCGTAGTCAATGAGGCCACTGCCGGCCAGTTCGTGCCGTCCTCCCCATGTGCTCTCGGTTATGGCGAGGCCATGTTCGTTCATGTTTCCTATTGTGGTGTAGGTATGTGCTATCTCGGGTATTTCACCGAGAAGTTTTCCGGTATCCCATTCCACCACTTTGCGCATCGAGCCTTTGGGGTGATCGGCAGCAGGTTTGTGATACAGTTCACCATATAGGGTGTGGCTGTCGGCGGCATAAGTTATAAGAGTCGAGCCGTCGGCGGTGGCGCCCGGAGCGGCAATCAGTCCGGTGCAGGCCATAGCGGCCGAAGCTCCCGACATAAAGCCTATGGTAAGGATATGAGCTAATTTCATAAGAAATGGAGTTATGTTTGTGATAATGTATATTGGATGTATTATTTTACAAAGTTACTGATTGATTGTGTAAAACTCAAAGCCGGTGTAGTTAAAAACTGTCATTTAATGCAAAGCTGTCGACGCCGTATAACAGTATTTTAAATTCGGAAATACGAATTTTCCTTTGAAAAAATGTGTTTTCCAATATCCGGACGTGTTTCCCCGGGGTGAATCATGTAGATAAAAATGTGTGAATTCTTCCAGTCCTGATTACTTTGTTATGCTATCTTTGTTGCGCGATGCGGTCAATGAGTTATCTTTGCGCTACATATATATATATATATAGAAAGTTATGTTTCAGAGATTTTTAATCACGTCAATCATTATTGTGTCATTGTGTCTGCCGGCTATGGCTGTGTCGCCTTTGAGTGGGCTTATGGAACGTATAGACAGCGGTCTTTCCGGAAAAATCAAGGTGACGGTTGAGCCCGACACCGTTGATTATTTCGAACTGTCACAGGATGGTGTGCGGCCGGAGATTACGGCCAACAACTATGTCAGTGCCGCAATGGGGCTTAATTATTATCTGAAATATACGGCCGGCGTGCATCTGTCGTGGAACTGCATGTCGGTAGCTCTGCCCGATACTATGCCGCCTGTAAAGTCGCCGGTGCGTATGTCCACATCCATGCCACTGCGCTATTATCTTAACTATTGCACGCATTCCTATTCAATGGCTTTCTGGGACTGGGCGAGATGGGAACGTGAAATTGACTGGATGGCACTGCATGGAATAAATATGCCTTTGGCTATTACCGGTACGGAAACGGTGTGGCGCAACACATTGCGCAGGCTCGGATATCCCGACGACAAAATTGCCGGGTTTGTTGCCGGACCTGCATTTCAGGCGTGGTGGCTTATGAATAATCTCGAGGGCTGGGGCGGTCCGAACACGGATGAATATTATGAACGTCAGATTGCATTGCAACGGCTTATCCTGGGGCGTATGAGGGAATTCGGTATGGAGCCGGTGCTTCCGGGATATTCGGGCATGATTCCTCACGATGCGGCGTCCGTTATCGGTATTGATGTGGCCGATTCAGGCAATTGGCTTGGATTTGTGCGCCCGGCATTCGTGATGCCCGGCAGCGATGCTTTTCAGCGTGTGGCAAAAATATATTATGAAGAGCTGACCGGATTGTACGGTAAAGCGCATTTTTATAGCATGGATCCGTTTCACGAAGGTGGAAATACCGACGGAATAGATCTCGGCGAAGCGGGAAAGACTATTTTCAGAGCCATGCGGGAGGGCAGTCCCGGTGCAGTGTGGGTGTTGCAGGCATGGCAGGAAAATCCGCGTGTCGCTATGCTCGATTCGTTGAGTCCGGGCGATGTGGTGTTGCTTGATCTGCAGGCCGAGAACCGACCGGTGTGGAATCTGCGCCCGGAGTTGTTTGGAAATCACGATTGGCTCTACTGCATGTTGCTTAACTTTGGCGGTAATGTGGGGCTGTTCGGCAAGTTGCATGCGTTGATAAAGGGTTATGAGAAGGCTGCCGCGTCATCGCGTACGCTGAGTGGCATAGGGCTGACAATGGAGGGGATAGAGAACAATCCGGTTATGTATGAACTGATTTGCGAATTGCCGTGGATGAATTCGGAAACGGATGGTTTCAGGTGGCTTTCAACGTATGCCAAAGCCCGTTACGGAAAGGCTGATTCGCGTCTCGACCGCGCCTGGCAATTGCTCGGCAGGTCGGTCTATGCTTGTGCCGACACTGTGGTGCAGCAGGGAACGGTGGAGTCTGTTTTCTGCGCCCGTCCGGCCGATAAGGTAAGCCAGGTGTCGGCATGGGCCAATTCGAAGGAGTATTATAATCCGGACGATGTAGTGGCTGCCGCCAGACTAATGGCATCTGCGGCCGATGATTTTGCGGGGAATGCAAATTTCGAGTACGATTTTGTCGATGTGGTTCGTCAGGCTGTGGCCGACAGGGGCCGCGCTGTTCTGAAACGTGCCGGTTTAACCCTTAAGTCAGGTGATAGGGATGGCTATTCGTCGGCAGCCGGTGAATTTCTGCATCTGATTGATTTACAGGATTCGCTGTTGGGGACGTTGCCTGATTTCCGTCTTGGCCGTTGGTTGGATGCCGCACGCGGTTGTGGTGATTCGCCACAGGAAAAGGAGCGGTGGGAATGGAATGCGCGTGTGCAGATTACCACATGGGGACATCGTGAGGCTTCTGATGCCGGTGAACTTCACGATTATGCCCACCGTGAGTGGCAGGGTTTGCTGCGCGATTTCTATAAACCCCGGTGGCAACGCTGGTTCGATGAACGTCTGGCTCATTGGGGTACGGAATCTGTTCCTGACATAGATTTCTACTCTATGGAGGAGACCTGGACGCGTAGTGTCGGCAGGTATTCGCCGGAGCCTGAGGGTGAGCCGGTTGCTGTTGCGCGCTATGTGCTCTCGGAGGTGTTTCCCGAGTAATTTTATCTGAGCTGCATTTGATTAATATATGTATGTGACAAAAGGTTGTAATTATGGAGTTTAAAAGTTTGGCTGATGTCAGCCTTGATTGTGTTTTGGATGCTTTCAACGGTGCATTTGCTGATTATGCGGTGGCTTTTGATCGCGATGCGGTGGCACGTATGCTCGTTCGCCGCGGATTTTGCCCGGAATTGTCGTATGCTGCATTTGACGGAGGAAATATTGTTGCCTTTACATTGAATGGTATTGGCGAGCGCAGGGGTGTTCTGACTGCTTACGACACCGGTACCGGTACTTTGCCCGATTACCGTGGCCGGAAATTGGCTGGGGCTGTGTTCGAACATTCCGTGCCGAGGCTTAAAGGCGAGGGGGTTGGCTGTTATCTTCTTGAAGTCCTGCAGGAAAACAAACCCGCGGTAGCCCTGTATGAATCGCTCGGATTTGAGCGTAGTGCTGAATATGAGTGTTTCGTGTCGGATAGTTCGGATGTCCGTCTTGCCAAAGAGTGTGCATGTCAGGGAGAGATTGGGGTAAGGCCTGTTTCGTTGGATGCAATGATGGAGATGACCTGTTTCCGGGATTTCGAGCCTTCGTGGCAGAACTCCGATGCTTCAATGTCGCGTGGACGGGAATCATTGATTTTTGCCGGAGCTTATTCCCGGAATTCGGGTGAACCGTTGGGATATTGTGCGTTCGACCCTTTGAGTGGCGACGTGGCTCAGATTGCTACCCGTCGGGATATGCGTCGGCGGGGTGTCGCCACGGAATTATTGCGCTATATGCTTTCATTCAATAAGTCGTCAGTGGTTAAGGTAATCAATGTGCCGCCACAGTGCGATTCGCTCAAAAAGTTCATAGCCTATGCCGGCATAGCTCCGGGGTTATCACAATATGAGATGGTGAAGACTTTGTGATGTATAATGAAAAACCGGAGCACGAATGGCGCTCCGGTTTAATTGTATATTTTATATAAATCTGTGTTATCCTTCTATGGCTGCAGCGATGCGGGCAGCTATCGATGCCATTTCATCGCCGGGAAGCGAGAGCTTGTTGCGGAAGTTCATGTCGGCTTCGGTGGTGATGGGCACGAGATGGATATGGGCATGAGGCACTTCAAGCCCCAGCACAGCCTCGGCCACGCGGGTGCATGGCATGGCCTGCTTCAGCCCTTTAGCCACTTTCTTCGCGAATAGTTCAAGCGAGGTGTAATCCTCGTCTGACATGTCGAAAAGATAGTCTATCTCCTGCTTGGGTATCACCAAAGTGTGTCCGGGAGCCATGGGGTTGATGTCGAGAAACGCAAGATGCCGGTCGTCTTCGGCCACCTTGTAGCATGGGATTTCTCCGGCTACTATTTTGCTGAATATTGATGCCATTGCTTCTTGATTTAAAGGGCTATCTCAACAATCTCAAACTTCATCAGTCCGGCGGGAACCTTTATCTCCACCACCTCGCCGAGTTTGTGTCCAAGCAAGCCCTGGGCTATAGGGGTGCTTGAGCCAATCTTCTTCTCGCGCAGGTTGGCCTCGCTGTCGGCCACGATAGTATATTCCATTACCATGCCGTTGGATACGTTTTTGATTTTAACACGATTGAGTATCTGTACCTCTTCGGTGTTGAGGTTGCTTTCGTCTATTATACGGCATGATGCCACGAGATCCTTGAGCTGTGATATTTTCATCTCAAGCAGTCCCTGAGCCTCTTTGGCGGCATCGTATTCTGAGTTTTCCGATAAGTCGCCTTTGTCGCGTGCCTCGGCTATGGCGCGTGATATTTCGGGTCGTTTTACTGATTCCAGATAGGCTATCTCTTCCATTTTTTTCTTGTAGCCTTCCTTGGTCATGTAGGTAATTGGCATAATGAGTTGTCGGTTTTTCGTTTGGTAAATAATGAAAAATTATGGAATCCCTACCCCTGCGGGTGAGACTCCAATGTGAATTCAGGCCGCCTTCATCTCCGGCCTTTGATGTTGCAAAGATAGACATTTCATTTCAATGCGCCAACTTTTCATAACAATATTCCACCGCCGGGTGTTAGTAATATACAATCTGTTTCGGCTATGAACTCCTTTATAGATAGACACAAACGCCGTATTTACACGGTGCTTAACTGGACCATCCTCACTTTGTCGGTGGGGCTGATAGCCTATATATCGGTCGATGCCCTGAGAGGGGTGGAATTCCTTTCCGATAGCGGCTACATGCATTTTCAGTTTGTGGTATGTGTGGCATTCATAGTCGATTTTTTCTTCGAACTGTATCTGGCCGATAGAAAATGGCGGTATGTGGGAAGACGCATCGCCTTTCTGCTGTTGTCGATACCTTATCTTAATATAGTGGGATGGTTTGGCATCGGGCTTCCGGCCGATGTGTTGTATTTCGCACGGTTCATTCCTCTGGCCCGTGGAGCGCTTGCCTTGTCGATAGTTGTGGGGTATGTGTCGGAAAACCGACTCACCAATATATTCGCTTCCTATACTGTGGTGTTGATTGCCATAGTCTATTTTGGCAGTCTTATTTTTTTCGAACGGGAACATACTGTCAATCCGCTCGTGTCCGACTATATGTCGGCTCTGTGGTGGGCTTGTTCCGATGCCACCACCACAGGTTGCGACATCTATCCGGTGACACCCGCCGGCAAGGTGGTGAGTGCGGTGCTTGCGGTAATGGGCATGGTCATGTTCCCGCTCTTCACGGTGGTTATCACCTCGGCGGTGAGGTCCCGCATAGCCGGCACAGGTAAAAAACAGACATCTTGAGCCCATGGGCTCAAGATGTCTGTTTTTATGGATTCACAAATGCTCTTAGCAAGCTATGCCAGCGTTGTAAATGCGGTTCACAGCGTTCTGAAGATATAGTTCCTTGCAGTACACCACAAGCGACATTATACCGAGTGTGAGCGGGCCGAGCAGTAACACTGTCAGCAGATAAGTGGACATCTGCAGGCCTTCTGGTTGATTGTTGGCGTGAAGATAGTTGTTGCAGCGGTTAATCCACATGCAGTGCCATACAATGCCGTATATGCCGAATGTGATGATTGAGAAGATTATGAAAAGCAGTAGTCCGGTGGTGTTTTTGCCATCGCGGAAGCATGCCACATTGGTTTCGCGTGCAAAGGCATAGATTAGATACCAGTTGTAAAATCCCAATGTGATGATGCTGAAAAGCAGTGCTTTCCAAAATCCTCTGTTTGAATTGAGCATAATGTGATTTGTTAAAATGTGATTTATTCTTCGGCTTCCTTCATGTTGTGGAACACATTCTGCACATCCTCATCCTCTTCGAGCTTGTCGAGGAGTTTCTCAATGGCGGCGCGCTGTTCTTCGGTCACCTCCTTGAGGTCGTTGGGTATGCGCTCAAATTCCGAGCTGATTATCTCGTAGCCGTTGTCCTCAAGATATTTCTGGATGTTGGAGTAATCCTCAAATGCACCGTAGAGCACGATTTCCTCTTCGTCGGGTTCCACTTCATCCACACCGCAGTCTATCAGTTCAAGCTCGAGTTCCTCGATGTCCATTCCCTCGGTGGGCTTGATTTTGAATACGCATTTGTGGTCGAAAAGGAACGACAGTGAGCCTTGTGTGCCGAGGCTACCGTTGTGCTTGTTGAAGTAGGAGCGCACGTTGGCCACGGTACGGGTGTTGTTGTCGGTTGCAGCCTCCACGAAGATGGCAATGCCGAATGGGCCGTATCCTTCGTAGGATATCTCCTTGTAGTCGCCGGCGTCCTTGTCGGTTGCTTTCTTTATGGCGCGTTCCACAGTATCCTTGGGCATGTTGGCTGCCTTGGCGTTCTGCATCAAGGCGCGCAGACGCGGGTTGGTGTCGGGGTCGGGGCCTCCGGCCTTTGCCGCGATGGTTATTTCCTTACCTATGCGCGTGAATGTGCGCGACATGTTGCCCCAGCGTTTGAGCTTGCGGGCTTTGCGATATTCAAATGCTCTTCCCATGAGTTGAGTGAGATAGTTTTATTGGTTTTTATTTTCTGATTTCGTTAACGTAATGTTGCGCCCACCTTGTTTTCAAGATTGGTGATGATTTTTTTCATCACGGCCTCTATCTGCTTGTCGTTGAGGGTGCGTTCGTCGTCCTGAAGGGTTATTGCGATGGCGTAGCTCTTTTTACCTGCGGGGAGCTTGTCGCCCTCGTAAACGTCAAAGAGAGTCACATCGCGCAGCAGTTTGCGTTCGCTTTCGCGCACAGTGTTCTCTATCTGCTGCATTGTCACCTGGGAGTCGATGAGCAGGGCGAGGTCGCGTTTCACGGCCATGGTCTTGGGCAGCGGGCTGAAAGTCACATTGTGACGTGCGGCAAGCTGCACGAGAGCGCTCCAGTCGAGTTCGGCGAAGAACACCTCCTGCTTGATTTCAAACTGCTTAAGGACCGACTTCGACACAATGCCGAGCGAGCCGAGATATTTGCCTGAGCGTGAAGCTATGTCGAGCGAAGCTGCATATATGGCCGATGAGCCTTTGGTCAGTTTTATTTCTGCGGTGCTGATACCGAGGCGGGTAAGTATATTTTCCACTGCGGCGCGGAGGTCGTACACAGTGGCTTTCTCTTCGGCCCGGAGCCATCCGGCCGGTTTTACGGCACCGGTGAGCCACAATGCCAGCCGCGAGTGCTCGGAGTAGGGGGCGAGAGGCTTTTCGGCGGTTGACTCAGCCGCGGGGTTGAACGTGTAGACATTGCCGAATTCGTACATCATCAGGTTTTCGCTGCGGCGGTTGATGTTGTATGCGAGCGATTCGAGACCTCCGAACAGCAATGTCTGGCGCATAACGCTCAGGTCGGCGCTCAGCGGGTTGAGCAGCCGCACGCAGTGGTCAAGCGGATACTGCTCAGATTGTGCGTAGTAGCTTTCGGCCGAGAGGGAGTTGTTGAGGATTTCGTTGAACCCTACGGCTGTGAGCTGGTCGCTGATAAGATTGCGGAAATTATTGTCAATGTCGGCCTGCGATTTGAACGAGAGCGATGAGTGTACTGTGGTGCCCATCTCCACATTGTTGTAGCCATAGATGCGGAGTACATCCTCCACCACATCGCACGGACGCTGTACATCCACGCGGTAGGTGGGCACGTGCAGGCGGGCTTCCTTGCCGTCACTCTCCACAATCTCTATCTCAAGTGCGCGGAGTATCGAGTCTATTGTCTCCGTGGGGATATCCTTGCCTATGAGTGCGCGGGCATAGTCATAGTCCAGTGTCACGTTGAACGGAGCCACCGGTTCAGGATATATATCCACTGGTTCGCCGCATATCTCGCCTCCGGCAAGTTCTTTTACCATAAGGGCGGCGAGTTTGAGGGCATACATTGTGATGTTGGGGTCGGTGCCGCGCTCGTAGCGGAACGAGGCGTCGGTCTGCAGTCCATGGCGGCGCGCCGTCTTGCGCACGGAGGTAGGATTGAAGTACGCGCTCTCTATGAATATGTCGGTGGTCTGTTCGGTCACACCCGAGTCAAGTCCGCCGAACACACCTGCTATGCACATCGGTTTGGATGCCGAGCATATCATCAGGTCGGCTTCCGACAGTTTATGTTCTACGCCGTCGAGTGTCACAAACGGAGTGCCCTCGGGACAGTTGCGTACCACCACTTTGCCACCGTCTATTTTGCTGAGGTCGAAGCAGTGGAGAGGCTGGCCTATGGAATGGAGAATGTAGTTGGTTATGTCAACCACCGAGTTTATCGGGCGCAGGCCTATGGCATTCAGGCGGTCCTGAAGCCACTTGGGGCTCTCGGTGACCTTGATGCCACGGATGGTCACGCCGCTGTAGCGGGGACATGCGGTGTAGTTGTCCACCTCCACATTCACCGCACCGTCCGGGCGGTCTGTCTTGAAGGCGCTTACATCGGGCCGTTTCAGTTCAAGGGCGTTGGCGTGTTGCGATGCCCATGCTGCGAGGTCGCGAGCCACGCCGAAATGCGATGCCGCGTCTATGCGGTTGGGGGTCAGGTCCACCTCAAGCACGTAGTCGCTTGTCAGTCCGAAATATTCTGCTGCCGGGGTGCCCGGTTTGACGTCGTCGGTTATCACTATTATGCCGTCGTGGCTTTGTCCTACACCGATTTCATCTTCAGCGCATATCATGCCGAAGGATTCCACGCCGCGAATCTTGGATTTCTTTATCTTGAATTCCTTGTCGCCATCGTAGAGAGTGGTGCCCACTGTGGCCACCACCACAGTCTGTCCGGCAGCCACATTGGGGGCACCGCACACTATCTGTGTGGCCTGGCCGTCGCCGAGGTCCACGGTGGTTATGTGCAGATGGTCGCTGTCGGGGTGCTCCACACAGGTGAGCACCTTTCCTATCACGAGTCCGCGCAGACCGCCGCGCACGCTTTCCACCTCCTCTACCGAGCCGGTCTCAAGCCCTATGGAGGTGAGGGCGGCTGCCAGTTCGTCGGGAGTGAGTGGAGTGTCGATATATTCCTTTAGCCAGTTATATGATATGTTCATTATGCTATGATGTTATGTTTCAGATGCAAAATTACTAAACGGTGGGCATTTCACCAAATTACTTGACGAGCACACGGCGCACGAAGTCGTCCGACACCACTATGTAAAGTCCTTTGGGAAGCTCCAGTTCATGTTCGCCTGTGGCGAAAGTGCGGTTGTTGACCCATGTCAGGCCGTCGACGCCATACACTGACACTACGGTCGAGGCCTCGTGGCATTCTACCACGAGCTTACCGCCCCGGCAGTAAGCATCCCATGAGTGGTATTCAAGATCCTCTATGGCGCTCAGCTCCGTGTAGTTGCTGATGGCTATGTTGTCAATGAACCATCGCTTGCCGGATGTCTGGCGGAAACGTATACGGCCATTGCCTGCCTTGTTAGCCTCCACCGAATGCGATGTGATGCTTGTTCCTGCGAATGCCACGGTTTCTATCGGGGTCCATGTGGTTCCGCCGTCGTTGGAGTATTCAATAGCTATCTCGGTGTCGCCATCCGTGTCGTATGGACGGACGTCGAATGCTATGGTGCCTATGCCGCCCATTTTGTCTTCGGCCATGCTCAGGGTGCTTGTGGAGTTTTTACCCATGCGTATAGCTGTTGATTTGGCATACTTCTTGTCATCGGCAGGCCAGAAGCCTCCATCGTCGGTGTGCCATTTGCATACATCTGTAGTGAATGTTTTGGCATCGTATTTGCCAAGTTTTGATGCTCCGTCCCATTCCCAATCCTCTATGAAGGGGATGTTGAGCGCATCGGTTATTGTACCGGTGGCTTCGGCATCGTCGGTCATGTAATTGCCGGCTGTTATCACTATCGATGTCTCGTAGCTGCCTTCGGCGGTGCCGTTGAGACGCATGTAGAAGCGGTCCTCCTCGGGCGTGATGGTCAGCGATGTGCCCCAAGTGTATTTGTCGGTGCTTATCTCGAATGGCGATTTCACATTTATAATAATGTCGCCCGATATGTTCTCGATGTCGAGCAGAAGTTCGGCCACTGCCGACGGCTCGCCGGGAATGCTCTCGAAAGCGAGTGTGCCGTCAAACATCACGTCGATGCTCGGTATGAGGTCGGCGGTGGTCACGCTCTTGGTTTCCGAAACGATGGTGGTGGATGCGAGTTGGAATGTATATGTGGTGAGCGGGTCGAGACCGGTCACGGTATAGCTCTCGGCTGATGCAGTCACCGCTTTGGGGTAGCCGGGTACGGATTGCGTGCCCTGACGCACGTCGAGGGTATAGGTGGTGGCATCGCCTATGTTGACCCAGCGCACGGTGAATGCGTCGGATGATATGCCGGTGGCGTCGTAGAGCGGCAGACCGTCAACCACATTTGCGGTGATGTCTACCTCAAGCTCCATGTCGTCGGCCGAAACGCCGAATGTGCCCGGTATGGTTCCGGCCTTGGCGCTTGTAAGGCTCAGTGTCACGTTGTAGCCTTGGTTGGCCTGAGCGGCGGTGAGTGTGGTGGGGGTTACGCTGTAGACATTGCCTATGCTGTAGGTTGACAGGTATACGGTTCCAGTCACGGCCTTGGTCTTTACCGGCACGGTGATTGAGCGAGTGCGGTTGATGGCGGCGTAGCCGAGGTCTATGGTCACGTTCTGCACCGGCTGGAGTATGTCGGGTTCGTCGGTGGAGGCTCCTTCGTGCCATGGCTGTCCCACCTTGTCGCCCCAGATGTATTCGGCCAGTTCGGGGTGGTCTATAAAAGGATTGCGGTTGTGTTGTTTGGCGTAGATGGCCTCATTGCGGTCGAGCTCTTTCTGGCTCACCTCATCCTGCCGAGTCCATTTCATGAATAGGTTGATGGCCCAGGTCTTGAATGCCGGATAGTTGTTGCCGGCGAACATCTGATTGCCATTGCCTTTGGTCCAGCCGGAGATTCGGTCGTTGTAACAGGTCACCATATAGAAATATGAGCGTGCAAGGTCTCCTTTATACATGTCGTCCGGTTCGAAAACATCACCGCTGTAACCGGAGAAAGTTGATTTGCCAAATCGGCCGAGGGCTTTTATATTGCCGTTGTTTGGTTTGCTGGAGCCATTTGCGCATTCCCCATAAGGATAATTGCTTCTTTGGCTGTTTACCTGCCCATCGGTGGGATAGAGATGGAATGCATCGGAATATTGTTCAGCCTTGTTTCCACCCCACCAGCTTTTCGGAAGTGAGTGTTCACGGTTGTAACATCCTCCTATGGACGAAGATACATTACCGCACTGTTCGCTTTTGTATGTCCAATGTTTTGTGGTGTATATGTCCCATATCTTTCCGTCGGGATACACATCGGAAGTCTGGTACAGTGACCATAGCCCATCGTATCCCACATTGGTGTGGCTCGAGATTTTTTGGTGGAGAGCTTGAAGCAGTGCTTCGCCTGTTTTTCCCTCGCAGGAATCGTAGTAACCGGCAGGAATGTCGGCCAGAGCGGTGCCGGCGCACATTGACGCGCATACAGCCGCTAAAAATGAAAGTTTGCTGAGCAATTTCATAATTCTGTTTAGCCTTTTATTTGGCGGGGCGATGCCGGCTCCGGCGGGGTCGGGCCGCTCCGTGAAATGTGATTTAGTTAATGTGGCGCAAAGTTAACTTATTTTCGCATTTCCAGCCACACCGCAAAGGTTAAAATTCAAGTCCCGGGCTGTCGTCACGTAAAATGTGGAGCTATTGGGGATAAAGCACAAAATGCGTGTTAACAATATTTAACTCGGGGGGGGGTGTTTTGTAAGCATTATGCTACTTTTGCCAAAGTATTTATTAACCAAACACACATTTTTTATGAAAAAGTTCTTTATGCTTTTAATGGCTGTGTTGCCTGCATTAGCCTTTGTCAGCTGCGGTGATGATGAGCCATCCAATCCTACACTTTCAGCACCCGAGTTTGAGAGTTATGCTGCCAAGTATAATATCACCACTGCCGGCAGCGACATCAGCTCCATAGAGCTTACATCGTCGGGCAACTATATCGTTGTCAATAAGACATCGGCTATGCAGATTGCCGGCGCACCTAAGCAGAACGTGTTCTGCGCTCCGTTCAAAATGGCCGGTTCACGCTCTGCCGGACATATAATCTCAGGTAAATATACTGTGGCCGGAGATGGAGTCTATAATCTTGCAAACTGGGCGACTGTCACCGTTGTGAAAGATGGTGAAAGCGCAGTGTCCATTGAGGTCAAATACCCCGATGGAACTACTGAGAATTTCAATGCTGATGTTGCCAATCAGATGCCTGACAGCAAGATGACCGACAATCTGTGCCGTACATGGAATGGCAAGGATCTGCGCCTTACGTTCAAGGTCGATGGCCGTACATATTTCGACAAATCACGCCCTGTGTCGCAGATCGATGAGCTGGTTCGTGACTTCGACAATGTGATGAAGAGCCTCGACGATGAATATGAGGGAGGTCTTCTTGATGTGTTGGAACGCGTTCCACAAAGCGTGATTTTCTCCAAGGCCGGAACTTATATGGTGAAGTATGTTGACAATTCCCTGGCTATAGCAAAATGGGCTTGGGCTGATATGGATGGCGGACGTCTGCGTTATTCGTGGGATTATGACAATATGTATGAAGATTATATGGCGGGGGTGGTTACCGTGAAGTTCAATGGTGGCAATCTCCAGATTGTAGAGGTGATTAACGATGAGGACGATTACGAGGATTATGAAGAGGATGAGCCTACTATAGAGTTGACTATGGTGTGGAATTTCACCCAGGAATAAGGTAATTCAATAAGATACATGCCGCGATGCCCGCAATGGAGTGTCGCGGCATATTTTTTTGGAGAGCGGGGATTTTATTATTAATTTTGTGGTGATGAACGGCCGTGATGGTGATATTGAACTGAAAGCATCTCCCAGACTGTACTTGCTTCCGGTGCCTCTTAGCGATGTGGCGCCGGATTCGGTCATGCCTATGCGCAATCTGCTTGTGGCTGCTGAAGTTAAGCATTTCATTGTGGAGAATGTGCGCTCGGCGCGGCGCTTTCTGAAGCGTTGCAGCCGCGATATAGATATTGATTCGCTGACGTTCAGTGTGCTTGATGAACACACCGATCCGCGTGCTGTGGCTGCTATGCTGGAGCCGATGGAGCGCGGATGCGACATGGCGGTGGTGTCGGAGGCCGGATGTCCGGCCGTGGCCGATCCCGGCGCTCTTACCGTGGCTGAGGCGCAGCGGCGGGGTTATACGGTGGTGCCGCTTGTGGGTCCGTCAAGTATATTGCTTTCGCTGATGGGCTCAGGCTTCAATGGTCAGACATGGGCTTTTGCCGGATATCTGCCATACGATAACGATGCCCGCGGACAAGCCTTGAAAGAGATGTTGCGGCGCATAGACCGCGAGCGTCAGACACAGATATTCATCGAGACTCCGTATCGCAACAACCGTCTGATAGCCGAGTTGTGCCGCCGCATGCCGCCGTCGGTGCTGCTGTGTGTGGCTTCGGATGTTACCGGTCCTAAGGAGTCCATCGTCACCCGCTCGCTCGGGCAGTGGGCCAAGGCGAAATATGATTACGATAAGATCCCTACAATATTCCTGATGTACCGTTAAGATGGCAAAGAAGATAAAATATAGTCCCGCGCGTAAGAAAACGTCAGGTCTGTTCGACCTTACGGGCGATTTGTTTGCCATGCCCGACCGGGAGCCGTCAGTGCTTGAACAGGTACATCCTTCGATAGCTGATTTTGTGGTCAATGCGCCTGAGCCTAAGGACACGGTGGAGCCCAGCGACGACCGCCGGTCGGCTCTCGAACTCGACGTTGATGGGGTGGGCGAAATCGACTCGTTGGTTTTTATGAGCTTCGGCAGTGGAAGTTCCGGTAACTGTGCCTATCTCGGGGATCGCGACGGCGGTTTTCTGATAGATGCCGGTGTGGATGCCGATAAGGTCAAGGATGGTCTGAAAGCCAATGGTATAGGATTTGACAAGGTGAAAGGTATATGTCTCACGCACGACCATGGCGACCATGTGCGCTATGCCTACGCTCTTGTGCGCAAGCATCCGCATCTCGGACTTTACTGTACGCCCAAAGCTCTCGGCGGTTTGCTCCGCAGGCACAATATATCACGTAGAATCAAGGATTATCACCGTCCGATATACAAGGAGTTTCCGTTCAGTATCGGCAACTTCGAGCTTACGGCGTTTGAGGTGAGCCACGACGGTACCGACAATGCCGGCTACTTCATAACACATGGCAATCACCGCTTTGCGGTGGCCACTGACCTCGGCTGTATAACACCCCGCGTGGATTACTATATGCGTCAGGCTCAGTATGTGATGCTTGAAAGCAACTACGATGCCGTGATGCTGCGCAATGGCGCGTATCCAATGCATCTGAAAGCCCGCATAGCCGCGGCCAACGGTCATCTTGACAATGCCGATGCCGCACGGTTTCTTTCGGAAATATATGCACCGCATCTGCGCAATGTGTTCCTGTGCCATCTGAGTCAGGATAATAACACCCCCGATATGGCTCTCGATGCGGCGCGTGTGGCGTTGATGGGTGCCGGTGCGGCAGGTGTGGGCGATGGCAGCGGTTCTATAGAGGCCCGCGGTTGCGCTGTGCAGCTTGTGGCTTTGCCCCGCTTTGATGTGTCGCAGGTGTATGTGCTCCGGTGTGATTGAGCGGAGTGAAAACAGGGATTTTTGATTAAAGGAATTTTTACAATTATAATGAAAGTTTAGAAAATTGTGATTAACTTTGAGCTATCAAACAGCCTCGGAGGATGCTGATTAATGGCAATTCGTTACGCGTTGACGAGATATGATGTCATTTTGAAATCGAACAATAAAAAATCATTTCATAATTATCACATTTTAATCTCTAAACAATCATTATGAAGAGACTGCTTCTCTTAGCCAGCGCCATCTGGCTTGCGTGCATCGCCGCTATGGGTGCACCCAACATCAACTGTACAGGTGTGATTGTGGACGAACAGGATGAACCGATGATCGGTGCTACTGTCACCGCGGTAGGTACCTCGGCAGCCACAGCCACAGATGCCGACGGCCGGTTCAACCTCAAAGTGCCGGCGACCTGTAACAAGTTACAGGTAACCTATATAGGTTACAAACCCGTAGAAGTCGCTCCCGCAGCAAATGTGGGCACCATCAAGATGGAGCCCGACACAAAAGTGCTGTCGGACGTGGTTATTACCCAGTCCATCGGTAAAACCCGTGAGACTCCTGTGGCCATGTCGACTTTGGCGGCTGAACAGATTGAATTCCAACTTGGTAACCAGGGGCTTATGGAGATGCTGAAAACCACCCCCGGTGTGTATACACGTTCTGAGGGCGGTGGTTTCGGTGATGCCGAAACCCGTATGCGCGGTTTTAAGAGCGAGAATGTGGCCATGCTTATCAACGGTATCCCGGTCAATGACATGGAAGGTGGCTGGGTGTATCAGAGCAACTGGGCCAACCTCAGCGACGTAGCCTCAAGCATCCAGACACAGCGCGGTCTCGGAGCCACCATACTTTCGGCTCCCTCGGTAGGCGGTACAATAAACATCACAACCCGCACCATCGATGTGGAAAAGGGCGGTAGTGTATGGTACGGCATGGGTAGCGATGGCCTGAACCAGTTCGGAGCCAAACTGTCGACCGGACTTATGAAAAACGGCTGGGCCATCACAGTGCTTGGCGCACGCAAATGGGCCGACGGCTATGGCTACATACAAGGTACGAAGTATGATTCCTATTCATGGTTTATCAATGTGACCAAGCGCATCAACGATGCCCATCAGATCGGATTCACCGCATTCGGCGCTCCCCAGTGGCACGACCAGCGTAAATACCAGAACGGTCTCACCGTCGAGGGATGGCAGGATGTGAAGCGCTATATGAACGGCGAGAGCCAGTATCGCTTCAACCCCACATTCGGTTACCGCAAAAACGGCGAAGCATACAACTCTGCGCACAATGAATATCACAAGCCCCAGATGGCGTTGAACCACATCTGGAAAATCAACGAGACCTCATCGCTGTCAACATCGGTCTACGCTTCGATATCGTCAGGTGGCGGTCGCAGCGGCTATGGCCGTACGGTCAATAATCCCGATGGCAGCACCACAAGCTACTCCAGCGCTTGGTATGGTGCCGACAACGGTAAACTCAACAATACATTCCGTACACCCGAAGGTTGGATTGACTACGGCATGATCGAGGATATGAACGCCAAGTCAACCACCGGCTCCAACATGGTGATGACCATGAGCAACAACAGCCACGAATGGTACGGACTTATCTCATCGTACAAGAAGGAGATAAACCAGAAAAACGGTAACCGCCTGAATATCACAGCGGGTCTTGACGTACGTTACTACGTGGGTCACCACAACAACAAGATTACCGACCTTTTCGGCGGTGAATATTATATGGACGATGCCAACCGCAAGCTCGTGTCGCCTGAGAACCGTCCGGAATTCAACAAGACAAACGCCGATTGGGTGTATCAGAAACTCGGTGTGGGCGACGTTGTGGGTCGTGACTACGATGGCCACACAGCCCAGGAGGGTATCTATGCCCAGGGTGAATACACCATGCTCGACAAGAAACTCAATCTTGTGCTTGCCGGTTCGTTCAACAACAACACTTACTGGCGCCGCGACTTCTTCTACTACGACGGTGCCCGCTCCAAGACAAAGAATTTCATAGGCGGAACAATCAAGGGTGGTATAAACTACAACATTGACCGCCACAACAATGTGTTCTTCAATATCGGCTACATAAGCCGCGCTCCTTTCTTCAGCAGTATCTTCATGAGCTACACCAAATCCAACGAGCTCAATAAGAAAGCTGTAAACGAGAAGGTGTTCTCGGCCGAGGTTGGCTACGGATTCCATTCGCCAAAACTCGCCCTCACATTCAATGCCTACTATACCCGCTGGATGGACCGCACCATGATAAAGAGCTCGCTCATAGACGATGGCGTGGACGGTTCAAACTCATACGCTCTCAACCTTGATGGTGTCGACGCACGCCACATGGGTATCGAGGTTAACGCCAAGTACAAGCCCACCAACTGGTTGGAATTCGACGCTATGGTTTCTATGGGCGACTGGATCTGGGACAGCAACGCAAGCGGTTATTTCTACAACCAGAACGGTGCTCCTCTTGCCACGCTCAAGGGCCAGATAGCAAGCGGTATCGGCGCTCCCGACCACCTCTCGGCCACATTGATGCAGAAGGGCGTGAAGGTGAGTGGTGCCGCTCAGAACACAGCTTCGTTCGGCGTCACACTCCGTCCTTTCAAAGGTTTCCGTATCGGTGCCGACTGGACAGTGTTTGCAAGCGTTTACTCTGATATCTCACTTACCGGCAACAGCCTCTCGGCAGGCAAGGAACTTGAGTCGGGAACACCGTGGCGCATTCCATGGGGCAACCAGCTTGACATGAACGCAAGCTACCGCTTCAAGATTGGCGGCATAGATGCCACTCTCTACGGTAATGTGCACAACCTTTGCAACTACAATTACGTGACCCAGGCCGCCACACCTATCGGCAGCGTCGGTACATGGGAAAACGCCTATCAGGTGTTCTATTCGTATGGCCGCACATACAGCCTGAAACTCAAAATCAATTTCTAAACACAATAATTGTCACCAATAATGAGAAAATATATTAGTAGAGTACTGTTGACGGCAAGTTGCGCCGTTCTGCTCGCCTCTTGTGAGGAGAACTCATGGAACGATGAGTATCTCGGTGGCTTCGAGACACCGGATAACACCGATGTGCAGATCATCAACTACACTCTTACCGACTACGATTACAAGACCATAGCCGCCAACGCGACAAATATTGCTCTTGCCGGAGAAGATAACGCCGCTGCCCTCGCAGCAGTGGGCACTCAGGGCTATTTCACCGATGTGATTACCGCCGAGGAGTATATCCCCGCGTTGCTATCCGACCCCAAGTTCCAGTACTTCACGTTGGACAACGGTTCGTCGATGAAAATCACCTACCGCACAACTTCGGCTCCCACCGAAGCCACGCTCGCGGCTATCAACGCACCCAAGTATAAGGTTACCAAGGCCGATTATCAGACAGTGTGGGGCAGCGAGACTGACTATACCGAATCGTTCGCTCCCTCGCACACCGCAGTCCGTTCGATACCCGGCCTGTTGAAAACTGCTTATCCCGATGCCGCCAAAGGCGACTTTGTGATGGTGAGCTACAACACATCCAATACCGATCCCGTGTTCTCAGGCTCGACCGAGCCCGACCCGGAACCGGAGGGATTCACACTTTCAAGCGTCATTGCCACCGCAGCTGTGGGCGATGCTGTGAAGATAAACGGATATGTATCTGCTATCACCTCGCAGGGCTTTATCCTTACCGATGCTTCCGGCTCGATATTCGTGTATTGCCGCAATACTTCGTTCTCGGAGCTTGCAATCGGTTCTCAGATAGTGCTTGACGGAACGGTTGGATGCAACAACTATGGCAAGCAGATAGCTGATGGCTCAACATTTGATGTCAAGGGTTCGCAGACTGTAACCTATCCGGCAGCAACCGCTATCACCGGCGATTACATGAATACATTCCAGACCGAAATCAAGAATCTTTACGGCGCTGACCCCAACTCGCCCAAAACCACTGTGAAGATTGAACCGTTCTATGCCAGCATAACAGGTACGGTGAAGATCAACGGCACCAATTATAATATCGAGGTGGCCGGTGCAGCCGATTCGCAAGGCAGCTTCTACGGTCTTACCGATGAATTCAAATCGCAGCTTACCGATGGCTCCACCATCACCGTCTATGGCTATTTCATGGCTATAGCCGGCCGCCGGTATTTCAATATCGCCACCACAAGCATCTCTACAGGCTCAAAGGCTGTGGCCATGGCCGCATCGCGCGCCGTGACTGTGGCTTCGGAGAGCGAGAGCGCCCTCTATACATTCGATGGCACCGCATGGGCTGTCGCTTCAGATTATGTTGTGCTCAACCATGCCGACTATCAGGCCATGGGTCAGAAGTACGACAATCTCTCGGGAACATCTCCCGCCGCTCTGCTGCCTATCTTCCTGAAACAGAAATATCCCTACGCACAGGCCGACGATTTCAAATATGTGGTATACAACTACTACGACGGCAGCTCTACAGCAGCACGCTGCGGCCTTGCCACCTACAATGGCTCGGAATGGAGCGTGGATACAGGTGTGTCGACAACCACCTCTCAGTTCGTCAAGAAGGACGGCAAGTGGCGCTACGACCCGAGCGTGGTGATAACTCTCCCCGCCGGACGTAACCAGCCTCTCAGCACTCTTTACTTCCAGACCTGCGTGGATTGGGTCAAGAACAATGTTCCCGATGGAGCGGCATATATATCCTCGTATGGCAACAATGAGTACTATTGCGGTACATCGGCTTATCAGGGTAATGTCGACCTGCGTCCGCTGTCGGCCAAGGGCCAGTATGCAGGCTATGCCAGCATGAGCGACGAAGAGGTTGTGGCTCTTGAGAAATCGCGCTTTGAGACGGAAGTGTTCCCCGCAGCACTCTCCATCCTGCATCCCGATGCCGCTCCGGTGGCCAATGTCGATGTGACCTACACCATTAACTTCTCGTACTATACAGGACTTTCAACCGTGCCCGCCACTATTATATATAATGTGGTAGGTCCGGCACAATTTGAATTCGTAAGCTGTACCTGGAACGAGAAAGAGGGCGAATAATAATATCCATACCCCCAGAAAGATTTGTGGAGCCGGGCTTTGTGTCCGGCTCCATTTTTTAATTTGTTAGTGTCGTGTAATTGTTGTAACTTTGCGGTGAAAATAAATGGCGCCGGCAAGGTGCCCGAGAAAGTGGAAAAATTTGGCTGCTTGCAACCACTTCCAAAAAAATGCTAAAACCGCACGATGTATGTAACCGCACCTTGCGTAAGGATAAATGTTGGTTTGATATGGTTTTCGGCATTGCTTTGGAGCAACGCCTTTTTTTATGCGTTGCGCAGCGGGTGGCCGCTATTGATATTGACAAACAAAAAAACGGAAACTATGACTGACGAAAAAAATTACCTGTTTACATCGGAGTCGGTGTCGGAAGGACATCCCGATAAAGTGGCCGACCAGATAAGCGATGCCATACTTGATGAATTTCTCGCGCGCGACCCACAGTCGAAAGTGGCCTGCGAGACTCTCGTCACCACCGGACATGTCACTGTGGCCGGAGAGGTGAAGAGCAATGCCTATGTGGACCTGATGGAGGTGGTGCGCGATGTGATACGCCGTATAGGCTATAACCGCAGTGAACTGAAGTTTGAGGCCGAATCGTGTGGAGTGCTGTCGGCACTGCATGAGCAGAGTGCGGATATAAACCGCGGTGTGGAGCGTGATGAGGCAATGGAGCAGGGTGCCGGCGACCAGGGTATGATGTTCGGTTACGCATGCAACGAGACCGACTCCTACATGCCGCTGCCACTTGACCTGAGCCACCGCCTGCTGCGCGAGCTGTCGGATATACGTCGCGCGGGCGAGGAGATGACATATACCGATGCCTACGGTGTCAAGCGGACATATCTGCGTCCTGATTCCAAAAGTCAGGTAACGGTGGAATATACGCCCGACGGACGTCCGGTGCGGGTGCACACAATCGTGATATCGACACAGCACGACGACTTCATATTACCCGCTGACGGAATGTCGCAGGCTGATGCCGACCGCCTGATGGTGGAAACTATAGCACGCGATGTGAAAAATGTGCTGATACCGCGTGTCAAGGCGCAACTTCCTGCCGAAGTCGCCGCAATGATTGACGATGAGGTGATACTGCATGTGAATCCTACCGGCAAGTTCGTTATCGGCGGCCCTCATGGCGACACCGGTTTGACAGGCCGCAAGATAATAGTGGACACATACGGTGGCCGCGGTGCCCATGGCGGTGGCGCTTTCTCAGGCAAGGACCCGTCGAAAGTGGACCGTTCGGCAGCGTATGCGGCCCGTCATATAGCCAAGAATCTTGTGGCGGCGGGTGTGGCCGACCAGGTTCTTGTGCAGGTGGCTTATGCCATAGGCGTGGCTCAGCCCGTGAGCCTGTATGTCAACACCTACGGCACCGGCAAGGTGGGGCTGACCGACGCTCAACTGTCGGCAAAGGTGGCCGGATTGGTCGATATGCGCCCGGCGGCTATAGAACAGCGGCTGAAACTGCGCACGCCGATGTATTCGGAAACTGCTTCGTATGGCCACATGGGTCGCGAGCCACGCACTGTAACCAAAGTGTTCCATTCCAAGTATGAGCCTGAATTTAAGGTGGATGTGGAGCTGTTTACATGGGAAAAGCTCGACATGGTCGATACGTTTAAATCGGCTTTCGGTCTGTGATGACTATAAAATGCGCGCGGGGAGCTGTAAAATTTTGATTGGAGAGGAAAAAAATGTATCTTTGTGCGCTATATTGCCTTGTGACAGCCATGCCAAGTGGGCTGCGCAGGCCTGAAAACCGAAAGAAAAACAAAAAACATACTTAAAACTAATGGCAACCTTAGAAAAAATCAGAAGCAAATCAGTGCTTTTGCTCGTAATCATCGGTGCTGCGCTTTTGGCGTTCATCATCGGTGACTTCTTCACTTCCGGCCGCACCCTGTTCGGTACCGGAACCACCGTTGCGAAAGTCGACGGACAGTCTATAGACATTCAGGAATTCCAGCGTCAGGTGGAACAGGCCAGCCAGCAGGCAATGTCGCAGGGTCAGAAAGTGGACCACGCCATGCTTCAGCAGCAGGTGCTCAACGGCATGATTGCCGAAAAGCTTTTCCGTGAGGAACTTCAGGAACTCGGACTCACCGTGACCGACCAGGAACTTTCGGAAGCTATGCTCGGCCGCGGTTCGGCAATGCTTGACCAGATGCTCCGCCAGCAGGGCATAGAGAGCGCCGCCCAGCTTCACGACATGGCGTTCAATCCTGCCAAATATCAGATGGACGAGGCTCAGGCCCAGCAGTTGCGTCAGTACTGGCTGCAGCTTGAGAAGCAGACCGAAGACCAGCTGCTCACATCGAAATTCCAGAATCTTTTCCTTGGTTCGATTGTGGCCAACAAACTCGATGCTAAAGCTCTCTACGACGAAAGCGCCAGCACCAAGCGCGTGGCTTACGTGGCCAAGGCATTCAATACACTCCCCGACACCGACGAGCGTTTTGCAGTGAGCGACTCCGAGATAGAAAAAGAGTGGAGCGCACACAAATCACGCTACGCTATCCCCGAGCAGATCCGCACCATCAATTACATCAGTGTTGATGTGGCACCCTCGGCAGCCGACATAACCGCCGCCGAAGGTCTTGTGGAAAATGTAATCGCCGAGCTTAACGCCAAGCCGGGTCTTGAAGGTGTGGATGGCCAGACCGCTTTTGTGGCCGACCGTCGTAAAGTGCCCGCTACTTCTCTCACTGACGCTCGTCTGAAAGCATTTGCCGATTCGGCATCTGCAGGAAAAGCCCAGCTCGTGTCGCGCATCGGTAACGATTTCACTCTCGGCAAGCTCTTCGGACGCAGCATGGAGGTTGATTCGGTGAATGTCGACATGGTAATGGTTCAGGGCGATAAAGCTATGGTTGATTCAGTGCTCAATGCCCTCAATACAGGTGCCGATGCTGCCGAACTTGCCAAAAACAGCGAGAATATCGTGGCTCAGGACAGCGTTTGGGTCACCTTGTCCAATCCGTCGACCGCAAGTGTGAAGGAACAGCTCCTCTCGGCTGCTATCGGAACATATTTCAACCCCGACACCACCACTATCAATGCCGGCGGTGCAAGCCTTCTGCGTGTCAACCGCCGCAAGGCTCCCGTGAGCATGGTCGATGTGGCCGTTATCACTTTCAATGCCGAACCTTCGGTGGCCACAGTCAACGATCTTGAATCGAAACTTCAGAACTATATAACTGAAAACAATAACGCCCAGCTCTTCTTTGACAATGCACAGGCTGCAGGCTATCAGGCTTTCCCCGCCAAGGTAAGCGCCTCGACCCCCCAGATTACCGGCATACCCGAAACCCGTGGTGTGATAAACTGGGCCATGAATGCCAAGAAGGGTGAGGTTTCGCCCATGTTCGGCGACGAACAGTCGGGTCGTCTGATTGTAGCCGCTCTTACCGATGTGTACGATGACTATACTCCTGCCCGCGATTCGCAGGTTAAGAATGCACTTACCTCGAAAATCCGCAACGATAAGAAAGCTCAGGCTCTTATCGAGCAGTATGCCGGCAAGGCCAAGGATCTTAACGGCTATGCTTCGGTGATGGGTGAGAAGGTCGATTCGTCGACAGTGAACTTCGGCCAGATCAATGCTTTCTTCCCCGGTTTTGCCGGTCCCGAAGTGGCAGCCCGCGCCTCGGTAGCTTCCAAGGGTCAGCTTGTAGGCCCGATGAAGGGCAACTACGCGGTGGTTGTGTTCCAGGTTACCGAAGAGGACAATGAAGGACGTCCCTACGACTTCAACGAAAATGCCATAATGTATGCACGCACCCGCGGTGCACAGGCCATAAGCCAGAATCTCAACGCTGTGCTTCTTGGCAATAAGAAGGTGAAGAACAATATCCTGAAGTTCTTCCGCGATTGATATCAGCGCGGGTGCCGGCACCCGAATGGTGCTGACCGCTCTTGAATAATAAATAGAAACATCAGCCCGGCCGGAATCCATCTGTAATGGTTCCGGCCGGGCTGTCAATTTTACATATCACCATGAAATCAATAAGAGAATTATATCGTATAGGCACCGGACCGTCGAGCAGCCACACAATGGGTCCCCGATATGCTGCCGGTATATTCGCCGGCCGTCATCCGGAGGCGGCGGAGTTTGAGGTTACGCTCTATGGCAGTCTCGCGGCCACAGGCCGCGGCCACCTCACGGATGTGGCAATAGAGGAGACGCTGACCCCTGTGGCGCCTGTGAAATTGGTGTGGGAGCCGCAGGTGTTTCTGCCGTTTCACCCCAACGGCATGCGTTTCCGCAGTCTTGATGCCCAAGGCGCTGTGACCGACGAATGGGTTGTGTACAGCGTGGGCGGCGGACAGCTTGCCGAAGAGGGTGCCGATACAGTGGAGGGCGACGAAGTGTACAAGATGAACACCCTGTCGGAAATACTCGAATGGTGCCAGCGCACAGGCCGCACCTATTGGGAATATGTGGAGGAGTGCGAGGGCCCCGAAATATGGGATTTTCTTGCCGATGTGTGGCGGGTGATGTGTGCCGCCGTGGAGCGTGGCATAGACCGCGAGGGGGTGTTGCCCGGGCCGTTGAATCTGCCGCGCCGTGCAGCCACCTATCATGTCAGGGCGTCGGGATATAAGAGCAATCTCCAGTCGCGTGGACTTGTGTTTGCCTACGCTCTTGCCGTGAGCGAGGAGAATGCCTCGGGTGGCGAGATAGTCACGGCCCCCACATGTGGCTCGTGCGGTGTTATGCCGGCGGTGCTGTATCATTTGAAAAAGAGCCGCGATTTCTCTGATGCGCGCATTTACCGGGCATTGGCTACGGCCGGCCTGATAGGCAACATAGTGAAGCATAACGCTTCGATAGCAGGTGCCGAGGTCGGTTGTCAAGGTGAGGTGGGTGTGGCCTGTGCAATGGCTGCTGCCGCTGCCAACCAGCTGTTTGGCGGAAGCCCGGCACAGATAGAGTATGCCGCTGAGATGGGGCTCGAACACCATTTGGGCATGACTTGCGACCCGGTGTGCGGTCTGGTGCAGATTCCCTGCATTGAACGCAATGCCTACGCTGCCGCCCGCGCTCTCGATGCCAACCTCTACTCGGCTTTTACCGACGGTGGCCACCGGGTGTCGTTCGACCGTGTGGTGGAGGTGATGAAGCAGACCGGCCACGATTTGCCGTCTATCTACAAGGAGACCGGCGAGGGTGGCCTTGCCCGCACGTGGCAGCAGTAAGGCCGGTCTTTATATTGTCGGGATACAAGAAAAATGGCGCCTCCGTTGTGGGGACGCCATTTTTTGTATGGTAAAGAGAAATATTCCGGTATCGTTATTTCTCGGCTTCGGCCTGCTGACGTGCGCGTTCGAGATATTTGGTGAAGTCTATGCGGCTGTCAACGGCGTAGTCGGGATATTCCTCGATGATGCGGTTGTAAAGCTCGGCTTCGGCCTTGTAGTTCTTGAGCTCGCGCTGCACTGTGGCTTCCTTCATAAGGAACACCGGAGTGTAGTGGGGGTTGTTGTCGGAAATCTTTGCTGCCTCAGCGAAGCATTTCACGGCCTTGTCGTAGTCCTCGAGGTTTACGTAGCAGTCGCCTTCGAGCGATTTGCTTGCGGCACCGATAATGCTTTCCGAAGCCTTGTAGCCGTCGAGATAGTTGAGGGCTTCCTGATATTTGCCCTGCTGATAGAGGATTATGGCAGCGTTGAGATGGGCGCGGTTGCCACCTTCGTAGCCATATTCGTCGGCCACCTGCATGTATTGGGCAAGAGCCACCGAGTCGTTGCCCATGGCAAGCTCGAGGTCGGCCTGTCCAATGGCATTGTTAGCCGATTCGATGCCGGGCTTGCGGATGCCATAGATGTAAAGGAGCACTACGCATACTACTGCGGCCACAGCCACGCATGCCCACATTATCACTTTCTGGTTGTTTTGAACTTTCTGTTCGATGCTGGAGAGCGAGTCGTTGATGTCGTCGATTTTCGTACGGGTCTCCGGTTCGTTGTTTTTTGCCATGATATAGTTTGTTTTTTCTTTTTTTTAGCTTGTAGTATAGTGCGGATTAGCAGGCACGGTGGCCGGTTTTTCCGAATTGCAAAATTAATAGTAATTCCCCGATAATAAAAATTTTTGCTTGAAATATTGCCATAGTCTGCGCCGATAGCTATTTTTGCGATATAAATCTCATCTATCATGGACAACGGCGAAAACATAGTGGTGACCATCGGTCGCCAGTTCGGTAGCGGCGGCCGGGAGCTTGGACGCAAGCTCGCCGAACGTCTCGGATTCAAATATTACGACAAGGAGCTGCTTTCCGAAGCCGCCAAGCAGGCAGGTGTGAGCACAGAATTTTTCGAGAAGAACGACGAGCGCTTCCCATCGTTCCTTAACGGTGTGTTCTCATTTGCTTTCGGTTTCAGCCCCATCAACTGTTATGCCGGAAGCACCTCGATAAGCGACGATTCACTCTACAGGGCACAGAGCGATTTCATCCATTCGCTGGCCGAAAAAGATTCGTGTGTGATAGTGGGCCGTACGTCCGACTATGTGCTGCGCGACCATCCGCGCACAGTCAATGTGTTTGTCCACGCCCCGGCCGACAAATGCGCCGAGCGCATCGTGGGCCGCAGCGCCGACAATATGAGTGTGGAGAAGGCCCGCGTCAAGGCGCAACGCGTCAATAAGCTGAGAGCCAACTACTATAATTTCTATACCGACAAGGAATGGGGTGCCGCAGCATCCTACGACCTCACTTTCGACACCTCGCTTATGCCTATGGACGATATAGTGGAGGTGATATGCTGCTACATCAACCGCCGGTTTGGTCGCGCATTCTGACAGGATAGAGCGTCATGTTCTCGAGAGCCCAGTTTATGGCCGAGAGCAAGAGAAGTATGCCGGTGAGCAGCACCACTACCGAATTCATGGTGTGGACCGAGGTGCATAGTATCACCACGCCTGTGGCCACCAGTATGGCCGGAACTATGTAGAAAAACCACGGCATGGCGTATGGACGGCTGAAATAGGCCACCACCAGAATCTGGTAAATGCCGTAGACAATCAGCAGCACCGCGAAAAGATAGGCGAGCAGTTCCACGAAGAAATCAGGCTGTATCAGCATCCATATCCCGAGTGCCACCGTACAAACTGAAGCTATGGTCGATGACACGGCCGAGCCGCGGCGTTCAACAGCCCGGCTTGTCGAGCCATCGGCGGTTGGGGCAGATTTTGTGAACGAAGTGATGATGTTGTACGCGCCCGGGAGAATGAGCAAGATGCCCATTGCCACCACAATCCACGACAGGAGGTCGAGCCGCGCGTGCCAGATGATGAAAAGTATGCCCACAGCCGCCGTAATCACGATAGTGAGCCATGATGAAGCCCTGTTGTTCATAGTTGTAACGTTTTTTTGTTAGTGGTTATATCTTATATAATTACGCCTGTGCGGGGCTAAATGTTCCGCAGCGGGGGGCAGTCTGTTGTCGTTATGAAAAATAATTGTTAGATTTGCGGGTGCAGACCGCATCGCAGAGCCCGGTCATGGGCAAAGGGGTGGGGCTGCAAATGATAACATACGAAAAGCGTTTACTCGACGCTCACTCTTGACAAACGGAAATCTGGTAAATTTCAATTGGAGTCAAGGATGTAGCAAGCGGTAGATGCCTAAGTGGATATGTATATTCCGTCCGAATCTGGCGCGAGAGCGTTGGATATGGACGTATAGCATATTTCCGCGTGAGGCTCTGCAAGTTTGCTCGTTCAACTCCAATGGGCAATACCAGAGCCTCCGTTTGTGGAACGAGCAAACAGTACAGCTCTCACGCTTTTTCTTTATAAACCAATCAACCGCCAACGAGGTGAGCCCGCGGCCGACTGTGAATCATGTATCATAAGCAATTTTTGTTTCTTTTCTGTGTGATTTGTGGATTGTTGTCTGCAAGTGGAACTGGGATAAACGTTAACGAGTATTCGCCCGGAAAAGGTGAGAAGCTGACAGTGGTGGAATACGAAATGGACCCATTTGTTATAACCGGATGGGTGAAGAAAAAAGCGTTCGTGGATGGCTCGCCGATTGAAATCAGAAGGGTGAAATCCAGGGGTTTTGGCAATGAATACGAAGAGGTCGTTATGTCTGGCATATTCCGTATGACAGACGGAAACCCGACAGTGGATGGTGAGGCTAAATGCTGTTTGTTTGATGGGTATAAGAATTTTAATAATGGTACGATAGCCGGCGTGTTTGGAGTGAGCAACATGCCTGACGGCTCGCTGTCTGCAAAGAAGAAGTTAAAGTTGCCGATGGGGTATAGACAATTTGGATCTGCTTTTAAATTTAAATTGAATTATGCTGAGGAGGTGCGTGCCAAAATTGAAAGATACTACTCCACAATCATCGGAGGGCAGGAGCCTGAGTTTGTTCAGAGGGCACTCTCCGGCGGAGCCGGATATGAACAGTGGTTGGAAGGTGTCAACTTTAAGAATAAGCCGGTCTTGTCGGTCAGGCGTATGGTGAATGACACGGTTCCTGCTACCCGTCTGCCTGAAGATAATTGGCGTATAGAATATTCCGACGGAGATGTTTATAATGGTTCTCTCTCAGGCCAAGGTGAAATGCGGTTGCCGACAGGAGAAACAATAAAAGAATTTATAGATGGATTGATTACCGGGGAACGTGATTATACCCAATGTTACTGGATCGTGTTTTCTGATGGGGAGGAGATGAAGTACTGGGAGGAATATTGGTGGTCAACGCTGTCCAAGACTCTCTCTAACGAGGAGAAGCGCAAACTTGTGTCAGAGGCTAAGTCGCCAACTGAATTACGCGATAAAGCACGCCGTTTAATAAATCTGAAACAGGCGGAAAAGGAAAGAGAACAGGCGCAGGCGGAACGTGAAAAACGACTTAAGGAGGAACGCGCTGCCGCGAAATACATATCGCTCTATGGTGAAAAATATGGCCGGGCAGTGTATGAAAAACGTGTCGTGGAGGGCATGACCCGGAAGATGGTCACGGAGTTTCTTCCGTCGCAATATTATGTGGTGACAAAGAAAGGTTCCAACGAGCTATGGGTGTTCAGTGAACGAAAAGTTGAGGCTATACTCAGATCTACTCCTGATGGCATACAGGCTATGTTGGTAGCAAGAATGTTTGGCGGGTCGGTAGGAAAACTTTTGCGGACCGGTGCTGTGATGGGAATTGCCGATATCCCATTGTCGATTAAATTTCAGAATGGGAGGGTAGTTTCAATCACGCGTTGATATTTTTCAGGCCTGTGCGGGGCTAATTGTTCCGCAAGAGGTCTGTCTGTTGTCGTTATGAAAAATAATTGTTAGTTTTGCGAATGCAGACCGCATCGCAGAGCCCGGTCATGGGCAAAGGGGTGGGGCTGCAAACATAATGTCATGCATTCTATCATTACATCCAAGTTGTCATTGTTCGACATTATCTCAATGGTAGTGCCCGGAGGAATTATAATGGGTGTATTATTGTTAAGCATCCCTTGTCGTTGTCTATTCTTAAATATTGTGAGTGCGATTCCCGATTGGGGTCTGGTGCTTCTGTTTTTAATCGCCGCATATATTGTCGGGTTGATTAACTGTATGATAACGGAATGCATATGGGCGAAATTCCGCAATAATATTGGTGAGATTCAAGCGCAATATGATTCTTTTGATGGTGATTCACAATATGTGATACGTGGTTATGGTATATGTGTTTTCGTAATATATATTTCTGTATGTGTGGCGCTATGGATAATAATGTGGGCAGATATGCTTTTTGTGGCGGCATTCATAATTCCGGTTTGCTTTTTGCGTACAGCGTGGTATCGCGAGCCATACAGTGGCGGTGAATTGCTGACACGATATTATAAGGAGTACTATTTTGTGGAAAAGCATCGGCCTGAAAATGCTGTAAAAATAATAGAAGCACAGGTGGCATTTCTCAAAAATATCTGTCTTCCATTGTGTGCGGTATCACTATTCATTATAAATACAGTGCGGTGCCCATATATTCAGGTGTGGGTAGCTATTATTTCGGTTTTATCATTAATGGCAATGATAACAGTTGCCGTGCGTCGACAAAATACGATATACCGTATTGTAATTGAAGATTATAAGTATTTGTCGAATATGAAAATGTGATTGTTGCTTCGGTTTCGCCGGCAGTGTGAAGTCGTTGACCTCGGCTTTGAGCGGAGACAAACTGTCGAGCCTTACATTTAATTTGGGCTTGATATTTAATTTTTGAAAAGCGGTAGCACGAGTTGTTTTAAGCCAGGGCGGTGAAGGCGAGGGCGTAGGCGAGCATGAGGATAGCGGTCTGGCCGAGCAGGGGGGTAAGTTTGTGGCCGGTGCGGCTGCGGATGTGCCACCATGCCATGATGTGAAGCGTGAGATAGACCTCCGGCACATTTTCGCCCCATCCGCCTATGGCTTTCCATGCGGGCATCATAAGGACTACGGCTGCCACGCCGTTGACAAGGTAGAGCCACCATGCGAACCGCCGGCCGAATATCACGGCGAGGGTGTGCTTGCCTACGTTGCGGTCGGCATCGGCATCGCGGTAGTTGTTTACTATCAGTACGTTCGCGCCCATCAGCCCCATGGAGACGCCTCCGAGCCACACTGCGGTATTGTCGATGGTGCCCGACTGCAGGTAGTAGGTCAGGCCTACAGGTATCACTCCGAAAAACAGCAGTACTGCCACTTCGCCAAGGCCGTGGTGTGACAGCGGATATGGGCCGGCGCTGTATGCTATCACCCCTATGGCTATGAAGGCTCCGGCCAAAATGAGCCATGGGCTGCCGAACAGCAGCAGCGAGCATCCTATGGCGCATGCGCATCCTAAGGTGAGGTAGGTGGCTGCGAGCATGGCTCGGGGGGTGATGTCGCCCTCGGTCACTCCTCGGCGCGGGCCTTCGCGTCCGGGACGGTCAAGGCCGCCCTTGAAGTCGTAGTATTCGTTGGCGAAGTTTGATGCTATCTGTGCCAGCACTGCGAATGCGAGACACAGTATGGCCGGGGTCCACCGGAAGCAGTCGTGAAGCCGTGCGTAGCCTATGGCTGTTATCACTCCGGCCACCGATACGGGGAGTGTGCGCAGGCGCATGGCTTCTATCCAGCATTTTATGGTTCTGTTCATCAGTTTGTTCCTTGTTTCAGTGGTTCGAGGTTGAAGCATGAGCGGATGGCGTTACGTAGAATTGTGGCGTCGTCGCTCTCCTCGTGCAGAATGTTGAGTATTGTGGCGAGATATTCCTCCTTGTTGCGCAGGCCGCATAGTCCGGCCACATTGCAGCCTGGGAGCATTGATTTCTGGTTGTAGACACGGAGCACGCTGCTGTAGTCGCCCTCTTCGACGTAACGGCGGAAGTCGCGGCAGAACGATTCGTAGAGCTGTCGCGGGTTTATCTCCTCCATAAGGTGCCGCATGTGCTGTTCGAGCATGTTGATGTTAGCGAAGCGGGCATCGATGCGGTACTCGACGGTGCGTTTCACCCGGTGGCGTGTGTGGAGCAGTGCCTGCTGGTGAAGGTCGTGGCTGAACTGCTTGAGCACGGAATTGCGCACGCTCTCAAACACGTGGCGCGGGTTTTTGCCACGGCGTTTTGCCACGGTGCGTATCACCTGCTCGAGAATCAGTATGTTTTCCACTTCGGCCACCTCCGGCACCATCACTTTTTTGCCACGCAGATAGGCCACCTCCTTCTCGTCGCGACGGTCGCGGTCCACTATGCCGTATGAGTCCATGTGGTGGAAGGCGTTGAGGTCGTTGAATGTGCGGGTGGATTCGATCACCTTGTTGCAGCTGCCGAGCGACTGCACGGTATAGTCTTTGAATATCAGTGGATAGAGTTTCGAGTCGATGGAGTTTTTGCCATCGCCCTCAATGAACAGCACCGGTTTGCGGGCGCCGATTATGGCCATGTATATCTCGTCGGATATGGCTTCGCGCGGTGGTAATATCTGATAGTCCCATGTCGATTCGGCTGCATCGTAGCTTCTGACCCATACCACTGAAGCCGAAGTGCGCGATGAGGCGAAGTCGAGGTCGTGGGTGGTGTAGATGAACCGGCAGTCGGGGCGCAGGAGCTCTATGCGGTTCCACAGCGACTGGGTGATGGTGGGGTGCAGGAACATCTCCGGGCTGTCGACGATTACCGTGGCGTTTTTGGGTGCATAGGTTATGGCGCCGATATAGTACATCACGGCTTTCTCTCCGGCCGACAGTTTGAGAGCCGAATAGCTGTCTGACTCATCCATGCTCCGGGCAAACAGCAGCTTGCCGCTTTCTATCAGCACTTTGCTGTCGGGGAAAATTTCCTGCCAGAGACTTATCACGGTGTCAAGCCGGGTGGGTCGCAATTTGGTATCGGGATTTTCGGCGTGACGTATCTTGTAGCCGATGAGGTTCAGCATCTCGTCGCGCATGAGCAGTGACATCATGCGTTCAAGCTGGTTGGGGCGGTTCTCTCCGGGCATTCCTGCCGCCACTGCGTTGGCATAGAGAGTGTCGATGGAGCTTGGAAGCGGGTCGGTGCGGTCGCGCTCGTAGAGGGCGTTGAGGGCCGACATGCAGTAGGCTTCCGCGCCGAGGTCGGCGGCTATGCGGGCTGTGAAGCGGCTTTTGCCGGTGCCGTTGGCCCCTACCACCACTATGCGCATGGTGTCGGGCGGAATGTTCAGCTGCTGGCCGTTGCCGTCGGCCGGAAGAAGTAAGGTGGAGTGTTTCATGCCGGGGAGATGTTTTGTCAGATAGGGAATGGTGCGGCGCCGTCGCGTATTATCTCGGGCGATGTGCTGTCGGTTATGTCCACTATGGTGGAGGGTACTGTCTGGCCGTGGCCACCGTCAATCATCAGGTCGGCCGGGCCGTTGCTGTAGAGCATGGCAAGTTCTTCGGCTGTAACCTCGTCGCCGGGAGCTGTATGGTCGGGCATGGGTAGGGAGGATGTGAGTAGCGGATGCCCCAGTTCCTCGGCAAGAGCACGGGCTATGGCATTGTCGGGGATGCGCACTCCCACGGTGTGCCGCCCTTTGAATGCCTTAGGCAGGGTGGTGGCAGCCGGAAGTATGAATGTGTAGGCTCCGGGACAGTGTGTGCGGAGCAGTTTGTAGGCTATATTGTCAATGCGGGCATATTCGCTCGCCTGCGAGATGTCGGCGCAGACTATCGACAAGGTCTGCTTTTTTGAATCAATGTTCTTGAAACGGCACAATTTCTCTATGGCTCCCTGATTGAGCGCGCTGCACGCTATGGCGTAAAGGGTGTCGGTGGGGTAAATTATCAGCTCTCCTTTGCGGAGCATATCCACAGCTTCGGCTATGTAGCGGCTGTTGACCGACGATGGGTAGATTCTAAGTGATTTCATCTCGCTCGCGATTTTTTACAAATGTACGAAAAGAATGATATTTACCGCTCCGCGCGGGAAACAAAAAAAGAGATGTTTCACAACATCTCTTTCCCTTTAAACCTTTATCTTAATCTAATACTATGAAAAACACACATGCAAAGATAAATTTATTTAAATTAAAAAATTACCCATCACTATTTGTTTAACGTAGATTAACACAAAAATAGTTACATTTCCCGACGAAAATACAACGTGTCGCTTCCCTGATTACATAACTGTCGATTAACGTCCTTTTTTATCAGGCACGTGGATATGCCATAAAAAATTGCTAATTTTGCCGTGTCAATTTTTTTAATGGCAATGCCGGCATTGGATATCATAGTGGTGCTTACGGCGGTGGCCGGTCTGATACTCGGCTACCGTAAGGGTATGGTGCGCCAGCTCGGCTCGCTTGTGGCATTTATGCTCGCCGTGATAGTGTGCAGGATGTGTGGCTCGGAAGTGGCCGAGTTTGTCGGGGCATCGGTGTTTCATGTCGATATGTCTGACCAGACTTACTCCTCGCCTACGGCAGCCGCTATGCGCATCCTGGGCTATGGCATAGTGTTTGTGGCGGTGTGGTTTGCCGTGTGGCTGCTTGCCCGGTTGCTCCACGCTGTGGTGCAGGCGGTGCGGCTCGGGACGCTCAATTCCATGCTCGGCTCGGTGTTCGCATGTCTGAAGTTCCTCACTGTGTTGAGCCTTATTCTCAATGTGTGGCAGCTTGTGGCGCCTTGCAGCGGATGGATGGCCACACGCGGTGCCTTGTCGGACATGACCCTCGGAATAGCCCCGGCTCTGCTCGGCATGATGACCAATGGATAACTTTTGCCGTGAAAAATTGTTAGTTGATATGTATGGCAGGTCGCCCGAAGCGACACATATTATATATAATAGATGAAAGAGAATAACGAAAATATAGCCACCGATGGCGCCGTTTGTCAGGGAAATGTACTTGACGATGTGACCCGTGGCGACTATAAATACGGATTTACATCCGACATCGACACTGAGATTATACCGCGCGGGCTTACAGAAGATACTGTGCGCTTTATTTCGGAACGCAAAGGCGAGCCTGAATGGCTGCTTGAGTTCCGGCTGAAGGCTTTCAGACATTGGCTTGGTATGACGCCTCCGAAATGGGCTCATCTCGATATTCCCGAAATTGATTTTCAGTCGATAAGCTATTATGCCGCGCCCAAAACCAAGGAGGGGCCTAAGAGTCTCGACGAGGTGGATCCGGAACTTATAGATACATTCAATAAACTTGGCATACCGCTCGAGGAGCAGAAGCAGCTGTCGGGAATGGCTGTGGATGCTGTGCTCGATTCGGTGAGCGTCAAGACCACCCACCGCGAGAAGTTGGCCGAGATGGGGGTGATATTCTGTTCCATATCGGAGGCGGTGAAGGATTATCCCGATCTGGTGCGCAAGTATCTTGGAAAAGTGGTGTCGTACCGCGATAACTTCTATGCTGCGCTTAATTCGGCGGTGTTCTCCGACGGCTCGTTTGTCTACATTCCCAAAGGTGTGCGCTGCCCCATGGAGCTTTCTACATATTTCCGCATCAATGCGGCTGGCACCGGCCAGTTCGAGCGTACATTGATTGTGGCCGACGATGATGCATATGTGAGCTATCTTGAAGGTTGTACCGCTCCACAGCGCGATGAAAATCAGCTTCATGCCGCGATAGTGGAGATAGTGGTGGAGGACCGTGCCGAGGTTAAGTACTCAACAGTGCAGAATTGGTATGCCGGCGATGCCGAGGGACGCGGCGGGGTATATAATTTTGTGACCAAGCGAGGCTTGTGCCGTGGTGACTATTCGAAGCTCTCGTGGACCCAGGTGGAAACCGGCTCCGCCATAACTTGGAAATATCCGAGCTGTGTGCTTGCAGGCGAGGGTTCGGTGGGCGAATTCTATTCGGTGGCGGTGACACGTAACCGTCAGCAGGCCGATACCGGTACGAAAATGATACATCTCGGACGAAATTCCCGCAGCACCATAGTGTCGAAGGGCATATCGGCGGGGCATAGCCAGAATTCCTACCGCGGATTGGTCAAGGTGGCTCCCGATGCCGACGGATGCCGCAATTACACGCAGTGCGACAGCCTTCTGCTCAGTTCGCATTGCGGAGCCCACACGTTCCCCTATATTGATGTGCTCAACGATACAGCCGTGGTGGAACACGAAGCCACAACCTCGAAAATATCTGAAGACCAGCTCTTTTACTGCAATCAGCGCGGCATTCCCACGGAGGAGGCCGTAGGGCTGATAGTCAATGGCTATGCCAAGGAAGTTATGAACAAACTGCCGATGGAGTTTGCCGTGGAGGCGCAGCGTCTGCTGGCCATCACTCTCGAGGGTTCTGTGGGTTAGTGTGACAAATTGATTGGATAACGAAAAGAATATAAATAAGAGATGAATGATATATTGCTGGAGGTCAAGAACCTCCACGCCTCGGTGGAAGGCAAGGAAATACTGAAGGGAATAAATCTCACGGTGCGCCCCGGTGAGGTTCATGCCATAATGGGACCTAACGGCTCGGGAAAGAGTACGTTAAGCGAGGTGCTGGCCGGTAATCCGGCGTTTACCGTGACCGAGGGCTCGGTCGATTTCCACGGCAAGCAGCTGTTGGAACTGTCGCCCGAGGACCGCAGTCACGAAGGACTTTTCCTCTCATTCCAGTATCCGGTGGAGATTCCCGGCGTGTCGATGGTGAATTTCATGCGTGCCGCCATCAATGCCAAGCGTAAATATCTCTGCGAGGAGCCGCTTTCGGCTACAGAATTCCTCAAACTGATGCGCCAGAAGCGTGCGATAGTGGAACTTGACAATAAACTTGCATCGCGCTCGGTCAATGAGGGATTCTCGGGTGGCGAGAAGAAACGCAACGAGATATTCCAGATGGCGGTGCTCGAACCGGTGCTTTCAATTCTTGACGAGACCGACAGCGGACTTGACATCGATGCGCTGCGCATAGTGGCCGGAGGTGTTAACAAGCTGAAGACGGAGCGCAACGCGACGATAGTCATAACCCACTATCAGCGGTTGCTCGACTATATCCGGCCTGATTTTGTCCATGTGCTCTACAAAGGTCGCATAGTGCGCACCGGCGGCCCGGAACTCGCGCTTGAACTTGAAGAGCGCGGCTACGATTGGATTAAGGAAGAAGTTGATGCCCAGTAATTGCCCACGGACCATGGATTCACTTTCACAATATCTCGAACTGTACCGCCTGAACCGCGAGGCGCTGGATGCTCATTCGGCCGCTCCGCTCAACGCGCTCCGTCCCGCTGCTTTTGAGGCTCTTGCCGGAGTCCGCCTGCCCGAGCGTGGCGATGAGGGCTATGAGCGCACTTCGGTGCAGGATATGTTTGCCGCCGACTATGGTGTGAACATAAACCGGGTGAATATTCCGGCCGATGTGGCGGCTTCGTTCAAATGCGATGTACCCAATCTGTCGACTTTGCTCGGCGTTGTGGTCAATGATGCGTTCCATCCGTTGCGTCAGCTCGACGAGCGGTTGCCGCAAGGCGTCACATTTAAATCGTTGCGGCAGGCGGCTGTGGATAATCCCGAATTAGTGTCGGCCCATTACGGCTCATTGGCTCCGCTCACTGATCCGGCGGTGGCTCTCAACACACTGCTCGCGCAGGATGGCGTGTTCATCCATGTGGAGCGCGGGGTGAAACTCGACCGCCCGTTGCAGTTGGTCAACATATTCAGCGCCCCGACCTCACTTCTCGCTCCCCGGCGTGTGCTGGTGGTTCTTGAGGATGGCGCGTCGGCTCAATTGCTCGTGTGCGACCATACGCAGGACAATAGTACGCAATATCTGGCGAGCGAAGTTGTGGAGGTGTCGCTCGGACGCGATGCTTCGTTGGACTACAATCATATCGAGGAATCGTCTCCGCTCACCACGCGGCATTCGCAACTGTATGTCGCGCAGAATGCCGGTTCGCGTCTGTCGGCCGGTTCGATTACGCTCACATGCGGTTCCACCCGCAATAATTTCAGCATCGACCTGCACGGAGAGCACGCCGAGTGCACACTCTCGGGCATGGTTATAGCATCAGGTAGTCAGCATGCCGATAATAACGTGGTGCTGCGTCATCTCGCGCCGCGTTGCCATAGTAATCAGTTGTTCAAATATGTGCTTGATGGCGAGGCTACAGGCGCTTTCGGCGGACGCATACTCGTTACGCCCGGAGCACAGTATACTGACGCATATCAGACCAACCGTAATCTGCTGGCGTCTACGTCGGCACGCATGCATACCAAGCCTCAACTCGAGATATATAATGATGATGTCAAGTGCAGTCATGGAGCTACCACCGGTCAGCTCGACGCCGAGGCATTGTTCTATATGCGTACACGCGGCATACCCGAGGCTGAGGCCCGCAATATGCTGATGCAGGCGTTTATGGCCGATGTGATAGACAATGTGGGCATGGAAAGTCTGCGCGACCGTCTGCGTCATCTTGTGGAGAAACGCTTCAACGGAACCGGCGCGCTTTGCGGCGACTGTGCCGCCTCTTGCCGGGAGCATGTTGAAAAATAATGAGAAAATAGCTCTTATGGACTACGATGTGACTAAATACCGGTCGGATTTTCCGATTTTATCCCGCGAGGTCTACGGAAAACCGTTGGTGTATCTCGACAATACGGCCTCGACACAGACCCCCCGGTGTGTGGTGGATGAAATCGAACGGATGTATTTCCAACACAAGGCCAATGTGCACCGCGGAGTGCATGCACTGTCGCAGGAGTCCACGCTGAAGATGGAACATACACGCGAGCGTGTGCGTGATTTTGTCAATGCTGCGTCGGTGGAGGAGATTATATTTACCCGCGGCACTACGGAATCCATAAATCTTGTGGCTTCGAGCTATGGAAGCCTGCTTTCGGAGGGCGATGAGGTGGTGCTTACTGTTATGGAGCATCACGCCAACATCGTGCCGTGGCAATTGCTGCGCGACCGTGTGGGGATTGTGATAAAGGTTGTGCCCATGCTTGCCGACGGCTCTCTTGACATGGATGCCTATCGCTCTATGCTGGGGCCGCGTACCAAAGTGGTGTCGGTGACTCATGTGTCGAATGTGCTCGGCACGGTCAATCCGGTTAAGGAGATTGTGGCGTTGGCTCACTCGCATGGAGCTGTGGCGCTGATTGATGGCGCTCAGGCAATAGCCCATATTGATGTTGATGTGCAGGATGTTGATGCCGATTTTTATGTGTTCTCATCGCATAAGATGTATGGTCCCACTGGTGTGGGTGTGCTCTACGGACGCAAATCGCTGCTCGAAAAAATGCCCCCCTATCAGGGTGGTGGCGAGATGATAAGTCAGGTGACGTTTGAACACACCACTTACGCCGACCTCCCATTCAAGTTCGAGGCGGGTACGCCCGACTATGTAGGCATAGCGGCACTGCACACCGCCATCGACTATATGGTGTCGGTGGGTGTAAGTCGTATGGCCGCACATGAGCGTGAGTTGCTCGATTATACCACACGGCAGATGCTTCAAATCCCCGGAATGCGTATATTCGGTTCGGCTCCCGGAAAAGAAGCTATAATCTCCTTCCTGATAGGCGATGCTCATCCCTACGATGTGGGAATGCTGCTCGACAAACTCGGCATAGCCGTGCGCACAGGCCATCATTGCGCTCAGCCGTTGATGCATGCGCTCGGTGTGGAGGGTGTGGCGCGGGCTTCGTTTGCCATGTACAATACCATAGAGGAATGCGATGCTTTCCTGTCGGCTTTACGGCGGGTGGCCTCGATGCTTGTTTGAAACGACTGTTATGGAACTGACCGACCGCGACCGTTGCCGTTATGCCCGGCATATAGCTATGCCCGATTTTGGTGAGCAGGGACAGCTTAGGCTGAAACAAGGAAGTGTGATGGTGATAGGGGCGGGTGGCCTCGGCTCGCCGGTGGCATTGTATCTCGCTGCGTCGGGTGTCGGAACTATCGGGATAGCCGATGGCGACTGTGTGGACGAGAGCAATCTGCAGCGGCAGGTGATTCATTCCACCCGGGATATAGGCGTACTAAAGGTGCTGTCGGCCAGAAATAAGATGCTGGCCATAAATCCCGATGCCAATGTGGTGGCCGAGGAGCGTTTTGTGACGGCTGACAACATCAGCGAGATAATAGAGCCTTACGATTTTGTGATAGACGCCACCGACAGCCTTGATATAAAATTCCTTGTCGATGATGTCTGTGTGGCATTGGGTAAGCCCTACAATCATGGCGCTATATGGCAATATGAGGGTCAGACAATGACGGTGCTTCCCGGCACGTCGTCCTATCGGACGCTGTTCCCTGACGGTCCTGTGGCTGTAGGTACATTGCCTGCATCAGGTCCGCTCGGTGTTGTGCCCGGCATCCTCGGCACCATCCAGGCCGCCGAGGCCATAAAATATCTTGCCGGTGTGGGTACATTGCTCACCGACCGCCTGCTGCGCTTCAACGCTCTCACCATGAAGTTCGTGGAGATACGTCTGCGCTGAAAAAACATATTTACAGCGCGCTTTTTACGCTGTGATTACGGCATGAGTGTACACTGAATGTATGGGTGGAATTTGGTTTGCGGTTTTGTCGATTATTTCGTAACTTCGCGGGGTATATGTGCAAGGTGTGCACACAGCTTGTATGTATGCTGAGAAATAGTAACTTAATTTCCAAAAATAGATTTACAAACTTATGAGTAAGGAAAAGAAATTTTTAACTTGCGACGGTAACCAGGCCGCAGCACATATCTCGTATATGTTCTCGGAAGTTGCCGCCATCTATCCTATCACTCCTTCGTCGACAATGGCTGAATATGTCGACGAATGGGCTGCGGCAGGACGTAAAAACATCTTCGGCGAGACTGTTCTCGTGCAGGAAATGCAATCGGAAGGCGGTGCCGCAGGTGCCGTTCACGGTTCGCTTCAGGCTGGTGCTCTTACCACCACCTACACTGCATCGCAGGGCTTGCTGCTGATGATTCCAAATATGTACAAGATTGCAGGTGAGTTGCTCCCCTGCGTTTTCCATGTGTCCGCACGTACCATCGCATCGCATGCGCTCAGCATTTTCGGCGACCACCAGGACGTGATGTCTGTGCGCCAGACCGGCTTCGCCATGTTGGCTGAAGGCTCGGTTCAGGAAGTTATGGACCTTGCCGGTGTGGCTCACCTTTCGACAATCAAGAGCCGTGTGCCGTTCGTTAACTTCTTCGACGGCTTCCGTACATCGCACGAAATTCAGAAGATTGAGGTTGTAGACCAGGAAGATCTCGCTCCTCTGGTGGACCGCGAGGCTCTTGCCGAGTTCCGCAGCCGCGCCCTCACTCCCGATGCTCCTGTGGCCCGCGGTATGGCTGAGAACGGCGACGTGTTCTTCCAGCACCGTGAATCGTGCAACAAATATTACGATGCAGTTCCCGCCATCGTCGAGGATTACATGCAGAAGGTATCGGCCATAACCGGTCGCGAATACCATCTGTTCAACTACTATGGCCATCTCGAAGCCGAGCGTGTCATCATCGCCATGGGCTCGGTGACTCAGGCTGCTCAGGAAGCCATAGACCACCTGATGGCCAAGGGTGAGAAGGTAGGTATGGTGTCAGTTCACCTCTACCGTCCGTTCTCGGCAAAGCATTTCCTTGCCGCAGTTCCCAAAACTGCCAAACGTGTCGCTGTGCTTGACCGCACCAAGGAACCCGGCGCCAATGGCGAGCCTCTCTTCCTTGACGTGGCAGAATGCTTCTACGGACAGGAAAATGCGCCCATGCTCGTGTCGGGCCGCTATGGTCTCGCATCGAAGGACACCACTCCGGCTCAGATCATATCAGTGTTCGACAATCTGTCGCTTCCCGAACCCAAGACCGGTTTCACCGTAGGTATCGTTGACGATGTTACTTTCAAGTCGCTTCCTCCGGTTGAGGAAATAGCACTTTCCGGTGAAAATACTTACGAAGCCAAGTTCTATGGTCTCGGTGCCGACGGTACTGTAGGTGCCAACAAGAACTCCGTTAAGATTATCGGCGACAACACTCAGAAGTATTGCCAGGCATATTTCGCCTACGACTCCAAGAAGTCGGGCGGTTTCACCTGCTCGCATCTCCGCTTCGGCGACGATCCCATCCGCAGCACTTATCTGGTGACCACCCCCAATTTCGTTGCATGCCACGTTCAGGCCTATCTCCACATGTACGATGTGACCCGCGGTCTGCGTGATGGCGGCACATTCCTTCTCAACACCATCTGGGAAGGTGAGGAACTGGCCAAGAACCTCCCCAACAAGGTGAAGAAATATTTCGCTGACCACAACATCACCGTCTACTATATCAACGCTACCAAGATAGCTCAGGAAATAGGTCTTGGCAACCGTACCAACACCATTCTTCAGAGCGCGTTCTTCCGTATCACCGAGGTTATCCCCGTGGATCTCGCCGTAGAGCAGATGAAGAAATTCATCGTCAAGTCGTATGGCAAGAAGGGTCAGGATGTGGTAGACAAGAACTACGCAGCTGTTGACCGCGGCGGTGAATACAAGGTGCTTCCCGTAGACAAGGCATGGAGCAACCTCCCCGAGGATGAAAAGGCAGCCAACAATGATCCCGCTTTCATCAACAATGTGGTGCGCCCCATCAACGCTCAGGATGGCGACCTTCTCAAGGTTTCTGACTTCGTGGGCCGCGAGGACGGCACATGGGAACAGGGTACAGCCGCTTACGAAAAGCGTGGTGTGGCTGCATTCGTGCCCGAATGGAAAGAGGAGAACTGTATACAGTGTAACAAGTGTGCATACGTTTGTCCTCACGCCGCTATACGTCCGTTTGTGCTCGACGCCAACGAAATGTCGTGCGCTCCGTTTGCCGAGGATGCTACATTGCCCGCTATCGGCAAGACTTTTGCCGGAATGCGCTTCGTTCAGTCTGTTGATGTGCTCGACTGTCTCGGTTGCGGCAACTGTGTCGATGTATGTCCCGGCAAGAAGGGCGTGAAGGCTCTTGAGATGAAGCCTCTCGAAACTCAGCTCGACGTTCAGAAGGAATGGGATTACTGTGTGGCCAATGTGGCTTCGAAGCAGAATCTCGTGGATGTGAAGGCTAATGTTAAGAACAGCCAGTTTGCCACTCCGCTCTTTGAATTCTCAGGCGCATGCTCCGGTTGCGGTGAGACACCTTATGTAAAACTCATAAGCCAGCTTTACGGCGACCACGAAATGGTGGCCAATGCTACCGGTTGCTCGTCAATCTACTCAGGCTCTGTGCCTTCAACTCCTTACACCAAGAACGAAAAGGGTCACGGTCCGGCATGGGCTAACTCACTCTTCGAGGATTTCGCAGAATTCGGTCTGGGTATGTCAATTGCCAATGAAAAACTCCGTTCACGTCTCGAAGACAAGATGAACGAAGCTGTAGCATGCCCCGATTGCAGCGCTGAAATCAAGGCTCTTGCTCAGCAGTGGCTCGACAATAAGGAGGATGCTGCCGTAACACGTGAGGTTGCCGACAAACTCGTGCCTTTGTGCGAGGCTTGCGGTTGCGGTGTCTGCAAGGCTATCGTAGAGCTCAAGGGCTTCATCGTGAAACGTTCGCAGTGGATTATCGCCGGCGACGGTGCTGCTTACGATATAGGTTTCGGTGGTCTTGACCACGTACTTGCATCGGGCAAGAATGTAAATGTGCTTGTGGTTGACACCGAGGTTTACTCCAACACCGGTGGTCAGGCTTCAAAGGCCACTCCGCTCGGCGCTATAGCCAAGTTTGCCGCTTCAGGCAAGCGCATCCGTAAGAAGGACCTCGGTCTGATAGCATCTACCTACGGTTATGTCTATGCTGCTCAGATAGCCATGGGCGCCGACCAGGCTCAGACCCTCAAGGCTATCCGCGAGGCTGAGGCTTACGACGGACCTTCGATAATCATTGCTTACGCTCCCTGTATCAACCACGGTATCCGTGCCGGTATGGGCAAGGCTCAGCAGGAAGAGGCCAACGCCGTAGCTTGCGGTTACTGGCATCTGTGGCGCTACAACCCCGCTTTGGAGGAAGAGGGCAAGAATCCGTTCACACTCGACAGCAAGGCTCCCGATTGGGATAAGTTCGAGGACTTCCTCAAGGGTGAGGTGCGCTACGCTTCTGTAGTTAAGCAGTACCCCAACGAGGCTGCCGAACTTTTTGCCGCCGCCAAGGCCAACGCTCAGTGGCGTTACAACAACTACCGCCGTCTGGCTCAGCAGCAGTGGGGCGTGGATCCCGAAGTGGGCAATCTTCCCCAGTAAATTCACTACGCTATATAGAATATAGCTTATAATAAGAATCAGCACTCAAATTTGAGTGCTGATTCTTATTTTTGCATAGGGCGCTCAAATAAATTTGGCATTGCGCTCGACTTATGCGTATATTTGCTACACATTATATATAATAAGGTATGGCTGATAGACGACGGATGAATTGGGACAGACTGATATGCGACAAACGTTTCGGACTGGAGCATTATCACGATGACAAGCGCGGGGTGCGCAGTGATTTTTTGCGCGATTACGACCGGCTTGTGTTCTCGTCGCCTTTCCGCCGGTTGCAGAACAAGACCCAGGTGTTTCCGCTCCCGGGTAGTATATTCGTGCACAATCGGTTGACCCATAGTCTTGAAGTGGCATGTGTGGGGCGTTCGCTTGCCACGGAGGTGTCTCTACAGTTGCGTGAGAAATACGCATCTGAACTTTGGGTGGATAAACTCTCGGCCATGGGTGAGATTGTTTCGGCGGCATGTCTGGCACATGATCTCGGCAATCCTCCATTCGGACATTCGGGCGAGAAGGCCATAGCCACATATTTCAGTGAGGGTGCCGGTGCTGCGCTCAAGGATGAACTTACAGCCGAGCAATGGCTCGATTTTATACACTTTGAAGGCAATGCCAACGCATTCCGTCTGCTCACGCACCGTTTCAACGGGCGACGTCCCGGGGGATTTGCCATGACGTACTCCATGCTTGCCTCGATAGTGAAATATCCCTACGAATCGTCGCTTGCCGGAGGGAAGAATAAATTCGGTTTCTTTACTTCAGAGAAGGCCGATTTTATAAAGGTTGCCGATGAGCTCGGTATGCTTGCCGACTATGGCCCGGCAGGCGAGGTGCGTTATGCGCGCCATCCTCTTGTTTATCTTGTGGAGGCGGCCGATGATATATGCTACGAGGTGATGGATATTGAGGACGCCCATAAGCTCGGATTGCTCCCCACCCAGCAGGTGATAGACCTTCTGCTCGGATTTTTTACGGCAGAAAGAATTGCCCACATGCGCGATGTGATGGAGCATGTCGATGACCCCAACGAGCGTATAGGCTATCTCCGCTCAGCTGTGATCGGTACACTTGTCAATGCAGCCGCCAAAGCTTTTGTTGATAATGAGGATGTCATATTGGAGGGTCGATTCGAGGGCTCGTTGCTCGATCATATTCCTGAGCTTGAAAAATCCGGGTATGCCAGATGCAATGAATTGTCGTGGGCCAAGATATACAAGGCTGCCGATGTGGTGGATATCGATCTCGCAGGTACGAGCATCATCACATTTCTGATGGAGAAACTTGTGGATGCCGTGCGTAATCCGCAGTACAATTATTCGCAGTTGCTCCTGTCGAAAGTGCCGCAGCAGTATGAGATTGATGCGCCTACGCTGTATGGTAAGATTCAGGCCGTGGTTGACCATGTATCGGGTATGACCGATGTGTATGCGCTCGATTTGTACCGCAAACTGAATGGAATGAGCCTGAAGATAAATAATTAGTCTAAATTTTCAGGAATATCTTCTGTCGGTACATATATGTCAGTATGCCGAGGAGTATCAGGCCATTGCCAAGTGTGAGCCATGCGCCGTACAGGCATTCCCCGATTACCGGTTCAAGTCCATAGCTTACGGAGGCTACTATGCTCCTGAAATTTATCACTTCACCAACCACGTAGGCAGTGATTGGGTTCATGCCATAGACTTTCAGCCAGCCAAGACCGCGGGAGTGTCCGCGCACATCGATCCACCAGTAGAACAATGCCATGAGAATATAGCAGATTCCTCCCGAAAACATGGTCATGCTCGATGTCCACAGACGTTTTATTATCGGTTCCCACTGACCGGCAAGCAGCCCTGTCAGAATCAATGCCACGCCTATGGCAAGAAGGATGTATGTGGTTCCCGACCTGTTCTTTCCGCCCTCTTTGATTATTCTTCCGGCAAGCACCCCCATCATCACTGTGGCTCCGAATGTGAGGCTGCTCCATACCCACGTGTAGGTGAGGTCTCCGCGATATGAACCTATTACGGCCCGATCCACTGTGAATGCGAAATTACCTTCAGGTGTATAATCGCCGTTCAGGAGCATCGGCAGAGAATATATGGCCATGAGCAGCAATGTGGTGGCTATCTGCCATGCGGTGTCGAGATGCAGCAATATTAATGCCGCTATAAGATATCCCACGGCTATGGCCTGTAAAGTGTTGTTGTAGATATAAAGCCGGTCGGTGTCGAAAGCCAGCAGATTGCCTTGAACTATCATGCCGAACAGAAATAACAGCATGAACCGTCTTAAAATCTTGGTGTATATTTTCTTTCGTGAAGGTTCGTTGCGGTATTTGGCAAATGAGAACGGCATGGATGTTCCCACCATGAATAGAAAAAGAGGCATCACTATGTCCCATAGCCTGAACCCTTCCCACACTTCATGGTCAAGCTGGTATAGGATATTGTCAAGCCATGGTGCATCGAAGCAACCGCCCACCGCTACAATCACAGGTTGGAGAAGAAGCAGCAGAAACAGGTCGAGTCCCCGCAGGATGTCGAGCGACGCCAGTCGCCGCGATTTAGCGCTGTCCATTATTTCCCGGATTTGAACGCATGGCGGTAGCCCTTTACCTTGTTCCATGCCCCACGGGTGAAGTCGGGAACCTCTACCGGTGCCGAGCCGTTTTCAATCGATATGGCCGACAGGGGTATGAGCGAGCACCATTCGGCGAGGTCGTAAACGTCCATGTCAAGGGGCAATCCGTTGCGCAGGCAGTATATCAGACGGTAATCCATTATATAGTCCATGCCTCCGTGGCCACCTACTTTTTTGGCCACCTCGCCCACCTCTTTTATTATGGGGTGCATGTAGCGTTCGGTGAGGGCTTTCTGTTGGTCGGCCGAGATATATCCGTGGGCTGTGAGATTCTCGTGGTCGGGAATTTCATTGCCGTTCAGTTGCTCAGGCTCGAAAGCATATCCTTCAGATGGGTATTTGTTGGCAAACCCCTTGGTGCCGGTTAGCTGGTACATGCGCGAGTAGGGGCGTGGGGTTACAACATCGTGCTGTATGTGCATTGTCTTGCCGTTGGCGGTGCGTATCATGGTCATTGTATGGTCGCCGTTGGCAAACGATTCCGGAGCCTTTCCGGTGCTTTTCTCTATGTATGCCGGGCCGTTCACTGCTTTGGTGTCCATTGACACAAGGGTGGTCATTCGGTCGCCGCGATGTATGTCAAGCAGCTGGCACGCCGGACCGACACCATGCGTCGGGTAGACATCTCCACGATGTTCGCGGTTGTAGTCCATGCGCCAGTTGTTCCAGTAGTAAGGCCAGAATTCGTCAAGATTGTGTATATAGCTGCCTTCGGTGTGGAGCACTTCGCCGAACAGTCCTTGCTGAGCCATGTTGAGGGTGTTCATCTCGAAAAAGTCGTACACACAGTTCTCAAGCATCATGCAGTGCTTGCGGGTGCGTTCCGAGGTGTTTATCAGCGCCCAGATCTCATCAAGATTCATTGCCGCGGGCACCTCTATTGCCACATGCTTGCCATGCTCCATGGCATACAGCGCCATTGGGGCATGGTGTTTCCAGTCGGTCACAATGTAAACGAGGTCTATGTCGGGACGTTCGCACAATGCTTTCCATGAATCTTCCGTTCCTCCATATTCGGCAGCGGCAGGCAGTCCGGCCTTGGTAAGAATCTGTTGCGACTTGGTCACCTTGGGTGTGTCGATGTCGCAGATAGCTATGATTTTTGTCCCCGGAATGTGTACGAATCGCTCTACGGCGCTGTATCCGCGCATGCCGAGACCGATGAAACCCACGCGTACGGTATCTATGGGGGCTGCTGCGAAGTTTACCATGTCGGTGGCACCGGCGGGGCGTTCAGGCACCGGAGTGGTTATAGTGTTGTTGCCGGACGATGCTGTTGAAAACGATGCCATGGCTACGATTGCGGTCAGGAATGCGTTTCTGATATTCATAATGTGAGAATGTGTAGTATGGTATGGTTATTATGTTTATGTGCAAATGTACGAATAAAGTATATTGGGCGCAAGCCAAATATACATATAAAGCGCAAAGCTAAATTTATTCGGCTACAGACTTCGCATTATCGCTCATAGTGGTGAAGTATTTCTATATGTGAAGTTTTTGTGCTATTTTTGCATAAAATCAAAACCAATCATTAAACAACAAGCTGATATACCATGAGCAGTAATCATCTGATTCTGTCCTTTGCCGCCATGTTGCTGTCGTGTTCCGCGGCTGTGGCGCAGGACGATAGCTTCGACCTTTCGTCCCAGCGTGGCGAAGTTCAGGAGTTCAACGCCGTGCCGGGTCACAAGATAGACCATAAGGGCATTGTTATCAACCCCACCCCCCAAAGCATAGAGCGTCCCTATACCGGTGTGCTCAACATATCAGGCGGGTTCAACGTCAAAGACAAGCATAAGAAATTTTCAGACGACCTCGGTTTCCTACGCCAGTCGCACAATGGATTGCCGCTGACCATAGATTTCGGCGCCAAGAAAGCACGTAAGGCCGGAGTGAAAGAGGTGTCGGGGGCTTATCTGCTCGACATCGGCACCAAAGGCATAAAGATTACCGGTTACGATGAGCGCGGAGCTTTTTACGCGCTTCAGACACTCCGGCAGATACTGGCAGGTGATGCCGTGAAGAAAGAGGGCGGATTGCCCATGATGGTAATCAATGACTACCCGAGTATGAAATACCGTGGAGTGGTGGAGGGATTCTATGGAACTCCGTGGTCGCATCAGGTGCGTTTGTCATTGCTTGACTTCTATGGGCAGAACAAACTTAACGATTATCTCTACGGCCCCAAGGATGACCCTTATCACAGTTCGCCATACTGGCGCCAGCCCTATCCGGCCGACCAGGCGAAAAATATAAAGGAGCTCGTGGCCGCGGCTAAGAAAAATCGGGTGAATTTCATCTGGGCTATACACCCCGGTAAGGATATTCGCTGGAACAAGGCCGACTACGACAGTCTTGTGGGTAAATTCAATATGATGTACGATCTTGGCGTGCGTTCCTTCGCCATATTCTTCGACGATATCGAAGGCGAAGGTACTAATCCCCAGAAGCAGGTGGAACTGCTCAATAATCTTACGAAAGATTTTGTTAAGGCCAAAGGCGATGTCACCAATCTGATTGTGTGCCCCACCGATTATTCCCAGCTTTGGGCCAAGCCGGGTCCCGATGGACCTCTCGCGGTGTATGGACGCGGACTTAATCCTGATGTCGAGGTGTTCTGGACCGGAGCTGTGGTGTGCAGCGACCTTACCCACGAAACTCTTGATTTCATAGACTCGCGCATAAAACGCCCCGCTCTCTATTGGTGGAACTATCCGGTTACCGACTATTGTAAGCACATCATTCTTCAAGGTCCTGTTTATGGCCTTGCCACCGACCTCACATCGGCCGAGGTGGCCGGTATAGAGAGCAATCCGATGGAGCATGGCGAGGCTTCCAAACTTGCTCTTTACGGGGTGGCCGACTATGCATGGAACACACCCGCCTACAATGCTATCGACAATTGGGAACGTGGCCTTGTAGAGCTTGTTCCCGACGCTGCCGATGCTTACCGCACGTTTGCAATCCATTCCACCGACACTGAAACCGGATACCGTCGCGATGAATCGTGGGAAACCACCACATTCCCCTTTAATAAATACACCCCTGAGCAGTTTGAGGCTCTTAAGCAGGAGTTTGAGAAAATCACGACTGTGGAGAACGCAATGAATCTCGGTTGCTCCAACCGTGCGCTGCTCAGTGAGCTGTCGCCCTGGTTGAAACAATTCACAAAAGTGGGTAAGCGCGGTTTGCGCACCCTTGACTTGATAAAGACCTACGAGGCCGGAAACGATTCATTGTTCTGGGCCGGATATGTGGCCAATGTGATGTCGCCCGCCGACAAGAGTGAATATGAGGCTCATAAAATAGGAACAATGAAATTGCATCCGTTCTACGAAAATTCCATGAACGACATGCTCTGCGCTTATTTTGAAAAACTGTCGGGCAAAAAGCCTACTGTATATAAAGGTGTGGGTTCATATCCCAATCTGCGTACCACATTGTCAAGATTGATGCTTGACAATGACACCACCACTTACTACACATCGGCCAACTCACAAGGAGCCGGCGACTGGATTGGTGTGGACATGATGGAGGTGCGTCCTGTCGAGGAGGTGATTGTTCATCAGGGCCGTAATTCAGTGGACGATGTGGATTATTTCGACCATGTACGTCTTGAGGGTTCTGTCGATGGCCGTACGTGGTTCCCGCTCACCGGCGACCTTTCCCGCACATACATAGTGGAATGGTCGGGAGAGCCTGTCCGCGCACGTTACCTGCGTCTGAAGCGTCTGGATTCGGAGAAAACCAATTGGGCTTCAGTGCGTACATTCCGTGTCAATCCTCCCACAGCAGCCCGCATAGGCCTTAATATTTCGTCGGTCGATCCCGAAGGCTCGTTGCTCGCATTCGACGGAAATCCTCTCACCACTTACACGACATCGGGCCGTCTGGCGTTCGACCGCCGTCCCGGTACACGGAAGTTGGTGCTGCTTGCCGATATGCCGCAGGCGCCGGTAAGAGTATTCCAGCTTGATGCCGATGGCAAGGAGTTGCGTATGCGCGAGATTCTCGCTCCGTTTGCTGAGATGCAGCTCGATCCCGATGCATCGCGCATAGTGATTGAGGGCGATGCCAATATCTATGAAATAGTGCAGAAATAAAATTATTTCGGCGTGTGAGTCCGGGGATGTTATCGAAAGGTAGCATCCCCGGTTTGTATGCAAAAAATGTTAACAATGGGCATTTTTATGATATATATCATATTTTTAGAGTTGGATGTTGAGTAATTTTGCACGTTGAAAAAATATATACACTTATCTCATAAACCGTTTCAATAGGTAAAAATAGAAATAAAGGAAAAAAAGAATATGTTAAAAGAAAGAATTATGAATGTAAGAATGCTCAACGGCACCGCGGCTCTTGCTGTCGGTTTGACAATGAACATGATCGCTTCTTCGTGTGGTGGAGAAGCCCAGCAGCAACAGGCTCCCGCTCCTCAGATTGCCACTGAAACCGTGGCTCTGACCAGCGCTGACAACCAGAGCGTGTATCCGGCGCTCATCAAAGGTAAGACGGATATCGACATCCGCCCGCAGGTTACCGGATTTATCACTAAAGTGCATGTGGACGAAGGTCAGTACGTGCGCAAAGGACAGACTCTTTTCACCATTGACCAGGTGCAATATCAGGCTGCGGTAGATAATGCGCAGGCTGCTGTGAACTCGGCTCAGACACGTCTGAAAACAGCTCAGATGACTGCCGACACCAAGCGTCAGCTTCTCGATAAGAATATAATAAGCTCATACGAATATCAGCTTGCCGACAACGATGTGCAGACAGCACGTGCTGCTCTCGCCCAGGCTCAGTCGGCTTTGGTCAACGCCCGCAAGAATCTTGCATACACTGTGGTGACCGCTCCGAGCGACGGACGTGTGGGTACCATACCTAACCGTGAAGGCTCGCTCGCATCGCCATCGTCGGCTCAACCGTTGACCACCATCTCCGACAATTCCAAGGTTTATGCCTATTTCTCACTTACTGAGAAGGACCTGCTGGAGATGACTGCCGGTGGAAGCCGTTCGCTCGACGCTGCAATCGATTCCATGCCCAAAGTGCAGCTGCGCTTGGCCGACGGCACGATATATCCTGTAGAGGGTACTGTGGCCACCGTTTCGGGTGTGATTGACACAGCTACAGGTGCGGCAAGCGTGCGTGCTCTCTTTGACAATGCCGGTGGAATGCTCCGCAGCGGCAGCACAGGTTCTATACTTGTTCCCATACGTCAGGAGAACGCTATCGTAATTCCCCAGAAAGCAACATACGAACTTCAGGACCGCCGTTTCGTTTATGTGGTTAACGATTCCAATAAGGTTAGCTCTCAGGTAATCACCGTGCAGGCAGTCAACGATGGTAAGAACTTCGTTGTCACCTCAGGTCTGAAGCCCGGCGACCGTATCGCGGTTGAGGGTGTGGGCACCAAAGTGAAAGACGGAATGGTGATAACCCCCGTTGATGCCAAGGCTGCAGCCGAGGCTCAGTCGGCTCAGCCTGCCGGAGAGCAGAAATAATTGCCGGCCTTGATAAAACAATCATTTGATAGAAAAAACAGTTCACATAGACAATGAAATTAGATACGTTCATTAACCGGCCGGTGCTATCGACGGTTATATCGATATTTATTGTGCTGTTGGGTCTGATCGGATTGGTATCGCTGCCAATCACGCAATATCCCGACATCGCACCGCCAACAATTCAGGTAAGCACCACCTATACCGGTGCAAATGCGCAGGCTGTGCTCAACTCCGTGATTGCCCCGCTTGAGGAGTCAATCAACGGTGCCGAGGGTATGACCTATATGGAATCTACGGCTACCAACACCGGCTCAGCCACCATCAATGTGTATTTCGAGCAGGGCTTCGACCCCGACATGGCTGCGGTGGATGTGCAGAACCGTGTTGCCAAGGCTCAGAGCCTGCTCCCCGCTGAGGTTACTCAGGTGGGTGTGCTGACACAGAAGCGACAGACTTCAATGTTGATGGGTATAGCTCTATATACCGACAACCCCGAGGCTTACTCGCAGGAGTTCCTTGACAACTATATGAAGATTAACGTGATTCCCGTTATCCAGCGTGTGCAGGGTGTGGGCGATGTGTTAAGTTTCGGTGCCGATTACTCTATGCGTATATGGCTCAAACCCGATGTGATGGCTCAGTACCATCTCGATCCTACCGATGTGTCGGCCGCTCTTGCCGAACAGAACATAGAGGCCGCTCCCGGTGCATTCGGTGAGCAGGGCGACCAGTCGTTCCAGTACACCATGCGTTACCGTGGTCGTCTCGTCACCCCCGAGGAGTTTGGCGAGATTGTAATCCGTGCCAATGACAATGGCGAGGTGCTCCGCCTGAAAGATGTTGCTGAAATAGAACTTGGCCGTGTTACTTACGGATTTGCCAACACACTCAATGGCAAGCCCGGCACAATGGCCATCGTGTTCCAGACCGCCGGCTCAAACGCTACGCAGATTATCGAGGATTGCGAGAAGCAGGTTGAGATAATGACCAAGGACCTCCCCGACGGATTGCACTTCGCGATTCCGATGAACAACAATGAGTTCCTCTATGCCTCTATTCACCATGTGATCCAGACCCTTATCGAGGCATTCCTCCTTGTATTCGTGGTGGTTTACATCTTCCTTCAGGACTTGCGCTCCACCATTATCCCCGCCATCGCCATCCCTGTGGCGCTTGTCGGTACATTCTTTGTGCTTAAACTTATCGGATTCTCCATAAACCTTATCACACTTTCGGCATTGGTGCTTGCAATCGCGATTGTGGTCGACGATGCCATAGTGGTGGTGGAGGCGGTGCATGCCAAGCTCGACGTAGGTTACAAGAGCGCGCGCAAAGCCGCCATCGATGCAATGAACGAGATTGGTGGCGCCATCATATCCATTACCTTGGTAATGATGCTTGTGTTCATCCCGGTGTCGTTCATGCCCGGTACCGCAGGTGTGTTCTACCAGCAGTTCGGTCTGACCATGGCAGTGGCCATCGGCTTCTCGGCCATCAATGCGTTGACGCTGTCGCCTGCATTGTGTGCGGTGTTCCTGAAACCTCACACCGAGGAGCATCAGGGCAAACGCAATTTCGTGAAGCGCTTCCACTTCTGGTTCAACACTATGTACGATGCGCAGCTCGAAAAGTACAAGAAGGGAGTTCGCTTCTTTATCCGTCACAAAATCACAGCGTTTGTCACCGTGGCAGTATCGATAGTGGTTCTTGTATGGTTGATGGGCCGCACTCCGTCGGCGCTTGTGCCCAACGAGGATACCGGTATGGTGTTCTGTATGATTGACATGCCTCCGGGTACATCGCAGGAGCGTACTCTTGAGACTATGGATAAGGTCGATGCTCTCATTCAGCAGATTCCTGCTGTGGCCTACAGCCAGAAAATTCTTGGCTATAGCTTCATTGCAGGTCAGGGTGCAACCTACGGTTCGTTCATTATCAAGCTGAAGGACTGGTCGGAGCGCGACAAGAGCGAGAGTGCCGACAATGTTATCGGTATGCTGTATGCCTTGACCGGACAGCACATCAAGGATGGCCGATGCATGATTTTCGCTCCGCCTATGATTACCGGTTATTCAGCTACAAACGGTTTTGAGATAAAGATGCAGGATAAGACCGGCGGCGATATCAACGACTTCTTCGCCGTGGTTCAGGGATTCCTCGGCGCGCTCAACTCACAGCCCGAGATACAGATGGCATATACCACCTTCAATCCCACCTTCCCGCAGTATCTCATCGATATCGATGCGGCAAAGGCAAAGCAGGCCGGTATATCTCCTAAAACGATTCTTACCACACTTCAGGGCTATTATGGCGGTATGTATGTATCAAACTTCAACCGCTTCGGTAAGATTTACCGCGTTATGATGCAGGCTTCTCCCGAAGCGCGTGTGTCGCCCGAGACACTCAACAGCATCAAGGTGCGTAACGGTGCCGAGATGGCTCCCATAGCCAACTTTGTGAAGCTCACCCGCGTGTATGGTCCTGACTTGCTCAACCGTTTCAATATGTTCCAGTCCATCTCCGTTACCGGACAGCCTGCTCAGGGTTACTCGTCGGGCGATGCCATCGCTGCCATTGAGCGTGTGGCCGCCGAGACACTTCCCCAGGGTTATGGTTTTGAGTATGCCGGTATGACACGTGAGGAAGGTAACAGCTCCGGCAACACCACCGCCGTGATATTCGGTCTGTGTCTGCTTTTCGTCTACCTGCTTCTTTCAGCGCAGTATGAGAGCTACATGCTTCCGTTCTCCGTAATTCTTTCCGTGCCGTTCGGTCTGATGGGTACATTCATCTTCGCCGACCTCCGCGATATCTCCAATAATATATATCTGCAGATTGCGTTGATCATGCTTATCGGTCTGTTGGCCAAGAACGCCATCCTTATCGTGGAATTCGCGCTCGAGCGTCGCCGTACAGGTATGTCGATAGTCAATGCCGCCATCAATGGTGCCGCCGCACGTCTGCGACCCATTCTTATGACTTCGCTCGCGTTGATTATCGGTCTGCTCCCGATGATGTATGCCTCGGGTGTGGGCGCCAACGGTAACAAGGCGCTCGGCACCGGCTCGGTGGGCGGTATGTTGATTGGTATGATATTCCAGATATTCATTGTGCCCGCTCTGTTTGTGGCATTCCAGATAATTCAGGAAAAGATTACACCGCTGAAGTGGGAGGATACCGACAACGAAGGCATAGAGAACGAAATCGAACAATATTCACGTTAACCGATGATTATGAACATCAGAAAATTGACAATAGCGGCAACTGTAGCCGTGGTGGTTTCGGCCACCATGGGCAGTTGCAACATATACAAGAAATTTGACTTGGAGAAGGAGCAGTCAGCTCTTGCCGCCGAGTACAAGAAAGCACAGGAGGCCGACATTGACAGCGCCGCTTTCGGCAATATGCGCTGGCAGGAGGTGTTTACCGATCCGGTACTCGCCGACCTTATCGACCGGGCTCTTGCCAACAATACCAATCTGCGCAACGCCAAACTCAATGTGGATATGGCTCACGCCCAGCTCAAGGGGGCACGTCTGAGCTATCTGCCTTCAGTGGCTCTCGGTCCTAACGGTGCGGGTTCAAAATTCTTTGTCAACCCCAGCCAGCCTATGTCGTGGAGCTATCAGATTCCATTGTCTGTAAGTTGGGAGATTGATATCTTCGCCAAATTGCTCAACAGCAAGCGTGGTGCGCAGGCTGCCTACGAACAGTCGCAGGAATATGCTCAGGCTGTCCGCTCGCAGATAATAGCCGGCGTTGCCAACTGCTACTATGGTATCGTGGCTCTTGAGCGTCAGCTCGCCGTGAGCCGCAACACCGCCAAATTGTGGAATGAGAGTGTCAATACTATGAAGGACCTCAAGGAGGCCGGTAAGGTTACCGAGGTGGCTGTGGTGCAGAGCGAGGCTCAGTATTATGGCATACTTGGTTCGATAACCGATCTTGAGGTGAGTCTCGATGAGATGTACAATACACTCTCGCTCCTTGTCAATGCCATGCCGCAGAAGTGGACCATATCCACCGAAAGTGTGCTCGCCATGCCTGTGATAATGCGTGAGTCCATACCGATGCGCGAGCTTGCATCCCGCCCCGACGTGCGTGCTGCCGAGCTCAATCTCGCTGTGGCCTATTATTCAACCAACAGTGCCCGCGCCGCTTTCTATCCCGGGCTTAACATCACTGCCAACGGAGGGTTTACGAATCTGCTCGGCTCTATGATTACCAACCCCGGTAAATTCTTCATCCAGCTGGCCGGTTCGCTTACTGTGCCCCTGTTTGCCCGCGGTCAGAACATAGCTCGTCTGGAGGCTGCAAAGGCTCAGCAGAAGCAGGCTCTCAATAACTTCGAATATACCCTGATGAGCGCGAGCGCCGAAGTGAGCGATGCCATGACTCTCTATGAAAAGAGTGTCGAGAAGCAGAAATATCTTGCTCTTCAGTCTGACAAACTCTCGCAGGCTGTGGACTACACTCAGGAACTTCTGCGCCTCGGTTCGTACAACACCACTTACCTCGACGTGCTCACCGCGCAGCAGAATCTGCTTTCAGCCCAGCTGTCGGCTATCATGGCCCAGAATTCGCAGGCGCGCGCACTGATAAATCTGTATCAGTCGCTCGGCGGCGGACGCTAATATGTTTACCTAAATTAATACCAGTATATGATTAGTCCATTAGCACACGTTGACCCTTCGGCCAAATTGGGTCAGAACGTCAAGATTCATCCGTTCGCATTCATCGACGCTGATGTGGAGATAGGCGACGGCTGCGAGATAATGTCGTACACGAGCATTATACGCGGCACACGCATGGGTAAGAATAATAAGGTGTACCAGAACTCCATAATCGGTGCCGATCCGCAGGATTTCCGCTGGCATGGTGAAGATACTTATTGTTACATAGGCGATAATAACGTGATACGTGAGCATGTGATAATAAACCGTGGAATCTCTTCGGAAGGCGGAACCCGCATAGGCAACGATTCGTTCATAATGGCCGAGACTCACATAGGCCATGACTCCCACATAAAGGGTCGTTCTGTGATTGGCAACGGCGTGATGATAGCAGGTGATGCCGAGGTAGGCGAATGCACCATCCTTTCATCGGGCGCCATGCTCCACGAAAATTCAAAGGTGGGCGAATGGGTGCTTGTAAAGGGCGGCTGCCGCATAAGTGGCAATGTGCCTCCTTTCGTAGTGATGGCTCACAATCCGGCCTCCTATTTCGGTGTGAATGCCGTGGTGCTCCGCAAGCACGGCTATACCGAGGAGCAGGTCGATGATATTGCCAAGGCTTACCGCCATGTCTATCAGACCGGAACTTCCGTGTTCAATGCCCTGAAGCGTATCGAGGCCGACGTCGACAAGACTCCGGTGCGCGATGCGATTATTGACTTCATACGTGGCTGCAATCTGAAACTTGTGGCCATACCCCGCGATCTGGAGTAATAAAACAATTACATATATAGCGGAATCAGGGGCGCCTCCATCGGAAGCGCCCCTGATTTAATATCTGTATATTAGTCACAAATACCGGATTCAATGGCGTGGAGGTCTGCCCGGACCACCGGGGCCGCCAGGACCGTGCCATGCGTTACGGTCGGTAGGCTGATTGCCTTTGCCAAAGGTGTTGAACTTGTAAGATACCGTGAACATGAAGTAGCGGGTAAGGTCGTTGTAACTTATATCGTCGATGTAGTTGGCGGTAACCGAGCGGGATATATTGCTGCGTTGCTGCAGGAGGTCGTAGGCTTTTACGGCTACTGTAAGCGATTTGTCGCGCAGCAACTGATATGATATGGAGGCGTTCCACATCCATTCATTCTTGTCGTAGCCTTGAGCATAGCCGCTTGTCGCGGTATATGTAAGGTCGGTGTTGAGTATCACGCCTATCGGGGTGTAATAATAGGCCGAGAATGTTCCTCCGTAGTTGTGTATCGTCATGTTGCCGGTCGATTGCAGGCTGTTGACGGTATACTGAAGCGAATAGCGCGGGCGGAACTCGAATTCGAGGTTTTCGGGGCGGTAGGCTATTGAGGGCATCAGATTCCACATCAGCGAGCCGCTGCGGTTGCGGTTGCCGTTGTTGAAGCCCACGCGCTTGTTGTACATGGCAAATGTGTGTGCCGACACTTGCCAGGCCTTGTTGCGCAGTGGCATCGACATCATACCCATAACACGTCCGCTCCACACTCCGTTTACATTCTCGTAGGTAGTGGTCTGTCCGCCGGTCTCGCTGTTGAACGATGTTTTTGACACAATGGAGTTCTGGGTCATGTCGAAGTCAGCCATCACCATTATGGAGCGTTGCGATGCGGCGTTGAAGTCCTGGAAGCGCAGGCGCAGGTAGTGGGTGAACGATGGGTCGAGGTTGGGGTTACCTATCACCACCCGCATGGGGTCGGACATGTCGGGCACCGGTTGCAGCTGGGTCATGGATGGCTGCGATGAGCGTCCCATATAGTGCATGTTGAGTGAGCGTGCCTTGCCCATTTTGTAGCGGTAGCGCAGGAAGGGGGCATAGTTCCACACCCAGCGCGACGGGATGCTCTTGGCGTCGTCCATCAGATTGTCGCTTTTCGACATGCTTGGCACAAACGACAGTCCCACCTCAAGGTTGTGCAGTTTCGACACATGTTTGTAGCCCACACGTATGTCCTGATTGAAGAAATCGTTGCGGAAGCGGTTGCTGAGTGAATCTGAGAATATGGCCTGCGAATAGTCCACATCCGGAATGCCGTCGGTGCCGGGGTAGAGGAGCGGATGGTCATACACGAGTTTGTCGGCATCGTTCCACCGGTAGTTGACGCGGTAGGCGAATGTCAGGAAGTTGCCCTTGGCCGGGTCACCCAACGGCTCGGTCCATGTCACACGGGCCATGGCGGTGTTGCTCCATGTATGGTTGGTTCCCAACTGGTCGTAGAGGTCGAGTGAGTCACCAAGGTTGAAAAATCTGTTGAGCGAATATGTGTTTTCATTTTCGCGCACATCAGAGTGGTTGTAGCGCAGCATTACGGAGAATGACCTCCCGCGGCGCTGCTTGAACTGATGGCTGTAGATGAGGCGGGCACCGAATTCAAGCGAGTGGCCCGACGACGACATGCGGTTTAATGTGCTGTTCACAGGGGTGCGGAGCGGGTCGCCGGCAAACATGCGTGTCGAATCCAGGCTCCACGAATCGTTGAGATTGTACGAGAAGTTAGGGCGGAATTCCAATGTGTTGAACGAGTCAGGATTCCATTGCAGGCGGAAGTCGGCGCGGACGTTGTGACCTTTGTCGCGCGAGTGTTTGCCCGAATTGGCATACGATGTTGAGTCGGCAAACAGATACTGCCGTTCCTGTCGCTGGATGGTGTTGCGGTCGGAGTGTGAATACATCACGTCGCCCCCTACACGCAGTATCTCCCCATTGCCCACATTGAAGTTCAGGCCTATGGCTTGCGAGGTGTTGATGCCGTTGGTGCCGCCGAACCTGCGGAAACGGTTGCCGTTGCTGTCGGTGAATCCAAGTTCGTTTATGTTGTTGAAATTACCCAGAAGTGTCATCTGGTTGTCGTTCCAGAATCGGTTGATGTTAAACGAGCCCATGTAGCGGCGGTCAGTACCGTATCCGGCCTCCACGGTTCCGAAATATCCATTTTTCATCCCCTTTTTCACCGTGAGGTTTATCACGGTCTCATCCTCGCCGTCGTCCACTCCGGTTATTCGTGCGAGGTCGCTCTTGCGGTCCACCACCTGGAGCTTGTCCACCATGTTTACAGGCAGGTTTTTTGATGCCACCTTGGGGTCGTCGCTGAAAAATTCCTTTCCGTCAATCAATATTTTTGTCACCTCCTTGCCGTTGGCGGTTATCTTGCCATCTGAATCCACTTCCACTCCCGGCAGACGCTTGAGCAGGTCCTCCACCACGGCATTCGGTTGGGTTTTGTAGGAGTCGGCGTTATATTCCACCGTGTCCTCGGCCACCTTTATCTGAGTCTTTACTCCGGTAACGCTGACCTCTTTCAACATTATCGACGACTCTTTCATGGCTATTGCCGGCACATTGAGTGTCTGACCGGTCACCTCTATATTCCGGTGGGAGTTGACATATCCTAAAAATGTGGTCTCGATGATGTATTTGCCGTTCTTGACACCGCTTATAGTGTATCGGCCGTCAAGATTGGTCTTTGTGCCTTTTACAAACGATGAGTCCTTGGGGGCGAGCAGGCGCACTGTTGCCTGAGGCATCGGTTCTCCTGCTTCGTCGTTGACTGTTCCTTTCACCACGGCGGCTGAGACGGTTAGCGAGAATGGCAGCATCACTGCGGCAATCGCTATCTTTCGTAATCTACAATACATTGCTGGATGTTATCTTTGAGCTGTAAACGGTTTTTGGAAAATTCACATAAATATGGACATACAAAGTTACAAAAGGTTTAAGTCAGGTTTTCGTTTTTTCGACTGTCGGCACCATGATGTCTATCGATATGTGGATGTTAACATAATATTTGATTTCACCGGGAACCAAAATGGCCCTGAGATTTTTATAATATAAAGTGAAATATTACAGACCATAGGTATGGAAGCGAAAAAAATAATGATGGCCGCGGCGATAGTGGCTTGCGGAACAGCAATGATGGCTGCACCTTCGTGCGACGGTGTCCTGTTCGATTCCTCGCTCGACGGCTCGACGGGATATTACGGTGTGGGTTACGACAACGAATGGTGGCCTTCGCTGCCGGGCGCTCCCTTGGTCTCACCTGTCTATTGGGGTGGTGCGGCCTATCCCGGAAGCTGGCGTCCGGCGGTAGTTCCTACCGGACGTCCTGTGGCTCGTCCGCCGCTGGTCAATGCCGGTAGCGGAAATGTGCGCCCCGGCAATTCCGGCGTGCGTCCCACGCCACCGTCACGTCCCACCGTCCCGACCCGTCCCGGAGGCAATAACAACAACTCGGTGGTTCCACCTGCGGGCACCATTCTCCCCGGTGAGGTGACCGGCGGACAGCCCGGAGTGGTGATGCCTCCCGAAGGCTCGGGCATGCGTCCCGGTCGCCATTGAAACAACATTGGTCTATAAAAAATTGATACGGCAGCTTGTCTGTGGCAGGCTGCCGTATCGTTATCTGTTTCTACCGTTGTCCGGCTTTTTATTCAGCCAATGCGGCGGGAGCGTTGTACACGCGCGCTCCGAGCTCCTGGTCGAGCATGTACTGACCCATGCCGTCGTCACCTATCAGCTTGTACTTGTCTATGAGCTGACGGGCGTTGTCTTCCTCTTCCACCTGCTCGCTGACAAACCAGTTCAGGCGGTCGCGGGTAGCATAGTCTTTCACCTCTTCGGCAAGCGCATAGATATCGTTGATTAGAGCGGTCACCTTCTTTTCATGTTCGAGTGTGGCCTGGAAAGCCTCGAGGGGCGAGGCCCATGTGGTGGGCACTTCGTCTATGGCCTTGAGAACCACGCGGCCACCGCGCTGGTTGAGATAGTTTATGAATATCTGGGCATGAGCCTGTTCTTCCTGAAACTGGATTTTGAACCAGTTGGCCACACCGGGTCGTCCTTCGGCCTCAAAATGCATTGCCATGGAGAGATAGAGATATGCCGACCAGAATTCGGCATTGATCTGCGCATTGATTGCGTCTTGAACTTTGTTGTTTATCATATCGGTTGGTATTAAAAAACCTTTATATTTTTAGTGTCTTTGTTTCAACGCCGGCCCTTGCCACGTTGTTTCTCCTGCTCGCGCATCATGGCCTGCTGACGGCGCTGGGCTTCTTCGAGACGTGCCATGAATCCGCTTTTCTTCTTGGGCTTGCGTGCGTTTTCGCGCATTGTGGCACGCACCTTCTCTTCATCGACCACCTTGCGGAATATGTAGGTCTGGACAATGGTGATGAGAAGCGACAGGAAGTAATAGTAGCTCAATCCCGATGCATAGTTGTTGAAGATGAACAGGAACATCACAGGCATCAGATACATCATCCACTTCATGCCGGGCATCGAGTTGCCACCCGGCTGGCTCTGCATGTTGATGCGGGTGTAGAGTATGTTGGTCACGGTCATCAGCAGGCAGAAGAGGCTCACATGGTTGCCGAAGGTGCCCGAGATAAACGGAATGTTGGTGGTCCAGCTCCAGATGGCATCGGGTGCCGAGAGATCTTTGGCCCATAGGAACGACTCGCCGCGCAGCTCTATGGCCGAGGGGAAGAAGTTGAACATCGCTATGAGTATCGGGAACTGTAGCAGCATGGGCAGACAGCCTGAGAACGGGCTGGCTCCGGCGCGGCTGTAGAGTGCCATTGTCTCCTGCTGGCGCTTCATGGCATTCTCGTTGCCGGGATATTTCTCGTTTATCTCCTTGATTTCAGGCGCGAGCACACGCATTTTGGCCTGCGACATGTAGCTCTTGTAGGTGAACGGGAATAAGATTATCTTTATGAAGATGGTGAGGAGCAGGATTATTATTCCATAGTTGCTTATGAAACGTCCCAGAAGGTCGAACACCGGGATTACAATCAGCGTGTTGATCCATCTTACTATAGGCCATCCGAGCGGTATGAGTTTGGTGAGATGCAGATTGTCGTCGGGTGCTATCTCCTTCTCAAGGTCGGAGAGCAGGGGATAGGAGTTGGGCCCGAGGAACCATGTGAACGATGCCGGATTGGCGTGCGTGGCCGAGTATTCGAGGGTCGACTCCGTGCTCATGCTCTTCAGGTATCTGCCCGATTCGAGCGGCTCTGAATCAAGTGTGGCGCTTGTGAAATTGTTCTGCGCCACAAGCACAGCCGAGAAGAACTGGTTCTTGTAACCTATCCATTTCACGCGTTCGTTGAGCTCCTCGCGGTCGGCGCTGGTCTCTTTCAGATTGTCAACATCGCCGTTGGCAAACATGTAGTATATCGCACTGTTGCGCTCCTCAAACATGCGTCCCGCCTCGTTGCGGGCCATGGTCTGGTTCCAGGTGAAGTCCATCGAGGCCACGCTTGGCGGGATTACGGCGTCCATGCCGCTCTGCACCACATCCATCTTCACTGTGTAGCCTGATTGAGGCAGGGTGTAGCGGATGCCGAATGTGGCTCCGTCGCCGAGGTCAAGCTTCATCAGCACTGTGCTGTCGCTTTCCATCACAGGGGTGAAGTAGAACTGGCGGGTGTCAAACCGCTGGCGTGCCGATGTGAGTATGAAACCATAGCTGTCGGTGTCCGATGCTATGGGGCAAACGGCTGTCGAATCGTAAGTCTGGTACTCTTTGAGCGCCGCCTGAGCTATCACGCCACCCTTGTTGGAGAGGTCGAGGGCAAGCACATCGTTTTCAAGGCGCACTGTGGTTGAGTCGCCCGAAAGATAGGCTGCGAAGCCCTCGTAGCGGGCCACATCGGCCATCGCTTTCTTGAATTGCTTGACAGCGGCTGCGGCAGTTGTCTGGGGGATTGTGCCGTAGTCGGCGGTGAGTATGGCGGTAACGGGCACTTCGGTGCCACCGGCGTTTACATTGCCCGAAAAAGAGCCGTCGGCATTGAGCTTTATGTCAAGACCCTGAGCCTTGAGGGTGTATGTTCCGCTCACTGAATCGCGTGTCCCGAAGCGTTTTACGGTGTTGACAACAGTGGCGCGTTCCTGACTGCTCACGCTGTCTAAGGTAAGGATGTCGCCGTTGTCCGACAGTTGGTCGGCGCGGGCCTGCTGCTCTGCCAGTTCGCGGGCCTGGCGCTCGCGCTCCTCGGCCGAGGGCTGGTTCATGTACATGAAGCCGAGTATCACGGCTCCCATAAGCAGCATTCCCCAAATGGTGTTCTTATCCATAAATCTATATCAAAGTTTGTTTTAAATATTCTTTTTCCCGGGACGCATGCAGCACCCCGTGCCGGTTGTAATCAAAATGCAAAATTACATTTTTTTTGCTTCTTGCTCTACTTTTTAAGCCTATTTTTTGAGACGCCGGCATTCTTGCGTGGGTCTGTGGATGGATTGCCCGCATGGTGTCACTTTTTATGTGAATTTTAGTGCGGACGGGCCATTTTAATGTATGGGATGCGAAAGTTTTCGTATCTTTGCAAAGATTTATTAAAAACCTAATTTGTTAGTGCTTATGAACACACTTTGCCGATACTCGGTGTTAGGTCTTGTTATGTCCGTTTGTGCAGGATGTGTGGACAATGACTACGACCTCTCGGATGTTGACACCACAGTGCGGGTTGATGTGGATCAGCTTGTGGTCCCTGTCAACATCGATGAAATCACACTTGGAAATATCCTTGACCTCAAGGAGAGCGACAGTATTAAGGTGGTAGATGGAAAATATGCCATATCATATCGTGGCGAGTTCTCATCCGATGTGATCAACGTTCCATCCATCCGGCTTTCGTCGCCCGACATCAAGGCCTCCGAAACCACAGTGACCCTCCTTCCGTCGGGTTCGCGTGCTGCCGGTTCGTTTACCTACAATCTCGCCAACAGCGGCACTCCATCCGACTTCAGTTATAACTCCGATTTCGTAAGTGAGTTTATAGTAAGTATCAATGAACTCGGATGCTCCATCACGCTCGGTATGGACATATCCCTTAAAGGCATAGAGTCGATGGTTAACCGTGTCAGATTCTCTGATGTGGTGCTCCAGATGCCCAAGGGGCTTAAGCTCACGTCGGCCGAAGGCGGTGAGTACGATCCTGTTTCAGGCGAGCTGACGTTGCCCTCGCGCACGGTTCAGGGTTCCACCCTGTCGCTGTCGTTGAGCGCGTCGGCGGTCAATTTCCCGCAGGCCGGCGGAACATACACCGATGGTAAGGTGTCGATAACCGGCAATATGTATGTCAAGTCGGGAAGTGCTACAATCGAGCTTGCCGACATCCGTCCCGGAACATCCTCGCTGCCTTCGTCGGTCACATTGCGTTCAGAATTCAGTCTGTCAGACGGCACGGTGACATCGTTCAGCGGATATGTCAGATACAAAGTCGACAATGCACGGCTTTCGGAAGTGGATCTCTCTTATCTTCCCGAAGTGCTGCGCCAGTCGTCTACTGATATACGTCTGGTTAACCCTGTGATTTATCTTCAGATACAGAATCCGTTGCAGGCCTACGGCATGTATGCGCGCACCGGTCTCGACATAATGGCTTACCGCGGTGCCGATGCAGTGTCATTCCCCATCGACAATCCCTGGTTCCAGATTGGACCTGAAAACCCTTCAGGTATTTACAATTTCTATCTGTCACCGCAGAAGGTTGACGCTGTTGATGCCGCTTATGCCGGTGCGGTTCATGTGCCCTTCGATGCGCTGAGCAATGTGTTGAGTGGAAGTGGCATGCCCGACCGATTGTCGTTCGAGCTTGACAATCCCAATGTTCCCGCGCAGCTTGTAGAAGATTTCCGTCTCGGTAGCGATATAGGTGCACTGAAAGGTAAATATCATCTGATGGCACCCCTGCAGTTTGGCGAAGGTTCAAAGATAGTGTACGGCGATAAGATAGATGGTTGGGGCAGTGAGGATCTCGATTACCTCACCGTGACGCAACTTGAGGTGAGTATGACCGTTACTACAGATATACCTGTAGGTGTGAAATTCACCGGTTATCCCATTGATGCCGAGGGTAACCGTATCGGTACCGTTGACCTTGTAGGGGCTGATGTGGAGGCTAATGCCGACGGTCAGAAAGTGGTGATACGCGCCACCGGCGAGATAACCAAGCTTGATGGTATAGAATTTGAGGCCGTGGCAAATTCCGCATCGGGTGGTCAGGCGCTTTCGCCCGATATGACCCTCCGGCTCACCGATATCCGTCCGAAAGTGTCAGGCTACTACACCAAGGAGCTGTAAATCATAACAACCAATCATCACTTCTTCAATATGAATATATATAAATCCATAATATTAGGAACTGTATGTGCGGCAGTTTCCATGCCTGCCATGGCGCAGAACACCCGCTCGGGATATTTTCTCGAGGACTATACCTACCGGTTTGAGCTGAATCCCGCTTACGGTAATTCGCACAATTTCATTGCTGTGCCGGTGCTCGGTAATGTCAACATGGCTATGAACGGAACGCTCGGTGTGAGCGATGTGCTTTACAATGTCAACGGACGCACCACCACATTCCTCAATCCTGAGATAAGTGCCTCGGAAGCGTTGGGTAACATCGGAAGCCATCCGCGCATCGGTGCCGATATCAAGATGACATTGCTTGCTGCCGGATTCAAGGCTTGGGGCGGCTACAACACTGTGTCTGTCAACGCCCGCACATCCATGGACATACAGTTGCCCAAATCCGTGTTCTCACTCCTGAAGGAGGGGGTGGCCAATAAGACATACGACATCGCCGACCTCGGTGCTTTTGCCAACGTATATGCCGAGATTGCTTTGGGGCATTCGCGTAAAATCAACGACAAGTGGCGTGTCGGTGCAACCCTCAAGTTCCTCGTCGGTGGCGGATATCTCGATGCCACACTCAACAAGGCTCAGCTCTCGCTCGGCGAGAACGATTGGTCTATAGTGGCCAACGGAGATATCGAGGCCAATATCAAGGGGTTGAAGTACAAGACTAAGGAAAACGACCGTACGCACCACCGCTATGTCAACGGTGCCGATATCGACGGCCTTGGAATAAACGGTTTCGGTGTGGCTGTGGACCTTGGCGCGACCTACAAGCCCGCCCGCGACTGGACAGTAAGCGCGGCCATACTCGACCTCGGTTTCATAAGCTGGAACAATAATATGCTCGCCTCTACCAATGGCGATAAGTGTTTCAACACCGACCGCTATACATTCAATGCCGACGACACTCAGGACAACTCATTCTCCAAGGAGTGGGACAAGATTCGCGACGACATCTCGTCCATTTACGAACTCGAGGATATGGGCGATACCGGTGGCAAGACACGCATGCTTGGCGCTACAATGAATATAGGTGTGGAATATACCCTTCCTGTTTATCGCAAGCTGACGTTCGGTCTGCTCAACACCACCCGCATCCAGGGCCGTTATTCCTGGACCGACTTCCGTCTGTCGGCCAATGTGTCTCCGGTGAAGTGTTTCAATGCCGGCGTCAACATGACGGCCGGAACTTACGGCATAGGTTTCGGATGGCTGCTCAATCTGCACGCCAAGCGCTTCAATTTCTTCCTTGGCATGGACCGCACGCTCGGTAAAGTGGCCAAGCAGTTTGTACCCCTGAACAGCAACGCGTCTGTCAATTTAGGTATAAACGTCCCCTTCTGACGTGAAAATTTGAGTTTGATAAATATCATCCCTGCGGGCTGTCGTCTGATTATGGACGATGGCCCGCTGCCTTACACATCCACCCGGTCGTCAGCTGTTATTTCCCTTATGGGGCGGCATGGGGTGCCTATGGCCAGGTGCATGGACGGAATGTCGCATGTCACCACACTGCCTGCCGCTATCACGGCGCCATTGCCGATGGTCACACCCGGCAATATGGTCACATTTCCGCATATCCACACATCATCTCCTATTGTCACCGGCGCTCCGCGCATCACACCTTCGGCGCGTTGGGCGGGATCAAGCGCATGAGTTATGGTGTAGATGCTCACATTCGGCCCGATGAACACACGGTGGCCTATTGTCACCCGGTGTTCGTCAAGTATGGTGAGATTATAGTTTGACACGAAGTTGTCGCCTATGTATATATGCTTGCCGAAATCGCATCTGAACGGACTGTGTATGGTGAAGTTGTCACCGATTTTGCCGAGCATGGAGCGCAGCAGCTGCTCGCGCTCGCTCTTCTGCGACGGTGCGAGCGTGTTTAGCCTGTGGCATTTATCCTCCGTGTCCAAAAGCAGTTCCGATATCTCGGGGTGGATGCCATATATCCATTCCCCTCTGTGCAAAGCGTCTAAAAGTTCCATTATGCATCGTTTGCCGCGAAGATACGAAAAAGTGTAAATTCACACAATCTGCTTCTGTTACGGTAATATCTTTGTTGCTAAAAACGAATGTATATGAACCCGAAATCCTTCTCATTCCGCCGCACATGGCTCGAAGCCGTAAACAAGATAACCGATGCAGCACTCCGCGCCGAGATCATATCCACCGTTGTCAACTATGGCCTGACCGGCGAGTTGGCCGAATCGTCGAGCGATGTTGTCAACGCCATGGCCGCGCTCATCATATCGCAGATACCCCGTAAGCGAGCTCCACGTCAGCAGGAGCAGACTGAGTCTGATACCGCGCCGTCAGCCATGCCTGAGCCGGAACCCACATCACCGGTATCATCTGACGCACCATCAGCTTCGGCAACTGTGGCTGAGCTTGAATCTGAATCTGCTGTTGCCGACACCCGACCGGTGCGTTACAAAGTGTTCCATCCCGCGTTAGGTAACCGGGTCTTGGACTACGAGGAATATCCCGGAGCCGACAACACCGCTGTCCGCGCCGAGCTGTCGCGCCGCATCGCCGCCCTCGAGCGCGACTACATCACCCGCAAGCTCGACGCCGTCAGCCTTGGTGTATAAACCTGATTATCCCCATCGGCCTCGCATATCCACAAAAACATTAACCCAATGGTCGAAGACCATTAAAGATGTTTAGACCCGTCATGGGGCGGAGCCCCTTGGCGGGTGTGTTGGCGCGTCATGTGCGGAGCATCGTCGAAGATGATGAATTTGTTTCTCGGGGCGTTCATCGTCACCGACGATGATTGTCAAAAACATTCCCATGTCCCCGCCAAGGAGCTTCGCTCCATGACGGGTCTACACATGTCAGATGGTCTCTGACCATCGTAATTCCTTTGCCAACGGCCGCAAATATTCACAAAGCTGTCCCCGCAGCCATCCGGTTTAGGTTAGGGGCGGTGGCTTTCCTGCCACCGCAAAAAGAGAGGGCTGGAAAGCCCTCTCTCCTAACACGCCGCCCATTTCATCACTAATATTAGACCCATCGGCCTAATTTGCCTAATACGTCTCAATTGTGAGCTTCCGCTTGCGGAAGCCGGATTGTAGCCGCGTACGTAGTGCGCGGTATGCGGTCGCGGTCAAACAAAAAAACTGCGTGCCCTTGGGTACGCCACATCTCGTCGTCAGACGTAACGATATTGCTATATTCATCGACTATTCACGGAAATAAATGTATAAATTCAGCGACAATAAAATAATGCTAAAATTTGTTTTTAAGCATTATATACACTATCTTGCAAAACAAAACCATAAATACACATTTACCATGAAAAGTGAAACTAACTTCTCGAAATTGAGGTCATTATATTTAGTGTTGGCGGCAATATCGGCCATGATGTTGTTTGTGGCGTGCGATAATGATAAAACTACTGAACCGCCATTGCCGCCCGAGCCGTTGACCGAAGAATTACGTCCTGTCCTTACTGAAGGTAAGAGGTGGGTGATTGAAGAGACTTACATTCGATATCGAGATTTATCAACCACCACAACGGTCTGGGACAAGATTGTTAACGGCGGAACATATGCCGGAGGTAATTATGCTAAAGTTATTCGTGTGCGTTATGCTGACGGACATGAGTACGGCATCCCCGAAGTGTTGAGGGAGGAGGATGGCAAGGTGTACAAATTCTGGGAATGGAAAGACTACAAGGGCGATGGAACATACCGGCAACGTGAATTGTGGGGGCTTTCCTACGATATGAATCCTCAGACGGATAGAATATCAATTGGGGGCTTTCAGGTGGAAAGCCGTGGTACAATAGTCCTTCAGGGTAAAACGCGGCGAGTTGTAAAGATAAGACGTGGAATCAATTATGAGAATTATGATGTGCCCTACGATTATTGGGTTGAGGGCATCGGTCAATTGTTCGGTTGGCATCCGGACTATCGGACGTATAGTATTGAACATAGTCCGGATGGATTTTATCGGTATGTATTGTTGGAATGCTACGATGGCGATGAGAAGATTTACGACCACCGCGAGTTTAGCGAGTATTTATACGTGCCCGAAGTTACGTTTACCGAAAGCGACCGCTAATCCTTTGCGCGCATCCACAAAATCTATATTCTCCCACTCTGTCCAACAATGGTCGAAGACCATTAAAGATATTTAGGCCCGTCATGGGGCGGAGCCCCTTGGCGGGTGTGTTGGCGCGTCATGTGCGGAGCATCGTCGAAGATGATGAATTTGTTTCTCGGGGCGTTCATCGTCACCGACGATGATTGTCAAAAACATTCCCACGTCCCCGCCAAGGAGCTTCGCTCCATGACGGGTCTACGCATGTCAGATGGTCTCCGACCATCGTAATTCCTTTGCCAACAGCCACCGCAAATATCCGCAAATGCTGTCCACCGCGGGCATCCGGCGCATGTTAGGGGCGGTGGCTTTCCAGCCGCCGCAAAAAAGAGGGCTGGAAAGCCCTCTCTCCTAAAGTGCCGCTCATTTAACCAATCGGCCTAATTTGCATAATACGCCTCAATTGTGTGCGCTTCCGCTTGCGGAAGCCAGACTGTAGCCGCGTACGTAGTGCGCGGTCACAGCATCCTCAGATATGTGCGTGCCCCTGGGTACGCCACATCTCGTCGTCGGACGTAACGATATTGCTATATTTATCGACTGTTCACGGAAATAAATGTATAAATTCAGCGACAGTAAAATAATGCTAAAACTTGTTTTTAAGCATTATATGCACTATCTTGCAAAACAAAACCATAAATACACATCTACCATGAAAAATAAGACCTATTGCTCGAAACAAAAATCGTTATATTCAGTGTTGGTAGCAATATCGGCCATGATGCTGTTTGTGGCGTGTGATAATGATAAAACTACAGAACCGCCATTGCCGCCCGAGCCATTGACCGAAGAATTACGTCCTGTACTTACTGAAGGTAAGAGGTGGGTGATAGAAGAGACTTTCGAACCATCCCATGGTGACTTAAAGACCACCACAACGGTCTGGGATAAGATTGTTAACGGCGGAACATATGCCGGAGGTAATTATGCTAAAGTCATTCGTGTGCGTTATGCTGACGGACATGAGTATGGCATTCCCGAAGTGTTGAGGGAGGAGGATGGCAAGGTGTATAAATTCTGGGAATGGAAAGACTACAAGGACGATGGAACATACCGGCAACGAGAATTGTGGGGGCTTTCCTACGATATGAATCCTCAGACGGATAGAATATCAATTTTTGGATTTCAGGTGGAAAGCCGTGGTACAATAGTCCTTCAGGGTAAAACGCGGCGAGTTGTGAAGATAAGCCGCGGGGTCAATGAAGAGTTCGATGTGCCCTACGATTATTGGGTTGAGGGCATCGGCCCGCTGTTTGGTTGGCATCCGGACTATCGTACTTACAGTGTGACCCATGGCCCGGACGGATTTTATCGGTATGTATTGTTGGAATGCTACGATGGCGATGAGAAGATTTATGACCACCGCGAGTTCCGCGAGGATTTATATGTACCCGAAGTGACGTTTACCGAAAGCGCCCGCTAATCTGCTGCACGCATCCACAAAATCTATATTCTCCCACACTGTCCAACAATGGTCGAAGACCATTAAAGATATTTAGGCCCGTCATGGGGCGGAGCCCCTTGGCGGGTGTGTTGGCGCGTCATGTGCGGAGCATCGTCGAAGATGATGAATTTGTTTCTCGGGGCGTTCATCGTCACCGACGATGATTGTCAAAAACATTCCCACGTCCCCGCCAAGGAGCTTCGCTCCATGACGGGTCTACGCATGTCAGATGGTCTCCGACCATCGTAATTCCTTTGCCAACAGCTGCCGCAAAACATCTGCAAATGCTGTCCACCGCGGGCATCCGGCGCACGTTAGGGGCGGTGGCTTTCTAGCCACCGCAAAAAAGAGGGCAAGAAAGCCCTCTCTCCTAAAGCGCCGCCCATTTGACCCATCGGCCTAATTTGCCTAATACGTCTCAATTGTGTGTGCTTCCGCTTGCGGAAGCCGGACTGTAGCCGCGTACGCAGTGCGCGGTCACGGCATCCTCAGATATGTGCGTGCCCCTGGGTACGCCACATCTCCACCTCTCTCATAAAAATAAGCGCCGGAACCATGCGGCTCCAGCGCTTATGGGTATGTGGTTATCGGTTGATTACCAGATTATCACACGTTCTTCCACCGGACGGAACATGGGCTGACCTTCGGTGATGTTGAACGCTTTGAAGAAGGGTTCGAGGTTGCGCAGGGTAACATTAACGCGGTTCTCGCCAAGCGAGTGAACATCGCCGGTGGTAAGAGAGCGAATCTCTTCATCGCGTATGTTCTGTCCCCAAAGGTTGGCATAGTTCATGTAGAACACCTGTATCGGGTCGAAGCCTTCGATTTTCTCGGTGGCGATATCAACACCCTTTTTCTTCTGCGAGTCGAGGAATGCGGTCATTGCCACGCGCAGACCACCTTGGTCGGCGATGTTCTCGCCCATAGTGTAGGTGCCGTTGGCATGAAGCCCGGGAAGCACCTCCACAGCATCAAACTGGGCTCCGAGGCCTTTGGTCATTTCTGAGAACTTGGCAAGGTCTTCAGGCTGCCACCAGTTTACCATATTACCTTCGGCGTCGAAGTTACGTCCCTGGTCGTCAAAGCCGTGGGTCATTTCGTGACCAATCACAACGCCTATACCGCCGTAGTTCTCGGCATCCGACGACTGCGGGTCGAAGAACGGAGCTTGAAGTATGGCCGCGGGAAACACAATTTCGTTGGCAAGCGGATTGTAGTAAGCATTTACGGTTTGAGGTGTCATGCCCCATTCGGTGCGGTCCACAGGTTTGCCCCATTTCTTATAGTACTCTTTCTGGTGCCACATGCCCACATTGTGCATGTTTTCATAGTAAGAGAGTTTGGGGTCGATTTCCATTGTGGAGTAGTCTTTCCACTTATCGGGATAGCCTATCTTTACAGTGAAGGCATTGAGCTTCTTGAGGGCGTTGAGCTTGGTGTCGTCGCTCATCCACTCAAGGTGAAGTATGTGTTTGCCGAGAGCTGTGCGCAGGTTTTCCACCAGGCCAATCATATAGTCTTTCGACGACTGGGGGAAATATTTCTCTACGTAAAGCTGACCCACAGCCTCGCCCATGGCACCTTCGGTGGCTCCGAGAGCGCGTTTCCAGCGGGGACGCTGCTGCTGCACGCCGCTCATCACTTTGTTGAACTCAAACGAGGCATTGGCGAAATCGTCGCTCAGCTTGCCTGCTGCCTGTGCCACGTATTTCCAAAGGTAATAGTCCTTTATCTCGCGGTCGGTGAGCGAGGCTATCAGGTCGTTGGCCTGCTTCACGGTGTTTATCTCGGTCACAATTACCTGTTCGGGCGATTCGATGCCCATTGTCTCGATGAAGAAACGGTCCCAGTTTATGGCAGGGTACATCTCCTTGAGCTGCGCGAACGAGCGGGGATTGTACATGGCCGGGATGTTACGGCTCTGTTCGCGTGTCCAGGTGGAGTCGGCGAGAGCTGTTTCTATCTTCATCACATTTTTCATAATGCGGTTGGCATCCTTCTTCTTGAAGCCGGCGTTCATCATCTGCTTTACGATGAGCTTCTGGTAAGCCTCTCGCACTTCCTTGTTGCGTTTGTCGTTCTGCAGATAGTAGTCGCGGTCACCGAGGCCGAGGCCACCACCGCTCACATACATGGCATAGACCTGCGAGTTGGCAAGGTCTTCCTGGGGGCCGGCTCCGAAGAACGGGCTTGCATAGTTGGCGTGCATCCACATGAACAGGTCTTCCATGCCATCGTGGGTGGTATTGTCGATTTTCTTGAGATCGGCCTGTATGGGAGCTGCGCCTTCGGCATTGCGGCGTGCGGAGTCCATTGCCTGATTGTAGATGGTCGATACCTTGAAGGCTACGGTGCCGGGCTCAGGATTGGTGGATGCAAGATTGAGCACTATCTCCTTTACGCGTGCCTCGCTGGTGTCGGAAAGAACGTTGAACTTGCCGTAGCGTGCATGTTCGGCGGTAAGGGGGTTGGCGTCCTGCCACTTTTTATTGACATGACGGTAGAAATCGGTACCTGCAGGGATTGAGTTGTCAATCTGCGAGGCATCAAGACTCTTGAGGTGCTCCTCGGCCGAGACTCCTGCCGTTGCAGTAAGCGTAAGTGCCATTGTGAGAGCTAATTTTGAAAGATTCATGATGTTTTTTGATATGTGTTAGTTATGTTTGTTCATTCAGTAGGTTTGATGGCCGTGTATATCATGCACGTGCCGAATGTGAGCGACCGGTAGGCAGCCTCGGTAAATCCGGCCTGAGTCATCAGTGCTGTCATTTCCGAGCGTTGCGGAACGGCCGCAATGCTCTCCGGCAGGTATGAGTAGGCGCGCACATCCTTTGATATCATACGCCCCACGGCCGGAATGATATGGCGAGTGTAGAGCCTGTAAAGCGGACGTATGAGCGGAGAGGCGGGAGTCGACAGCTCGATTACGGTTATGCTTCCACCCCGGCGGAGCACACGCAGCATCTCGCTGTAACCCTTTGTGAGGTTTTCGAAGTTGCGCACTCCGTAGGCCACGGTGACGGCATCGAACGTCTCGTCGGCAAATGGCAATGACAGGCAGTCGCCGGCGGTAAGTGTAATGCGCCGGTCAAGGCCTGCCCGGGCTATCTTTTCTTTGCCAATGGCTATCATCCCCTCCGAAAGGTCTATGCCGGAGATGTTCGTGGCATCGGTGCGGCGCGCGAGCAGCATGGCGAGATCGCCGGTGCCGGTGGCCACATCCAGAATGCGGCCATGGGGCCGGCGGCGTAGCATATCCACAGCCTTGCGGCGCCAGATGCGGTCTATGCCGAATGTCATGGCGCGGTTCATGAAGTCGTAGGCGGGGGCGATGTTGTCGAACATCTCCTTTACCTGTTGCGACTTGCTCCGGCTGTCGGCTCTATAGGGGTTGATGCTTTCGCAGTCCATCAGGCGTTGAGGTTCTGGAGGCAGTCGAGTACGTTTACGGCTATGCGGTCGGTGAGATTAGCCTCGTCGGCCTTGACAAACGGCTGTCCGGTGACATGTTCGTAAAGCTCTATGTAGCGGTCGGATACCGATTGGATAAAATCGTCGGTCATCTCGGGCACCTGCTGACCCTCCTTGCCCATGAAGCCGTGGTCAATGAGCCACTGGCGAACGAATTCCTTGGAGAGCTGACGCTGGGGCAAGCCCTGCTCGAAACGCTCCTGATAGCCGTCGGCGTAGAAGTAGCGCGATGAGTCGGGGGTGTGTATCTCGTCTATCAGATACACCTTGCCGTTGTGTTTGCCGAACTCGTATTTGGTGTCCACAAGTATCAGCCCTTTCTCGGCTGCCATCTTGGTGCCGCGCTCGAAGAGCTTGCGGGTGTAGTCCTCCATCACTGCGTAGTCCTCGGCGCTAACTATGCCCTGGGCTATGATTTCCTCACGCGAAATGTTCTCGTCGTGGCCGGCATCGGCTTTTGTGGTGGGGGTGATTATGGGTTCGGGGAACCGCTCGTTCTCGCGCATGCCTTCGGGAAGTTTCACTCCGCATATCTCGCGGCATCCGGCCTGATATTCGCGCCATGCGCTTCCTGTAAGGTAGCCGCGTATTATCATTTCGACGCGGAAGCCCTCGCAGCGGAGCCCTACGGCCACCATCGGGTCGGGAGTGGCGAGTTTCCAGTTGGGCACGATGTCGGCGGTGGAATCGAGGAAGTATGTTGCAATCTCGTTAAGCACCTGTCCCTTGTAAGGAATGCCCTTGGGCAGGATTACGTCGAAGGCCGATATGCGGTCGGTGGCTATCATCACCAGCGTGTCGGTGCCTATAGAATATACGTCGCGTACTTTTCCGTGATACACTCCGGTCTGACCGGGGAAATTGAAGTCGGTATTAACCAATGCTTTAGCCATAATCTGTGGAGGTGTTAAGTTCGTAGAAATTTCTATGCGAAGTTAGCTATAATTTCCCACAGCCACAAATTTTAAATGAGTGGTCAAGTATTTGTGTATGTGGGTTGGAATGAGTAAATTTGCGCTTGACGCCCGGGGTACGGATGGAGTTCCGGCAGGTGGTGTCAGACATATTTTTTTGAAAGCGTTTTTTGCTTTATCCTGAATTCCGAAATCGCCAAATTTCAAAGTACACCGGATAATGCAGTCAGAAAGACGCTTCATGCTTGCTTGATTTTATGGTGCCCATGGCGGGCTGCTATAGCATGCTTGCGTGGGGTGGACTGTTATCGTGTACGAGGCGTTTGGCGATGCCTGGAATTGATAATCGGAACATTGTCCCACGCTTTTTCGTATCCATACAGTTTGTTTAATTCACGTACCGGGGACAAATCGTGAGCCTTAAAAGTCAATAAGCAATGTTTAGGAAAAAGTTGTTGCTTTCGGTTGTGGCCATGTTGCTCACATCGTTATGTTGCTCCGCATGGGGAGCTAAGAAAATCACTGTCAAGACTATTCCCGAAACGGCCACTATCTTTATCGATGGTCAGGCTGTGGGCGAGGGTTCGTACAAGGTGAAGTTTGACGGCGGTAATGAATTTTACATCGTGACGGTGGTGGCCGACGGTTACATAGGCCGCCGTTACCGTCTGTTGAAATCCAATCCCAACAACACTGTGGTGTACCGTCTGAACGAGGATGAGGCCATGAAGGCTTCTACCGGAAGCGAGAATGGCATGGAGCTTGCCAACCAATGGTTTGACATCACATGCCGCCGGGGTATGAGCGAGGATATGGTGTGGAAGCGCCTTATGAGCATAGCCACACGCTATTTCAGTAATATAGAGGTGCGTGACAAGGCTGCCGGCTGGATCAAGACACAGTGGGCGGTTACGAAATTCGCTCATCAGCGGGTGCGCACACGTCTGGAGGTGAGGATTTCATTTACAGGCGAGGATGTGGTTACTTACCGTGCACGCATAGTGTCGGAGATTAACGACGACCTTGATTGCAAGGGTTCGGATTGCTACGAGTCCTATCCGCGTGTTCTGAAGAAGTATGAGCCAATGATTGAGGAGCTGCAGACTTCTGTAGGTGGCGGCGAATAATGCTGTATGTGCTTATTTAAAAAGAGAGTTACTATGAAAAAGATATTTTTTATGTTGATGGCCGTATGGGGTTTGACATGCGGCGCGCAGGGTGTAACCGACGAACTTCCGGAGGTGGAGATGGTTTCGATGGCCGATCCTGAGTACGAGTGGATGCAGTATGACGAAAAGGATAGCAAGGCTATGCTGAAGAAGCAGGGTCTGGAGCTTGAATCGAAGAAGGACGACAGTTTGTGTGCCACTTATTGCGAGATGCCGTTCAACACTGAGGACAATGATTTTGTGGTGATATTCGACATGAAGCCCGAGTCGGTCGACGATAAGAAGCCGTTCGGTATTATCTACGATGTGGAGAACGATGTGACTTACAAGGCTATGGTGCTCACCAAGAAGGGCTATCAGGTGCTGTCGGTGGCCGACGGCAAGGTTTCGGTGCTCCGCAAAGGTATGTACAAAGCTAAGTCGAAGGATTTCAGCCTGGCCATGTATATGAAGAAAGGTAAGCTGACATTCTTTGTCAACGGTCTGCCTATGTGCACTATGAAAAATGCGGTGATAAAGAATCCGCAGTTTGGATTCGTGGTTGGCAACAAGGGTAAGATGGAGTGCAAGCAATTCGGCTACAAGGTGCTGGAGCGCGACACTACAAGCGAGGAGACCGACGAGGTCTGACCGATACAAGGCTTACTATCAGTGAAACAAAGCACCCGCGTTTTATCACGCGGGTGCTTTGTTATATGTCGGTATGGTGACCGGATGTTAGAATTCGGCGTTGTTGGGGGTGCGGGGGAAGGGAATCACGTCGCGGATGTTGGTCATGCCGGTTACGAAGAGCACGAGGCGCTCGAAGCCGAGACCGAAACCTGCGTGGGGCACGGTGCCGTAGCGGCGGGTGTCGAGATACCACCACATGTCTTTCATGGGGATATTCATCTCCTCGATGCGGCCGAGAAGCTTGTCGTAGTCGGCTTCGCGTTCCGAGCCACCGATGATTTCGCCGATTTTGGGGAAGAGGACGTCCATGGCGCGTACAGTGCGGCCGTCGTCGTTGAGCTTCATGTAGAAAGCCTTGATGTCCTTGGGGTAGTCGGTGAGAATCACGGGTTTCTTGAAGTGCTCCTCCACAAGGTAGCGTTCATGCTCGCTCTGGAGATCGGCACCCCAGTAGACGGGGAATTCGAATTTGCGTCCCGATTCCTCGAGAATCTTCACACCTTCGGTGTAGCTCAGGCGCACGAAGCTGTTCTCAACCACAAATTTCAGACGGTCCACAAGCTCGGGATCGTACATCTGCGCGAGGAAGTCGATGTCGTCGCGGCAGTGGTCGAGGGCGTAGTTGATGCAGTATTTTATGAAGTCCTCGGCTAGGTCCATGTTGTCGGTAATGTCGTAGAATGCCATTTCAGGCTCTATCATCCAGAACTCCGACAGGTGACGGGGCGTATTGGAATTTTCGGCGCGGAATGTGGGGCCGAATGTGTATATTGCTCCGAGGGCGGTTGCTCCGAGCTCGCCTTCAAGCTGTCCGCTCACGGTAAGCGCGGTGGGCTTGCCGAAGAAGTCGGCCGAGAAGTCGACGGTGCCCTCTTCGGTGCGGGGGAGGTTGTTGAGGTCGAGGGTGGTTACCTGGAACATGGCTCCTGCGCCTTCGCAGTCGGAGGCGGTGATCAAAGGAGTGTTGAGGTAGAAGAATCCGCGTTCGTTGAAGAACTTGTGGATGGCGAAAGCCAATGTGCTGCGCACGCGGAGTATAGCTCCGAATGTGTTGGTGCGTGGGCGCAGATGGGCTTTCTCGCGCAGGAACTCGAGGGTGTGTCCTTTTTTCTGAAGGGGATATGTCTCGGGGTCGGCTGTGCCGAAGAGGTGCAGGGTGTCGGCCTGCACTTCGCAGGTCTGGCCCTTGCCCATTGATTCGACGAGGCGTCCGGTTACATGGACACTGGCACCGGTGGTTATGCCACGCAGGTCGTCGTCGGTGAATTTGGACATGTCCACCACTACCTGGAGGTTTTTGATGGTGGAGCCGTCGTTGAGTGCGAGGAACTGCACGTGTTTGTTACCGCGGCGGGTTCTTACCCATCCCATCACGCTGACTTCCGTGCCGATGAGTTCGGGCGAGAATATGTCAATGATTTTTGTACGTTTCATTATGGCGAAATTACTTTTGGTTATTCGAATGAGCCCATTTTAAGGAAGTTGACCTCTTCCTGGGTGAGGTAACGCCAGCGTCCGCGGGGCAGGTTCTTCTTGGTGAGGCCTGCGAAATAAACGCGGTCGAGTTTGGTTACGTGGTAACCGAGGCTTTCAAAGATGCGGCGCACGATGCGGTTGCGTCCGGAGTGTATCTCGATGCCGGCCTGATTGCGGTCGGTGTCGGTGGCATAGCTTATGGCGTCGGCATGTATGGGGCCGTCCTCAAGTTCTATGCCGTCGGCAATGCGCTGCATGTCGTCTTCGGTAATGTCCTTGTCGGTCCACACGTGGTATATCTTTTTCTTGACATACTTGGGGTGGGTGAGCTTGGATGCGAGATCGCCGTCGTTGGTGAGCAGGAGCACGCCGGTGGTGTTGCGGTCGAGGCGGCCTACGGGGTAGATGCGTTCCTCGCATGCGTTTTTCACTAGATCCATCACGGTGAGGCGTCCGTTGGGGTCGTCGGATGTGGTCACGCAATCCTTGGGCTTGTTGAGCAGGATGTAGCATTTGCGCTCCAGTGCAACGAGCTTTTCGTCGTATTCCACAGTGTCGTTGTGGGTTATCTTGGTTCCGAGTTCGGTCACCACCACTCCGTTGACCTTGACAAGTCCCTGCTGGATGTATTCGTCGGCTTCGCGGCGCGAGCAGATTCCGGCGTTGGCCATGAATTTGTTGAGACGTATCTGTTCGTTGGGATCGGGGATGGCCTCTTCGTATATCACGCGTTTGGGGCGGGGAGTGAAGCTCTTTCCGCCGTGGGGCATGCCGAATTCGTTCTGGCGCATCTGCGGACGTCCGGGGCGGTTGTTGTAGCCACCCTGACGGTTGTTGCCGTAGCGGTTGTTATTGTTGTAACCACCCTGGCGGTTGCCATAGCTGTTGCCCTGGCGGTCGTTGTTGTAACGGTTGTTGCTGTAGCTGCCCTGGCGGTCGTTGTTGTAGCGGTTGTTGCCGTAGCTGCCCTGGCGGTCGTTGTTGTAGCGGTTGTTGCTGTAGCTGCCCTGACGGTCGTTGTTGTAGCGGTTGTTGCTGTAGCTGCCCTGGCGGTCATTGTTGTAACGGTTGTTGCCGTAGCCGCCCTGGCGGTGGTTGTTGTATCCGCCGCTCTGACGATTGTTGTCGTAGTTGCGGTAGCCCTGATGCTGACGGTAGGTGCTGCCTTCGGCTGCCGGTTCGGCGCCTTCGGTCTGTGCTGTCGATGTGGTGTCGTCGGCATTGGTGTTCTCGTAGCGTGGACGGTAGCCACCCTGACGGTCGTTGTTGTAGTTACGGTAACCACCCTGACGGGAACCGTAATTGTTTCGTGGGCCGGAGCTGTACTGACGTTCCCTGTTGTAACCGCCCTGACGGTCACTGTTGTATGGGCGGGAAGTCTGTTCGGAGCTGTATTCGGCTCCGGTGTTTTCAGTGGAATGTGTCTCGGATGCGGCCATGCGCTGTTCGCCAATGCGCGGGCGCTTGCTCTTTTTCTCGTTGCTGTCCATAATCGTTCAGTCCTAAAGTTTTGTTTCGTTGAGGTGTAAATTAAATCGGTATGTGCATGCCTCACGGCTATGCGCGTGATTGTAAAATGTTATAATAGTGAATATTTGGAGACTATGCGTAAAATCGTATGCAAATTTACGCAAATATCCGGTATAATAACAAATTTGTGGCATAAAGTTTCGGTGTGGGTGCAAATGGTTGTATCTTTGCACTCTGTAACGCAGGTTTTACCCCTACACCTTATTATATATAGATATGCAACTCTCACAGCTTACGGCAATCTCGCCTATCGATGGCCGCTACCGCGGCAAGTGTGAATCACTCGACATGTATTTTTCCGAATATGCCCTGATACGCTACCGCGTGAGGGTGGAGGTGGAGTATTTCATAGCTCTTTGTGAGCTTCCGCTGCCGCAGCTTGCAGGCGTCCCGGCTGACTGTTTCGGACGTCTCCGCGCCATATACCGCGATTTCTCCATAGCCGATGCCGAACGTATAAAGGAAATTGAGGCGGTGACCAATCACGATGTGAAAGCTGTGGAATATTTTCTGAAGGAGCAGTTTGATGCCATGGGGCTTGAGAAGTATAAGGAGTTTATACATTTCGGGCTGACTTCGCAGGATATCAACAACACATCGGTGCCTATGTCGGTGCGCGAGGCTGTTGCCGAGGTGTATCTGCCGGCGCTCGGCGAGATGGTGGACAAGCTTGAGGCTCTCGCCGGCGAATGGGCCGAGGTGCCTATGCTTGCCAAGACTCACGGACAGCCGGCGTCGCCTACCCGTCTGGGCAAGGAGCTGATGGTGTTCGTGTACCGTCTTCGCACTCAGATTGAGGCTCTTAAGGCTGTGCCGGTGAGCGGTAAGTTTGGCGGTGCCACGGGTAATTTCAACGCGCATTCGGTGGCTTATCCCGATGTGGACTGGGTGGCATTTGCCTCGAAGTTCCTGAGCGGCAGCCTCGGCATAGAGCGTGAGCAATATACCACGCAGATATCCAACTACGACAATCTGGCGGCGCTGTTTGACGCAATGCGCCGTATCAATACCATTATGATAGACCTTGACCGCGATGTGTGGCAGTATATATCGATGGACTATTTCAAGCAGCGCATCAAGGCGGGCGAGGTCGGTTCGTCGGCTATGCCCCACAAGGTCAATCCAATAGATTTTGAGAATTCGGAGGGTAATCTCGGCATGGCGAATGCCATACTGGGACATCTGGCCATGAAGCTTCCTGTGTCGCGACTGCAGCGCGACCTTACGGATTCGACTGTGCTCCGCAATGTGGGTGTGCCTATGGGACACATGCTTATCGCTGTGGCAAGCACGCTCAAGGGCTTGAACAAGTTGATTCTGAACGAAGATGCCATCTCGGCCGATCTTGACCGGATGTGGAATGTGGTGGCTGAGGGTATTCAGACCATATTGCGCCGTGAGGGTTATCCGCATCCTTACGAAACTTTAAAGCAGCTCACGCGTGTCAACTCCACGGTGACTGCCGAGAGTATATCGGCATTTATTGATACACTCGAGGTGAGCGATGAGGTTAAGGCGGAGTTGCGCCGTCTGTCGCCTCACACTTATACCGGAAGATGATTTTCGGTTCGCAACGATATTGATGGAGCGGTGGATTAATTCACCGCTCTTTTTTATTGTGCGGTTGTTAGTGGATTGCGGGGGGGATGGCAAATTCATCATCTTCGACGATGCCCGGTATATCGTGTCCACACACCCGCCAAGGGGCGGTGCCCCATGACGGGCCTAAACATGTTTAATGGTCTGCGACCATTGGGCCGATATGGATGTTAGGGGAGAGGGCTTTCTTGCCCTCTCTGTGCGGTGGCTGGAAAGCCACCGCTCCTCCTGCCGGATTGTGAGGGTAATTGGTCAAATTAGGCCGATTGGTCTAATTGTTGGTTTAGGGGAGGGTGATGTTAGGGGAGAGGGCATTCTTGCCCTCTTTTTGCGGTGGCTGGAAAGCCACCGCCCCTCCTGCCGGATTGTGAGGATAATTGGTCAAATTAGGCCGATAAGTCTAATTGTTGGTTTAAGGGAGGGTGGTGTTAGGGGAGAGGGTATTCTGGCACTCTCTGTGCCGATGGGGAGTGTACGTGGGTGAGGTTGAGGTGTTAACGCTTTTATTAACGTAAATTAACGGTTGGGGGGGGTAATTTTTCACTTTTTTTATAATTTTGCTCAGCGATTATTCTGTGCAGGGCAATGGAGTTTGCCATGAAAAAACACAGCATCGAACCTTGGAAACTTAATCGTGAAGCCGACGTGTCGGCATGGGTTGGATGTCGTCTGTCAAGTGATGGCGGATGATGTTTAAGCAAAGGAAAAAGAAAGAGTTAACACTTATATCTAACATTTTATTTATTTAACCAAACAAACCAATTTTATGAAGGCAAAGGTAACAAGTTTGTTATTCGGTCTTTTACTGCTACCGGTGTTGGCATTTGCCGCCAACCCAGTCACTGTGACAGGTACAGTAACGGATAACAGCGGTGAACCCCTTATCGGTGTGTCGGTACTCGTGAAGGGCACTCCGCAAGGTACTTCCACCAACATTGACGGTGAATTTACCGTCAAGGCCTCAGTGGGCGACATGCTTACGTTCTCGTACATAGGCTACGCTCCTCAGGAAGTTCAAGTGACAGGCAACGCGCCTATGACCATCGTGATGCAGGAGGATTCCAAGACTCTCGATGAGGTGGTTGTGACCGCTCTCGGCATCAAGCGCGAGCAGAAATCACTTTCTTACAATGTTCAGCAGGTGAAGGGCGATGTGCTCACCACCAACAAGGATGCCAACTTCGTCAATTCATTGGCGGGTAAGGTGGCCGGTGTGAACATCAATGCATCGTCGGCCGGTACAGGCTCCATCTCGAAGGTGGTGATGCGTGGTCCCAAATCAATCATGCAGTCAAGCAACGCTCTCTATGTGGTAGACGGTATGCCTATGCGCAAACCTCGCTCCGACGGTGAGGCTGGTGCATTCGGTTCGCAGGGTGCAACCGAGCCTATCGCCGACCTCAACCCTGAGGATATCGAGTCGATGTCGGTGCTGACCGGTGCTGCCGCAGCCGCTCTTTATGGTAGCGATGCTGCCAACGGTGCCATTGTAATCACCACGAAGAAGGGTCAGGCAGGCAAGACCAAAATCACCGTGGGTTCGAACCTCGAGTGGAACCGCGCGTGGATTCTTCCCCGCTTCCAGAATCATTACGGTGCAGGCCAGAACGGAGCTTCAGATGCTACAAGCAATTACAGCTGGGGTGGCCGTATGACACCTTATAATAACAGTGGCTACGACATTGCCAACGATTATCTCCGCACCGGATTCGTTGCCACCAACTCGGTGACATTCTCAACCGGTACAGAGAAGAATCAGACTTACGCTTCGGTCGCTGCCGTTAACTCCAACGGTATTGTGCCCAATGATAAGTACAACCGTTATAACTTCAATATCCGCAACACCTCCAACTTCCTGAACGACAAGATGACCCTTGACCTCAATGCGGCTTATATATATCAGGAGGATCGCAATATGACCAACCAGGGTACATATTTCAACCCGCTTGTAGGTGCATATCTTTTCCCGCGTGGCAATGACTGGGATGAAGTGCGTATGTATGAGGTATACAACATGGAACGTAACATCTCGGAGCAGAACTGGCGTTACGGTGACTATGGCATGACAGTGCAGAACCCTTACTGGGTTAACTACCGTAACCTCCGCGAATCGAAAAAAGACCGCTATATGATCGGTGCGCAACTTACCTATAAGGTGCTCCCTTACCTTACATTGAGCGGACGTGTGCGTATGGACAACTCTTACACCACTTCGACCGACAAGCGCTATGCGAGCACCATCGGTAACCTTTCGGATAACTCCGAGCGCGGTTACTATGGTGAGGCACGCTACAAAGAGAAACAGATATTTGCAGACTTCCTTGTAAGTTTCAATAAGGACCTCGGCGCCGACTTCAACCTTCAGGCCAACTTCGGTGGTTCAATCTCAGATATGCGTTTTGACTCCTATGATGTGCGTGGCGGTATAGCAGACGGTTCAGGTAACTACCCAAATCAGGATGCCGGTCTGACCAACTTCTTTACAATCAACAATATCACTACGATGCCCAGTAAGACCCAGGATGGATGGCATGAACAGACTCAGTCACTTTATGCAAGCGCCGACCTCGGTTACAAGCAGACATATTATCTGACCTTGACCGGCCGTAACGACTGGCCTTCAGCTCTTGCAGGTCCCCGTTCAAGCAGGTCGAGCTTCTTCTATCCGTCGGTAGGTGTGTCAATTCTTATGACCCAGATGTTTGCCGACGCCGGCATCAATATTCCCCAGGAATATCTCTCGTTCTGGAAAATACGTGCTTCGTGGGCAGACGTTGGTACAGCATTCGAACGCTATCTCGCCAATCCCCGCTATGAGTGGAGGAATGGCAAATGGTCTCTTACCACACAATATCCCATCGAGAACCTCAAACCCGAGCGTACCAAGTCGTGGGAAGTTGGTATGAACTTCCGTTTCCTCAAGGATTTCAACTTCGATGCGACATGGTATCAGGCAAATACTCACAACCAGACCTTCAATCCAGGCATCGCCGCAGGTAAGTATTCAGAAATATATATACAGACCGGTAATGTTCGCAACTGGGGTATGGAATTCGCCCTCGGCTATGACCATACATGGGGTGATTTCACATGGACATCCAACATGACATATTCGTTTAACAAGAATAAGATTGTTGACTTGTTCAGCAATGCCTACAATCCTATAACCGGTGAGAAACTCGACATGGATCAGCTTGACATCTCCGCTCAGACAGGAACCAATGTGGCAGGTACACGCTTCCTTCTCCGCGAAGGTGGCACAATGGGCGATCTCTATTCGATGTACGACCTGCAGCGTGATTCCAATGGTAAGATATACATCGATGCCGACGGCAATGTAAGCTCTGTATCGGTAGCCGATAATCCTATAAAGCTCGGCAGCGTGCTTCCCAAGGGCAACCTTGCATGGAATAATACATTCCGCTGGAAAAACCTTTCGGCCAGCTTCATGATCTCGGCCCGTTTCGGCGGTATCGTGTACTCACGCACCCAGGCTGTGCTTGACCAGTATGGTGTATCGGAGGCTTCTGGTGATGCCCGTGACTTCGGTTATATAGATGTTAACGGCGGCGACCGTGTAAATCCCGAACAGTGGTATACAACTGTGGCTTCGGGTGAGACAGTGCCTCAGTTCTATACTTATTCGGCAACTAACGTGCGGCTTCAGGAAGCTACATTGAGCTATCTCATCCCCCGCAAGTGGCTCGGCAATGTATGCGATATCAAGGTGTCGCTCGTGGGCCGCAACCTCTGGATGATCTACAACAAGGCTCCTTACGATCCCGAATCTGTCGCATCGGCCGGTAACTACTCGCAGGGTATTGACAACTTTATGACCCCCGCTCTGCGCAACTTCGGCTTCAATGTCAACTTTAACTTCTAATTCAAGCCCCAAATGAAACAAATAATAAATAAGATATTTGCCGGCAGTGCTATAATGCTTACTGCAGCCGCATGTACAGGCGACTATCTGGAAATAAATTCCAATCAGTATCAGCCCGGGGATCTTTCGGCCGACGGCTATCTGCTTGCTTCGTCAATTAACAATATGTGCGGAGCTGTGGTGCCTTCTGACGTAAACTGTAATCAGTTTGTAGACTGTCTGCTCGGAGGTCCGCTCGGAGGTTATTTCGCTGATGGCGCGCTATTCGGTGGTAATACCATAGCACGTAACAATGCTCCGGACAACTGGATTGGTGTGTTCCTGACCGACTCCAAGATTATCCCTACTCTCTACACCAACTATTCCAATATAGAGGGTTATTGCGATACCAAAGAGATTGAGGTTCCTCTTGCCATAGCCAAAATAATAAAGGTGGCATCGATGGACCGTGTGACTGACTGTTATGGCCCGATACCTTATTCAGGCATAGGTGTGGACGGTGTGGTAAAAACTCCCTACGATTCGCAGAAGGATATCTACACAGCATTCTTCCGTGAACTCGCAGAAGCCCGTTATGCACTGACGGCAAACCTTAACAATACGGCTGATGTGATAAGCCCGATAGCCGATAAGGTGTACAGTGGAGACAAGGCTAACTGGATACGGTTTGCCAACTCTCTTCAGCTGCGTCTTGCCATGCGTATATCGTATGCCGATGCTGCGCTTGCCAAGCAGAAAGCCGAGGAGGCTGTTGATCCCGCCAACGGTGGCGTTATAGAGACTAACGAGCAGAACGCGACATGGAAGAACTACGGTTCGAGCACTAATGCCATGCGTACAGCCATAATGTACAATTCTCAAGACTCCCGTCCGTCGGCTGAGATAGTATGTTATCTGAAAGGTTATAACGACCCGCGTCTTACCAAATATGTCAATGCAGCCAACAACAGCGGACAGTCGGATGCCCCTGAGCTTCTTGATGCCGAGGGCAATCCTATTGATTATGTTGGTATACGCCGTGGCTGGCAGACATTCAACACCCTCTGGAGTGTCAGCTACTCAGGTATAGAACTTCCCGCCAATACTCCCGCCTTGTGGCAGAATGCCTCGGAGGTTGCTTTCCTTCGTGCCGAAGGTGCGGCAGTGTTCGGATGGAACATGGGTGGCACAGCTGAAGCGTTCTACAACAAGGGTATTGAACTATCGTTTGAGAACTATGGTGTGAGCGATGGCTATGCCGCATACGTGGCTGATGAAACATCTGTGCCGGCCCGTTATTATGACCCGATGCAGCTCAACTCGTGGAACGGAACTCTTGACCCTGTGACTATCAAGTGGGACGAGTCGCTTACCGCCGAGGAGAAGCAGCAGAAAATCATTACCCAGAAGTGGCTTGCCAACTGGACTCTCGGCAATGAGGCCTGGGCAGACTACCGCCGTACCGGCTATCCGAAGCTCATCCCGGTAGCATTTAACGGCAGCAACGTGGTTGATGTGAATCTCGGCCCCCGTCGTATGGTGTATCCCTCGAGAGAATATACCAACAACCTTCAGAATGTGCAGGAAGCGGTGGCCAACTTGCTTGGCGGACCGGACAATATGGCTACCCGTATGTGGTGGGACTGCAAGCCGGGTCTTTGATTCAGACAGTCGTAAACAGATTAAAAGCAAATCATAAAGCAAAATGAACAAACAATTCAAATATATAGCTTCGGCCATGTTGGTAGCGGCATCGGGCTCGGCGTTCACCTCCTGCAATGACTGGACTGAACCTGAATCCATAGATGTCACCTATCCCGCAATAGAGGATAGTGCCAACTATCCCGCTTATCTGGCCAATTTGCGCGAATATCGCAAATCAGACCACTCGAAGGTCTATGCATGGGTAACTCTCAAAGAGGATGCCCCGAGCAATGAGTGCGAACGTATGACTTCGCTTCCCGATTCCATCGATGTGCTTGTTCTCGCAGATATGAACATAGCTCATCCACTTGTTGCTGCCGATCTTAAGAAAGTGCGTGAGGAGAAGGGCATGGAGGTAATCTATAATATAGATTTCGATGCAATCAAAACTGCGTATACCGTTCTATGCGAGCAGAACGCGGCCGACCGCACTGCTGTGAATGCTGATCTTTCGCAACTTGAGGAGGATTACAATGCAAATGAAAATAAGGATGATGAAACTGTGAAAGCTGAATATGAAGCCGCAAAGGCTGAACTTGAGGCCAAACTCGCAGCTCTTGCCGACCCGGATTTCAACGATTATGTTTTGGAAAATCTTACAGAACAGCTCAATTATGTGGCATCGCAGAATCTTGATGGCGTGATGTTTGCCTTCAACGGTAAGGCCGAGACACACATGACGGAAGCTGAAAAGTCGGAATATCGCGCCCAGCAGTTGGTGTTCCTCGGAGTGGCCACTGACTGGCACAAGCGTAATCCGGAACTGGTGTTTGATTTCCTCGGTTATCCGCAGAATATTTCTGACAAGACAATATTCAATGATTTCCGTATGCTTTTCGTGCGTCAGGGTCTTGATGCAACAAATGGCAATCTCTATGCCTACTATATGACACTGGCTATGGTGGATGGCGTGCCTGTAGAAAAACTCGGCATGATGGCTACTTACAAAAGTTCGGATCCTGAGGATACAAAAACCGGATATTATTCTGACGGCACATTGGCTCTCGTGGGCTTTGCCAAATGGGCTGCAGCAGCCCAGCCGGCCGGTGTGGGCATAAAAAATGCGCAGATGGATTATTTCAATCCCGGATTCTCCTATCCTCATGTCCGAGCCATAATCCAGGCTGTGAATCCCAGTATTAAGTAATAAAACCAAACATTGATATCAACAATGAAAAAATCATTATATATCGCGGCTACGCTTCTCGTCTCGGCCGGCGCTTTCACTGCGTGTCAGGACGATTACAAGAACGTATCGGACAATAACAAGGTCTATGACACCGCTATCGACCATCTGGTGGTGACTGCACTCGACGGCCGCGCCGATGAAATGACCCGTACACTGGGCGTGCGTATTGCTCAGCCTGAGACCCACGATGTGATGGTGACCTACGGCGTGGACGAAAGTAAGCTTGTGGACTACAAGGGTATATATGGTGGCGAACCCATTATATTGCCTGCGGAGAATTACAGTATACCCGATCCTGTAGCCGTAATAACGGCCAACACCGTAGAATCAAGCCGTGTGTCAGTTAAATTTACCGGACTGAATTCGCTTGACGACCAGTTCGTATATGTGCTGCCGGTCTCGATAATCAGTTCGACCGTGCCCGCTCTCAGCAGCAGTGCCACCACATATTATGTGTTCCGCGGTGCGGCTCTTATCAATGTGGTGGGTGACCTGACCAAGACTTGTCTCACCTTTGTTAATGAAGGTCAGTGTCCGGAACTCGGCAACCTGAGGCAGCTTACTTTCGAGGCACTCATCAATCCGTCGGAATTCCGTGGTCAGGGTGGTCTGGCAACCTTGATGGGTATAGAAGGAACATTCCTTGTACGTATAGGCGACGCCAGCGTTCCACCGAATCAGATTCAGCTTGCAACCGGCAGCGGCAATGCCACAGACGCGGCTTGGAAACTGGATACCAACAAGTGGACATTCGTAACTCTTACATTTGATTCGTCTACGGGCAATGTTGATGTTTACTTCAACGGTGTCAAGAAGGGCGATACCCAGAACGTAGGTTATCGTCGTGCGGTGAACTGGAATGTAAAATCGAGCGACCGTGCATGCTACGTAGGATATGCTTACGATACTGATCGTGACTTCATGGGCAAAATTTCGGAAGTGCGTGTATGGAACAGAATTCTTACTCCTGCCGAACTTCTTGAACGTAACCACTTCTACCGTGTGGAATCGGATGCTGACGGTTTGGTGGGCTACTGGAAGTTCAACGAGGGCGATGGCTCGCTTGTACATGACTATGCCAATGGCTACGACATCCAGACACCGGCTACTTATCCCGGAAAGTCGAGCGAGCCCGGCAAGCTCAACTGGGTGTCAGTTTCTCTTCCTGAACAATAATCAATAATTATCAAAGACATTTTTCAGCAATGAAATATAGCAATATTATCAAACGCTCACTCTTTGTGGCAATGGTGGCCTTGGCCACCACTGCCTGCAAGGAAGATTTGACTATCGGAGGCGTGCAGGCTCCCGAAATCAATCCGTCGGAGGAGACATTACTTTATGTTTCTGACGGTTCAGGCAATACGTCCAATCCAATGGTGGAGATGCGCAGCAGTACAACATTGCCACTCCACGTCAATGCAACTTCGGCTTTGGATGCCGACCAGACAGTAAGTTTTACTTACGATGCAGAGGCTTTGGAACGTTACAACAACGCTAACGGTACCAAACTTAAAGCTATTCCCGCATCGTGGGTTGCGCTCAGCAATGCCGGTGTGGCAACATTATCGGCCGGTGAGACGCAGTCGACTCCGGTAGAACTCACCATCACTTCCGATGGAACTCTTGATTACGAAGCTACCTACGTGGTTCCATTGACTGTTGCTGCAGTAGATAGCCGCGCTACATTAGCTGCTTCAGCTCAACTTCGTCTTGTGTTTGTCAAGGATCTTACCGCGCTTCCTGACTGCTTCAAGACCTATATAGATGCCAATGGCGTTGAACAGCCCGGCGTGAAAATTTTCTCGTGCATGGAAGTCAACGACACCAACCCCCTGAACAAC
>CANSRU010000005.1 GCA_947649495.1 uncultured Porphyromonadaceae bacterium | reverse complement strand
GTTGTTCAGGGGGTTGGTGTCGTTGACTTCCATGCACGAGAAAAATCATGCTATGTGGTCTGGTTCATAGGAGCATTATTACTTCGAGTTTTAGTTCGTCGTCAATGGTGCGGTAGCGGCTGAATGCCCGGCTCCCTTCCACATGTCCGGTTAATGAAGCGATGAGATTAGGGTCTTTGACTTTGCGGTATAAATTCCCTATGAATGTGCGTCTGGCGATGTGGCTGGCGGCTATTTCATTTATTTGCCTTCTTATAGGCATTCCTGAATATGGGCACAGTAGTGAGACACTACGTTTAATGCCGCAGTGTGTGAGAATCTGTTTTATGGCGTAGTTGTATCTTTGCGGCGAGATAAATGGAAGTAGCCGGTTGTCGGTTGCCCTGGTGGCGTAGCGTTTTATTATCTCAAATGCACGAGGATGGAGCGGTATGCGGATAACAGTAGGATTGCCACGGACTGTTTTTTGAGCTATGTACTCGAGATATCCGTCAGAGATATTGTCGGGGCGTAATTGCATAAGGTCCGATACCCGGCAGCCTATATAGCATTGGAATATGAAGATGTCGCGTTGTATGGCCAGTTCCGGTTGGTGGTTGAAGTTGTGGGATGCGACGGTATCACGTTCGTCGGATGTAAGGAAGTATGGTGTGGCATATCGTTCGGAAATGATCCCATCAAACTGTTCGAACGGATTCTGTTGTATTAAATTTTGTCGAACACACCAGTTTAGAAAGGTGCGCAGGCATTTTGTGATGGCGCATAAAGTGTTGTGGCTTCTACGTTTTATACCTCGGTGTCCGCATGGTGGTTCGAGTCGGTAGAAGTTTATGAATGATGAGATGTCGTCGGATGTGAGAGATGTCAGTTCAAGTGGCTTTCTTGATTCTGATTGGTGCTCAAAACGCATGAGCGCACCGGCAAGTACATGATAATTGTTGAGTGTGGATGGTGCCAAGTTGCGCGTTTCAAGAAATAGATCGAGCGTTCTGAAAAATACCGACGGATGGTTCTTGAGATTTAAGTTTTTTGCCATATCTGTTCCGATTTAATGGTGAGAGATGGCTAAAGTAACTAAATATTTTGTGGCCGGAATGAGTGTGTATTTGTGATTAGTCCTCCTGATGACAGCTGTCCTTGCGGTCGGTTCTTGAGGCGGCGATTGGGAGAAACTACCGTCAGGGGATAATGATGTTTTTTATTTTGCTCTATTCCAATTGGGTGAAAGGGATTTATAAGAGTCGAGAAAGTTATTGTTGGATGAGAGGCATATTGTGTCTATGAAATACAGGTTTCCGTCAATCCCATGAAGGACGTTGTTTGGTAATGCATCGAAAATATCCACCTCGCTGTTTGTGAAATATTTTCCGTCTTGCTGAGGCAAGAATCCCATCAAGGCTAATGCTCCGGCAATTTCTTCAATTGAGGCCTCGCGGTCAGCACGAATAAATGGTTGTGAAATAATAGCGCAAATTTTGCCATCTTGATTTTCGGCAAAACCATGAAAGGTGTAGGCACAATCGGCGAAAAGATTGTTGTGTATTCTTATCCGTTGGAAGAACAATTCAAGATTGTCGTCGGCATATCTGAAATCATTTAATTTGTAAACAATTTGATTCACAGAGTCCATATAGACTTCATTTTCTGAGCCACGGTCAGAAAATTCGCCTAAAATGCCGTAGCTGGAAATCCAGTAGCCTTTTTGACGTGCCCATTTCTTTAGTCCATGGATTTGGACTCCCTTGCAAGCCGTTGTTCCCGCAACTTCTTGAATTGCACGCGATATTCTTCTGGCTTCATTGGCTGCTTCTTCCATGAGGTTATCGAAGCCTTCTTTTTCGCTATTGATTCCTGATGATATCTTGTCATATTCCATATTTTACATATAAAACAAATGAAGGCGGTGAATTACTTCATCGCCTTCGCAGGTTGTTTTGTGTGATCCGGACGGGATTCGAACCCATGACCGTCTGCTTAGAAGGCAGATGCTCTATCCAGCTGAGCTACCGGACCGTTTTTGCGTGATAGCGGTGCAAAGTTACGAGTTTTACGCGATATGCGCAATAGGTTGATTAGAGTGAGTCGAGCACACGGCGTATTTTTTCGTCGGTGGCCATGCGTGTGGGCACGAGCGGGAGGCGGAGTTCGTTGTGGATGCGCCCCATTGCGTGCAGGAGACATTTTACTCCGGCGGGATTGCCGTCGACGAAGAGCAGGCCGAAGAGCTCGGTGAAACGGTGGTGGATGGTGCGTGCTGAGGCGTAGTCGCCGGCGAGTGCAAGGCGCACCATGCGGGAGAATTCGCGTGGGAAGGCGTTGCCAATTACGGATATCACACCGACGGCTCCGAGGGTGATGAGCGGGAATGTTATGCCGTCGTCGCCTGAAATCACCATGAATTCGGGTGATTTGTGCTTGATGATGTCGTCGACCTGGGTCATTATGCCGGATGCTTCTTTTATGCCGACGATGTTGGGGAAGTCGGCGGCGAGGCGGAGTGTGGTTTCGGCTGTCATGTTGACGCCGGTTCGCCCGGGGACGTTGTAGAGGATTACGGGGAGTGGCGATGCCTGCGCTATGGCTGCATAGTGGCGGTATATGCCTTCCTGAGAGGGTTTGTTGTAGTATGGTACGACGGATAGGATGGCGGAGTAGGCTGAGAGGTCTGTGGATTGGAGCTCCCGCACGACGGCGCCGGTGCTGTTGCCTCCGCATCCGAGCACGAGGGGCACACGGCCTGCCACGTGGTCGGCTATGAAGCGGGCCAGCTCGGTGCGCTCGGATGCTTCGAGGGTGGGGGCTTCGGATGTGGTGCCGAGCACGACAAGGTAATCCACTTCATTCTGAATCTGGAAGTCGAGCAGCCGTGCCAGTGCGTCGAAGTCTATAGTCTTGTCGGGGTTGAAGGGGGTGATGAGTGCCACTCCCATTCCTTGGAGGTTTATGCGTGCCATAAGTTAGATAGCAGATTGTAATCTGTGGATTTCACCGCAAATTTAACCATTATCATCAGCACGGCAAAATTTTTTAAACCATAGCGGGGTGGCGGTTGTTAGGATATTGGAAATGAAATTGTGTAATGTAATAAAATCTATATTTGTTATGAATGAATTTGATGATATGATTAAGGGCGGTAAGCCTACTTTGGTGGATTTTTTCGCGACTTGGTGCGGCCCATGCAAGATGCAGTCGCCTATACTTGATGCTGTCAAGGCTGAGGTGGGCGATGAGGCCAATATAATAAAGGTGGATGTGGACCGCAATCAGGAACTGGCTGCGCGCTATCGCATACAGTCGGTGCCTACGCTGATTATGTTCAGGAACGGTGAGCCTGTGTGGCGTGGCGCCGGCGTTCATCAGAAGGAGCAGCTTGTGGCTAAGATCCGTGAGATGAACGTTGACTGACAAAGGGTGTCACTTTATATATAAATGGCAATCCCTGCAATTCCGAAGTGCGGAACATTGCAGGGATTGCTATATGTAAGAATGTTGGATCTGTTACATGAATGCGAGTATGAGGCCTTGTGCGGCTACCACTCGCAGGAACATGGTGAGAGGGTAGACGGTGGAGTATGCTACGGCCGGAGCGTCGTTGCCGGTTGAGTTGTTGGCGTAGGCCAGGGCCGGCGGGTCGGTGTAGCCTCCTGAGAAAAGACCCATAATGGAGAGGAAGTTGATTTTGTAGATTCCACGGGCTATGCATCCCACTATAACGAGTGGCAGGAATGTGATGATGAAGCCCCATATTACCCACCACATACCTGTGGCGTTGAATACGGTCTGTGCAAATCCGGCACCTGACGATATACCCACCGATGCGAGGAAGAGGCATATACCCAGTTCGCGCATGAGCAGTGAGGCCGACGAGGATGTATAGGTGACCAGCTTGAATTTATATCCGAACCGGCTGAGCAGGATGGCGACAACTAACGGACCTCCGGCCAGGCCGAGCTTCATGCCGAACCCGACGTTGATGGAGCCTACGATTATACCGAAGAGTATGCCGACGAATATGGTTATCATGTTGGGCTCGTTGAGGCGTTTCATGGAGTTGCCGAGGCGGTTGGCAAGACGGTCAATGTCGTTGAGGTCGCCTACCACTGTGAGGCGGTCGCCCATCTGGAGACGCAGGTTGGGGGCTGCGAGCAGGTCCACGCCGGCGCGGTTTACGCGAGTGGCGTTGAGCTGGTAGGCCGAGTGGAGGCGGAGGGCACCGAGAGCCACACCGTTGTATTGGCTTTTGGTAATCACGATTCGGCGTGACACTACACGGCTCGGAGTGACGTCTTCCCAGTCCATCTCTATCTGGGGACCTACCACAGACTCAAAGCGGGGGGTGTCGGTGGTGGATATCACGACATAGAGTTTGTCGCCGGTGCGCACCTGTGTGGCCGATGTGGGGATGATTATGTTGCCCGAATGGTCCATCAGACGTGAAATGACGAAGTCGCACTGGATTATGTCGTGGAGCTCGCGCAGGGATTTTCCGCTGATGAGGGGGTTGGTGACCTCGATGGATATGATGTTGGGCTTGGCGCGATGGTTGTCGTTCTCCTCCTCGATGGCTTTTATCTCATTTTCAGTCTTGATACGGAACAAGGCTTTGATGAGGAACATTGCGGCGATGATACCGCACACACCGAGAGGGTAGGCTGCGGCATAACCCATAGCCATGGTGTTGATGGCTTCGGGGGTGCCGGCTGTCTGCTGTGCAGCTGCGAGACCCGGGGTGTTTGTCACGGCACCCGACATCACTCCGACGAGGGCTTCGATGCTTGTGCCACCGTCGATGTAGTAGATGGCCAGGACTATCACTACGTTAAGCGCTATCCCCAGTACGGCCAGTCCGTTGAGCCGCATGCCGCCTTTCTTGAACGAAGAGAAGAAGCCGGGGCCCACCTGAATACCGATGGAGAAAATAAATAGTATCAGACCGAATTCGCGGACGAATTTCAGCACTTCGGCATTGACAATGTAACCTAAATGTCCCATTAGTATGCCTACAAACAGCACGAAAGTGACGCCTAACGACACTCCGGCTACTTTAAGTTTGCCCAGAAATACACCGAGAGCAATCACGAACGAGTACAGCACAAGAGTGCTGGCGAGTGATTCGTTGCCCGGGCCGAGCAGATTAGTTAACCAGGAAAAATCCATTGTTGTATAGTAATTAATTGAATTATAAGCACTTGTATGTGTAGGGGCTTAATCTGGGTGCAAAGTTACGGCTTTTTTGCAATATAGAATGTGTCCTGACTGTTTTTCTGCAATTTTTATGGTGGAATTGTTTAGAATTCGGTGTCTGGCCACTACCTTTGCATTCGCGATGGATATGATGAGTTTTGCTAAACGCATATTTGTGACAGCGGTGGCCGCCTTTGTGCTGTGGAGCTGCAGTTCGGTCAGGCATGTGCCTGCCGGGAGTCTGCTGCTCGACGATGTGCGCATAGAGGTGGTGGATTCATCGGATGTAAAGACGTCTGAGTTGGTAAACTATCTTCGTCAGACGCCTAACCACAAGGTGCTCGGATTTGCCAAACTTCAGCTCGCCACCTATAATATGTCGGGAAAGGATTCCACCAGGTGGTACAATAAATGGTTGAGGCGCATGGGGCAGCCTCCCGTGATTTACGATGAGGGCCTTACCGAGGCTTCCCGCAAGCAGCTCCGTCAGGCTCTTGTCAACAAGGGGTTTATGGATGCTGTGGTTACGGTTGACACAATAAGCCGTCCGGCCGACCGGAAAGTAAAGGTGTTATATCGTCTGGCACCCGGCAAAGCCCATCGGATTCGTTCGGTGGCTTACGATATCCCCGATACAAGTGTGGCCAGACTTGTCATGGCCGATTCGATGATGTTCACTCTCGGTCCCGGCGACAATCTGGACCGAACGGCTCTCGATGCTGAAAGGGCATTGATTACCGAACGGTTGCGTAACCGTGGCTACTTTGCCTTTACCAAGGAATATATAAATTTCATAGCCGACACGGCTGAAAATTCGCTTGATGTCGATCTGACTTTGGTGGTGCGCGAGCCACGCCAGCATTTGGCCGAAGGTGCAGATACGGCATCCGATGGGCTCAGGATGCATCCCCGCTATGAGATAAACAGAGTGATTTTTGTTACAGAAGGTACCACCGTGGCCGGGAAGATAGTGACTGCCGATGCCGATACCGTGCGGTATAAGGATATCGAGGTGATATATGGCACGTCTGACCATTATATTCTGCCACAGGTTCTTGAAGAAAAGTGTTTTCTGATTCCGGGGCGTCCTTATCGCGCCAGGAATGTTGACCGCACATACGAGGCTTTGGCTCAGCTGGGCATATTGAAAAGCATAAACATAGAGTTTGTCCCGCTTCCGGCGGTGGATGGGCTCAATCGTCTTGACGCGTATATTTATCTGTCGCGAAACAAAAAACAGAGTGTCACATTCGAGCTTGAGGGAACTAATTCGGAGGGCGATTTCGGCTTTGGCCTCGGTCTGGCATATCAGCATCGCAACCTCGGGCGGAGAAGCAATCTGCTCTCGGCAAAATTCCGCGTCAACTATGAAAGTCTGTCGGGCAATCTGTCAAATCTTATCAACGACCGCTATAGTGAATATGCAAGTGAGGTGGGTATCACATTTCCCAAATTCATGATTCCGTTCCTGAGCCGTTCGTTCAAGCAGAAAATAAAGGCGTCGACAGAGTTTGCGTTGTCGTTCAACTATCAGGAACGACCCGAGTACACGCGCATAATAGCCGGTGCGGCATGGAAATACAAATGGGCCACGCGCGACAACCGTGTGCGGCGCACGTGGGATCTGGTGGACGTCAATTATGTGTACCTGCCTGAGAGCACTATCGACTTCATAAATCAGATAGCCCCGTCAAACCCGTTGTTGCGCTACAGCTACGAGGATCACTTCATTATGCGCACAGGCTATACATATCATCGCACCAACCGCGATGTGGCCAATCAGATGAGGCGTTACCGCCTGCAGCCATACGTGTACACCCTGCGTGCATCGGCCGAGACTGCCGGTAACCTATTATATGCCATATCATCACTGTCGGGTATGTCGCGTGAGGATGGCGTGTACAAACTGTTCGGAATTCAATACGCACAATATGCCAAGGCCGAGATAGATTATTCGCTGACACGCAATCTAAGTGAGCGTCATTCCGTTGCATTTCATGTCGGAGCCGGAATCGGAGTGCCTTATGGCAATTCGCGCGTGCTCCCGTTTGAGAAGCGTTTCTACGCCGGCGGTGCCAACGGAGTGCGCGGATGGGGTGTGCGCACTCTCGGTCCGGGTCGCTTTGACTCGCGCAACAGTGTTACTTCGTTCATAAACCAATGCGGTGATATAAGGCTCGATCTGTCGGCCGAGTACAGGGCCAAGCTGTTCTGGGTGTTTGAAGGCGCGCTTTTTGTCGATGCCGGAAATATATGGACCATACATAATTATGAGAACCAACCGGGAGGTATGTTCCGTTTCGATTCATTCTGGAAAGAGATCGCACTTGCTTATGGCGCCGGTATAAGGTTGGATTTCACATATTTCCTGCTCCGTCTTGATTTCGGCGTTAAGGCTTACAATCCCGCTGCTTCGCAGGAGCACTGGCCGCTGTTGCATCCGCGCTGGAAACGTGACACCTCTTTCCACTTCTCGGTGGGCTATCCTTTTTAGCTTAAGATTGTTGTTAATGATAAAAAGACACCTGTTATGCTTGTGATATTTGATTTGGACGGAACATTGCTCAACACCATAGCCGATCTTGCATCGGCAGCCAACCATGCCCTGGTGCGTGCCGGATTTCCCACACACTCTCCTGAGGCCTATCCCTATTTTGTGGGAAACGGTGTGAGCCGCTTGCTTAAACGTGTGCTTCCCGAGGATGTCCGCACGGAGCAGAATGTGGCCATGCTGCGTCAATATTTTACGGAATATTACGGCAATCATCTTACCGACAGTACAGAACCTTATCCCGGTATACCGGAGCTGTTGCTCCGTCTGCGCGAGAATAAAATTTCTGTGGCTGTGGCTTCAAACAAATATCAGTCGGCGGTTGACCGCCTTGTGCGGCATTTCTTTCCGTCGGTAGAGTGGGCCGCTATTGAAGGGCAGAAGGAGAATGTCCCTGTTAAACCTGACCCATCGATAGTGTTCGGAATCCTGTCGAAATGTCCCACGCCAAAGGCTGAGGTGCTGTATGTGGGCGATTCAGGTGTGGATATGGAGACGGCACGCCGAGCCGGAGTGACATCCATAGGTGTCACCTGGGGTTTCCGCCCCGAAAGAGAATTGCGGGAAAACTACGCTGACCATATCGTGTCGTCGCCGGAGCAGATTCTCGAACTGGCGCTTGAAGCGAAGGATGGAGTCCAGCTCAGTTGATAGTGGTGTACTTGCGCTCTATGATTCCGGCTGCTGCCGTGTCGGCTAGTTGAATGAGCGACACCAACGGGTAAAGGTCGGCCGCTTTGCGGAAATTGCCTTTCTCCTCGGCGTCGCAGTCGTTTACGCTCCAGGCTCCCATGTGCCAGCGTATGGCGCAAATTTCCGCATCGGTAAGTCCAAGTCCCATCTGCAGAAGCATTACCACCGATTTTTCACCATGGCCTATGGGTAGGTTCCCGTAATCGGAGCCATATTGTGCCTGTCCCATTTCGTAGCGGGAATCGCGTTTGCGGAAATAGAGGTTGCTTTTGCACATGTCGTGGAGCAGAGCCGCCACTATGATGCTTTCATCAGAAATTTTATCGAATATGTCCGGCCGCATCGGGGCAAACACCTCTTTTAATTTTATCGCCGCATAATACACGTTGAGCGAGTGTATCATCAGTCCGCCTTCGTAGCACATGTGGCCGTTCATTGATGCCGGAGCGGTGAAAAAGCCCGATTTTTCGAGTTCGGCTATAAAGTAGTCTATATCTTCAATTCCGGTGGACCGCAGCAGTCCTAAAAATTCCTCCTTGTGTTTCTTCAGTTCGTCTTTGTCCATTGCGTGACGTTGATTAATGATTGTTGATGCCTTGCAAACTCTTACAAAAATACAAATTTCCCTTAGCTTGCGGATATGTATGGCCCTGTTTTTTGTGCAAATCGAAAGAAATGGGCAAAAAATGTTTTTAAATTGAAACGTTTTTGGCGATAATTCATTAAATTTGCAGCCTGCATTTGCGGTAGGTATAAACACCTCGTCGGATGCAGGTTGTTGAAATTGACGCTGCGTATTTAACAATGAAGCTGTTACAAGAAAAACTTTCCAGATATACCGTACCCCAGGAAGCCAAGGCGGCAGGTATATACCCCTATTTCCGCGCTATATCGAGCGAGCAGGATCCAGAAGTGGTGATAAATGGTAAAAAGGTGCTTATGTTCGGGTCAAACTGCTACACCGGTTTGGTCAACGACCCCCGCATAAAGGAAGCCGCCATAGAAGCCACCCGTAAATATGGAACCGGTTGTGCCGGCTCGCCATTCCTCAACGGCACGCTTGATCTGCATAAACAACTCGAGGCCCGCATTGCCGAATATATCGGTAAGGAAGATGTGATGATATACTCCACCGGATTTGAGGTGAATCTCGGTGTGGTTTCCACCCTTACTGGCCGCGAGGATTATATATTGTGGGACGAACAGGACCACGCGTCGATAATCGAGGGTCGGAGATTGTCGTTTTCGCAGTCGTTGAAGTATAAGCACAACGACATGGCTTCGCTTGAAAAGCAGCTTCAGAAATGCGAACCCGATAAAGTGAAGCTTATTGTTACCGACAGCGTGTTCTCTATGGAAGGCGATGTGGCCGATGTGAAGAGCATAACCGAGCTGGCTAAAAAATACAATGCGTCGGTGATGGTCGATGAGGCTCACGGCATAGGTGTGTTCGGCCCCGGTGGCCGTGGCGTGTGCCATCATTATGGTGTGGCCGACGATGTCGACCTCATAATGGGAACATTCTCGAAATCGTTTGCCTCTCTTGGCGGTTTTATCGCTACAGATAAGGAAATTACCAATTATCTCCGTCACCATTCGCGGTCCTATATATTTACCGCCAGCATCACTCCCGCGTCGACAGCCGCAGCTCTCGCAGCCATAGATATAATGGAGCAGGAGCCGGAACGTCAGCAGGCATTGTGGGATGTGACCAATTATGCGCTTGACGGATTCCGCAACATGGGATGTGAGATAGGTAATACATCCACTCCTATCATTCCGCTGTTTATCCGCGATAATTTCAAGACATTCGCTGTGACACGCGATCTTCTCGAAGAGGGTATATTTGTAAATCCGGTAGTTTCGCCGGCAGTGGCACCCACTGATACCCTGATACGTTTCAGCCTCATGGCCACCCATACCAAAGAGCAGGTGACCACAGCGCTTGAGAAAATCGAGAAAGTATTCCGTAAGCACGGCATATTAGCCTGAGGCTAACGGTCAATATAAGCAAGGCTGCATTTTTTTAATGCAGCCTTGCGTCTTTTTAGTGATTAAAAACATGCTTTATTTTTTTGTTTAGGGCGCAAATTGCTAAATTCGCAAAAAATATCCTTGAATAAAGCAACAGATAGATAATATGGTTTACAAATTCCGTATAGTGTCAGACGAGGTCGACAACTTCAAGCGTGAGATAGATATTGATGCCGACGCTACGTTTCTTGCTCTCCGTAATGCCATCTGCGAATCGGTGGGCTACGATAAAAATCAGATGAACTCGTTCTTTCTCTGCGACGATGGCTGGGAGAAGGACAAGGAGATAACCCTTGCCGATATGGGCAGCGATGCATCGGAGGATGTATATCTGATGGAGGACACGGTGATAAGCGATTTTGTAGAGGATGAAGGGCAGCGTATGATATTCGTGTTCGATTATCTTACCGACCGTTCGTTCTTTATGGAACTGAAACGTACCGAGCCGGGAAAAAATCTGCAGGACCCGGTGTGCTCCGTGGCTATGGGGCAGGCTCCGGCCCAGTTTGTCGACATGGACGATTTCGATGCCAAGATTGATGCCAAGGCGGCAGCCGTTTCCGCGGCCGATATTGACGAGGACTTCTATGGCTCGGATGCCTATAATGCCGATGAGTTCGATGCCGAGGGCTTTGATGAAATGACATTCGATGACAGTATCTGATACCATTCCGGTTCAGAATCGTGAATTATGGGACGGTTGATGGCCATAGACTATGGGCGTAAGCGCTGCGGGATAGCGGTGACTGATACATTGCGCATAGTGGCCAACGGTCTGACTACCGTGCCGTCGGCAAAATTGTTCGATTTCATTCGCGATTATCTTGGCAGGGAGACTCTGGACGGTATAGTGGTGGGTCTTCCGCGCGACATGCATGGCCGGGCAAGCGAATCCATGCAGTATATCACTCCGGCCGTCAACCGGTTGAAGAAACTGTTTCCCGATGTGCCGGTGGTGTTTTTCGACGAGCGCTTCACCTCGGTTATAGCCCATAGGGGCATGATAGATTCCGGAATGAGGAAAATGCAGCGTCGCGACAAAGCTCTGGTCGATGAGATGGCCGCCACTATAATTCTGAACGATTATTTACAAAGTAAACAATACAACGACAATCCAATATAGAAACGATGAAGTTACCGGTATATTTGTACGGGCACCCCGTGCTCAGAAAGATTTCCACAGACATCACACCCGATTATCCCGAACTGAAGCAATTGGTTGCAGATATGTATGCCATGATGTATGAAAGTGAAGGTGTCGGGCTGGCGGCTCCGCAGATAGGGCGCAACGACCGCATAGTGGTTATTGATGCCGATCCGGTTGGCGACACGTTCCCCGAATGTGCCGGGCGTAAGCTCACCTTGATCAATCCGGTGGTGGAGGTGCTCGATGGAGAGGCTGTTTCGCGTAGCGAAGGGTGTCTGAGCCTTCCGGGACTGTCGGAAAATGTAAAGCGTGTGGAGCATATCCGCCTGAGCTGGGTGGACGAGGATTTCAACCCTCACAGCGAGGAGATTTCCGGTTTCCTGGCGCGGATAGTGCAGCATGAGTGCGATCATCTCGAGGGTAAATTGTATATCGATCACATCTCACCTATCCGCAAGCAGTTGATTAAGAGTAAACTTGCTAATATAGTAGGCGGCAAGATACGCTGTGACTATCCTGTGAAGTATGCTCCCCGCCGATAATCCTGTTTACATATATATCCCGATATCATAAAATATGGCTGACGATAAAAAGATAATATTCTCAATGGTTGGTGTGTCAAAGACATATCCACCTCAGAAACAAGTGCTGAAAAATATATACCTTTCGTTTTTCTATGGAGCGAAAATCGGTATAATAGGTCTGAACGGTTCAGGAAAATCGTCGTTGCTCAAAATTATAGCCGGCATTGACAAGAGCTATCAGGGCGAGGTTGTTTTCTCTCCGGGTTACTCCGTGGGGTATCTGGAGCAGGAGCCTCAGTTGGATCCGGAAAAGACTGTGATAGAAGTGGTTCGCGAGGGTGTGCAACCGATAATGGATCTGTTGGCTGAATTCGATAAGGTCAACGAATCTTTCGGCGACCCCGATGTGCTTGACGACCCCGACAAGATGGATGCACTCATTGCACGTCAGTCGGAGTTGCAGGATGCCCTTGATGCCGCCGATGCATGGAACATCGATTCCAAACTCGAGCGTGCGATGGATGCCCTCCAGTGTCCGCCCGACGACCAGAAGATAGCCACATTGTCGGGCGGTGAGCGCCGCCGCGTGGCACTGTGCCGTCTGTTGCTGCGTCAACCCGATGTGTTGTTGCTCGACGAACCTACCAACCATCTTGACGCCGAGTCGATAGATTGGCTCGAACAGCATCTGCAGCAGTATCCCGGCACGGTTATAGCCATTACACACGACCGTTATTTCCTTGACCATGTGGCCGGATGGATTCTTGAACTTGACCGTGGTGAGGGTATTCCATGGAAGGGCAACTACTCCTCGTGGCTTGACCAGAAGACAAAGCGTATGGCTCAGGAAGAGAAGCAGGCGAGCAAGCGGCGCAAGACGCTCGAGCGGGAGCTTGAGTGGGTGCGCATGGCTCCGAAGGCACGTCAGGCCAAGGGTAAGGCACGTCTGTCAAGCTACGACCGTCTGCTCAACGAGGATCAGAAACAGCGTGAGGAACGTCTGGAGATATTCATTCCCAATGGCCCGCGACTTGGACAGAAGGTGATAGAAGCCCAGGGATTGAGCAAGGCTTTCGGTAAAAAACAGTTGTTTTCTAACCTCGACTTCACGCTTCCACCTAACGGCATTGTGGGTGTAATAGGTCCGAATGGAGCCGGTAAGACTACCTTGTTCCGGCTCATCATGGGGCAGGAATCGCCTGATGCGGGTAGCTTCGATGTAGGTGAGACTGTGAAAATAGCATACGTGGATCAGACCCACCACGATCTTCTTCCCGAGAAAAGCGTCTACGAGGTGATATCGCAGGGCGTGGAGTCATTCCGCATGGGAGGTCGCGATGTGAATGCACGCGCCTACCTGTCGAAATTCAATTTTTCGGGAGCCGATCAGGAAAAGAAAATAGGGGTGCTGTCGGGTGGCGAACGTAACCGTCTGCATCTGGCCATGGCTTTGAAAGAGGAGGGTAATGTGCTTTTGCTCGACGAACCTACCAACGATATCGATGTTAATACTCTCCGGGCTCTCGAGGAAGGTCTTGATGAATTTGCCGGATGTGCTGTGGTGGTAAGCCACGACCGCTGGTTCCTTGACAGAATATGCACGCATATCCTGTCGTTTGAAGGAAATGGTGAAGTGGTGTTCTATCAAGGTTCGTATTCAGACTACGAAGAGTATAAGAAGATGAAAAACGGTGGAAAAGAACCGCCTCGCCGCCGATATCGCAAGCTGATGGAATAATATTTTGATAATCAAATATGTATCTGCTAAGACAACGGTGGGGTTTTCAAAAAGAGAACTCCATCGTTGTCTATTGGTGACACAATTGTAATGAGGTTTTGTTAAAAAAGAATTAATTTATTTGTGGCGGTGTAAATATTAGTGTAATTTCGTGCACTAACCTATCATAAAGATTCAATTACTATTAGTACATGTTATTCGTAAAACAACTACCTCTAAGGAGAATTGTTCGATTCTCCGTTTTCCAAACCCCTAATTTTTTTGTACTCAAAGATTGATTATTTCAGTCTGAAGGCACTATGAAAAAACTTAAGGCCTTGTAAGAGTATTACGAAGACCATGAAACGCCTCCCTTGCCATTGTTTGGCCGGGGAGTTTTTTTATGGTATGTTTCCTTGTCTATGTGGATGGGGTTGTTTATATTTGTGATGTGGGTGTACCCCACCATCAATGCCTTAAAATCTACGACGATATGAAATATGTCACAATTCCGGATAATGGGTCGCATAAATTGCCGTTCTATCTGGCAATGGAGGAATATGTGGCACGCAATTTCGATGAGGGCGATTGTTTTTTCATGTGGCAGGTAGCCCCGACGGTAATCGTAGGCCGTAATCAGGTGGTGGAATGTGAGGTTAACCTGGATTATTGCCGGGAGCACAACATTGAGGTCTACCGCCGGAAGAGTGGCGGCGGATGCGTCTATGCCGATGGCAGCAATATAATGTTCTCATACATCACATCGGGGGCTTCGTCTGTGGCCACCACTTTCAGCCGCTACACATCCATGGTGGCGGAAATGCTCCGCTCGCTTGGACTTGATGCCTCCGACACCTCGCGCAACGATATTCTTGTTGGAGAGCGTAAGGTGTCGGGCAATGCTTTCTATCATCTCGGCGATAGGAGCATAGTTCATGGAACGATGCTCTACGACACCGATATGGCTCATATCACATCGGCCATCACTCCGGCACAGGATAAACTCGAGGCCCGGGGCGTAAAGTCTGTGCGAAGCCGGATCACCACCCTTGCCGAGCATCTTGATATGGATATAGAGGAGTTTAAGTCGTATGCACGCAGGCATCTTTGCGATGGCGAACTGAATCTGTCGGTAGCCGATGTTGAGAAGATTGCCAGTCTATCGGAACATTATTACGAGGCAGGCTGGATATACGGGCGTTCGCAGGAGGGTGGAAGGCGCAGCCGTGTGGAGGGAGCAGGTGAAATCTCCGTCCAGGTAGCCACTACTCCCGAGGGGCTTATTGACGGCATAAATCTTTCCGGCGACTTTTTGGAAGTTGCCGATATCGACGAACTTCTCATAAACCCGTTGCGCCGTGTGCATTTCGACAGGAAATCTGTGGAAGATGCATTGACTTCAGTTCCGGCCGATAATGTGATATATGGACTTTCAAAAGCTCAATTTATAGATTTATTATTCTAATCATACCTTAATACCATGACTGACAATAAAAGAACATGCCTTTACCATCGCCATGTGGCGGCAGGGGCGCTTATGAGCCCTTTTGCCGGATATGACATGCCGATACAATATACCGGAATCACCGAGGAACATAATGCCGTGCGTTCAAGCTGCGGAGTGTTTGATGTGTCGCACATGGGCGAGATAAACATTTCGGGTCCACACGCCGAGAGGTATGTCAATCACATATTTACAAACGATGTATCGGGAGCGCCCGTGGGTCAGATATTTTACGGAATGATGCTTAACCGGAGTGGCGGGACTGTCGATGACCTGCTCGTGTACAAACGTGATGCCGATAGTTTCCTCCTCGTGGTCAATGCTTCCAACATAGAGAAAGACTATGCCTGGGTTGTGGAAAATGCGCGTGAGTTTGATGTGGAGGTGGAAAATCTGAGCGAGGAGCTCGGGGAGCTGGCGGTGCAGGGCCCGGAGGCCGAGTCTGTGATGCAGCAGGTGCTTGGCATAAACTGCGGCGACCTGTCATTCTATACATTTCGCGAGGAGATGCTTGATGGTGTGCATATATTGGTGAGCCGTACGGGATATACCGGCGAGGATGGATTTGAAATATATGCTCCCCATGATGCTATTGTGGCAATGTGGGACGCGCTGATGCAGTCGGGTAGAGTTGCTGCCTGCGGTCTTGGATGCCGTGACACTCTCCGCTTTGAAGTAGGGTTGCCGCTTTATGGAGATGAACTTTCCGACGATATCACTCCGGTGGAAGCCGGACTGTCGATGTTTGTGAAAACCGATAAGCCTGAGTTCATAGGCCGTGATGTGGTGGCTGAGCAAAAAGCGGCAGGCACAACCCGCAAGGTGGTGGGCCTGGAGATTCTCGACAGGGCTATTGCGCGTCACGGATACGATGTGCTCACCCCCGAAGGCGAGGTGATAGGAAGTATCACCACCGGCTATAGGGGAATATCTGTCGACAAGAGCATAGCCATGGCTCTTATTGACTCGCGTTATGCCACAAACGGTACTGAGCTGCTGGTGCAGATACGACGCAAGCGTTTCCCGGCAGTGGTCACTTCGAAGAAATTTTATAAAAAGAGTTATAAGAAATAAACTTTAAAACTTAAATATCATGAGCAAAATCTATTATTCAGAGACGCACGAATATGTAAAGGTAGACGGAAATATAGGATTGATTGGTATCTCCGATTATGCACAGCATGCCCTTGGCAATGTGGTGTATGTGGATATGCCCGAGGTGGGCGACGACATAGAGGCCGGCGAAGATTTCGGCGCTGTGGAGAGTGTGAAGGCAGCTTCCGATCTCATCGCTCCCGTAAGTGGTGCTGTGGTGGAGATAAACGAGCATCTGATAGATAATCCCCGCCTTATAAATGAAGATGCGTTATCCAATTGGATAATAAAGGTGGAGCTCACCGCTCCCGATGAATTGGATTCGTTGATGGACGAGGCCGGATATGCGGAGTTTGTAAGCAATCAATAAATATTGAAATTGATGGGTCACAGGTATTTTCCACATACTGAAGCCGACATTGAGTCAATGCTTCAGCGTTGCGGTGTGGCATCGGTCGATGAACTGTATGCCGATGTGCCTCCCGGTCTGGTGCTTAACCGCGACTATGAGTTGCCACGAAGTATGAGTGAGAAGGAGGTGCGCGATTATTTCCATAGACTGTGTGCCGCCAACCGGCCGCTGACATGTTTCGCCGGAGCAGGTTTTTACAATCACTATTCGCCGGCGGTGGTATCGTCGGTGATATCACGCTCGGAATTTCTTACGGCATACACTCCTTATCAACCTGAGATTTCACAAGGAACTCTCCAGTATATATTTGAGTATCAGAGTATGATGTCGGCCCTTACAGGGATGGCGGTGAGCAATGCGTCGATGTACGACGGCACCACGGCCACAGCCGAGGCTATGCTGATGGCGGTGGCGGCTTCGCGCAAGCGTAACCGTGTGCTTGTATCACAGACATTGAACCCTTACACACGTAAGGTTATTGACACTTATGCGCGCTATCATGGTGTGACGGTCGATGATATACGGCAGATTGACGGCATGACTGATCTGGTCGACCTTCAGTCGAAACTGGAGCAGGATGATGTGGCCGGTGTGATTGTGGCTACTCCTAATTTTTACGGTTTGCTCGAGGATTATTCAGGTGTGGCCGAAATGTGTCATGCGCACAAGGCTTTGTTTATAGTCAATTGTGTGCCGTCGGCGCTCGGTGTGATACGCACGCCCGGAGAATGGGGAGCCGACATTGCCGTGGGCGACGGACAGTCGCTCGGCATGCCTCTCAGTTACGGCGGCCCTTATCTCGGATTCATTTGTTGTACCCGGGCTTTGATGCGCAAATTGCCCGGACGTATAGTGGGCGCTACAGAGGATGCCGGCGGGCAGCGTGTGTTCGTGATCACACTCCAAGCCCGCGAGCAGCATATACGCCGTGAGAAAGCCACGAGCAACATTTGCTCCAACCAGGGGCTCATGGCCTTGTATGCCACCGTCTATCTGTCGGTGATGGGTGCCGCAGGTCTGCGTGAAGTGTGTGAGAAGTCCATGGATGGCGCACGGTATCTGGTGGCGGCGCTTGAAAAGACGGGCCGGATGAAGCTGAAGTATCCATCGGCACCATATCTCAATGAATTTGTGATGACGTGCGATTTTGATGTGGACGATTTTGTGGCCCGATGCGTGGCGGGAGGGATACTTCCCGGGGTTAAGATTGCCGATGGCGAGATTCTGATTGCTGTAACGGAGATGAATCACCGTTCGGAGATGGATGCGCTGGCCGGTATAGTGGAAAATATGTAAGGAGGGATATAGATATGAACAGAGAATATTACGGTAAACTCATATTTGAACTTTCTCGTCCCGGCCGCAGGGCTTACAGTCTTCCCGCAAACGGATGTCCGGAGGGTGCAACCCTGTTGCCCGAGGGATTGCTGCGCAAGTCGGCGCCGGAACTTCCTGAAGTTGACGAGCCTACAGTGGTGAGACATTATAATAACATGAGCACCAATAATTTCGGTGTGGATACCGGTTTTTATCCATTGGGCTCGTGCACAATGAAATATAACCCTAAGATAAATGAGGAGATGGCGGTGCTGCCTGCCATGGCAGGCCTGCATCCACTGCAGCCGGTGTCTACGGTGCAGGGAGCTCTCGAGGCATATCATACATTGCAATGCTATCTTGCTGAGATAGGGGGCATGGCGGAGTTCACGCTTAATCCATTTGCCGGTGCGCATGGTGAGCTTACCGGACTTATGGTGATACGTGCATGGCATGATAGCCGTGGCGACAGCAAACGTACTAAAGTGATAGTGCCTGATTCTGCTCATGGCACCAATCCTGCGAGCGCTGCCGTGGCCGGATTGAAAGTGATAGAGGTGAAAAGTATGCCGGACGGGACGGTGGATGTCGAGGCTCTTTCCGCGGTGCTTGACGATAGCGTTGCCGCGGTGATGATGACCAATCCCAATACCATGGGCATATTCGAGAGCCGTGTTAGGGAAATAGCTGATATGGTGCACGATGCCGGAGCGCTTATGTACTACGACGGTGCAAATCTCAATCCTATGCTCGGTGTGGCGCGTCCCGGCGATATGGGTTTTGATGTGATGCATGTCAATCTGCACAAGACATTCTCCACACCGCATGGCGGTGGCGGGCCGGGGGCAGGACCTGTAGGTGTACGCAGTGGCCTTGAGAAATTTCTTCCCAATCCGCGTGTGGTCAAGAATGCCGACGGATCGTTCGGTCTGTCGCAATCCGACGGCTCGCTCGGTTCGGTGTCGGCCACGTTGGGCAATTTTGCTGTTCAGCTCCGTGCGTTGAGTTATATTCTGTCGCTTGGATGCGATGGATTGGCTCAGGCCGGCCGACTGGCGACATTGAACGCCAACTATGTCAAGGAGTCGCTCCGCGATGTGTATGAATTGCCCATAGACCGTGTGTGTAAACATGAGTTTGTGTTCGATGGTCTGGCCGACAAGACTTCCGGGGTCTCCACCCTTAATGTGGCCAAGCGGTTGCTCGACCATGGGTATCATGCGCCGACCATCTATTTCCCGCTGCTGTTCCATGAGTCACTTATGATAGAACCTACCGAGACGGAGAGCCGCGAGACTCTCGATGAGTTTATAGCGGTGATGCGTGATATAGCGCGCGAGGCGGCGGAATCGCCCGAGGTGGTCAAGTCGGCTCCGCATAACACCCCTGTCGGCCTTCCCGATGATACCAAGGCAGCTTTATCGCCTAAAGTCACATACTTTGATTTGATGCAGTGAGAACTACGGATTACGATATAATAGTGATAGGCGCCGGTCCGGGCGGTTATGAGACAGCTGCCTCGGCGGCTGCCTCCGGACTGCGTGTCATGCTTGCCGAGCGTGGAGAGCTTGGCGGCACATGCCTTAACCGCGGATGCATACCGACAAAAGCTTTGTGCCGTTCGGCTGAAGTGGCACTTACCGCAGGCAACGCTGCCTCCTATGGTATTGATGCCGGAAATATCTCGGTGGATTACCGCCGTGTGGCTGAACGGAAAGATGAGGTGGTGCGCTCGCTCCGCGAGGCTGTGGAATATGTGCTCGGCAAAGTTGATGTGGTTCATGGCGATGCACGGTTGCTGTCGCGTGATACTGTGGAGGTCAATGGTGATATATATGTAGCTCCCAAAATCATAATTGCCACTGGTTCCCGGCCTGCAGTTCTGGATATACCCGGAGCGGAACTCTGTGTGGACAGCGATTTTCTTTTGTCGGCCACGGAATTGCCTGAAAGTATAGCCATAATAGGTGGTGGCGTTATAGGAATGGAGTTTGCTTCGGTGTTGAATGCTTTCGGTGTGGATGTCACGGTGCTTGAATATAGCCGTGAGATATTGCCGGGGTTTGATGCGGATGTGGCCAAGCGTCTGCGCACGGCATTGAAACGCCGTGGCATAAGTATCGTCACCGGAGCGAATGTCGTGTCTGTCGAAGCCGGATGTACGGTGAATTATGAACTGAAAGGCAAACCTAAATCTGTAGGAGCGTCAATGGTGTTGATGGCTGTAGGACGCAGGCCAGTGTTGCCCGACGGATTGAGGGAGCTTGGAGTCGCTCTTGACCGGGGCTTTATAGCTGTTGACGATTCGATGGCCACGAATATTCCCGGTATATATGCCGTGGGCGATGTCAATGGCCGGTGTCTTCTGGCTCATGCCGCAACACTCCAGGGACAGGTAGCACTGGGGCATAGGGCTCTTCCCCGCTATATCCCGGGCGCGGTGTTTTCAATCCCCGAATGTGCTTCGGTGGGTCTGACCGAAGATGCTTGTCTGGCACAAGGACTTCAGGTGTCGGCAGGGCAGGCTATATACCGTGCATCGGGCAAGGCTATGGCGATGGGCGAGCCTGATGGAATGGTAAAGATGATAGTGGACAGAAATACCGGAGAGATACTTGGCTGCCATATATGCGGGGCTCATGCCGCCGATATGGTGCAGGAGGTGTCTGTGGCGATGGAATGTGGGATTACGGCTTGTGCCCTTATGGAGACTGTGCATATCCATCCTACTCTCTCCGAACTTCTGCCGATGGCTTTGAACAATGCGTTAAGATAGTTAGTTGTAACACTGATGGAGATAAACGAGCCATATATAAGTGTGGTGGTGGTGTTTCATAATGCCGAGAACACCATCGGGCGTACTTTGCACTCGCTGGCCGCGCAGACGCTCGACAATGTGGAATATCTGTTTGTGGACGACGGAAGCACCGACCGCTCGGCTGAATTGTTGCAGGACTTTGTCGCGCTGCATCCCGAGTTTACCGGTAAGCACAGGCTCATTTCAATCGGTGTGCAGCGAGGGGTAGGTCATGGAACACTTGTCGGATACACCAACGCCAGGGGTCGATATGTGATAAGATGCGATGCCGACGACTATATGGAGCCGGACGCTCTCGAGGTGATGTGGCGCGCATGTGGAGATGGAAAGGCCGATGCCGTATTCGCCCGGTATATGCGTGAAGAACCCGGTAAAACCACAGTAGTGGGATTTCCGGCCGAAGTGGCCAATCTCAACGACATGAAGTTTGATACCATCCATTTTTCCCTTTGGAACAAACTGTTGCGGCGCAGTATGCTCGATGATAACGAGATTGTGGCGTTTGACGGAGTGGATTGCTGGGAAGATCTCGGGGTGGTGGCGAGATTCATGGCATTCAAGCCTGAGGTGGTGTATATAGGCAAACCGTTGTACCATTATGTCGCATCGTCCGGCCAGTCCCTGTCGTCAGGAAATCAGGGCAGGCAGCTCGAGGACCATCTTATGATGGCGCTTTTGCTTGAGCAGTGGCTTGATGAGCGGAATCTGCACGATGAAAACGAGGAGTTCCTTACACATCTTAAATTTTTCGCTAAGGTAAAAATGTTGCGTGGCCGCGACAAGGATGTGGCAAGATGGAAAAAGACATTTCCCGAGGTGAATTCCAGAATTATGCGCATGCGTCATTTAAAGTGGCCATGGCGTTTGCTTTTTTCGGCTGTGGCTCTGTTGCCGGTTGGATTTACACAGTGGGTGGCCGATTGCTGCGATATGTTTTATCCGAAGATAAAGGCTGATGCGGTGCGCCCGCGGCCACACGACTCTCACCCCAATATACCCGAACAAAAGGATATAAAAAAATAGATTCCACCGTAATGGAATCTATTTTTTATGTGAAAAGGGATGTTATCAATGGTTGCAGCCGCAAGAGCCGTCGCCACACGAATCGTGGCCGTCGCATCCGCAAGCATCATCACCGCAGTCACCGCCGTGGCATCCGCAGCCACAGCCATGGGCGGGTTGCAACTCCTCGGGAGTGGCATCGCGCACCACAGTGATTTTGCCTTTGAAGCGGACATCCTTACCTGCGAGTGGATGGTTGAAATCCATCTTTACGTCAGTGTCGGTAACTTCGGTAACCACACCGTTGATCCGGAATCCGTCGGCTGTCATCATCGGGAGTACAGCTCCGGGGTTCACCATGTCGGTATCGAATTTGCCATCCACTTCAAAAATGTCGCGGGGCAGGGTTGCAATCTGTTCGGGGTCATGTGGTCCGAATGCTTCATCAGCTTTTACGGTTACGTCAAATTCGCCGCCCTCACCAAGGCCTTCGATAGCTTTTTCCAAAGGAACTATCATGCCGCGGGTCACGCCGAATACTATCTTTTCAGGGTCGTCGGCCGAGGTCTGATGCACGAGTTTCTCACCTTCAGGTGTCACCTCGTAAAGGTCGTAGCCGAGTTCCACATATTTACCGGGTTCAATTTTTTCCATAATTATATTAAATCTTGTCGTTAGTAATTGTCTTATATAATAACAAAAGTCATGCCAAAGAAGTTGGTGTGGCTCAGGGCAGGTTGGCCACAATGGTGTCGTAGAGGTTTTCGGTAGCACCGGTGAGTAGGTCAAGCACGGTCTCAAAACCTTCGGCACCATTGTAATAGGGGTCGGGCACGTGGTCGAAATGCGCCGGCTGATTGAAAAATGCGGCCATAGGCAATATTTTTCGCTCATCGTCAACAGATGGTGCCATGGCGTGGAGCCGCGACAGATTGGACGCGTCCATGCCTATTATGATGTCGAATCTGTCGAAATCTATTTCGGATATCTGCCGGCATATATGTGTGAGATTTATACCGCGTCGTCTGGCATGGGCGCGCATGCGTCCGTCGGGGAGGTCGCCCACGTGGTATCCTCCTGTTCCGGCGGAGTCTATGGTCCAACGGGCTGTGTCATCGTGGCGTTCTATCACATCAAGCATCATTCCTTCGGCGGCAGGGCTTCGGCAGATGTTGCCGAGGCATATAAAGAGTATTCTGATGTTGCCGGGGTCGGCTATGCCATGTATGGCCTCGAGTATTTTGGGGTCGGAGTGATAGTGGAGAATGTTCATTGGCGGTAGAGATTATTGTAAATTATTGATGCTGCCCCTGCTGCAGCCCGTGAAGTGCCGAGCCGGTGGCGCATTTCCTTGTATCCATCCAGTTGCAGCACCCGTCCTTCATGTCCCGGCAACAGTCGGCATAGTTCGGCATCTACGGAATCCACTGTGCATAGATGCACCAGCATTTCGGGTATAATCTCCTTTCCGGTTATTAGATTGGGAAGGGATACGAAAGGCGACTTGATGAGGTGCTTCATTATATTGTAGCTCAATTTCACACCGTTGGCACGGTAGCACACCACCTGAGGGGTGCCGCAGAGGGCGCATTCGAGTGTGGCTGTACCCGAGGTGACAAGTGCGCAGCAAGCATTGGCCATAAGGTCGAATGTGGCGTTCTGGACCATAGGTAGATTGGAGTATTCGCGGTAAAAATCCGTTTCTATGCCGGGGGCGGCAGCTATCACAGCCTGCATCCCGGGATGTCGCCGGGCCACTGCATCCATAATCGGCAGGTTGTTCCTGATCTCGCCGCGCCGGCTTCCGGGTACGAGTGCGAGAATGGGGGCATCGGTGAGATTGTGGGTTTTGCGGAATGCTGCCGCGTCAGGCACATTGCTGAGCCGGCGGTCGACCTCTTCGAGCGAGGGATTTCCCACATAATCCACCTGCATCCCCTTTCCATTGAAATATTCCACCTCGAAGGGGAGTATGCTCAGCATGCGTGTGGTGTATTTCTTCAGGTCCTTTACACGCCATTCTTTCCATGCCCACACTTTGGGGGATATGTAATAAAATACCGGAATGCCGAGCGTGCATGCGTATTTTGCGAGTTTCAGATTGAAACTCGGATAGTCCACGAGTATAAGGGCATCGGCTCCCGAATTGCCGAGAGCTTTTTTTGCTTTGGCGAGATTGCCGAATATGGTGCGCAGATTGCGCAGTACCTCGCTGAACCCCATGAATGCCATCTGTCGGTAATGTATCACCGGCTCCGAACCTGAGGCTTGAGCCATGAGATCGCCTCCGAGAAAAGTGAATGTGGCCGATGGATCCAGTTGCCGCAGTTCAGATATGAGAGCCGACGCGTGGAGGTCGCCTGACGGCTCTCCGGCCGATATGAAATAGTGCATGATGTAATGCTGATTTTGTTGAATCTGAATGGTATTGACGTCAAAGTTACAAATTTTTGTCCGTTTTATCCAATAATCAGATGGCCGATGTGGCATGATATACGGACTATTTTGTAATTTTGCAGAAACATTAGCCATACATCACCATATACATATGGGTCAACTTTGGAATCTTCTGCGGCGCTTTGTGCCTCCATATAAGAAATATCTGATATTGAACATCGTGTTCAATTTCCTGTCGGCAGTACTCACATTGGTGTCGTTTGCCCTTATAATCCCTATCCTGGAGATGCTTTTCCAGATAAGGGAGTCGGGATATTCGTTCATGCCTGTGGGTTCGGCATCGCTCAAGGATGTGGCCCTCAATAATTTTTACTATTACACTCAGGAGGCCATAGGGGCGTGGGGACCGTCGATGACGCTCGCCGTGCTTGCAGTGATGCTTGTGGTGATGACTGCTTTCAAGACCGGCACGGCTTATCTGAGCGGATATTTCATAATTCCGCTCCGTTCGGGTATAGTGCGTGATATACGCAATCATGTCTACGATAAGATTGTTACACTCCCCATATCGTTTTTTACATCCGAGCGCAAGGGAGATGTGATGGCACGCATGAGCGGTGACGTGGCTGAGATTGAAAACTCAATAACCTCGTCGCTCGACATGATGTTTAAGAATCCGGTGCTCATCATTGTGTATCTGTCGACAATGCTCATGATAAGCTGGCAGCTTACCATATTTGTGCTTCTGCTCCTGCCGTTGGCCGGATTTGCCATGGGACGCATGGGCAAGCGGTTGAAGCGTAAATCGCTTGAAAGTCAGGAACAGTGGGGCGCCTTGATGAGCAATATTGAGGAGACTCTCGGCGGATTGCGTATTATCAAGGCATTCAATGCCGAGGATAAGGTGAAGAACCGCTTCCATGCCGGTACACAGGAATTTTTCCGGCTCTCCAACCGGGTGGCACGCCGCCAGACTCTCGCCCACCCCATGAGCGAATTTCTCGGCACGCTGACAATAGCCATAGTGCTGTGGTTCGGTGGTGCATTGATACTCAATGGCGAGTCCAATATCAACGCTCCCGATTTTATCTATTACATGGTTATTTTCTACAGCATTATAAATCCGGCCAAGGAGCTGTCGAAAGCCATGTATTCTATCCAGAAGGGTCTGGCCTCCATGGAACGTGTGGACAAGATACTCAATGCCGTGAATCCAATAGCCGACCCCGATAAACCGATGCGTATATCGCATCTTCGCGGTGAGGTGAGATACGAGAATGTGACGTTCAGCTACGATAAGCAGGTGCAGGTGGCAAAGGATGTGTCGTTTACCATCAAGCCCGGCGATACAGTGGCGCTCGTGGGTCAGAGCGGCAGCGGCAAGTCGACGTTGGCCGACCTGTTGCCCCGATTCTACGATGTGGATGGCGGACGTATCACCGTGGATGGTGTGGACATTCGCGACATGAAAGTGCATGATCTGCGCTCGTTGATGGGCAATGTGAATCAGGAGGCTATTCTGTTCAACGATTCGTTTTACAATAACATAACCTTTGGAGTGGCTAACGCCACACGTCAGGAGGTGGAGCAGGCGGCACGCATAGCCAATGCCCACGAATTCATTGTGGCGAGCGAGGATGGTTACAATACAAATATCGGCGACCGCGGATGCAAACTTTCGGGTGGACAGCGTCAGCGTGTGTCGATAGCACGCGCCATTCTGAAAAATCCGCCGATATTGATTCTCGATGAGGCTACGTCGGCGCTCGACAGCGAAAGCGAACTTCTGGTTCAGCAGGCATTGGAGCGACTTATGAAAGACCGCACCACGCTGGTGATAGCCCACAGACTGTCAACTATCAAGAATGCCACACAGATATGCGTGATGCACGAGGGGCAGATAGTGGAGCGTGGCACCCACGAGGAACTGCTTGCGCTCAATGGCTACTATACTCGGCTTGTCGAGATGCAGTCCATGAAATAGTCACGGCAAACGCGCCCCGGCAACCAAATCATAATATCATATATGCGAAAACCGCCAAATTTTTCGGCGGTTTTCTATTTTTACAATACATTTGTGCTGTAAACGAAACTAATCTGTATAACAACAATCAACACTAACAAATAATCACATCCCTGTATACACTTTACAACATGTTAATTGGGAGCTATGTCGTGAGACATGGCTCCCATCCTTTTCAAGAGGAGTGCAACGAGCGATTTTGTGGTGGAGTGGGGATGCAAGAGCGGAGCTCGCTTCACAGCTGGCTCCGCTCTTGCGGGGGAGAAGGCCGTCAGGCCGGGTGTCCCCCTTGTAGTTTCTTAAATCCTAAGTTAGATTTACCGTTTGGTTGTTGATCTATCCGTAAAAATTATCTGGTACAAAATTAGTATTGGACGGCGTGTTCCGAAATACTGAAAAATAGGTAATTGTTGATAGGGAAATTAGCCGGGGATAATCATTATTGATTAGTCGCGGGGCAGGGTGACGACAAATTCACGGTTGTGAAAGGTGAAATCCACCACGCCAATGGCATACAGGCGGCAGATTATCTCTTCGGCATTGTTGCGGGATAGGTGGTTTTGCAGCATGAAGTCGGAAGCCGATGCGGTGCCGTCGCGGCGTATCATGTCGAGCAGCATCTGTTCGGCGCTCCCGAGTGTTATCAGCTCCTCGCTTCGGGAGTGCCGGCGACGCCATGCCTTGACCATGAGCGGTGAGGCGAGTATGTTCTCATCGGCCACGCGGTAGTAGGCGAGCCATCGGCCGTCGGCGTCCTGCGCTTGCACGGGGCGTGTGGGCGAAGGTGCTATCTCAGCGCGTATCACTATGGCGCCATCGTCGGCTGTGAAGGCTGTGAATTCGAGCTGTTGCGCCGGCCGGCAGTAGAGTTGTGCCGCCTGTTCTATAACATATATGTCCTCTTCGTTGCGCACTCCGGCTATGGAGCCGTTGTCCTTCACGCCGATGAGCAGACGCCCGCCCGAGTGGTTGGCGAATGCCGACAAGGAGCGGGCTATTTTGCGCGCATCGCTTATGGCGAACTTGAAGTCCTGTGTCTCATGTTCGCCTTCGGCAATGATGCGCTGCAGGTAAAATTTTCCTCGTGTGGCTTTTAGGTCTTTCACCCGGGATAATTGAAGTTGCTGTCTGTTGGATGGGAGAGAACCTCATCCAGATAAGTCTGTGCGGCATTGCGTGCCGCATCAAGATCCATGAAGGAGTAGTTGCCGCAGTCGCGGGGGGTGGCGCCAGGTATCTCACCCCGGTATCCGGCTATGAATGCGAATGTCTCGCGCATGAGCGGCAATATGTCGGCCGGAGTGGCTTCGCCCGATACTATAAGATAGTTGCCGGTGCAGCATCCCATGGGACCCCAGTATATTATGCGGTCTTTCCATTGCGGATGGTTGCGCAGGAAGGTGGCGGCGAGGTGTTCCATGGCGTGGAGGGCACGTGGCGCGATGGCTTCCTGACGGTTGGGCTCGGTGAGACGGATGTCGAATGTGGTGATTATGTCGCCGGATGGGGTGCGGTCGGTGCGCGAAACATAGATGCCGCGCAGAAGTCGCAGGTGGTCGACGGTGAAACTTGCTATCTTTTCCACTTTGCCTGTTCGGGTTAAAGTTTGTCGGTGAGTTCGTGAATTATATGGCGCAGCATGTCGAATGTGTGTTGCGGTGCTTCCTCCCAGAAGTTATTGTATTGAGCGATGTTGTCGTCGGCTCCGGGGGTGTCGGAAATCACACGCATGCATGCGAAGGGTATCTGTCGCAGATAGCATACCTGAGCTATGGCTGCCGATTCCATGTCGACGGCATCGACATCGGGATATAGGCTGCGGATGTGGGCGAGCACTTCGGGGTCGCTCACAAATACGTCGCCGGAGCATACAAGTCCATGTTTCACTGTGTCGCCTTCGTGCAGGCATGGTAGCGAGTTAACCATGTCGGAGGTGTGGAAGAAGCGTGGGCATCCAGATGCATCGCCCCATTCAGTGCCGGGACCGCACCACACGTCGTGGTAGGCTATGCGTGTGCCCACCACAATGTCAAGCACGCCGGCGTTGCCTCCTGTGCCTCCGGCCACACCGGTGTTTATTATGAGGTCGGGGTTATAGCGGTCAATCATGGTCATTGTGCCGATGGCGGCATTTACTTTGCCTATGCCGCATTTCATTGCTATTATGGTTGCCTGACTCATGTTGCCGCAGTGGAATGTGAAGCCGTTGGCTGTGTCGGTGGATGGGTTTTCAAGCAGGGGAGTGAGGAGACTCAGCTCCTTGTCCATAGCTACTATAACTCCTATTTTCATGTTTCCGGAAGTTTGTTTAAAGTGTTTGCGTGTGCAAAAATACGAATAATAAAGCGCAAAATGCGCTGTCAATCCGGTGTAAGTGGTATATTTGTGAAAAATTATTCAGATGCAGATGAAAAGAATTGTAAGTTGCGCCGTGGCGGCCATCGTGCTGCTGAAATTGTCAGCGCTTGAGATTAGGGAGGTGCCTACGGCAAATGTTCCTGAACCGGCTATGGTTACAGTGGCGTTGCCCGACGGGTATAGTCAGGACAGCGCATCTGTGCGCTATCCGGTGGTTTATCTGCTCAACGGCCATGGCGGTGACCACCGCTCGTGGAGCTATGTGATAAATCTCGACAGCCTCGCTACGGCTTACGGCATGATTATCGTTTGTCCCGCAGGACTCAACAGCTGGTATTGGGATGCTCCGGCAGACTCGACATTGAAGATGGAAAGTTATGTGACGGAGGATCTTGTGCCGTGGGTGGACAGCAATTACCGTACTGTTGCCGACCGCGCGGGGCGTGCCATTACAGGACTAAGCATGGGGGGGCATGGCGGCTTGTGGCTTGGATTGCGGCATGCCGATATGTTCGGTAACGCGGGGGCGACGAGCGGTGGTGTCGATATCCGTCCTTTCCCGCAGAAATGGAACATGGCCGACCGCCTGGGGCCGTATGCCGGCAATGAGCGGGTGTGGGATGAGCATACGGTGATTAATCTCGTACCTTCGGTGATTCCGGGACAGGTGAATATAATATTCGACTGTGGCACTGAGGATTTTTTCTATGAGGTGAACAATGAGTTGCATCATGCCTTGGCGAAGAGAGGGGTGCCGCATACATATCTCACAAGCCCCGGGGCGCATAATTCCGACTATTGGCGGCGTTCGATAGTGCCTCAACTGCAGTTTTTCAGGACAATGTTTTATGTAAAATAAGCGACGCATCCGCTATTTTCATGTAACGGATGCGTCGGATGGGATGTCGAAATGTTTACAATCAAAAGCGGTTGTAGACATTTGGAGTATTATTCCTCCGGTTGGTTGTTGCGATGCTTGGCTTTCCTTTTGTTTTTTGTGGCCGATGATTCGATGTCTTTCTCCTCTTTGAGGTCTATCTCCTGACGGTTGGCGTCGATTACTTTATATTGGAGATATGCAAGCGACTGGTCGGGCAGTATGCGGAACTTTCGGCCGAGTTCCATGCGCCATTTTCTGTAGATGGACAGAAGTCCCTTTTTGATGTATGCGTCGACAAACGGGTGCACGTACATCACGAAGTCGTTAACCTTAAGGTCGTCAATCAGGTAGTGCAGTTTCTCTTTCAGAGTGTCGGTGAAGAGCAGGGAGGGTTGCACCTCTCCTTTACCGAAGCACGAGGGACATTGTTCGGCAGTGACAATGTCGAGAGCCGGGCGTACGCGCTGGCGGGTTATCTGCATGAGCCCGAATTTGCTGAGCGGCAGTATGTTGTGCCGAGCTCTGTCGTTGGCCATTATTTCCCGCATGTGCTCGTAGAGTTTCTGGCGGTGTTCGGCCTTGGCCATGTCTATGAAGTCAATCACAATGATTCCTCCCATATCGCGCAAACGTAATTGACGGGCTATCTCATCGGCAGCACGCATGTTTACCTCGAGGGCGTTGCTTTCCTGGTCGTTGGCGGCTTTTGAGCGGTTGCCGGAGTTTACGTCTATAACGTGCAGGGCTTCGGTATGCTCGATAATGATGTAGGCACCGCTTTTGAAAGATACTGTTTTCCCGAACGAGGATTTGATCTGTTTGGTTATGTTGAAATGATCAAAAATCGGTTCGTCCTTGGTGTAAAGTTTTACTATGTCCTTACGCTCAGGTGCTATGAGATTGACGTAGTTGGAAATCTGTCGGAATGTTTCCTCGTCGTTTACGTAGATGTTTTCAAAATTGGGATTGAAAATATCGCGGAGCACTCCTACAATGCGGCTTTCTTCTTCGAATATAAGTGCCGGCGCCGTTGATGTCCGTGCTTTGGCCACAGCATCGTCCCAGTATTTTACGAGGGTTTTCATCTCGTGTATGAGTTCGGCCACCCGTTTGCCTTCGGCTGAGGTGCGTATTATGACACCAAAGTTCTTGGGACGGATGCTCTCTATGAGCTGCTTGAGGCGCATTTTCTCTTCGGAGGTCTTTATTTTCTGTGAGATTGAGACCTTGTCGGAGAATGGGATCAGCACCATGTATCGTCCGGTGAGGGTGATTTCTGTGGTTAGTCTGGGGCCTTTCGACGAGATTGGTTCCTTGACAATCTGCACCATCAGTTGCTGGCCCGGTGTGAGCAGGTCAGTGACGGTGCCATGTTTGTCAATGTCGGGAAGATTCTGTGTTGCCGATATTGATGGCAGGTTGCGCTCTTTCGAGTCAAGAGCTTTTGTGAGGAAAGAGGAGTAGGTGGAAAATTGGGAGCCAAGATCTAAGTAATGGAGGAATGCGTCTTTGTCGTATCCTACGTTGACGAAAGCGGCATTAAGACCGGGCATCAGTTTTTTGACTTTAGCCAGATATATGTCGCCTACAGCATAGGAAATGTTGCGTGCCTCTTTCTGGAGAGACACGAGCCGGGAGTCTTCGAGAAGTGCTATTGACACTTCCTTGGACTGTACGTCGACTATAAGTTCGCTCTGCATTGGCTTAGATTGATAAAAATAAATGTTTTGAAAAATACAAAGAACAAACTTTAATGGGCGCTATCGCAAGAGCTTGTGCCGCATCAAGTTTGTTCTGTGTATAGCGTGTCAAAAATAATCGATATCGTTCAATATCACTCTGCGGTAAAATATTGTAGGTGATTAGTGAAGAAATCTACAGACCGCGCGGTGCGGTTTTATTTCTTCTTGTGACGATTCTTTCTGAGACGTTTTTTGCGTTTGTGAGTGGCCATCTTGTGACCTTTTCTTTTCTTTCCGCTGGGCATAATCGCTCTATATTAAAGTGTTGTTAATAATTATGGTGCTAAGAAATGTGTTGAAGTGTATTATTTCACTTCTTCCATGAACACTTTCGCAGGCTTGAATGCGGGGATTTTGTGTTCGGGGATTATGATGGTAGTGTTCTTTGATATGTTGCGGGCAGTCTTTTCAGAACGGGTCTTTACGATGAAGCTGCCGAAGCCGCGAAGATATACGTTTTCACCATGGGCAAGAGAGTCCTTAACAACTTCCATGAATTTTTCAATAGTGGCAAGCACATTGGCTTTCTCTATGCCTGTAGTTTTGGCAATTTCGTTTACAATGTCAGCTTTAGTCATTTTTTATGCTTTTAATATAAGTGATTAAAATACGTTGATTAGCAAAAGTTTAAACCGCAACACGTGGGGGTGTCGGGTTTAGCAAGTGCAAATATCGTACTTTTTTTTCAATTAGCAGCAATCGCGGGTCAAAATTTTGTAATAAATGTCACTTTAGCACACTTTTAGCACAATCGGTTTTGTGTGTGGGTTCAGTGTGCCTGCAAGTGGGCAAGGTCGGGAATCTGAGACAGCTCGCTGACCATGGTTGCCCCATCGGGACATACGGCGCTGTAGTGGGCACGCTCCGGCCGGTACCATATCGCAGCCCATCCGGCCCGTACTGCACCTGCAATGTCGGTGTCGGGGTTGTCGCCTATCATCAGATGATGATGAGGATTGATGTCGCCGGTCTGCTGCATGGCGTGCCGGTATATACGTATGTCGGGTTTGTTAATGCCGATGTCGTCGCTGAGCACCACGAGGTCTATATAGGGCTCGAGGCCGGCAGTCTTTATCTTTCTGAACTGCACTTCCTTGAAGCCGTTGGACAGGATGCCGATATTGACATTGCATTTCCGGAGCCATTGCAGGAGTTCGATTGCACCCGGCATCAGATTTTTTTCCTGAGCAAGGTAGTCGAGATACAGTGTGTCGAATCGCAATGATGTGCGGCGGGCTTCATCGTCGGGCATGCCAGCTTCGGCGAGCGGTAGCCGGAAGCGCTCCATGCGCAGATGTCCGCGGGTTATTTTGCCGACATTGTATAGTGCCCATAGGGCCATGTTGTGGCGTTCGTAGAGCTCAGCCCATACGCCGGGCGATGGGAATAGCTTTTGCAGGCAGCTCTCATCGTGCCACATGCGCACCAAAGCCGAGTGGGCATTGGTGGTGAAATCAATGAGGGTATCGTCGAGGTCAACCCACACTGTCGTTATGTCAAGTCCGTTATATTTCATTTATTTTCCACCATTTGTAAGATATGCCCTCGTCAGATTCGATGGTGCCTTCTATACGGCGAAGGTATCTGACCACGCGCAGCGTTATAGGAAGAATCAGAATCTCGTAGCCGGTCTTGAGCATCATCTGGGTTATGATGAGTGTGATAATCACGCTCCATGGTAGGATTCCGGCAAATGCTATCGGGAAGAATATACATGAGTCGACTCCCTCGCCCCACAGGGTGCTGACTATGGCGCGGAGCGAAAAGCCGTTGCCATCGGCCGACGTGGTTTTCATCCGGCTCATCACGTAGGCATTGACCATGGAGCCACAGAGGAATGCGGTGAAGCTGGCGGCGAATATGCGTGGTACGGCCCCGAATATGTATTGCATGGCCTGCTGTCCTTGCCACTGTGCATCGCCCGGAAGCCATAGCCCGACCTGAAGTAGCAGAGTGACAAGCAGGTTCATGGCGAAGCCGAGCCAGATTACGAAGCGTGCGCGTCGGAACCCATATATTTCAACGATGCAGTCGTTGATGATGTAGGATATTGGAAATACAATCACTCCGGCCGTGATGGTCAGTGGACCAAGGCTCACGGTCTTTATTTCCATTAGGTTGGACACTATGAGACATACGCAGAACAGAACTGCGAGCAGAAGGAATGTGGGGGAAAATACCGGTTTGTTCATTGTTCTTGTTTTTTACGAGGTAGCAAGCACTCGGGTTGATATTTATGATGGAGACTGTTTTTTTCTCCATTTCATAATAACGGCATCTATGATATAATATTTTACGATGTGCGAAAAGATTATCGAGCCTGCAAGGACGGCAATAGTGGTCACCGCATAGGCTATGTCGGGGTCGGATATGTGTGAGGCTATGCCGAATTTTTCCCATGCACGGTATAGCACCATGTGACACAGGTATATCTCAAGTGATATATTGCTGAGATATCGGGTGATGCGGTTGTTAAGAAGCAAATTGTCGGTGGTGATTGCATATATGACCCATGCACAGAATGTGAGCAGACTTACAACCAGAGTGGTAAATATACTTTGATTGTGGATTATAAATGGAAGCGTGGACAGGGCTATTGCCATTAATGCGATGACTGAAGAGGTGATTTTACCCCCCCCCATTTGTATATTTCTTCTATAAATATAGATTATGCCTCCAGCCAGAAAGAGGGGCATGGAATAGGCTATATAATGCCGGCCGAATGTCGGGTCGTCGGTGCATTCAGCGCCAACCCAAACGAGCGCTAAAGACATCAAGAATGTGATGATAGCGCGCAACGGTGTCTTCTGAAGGAACACTACAAACGGGAACAACATATAGTAGACCATAACCACGCCGATGAACCATCCCACTCCTATCACGCTGATTTTTACATTGGGGAGCAATCCGAAGCACATGGTGAGGTCGGCGTAGGTCTCGTATAATGTTTTTAATGACGGTTGATAAAGTAATTCAATCAGACACATCAGCCCAAAGAATGGCAATAGCCTGAGATAACGTTTCTTATAAAATTCAGCCGGAGTTATCAATCCATCGGCGATTCTGTGGAAATATCCGCAACTCATCGAAAATCCGCTTACTATCATAAATAGAAGCGTGAAATTGGTGAACCACGGAATTATTTCGGTGGTCAGTATGTTGGCCGATGGCTTGACAGGAATATTGCTTATCACGTGCATCATCACTATGCCGATGATGGCGTAGGCCCTCAGTCCGTCAAGTGAGACGTAGCGTTCGTTGTTGGGGGCGATAGTGGTTGTATGTGTCATAATATGCTTTGGTAGAGTGATTCGGTCTGGCGGGCAATGCGGTCCCAGTCGTAGTCGGCGAGGTTGTATTGTCGGGGCGTGAGACGTGCATTGAGCTTTTCTCCTATAATACGGTTTATCGCATCAGTGTCACCGACAGGAAAATGGTCGGTGGCTTTAAGGCAGTCAAGGCGGTTGGCCGGAATGTTGCTTACCGCAACGTCAAGCCGATGGCTCATCGCTTCAAGCAATGCTATTGGGAGCCCTTCGTGGTAGGACGGCATTACAAAAAGAGCCGCGTTTGACAGAAGCTGCTTCAGCGGACGTCCGTTTATGAATCCGGTGAGTATCACTCCTTTTCTGCGGGCGTCATCCTTTAGCTGACGTGAGTAGTGGTCGGGGTGGTCGGCATCGCCGGCTATCACCAGCTTGAATCCGTTATGTTCGGTAGGGTTGTAGGCGTTGATAAGATCGTGAAATCCCTTTTCTTTCACGAAACGTCCCATAGCCAGAATGTAATGCCGTGGTTCGAGGCCAAGGCTGTCGGTGTAGTCGCGTCCGTAGTCAGATTCAGTGGGGTTTACACCGTTATATATAAGATTGGTGTCTGTCCGGCCATATCTGTCGGCAAGGATATTCTGTATAACCCGGGAAATGACTATTACTTTATTGCTGAACCGTGTGCCGAATCGTTCGCCGGTTTTAAGTATTGCTTTGGCCATTCGCCCCCATTTCTGCCTGTCGTAGTCAGGGCCGTGATTGGTCATCACCACTTTTAGTCCCAGCATCCGGGCAAACGGAACCATTATGGCGGGCCCTATGGCATGGATGTGGAGAATGTCGGCATTCATGCGACGGGCCTTTATTATGGCAAGGAATGTGTGAACGATAGCCTCGAAACTTTTCTTGCGCGGTGCGTACACGTCGACAAGCCTTACACCTGAATATTCCTTGTTGCAGTCAGAGACATAAGGCGTGCGCCGTATCACCGTGACATCGTGACCCATGGCCGCGATGCGGGGATACAGTTCCTGACAATGGGTTTCGACTCCTCCCTGAATGCCGGGAATACCTCGTGTGCCGGTGACTACGATTTTCATTCCGAAACGTTAGACTGCATGTTACCTTGGGCGGGGTCTTGTCCGACATCGCACCATTTTTTGTCCAAACAAGCAGGCTTGCCTATGATTGAACGGAGTTTGTTCTTGATGGCCCACTTCAAAGGATGCTTGATGTATTTGTGCATCACCGGCGATGCGGTGCCCACCATCCAGCAGTTTTTCGGGCATCGTCTAACCATCTCTCTCACGCGTTGGGCCTGCGGGCTGTTCCATATCGTGGTGAAGTCGTTTTCGTGGATGTTGCCCATCGACATTTTCCAGAATTTCTCCTCCATGCCGTTGCATGGATATACTTCGCCCCATGGGTCTATGAAAAAGTTGGCTGTTCCTGCCTCGCACGGAAGCATGCGGCGGTTGCCTTCAATGTAATTTATCAGTCCCATGTTGAACCAAGCTCGGAACCACGATTTCGGGTGGTGTTCCTTAAGCTGCCATTCAATAAGCTGCTCAAAGTCTCGGCATACATTGTCGCGGTTGGTTATCACGTTGTCGTCCTTGTGGAAGTAGTAAGAGTTGTGGAATGCGGCGGTTGCAAACTCAAGGTTCAGTTTCCGGCTCAGTTTGTAAAGCTCGAGCATGTCTGATGAGTTGTTGTTGGATACGGTGCATCCGAACCCGATGTCTTTAAGTCCCATTTCCTTGAGCTTCAACAGTGTGCGGTAGCCTTTCTCGAATCCTCCCTCGCGTCCGCGCAGTTCGTCGTTTTTGGCCTGCAGACCTTCGATGGAGATGCGTATCCCGATGTTGGGAAATCGCTGTGCGAGAGCTATCACGCGGTCGTCAAACCACCCGGAGGTAGATATCACTATGCGGTCGGTGTGCTTATAGCATTCTTCGACAATCTCAGCCAGATCCTCGCGTATGAATGGTTCGCCACCTGTGAGATTGATGAATTTGAGCCGCGGGAGCGACTTGAGGTCGGCAGCCTGAATTTCCTCTTTCTTATCGGTGGGATTTTTCCATATATTGCACATCTTGCACCGCATGGGGCAGCGGTAGGTCAGGATGATTGAAGCGTCGGTAGGGTTGGGTATAGCCATGTCGTGTTATATGTTTGTCTTGTCGATTATTTCCCGCAGGGAATCAACGTATTTCTGCTGTGAACAGTTTTGTGTTATGAATGATTTTAGATTCCGTACCCGTTCAGCCGGTTCTACAGGGTCAGCCATTATTGATGAGATAGTGTCACACCACAGGTTGATGTCGTTGGGCAGTCCGTAGCCTTTTTTGTCGGAAATGTAGTCGTGTGTGGATAAGGTGTCTGTTATCACAATCGGTTTCGCATGGGCGGCGGCCTGAAACACTACAATCAGGCCTGCGGGCGCATCGGTGTCGAGTGGGAGAGCCACGATGCTCGCTCCGGCAAGAAGTCTGTTGAACGATTCGACCGGGATGTTGCAATGATAAGTGACATTCGGTAATTTCCTGTCGAAGGTGTCAAATACTTGCGATGGCATGACGAAATGGAATCGCGTTCCGGGCATGGCTTCGGCCAGACGGTGTATAAAGGACCAATCGCGTCCGTTGCGTCCGCCACAAAACACGTAGCCACCATCGGATGTGCCTGTTTTGGTGGCAATATCGCCATAGGAATCGTAGTACACATCGCGGAGAAGAATGAGTGGCTTTTTCAGCCTAAGTTTTCCTGAGAGCCACCGGCCATAGGATTCGGTGGTTACCGTAGCTGTGAAATCAGGAGACCCGAGCGCCTTGCGGTAAAGATAGGTCGCCAACCGGTTGCGTAGGGTATCCTTATGTTTCAACAGGATGTTGACGGCAATAACCTTGCGCCGTTTCAGGCAGAGCCGCGCTATCCAGTAGCACAACACGCCTTGAAAATCGTAGAGTGTCACTATGGTGTCCCCACGCCGGCTTTTCTGTACGGCATTCCAGCTTCCGGCCAGCCATGACAATATGTTGGATGACTTGGCAGGCGTGTCGTGGCGTATGTGTTCCCGATCAAGCAATTCAGCAATGAACGGGTATCCACCCGGAGTGTCGTACAGGATATGAATCATCGGATCACTTTTCTATTAATGTGTAAACGCGGGCGGCAGTCTGTCCTGAAAGATATTTCTTGAGAGTGCTGCGTTTTATTTTGCCGCTTTCCAAAGCAATGAGCAGATTGGCATTGTTGTTGTCAATGATATGTTCAAGTTCAAACAGACGTGTGGGGGCCGGGATATCGACGATAACGTAGTCGGTGGCTGCTAGGGCTTCTTTAACACGGCCGTTGAACGATGGGGTGAGGATAGTGTCGTTGTCGGCGAGACCGCTTATTATCTCGACCGAGCGCTCTATGGAGAGCAGGGAATCGGTCAATGCTTTGGTGGCTATGCCATTGCCAGCGAAATCGGCGCTATAGATGAGCCGGCGCGAAGTGTCGGCCGTAATCAGTGTGCGCAGGCGGTTGATCTGTTCACGGTCGCCGGCATAATTCACTGCATTGGCATCAATCTCCATGAATGCGATGTCCATCGGGTCTTTTACCTTGCGGCTGATGAACATTAAAAACAGTGCTATGCACGAAGAAGCGAAAAGCGCGAAGATGAGCATTGCCACGGGCCACAGCAACCGTTTGAAAATTCCGGAACTGCTGTAGACGTAAGCCGGCTGATATACAAAACCAAGATTGGTCTTGGAATATAGCTGCAGCACAGAGTTCTCGCGCGAGGATACAAGATATTGGTAAAGTGAGTTCTTGTACTCTTTGTCGCGAAGCAGATTCATGAATTCGAGTTGGTAGTCGGGATATGCATCGAGACGTTTTTGAGCTACATTAGTGAGTTCCTGCTGATGTTTTACGTCGGCCTTGGACTTGGCAATCATCTTTTCGGAGTTCTCGATTATAATATCGCGTAAATCCTGAATTTTCTGATTGAGCAGTTGGAGTGCAGTGTTGTCGTCAGTAGCTGAGCGTTTCAGGTCGCGTCGTGCCTGGATGGCACCGTTGAATGCGGCAATATGGGGGTCGTTGAGACTCTCCATCTGAGGTATTATCACGTCGTCGTTAAGGCGGGTGCGCAATATGTCGAGTATAGTCTCATGGTATGCAATGTTGTAGTTGGCAGTCATAATGGCCGGCTTGTTGCCCACGGCTGTACCTACGAGCAGTCCGAGTTCGGAATCAATACCCATCAGCTCGTTGGCACGCTGGTAATCTGAAACCTCGCGCTCTATTTTCTGCAGGTCCTTGAATGCCTCGGCAATACGGTCGTCGTAATATTGTATTGAGGCGATGGCTGCTTCGTGCATGCGTTCGAGACGTTTTGAGTTGTATTCGCCCATGATACCATCGACAGTTACCATGCCGAGGTCGGCGTTTGTACAGTCGTATTCTATCTCTATAATGTCGGCGAGTTTTGACTTGACATCAATTTTGGTATCCTGGTAGAGCAATGATGCGCGCAAGTCGTTTCCGTATACCGATACTGTGATGTCCCGGTATGGTGAGCTCTCGAAATGCTCCGTGGGCATTATATGCAGGCTGCCGAGCGGTGTGTCAAACATCATAGGCAGGCGTGCGTTGTCAACTTCGGCTATTGTAGTGCCGAAAAATCCTTTTGTCGCCTTTATGTGAGCCGAGCCGTTGCCAAGCAATTCTATATTTATCTTGAACGGCACTGATAGGGTGTCGAAATATTCAGTCGGGGCCTCAACAGCTACAGGTGAGTTCTGGTAAAGCACTGCTTTCTTGCCGTTGTCTTTTTTGCCGAGATACGAACGGTTGAGTCCGAGCATGCGCACAGTGCGTACCATCACATCGTGGCTCTTCATAATTTCCATCTCATTGTCTACAGCGGCTCCTCCGAATCCGCCTACTGAGAAAGTCTTCATCATCTGCGCCATACCTCCGGCAGCGTTGGTGTCATCGTAGCCTATCTCACCAATGAGCACGTCGCCCACTATGGTGTGCTTGGGCATGGACACTATGGCTCTCCATATACCGATGCCGAGACACAGTATTATCATGCCGAGATATATCCAGCGGCATTGCCAGGCAGAACGCCACAGGCGGCGTAGATCGAGTCTGTTGTTGTCTTTTTCCATTTTATGATGCTGAGTTATATTTTCTTAATGTCAATTGTTGAAAGAACCGGTTTGTGCCGTATGGCTTTAGCCTCCCGCAGTTCCCGGCCTTGGGCCGCTACTATCCCGAGAAGCATTATCGGCATCACACCTACATTCTGGCTTATCACATTGCCGGTGGTGCTCTCGATGAGTATGTAGCATATTATAAGGCTTCCGATTATGAATGGATATTTATATTTGCGGGCATCAGTGCGCAGCATTGTGCGCAGAAATCCATAGGCATATACCCAATACCAGATGAATAGAATAAGCCCGGCGAATCCAAACTGGGCGAGCGAGGGGTAGAAGGCGTCGCAGATGAATCCCGGATTTTTCAAGGAAAGCCCCCATACGTTGTTTATGCCATATTCATAATAAACATTCGAGTACCATTCCTGCGACGGAAACGAAGCGAACGATGCCAGACCGCATCCGAACGGGAAATAATCCAGAAGAATGAACCAGGATGTTATGTAAAGAACCGGTCGGGCAAACGACTGGGTTGCGGTAATGTCAAAGGAGGTCTGTGTCTCGGTGCCGATAATGAAGTAGTAATGGAATTTGCTCCATGCTACAGCTATTATGGCGAAACATACAACGGCTATGAGGAGGGCATGCTTTAAATTAAGATGCTTGATTATGCCGGGTGAGTAAAGGAAAAGGAAAAATATTGACAGCACGTAGGTGCCGAAATATTTGCTTCGTCCGCATATTAATCCGGCAGTGAGAAGCAGCGCGAGTATGATGATGGTGTGCCGCGGAACCTCACCGTTCTTGTCGATGGAGCAATAGAGAATGAACATTGCGCTGATGAACACTATACATCCGCCGTACATAGGGTGGAACAGAATCGGAGAGGTCAATGGTTTGCCACCAAGCAGGGCAATGATGCTTATTATGGCGTTTACCCAGCAGATGGCGCATATAATCTGTTTGTCGGAAGTGGTGAACTTTGGCCCTATGCACAGTAATACAATGAAAGGCAGATATGGCTTGAGTTCAATTACCCAGTCGTAGAATATGGCTATCGGAACATTGTTGTGCACAATGGTCAGCGAGTATATGGCATAGAATGTCATTATAGCCATAAGCAGCCAGAGCAAACGGTATCTCCGCCAGCTGCCGTTGACCACGCAGTCGAGCAAGGCGATGCCTCCGAGCATTGCGGCGCAAAGTTCGTCGAGAAACTTCAAATAGATAAGGCTCGGAATCAGGGATATGAGACCGAGCAATATCACGTAGACGCAAAGTCTGTCGATGCGAAGCATTGAGCCGGAGGATGATGTGCTTTATTTTACAATCAGAGCTACCACCAGCGATGCCACGATGGAACATGCGCTCACTATGGTGGATATCATCGACAATTTGTAGCCGTATTCCTGATTGAAGTTGGCATTGGCGGCTTTTTTGTCGTTGGGTTGTATAATCACCACATCATTGTTTTTCAGCCAGAAGTAGGGCGATTGCATTATGTCGGAGCGGGTCATGTCTATTTTGTGGTGCTCATATTCGTTTTTCTCGTTGCGGCGGAGCAGGAGTAGATTGTCGCGCACGGCATAAGTGTTCATTCCTCCGCAGTCGGCTATGGCATCGAGCAGGCTGTAGCGTTCGGCTGTTGTGGTTATTGACTTAGGCGCATTGACTTCGCCCATCACTATTATTTTATAGCCTAACATCTTGACAGTAACCATAGGGTCTTTGACATATTCGCTGATGCGCTTGATGAGGTATTCCTTGAGCTGCATCTGTGTCATGCCGGCAACATGTATCTTGCCAAGGCGAGGAAAGTCGATGTCGCCGTTCTCGTCCACTTTGTAAGTCTGCTGGGTAGGAATGCTGCTTGTGGTGGTGGTGCCTTCTGTAGCGGGGTTGATGTATGGCAGATTGAATTCCGCTGAGGCTGCCGGCACTTCTGATTTCACGAATATCAGAAGTTCTGATTCCGGTTCGATTTTGACGTTGTAAGGCTCAGTGGCAATGATGCCGTCGGCGGTCTGTTGCAAATCTTCAAAATAGACGAGATTGTTCTTTGTCTTGCATGAGCTTAGAAGCGTTATGGCTGCTATAAGCCATAGGGGTATTAATTTCATAGTGTTCATATCCGGATATATTTGCAATAATGTTAACGAAGTTTATGTATACTTATTGTGGAATGTCGTTAAAAAACGTATCTTTGTTTTCACTATTGTGAATATGCTGTTCAAGATGTGCGAGATATGAAAAATTACAGCGGTTCTGCCGGTTCTGTCGGCCACATGCGTGCGGCCGATGTGATAAAACTTATAATGGCCTTTGCGGTGGTTGCCATCCATGTGCGTGCGGTCTATGGCGATGCCCATGGTTACAGCCCGGCTTTCAACTGGTTTATCGAGCTGGCAGTGCCTTATTTTTTTATTGTTTCCGGCTATCTAATCGGTAATAAACTTGACCGTATGGCTACTGTGGACGAGAAGCGTGCCGCGTTGCGGTCAAGGAGCGGCAAGTGTCTGCGTATGTTTGTACTGTGGCTTATTATATATCTTCCCATACAGATTTATTGCTATGCGGTAGGCGACGATCCTCTATGGAAGGATCTGGTACGCTATCCGTTGCAGGTGTTGCTGTGGGGGCAGTCGGCCTATGCGTTTCCATTGTGGTATCTGTGGTCTATGGTCGTTTACCTGTTCATATACAGTAGATGTGCCGGGATGAAAAACGCCCGCGTGTGGATTATGTCGGTGTCGGCATTGATATATCTCGGTGGATGGACGGCCACGCATGTGGAATTTGACAGCCAATTGCTGAACACGCTGTTACGATATTTCAAACTCCTTACATGGCCGGTGCTGATTGGCGGCATGTATCTTATGTGCGGTATGCTGATCAAGCGCGTGCTTGATATTGGAATAAATCCCCCCCCTAATTGTAATTTGCTGTATTTTAGTAAGTTATACGCTCTATGTTGTAGAGCTTCCATGGCCGCCGTTGGTGGGAGGTATAGCGCTGTTCATGCTTGCCGCTCACGTAAGACTTCCCGAGTCACCGGCATGGATGTGGTGCAGGAAAATGAGCATGTGGATATACTTTGTGCACATGTGGGTGTTATTCCTTATGATTGTTTTCGTGGGCGATGCATTGTCGGGTATATATGTCAGGGCTTTTGCGGTGTGCTGCGTGTGTGTGGCGGTGAGCGCCTTGATAATGTCGCTGCAGCGCATGCCACGGTTCAGATGGCTTGACCGGCTGATAAATTGAAAAAACTGAAAAAATTAAATAGATGGAATCAAAAGAAAATCAAGATATACCGAAAGTGATACATTACTGCTGGTTTGGTGGAAAGCCTCTTCCGAAATCAGCCGAGAAGTGTATCAAATCCTGGCGTAAGTTTTTGCCCGATTATGAGATAAAGCGATGGGACGAGTCGAATTTCGATGTCAATTGTATCCCATACGTGTCGGAAGCTTATGCTGCTAAGAAGTACGCCTTTGTGAGCGACTATGCCCGGTTCTGGATATTGTATAGGGAGGGAGGCCTTTATTTTGATACGGATGTGGAGGTGATAAAGCCTATGGAGCATATCATCTCTGCCGGACCGTTCATGGGTTTCCAGAACTCCTATGAGCCAGGGGCGACTCCCGACGAGTTGGGAGTCGCCCCCGGCCTCGGCCTTGGGGTAAACCCCGGCCTCGGCCTGTACAAAGAGATTCTTGATGTTTATTCCGGTCTGCGGTTCAGGAATCCCGATGGTTCACTCAACTTGAAGACGGTGGTGGAGTATACCACCGAGACATTATGCAAATATGGTCTGCGTGGCATTCCCGACATTCAGACTGTGGCCGGAGTCACGATATACCCTGGCGATTATTTCAGTCCCATACAGGGGAGCACCCGTGAAATGAAAATCACCCCCAACACAGTGTCGATTCATTATGGCGACGCTACGTGGGTTACCGGATGGCCGAAATATCGCGAAAATATCAAAAAGCTTGTCGGTCCGAAAGTGTCGGGCTTTCTTGTGGCGGTCAACCAACGGTTGAAGCGGTTACTTGGCCGGGGATAGCCATTTGCCGAATTTATCCGCTATGGCTTTGCGTGCTTCGGCGAGCCGCTCGTTGACCTTGGCGAAGTCTATGGGGCGCTCCACCTCGTCGAGCGAGTTGCGGAATATGCGGTCTGTGAGGCTTAGCGATGTCAGCAGTGTGGTGATACGGCTGTTCATTCTGGAGTAGCTGCCGCTGAGGGGTATGGTCAGGAACGGGCGGTTGAGTATTATGCTTGTCAGCATGCCGTGGAATGAGTTGGTGAACACATACTTGGCTCCGTCGATTAATCCGAGCCACTCGTCGACATTGGGATAGGCTTTCGGGTAAGAGTCGTTGCGGCCCTGCGCGGTGATGTACTTTATGTCGAGGTTGTGTCTGTCGGCCCATTCAAAAAATGTGTGTACATCAATGTCAATCTGGTTGCCTAAAAGATATAATAATATGTATGGTCGCTCCGGCCGCGGAGACGAAGCTATATTCCGGTATTCGTCGGCCCGAAGCAGCATCACCGGGTCGGGTACAAGCTCGGCATCCTTGCGCCCGGCTGCATGGCATTGTTCCACACCATCCTGCTCGCGGGCTGTAACCACATCGAGTCTCTTTATCAACCGCCGGAAGTCGTAGCGCATGTGTCCGTCCATCATTGCTATTCCTCCCATTGATGGGGCGTAAGCTATCCGCAGGGTGTTTTTGTTGCCGAAGTTCAGCATGTAGCCGGGGTCTGGCGAGGCCCATATCTGGTCGCTTCCGGCAATGTAGCAGTCGGCTTCCGGTGGCAGCTGTCGGAGTGATTTGTAGGTATATGTGCGGTCGGTGAACTTTATATGCCGTTTCCTGAACTCGTCGAAGTTACGCTGTGTGGGGAGTGTTTCTCCTCCATTGTGTTTCTGTGAGTTGCGTCGTTGTCTTATCAGCTCCTTTGTGTCTCCGGCGGCTATTGATTTCAATAGCTTCGATATTTTGCCGAAGGTGGAGGTCGGTTCGGGAGTGTATTTGATGTGATATGGTGTATGTCCGAGGTTGCGCAGAAACTGTTGCATGGCATAGCATTGGAGTACCTGCCCATAGTTGTGTTGCGTGTCCCAATATGACATTATTCCTATTTTCATTGTCTATTGATATAGTGGTTGCAGTGTGGTTTTTTAACGTGTTTTAAACTCATTTTATTGCTTTATTGTTTTTTTCGTCAGGGTAATTTATATTTTGCCGTATCGGCAAATTCTGCGTAACTTTGACGCTTGTTATGATAGATTCACAGCTCTATTCGTTGGATTTGGCTCCTGTGGTGTGGGCGTTGCTTGCCGCCATGGTGTTATGCGCTGCCATTGTGGCATGCGCCTTATGGCCTAAACTTAAGAGAGTTGCTGCAAAAGCAGGCTTGGACGATGCCGAAGGTTGTCCCGACGGGGGGTATCCCGCGGTGTCGGTGATAGTGTATTCCCAGGCCAATGGCGGGAACCTGCGCACATTGCTGCCGCAGATACTCGAGCAGGACTATCCGGCTCCCATAGAGGTTGTTGTGGCAAATGACGAGAGTGCCGACAATACCGAGACTGTAGTCTCGGAGCTGGAGATGCGCTATCCCAATCTGTACATGACCTTTGCCCCTGAGCATTCGCGCAGTCTTAGCCGCCGTAAACTCAGCATAACCCTCGGAGTGAAGGCCGCCCGCTACGATATGCTTGTGTTTACCTGCGGAAACTGCCGGATTGATTCGCCGTTGTGGTTGCGCGCCATGATGCGGCATGTGGTGGAAGGCGCCGATGTGGTGCTCGGCTATGCCGCTCCGGTGGGGCCCGATGGTGTCGACGCTGACAAGAGGCGCCGCCGCAGGGCTTTTGACCATGTGTGGCAGTCGGTGAGATGGCTGAGCGCTGCGCTTTGTGGTCGTCCGTTTATGGGCACGGCTTACAATATGGCCTATAAACGCCATCTCTTTTTTGAACAGAAGGGATTCTCAAAGACATTGAACCTGAGATATGGCGACGACGATATTTTCGTGAACGAGATAACCCGGGGCAGAAATACTGCTGTGGAGCTTGGAAAGGATTCCTTGGTTCGTGCCATTGAATATGCGCCGGCTCATCTGCACGATGTCTATGCTGTGCGCCGCTCTTTCACACGAAGCTATCTTCCCGGCCGGCCTTATGCAGCCATGTCGGCGGCGTGTGTTGCGCTGTGGTTTGTGTTGCCCCTTGGGGTGGTGGCTTCGGTTCTCTCATGGCCAAGTCTTGTGGCTGAGGTGGCTACGCTGGTCACGCTTCTGGCGGTATGCGTGCCCACCATGGTGCTGTGGCGCCGTGTGTCGGTGGCGCTCGGGTCGCGCCGGTTGCTTTTCACTGTGCCATGGCTTATCCTCACCAAGCCATTCAGACAATTGCGTATCAGGATAAAGGCTCGCCGCAACCGTTCAGGGCAGCTCACCCACATTGTCTGATGTGAAGTTGCATATCTCACACTAAAAGAGTACTTTTGTGTTTCTAAACAGGGCACTTTTTGCGTCCTGTCGGTATTGCCTTACTGATGAACCAGATTAAAGCCGGAGCCGTACTGAACTATGTGATAATAGGATTGAACATCCTGTTAGGATTGCTGTACACACCCTATATGCTCAGAATGCTCGGGCAGAATGAATATGGCTTGTATTCATTGGTGGCGTCGGTGATAGCCTATCTTACATTGCTTGATTTCGGCTTTGGTCCTACTGTGGTGAGATACACCGCTAAATATCGGGCCGAAGGTAAGGTTGATGAGCAATATTCATTGTTCGGATTGTTCTTCGTGATGTATTCTATAATAGGTGTTGTGGCCTTTATAGCCGGACTGGTGTTGTACTTCAATATAGATTGGATGTTTGACCGGACCATGACACCTGACGATATTTCGCAGGCACGAATAATGATTATGCTGCTGTTGGTCAATCTGGCGGTTACGTTCCCTATGAGTGTTTTTGGCTCCATAATCACTGCCTACGAAGATTTTGTGTTTCAGAAGTTAGTGATTATCTGCCGGATGCTTTTGTCAACTGCCGCCATTGTGGCTCTGCTATATCTCGGTTACAAGGCTGTGGCTATGGTTGTGGTGCAGACGGTGTGCAATATATGTCTGCTTGGTGTCAATTTCTGGTTCTGTAGGCGTAAACTTGGTGTTAAGTTACATTTTGCCAAGTTCAAATGGTCGTTTATCCGCGAATTGCTTGGATTTTCTGTCTGGGTATTCCTTGGCGATGTGATGTTTAAGTTCTATTATAGCACAGGACAGTTTGTGCTCGGAGCCACTAACGGTACGGTTGCCATATCGGTGTTTGCACTCGGGGTCACATTGATGCAGATGTATATAATGTTCTCAAGTGGTGTGAGTGGTGTGCTTCTTCCTCGGTTGACCTCTATGGTAGCAAAGCATAGTTCCGACCATGAATTTGCCGATATGTTCCTACGAGTGGGGCGGATACAATTCTTTATAATGTCGCTGATTATTGGTGGATTTGTGGTGTTTGGCAGAAGTTTCATATCATTCTGGGCCGGACCTGGCTACGATGATGTGTATGTGATTTGTCTCACTCTGTTTTTTACCACCTTGCCACCATTGATTCAAAACACCGGTATAATCATATTGCAGGCACGCAACCAGCAGAAGTTCAGGTCGGTAATGCTTGTTTGTGTAAGCGCCATAAGTCTGGTAGTCCAAATAGTGTTGGCTAAATATTACGGCGCTATAGGTTGCGCGGTCGCTATTGGTGTTGCTAATGCTGTAGGTCAGGGATTTATATTGAATGTGTATTACCACAGTAAACAGCATCTTGAAATCGGTACTTTTTGGAAGGAAATATTGAAAATGTCGATAGTACCCATTGTCATAACCATAGTGTATGTAGTGATATGGCGGTATTTGCCATGCGATTCTTTATGGATATTTGGATTGGGTATATCCTCGTATATATTTTTCTATGTCGCATTGGGATGGCTGTTTTGCTTGAACATAGCCGAAAAAAGTTTGATTAAGAAGCCGTTGATAGAATTTAAAAATAAAATTTTCAGAAAATGTTGAATGCTATAAAAAAAATATTCAAAACAGTAGTCTCTATATGCGGGCATCGTCCGGTAAAAGTACAAATTGGAATTGTCTCTCCTGATGAGGTTTTGAAAAACAAGGCTGTGCTTATTACCGGAGGAACCAGTGGCATCGGAAAGGCCATGGCAGAATTGTTTTATAAGTCTGGTGCGTTCGTTGTAATAACAAGTCGATCGGAGGCTCGGGCTGTAGCTACCGCTAGAAGCATTGATTGTGAGGGTAAATCTGTGATTGGCGTGGGGCTGGATAATACCCGGGTTGATAATTATAGCGATAAAATAGATAATATAGCAGGATTGACACCAAATGGCGTTATCGATATATTAGTGAATAATGCCGTAATTGTAGGTGGTGATATCAGAACCACTGATGAGGAGGAATTTGATAAAATAATATCTACAAATCTTAAAGGCGTGTTCTTTTTATCTAAGGCAGTAGCCACTCACATGGTTAAAAATAAAGTAAAAGGCAACATATTGAATATAGCGTCGTCATCAAGCCGGCGTCCGGCAATATCGGCATATACGCTATCCAAATGGGGTATTCGTGGATTAACTGAAGGTTTGGCAAAAATGCTTGTGTCACATGATATTGTGGTTAATGGTCTTGCGCCTGGTCCGACAGCCACGCCAATGCTTGGAAAAGATTCAAATAGTGATGTCGGTCATGATTCAAGTTTGATTGGCAGATACGCGTTACCGGAAGAAATCGCATCGATGGCTTTGTTCCTTGTCAGTTCATCCGGGCGTACAATCATAGGCGATATTGTCTATATGACCGGTGGAGCAGGTGTGATAGACAATAATGATATAGATTACACATTTGAAATTTGACGGGTCAAGAAATAATATCTTAAATTGATTAATAAACTATGGAACTGAAATATTCAGCAGAGCGTGCCGCTCAGATTCTTGTTTCGTTACTGAAACAGCATAATATAAAAAAGGTGGTAGCCTCGCCCGGTACTACAAACATGACATTTCTGGTAACTGCTATGCACGATCCATGGTTTGAAATATATTCGTCGGTCGATGAGCGGTCGGCGGCATATATCGCTTGCGGTTTGGCTGAGGAATCGCACGAGCCGGTAGTCCTGTCGTGTACCGGTGCCACGGCTTCACGCAACTATATGCCTGGATTGACCGAAGCATATTATCGTCAATTGCCTATCCTTGCCGTCACGGCTTCCCAGAATTATGATAAGGTAGGGCATCTGTCACCGCAGCTCATTGACCGCAGTACAGTGCCAAACGATGTTGCGAGACGCAGTTTTGCGGCGAAAGTGATAAAGGATGCTGACGATGAATGGGCCGATGAAATAATTATCAACAACGCCATTCTCGAACTGAAACGCCACGGCGGAGGACCTGTGCATCTGAATTTCCAGACTGGTTACTGTAAGGACTATTCTGTTATGGATATAAAACCTGCGCGCAAGATAGAGCGCGTGGCACTTGCCGACAGTAATTGGCCGGAACTCCCTTCTGGACGTATCGGGATTTTTGTCGGGAGCCATACTCGTATGTCTGACGAACTGACAGAGGCCATCGACCGTTTCTGTGGCGAACACGATGCGTTGGTGTTCTGCGACCACACAAGTAACTATTATGGTAAATACCGTGTGGCTATGTCGTTGCCTTTCGAACAGCAATTGCACAGATTGTCTCCACTTAAAAATATAGACTTGGTGATACATATAGGCGGAGTGTCCGGCGACTATCCTTCGGCCACCTTGCGCCCAAAGGCTGTATGGCGCGTGAACGAGGATGGAGAGATACGCGATTTGTTCCGCACGCTGAAAGTGGTCTTTGAGATGCCTGAATTGAAATTCTTTACGCATTATGCATCTTTGGGTGGTGACAGACATAGCCTGTTGGACGAATATAAGGCCGATTACGACCTGACGGTTTCGCAGATTCCCGAATTGCCGTTCTCCAACGCTTGGATAGCACAGCACACGGCCTCGCATATTCCGGCCAATTCCATAGTCCATCTCGGTATTCTCAATTCATTGCGAGTCTGGAACTATTTCCCATTTCCCGAAGGTGTGCGTTCAAACTGTAATGTAGGCGGGTTTGGCATAGATGGTATAATGTCCACACTCTTTGGCGCTGCACTTGCCGATAAAAACAAGTTGTGTTTTGCCATTTTGGGCGATTTGGCGTTCTTTTACGATATGAACTCCCTTGGCAACAGGCATTTGCCACGCAATATGCGTATACTGATGATAAATAATGGCCGTGGTGCTGAATTCCGTCTATACAATCATTTAGGCTCAATGTTTGGAGAAGAATCCGACAATTATATCGCTGCCGCAGGTCATTTCGGACGTAAGTCGCCCGATTTGGTGCGTCATTATGCCGAGGATCTTGGTTTTGAGTATTTTACTGCATCAGGTAAGGATGAATATCTTAGTAACTTGAACCGGTTCCTTACTCCTGAACTCACAGATCGCCCTATGCTTTTTGAGGTGTTTACTGAGTCAGAGAACGAAAGTAACGCCAACGAAATGTTGCAAAGCATTCGCAAGAATGTTGCGGGAAAGGCCTCTCAGCTTATCCGGGAAGTGATGGGCGACAAAGGTGTGGCCACAATCAAGAAAATACTCGGTAAATAAAATTCTATAATATGCATTTTGTGTGTCAGTTGGCATGCGATTGAGGTTAATTGCGTAAATTTGCACCACTGTATAAACTTTATAATCGATATATAGAATGGAACGAAAGGTTAGGGTTAGATTTGCCCCGTCGCCCACCGGGCCCTTGCATATAGGCGGTGTGCGCACCGCTCTCTATAATTATCTGTTTGCCCGTCAGCACGGCGGCGATATGATTCTGCGTATTGAGGATACTGACTCCCAGCGCTTTGTGCCTGGGGCCGAGGATTATATCAACGAATCTTTGGCATGGCTCGGAATCGGCATTGACGAGGGCGTGCGCGAGGGTGGCGAGTATGGACCATACAAGCAGAGCGAGCGTCGCGACATTTACCGTGAGCATGTTAAGATGCTGCTCGATGCCGGAAAGGCTTATATCGCATTCGACACTCCGGCCGAGTTGGAGCAGGCGCGCGCGGCTACCCCCAATTTCCAGTACGATGCATCTACCCGCGGCGGTATGCGCAACTCCTTGTCGCTCCCTGCCGATGAGGTAAAGCGCTTGATTGACGGTGGAGAGAAGTATGTGGTGCGGTTCAAGATTGAACCGGGTCGCGATGTGGTTGTTAACGACCTTATTCGTGGCAAAGTTACCATCAATTCCTCCATTCTCGACGACAAAGTGCTGTATAAAAGCGCCGATGACCTGCCTACATATCATCTTGCGAACATAGTCGACGACCATCTGATGAAGGTGAGCCATGTGATTCGCGGTGAGGAGTGGCTTCCGTCGGCTCCTTTGCATGTGCTGCTTTACGAGGCTTTTGGATGGGCCGACACCATGCCCGATTTTGTCCATCTGCCACTGTTGCTCAAGCCCGACGGAAAGGGTAAGCTGAGCAAGCGTGACGGCGATCGTCTTGGTTTCCCCGTGTTCCCCCTCGAATGGCACGACCCCAAGAGTGGTGAAATCTCATCGGGCTACCGCGAACGCGGTTATCTGCCGCAGGCTGTGGTCAACTTCCTTGCCTTGCTGGGATGGAACCCGGGCGACGATACCGAGATTATGGACATGCAGCAACTCATCGAGAAATTCTCGCTCGACCATTGCTCGCGCTCAGGTGCCCGCTTCGATTTTGAGAAGGGTAAGTGGTTCAATCATAAATATCTTCAGGAATTGTCTGATGCCGAATTGGCTCAGATGTTCAAGCCTGTGCTTGAGGCCAATGGTGTTGACCCCAATGCGTTCGACGACGAATATATAGCTCGTGCAGTCGGATTGGTGAAAGGCCGCATCAACTTCGTGAGCGATCTTTGGGAGCAGAGCCGCTTCTTCTTTGTCGAGCCTACGTCCTACGATGAAAAAGCCGTGCGCAAGCGCTGGAGCGAGGATATGCCACGTATCATGGGCGAACTTATAGAGGTGCTCAAAGGCCTTGACGATTTTTCAAGTGCTGCCGCCGAGCCGGTTGTGCTTGCATGGATTGCCGACAAGGGTTATCATCTCGGCAATGTGATGAACGCTTTCCGTCTCACGGTGGTTGGCGAGTGCAAGGGTCCGCACATGTTTGACATCACCGAACTGCTTGGCTGTGATGAGACCGTGCGTCGAATCAACAACGGCATCGACCGCATCAAAGCATAATTGCTCTTTAACATACGAGCATACATATAGCGGGCGGAGAAATTTTCTCCGCCCGCTATATGTATAATGCTTATTCAGTCCATTATGTCGCTGATAGATATGGTGTCGGGAGTTTCGGTGGTTGTTGCCGCCGGTTCATATGCAGGTTGTGATGGCACGCTGTCTGCCGTCTGGGCTGTTGTGTCGGTTTTAGTCTCTTTCTTCTCCTCTTTCTCTTTTACCGATTCCGGGTCAACGTATTTTTCCTTGATTTTGCCAAGTTTCAGCTTGGTTATGTTGTCGTAGCCCTCGTTTATGTTCACGGCCTGATCGCGGTTGGATGGATTGACTATGATGGGCATTCCGGGAGTGACATATTCCACCAACTCCATTATTGCATCGTTGTGTATTCGTATGCAGCCGTGGCTTGCACGATGGCCGAGCGACCATGGTGCGCAGGTGCCGTGTATGCCTATCTGGGAGGTTACATCGGTCTTTAGGCGTATGAATCGTGGACCGAACTGGCCTTTTTTAGGTGATGTCTTTCCGTCATCGTCAGTGTATAGCCATTCGGTGGAATTGTATATCCCCTCGGCCGAGAAGAATCCTTCGGGGGTGCGGTTGTCGCGCCGTTTATGTTTTGTGCCGTACTTCTTGGAGCATGCCATGCGGTACACTTTCTGTTCACGGCCATAGCGGTCGTAGAGTATCACGTTCATCGATGGCTTGTCGACTATTATGAAGTAGTCGAACGTATTGGCCAGCAATTTGTTGGCGTAGCCGATGTCCTGTCCGGCAATCTTCATTATTATTCCGCCATTGTATTTGTCCCAATGTCCGGAATTTCTCATAAAGTCTATCGCCTCCTCTTCGGTGGTGAACGCGCGGGTCGGAATTGGGCTCTTCACATCTTCCTCGCTCAAGGTAGCGAGGGAATCAAGGGGTGGCATTCCGGCAAAGGTGTCAGGTATGGCTACATCCTCAAGCGCTACGGTGTCAGTGAGCTCCGCTTCGCTCACTGCCGACCTACCCGTACACCCCGAGAGTATCAGCCCTGCTATCCCATATATAATTAATGTGTGTCTGCTCATATTGGCTTAAACAAAATGCGGCTGCAAAGTTACTGTTAAAATTTCAAAATTCAAGCCTTTTTGCCGAAAGATGCCGGAACTTTGACCATGTAGCTTACCCCAATTGTTGATATACAGCACACGACGGTCCATAAAAAGAACATCTCGTACCCCAGAATCTCCTGTATTTTGCCCGCGGCCATGCCCGGGAGCATCATTCCGAGGGCCATTATGCCGGTGCAGATGGCATAGTGGGATGTGCGCCATTCTCCTTCCGAGAAGTATATGGTATACAGAATATAGGCTGTGGTGCCGAACCCATAGCCGAACTGTTCGATGAACACGCACATGTTGATGGCGGTTAGCGAATGATTGTCAAAGCTGCTCAGATACACGAAGCTGAGACAGGTGAGCGACATGCTCCATGCCATTGGCCGGAGCCATTTGAGCAGACCGTCGCGCGACACTGCTATACCGCCTGCTATACCGCCTGCCATCAGCCCCGTAACACCTATGGTGCCGTAGGTCATTCCCACCTCGGCTGTCGACAGCCCGAGACCTCCTGATGCCACAAGGTCCATCAGAAATGGAGGTATAAGCCTGATAAGTTGGGCTTCGGGTAGCTTGTACAGAAGGAGAAAGTACAGTGCTGTGCCTATGCCCGGTTTTGTGAAGAAACTCTTGAATGTGGCCACGAACTCGTTCACCACCTCTTTTACGCTTTTAACATGGCGGTGTATGTCGGTTTCCGGGTGTGGCAATACGCAATTGTGGTATATGGCAATCAGTGCAAACAGCACTGCGAGCAGATAAAATACCATGGCCCATGCCTGAGGTATGGCTCCGTAGCGTGTTTCGAAATATCCGGCGAGAACCACTATCGGGCCCTGACCGGCTATCACCGCAAGGCGGTATAATGTGGTGCGGATTCCTACAAAGAAAGATTGCTGCCGTTCATTAAGTCCAAGCATGTAGAAGCCATCGGCGGCAATGTCGTGGGTGGCCGATAGAAACGATATGACGAGAAACGATGCAAGCGACATACGGAAATAGTATTCTCCGGGCAGCGATATGGCCACCGCTGCAAATCCTGCCGCAAGCAGATATTGCATTCCGGTAACCCACCTGCGCTTTGTTCCGAATATGTCCACCAACGGACTCCAGAATGGTTTGATTACCCATGGCAGCGACAGAAGTGAGGTGTAGAATGCGAGTTCAGTGTTCTCTACCCCCATCCGCTTGTACATTATCCCGGCCACTGTCATCACTATTACGTAGGGCAATCCCTCGGCAAAGTAAAGCGATGGCACCCAACTCCATGGATTACGTTTGTTTCTCGCCATGGCGTGTCTCAGTAAATAGTTGATATTTCGGCTCCGGGGAAATAGTGGGCAAGGATTTCGCGGTAGCTGTGGCCCCGGTGGGCCATCACCGCGGCACCTATCTGACACAGCCCCACGCCATGCCCCCATCCGGCACCGGCTATGGTCCATCCGGTCGGTATGCCATCGCGGTCAGCCTCATGTGGCTTTACGGTAAACGCCGAGCTGTAGAGGTGTGTGCGCGAAAGCGTGCGTCTTATTTCGAGCTCCTTGCCTATTATGCGCGTGCGCTTCGTTCCACGTATCTCCAGTCGGTCTATGCGTCCTGACGTCCCCCGGTGAAGAGGGGTGAGCGATATTATCCTGCCGTAATCGGTCCCGGTGCGTTCGCGCACTATTCCGGCTATCTCTTCGGCGGTGTATGTCACCGACCATCGGTAGAAGTCTGTAGTAGCGCGGTCGTAATCGTTAAGCACTGTGGCGAGTATATCTTGCGGAGGATTGGCGCAGAACGCCTCCGGACGCGATGCTATCCATCCGTGAGCCACCTTCTCTTTTGTCAGGTCGGGCAGGATTGCTGTCGGACCGCACATGTCGGGTCGAGCCTGAAGGTAGGGCATGTCCACAGGTTGCCAACATGTGGAGAATATTTCCGTCGCTCCTCCACAGCATTTCGAGAACCGTGCGTCGCACAGTCGGCCGTTGTACGTAAGCACCTCACCGCGGGTGGCCGCGAGTGCCGACGATACCTGTGGGGTGGATGCCTTGGTGCATCCCTGGTAGCGTTGGCAGTGGTCGTCGGCACATACATCGAACCGGGTGTGTGCCTCGCGGTCGTACCATCTCACAAGCTCTTCATCAGAATCTACGCATCTGTGGCCTGCGGGTTTATCATCGTGCGATATCTGGGCAAGTAGCCAGCTGCGTGATATCACGGCATGTGCCTTGAGAAACTCCTCTGGCGCGTTGGCGTTCATTTCCGACGATACCACGCTGCGCAGATATGTTTCCACGTCAATTATGTTTATGGCCTGGAGCATCCCTTCCTGAGCCGCCGGTTCAATGAGCAGGGCGCCGTGAAACGCCTGGTCCTCGGCCTGCTCCCAATGGAAGTTTATACCTATGGTCACGTTGTGTATCACAAACCTGTCGTCGACATCTGTTGCTGTGAACAGCAGCCTGTCGGCACAAATGCCATCCGTGCATCTGACTTTGCCGTTGTCTGACAGTGTCAGGTGCAGACGTCCATTTATATCAGCCGGTATGTTGCGCCGGTATGTTTCCGGTATCGTGACATCGATGGCCGGAGATGCCGATATGCCTACTTTTATTGTGGGTTCTGTCATTTCAAAATCTCTGATAGCTCATTGTGCATATAGCACACTTCTGTGAGTAGATTGAAGATAGCATCTTCAGTAAGGTTCTCAAAATCGCGGAGTCGTGGAGTTACAATCACGCCTGCCACATCTATCGATGCCGGACTGACGAATATGCCTGCGTTGTCGTCGGGGTCGGTGGTGAAATTGCCGGGCCGGTGGCACTTGCGGGGGATTATGAGCACCTGATACATCTCCGGCAGGCGCCGTGTAAGTATGTTGACCATCGGCTCTACGGCATCTGCCCGCCTGGGTAATTTATCGATGGCCTCTTCCGCCATCCTTTCGGCCTGTGTGATATCTGTTGCGGTTATCAGTATCCCCGATGGTATTCCGTTCGTTATGGTAGTTCCGCAATCAGCTTCAATATCCTGCCATATCGGCAAGAAATGTGAGCCTACACCCTGGAAATGTGCATGGTCGGGTGCCGAGGCTCCGCATCTCGGTCCATTGTAGAATATTGTCATGCCGGGGAGAAAATCGGTCAGATGCAGCATGTCGGCAATGCGTTCGTTTATGGCCTGCGGAGTGTGCTCACGGTGGGCAATGGTGAGATGCCCCGGGAAAATAGGGTAGGGGTTAAGCAATATCTGATAGTTGCCCGATTCGATGTATGTCTGTTCTGTTGGGCGGTTGTCGCCGCACAAAAAGCATGGACGGGCCGCGACGGCTTCGGTGCGCACATCTGCTCCCGACGACAATGCTCGTGCCGGATTGTGCTGCAATATAATATGTTGCCCATTAACGGTGATTTCGCGGGTGGCCACGGCATTCAGGGCGTCATGGTTGCGCCTTGCCAATGACCATGCTGCCATCTGCCGGGTTATGAAACCGTTTATTTCCTCCGCCGTCATGGTGTGGTGGCGTTCAGTTTACGGCGTGCTTCAATCTCCCATGTGCGCAGGCAGTCTTTGTAGAAGTTGTAGCGGTTGGCTTTCTCCATGCTGAGTGCCGCATCGGAGTTCCCCTCCCACCGCCGGCATAGATACAGCACCTCGTATATGCGGCCTATGCGGTAGTTGCGCGACATACGCAGCCCCATGGCATAGTCCTCGCCATACGATACATCGGGCATGGGCATACTCCTCGCTATAGCGGTGGCAAATGCGCGTGGCGCGCCAAGTCCATTTATCCGCAGCGCATTGTTGCGTCCGTTGCCATCGGTCCATTCGCGGTGGTCTATCGTGCCCGGCGGGATGGGGTTGAGCGCGAAATCTGTAAGGCTGTATGATCCCACCACCATTGCGCAGCGCATGCTGTGGAATGTTTCCACTATCCGCGCCAATGTGTCCGACGAACTGTACAGGTCGTCGCTGTCGAGCTGCACGGCAAATCGTCCGCACTTCGCGTGCGACAAGGCCAGATTCCAGCAACCGCCTATCCCGAGCGTGTGGCTGTCGGGTATCAGGTGTAAAAGCCGCGGTTCACCTTCGCTGAGCCTGCGCAACACTTCGGTCGTGCCATCGTCGCTGTGGTTGTCCACCACTATCACATTGTAGTCAAATGGCGCCTGTTGGTCAAGAGCGCTGAACACGGCGTCGGCTATGGTGTTCACCCTGTTTTTCACAGGAATCACTATTGTGGCCTCTACCGGAAATCCATCCCCGAAATCGGGCGTGTCAAACTGCGGCGCGAGGTAAGCCCCTATGGCTTTCAGGTGTGAGGTGAACGCCTGCTCCATCTCTATCTGTACCTTGCGGTTGCGGGGATTCACATAGTCAAACTGCCGCTCACCACCCTTATCCGGATGTTCGAGCGGGGTAGCCGTGTAGAGCATTTCGGGAATATGCACTATGGCCCCTTTGCGGTAGAGCCGCAGACGCACGTCGTACCATGCGGCATACTCATATTCCCTCTCCATCTCCTCCACTGCTTGCCTGAACATCTCCTGATTGACCATCACAAGGGGGCCGAATGAGAAATCATCGCGCACGGAGCCTTCGAGATATTCCGTGCATAGCGTGTCGGTTACGGCATCGTGCGCTATGGTCCGGTAATCCGAATATACCATTGCTGCACCGCAATTCTCCATTATCGTGGCCATGCGCCCGAGGGCAGCGGGCGATATGTCGGGCGACATGTTGCTGTCCACGCACAGTGCCACGTACGGCATCTGCGCGTCAAGAGCCAATGTGCGCATGGTGGCGGAGTTGCAAAGTCCTGATGTGATCATTGTTCCCGATGCTTATTCGTTGATGTCTATGGGTATCTGACGCCGGAACTCCTCTTTAAACGAGATAAGCGTCTCGGTGCGTCCGCTCACTATCCCCTGCAGCTTGTCGTGTATCAGTTGCAGAAGATGGCGGTTGTTTTTGGCATACAGCTTTATGAGCAGGTCGTATTTGCCAGTCGTGTAGTGCACTTCGACCACCTCCGGAATCTTGCGCAGCTCCTCGGCCGCTGTATCGAATTGCGAAGGGTCGCTCAGGAAGAATCCGATATATGCGCAGGTGTCGTAGCCCAGCACGGCGGGATTTATCAGCGTGTCAAACCCCTGGATGGCTCCCGAGGCTATTAGTTTCTGTACGCGTTGGTGTACCGATGCACCCGAAACATTGCATTCGCGGGCTATCTCCAGAAATGGCTTCCGTGCGTTGGCCGACAATAGTTCCAGTATCTTGCAATCAAGCCTGTCAAGTTCTGTCTGTGGCATGATGATAGTATTGTAAGGTTAATACCGCAAAGTTACTAAACTTTCCAAGCAAACAGTCGTCATTTCATATATTATTTGGCCGTTTGGACAAGTAAACCTAACTTTATGCTCTGAATTTTTTTATTGAACTTATGCGGTTGATATCGTTTGTTATGGCTTTGCTGCTGTCGGTGCAGCTGTTGTGTTCGCAGCCGGTGCCCGATTCCGTGGCTGCCGAGCAGTCGGTAGGGCTTGTGCTCAGCGGTGGTGGGGCTAAAGGTGTGGCTCACATCGGTGTGATTCAGGCTCTTGAGGACAATGATATTCCCATTGACTACATATCGGGCACGTCGATGGGCGCCATCGTAGGCAGCCTCTATGCAATGGGTTATACCCCCGAGCAGATGATGGAGCTGCTCGGCTCGCGCGAGTTCGCCAATTGGTCTACAGGACGTATAGACAAGAAACTGTCCTACTATTTCCTTCAGGACGCGCCCAGTCCGGCCATGCTTACATTGAATTTCGGCGAAGGGAAGGCCGGGCGTAAGAATTCCATCCTGCCCTCAAGCCTTATCAATCCGCTCCCCATGAACTTCGGTTTCATGGAGCTTTATTCGGCAGCCACCGCGCAGTGTGGTGGCGATTTCAACCGCCTGTTCGTCCCCTTCAGGGCTGTGGTGTCCGACGTCAGCGCCCACCGCGGGCTGGTGTGTAAATCAGGTTCGCTCGGCGATGCCGTCAGGGCTTCGATGAGTTTCCCATTGGTGTTCCACCCCACCGAGATAGATGGACGCATGATGTACGACGGCGGCATTTACGACAATTTCCCCGTAGATGTTATGACCTCGCAGTTCGCTCCCTCCATAATGATTGGCGTCGATGTGTCGTCTGATGGCACCGACACCGGTAAAAGCGATGTTGTAAGTCAGCTTGAAAATCTTATCATGCAGCCGGCCAACGACTCCATCCAGCCATGGCGTGGCATAAAAATGCGCATCCATCTCGAACAGTTTGCGCTTCTCGACTTCGACAAGGCTCGGCAGATTTACAAGATAGGCTACGACAAAGCGATGTCGATGATGGATTCGATAAAGTCGCGCATACACACCCGCATCCCGGCCGAGGCACGCACCCTGCGGCGCAAGGTCTATCGGTCGGCCACGCCTTATCTGCGCTTCGATTCCGTAAATGTCACCGGAGGCACGCCGTCGCAGAACAGCTATGTGCGCTACCTGTTCACCCACAACCGCCCCGACACATTCGGGCTCGCCCGGGCACGCGCAGCCTACTATCGCGCCATCACTCCCGGTAAGTTCCGCAACCTCGTGCCGCAGGCCATTTACAACGACTCCACCGGCCTGTTCACCCTCGACCTCCGGGCCACACTTAAAAACAATTTCGATGCCGGCATAGGTGGCTATCTCTCCACCTCCACCAACAGCATGCTGTTTCTCACCACCGGTTACAAGACCCTTAGCTTCAACTCATTCGACGCACGCTTCAACGCCTGGATAGGCCAAAGTTACCTCGGAGCCGAAGCCAGCGCCCACATACGCCTGCTGCGTGCCGTACCCTCCGGGCTCGAACTTAAAGCCGTGGCCTCGCGGCAGAAATACTTTCCGCGCGACAGCTACTTCTTCCAGACAAGCGACCCCACAGTGCTTACCTCCGACGAATTCTACGGCCGTCTGGCCTATGGCGTGGCTGCCGGCCGCAATGCAAGAGTGGAAGTGGCTGCCGGCTATGGACTGCTGATTGACAAATACTATCACAACGTGATGCCCGAGGCCGGAACCATAGCGATGCGCTACGACGACCGTCTTACCCGCCGCCTCGCCAAAGCCGAGGCGATGTACGAATACTCCACACTCAACTCCGTAACCGTGCCCACCGACGGAGCTTTCTACCGTCTCAAGGTGCTCGGAGTGCTCGGCCGCCGATACTTCTCCGGAGGCGGCGCGCACACTGTCGACCATCGGTCGCATCATGCCGGCTGGGGACAGATTGAACTGCTGTGCCGCAAATATTGGAACCTATCGCCAAAATTCTCCTTGGGAGCCGAACTTAACATCCTCGCCTCAAGCCATGGGCGTCCCGAGCAGTATAGTGAAGCCGTGGCATTCGCCCCCGCCTACATCCCGTCGCCATCGTTCAACAACGTTCTCTCCCCATCGTTCCGCGCCTACCGCTACGCCGCAGCTGCCGTGGTCCCCGTATGGAAACTCAACAACGTATTCCAGCTGCGCAGCACATTCGACCTCTTCCTACCCGAAAGCCGCATCAAAGAAATGCCCGACGGCACCGCATGGTATGGACGCCGCTTCTCCACCGTCGAATACTTCGCCCAGGCCGAACTCGTAATGGCCCTCCCATTCACCAACGTCTCCGCCTACTGCCACTACTCCAGCGTCCCCGAAGGCCGCTGGAACTTCGGCCTCACCTTCGGCCTCTTCCTCCAAGCCCCCCGCTTCCTCCGCTAACCCTCCCTCGGCACAAATTCACTCCCCCGAGATGCCGGTTATCTCCCCACGCTTTCGTAGCATAAGATAGAACGAAATCCACGTCTGCCGTGCCGACCTCGCCGCCTCCTTCTCATCCACCGCATCAGCGAGGCGAAGTGAACCTGAATTTTGAGAAATAGGGCGTTTATCCCGAATAACAATCGGTTATGTTTTACGACATAACCGATTGTTGTCTCGAAAATCTTTGTAACTTTGTAATTAGGAATAGTAACGTCTATCTGAAAACGACCAACTAACAATAAAAGAACTACGGCGCGAGCCGAAAAAATTGGGAACATCCTTGTAGTCGTTACAGGCATTCTTTGCTTTTGCAAAGCGAGCGCAGCTCGATAAGGTCGTCTTTCAGATGCTACAAAGGGGTTTTGACTTTTGAATATGGTTAATTCAACAGTTACTCAATGGTTAAACAGTGGGGAATACCTCACTGAAATAGATTGTGTTTTAACTAATATAGTTCGTGCTTCGGAACTTTCTAATTCTGAAGCTGAAACTGCGTCTGTTTTTGAAAGAGAAATCTTCTTTCTTTTAAAACAGAAACTAAACCTTAACATAGATATACAACGGGAAACAGTTATCAGAGGAATCGTGCATTCTTTTAATTCGGATGTGTCTAATGGTCGAGTTGATTCTATAATGAACGATTTGATTATTGAATACAAGCATCACTCTGCTTTAATTTCTGAGGTTGATATCTTATCTGCTTATCAACAAGTGACCGATTATCTCATTGCCCTCAATAACAATAACGGGGAAAAACGTGACGCAATTCTTACAGATGGAACTAAGATTTCATATTTTTCCTTTGTTGGAGAAGAAGTAAGGCACACAGCTCTCAAGGTATTGGAAAAATCCGATATTGATACCGTAATAAAGGCAATATTGAATAAAAGCACCAAAAAATTTGAACCAGGTAATATTGTAAAAGATTTCGCAATATCACCTATATCAGACTCTTATTCTAAAAAAGTAGCAATCGTTTTGTTAAATGAGCTCCTGCACAATGTAGTAGACAAATCTCAAATGCTTTTTTCTGAATGGAAAAGCCTTATGCATCTTTCAATAGATGATAACGGCAAGAGCTTAGATATAGAAAAACGGCGTATTGATTTATCTAATATTTTCGGTTTTACCATAGCAGACCCCGATGTTGAATACAAAGCATTATTTGCTCTTCAAACAACATATGCAATTATCGTAAAATTAATTGCATGCAAGGTTGTTGATCGTTTGAATTTTAATTCTGACACATCTGGATATCATGATTTGGTAAATCTTACATCCGCCAAAATGCTCAAATTTTTCCTTAATTTGGAAGATGGATACTCCTATTCCAGTCAAGGAATTCGTAATTTTTTGGAAGGAGATTTTTTCTCATGGTATGCGGACAAGAACCAATGGAATGATGAAATATACAATTCTATTTCTTCACTCATAAAAGTCGTAGATGCATATTCTGCATTTTCTCTTGAAGTTTCCTATAATCCCATAGACATTTTCAAGGATTTATATATGTCTATTATTCCTCAATCGGTTCGTCACTCAATGGGAGAATATTTTACACCGGAATGGCTTGCCGATAGGGTAATTTCTGAGTCATTAAGTCTCATATCAAACAAGCGATGGAACGCAATAGACCCTTGTTGTGGTTCTGGAATATTCATAATTTCACTCATAAAAAAAATTGTAGGTACGACCTCTATACGTGATCTATCTCAAGAAAATCGTAATACATTAGTGAACGATATAGTATCTCGTGTAAAGGGCATAGATATCAATCCACTTTCAGTCCTTTCTGCTAGGGTTAGTTATTTTATTGCTCTTCATCAAATATGCAATATTGAGGATGTCGAAATCCCAATATATCTTGGTGATTCCGCAATTATCCCCACAGAAAAGAAAATAGACGATATTGTTTGTTATTATTATTCGATTAATAATATTAAGTGTGAGAGTTTCGATGTGACTTTACCCAAACGTTTAGTTCTTTTACCATCGTTTGGTAAAATTATGTCGGCATTGCAGTCTATGGTAAAAACGGATAATTCAGATGCTTTATATAGAATTATTGTGAAAGAGTTGTCTGATGAAGAAAAATCTTCCTCCAAACTTTTATCATTGATTCGTGCGCTATCTGAAAATCTCACATATCTTCATAAAAATAACTGGGATGGTATTTGGATAAGAATCGTAACTAATTTCATGTTGATAGCTCGTATCAACAATCAAGATTTGATTGTTGGTAATCCACCATGGGTAAAGTGGGAGCACCTCCCAGCTGCATATACACGCAAGATCAAGCAATTTTGTGATGTGAGGAATATATTCTGTAATGACGGAGGTCTATATGGAGGCGCACAACTTAATATTTGCGCATTAATATCCAATGTGACAGCTTCTAATTGGTTAAACAAAGATGGAATTCTTGCATTCCTTATGCCAGATAGTTTGATGTCTCAAAATTCTTATGAAGAATTTAGGAATTTCTATTTGGATTACAACAAACAAGAGAGACTGTTTCTTCAACGTCTCGATAGGTGGAAAGCTCCATTAAGACCTTTTCGCGTAGGAAGAAAGGCAGTTTCTCAGGATTTCAATACATATTACTACGGATATACACCTGTTGATTACAAATCCGGCGTTCCTGTTTGTGAAATTACTAGACGTAGAAAAATTTCAGATGATATTTTGAATTTATATTCATCGTTTGATGATGTGAAATCAAATTTAATATTGGCAACTTCTTCTGCTAAACAGCATTCCTCAAAATCTACCGCATTTACCTATTCTTCTGATGAATTCGATTATAGTCCTATAATTGGCACAACTGCTTACCTTTATAGAACTGGAGTTGAATCAACTCCGTTCGAAGTTTTCAAAATGATAGGAATTGGTGCTTCATCTAATCCTAACCATTATAGATTCCGTAATAAAATATTAAAAACATCTCGCTACAAGGTAGATGACATTCCAAAAGACGGATGGAATTTTTCTATTGGTCTCATTTATCCCATGTTGGAAGGTCCCAATATTGTGCCATTTGATTATGATTGCGGTAATAATTTCCACATTATACCTTATTTGGAAGATGCACCTAAAGAAACTGTGTCTCTTGAATATTTAATTGATAATCACCCAACATTAGCTAAATATTTTGCGGACCATAAGTATTTACTTGATATGCAGTCCGAAAAAAGCAAATCCATGCACTTGGGAGATGTTTTCTTTGCTCTTTCTAAAATTGGACCTTATACTTTTGCTCCTTATATTGTTGCAGCACGGGACAATTCCAAATTTTGTTCAACTGTTGTAAGACAATCTTTGACTCCCTGGGGTGAGATGAAGCAAACTATATGTGTTAAACATACAATAATAATAAGCCAAGACAAGAATAAAAACTTTATTACTGAGGATGAAGCACACTATATAAATGGCATTCTCAATAGTTCCATTGTAGTTGCCTATATTCATAGTACTTTTAAAACTAATGGATTTAGCTTAAATAAGTCAAATCTATTCATTCCTAAATTTCAACCAGGTCATCCTCTGTTTGAAGCAATTGTATCCTTGTCAAAGGAAGCCACCGAGAATCCATCATTAAGGGAGTATAACAAAGAATTGCTCACAACGGCATATCTAAATCTCTGTTGCGAGTTGAATCAACTGGTAGCAAGCTCGACAAATATTGATATAGATAATTCTGAGAGTAATATATCTAGTTTGCTTGCTCCAAAGAATCCGACTTTAAATCACACTTATTTCAATACATCTGATACGTCTATAGCTGCTGAACCATTCGAAATATATCAATGGTCGAGGATTCACAATAGTGTACAATCGACATTACCCAATGAGTACACTATATTGATAGGGTGCTATCGAGGGAAAAAACATCTTGACTGGATTCTATCAAAACAGATTTACAATATTCGATTGGGTGACCGCAAAGGGTCGGTTAAGGATTACCACGAATGCTACATGGTAGCTAAGAAGTTGTATTTATACAATCTAAACAAGCCGTCCCAAGTCTTGGCTTTCAATATTTCCGAGTTTAAAGAAAGAACTGGGGCAGAGCTAAAAGAAATGGAATATCCTCGTAAGTCTCTCGGAAAATTGTATATGACATTCACGATTGAGCTGGAAGCAACCGATGAAAGATGTTCATACCTGAATATAGCAGACATCCTTAACGGGCTTTCTGACCATACCAAAGGAGCACCAATTTTTATTGAGCCTAATCAAAAACATGAATGAACTGGTAAGCAAGTTGATTAAATGAGCAAGAATGATATAAACGACAAACCATTTGATGAAGGCACACTTCTCAAATTAGACATTTTCCGAGAATGTTTTCGGGAATGGTTTCCTGTTTTTGTACACAATCCTTCTATATCGCACATTTTTATATACGATATGTTTGCCGGTAGTGGAAAAGATTCATTAGGTAACCCCGGTTCCCCACTTATTCTTGTTCAAGAAGCACGTGGTGATAATAAACAACATTGCAATTCAATTTCAGGAAACCCAAACAAAAAAGTTTTCTTTGGTTTCAATGAATATGATAATAACAAGAGAATTTCTTTGGAAGCAATCATCAAAGAATACCAATCGACGTGTCAGAGGAGCTGCTCAATAGTATGCCCTTATCAAAAATCTATGTTTTACCAAAATCTGATTTTAAAACATTGTTCTCTAATCAAGCATTTAGAAACGTCCTCTCTACTCCCCAGTATGCAAAATTTGTACTACTGGATCAGTATGGATTCAAGCAAATCACTGACGATGTGTTTTTACAGTTTGTAAATAGCCCAACTACAGATTTTATTTTCTTCATAGCATCCTCATTTATACGGAGATTCAAGACTCTCTCTGCTGTGACTAAGTATTTTAGAGATAATAAAATCCAATTTGATGAATCTAAACCTAATGAATGCCATAGAACTATTGCGGCCTATTACCGGAGTTTAATCCCTATCGAAAAGCAATATTATATCCATTCATTCACAATCCAAAAGGGTTCAAATTACTATGGGCTAATCTTTGGAACAAATCACTCTTTAGGAATGGAAAAATTTGTAAAAGTTTGCTGGAAGCATGACCAGATGTCGGGGGAGTCAAACTGTAATATAGATAATGATTATTTGCCTGGCACATTGTTCTATGATCAGAATAACTCAAATAAAAGAATTGACATAAAATCTCAAATAGAATTATTAATTTTATCAGGTGCGTTAACAACCAATTTAGAAGGGTTGGATTACGCACTAAAGAATGGATGTGAACCCAAGCTTTTTGTGGAGGTTATCTCTCAATTAATGAAAGATGGGAGAGTATCTATTCAGGGTAAATTCAACCGACAATCTTCTAATATTCATAGAGTAGAAGCATATAAAATACTGAAGGTATGAAAACGACGAAGATAGAATGGACTGATAAAACGTGGAATCCAATAACCGGATGTTCTAAAAAATCCACTGGCTGTCAACATTGTTATGCGGAAGTGATGGCTCGTCGTCTCAAAGCCATGGGACAAGCTAAATATGCAAATGGATTTCAGATAACATTGCATGAGCGTTGCCTTTCCGAACCTACAGGGTGGAAGGGTTCTCATAATATATTTGTATGTTCTATGAGTGACCTTTTCCATGAAGACGTGCCTTTCGAATTCATAGATAAGGTGTTTGATATAATAAATCGAACGCCACAACATCGTTATCAAGTACTCACAAAAAGGGCTGAAAGAATGGCAGAATATTTTGCTACTCGTAATATTCCCCAAAATGTTTGGCTAGGAGTCACTGTGGAAGCAAAATCATCTCGGTTCAGAATTGATTATTTAAGAACTCTTGATGCTGCTGTTAAATTTTTATCCTGCGAACCTCTTGTTGAGGACTTGGGAGAGCTGGATTTAGATGGTATTGACTGGATTATAGTAGGAGGTGAAAGCGGACCGCAAGCCCGACCAATGAAAGAAGATTGGGTTCTACATATCCAAAGGCAAGTAGAAAATCAAAAGTCGATTTTTTTCTTCAAGCAATGGGGTACATGGGGTGCTGATGGTGTCAAACGCAACAAACACGCGAACGGGAAACTTTTGAAAGGGGAAATCGTTCAAGAAATGCCACAGTTATAACTTCTGAATTTTTATATCTATGACACGCGAAGATTTTATAGATAAACTTAGACAAAGCAACAGTGCTCCCTTCCTTTTTGTTGGGTCGGGTTTTTCGCGTCATTATCTTGATTTCCCTGATTGGAAGGGACTTTTGACGATATTCGCGCCTAAACACATAAACGAATATTACACGAGATGCCAATCTTCTGATTTACCTCGAATAGCTTCTGAAATAGCAAAAGATTTGACAGATGAGTTCTGGAAATTGCCCTCTGAAGATGCTTTTAGAATTAAGCACCAAGATGATGTGTCCAAAATAGATACTGTCTTTAAAATCAAAATAGCAGAGTTCTTGATTGAGAAATGCCGCGAAGCATTTCCCAAAGAGATGGAAGATGAACTTGCATCATTGAGAAGTCTTGTAATCGATGGAATTATTACCACCAATTGGGACGATACGGTTGAACGGGTTTTCCCAGACTACAAACCATATATAGGTCAGCAACAATTGATTTCCTCTTCTACGTTTAACATTGGTGAAATATATAAGATTCATGGTTGCATGACCCAGCCAAGTAGTCTTGTTCTTACTAAAGAGGATTATGATAACTTTAACGAGCGAAATCCTTATTTGGCTGCTAAACTCATAACTATATTCATAGAACACCCAGTTGTTTTCCTCGGTTATTCTATTAACGATGATAACATTCAGAAGTTATTGACATCTATAGTTATGGGACTTGATGAAGAAGGTATTAGCAAACTTCAAACTAATCTGATTTTTGTAGAATGGACTCCAGAACAAACAGAACTAAGATTTGAAAATCTTGATTTGATGATGACTAATGGAGCCCGACTTCCAATCGTTAAAATTGTCGCACATGATTTCTCTGAAATATATAAATGTCTTTCGTTGTATGAACGACGTATTCCAGCAAATGTCCTTCGAGAATACAAGAAGCAATTCTACGAAATCGTAGTGTCTCAAGAAGCTGACAGGAACCTGTTGGTGCTTCCTGATAATAAGATTGATGAAAGCAGAGAAATACAGGTCGTTTATGGGTTCGGTGCAATTAAAAAATTCCGTGATGCCGTTGGATATACAGGAGTTCAAGCCTTAGATATATATGAAGACTGTGTTGGTGTTGGAGCTAATAGGGATTTTGAAGCGATCAAAATTCTTCAACACTCAATTCCTCGTATCAGAAAAACCAGCAAAACCTCATTGCCGATATATAAATATTTGAGAGAAATAGGACTAAACAATGATGAGGAGTACGAAAAGAACCCCTTAGGTTTAAATATCCCATTAGCATCACAATCAGAATTTAGATCCTATAAGAGTTTTAGTGATACAGAGAAGAACTATACCTTTCAGCAGGCTATTGATACGTTTACAGGAAAAGAAACTTGGAAAGCAGTTGCTCTAATCCCATATTTGGAGATACAAGAAGAAGATATAGAACAATTGAGATGTTTTATTTCAAAGAATCTAACTGATTTTCTTGTTAGGAAAAACAATTATTCGACCTATATGAGAAAACTTGTATGTGTATATGATTGCCTGAAATATGGTTGGAGAAAATAGAATATGCATTCAGATAATGATATAATCATATATCAGGGTGAGGACGGCGAGACTCGCATTGAGGTGAAGTTTACCGGCGAGACTGTTTGGCTGTCGCAGCAGCAGATGGCTGAGCTATATCAGACAACTCGCCCTAATATCGTTCAGCATATTAGAAATATCTATGCTGACGGAGAATTGGAAGAGTCGGCAACCCGTAAGAATTTCTTACAGGTTCGGCAGGAGGGTAACCGTCAGGTGTCGCGTGAGATTCCTTTCTATAATCTCGACATGATTATTTCGTTGGGGTATAGGATTCGGTCGATAATCGCCACGCATTTCCGCAGGTGGGCAACGGAGCGGTTGAAGGAGTATATCATCAAGGGATTCACTATGGACGATGACCGGTTGAAAGGAAATGGTGGTGGTGCCTACTGGCGTGAGCTACTTGATCGTATCCGCGACATCCGTTCTTCGGAGAAGGTTATGTACCGTCAGGTGCTTGACCTTTATGCTACTGCCGTCGATTACGACCCTCGCAGTGATATCTCGGTGGAGTTCTTTAAGATTGTGCAGAATAAGCTACACTTTGCCGCTCATGGTCTCACTGCAGCTGAGGTTATCTTCAAGAGGGCTAATGCAGAGTCTCCCATGATGGGGCTTACTTCTTTCAATGGTGACCATCCGACGCTGCGCGATGCCAAGATTGCCAAGAACTATCTCAGCGAGGATGAGCTGAAGATACTGAACAATCTTGTGTCGGGATACTTTGACTTCGCGGAGATTCAGGCAATGAAGCGCCGCCCGATGTATATGAGCGACTATGTGCAGCAGCTCGACGGTATTTTGTCTTCGACAGGCGAGGCTCTACTCAACGGCCCTGGCACGGTCAGCCATCAGCAAGCTATGGAAAAAGCCGAGCAGGAATATCGTCTTTTCCAAGTGCGTGAACTATCCCCTGTAGAGCGAGCCTATCTCGACACAATAAAGGCCCTCAATGCAAAAGCGAAAAGGAAGAACAAAAATTCCGATTAATTTTTACATAGTTATGAAACCCAAGAATAGATATTTCTGTATAGGATGTCAAAGACCCAAAATGCTTTTTGAGACAAAGAGCAAGGCGGATAACTTTTTGAAGTTTAATGAAAAAGACTTCTATAAGTCTGCTAAAGGAGCTCCCGTAAGAAGTTATTTCTGCTCTTTTTGCGGCGGTTGGCATATATCGAGCATCTCAAGTCTCCCGTCAATCATATCGGCAAACGAGAGGGCTGATTTATTATTGCAGAATTTAACAGGTTCCTTAGTAGAGGAGGTTGACGACAGGGATTCTATTGAATATAAAGAGTTTAATAAGCTGTATGGCCACCTAATCACACTCAACTCACGGATACGTGTATTAATAACCGCAACTGAATATGGTTATGCTGGACGACTCATGAAGAAATCTCAACTGTTAATTAATGAAATGCTCAGGCACACTCTGTCCTGTGGTATCAAAGATGAAAGACAACGGAACATTGAGAAAGTTTTTGCACAATTAGATTCATTCCTGTGGCTTTTGGTTAAGTTTCAAAATAATCCCGATATACCGGAGGAAACCTTGGAAGTAATGTTTCAGAACCATAAATCAGGATACTATCGCAAGGCAATCAGAAATTTGAAGAATAAGATTCTCTTTTTGCGTATAATGTCTGATTTGAGTCAAAGCGAAACAGCCTCTGAGCGCGAAGCATTAATATTGCAGGCAGAATCAATTATCAAAACCGGTTTTAGAGGAGGCGGATGCTCCAATTTGAGGAAGTGGGCTAAAGCATTATTGAGCGGTTATTCTGACTTTTCATGCTCTTAAGAAGTCAGCAGAAATATCCTCACCATCCCGAAATATCTACTGCCCCCTTTTTTACTATGCGCCTAACCTTTGGCTGCCCGATAAAAAATGACTGAAAATCAAACGATTAACAGTCATTTGCGGTGCCCAGAACAGGACTCGAACCTGCACGCCTCGCAGCACTCGCACCTGAAACGAGCGCGTCTACCATTCCGCCACCTGGGCTTTTGCTCTGCAAAGATAGGTGTTTTATTCGGTTTGTGCAATATGCGAGGGCTTTTTTGCATGGCTTTCGCATCTTAATTTGTTGCTGTTGGGTCTTATAAAGGTGATTTACAGTGTGTTACTGCGTAATTCATGCTGCAATCTAAGCCATAAGGGAAATCTTATACATTTGTGAAATGGCAGAAGTGATATGGGTGCGGTATTATTGATAGGGGTCGTTATTCTTATGTTGTTGCGCTGATACAGACACCCTGACGCGAGGAGTAGCGCAAGCTCCATGCACACGAACTTCTCGCTTTCCCAAAGTCATGTCGTGGCTCGACACAAAACGCAAAAGAAAACGTTTCTGATAGCTAAATTGCACTTGATGGATATGCGAATAATGCCTTGACTCCGGTCTTGGCAGGGCAGGCGCATTGGGGCTGGGTGGCGTTGCGGAAGGCTTAGAACGCGTTCTTTTCGCCATGAATGGCGTTGGTCACAGTTCTGAATATTATTTTAAGGTCGAGCAGGGGATTCCAGTGTTCAATGTACCATACGTCGTGTTCCACACGCTGCTCCATCTGCCATAGTTCCTCGGTCTGTCCGCGGAATCCGTTTATCTGCGCCCATCCCGTTATGCCGGGTTTGATGTAGTGGCGCACCATGTATTTCTTGATCAGGTGGCTGTACTGCTCGGTGTGTTTGAGCATGTGCGGACGTGGACCTACCACCGACATGTTGCCGATGAACACGTTGATGAACTGCGGAAGTTCATCTATGCTCGTGCGCCGCAGGAAGTCGCCCACGCGGGTTTTCCGCGGGTCGTTTTTGGTGGCCTGCTGTGTGTCGGCCGACTTGTTTACGCGCATGGTGCGGAACTTGTAGCAGTAAAATTCGCGGCCACGGTAACCGGTGCGTTTCTGCTTGAAGAATATGGGGCCGGGCGATGATAGCTTTATGGCTATGGCCACCGGTATGAATACAAGCGGGGAGAAGAGCAGGACGGTGGCCGAGAATGCCACGTCGAACGCCCGCTTCACCAATCGGTTGCGGAAACGCGACAAGGGCTGGTGGCGGACGGCCATCACGGGAATTGAGCCTAAGGCATACATGTCGAAGTTGCCCACGGCATATCGCGACAGCTGGGGCACGAAGTAGAATCGCGACACATTGGCCTCGGCTGTTTCCCTCACATGGTTTATATCGTCCTCGCGTTCGCCCGACAGGGTGCAGAATATCTCGTCTATTTTATGCTCGCGAATGTAATCGTCCAGTTCATTGAGGGTGCCCCGGTACACATCGGCCGGTATGCCGGGGTGGGGTTCGTCGTCGAATATCCCCATGCACCGGTAGCCAATGCCGGTGTCCGACACTATTTCCTGATATAGGCGACGTGCGGTGGGATTGGCTCCCACTATCACTATGGTGCTGAAGTTCCAGCCATGCCGGCGCAGTTTCTTGACCAATATACGCGATACCATCCACCATAGCGGCAGAAGGATTATGAGAAGGCCATAGAATTCGGCGAATGCCCGCCACGGTATCTGGTCGATCTGCAGGAAAAATAGCCCGAAGATAAACAGCAGGGCGTGTATCAATATTGACCGAAACGAATTGGTCAGCACATGCTCCATGGCTATGCGGCGCGAAGTCTGCGTATGGCTCATCAGATAGGCCGCATGCATGTAGCATATATTTGCCAGGAGCCACACCGTGCGGGTGCGTTCCATTATGAACTCGGGGGTGAGCCTGGCGGTGATGAAAAACACAGCGTTGAGTATCAAAAAATCCACCCCCGTGAGTATCCACTGGATGTAGCGTCCGTATCTGCCTCGCTGGTTTATTCCGGTCATGCTGGTCGACGATAATTGTGCGTGGTGGGTTTATAGTTTTTCGTCAATCATCTGTATCTTTTTCTCGAGTTGCGCAAGGTCGTCTTTTATGAACTGGATTTTGCGCTCGAGTTCACGCAGCATAGAGTCGCCGTTTTTGGTTTTTGAGTTGAAGAAGCCGAGGTTGTTCTCGTAGGTGTGCAACTCGTTGCGACGGTTCTCGTACGCACGAGCCAGACGCTCGCGTTCGCGGTATAGCTTGTTGGAGTCGTCGGCCAGTTTCTCTATCGATGATTCGAACGACGCCATGCGCGCGCGGTTCTCGTGCACGTCGTATTTGTCATACAGCTGACGCACCACTTCGCGGTATGCGTCGTGGAGCTTGTCTTTCTCCTTGAATGGCACATGGCCGGTCGACTGCCAGCGTGAGCGCAGCTCCTGAAGTTGCTTTATGGCCTCTTCGCGCGGGGTCTCGGCCTCGGGGCTGTTGAGGGCTTCGAGAGCCGCCACTATCTCACGTTTGGCCTTGAGGTTGGCCTGCTCGGTGCGGCGGGTGTCGGATGTGGCAAGTTTTTTCTGTTCAAAGAAATGGTCGCACGCGGCGATAAAGCGTTTCCATATCTGGTCGCTCTGTTTCTTGGGTACGGCTCCGATAGCTTTCCACTTCTGCTGGAGTTCCACCATCTTGTCGGTGGTCTTGCGCCATTCGGTGCTGTCCTTCATGGCCTCGGCCTGCTCACACAGGGCAGTCTTGGCGGCGAGATTCTGCGAAAGCTCATCTTTCATGTTGCGGAAAAATTCAGCTTTGGCTGAGAAGAATGCGTCGCAGCATGCACGGAATCTCGAGAACAGGGCGTTGTTGACTTTTCGCGATGCGTAACCTAAGGTTTTCCACTCCTCCTGAGCGGCGATTATGTCGGCTGTGGCCTGATTCCATGCGGCGTATGTGGAAAGTGCGGCTGTGTCTATGGCTTCTATGCGTGCGCATAGGGCTGTTTTAGCCTCTTCGTTTTCGGTCTCACGTTTCTTGCGGTCCTCGAAAAATGCCTGATAGCGTTTGTTGACATTAGCCGAAGCGTCTTTGAACTGAAGCCATATCTCATCGCGTATCTCCTTGGCCACCGGACCTATCTCCCTCCACTTGTCGTGGAGCTCCTGAAGGCGCTTGAATGCGGTCACCACATCAGGCTCGTCGGCAAGTTTGGCGGCTTCAGATATCAGCAACTGTTTTTCCGAGAGGTTCTTCTTGAAGTCGTAGTCGCGGAGCTCCTTGTTCACTTTCCATTGGTCGTAGAAGTGTTCCACTGCATCCTGGAATGCTTTCCATATATCGGTGGAGTACTGTTGCGGCACTTCGCCTGTGGCCTTGAATTCGGTCTGTAGTTCCTTTACCCGGGTGTAGTGACGGTTCACATTGTCGGTGTCGGCGCTCATTTCGGTGATTTCCGCCACTATGGCGCGCTTGCGGTCGAGATTGGCCAGCTGTGCGGCTTCTATCTTAGCCCTGAATGCGGCTTTCTTTTCCTTTATTATATTGAGGATGTTCTTGAAGGCCTCGTCGTCGGCAACGGGGGTGAAGGTTGCCTCGTCTCCGCCATCGGCGATATGCTTCTCACGCTGTCTGCGTATATCCTCGTTGTGCAGATGATAGAACTGCTGTTTGAGCCGTCCGATTTCGTCGGTGGGCATATTTTCCGCGTCCAAATCGCTTATCTCCTTGATGCGTACGATGATGGCTTCGGCCGACATTTCAGTGCCGGTGTCGCATCCTGATGTCTCGATGGCATCTGTGTTGATTTCGTTTTCGGGATTCGGGGTATGGTCGGCAACCTGTGTTGCGGTCTGCGCGGCCGAGTCAAGCAATTCCATTTCTTTGAAATTTTTCGGGTTAAAACAGGGGGCGGTACCATGTACGCATACGCGGATGGGAACCTATAAACGGTTCAAAAATATATATAATTTTCCATAAAACAATGGAAAGCGGCCTAAAACTATCCATTTAACAATTCTGCCGCCTTTCCCGGGTGGGACACATCGGCCTATTGCATAAAAAGAAGTCGGTTGTCTCGCGACAACCGATTTATCCTTAACCTTAAATCTAATACCATGAAAAAAACACAGTGCAAATATAGTAATTATACACTAAGAACATTCTCGTTGTACTTAGGTTCGGTATCTGTATTCTGTTTAACTTTGTTTAACATCAGGGCTTCGTTTTAAAGTGCTATCTTTACGTTCGATATTTGAACCATACATTATTATATATTGCTTGGATACATCAGTATGTGTCCGCTGCATAAAGAACTGGTATATTATGAGGATTAAGATTCTGGTAATTGACGACGAAGAGTCGCTGTGTGAGATATTGAAATACAATCTGGAGAAAGACGGCTATGAGGTGGACTGTGCCTACAGCGCCGAGGAAGCGCTTTCGATGGATCTTTCCGGCTACTCTCTGTTTATTGTCGACATAATGATGGAGCGCCTGAGCGGTTTCGATTTCGCCAAGCGTGTCCGTAACATGAGCGAGATAGAGAACACCCCCATTATATTCTGTTCAGCCCTTACCGGCGAGGACGATACGGTGATGGGTCTGAATATCGGCGCCGACGACTATATAACCAAGCCGTTTGTGATTTCGGAGGTTCTTGCCCGCGTGCGCGCGGTGTTGCGCCGCAGCCAGGCCACACGCCAGTGGGAATACAATGTGTCGAAGAGCGTTTACGAGCCCGACATCACATTCCACAATCTGCGAATAGACCGTAACGACAAGCTCGGTTATCTCAATGGCGAGGATATGGGCTTGACCCGTACGGAATTTGACATACTTCTGTTTTTCCTGACACACCGCAACCGCATATACTCCCGCGAGGAGATTATCAAGCAGGTGTGGGACGACGATGTGGTTGTTACCAACCGCACTATAGATACTAATATAGCCCGCCTGCGTAAGAAGATAGGTGAGTACGGTAATAATATTGTAACTCGTCTCGGCTTCGGATATGGTTTTAAAGAAACGGTATAAGCGCAGCTACCGCTGGCGACTGTTCTGGTCGATGCTCGTCATGATGTGGATTGTGGTGGGCGTGATGATGGCTTTCCAATACCGCCGGGAGGTTGACTACCGTACGGAATTCATCAAGGAGCAGCTTTCGCTGGTCAATTCCCGCATACTCGATGCCTACGAGCACGATGTGGATTTGAAGCCGTTTATGAACTTCCTGCGCCATTACTTCTGCGACTCCATGTTTGAGGATGTGATGGTGAGCGTTTACGACCGCGACGGCCGGCTGGAGTACTCCATCGGACGCCGTATGCTTTCGGATTTTGACGAGGCCAAGGAGCAGGGTGAGTTCCAGCAAGCCGTGGAGCAGGGCGAGGGTACTGAGATGCGTGCCGATGGCGAGTCAATGTTCTTTTTCTCAGCTTTGCGTAGTCACGATGGCCAGGTGTATGTGCACACAGCGGTTCCGTTTACGGTCAATATTGCCGATGCGCTCCATGTCACCGACTTCACATTCTGGTTTGTGATGGTGCTTCTTATGATAGGCACCGCATGCATGGCTTATTTCAGCACCAACTTCCTTATGAAGAACATCAAGATGTTGCGTGAGTTTGCCGAAAGCGCCAAGAATGATAATCTTCAGTTTGACGAAAGTAAATTTCCTCACAATGAGCTTGGCGATATCTCCCGCGAGATAGTAAAGCTGTACCACGAACGAATCGAGGCTTTGCGCAAGAGTGAGCGTGAACACGATATCGCTTTGCATGCCGTGGAGGAGAAGGCTCGTCTGAAGCGTCAGCTCACAAACAATATCAATCACGAATTGAAAACTCCTGTCGGCGTGATACGCGGATATCTTGATACGGTGCTCACCGCCGAAGATATGGACAGCGATACCCGCCGCTACTTCCTCACCCGTGCTCAGGACAATGTGGTGAGGCTGTGCAGTCTGCTTAACGACGTGTCGACAATGACGCGTCTGGAGGAGGGTAGCGGCAATATTCCCAAGGCTGAGATAGACTTCCACGACCTTGTGTATATGGTGGAGAACGATATGAAAGCTGCGGGCGAGATGAAAAATATGTCGTTCGAATTCAAGCTGCCGTTCGATTGTCTCGTAAAAGGCAATTCCACTCTGTTGGTAAGCGTTATAAGCAATCTCATACGTAATGCGGTGCTCCACTCGCGCGGTACTGCCATGGGACTTGAGCTAATGGCTGAGTCACAACGTTACTATACCTTCGCGTTCTGGGACAATGGTGTTGGTGTGGCTGAGGAGCATATACCGCATCTGTTCGAACGATTCTATCGTGTGGATGCCGGACGTTCCCGCAAAATGGGTGGCACCGGGCTCGGACTTCCTATCGTGAAGAACACCATAGAGGCCATGGGTGGAACGATTACGGTGCGTAACCGTCCCGAAGGTGGCCTGTCGTTCCTGTTCACTCTTGAGAAATGGCGCGGAAAGTAATTGTGACGTTATGATTATTGCTGTATTGACATATAAGAAGCCACTTGCCGATGTCGATTTGCATTTGGCCGCCCATCGTGAATTTCTTGCTTCGTGGTATGAGAAAGGGTGTCTGCTTATGTCGGGTCCGAGGCGTGGGCGTGTCGGTGGCGTGATTGTTCTCGCTGTGGAAACCGAGGCCGATGCTATGGATATATTGAAAAATGATCCGTTCTACATTAACGAAATTGCTGATTACCGGTTGGTGGATTTTTCCCCGACGTTATTCCGAAACGAAGATTTGAAGCGGCAATTGGGGTAGTATATTGCTGTATTGTAGTTAATATTAGTTAAAAAGTCAAGGTGTGGATTTTTGTTGCAGTATTGTAACAAAAATATGCTTGCATTGTAATATCTCGCTTCTATCTTTGCAAGCGAAAGGAAATTTATACATTCTCGTTTAGATAATAAGCCTAAATTAGTACCTGAAAAAAGACAAACATAGTAATTAAGAAATCAATTATGGCGCGTGGGTTATCGTAGAGATAATCCACGCGATATTTTTATGTGGTTGTGGATTTGCATTAGTCCCCTTATTTTCAATTAGCCAATTGGTGTAATTAGTCCAAATTAGGCCTATTGGGGAGGTGTGGTGTGGATTGGCGCGGACGGCAGTCGGGATGGGGCGGTCAGACCGGCGGACTTGTGCGGGTGGGCTTTCGGCGGAAGAACTGTGATTCACGTGCGGGGATGCCGTAGATTTCTTTTGATATGCGTCGGCGGAAGTCCTCTATGAGTTCGTGGCGCGACGAGTGGAAACGCCGGTGTGCCAGGCACTCATTTCTGAACCTGTGGAAACATACGCCGATGCCCTCGCGCGCTGCGGCGGACGAAGCGTGCATGCTCATGGTGTCAATCTGCCTTTCGGCCTGCTCGAAAAGTTCCTGTTCAAGATTTACCTGTTCGACGGCTTTTGTGCCGGCAGCTGATGGGCGCGAGGATTCTGTCTCGGCCATGACAATGGCCATCACGGCATTGACTGTGGCGCTCTCCGATGGGGTGAATGTGCCGTTGATGCCGTAGCGGGCTATGGCAAGCATGAGTTCTGACTGAATGGCGGGATCGGCTATAGCCTCCACGGCCTTGAGCCACGATTCTTTGAAGCGGAATGATTTCATGTGCAGGTGTGTTTTCAGTTTGTTATGCTGCAAAGGTAACACACGTCCGGACGCACGGGGGTGTGAATTCACACATTTTTATTCCGGGAGAATAAAGAAACAGGCTTAACTCAATTGAGTTAAGCCTGTATTGCTTTGTTTTGTCGGGGGGAGGGGATATTAGCCTTAGTGATATTTGCCGGGCTGTAACTTCTTAATATTGTTGTTTTTAACTTGTTGCATTTGTCGTGGTTTCGTCCCGGTTTAATAGAGAGACAACCTCCTGTTTTAGTTTGGGTAAATCGTTAACAATTATTGCCCAAATCATTTCCAATCTCAGGCTATCGTAACCGTGAATCAAATAATTTCGAGTTCCAATAATCTGTTTTGCATTAGAAATCAAAATTTCGGGATCAATTTTCAGGATTCGATTTGTAGCTTCACCGATTATCGATATATTCATGTGTATGGCGCTTCTTAAAAGCGCATTTTCGCGGTAGTAATCAAACCGTCGTGGAGCCGAATCAAAATATGATTCAATCTCATCAATACATTGGAGAATATCGAATAATGATTTTTTTACTTTCCTATCCATAGATTAGTTGTCGTGTTTCGTTTAATTCCTCGCGAAAATAAGGGTTACGTACAGCGCTGTCGTCAGTGATATCTATCTTGCGTTCAAGAAGTGATTCAAGAGCCTCTTGAAATCCAAAGAAATTATTTGCAGAATCAATCAGAGAAATGTTATCCCAATCAAAATCAACACACAAATCGACATCGCTATCATCGTTGAAACGGGAAGTCAATATAGAGCCGAATACCCATAGCTTACGTACATGAAACCGCTTGCATATTTCGATAATCTTATGAAGATTTAGTTCTATTATTTTCATGTTGTCCTAATTTTGTTCCGGATTATTGTCCACAAAAGTATGAATAAAACACTGTATATTCAAAATATTGTGCTTGTACCTGATTTTTGAGGGATTTGGGAGGCGGCGTGTCCCGATTTTGTTTCGTCTATTATGCGAGAAATGGGCTTAACTCAGTAAGTTAAACCCATTTCTCGATGTTTTGTCGGGGTGAGAAGACTCGAACTTCCGACCTCCACGTCCCGAACGTGGCGCGCTGCCAACTGTGCTACACCCCGGACAGCTCTTTCCTACGGAAATGCGGTGCAAAGGTAGTGATTATTTTTGAAAAAATAAGTGTGGCTGAGGTTTTTTTCAAAAATTTCTATAGTCGTTGGCCTGTATGGTAGCGTTTTGAGGTCTGTGGTATGGCTATCGTTTTCTTGACAATGCGTGTTTGCCGGAAGCGTATCATGTTGATTATTGCTCCGAGGGCTACTATGCTGCATGTTATGGCGATTATAGCCAGCCAATAACCGGCCGGAAGGTGTGTGTATGTCAATGTTGATATGGCTGTAAACATGGTAGTTGTGTTTCGTTTTGTTGTTTTATGTATCAACATTGCGTGTGGTGATAAGGTTCACCATAAAAATACGGTGTCGGCAGAATTTTAATCCTGCCGACACCGTTGTGCTGTAGATTGTTATGTGAGTCCGGCTTATTCGGTTACTCTTTCAAGCCATTTCACCATACCGAGCATTATGCCCATGGATATGACGCATACGGCGAGGAAGAGTGCCCATGCCACCCATATCGGGTAGGCATTGTAGACCAGCGGGCCGATCCATAGCAGGAGGTTGCCTACGGCTGTGGCTCCGAGCCATAAGCCCTGACATAGACCTTGCATGCTGCGGGGAGCTACCTTTGACACGAACGAGAGTCCGAGGGGCGAAATGAACAGCTCGGCCACGGTCATAAAGAAGTAATAGAGAATGAGTACCCATGGGCTTGAAAGCAGTGATTCTTTGGTGGCCACGGCCAGTTCGCGGAAGTCGGTGCCCGAAGGATAGTTCATGTAGACGGAGTAGATGGTGAGGAAAAGATAGGCCACACCGGCAAGTCCCATACCTATGGCGATTTTACGCGGGGTGGAGATTACTTTTCCACGGCGGGCGAGGGCCGCAAAGAACCACATTATTATAGGGGTCAGAACTATTACGAAAAATGGGTTGACGGCCTGCCATATTTCGGGAGCAATTGTCGATGTGTCGACGAAGTCGCGTGCGAAAAGCGACATTGAGGTGCCGTTCTGGTGGAACGAGAACCAGAAGAATATGGCTATTCCGAGCACTGCAAACAATGCGTAGAGACGTTGCTTGATCTCCTTGGCCATGGCGCGACGCTCTTCGGGGGTGTAGTTGGCGGCAGCTTCCTTCTCTTTTTTCGGAGGATTGGGCAGGCCTTTCTTTGTCACCATGAATATGGCGAGGGATATGAGCATGGCGGCAACTGATGCTATGAACGAATAGTGCACGCCGGTGTTGAACACATTGAGATATTCGGTGCAGAACTCGCTTATGGATTGGGCATTGTTGTAGCCTACCTCAGTGGCGAGTGCGTAAAGATTGTTGATGTTCTGCATGTTGGCCGAATCTGTAACGCTGAGTGCCTGATGGCATAGGGCGGGGAATGATGCGTTGTAGACCATGTCGTTGACATCAAGCCACCAGCTGCGAAGCATCGGTGCTACGAACGGAGCTATAAGTCCGCCGATGTTGATGAACACATAGAATATCTGGAATCCGGCATCGCGTTGCGAACTGTAACGGGGATTGTCGTAAAGCTGACCTACGATGGCCTGCAGGTTTCCTTTGAACAGACCGTTGCCGAATGCTATGAGGAAAAGCGCGGCGCAGGTAAGTGTAAGGAGCATAGTGGTGTTGGCCGGTGTGGCGAGTACCGGAATGGACAGCACGATATAACCAATGGTCATCACTATGAGGCCGGATATTATCGTGCCCTTGTAGTTTTGCGTTTTGTCGGCTATTGCACCGCCCACAAGGCTGAGCACATAGATTCCGGCGTAGAAAAATGAATAAATCAGAGTGCTCGTCTCCTCACTGAGTCCGAACTTGGAGCATAGGAACAGAACCAGTACGGCATTCATGATGTAGTAGCCGAACCGTTCGCCCATGTTGCTCAGGGCTGCGGGGATTAGTCCCTTGGGTTGGTTGTTGAACATAATTATTGTGAAATGTTGGTTGTTGTGTTCAGGCTGTCGCGGGCTTTCAATGCCACGGCATAGAGGCGCATCTGTTTGATCATGGCCAGAAGTCCGTTGCTGCGTGTGGGGGAGAGGTTCTCGGCCAGACCGATGCTGTCAATGAAGTAGAGGTCCGACGATAATATCTCGTCGGGGGTGTGGTCATTGAGCACTTTTATCAGGAGCGCTATTATGCCACGCACAATTATGGCGTCGGAGTCGGCGGTGAAGAACACCTTTCCGTCGCGCTCGTCGGCGTTGAGCCATACGCGGCTCTGGCATCCTTCTATGAGATGTGCCGGGGTTTTATACTTGGTGTCGATGCCTGGAAGGGCGTTGCCGTAATCTATAATCATGGCATATCGGTCCATCCAGTCGTCTACTTCCGAAAATTCCTCAATTATTTCGTCTTGTATCTCGTTGATGGTCATAATGACGCAAAAATAGCATAATTTTCGCGTTATTGCAAATAGTGCGGGGCTCAGTTGCCCGGCTCGGAATATAGTACCGACATCACGGTTTCGCCTACGGCCTTCAGCGAAGAACGGTCAATGTTGCTCATGTCGTCGGTGCGTGTGTGCCATGTTGCGGGGAACGACCGAGTGTCCTCGCTGTTGCATTCCACTATGTCTATGCATGGTATGCCGAGCTGGTTTATGAATATGTGGTCGTCGACTATCGCCCCGCCGATCTCGTTGATGAAGCGGGCCGCGTAGGGGGAGTTTGCCGCCGTACCCCACACTTTGTCGACTATCTCGCGGGCCATTCTGTTGGATGAATATTCGCGGTGAAAACGGGCGTTGTTTCCTCCCACCATGTCGAGCACTATTCCGTAGGCGGGCAATGTGGCGTTGGCATAGGGATTGCTTTTCACCCAATATTGTGTGCCAAGGCACCATGTGTCGTCGTGGTTGTCAAATCCGCCGCTCTCGCCATAATCTTCCACGTCAGTCAGGAATATGTCTACTCCCACATCGGGATGCTGCTTGTTTATGTTGCGTGCAATCTCGAGTATCACGGCCACGCCGCTACCGCCGTCGTTGGCCCCGAGCACAGGTTTCTTGCGGTCGGCTTCGGTGTTCTCGTTGTCGGCCCAAGGGCGGGTGTCGTAGTGTGCGGCCAATAGAACGCGCCGTTTGGCTGCGGGGTTGTATTTGGCAAAAATATTGGCCACCGGAAGGTTCTCACCGGTATGTGCTGTAACGGTGCCGCGCTGTACGGTTACTGAATCGGCTCCGAACGCGCGTAGTTTGTCGGTGAGATACCGGCTGCATTCCTCATGTGCCTTGGTGCCCGGGATACGGTAGCCGAAGTTTACTTGGTCGGCTACGTATCTGTATGCGCTGTCGGCATTGAATTCGGGTCTGCTTATTGTGGCTGAAGGCTGCTTTTGCGTTGTTGATGCCTCAGTATTTGCTTTTGTGCTACACGATACAATTGCCATCAGTATGGCTGTGGCTGCTAATATTTTTTTCATTGTGCAGATTCTAAAATAATCAGCGCCAAAGTTACGAAGTTGTTACGTAATAATTACGTATCGATAGATTTAAATGAACTCGGCTGGTGTTAAAAAAGATTAAACTGCGATTGGGGCTGTTTCACAGGGGCTGTTTTAGGACTATATTTGTCAGTTCAAAAAGAGGCTGGCTCCGCCGGGCTAAAAATCCATTGCAGAATGAATGATGATATACAGAAGCAGATTAACTCTTTGCGCGAGGAGATAAACGGGCATAACCATAATTATTATGTGCTCAATGCACCGGTGATATCGGACCGTGAGTTTGATGAGCTGTTGAAACGGCTGGAGGAGCTTGAACGCCGGTATCCGGAATTTGACGACCCTTATTCTCCGACCCACCGTGTGGGAAGCGACCTTTCGGCCGGCTTCGAGCAGGTGGCGCATGAGAGACGCATGCTTTCGCTCGGCAACACCTATTCGGTGGAGGAGGTGGATGATTTTGTGGGCCGGTGCCGTGATCTGCTTCCCGGCGAGGATGTGGAGATTGTCGGTGAAATGAAGTTTGACGGGACTTCCATATCGCTCCATTACGAGGATGGCCGGCTGGTGCGTGCCGTGACGCGCGGCGACGGCGAGAAGGGCGATGTGGTTACCGACAATATAATAACGATAAAGAGCATACCGCTTCAGCTCAAGGGTTCCGGCTGGCCGCGCCGGTTTGAGATACGCGGCGAGGTGGTGATGCCGTGGACGGCCTTCGAGCGTCTTAACGCCGAGCGGGCTTTCAATGAGGAGCCTCTGTTTGCCAATCCGCGCAATGCGGCATCGGGTACTCTCAAGATGCTTAATTCGGCCGAAGTGGCCCGGCGCGGACTTGACGCGTATCTCTATTATCTACTTGGCGATGAACTTCCTTACGATAATCATTATCAGAACATGCTCGCCGCCCGGCAATGGGGCTTCAAGGTGTCAGATGCGATGAAGGTGTTGCATGGAATAGATGAAGTGGACCAATATATACGGTATTGGGACATGGCCCGCAAGGAGCTTCCTGTGGCTACCGACGGACTGGTGTTCAAGGTCAACTCACTGCGTCAGCAACTCAATCTCGGGTTCACTGCCAAGAGCCCCCGGTGGGCTATCGCCTATAAGTTCAAGGCCGAAAGGGCTTTGACGAGATTGAGATATGTGTCGTTTGAGGTGGGGCGCTCGGGAGTGATTACCCCCGTGGCCAATCTCGATCCGGTGCAGCTGTCGGGGACGGTGGTAAAACGCGCTTCACTGCATAATGAAGATATAATACGTCAGCTTGATATACATCAGTCGGATATGCTGTATGTGGAGAAGGGTGGCGAGATTATCCCTAAAATAACTGGTGTGGATTTGTCGAGCCGCGAGCCCGGTGCGGCACCGGTGGAGTTTGTCGACAGGTGTCCGGCCTGCGGGGCCAAGCTTGAGAAGGTGGATGGCGAGGCGGCGTGGATGTGTCCTAACAAATGGGAATGCCCGCCGCAGATTACAGGCCGCATAGAGCATTTTGTCGGCAGGCAGATGATGAATATCGATGGCCTCGGCGGAGAAACGGTAGGGCAGCTCTATCAGGCCGGAATGATACGTGATGTGGCCGACCTTTACACACTCGATGCCGGCGAACTTGCCCTGCTCGAGCGCATGGGACCACGCAGTGCTGAACGTATAGTGCAAGGTGTGGCTGATTCCAGGCAGGTGCCGTTTGACAGGGTGGTGTTCGCACTTTCCATTCCGTATGTGGGTGGCACGGTGTCGAAGAAACTCGCCCGCGCCTGCGGCGACATCGACACTCTTATGTCAATGTCGGAGGAGCAGCTTACGGCTATAGAGGATATAGGTCCACGCATAGCCCGGAGTATAGTGGATTATTTTGCGGTGCCCGGCAACCGTGATATTGTGGAGCGGCTGAGAGAGGCCGGCGTGCAGATGTCGATGCCAAAGGTGGATGAGGCTTTGCAGTCGGACAAACTTGCAGGAAAGACCGTGGTGATAAGCGGAACATTCACCCACCATTCGCGCGATGAATATAAAGCGCTCATAGAGCTTAACGGAGGAAAGAATTCCGGCTCGATATCTAAAAAGACTGATTTTGTGCTGGCAGGTGAGAATATGGGACCCGCCAAACTTGAAAAAGCGGAAAAACTCGGAATACCGGTGATAGGTGAAGATGAATTTCTCGATATGATAAAATAGTATTAACAATAAATTTAACCAACATCAGATTATGAAAACAATCAAGGTGCTTATAGTGATGGCTATTGTGGCAATAGCATCGGTGCCCGCGCAGGCACAGTTCAAGTTCGGCCCGAAATTGGGTCTGACTGTCAATGAGCTGCATTTCAACAGTTCGACATTCAATAGCGACAACCGTGCCGGTTTCACTGCCGGTGCAATGCTTGAGTTCACCATGCCGGTGGCTGGATGGGGCTTTGACGCTTCGGTTATGTATGTGCGCCGCAACACCCAGTGGCTTGAGAATAATAATGTCACCAAGGACAACCGCGATTATATCGATATACCTATCAATCTCAAATGGAAGATAAATATTCCGCTGATTAATAATATAGTACGTCCGTATCTGGCTACCGGTCCGAGCTTCTCGTTCCTTACCAGCCGTAAATCGATGGCCGGCGCATATAATAACCGTAAATTCGACACAGCATGGAACTTCGGCTTCGGTCTGGAACTGTTCAAGCACGTGCAGGTAGGTGCTTCCTACGGTCTGGGCATGACAAAGGCTCTCAAAACTGTGGGTGCTACCGGTTCGGCCGGTGTGAGCGGCCGCAACCGTTATTGGACTGTGACTGCCGCATATCTTTTCTAAAGATATATTTTATTCATACGGCCGGAAGGACAAATCAGGTCTTTCCGGCTTTTTTTTGCCGGCCGTGCAATTTTCAGGAGATTTCTGCGACTAATAGAGTGATGGCAAAAAGAAGCGAACAGCAAAAACAGCGTTATCTGCAGATTGTGGAGCAATACAGCACCCTTATATATAAGGTGTGCTATATGTATGCCGACGATGCGGAGCATCTCAAGGATTTGCGTCAGGAGGTGCTTGCCAATCTGTGGCAGGGGCTGGAAGGATACAACGGCAACTCCCGGATGTCAACATGGATATATCGGGTGGCTATCAATACCTGTATCACATTCTTCCGCAGGCATGGCAAGCACTCGTCGCTCGAGCGAATCGACGAAAGGGCTGCTTCGGTGGCCGACAACAGTGGCGAACGGGCATCGCAGCTGAGACAGATGTATGAGATGATAGGTAGGCTCGGCAAGATTGACAAAGCGCTGATAATGCTGTGGCTCGACGAACACAGTTACGACGAGATCGCTGATGTGACAGGAATGAGCCGCGGAAATGTGGCTTCGCGCCTGTATCGTATTAAACAACGTCTAATAGCAGAAAACCATGGATAAAGATCTGGAATATTTGAAACAAAGCTGGCGTGAGATGGATAGGGTTGCCGATATTGACGGCGGCGACTTCCGGAATTGTATGAAGCCAACTATGTTTTCCACATACCGGCGGAAACTTTTACGCAGCTACACGGTGCTGGTAGTGATATCGGGTATATACATAGTGCTCGGTCCGCTGTGTATCTGGCCTATGGGGTTCCCTGTGTGGATTACAGTGTGGCTTTCGGTATATTTCGGCCTTATGTGTGTGCTTTCGTTCAGAGTGCGCGATAAGTTGCTCGAGCTTGACTTCGGTCGCATGAATGTGATGGAGGCGCTGGCCTGTGTGGACAAGATTCTGAGAATGCGCCGCATGTCGCAGTGGGTGGGCATGGTGGCGATGGTGCCGTTGATGGTTTGCCTGCTTTGGTATATGTATGGAATCGATGTGTCACTATTTGTGGGTGGCGTTGTGGGAGGTGTGGTAGGCGTAGTGATAGGCTTGGTTACGGATATGAGGATGCGTCGCATGCTCAATGAAATCAGGACGGCTCTCGGGAATATGCTCGAAGATGAAAATGGTTAAAAGTTGTAAAAATATCAGGTGTACTGCTGTTTGCAGTTGTAAAGTGTTGTGCACAATTCGGGTGTGATATGTGCAGGAATAGTTTACGGTTGAATAGTGATTGTTAATACATGTGAAAATATGTAATTAATATTACTGTAAGTGTCTGTGTTTTTAACACATCGGCGGTTTTGCTAAAGAGTGTTTATGGCCGCGGTTAAGTGTTGAAAAATCTAAATATGGATGTGGTCAGGCAGTTAGGTGTGGTCGGGGCGCGAAAAAAGTGTTATCTTTGCACTGTGAAAGAAAAGAATGGCCTGAGAGGTGATTCAATCTTTTTTAAGAATTAAATTTTGCTATGAATCTTAGATACATACTTCTGACAGTGCTTTTATGTGGTGTTTTGTCCGCTGCCCGGGCAGTAACCCCCATGCGTCTGCCCGACAAGCATCAGAATATATTCGACACTGAAGTGCAGAAAGCCGCGGCCGGTACATTTGCCACAGCGTCGATGGAGGAAGCCCGTAAGAATTCACCTTTTGTAGGTATGGAGCATTCGTTTGCTATGGAAGTGCCTGAAAACTTCATGGCTCTCAAGATGGTGGACTATGCGAAGCGTTTTCTCGGCACGCGTTACCGTCTCGGCTCCACCGGGCCCAAGGCTTTTGACTGCTCTGGATTCACCAGCTATGTATATAAGAATTTCGGTATAACGCTTGACCGTACATCGCGTCAGCAGTACCTTCAGGGCGATAGAGTGAGTGTGGGCAATCTGCGTCCCGGCGATTTGCTCTTCTTCAGCTCCCGCAGCGCAGGCCGTGGTAATGTGGGCCATGTGGCCATGGTGGTGTCGGTCGACCCCCAGTCGCAGACATGCCGGTTTATCCATGCTTCGGTTAAGAAGGGTGTGACTTATCAGACATTCCCTGACAATGGTTACTACTCGCGTAATTTTATCGGCGCCCGCCGCATACTTGGTTCCGATATGGATATGACCACCGCCGTGGCTCAGAACTGATACTGAACAGATATTTATTTCGATACGGGTCACCGCCATACCTCTGGCGGTGACTTCTTTTTTTCGGTTATCGCTAAATTTGGTTATTTTTGCATGTTGCAGAATTAAAACTTGATAATGAAAAGATATATCCTGATGATTTTGGCGGCGGTAGCGTTGGCTGCCGGTGCCGTGGTTCCATCGGCAGACCAGCAGCGTATGGCTGAACAGGCCCGGCGCACATTGACTTTTGCGTTTGCAGGCGATGTGATGATGGGCACGAACTATCCCGACGAGTCGCGCGGGGCGTACCTGCCGGCGTATGGCGGACGGTATCTGTTTGACGATGCGGGCGATGTGCTGCGCGAAGCTGATGTGGCGGCGGTAAATTTAGAGGGTACGCTGTTTGACCGCGGAGGCAAGCCGAAAGATTGTTCCGACCCCAAGCTATGCTATGTGTTCCGCACGCCGGCTGCATTTGTGGGCAATCTTGTCGATGCGGGAATAGATTTCGTCAGCATGGCCAATAATCATGTAAATGATTTTGGAGCGTCAGGCAGGGAACAGACAATGCGCAATCTAAGCGCGGCAGGTATAGAATTTGCCGGATTGCGCGACGTGTGTGAGACCTCCACGATAGAGCGCGGCGGGAAACGGATCGGTTTCGCTGCTTTCGGCCATAGCCGTGGAACGCTCAGCATAATGGATATTGACGAGGTGCGTACGGTGGTCGGTTCGCTTAAAGACAGTTGCGATATAGTGGTGGTTTCGTTTCATGGCGGTGGCGAGGGACCGAAATATACTCATGTGCCTCACGGCATGGAGATGTGTTTCAATGAGCAGCGCGGAGATGTGGAATTGTTTGCCCATGAGGCAGTGGAGGCCGGAGCTGATATTGTCTATGGCCATGGTCCGCATGTTACACGCGGAATGGAGGTGTATCGCGACCGCCTGATAATGTACAGTCTGGGAAATTTCTGCACGCCATATAGGGTGAATCTCAACGGTATAAGCGGCCATGCTCCGGTGGTGGAGGTGACTGTAGACGGCGATGGGAATTTTGTGAGAGGGAAGATACATCCGTTCGTTCAGAAGCGGGGTGCAGGCCCGCGTACAGATAGCTCGGGAGCCGTGATAAGGCAGATCAGGCGTCTGTCGGAGTCGGATTTCCCTTCCGGATGTCCGGATATTGCAGACGACGGAACTTTTACAGTAAAACGTAAAATGGAATGATGCTTATAGCTGACAGCGGGAGCACCCGCACGCAATGGGCCGCTATTGACGGCAGTGGAGCGACGGTGGTTTTTGAGGGGGGAGGCATAAATGCTCTCATGCTTTCCGGCGAAGAATTGCGTGGCGAACTGAGGACGCAGCTCGAAGGGCATATCATGCCGCGCAGTGTGGAGTGCGTGCGTTTCTATGGAGCCGGATGCGTACCTTCGGTTATCCCTGAGGTTACTGCGGCGTTGCGTGAAGTGACCGGTTGCGAAGATGTGGAGGTTGCGTCAGATATGCTTGCGGCAGCGCGGGCATTGTGTGGCGATGAGCCGGGTATAGCCTGTATTCTCGGCACAGGTTCAAATAGCTGCGAATATGACGGTCAGAATATTTCAGCCAATGTGTCGCCGCTCGGATATATACTCGGCGACGAGGGTTCGGGTGCGGTTCTCGGACGCCGTTTGGTGGGCGATGTGTTGAAAAATCAGTTGCCGGCCGAGTTGTGCCGTGGATTTATGGAGCGGTTCGGCCTGACTCAACGCGATATAATAGAGGCAGTGTATAGGAAACCGGGTGCAAATAGGTTTCTGGCCGGTTTCGTGCCTTTTCTTTCCGAAAATATACGGTGTGAGGAGATAGAGGAGATGGTGATAGATGAATTCGTGCGCTTCCTGAGGCGTAATGTGGCGGGATATTCAGTGGCGGGTTCAGCGACTGTGAACTTTGCCGGTTCAGTGGCCTATTATTTCAGACCTCAGCTGCAGAAGGCTGTCACGATGTGCGGCATGCGGCTCGGGAATGTGGTGCGTGAGCCGATAGGGGGTCTTGTTAATTACCATTTGTCAAAATTTAAAAATAATCGATAGATATATTATGTCACGACTTATGACGCATGCTCCGGAAGTGGAGTTGATAATGATAAACATAACAGGCTACGACCGTCCCGGTGTGACTGCGGCGCTGTCGGAGATTCTGGCAAAATACGATGCCCAGATCCTTGACATAGGTCAGGCCGATATACACCATAACCTTACCCTCGGCCTTCTGATAAAGACCGATAGCTCGGTGTCGGGCGATATAATGAAGGATTTGCTGTTCAAGGGTTACGAGATGAATGTCAAGGTCCGTTTCTCGCCGGTGGGTGTGGACGACTACGATGAGTGGGTGGGTATGCAAGGCAAGGACCGATGGATAATCACCATACTCGGACGAAAACTTACAGCCCGGCATATAGCCTTGGTGAGCAAGGTGATAGCGGAGCAGAATCTGAATATCGACGGCATTCAGCGTCTTACGGGCCGCATGCCGCTGAAAGCTGAGGAGCAGCCGTCGGCGAGAAAATCGTGTGTGGAGTTCTCGGTACGTGGCAACCCTGTGGACTATAGCCAGATGCATCAGCAGTTTATGCATATAGCCGCTCAGGAGGATGTGGATATATCACTTCAGGAAGATACGATGTACCGCCGGTGTCGTCGCCTGGTGTGCTTCGATATGGATTCCACCCTGATAGGTACGGAAGTGATAGATGAACTGGCTGAGCGAGCCGGTGTGGGCGACAAGGTGCGTGAGATTACCGAACGTGCCATGCGTGGCGAGATTGATTTCTGCGAAAGTTTCAAGGAACGTGTAGCTCTTCTCAAGGGGTTGGATGAGAGTGTGATGCGTGAGATAGCCGAGAATCTGCCCATTACCGAGGGTGTGGACAGGATGATGACGGTGCTGAAGCGTGCCGGCTATAAGACGGCGATACTCTCAGGCGGGTTTACATATTTCGGCAATTATCTGAAACAGAAGTTCGGATTCGATTATGTCTATGCCAACGATCTTGAGATAGAGAACGGAAAACTTACCGGACGATATGTGGGTGAGATTGTGGATGGGAAGCGCAAGGCCGAACTGCTTAAATTGATAGCTCAGGTGGAGAATGTCAATATCAAGCAGACCATAGCCGTGGGCGATGGTGCCAACGACCTCCCCATGCTGGCCACTGCCGGACTTGGCATAGCGTTCCATGCCAAACCGAAAGTGAAGGCCAATGCGGGTCAATCGTTGTCGACCATCGGTCTGGATGGATTGCTGTATTTCCTTGGTTTCAAGGATTCGTTTATTACCGACGGACGGAGATAGGGGGAGGCAGGCGGTTTATTGCAGCTTCTCCCTGAGATAGTGTCCGGTGTGCGATTGTGGGCAGTCAGCCACCTGTTCAGGCGTTCCGGCAATAACGAGATTGCCTCCGGCGTCGCCACCCTCAGGACCTATGTCAATTACATGGTCGGCGCATTTCACCACATCGAGATTGTGCTCGATTATCACTACGGTGTGTCCTAAGGATATTAGTCTGTCGAACGATGTGAGCAGTGTCCTTATGTCGTGGAAATGCAGGCCTGTTGTAGGTTCATCGAAAATGAACATGGTTGGCTTAGGTTTGTCCATGGCCAGATAGTAGGCGAGTTTCACACGTTGGTTCTCACCCCCCGAGAGTGTGGATGAACTTTGTCCGAGTTTCACATATCCGAGTCCTACTTCCTGCAGTGGTCGCAGTTTACGCACTATTTTCTTTTCGGTACTTCCGTCAGCCTGACTGAAGAATTCAATGGCTTCGTCTATTGTCATGTCGAGGATGTCGGATATGTTCTTCCCGCGGTAGAGTATGTCGAGAACGTCGCGCTTGAAACGCTTACCGTGGCATTCCTCACATGGTATGGTTATGTCGGCCATGAATTGCATCTCGATGGTGATGGTTCCTTCGCCCTTGCACTCCTCGCATCGACCACCTTCGGCGTTGAACGAGAAGTAACCCGGGCCGAATCCCATCTGCTTGGCTCCCTGTTGGTCGGCAAACAGCCGTCGAATCTCATCGTAGGCTTTCAGGTATGTGGCGGGATTGCTGCGTGAAGAGCGCCCTATCGGGTTCTGGTCGACGAATTCAACTGCCGAAATGGAGTTGAGGTCGCCTTTTATGGCTGTGTGCAGACCCGGTGCGTCGGTGGGCTCGCCGAAGTGACGGTTAAGGGCCCGGTAAAGAATATCGCGCACGAGTGTGGATTTGCCTGAGCCACTAACTCCGGTAACCACGGTCATAGCCTCAAGCGGGAAGCGTACATCAATATTTTTCAGGTTGTGTTCGCGTGCTCCGGTAATCTCTATGTAGTTGCGCCACCTTCGGCGTTGACGCGGTATGGGGATGCACTTCTCTTTGTTGAGATACTGCACGGTGTAGCTGTCTGTGGCCGACATAAGAGAATCTGTAGGCCCCTGATATATTATCTCACCTCCGAGGCGACCGGCTTTCGGCCCTACGTCTATTATATAATCGGAACCACGCATTATGTCCTCGTCGTGTTCCACCACCACAACCGTATTGCCTATGCCCTGCAGCCGCCGGAGAACACCAAGTAGTCTCTCTGTATCGCGCGAATGTAATCCTATGCTCGGCTCGTCGAGTATATACAGTGATCCGACAAGCGAACTGCCAAGTGAGGTGGCGAGATTGATGCGCTGGCTCTCTCCACCAGAAAGTGTGGAGGAAAGGCGGTCGAGTGTGAGATAGCCCAACCCAACGTCGGTCAGGAAACGGAGACGGTTACGGATTTCCAGAATCAGACGCCGGGCAATGGTGCGTTGAGTTTCATTTAGCTCAAGAGTGTTGAAAAATTCAAGAAGTTCAGACACCGGCATGCTGACTAACTGGGATATTGTCTTACCACCGACCTTGACATAGGAGGCTTCCTTGCGCAGGCGGGTGCCGTGGCACTCAGGACACAATGTTTTTCCCCTGTAGCGCGCGAGCATCACGCGGTATTGAATCTTGTAAAGATTCTCTTCCACCATTTTAAAAAATCCGTCTATTCCCAGGAAACCCGAAAATCCATGCCACAGCGCGTCTTTCTGTTGCTTTGTCAAATCCTGATACGGACGGTGTATCGGAAAATCTATTCCAGAAGCGGCATGGATGAATTCATGCTTCCATTCGCTCATCTTTTCCCCACGCCAGCACACTACTGCGTCGTCGTAGACAGACAGGGATGGGTCGGGGATAACGAGACGTTCGTCAATGCCCACCGTCATGCCGAATCCCTCGCAGCATCCGCATGCTCCATAGGGATTGTTGAAGTTGAACATCTGTTCTGTCGGCTCGATAAATGTAATACCATCGGCTTCGAAGCGTGTCGAGAAATCGTGACGGATAACATTCCCATCGTGCCATACAAGAAGGGATGCGCTTTGGTGACCCTCGAAAAATGCCGTCTCAACCGAGTCGGCAAGACGGCTGAGTTCATCGCCACTGAGGGCTACAGAGAGGCGGTCGACAAGAAGACTATAGCCTTCCGGCGTATCGGGAACATTCTGCGATGCGAGTATGTCGGCTATGGATACGAATTCCGTGCCCTTCACCAAACGGGTGTAACCCTCTTTCAAATAGATGTCTATCTGGTCGGAAAAAGAGCGGTTTTCAGGAATCGTTATGGGTGCCACGATTGCTATCCGTGTCCCTTCGGGATATGAGAGGGCTGTGTTGACAGGGTCTTCCACGGTATGACGCTTCACAACCTCTCCGCTTATGGGGGATATGGTTACGCCTATGCGCCCGAAAAGTAACCGTAGGTAGTCGTATATTTCAGTTGATGTCCCTACAGTGCTCCGTGGATTTCTTGTGTTGACTTTCTGTTCGATGGCGATGGCCGGCGGCAGTCCTTTTATCATGTCGCATTCGGGTTTCGCCATTTTTCCGAGAAATTGCCTTGCGTATGCGCTCAGGCTCTCCACATATCGGCGTTGTCCTTCGGCATATAAAGTGTCGAAAGCCAACGATGATTTTCCCGATCCTGACAGACCGGTGATCACCACGAGCTTGTTGCGGGGAATCTCTACGTCAATGTTTTTAAGATTGTTGACGCGTGCTCCTTTTACTATTATATTAGAGTTGCGGTTTTCCATAACTTACAAAGATACATATAAGTCGGGCGCAAAACAAAATCCGTCACCAACCGCCACCGAGAGCCTTGTACAGCTGCACCATACATAGCTGTTTGTTGCGCAGGGCGTTGCTGAGTCCTATTCGCGCATCGAAATAGTTACGTTGTGCATCAAGCACATTTATATAACTTATAACGCCATTTATGTATTGCAATTGTGCCAGATCCATGGTGGATTTTGTCGATTGCTCAAGTTTAAGCCATGAAAGGTATATATCCTGAATCTTATTGAATGTGACCAATGCGTTGCGCACATCGGTAAAGGCTTTCAGCACGGTGTTCTCATAGCGCAGGCATTCCTGTTCGTATGCAGCTTGCTTGGCGCGGTATGTGGCCTGTCGGCGTCCCATGTCAAATACGGGTCCGAGCAGGTTGGCTCCGAGAAAATGCATAGGCGATTTAAAGAAATTCTTGAATTCATCGCTCTCCAGACCACCCTGAGCGGTGAGTGTGAGCCGTGGGAACCGGTTGGTGTATGCCATACCCACTTCTGCATTGGCGGCTATGAGCTGCTGTTCGGCCTGACGTATATCGGGACGTCGTTCAAGCAGGTCGGATGGAAGTCCTACCGGGATGGTTTTGGGTAAATCCACCTGCTCGGAGTATCCCGAACGTTTTATCTCAGTAGGATATTGACCAGTGAGCAGGGATATCTCGTTTTCTTTAAGAGAAATGTTACGCTGCAGTACCGGTATGTAGGTGGCTGTGCGGGCGTACTCCACTTCGGCCTGTTGATAAGAAGTCTCGGCCGTAAGTCCTCCCTCATATCGCAATTTGGCTATGCGGACGGCTTCCTTGCGTGCATCAAGCGTCTGTGTCACGATGGCGTATTCATGGTCAAGAGCCACAAGTTCGAAATAGGCCTGTGCAACTTGTGCTATGAGGCTTATCTGCAATGCGCGCCGGGCTTCCACGCTTGCCAGCAGCTGAGCCACGCTACGGTCTTTTGCCCAACGTAGGTTGCCCCAAAGGTCGAGTTCCCAACTCACTGAAAGTTTAAGTCCATTCTCGGGGTCGTTCTTGTAGTTGTCACCACCATAGTTCAGACCTTCTTTCTGAATGTATGCACTGCCACCGATGGCGGGGAGCATCTCTGCTACCGACACCCGCTTCATGGCGGCGAGTTCCTTTATGCGTGCGTCTGCAATGAGAAGGTCTTTGTTGTGTTCGAGAGTACGGTTTATAAGATTCTGCAATAGGGAATCGGAGTATATGTCCCACCATTTAAGGTCGGCAAACGCAGCTGTGTCGGCAGCCGAAGTCTCGTCGAAAGCCGCCGGCAGGTTCAATTGCGGCTGCACATATTTCTGCCCGAGTTTGCAGGCGTTGAAAGCTGCTGACAGAACCACACATATTATAAATAGTCTGATGTATTTCATTTCTTATTGTCGGTTTCGTTGGAAGTAATGGCCTTACGTTTGCTGCGGTTGTGCTGCAGGTGTTGCATTATAAGGACATAGAAGAATGGGACAAGCACTATGCCTGCTGTTACAGCAAATATCATGCCGAAGAACACACCTGTGCCTATGGCCTGCCTACTTGCCGCTCCGGCGCCTGAGGATATTACCATAGGCACCATGCCGAGGATGAATGCGAGAGATGTCATGAGGATAGGACGGAACCTCTGTCGTGAGGCATGGATTGCTGCCTGAACCGGGTCGGCACCTTTTTCAGTCTGTTCTTTGGCAAATTCCACTATAAGAATGCCGTTTTTGGCAGCCATGCCTACGAGCATCACCAGTCCGACCTGGAAATACACATCGTTTTCCAGTCCGCAGGCCCATTCGCCAAGATAAGCACCGAGAGCAGCTACCGGAAGTGACAGCAGAACGGCGGCAGGCACGGTCCAGCTTTCGTAGAGAGCGGCAAGGAACAGAAACACGAATATGAATACAAGAACCATTACTGTGGCTGTCTGTCCGCCGGCTTTCTTTTCCTGATAGGATAGCCCGCTCCATTCCACACCGATGTTCTCGGGCAGATGTTGTTCGGCGATCCGTTCCATAATCTCCATTACCTGTCCTGAACTGTAGCCGTTGGCGGCGTTGCCACTTATTGTGGCACTGTTGAACATGTTGAATCGGCGTATGCTTCCCGGGCCGGTGGTATAGGAGGTGGTGCCGAGTGACGTGAGCGGAATCATGGAGTTGTCAGCGCCGCGCACGAAGAACAGGTTTATACTTTCGCGATGTTCGCGGTATGGAGCCTCGGCCTGCACGTAAACGCGGTAAACGCGGTTGAACATATTGAAGTCGTTGACATAAACCGAGCCGGTATATGCTTTCATAGTCGAGAACACATCGGCCATAGGAACTCCGGCAAATTTAACCTTGTCGCGGTCAACATCGAAGTACAGTTGCGGAATCTCGGCCTGAAGAGTAGACGACAGTCCGGTTATGGCCTTCTCTTTCCCGGCATAGTACATAAGGGTATCCACAGCTTCTGAAAGTTCCTGCAGTGAAGCGTCGCCACGGGCCTCAAGCTGAAGTTCGAAGCCACCTGAGCTACCCAGACCGGGAATGACCGGCGGGGTTGATACGTATATCTTGCATTCGGGATATTGTCCCATGTCTTTTTTTACCTGAGCCATGATGCTTTCCACTGTCTGGCCGTCGCGTTCGCCCCACGGTTTCAGGATTACTGTGAGTTCGCACCGCGACTGGTTGCTACCCACCCGCGAACTGCTTCCCGCAACACTCTGAACATAGTCAACGGCGGGATTGTCAGTAAGATATTTCACGGCTCGTTCGGTCACCACCCGGGTGCGGTCGAGTGTGGCACCTTCAGGCAACTCAAGCTCGACTTTAAAATATCCCTGGTCCTCTACCGGCAGAAAGCTGCTCGGCATTACACGGTTGATGACAACTATTGCCACTATTATGATTCCGAACCAGACAAGCACGCGGCGACGGTGGGACAGGGCTGAGCGTATAAAACCAATGTATTTATCGTTGCCTGTAGCCAACCATTGGTCGATTTTGCGGAATATGATGTTCTTACGCTTGGTTTTGTCGTCGGGTTTTAAAATCAGGGAGCACATTACCGGGCTAAGAGTGAGAGCCACTACGGCCGACAGCAGAACCGAGACTACGATGGTGATGGTGAACTGGCGGTAAAGCTGTCCGGTGATGCCTCCGAGAAAACTTACCGGCAAAAACGCGGCGGCAAGCACAAGCGATGTGGCTATAATGGCTCCGGTGAGGCTCTCCATAGCCTTTTTTGTGGCCTGGTAAGGTGACAGATGTTCCTCCTCCATTATGCGTTCGACATTCTCCACCACCACAATAGCATCGTCGACCACAATACCGATGGCGAGCACGAGACCAAGGAGCGTGAGCATGTTGAGCGAGAATCCGAAGATGAGCATGAAACCGAATGTGCCGATAAGGGATATCGGTACGGCCATAAGTGGGATGAGAGTGGCACGCCAGCTCTGCAGCGAGAGGTATACTACAAATATAACCAGAAACAGAGCTTCGAACAGGGTTTTGTAAACCTTGTGTATGGATTCGGAAATATATGTGGTCATGTCGAAAGGAATGTTGTAGCTCATTCCTTCGGGGAAATTGGCGCTGATTTCCTCCATAGCTTCCTTGACCTGCCGTGCCACATCCATGGCGTTGGCACCCGGGAGCATATAGATGCCGAGCACCGCAGCATTCTCGCCGTTGATGGCGCTCTCGGTGTTGTAACTTTGAGCCTCAAGAGATATGCGTGCCACATCCCGCAGACGTATAAGCGAGCCGTTGGGGTTGGCGCGGATTACAATTTCTTCAAATTCAGCCACTGACGACAAGCGTCCGCGGGTGGTGATAGGTATGGTGATGTCAAGGCCCTTTACCGGTTGCTGTCCGAGTACGCCGGCCGCCGACTCACGGTTCTGGTCCTTCAAAGCTTTCTGTATATCGGCCACGGTGAGACCCATGTTGGCGAGTTTATCGGGCTGAACCCATATCTGCATGGCATAGTAACGGCTGCCTATGTTGGATACGCGTCCCACTCCCGGTATGCGCCGCAGGAGGTCAAGCACATTGAGTGTGGCGAAATTGCTGAGGTATATTTCGTCGAATTTGGGGTCGGTGGATGTCAGGCAGATTGTGAGCAACTGGCTCGGGGCCTGCTTTTCCACCGATATGCCGTTTTGAACCACTTCTGCGGGCAGTCGCGATTCAGCAAGCTTCACACGGTTCTGTATTTCCACAGCAGCGAGGTCGGGACTTGATGATATGTCGAATGTGACAGTGGCTGAGAATGAACCTGAATTGGAACTGTTACTCTCCATGTAAAGCATGCCCGGAGTGCCGTTCAGTTCCTGTTCGATAGGGGTGGCTACAGCCTGCGATACTGTCAGGGCGCTCGCACCTGGGTAAGATGCGCTTATCTTGACCACCGGTGGGGTGATCTGCGGATATTGGTCGATGGGGAGCATCATCAGGCCTATGGCTCCGATGATTACAATAAGAATTGAAATGACAGCCGAGAAAACCGGACGGTCAATGAAAAATGAAACTTTCATAAGAGTTGTTTCCCGGTGAAAATACTATTCTTCCTCTTTTTTTGCCACAGCATCATCGGTGGCATTCTGTTGAACCGGCATCACCTTCATGCCCGGAGTGAGCTTGTGGTAGCCTTCGGTGACGACAAGTTCGCCGGGATTAAGCCCGCGTTCCACCACTGTGCTGTTGGTGATTTCCGGCCCGAGCTCGATAAATCGTTTTTCAACGGTGGAATCGCGCCGCATAACAAAAATATAGGCACCACCTTTTTCTATTATAATGGCCCGCTGAGGTACCACGGTGGCTTTTTCGCGCACATCGAGCAGTAGCTTGACCTTGGTAAACTGTCCGGGGAGTAGCTCGCGCTTGGGATTAGGCAATGCCGCGCGCACTGAGAAGGTTCCGGTGCGGGGGTCAACCTGCGGCTCGGCGAAATCCACAAGACCTTTGTGGGGATAAATGGTGTTGTCGGCCAATGTGATGGTTACATTGGGCTGCCATGAGCGGGATGTGTCCTTTTGCCCGAGGTCTACGTTACGTTCCTTGCTTTTCAGATAGTCGAGCGATGTCATGCTGAAATCCACAAGTACAGTGTCGCTTTTGACTATGGTGGCGAGCAAGGATTTGTTGCCCGGCCCCACGAGAGTGCCTACATCGACATGCCGCTCGCTGATGTGTCCTGACAGCGGAGAGCGCACGGTGGTGTAGCCGAGTTCGAGTTCAGCCTGTGCAAGGTCGGCTTTGCTCATGGCCACAGCCGCTTTGGCAGTCTCGTAGGCCGCAATGGCGTTGTCGAGATCAAGGCGGCTTGCCGCATTCTGCTCGTACAGTGGCCGTATGCGGTCAAGCTGTCGTTTCGACTGCTGTTCCTGCGCCTCATCTTTTTTCAATTGTGCTGCCGCACGGTCGGCCTTGGCTTTGTATTGGCCACGGTTTATAACAAAGAGTGTCTGACCTTTTTCCACGTATGTGCCTTCTTCGAAAAGCATATTCTCGAGATATCCCTCAACACGTGCGTGAACCTCGACAAACTGCTGCGCGCGTACATGTCCTACGTATTCGCCATAGACTTCCACATCCTCCTGCACGGCGGGCTGTACCACCACGGCAGGTGGCTGCGGCTGCGGTTTTGACCATTTATGAACTACGATATAGCATACTGCGGCCGCTATTGTCACTGCGGCTATCGCCATTATTGCCTTTTTATGATTTTGTATTCCGTTTAACAGCGCTTTCATAAACTTGATGTGATGAAATGTATAGTGTGATGAATATGTGGTCCAAAGTTATGTAATAACGGTGCAACATATACGAGCTGTTATGTAATCTTAACATTTCGGTGAGCACCGTGCCTATGTGGCTTTTAAATTATTAACGAGCGATGGGGTTAAAATGTTTAAGTCAGGCTTACACACCATGGTGTAAACCTGACTTGATTAAGGTTAAATATGTGTACCGATGCTACTTTTTCGATGCGAGATAGCTTGTGTGGTATCCGTCGAGTATCTTGCGGATTGCAGTTCCGATTTTAAGATAGTCGTCTTCGTTGAGGTTGGCCAGGGAGGCTCTCACAGACCATTCGGGTCCGTCGAACCCATCGCCGTTAAGCAGCACTACGGCGGTCTCGTTGGCAAGTCGGATTACAAAGTCCAGAGGTACATAGGTGTCCTGAAGATATTTTGCGAAATCGTCGCCGTAGAATTTCTTGGCCCATACCATAATGTCGATTTCGGAGTAGTAGCCGGCGCGCAGCGGGTCGACAAGAAGTGTGAATCCGGTAGTGCTCCACAGCGCTTCAAGACGATCCTTGATGGTGTTCATCATAGTCTTCTGATAAGTGCCGTCGTCGAGCAGCGAGAATGCAGCGAAAAGTGACATCTGCATTTGCTGCGGTGTTGACAGACCAGCGGTGTGATTCAGCGCCACCATTCGGCTGTCGGCCACCATACGGTCTATGAATTTGATTTTGTCCGGTTCAAGGGAAAGTGATGAGTATCTGTTGGCCAAATCTTTGGTGTCGGCTTCAGGCAGACGTGCAATCATGTCGTCAAACACATTCTTCTCGCGCAATGCCACAACGGCGAGACGCCAACCGGTGGCTCCAAAGTATTTGGAGAATGAATATACACACATGGTGTTGTAGGGGAGCTTGTACATCAGCGACTTGAAGTCTTTTACGAATGTACCGTAGACATCGTCGGTTACAATCATAAGGTTGGGGTTGTCTTTTGTCACGACGTCCACAAGCTGTTCGAGCACTTCGGGGGCAAGAGTGTAGGATGGCGGATTGCTCGGATTGGTGATGCAGAGCAATTTTATCGACGGGTCGCGGAGCTTGTCGATCTCCTCGGGCGGATATTGCCATGTGTGGTATCCGTCGTGCTGTACCTTGTTGGCATTGATGTTGACCACATCGAAGGAGAAGCGGTCGAGCTGCGGAATCTCGATGTAGGGGGTGAAGGCGGGCACCATGAGCGCCATCTTGTCGCCCTTCTTTATAAGCTTGTTTTCCTGAATGGAGTCAAACGCGTAGCACATGCCTGCGGTGCCTCCTTCGGTGGCAAAGAGGTCGTAAACGGCCTTGTCGCCTGAGCCTCCCATAGCTATGCGCAGATAGTCCTGGACAAGGAGCTCGGTGCTGCGCAGTATGCGGTCGGGAGTCGGGTATTGGTCGCCCACTACGGCTTCGGCCCATTCGTGGGCGAGAGTGTCGGGGTCGTAATCGTGTTTGTTGAGAAGATAGTCGAAAGTGCCGCGAAGCAGTTTGGCTCCATTTCTATCCTTATTGGCTTCGAGGAATGCTGCGAAGCGTTCGCCACATCCTTTTACCGACGGAATGCCTGCTATGCCAATAGGGTTGTCGGCAACACGACGGCATTCGGCTACTCCAAACTCCCCGAGGAGGAAGAATGCCTCGCGTGGATAGGTGGCAATCCAGTTTGGGTTGCCTCGGCCAGCGTTAAGGAATGTAGCTGTGGATTTTCGCGCATCGGCCTGCGCCATCTGAATCAGTTCGTTCTTGATTTCGAACGGACTCATCTTTGACAGCCTAAGTTCGTAGTCGCGGTTTTCGGGATTTACGGTTGAATTCTGATTGTTCATAATTCAGGTCTGTTTTATAATAGTTGTTGATTTATGTTGAAGGGTTGGTCGTCAGGCCATCAGGAGTACTATGGCCACGCCCCACATTATCAGGAGAGTGTTGCCTATGGCGTAGGTCACCGTATAGCCCATGGCCGGGATGGTGGAGCCGATGGATTCCTGTATGGCTCCGAGTGATGCGGTGGTGGTTCGGCTTCCGGCGCAGCATCCGAGATTGATGGCCGGACGGAATTTGAACAACTTAGCCCCTATTATCACACCGAGTATCAATGGGAGTGAGGTGCAGACAATGCCCACAAGGAACATTGACAGGCCTACTTCCTTGATTCCGCTTACAAACGATGGTCCGGATGTGATACCGATTACGGCGATAAACATGTTGAGGCCAAGGTTGTTCATAAGCCATATTGAAGAACTCGGTATGCCTCCGAAGGACGGGCGGCGCGAACGGAGCCATCCGCACACCAATCCTGAAATCAGGGCGCCTCCGCTCGTGCTGAGACTTACCGGCACATTGCCTATTTTGATTGACAACACACCTATTATACAGCCTATCGTTATGCCGAGGCCTACAAGGATGAGGTTGGATTTTGTGGTAGGACGGTCAACGTAGCCCATTTTTGGCGCGGCACTGTTCACTTCCTGAGGCAGGCCTACTATTGTGAGTGTGTCGCCGGGTTCGAGCATGGTTTTAGCCAGCACTGGAATGTTTACATCGGCACGTGTTATGCTCTTGATGGAGATGCCGTACATGAATTTCTGGGCGCGGAGCTGGTCCACGGTCATTCCTGCCACGGTCTTTTTAGTAATCATCACGTTGACCTGTTCGGCCGGGAAGTTCAGGAGTTCGTTGTCGTTGACTTCTTCCCCGATCCAGCTTTCGTCCTCGATTATGAATTCGCGGCGTCCGCTGAGCACGATTTCATCGCCCTTGGCAATGAGAGTTGCGGGCGTGGGGTCGATGATGTTGCCGTTCTGGCGCACTCGCTCTACGAATAGCCGACGCCCTTGTGCGAGAAGGTGTTTCTCTATTTCATCAACTGAGTGCGATGTGTTGAAAAAATCTGATTCAGCCTTGTAGGCGCGGAATGCCACCGGTCGGTTGGCTGAGATGTAAGCCGGGTCGTCCTTGAGGGAACTTTCATTCATCTCCTTTTCGAGGGCGGCGGTGTCGGCTTTCACTTTCTTCAGTCCGCCGAGCATGGCCGGTCCGAGGTTGGCAAGAAGGTAGGCTGAGCCTATGGTGCCGAACACGTAAGTCACGGCGTAGGCCACGGGAATCAGGTCGACCATCTGCTTTTTCTCTTCAGCCGACATTCCGATTGATGTCATGGTGTCGGTGCCGACACCAATCACGGCCGAAATGGTCTGGGCTCCCGAGAACAGTCCGATGGTCTCACCGACGTTATAGCCCATAATCTTGGCCATGGCTATTGTGACAACGAGACACAGCACGCAGACCACCACGGCGAAAAACACCTGCTTGAGACCTGAGCCGCGCAGCGCTCTGAAAAATTGCGGGCCTACGCTGTAGCCTATGGCAAACAGGAACATCAGGAAGAATACATTTTTTATGGGGCCGGGTATAGAGATGTCAAGCTGACCTACAAGCACTCCCACCAGCAGCACGGAAGTCACTACGCCGAGAGAGAATGTCTTGTATTTCATCTGCCCGATCCAGAATCCCACGCCGATTGTGAAAAACAACGGTATGACGGGATTGTTGCGGAGGGTTTCAAGGAGCCATTCCATAGGTTTGTTTTATGATTATGTGGATTAATAGTTGAATGTTGCGTATGTTGAATATACATATCTCTAACACTCGTCGGTGTTGTAAAGTTTCCTGAGCCGGATGCAATAAAAAAACGCACCGGCTTTTCTGCCGATGCGTTGTAAGGTAGGGTTGTTGTAGGTAAGGTGTCAATAGTATTTGAAATATTTCACCCAGTCTATTTCCATCTCCACGGGGAGTTGGTCGGGTGATATGCTTCCCACCCAGCTTCCGCCGAGCTGCATGTCCATTATCAGATACCATTCCTTGTAGAACGGGAACTGGCCGTCGGCACCACCGTTTTTCTTAGGATATGTGTGGGTGCGCTTGCCGTCTATGCAGAATATCACCTCATCTTCCCATATCTGGACTTCGTAAGTGTGATATGTATCGGGGTCTATGCGGGTGGTCAGGGAGCTTATGGGGTCGGTGCGGTTGCCGAGGTTCTGGGTGTAGTTGGAGTGAACGGTCTGGTACACTTGCCCCTCGTGGTTGAGACGTTCCATAATGTCTATTTCACCGCATTCGGGCCATCCTGTGGATTCATCGAATGGCATAAGCCAGATGGCCGGCCATGCGCCTTGTGCTCCTGCGCCGAGTTTGGCTCTCACCATTATGGCTCCAGGTCCGAAAGCTTTAAGGCCTTTTGACCATACGCCGCCACATAGGTATGGGCGCGGGTCTTTCTCGGTGTTGTCATTGACAATGCCGCGCAGCACCAACTTGCCGTCGCGTAGCAGGCAGCACCGTTCGTCATCGCTCTGGTACTTTTTCCAGTCGGGAGTGCCGGGGGTGGTACGGCTCCATACCGATGTGTCGAGTTCTCCGTTTGAGAAATCGTCGCTCCATTCCAGATGCCATTGTGGTTTGGGAGTGGTGTCGGCAGGGCTTTTTTCATCGTTGTCGTTGCTGCATGCCGAAAATGGTATGAGCAGTGATAGAATGCAGATAGCTGAAAGTTTTTTCATGGTAGGGGATTGATGGGTTGTTGGGCAAAGGTAGTAAATAAAAAATAGTCAGCAACATTGTTGCTGACTATTTGTCGGGGTGACTAGACTCGAACTAGCGACCTCACGCCCCCCAGACGCGTACTCTAACCAACTGAGCTACACCCCGATTTCTGAAAAGCGATGCAAAGGTAGGGTTTATTTATTTACCGTGCAATAGATGCGTGCTTATTTTTGCATTTTTTCACAATTGAGATTGCTGTGTGATGTGCGCTCCGGCGCGGGGATGGCCGTATGGTGTTTTGGATTTTTAAACATGGTGAAATTTGGATGGGGCAACGAAATTTTGTATCTTTGTTTGGTTTTTCGGCGTTTGATTCTCCCCGGTTGGCGGGTGTCGGCTTTGAAAGACTGTAAATTGTTGAAATTGAATTAAATTCAGTGTATTATAATGGCAGAACAGGAAGAATACAGTGCCAGTAACATTCAGGTGCTTGAAGGGCTTGAGGCGGTGAGAAAACGCCCGGCCATGTATATCGGAGATATATCGGTAAAGGGATTGCATCATCTTGTATATGAGGTGGTGGATAATTCTATAGATGAGGCCTTGGCCGGTTATGCCACTCATATAGAGGTGACTATCAATGAGGATAATTCGATAACCGTGGTCGATAATGGCCGTGGTATACCGGTGGATATGCACGAAAAGGAACATAAGAGCGCTCTTGAGGTGGTGCTTACGGTGTTGCATGCCGGCGGTAAGTTCGACAAAGGTTCGTATAAGGTGTCCGGCGGTCTGCATGGTGTGGGTGTGTCGTGTGTTAACGCACTGTCAACATATCTGCGTGCCGAAGTGCGCCGCGGAGGCAAGATATATGCTCAGGAATACTCCTGCGGCAAGCCCACCACCGAATTGATGGTTATAGGCGACAGCGACACCACCGGAACTTCGGTTACATTCCGTCCCGACGACAGTATATTTACAGTCACTGTGTACGATTACAACACCCTTGCCAACCGTCTGCGCGACCTCGCCTTCCTTAATGCGGGAATCACGCTTTCGCTGAAGGATATGCGTGAGGTAAACGAGGCCGGAGAGCCACGTGGCGAAGTGTTCTATTCCAAGGATGGATTGCGTGAGTTCGTGCAATATATCGATTCCAACAAGGAGTCTTTGATTAACGATGTGATACACCTCAACACTGAGCGTCAGGGGATTCCGGTGGAGGTGGCTCTTACCTACAACACCACTTACAACGAGAATGTCTACTCGTTTGTCAACAATATCAACACCATAGAGGGTGGTACGCATCTCACCGGATTCCGCCGCGGCCTTACCTCGACATTGAAAAAATATGCCGAGGACAACAAGATGCTTGAAAAGGTTAAAATCGACGTGGCGAGCGATGACTTCCGCGAAGGTCTCACCGCTGTAGTGTCGGTTAAGGTGATGGAACCTCAGTTTGAGGGACAGACAAAGACAAAACTTGGCAACAATGAGGTGATAGGCGCCGTGCAGACTGCAGTGAGCGAGGCTCTGCGCTATTATCTTGAGGAGCATCCGCGTCAGGCTAAAACAATAGTTGAAAAGGTGATTCTTGCGGCTCAGGCACGTCACGCGGCTTACAATGCACGCGTCAAGATTCAACGAAAATCGCCGCTTAGCGGTGGGGGACTTCCCGGCAAGCTGGCCGATTGCTCCAGCCGTACGGCCGAAGATTGCGAACTCTTCCTTGTCGAGGGTGACTCGGCAGGCGGAACGGCCAAGCAGGGTCGCGACCGCCAGTTCCAGGCCATACTCCCCTTGAGAGGTAAGATTCTGAATGTGGAGAAAGCCATGGACCATAAGATTTTTGAGAACAACGAGATTACGGCTCTTTTCCAGGCCATGCGTGTGACAATCGGCACGGAAGACGACCCCAAGGCTGTCAACATATCGCGTCTCGCTTACCACAAGATTATAATAATGACCGATGCCGATGTGGACGGTAGCCATATCGCCACGCTGCTTATGACATTCTTCTTCCGCCGCATGCGTCCGATTATTGAGAATGGCTACTTGTATCTGGCCACTCCTCCGTTGTACAAGTGCACGCGTGGAAAGGTTGAGGAATATTGCTGGACAGATCAGCAGGTACAGCAGTTTATCCTCAAGTATGGAGAGAAAACAAAGGTGCAGCGTTACAAGGGTCTTGGTGAGATGAGCGCTCAGGAATTGCGCGACACCACCATGGCTCCCGAGCATCGTCTGCTCAAGCAGGTGCAGATAAGCGATGCTGCCGAGGCCGACCGTATCTTCTCCATGCTGATGGGCGAGGATGTGGCTCCGCGTAAGGACTTTATAGAGGAAAACGCCAACTACGCCAATATCGATGCCTGATAACCCCGGCCACGGCCGGTGACGTTTCAGGTATGATTAATGTATAAGGACGCACCGGCAGTGTATCGATTGTTACATTGCCGGTGCGTCCCGCCATAATAACAATATGGTATGTGAAAGCGTTAAAACACATATTTACCACAATTAGATAACCCCATAAACAGATAGGTATATGGCACGAAATAATAAAAAGACCGAGAGCGGTTCTGCTTCCAAAAATCTGCACAAAGAGGTGCTGAACTATGTAAGCCAGCAGAAAACAGCTACATTCAATTATAAGCAGGTGGCTCACGCCATCGGTATTGACACCGCGGCATCGCACCGTGCCATTGCATTGATGTTGGCCGAAATGGCATTCGATGGCGATTTGATAGAAGTATCGCCCGGCAAGTACAAGGCTCCACAGCGCAGCAATGTTACGACCGGCACATTCGTGCGTCGCAGCAACGGTAAGAATTCAGTTGTTACGGACGACGACAGCGAGACCATCTTCGTTGCCGAACGTAATTCCATGCACGCGCTCAATGGCGATAAGGTGCGTGTGATAGTGGCAGCCCGCCGTCGCGGTGTGGAGCCGGAGGCTGAGGTGATAGAGATAATTGAGGAGAAGGAGCAGACATTCATAGGCACCTTGCAGGTAACCCGCCAGTATGCTTACCTGCAGACCGATTCCAAATTTCTCGCCACCGACATTATAATACCCCGAGGAAAATTGAAGGGCGGTACGCCGGGACAGAAAGCTATTGTGCGCATAACCTCATGGCCCGACGATGCCAAGAATCCCATAGGTGAGGTGGTCGATATACTTGGTCAGACAGGTGATAATACCACCGAGATGCATGCCATTCTGGCCGAGTTCGGATTGCCTTACCGGTATCCTGAAAATGTGAATGCCGCCGCCGAGCGTATCGGTGCCGGTATAACACCCGATGTTATAGCGCAGCGTGAGGATATGCGCGATGTCACCACATTTACCATTGACCCTAAGGATGCCAAGGATTTTGACGACGCACTGTCGCTGCGGAAGTTGGAGAACGGCAACTACGAGGTCGGTGTGCATATCGCCGATGTGACTCATTACGTCCAGCCTGATTCGTTGCTCGATAAGGAGGCTCAGAAGCGTGCTACCTCGGTGTATCTTGTCGATAGAGTGGTGCCGATGTTGCCCGAGCATCTGTCCAACGGTATATGTTCGCTGCGTCCCGATGAGGATAAACTTACTTTCTCATGTATATTTGAGATGGACGATAACGCGCGTGTGCTCAATTCAAGGATTGTGCGCACTGTGACAAAGTCCAACCGCAGGTTTACTTACGAGGAAGCGCAGGAAATAATTGAATCGGGGCAGGGCGACTATGCCGATGAGATATTGACACTTGACCGTCTGGCAAAAATCCTGCGCCGCGAGCGCTACGACAACGGTTCGGTGGAATTCGACCGTGCTGAGGTCCGTTTTGAAATCGACGAGACAGGCCATCCCGTAAGTGTTTATTTCAAGCAGTCGAAGGATGCCAATAAACTGATAGAGGAGTTTATGCTGCTTGCCAACAAGACCGTGGCTGCGGCTATAGGAAAGCCGGTAGGCAATAAGAAACCAAAGGCGTTCGTGTATCGTGTGCACGACATGCCCGATCCCGGCAAATTGGCCGATTTGTCGAAAATAGCGCGGACATTCGGATTTAAAGTGCGCGAAACCGGCTCGTCGCGCGAAGTCAACAAGTCCATCAACCGTATGCTTGCTGATGTCAAGGGTAAAGGTGAGGAGAATTTCCTCTCCACACTGGCCATACGCTCCATGGCCAAGGCTATCTACACCACTACCAATATAGGCCACTACGGACTGGCTTTTGATTACTACACGCATTTCACATCACCCATACGCCGTTATCCGGATATGATGGTACACCGGTTGCTCGAACGCTATCTTTCAGGTGGCCGCAGTGTGAACCTCCAGAAACTCGAGGATCAGTGTAAGCATTCGTCTGACATGGAGCAGCTTGCGGCAAATGCCGAGCGCGCGTCCATTAAGTACAAGCAGGTGGAGTATATGGCCGATCACATGGGCGAGGTGTACGATGGTGTGATATCGGGCGTAACCGAGTGGGGTCTGTATGTGGAGCTTGTCGACAATATGTGCGAAGGGCTTGTGCCGGTGCGCGACCTTGCCGATGATTATTATGATTTCGATGAGAAGAATTATTGTCTCATAGGCCGGCGCCGTGGTGTGCGCTATCGTCTCGGTGATGAGGTTCGTGTCAAAGTGGCGCGTGCGGCGCTCGATAAGAAGCAATTGGATTTTGTGCTTGTGGACGACCGCGGTATTCCCGCCCAGACTGACAATGCCGGACAAGACGTATCGGTAAAGCAGGCTTTGTCGGAGAAGGCAACGTCGAAAAAGCATTTGAAACGTTCGGAAAAGAAAAAAACTCGTTCCCGCCGTAAATAAAATTCACCCGCATGCCGATTGTAACTACTATTGAAGTTAATGGCTTGATGTGCAGGGCGCATCATGGAGTAATGCCTCAGGAGCGTGCTGTGGGCAATGATTTTGCCGTAACAGTGCATATAGACTATCCTGCCTGCAGGGCTGTGATGAGCGATGAGCTCGGTTCGACAGTGAACTATGCGGAACTTTGCGATTTGATAAAATCTGTTATGGATACCCCATCGCAGCTTCTGGAGCATGTGTGCGGACGCATGCATGCGGCGTTGATGGAGCGGTTCCCCATGACAAAAGGTGGATTTATACGTATAGAAAAGTTGTCGCCGCCTATATCTGGTGTCCAGATGCATTCGGCCGCGGTCAGTATTAAATGGTAAAATGTAATTGTTGAGTCAGTATGCGTATCACTCCGCTAGCTATGGCTTCGTTGCCGTTGGCTGCATTTGCAGCCAACGGTGCTGAAACTACATTGGCGCGTCCCGATATAATCCTGTTTATGGTCGACGATATGGGATGGCAGGATACATCTGTCCCGTTCGGCCCCGACACTACTCGGTATAACCGCATGTTTGAAACTCCTAACATGGAACGTCTGGCACGTTCTGGAATGAAGTTCACCCAGGCATACGCATGCAGTATCAGTTCGCCGACACGATGCAGCCTTATCACAGGAGCCAACAATGCAAGGCATCGCGTTACAAACTGGACATTGCAGCGGGACACTTCCACCGATATTGAGGTAGACAGCATAACCTTGCCCGAATGGAATGTTAATGGTGTTCAGCAGGTGGAAGGAGTGCCGCACACTTATGTCGGGCGTTCTTTTGTGGATTTGCTCAGGAATAGCGGTTATCACACTATCCATTGCGGCAAAGCTCATTTCGGGGCTATCGATACTCCCGGAGAGAATCCCTCTCATTGGGGATTTGAGGTGAATATCGCCGGCCATGCAGGTGGTGGTCTGGCCACTTATCTCAGTGAAAAGAACTATGGACATAATCCCGATGGTACTCCTTACTCTTTGTTGGCGGTTCCCGGGCTGGATAAATACTGGGGTAGTGGAACATTTGCCACCGAGGCTCTTACCCGGGAGGCATTGAAAGCCCTCGGAAAGGCAAAAAAATATGGGCAGCCATATATTCTGTATATGTCGCACTATGCCGTGCATATTCCGGTGGACCGCGATGAGCGTTTTTATCAGAAATATATCGATAAAGGTCTGCCGCCCAAGGATGCTGCCTATGCCTCGCTGGTGGAGGGGATGGACAAGAGTCTTGGCGATATAATGGACTGGGTGGAGAAAGAGGGACGCCCCGATAACACCATAATAATATTTATGAGTGATAACGGCGGTCTGGCCACGCAGCCCGAATGGCGCGACGGTGAATTGTACACACAGAACTCACCGCTGCGTTGCGGAAAAGGTTCACTTCTCGAAGGTGGGGTGCGTGAGCCTATGATTGTCAGATGGCCCGGAGTTACAGAGCCGGCCAGTGTCACCGACAACTATGTGATGATTGAGGATTTCTATCCTACAATACTCGATATGGCCGGAGTGGATATGCCGCACGACCCGGTTCATGTGGTTGACGGTGTAAGTTTCTCCGATATATTGCATGGAGCCGACAGAGGTGAACAGGAACGGGAGATAATCTGGAATTTTCCTAATGTGTGGGGCAACAACGGTCCCGGTATCAATCTGAATTGTGCCATACGCCGTGGTCCATGGAAGCTGATATATAATTATGCTACCGGTGAAAAGGAATTGTATAACATTCCTTCAGATATAAGCGAGACTGTAAATGAGGCCCGAAGTCGCCCCGAATTAGTGAAATTCCTCTCGGAAAGGCTTGGAAAACGGTTGCGCGACATGAATGCCCAACGGCCATCGTTCACAGATTCAGGCCGCCCATGTCCGTGGCCCGATGAGATTTAGTCGTTGCGACAACGCAGTTGCCAGAATGCCACGGCTGAAGCGGCAGCCACATTAAGCGAGTCAACTCCGTGTGCCATCGGTATGCGTACGGTATAGTCTGCCTCGGTTATAACATCCGTGTTGAGACCATCCCCCTCGGTTCCCATTATTATTGCCAGTTTCGGCTCAGATGCGAGTTGCGGGGAGTCAAGCGGTATGGATTTATCTGTAAGAGCCATGGCTACAGTCTTGAATCCAATATGCTGCAGGGAGTTTACCGGTTGGTCCAGCCACGTCCACGGTATGAGAAACACCGACCCCATCGATACTCTTATGGCTCTTCTGTTGAGCGGGTCGCACGATGTGGGAGTAAGGAGAATGGCATCTATGCCGAGAGCGGCAGCCGAACGGAATATCGCGCCTATGTTGGTGGTGTCTACCACGCTGTCTATCACGCAAATGCGCTTTGCATCGCGGCAGGTATCCTCCACCGTGGGCATAGGTTTGCGACGCATGGCGCAGAGCACACCTCGTGTCAGGGTATAGCCGGTGAGGCTGGAGAGCAGTTCTCGGCTGCCGGTATATATTGGCATGCCGGGAGCGCGTGCTATTATTTCTGAGGCATCACCTGCTATATGCTTCTCCTCACACAGCATAGCCATTGGTTCATATCCGGCGTCCAATGCCACCTTTATCACTTTGGGACTTTCGGCTATGAAGATTCCTTTCTCCGGCTCGAGACGGTTTCTTAACTGAGCTTCAGTCAGTGTTGAGAATATGCTTACGTCCGGATGGGATAAATCCGTAAGCCGTACCACATTGTTTGTCATAGTGCCTTGAGCTCTCCGGTCAGTGAGTCGATTATGAATCCGCGCACAGTGATGTCTTTAGGTACCAGCGGATGATTCTTTACAAGATCCACAGTCCCGTTCACTGCATTTTCAGTGTCGTCAAATCCATGTAGCCAGCTGTCGAGGTCTATACCGCAATGCCTCATTAACGATATATGTTCCTCGTCAACCCCGCGTTCGCGCATAAGGTCAAGTATATGTGATGAATCCATGCCTTGCACGCCACACGATGTATGGCCTATTGCCATTATCTCATTGACTCCAAGTTCGTATATGGCTACAAGCAGTGAGCGCATGGTGGAGTCGAAAGGGTTTGTTATGGTGCCGCCTGCGTTTTTTATCATTTTGACATCGCCGTTCTTTATGCCTAACGCGGCAGGCAGAAGATGGGTAAGGCGAGTGTCCATGCAGGTAACTATGGCTATACGTTTGTCTGGATATTTGGATGTGGCAAACTGGTGGTATTCGCCACGTTCCACAAACTGGCGGTTGTATTGCAATATTTCATCAATCATGTCTGTGACCAATAAGTGATTTAATATGTGGCAAATTTACAAAATTAGCCACATATCGCCTTATTCGGTGAGAATTTTGCGAAGCCACGGAAGCACATGTTCCGATTTGAAGTAGTGGTGTGGGGGATCCACATTGGCCAGACGGAAAAAAGTGGCGAGGTCCACTCCCTCAGGCATTTTGTTCAGGTTCACATCGCGTTTCGATTCGTCGGCATACATCGCGTAGTGATGTGAGGTGAAAGCTGCAGGGGCACCTGCTGTCTGGAATGCGTGGTGTACCGACGAAAAATCCCTGTCCATGCCGCCTTCGGTACATATCACAGGGCGTGGCGCAAGAGCTGCCACTATGTCGGGGAAGTCAAATTCGCACAAGAAGCCCGGAATTAGATGGGATATGTCGTTGGGCCATGGACGTCGCCCTCTTTTATCGGGCATGGTCATGGTGAGGGCGCGTTCGCGTGTAGTGCATAGAAAGTCGTTGTAGACAAATGCGAATATCGTCGGGTCCATGGCTCCGATAGCCATCAAAGGCTCTGTGCCGAACGAGAATCCGCTTACCACCAGACGGTCGTTACGCATGTATGGCTGTGTCTTCATCCAGTCGAGAATCACTTTGTCAACATACGATGCGTAGCCGAGGTAGCTCCAGTCAAGTTCGAGCAACTGACGTGCGAATGTGGCATATTCAGCACCTCCATAGCCCGAAAGCCGTTCGAGATCGTCAGGTTCACCGCAGGCTGGATTGTCTACAGCTACCGCCACATATCCCTCTTTGACATAATAGCGGGCCATGGCATTGTTGGTCTCGTTGATGGAGGATGAGCCGAGGTCTATGGATGTCTCTCCCGAGAGCAGTTCTTTGGTCTGCCCCCATCCGGGAATGCATAATATGCCGGGAGCGGGATGTGATTTGTCCACTCCATCGGGAATCAACACGAGATATGGTACCACGGCATCAGGAAATGGGTATGATTCCCAACGCTCTATCCTGTAGCCATCGCGTTTATGGCTTTCAATCAGGCGCGGTTCGGCCATATCCTTTATCACCGGATGTTTCATCAACCGTGTCATGGTTGCCGCCACATCCTCGCGCCAGGCAGCAAACTGGGCTGAATCCATTTTGCCGGTGTACTGCAGACGGGGTGGATGTTGTTGCATCAGATTGTGGGCTATGGCACGTGAACTTACGAATTTACCATCAGGCCTGTCGCTGACGAATGTGGCATGTTTTCCAGGATCGAATTCGTGTCCGGACATCTCCTGCTGTGCGTGCAGTGTGTTTTGTCCGCACCAAAGCATCATTGCGGCAATTGTAATAGCAATTCTCATGTCGTCTATAGTTAATTGTTTGAGGAAATAATTGGTTGTCTGAATGCAAATCTAATCATAAAATCCTATATGTCATCATCAAATCCCGATAAAAGCCGTTATGGGTTGATGATTTATACATAAACGGCCGGTGGGCGGCTCCATATATGGAACCGCCCACCGGTCAGTCAGATATTATATGTTTTTATCAGAATGCGTAATGCGCGCCTAACATAAGACGCATCTCGGGACGCATGCGGTAGTTCTGGGTGGGTAGAGGCATGGCGGCGGCAATGGATTGCGTCTGAACCACCGCGCTTATTGATTTTGTAATGCGGAAACGAGCCAGGAACGAGGCTTTGAACGATGCAGTGAATCGGGAAGAATAGCCATCGTAATCTTCCACAGGGCATCGTGCCACACCGGCGTACGCACCTACAGAACCGGAGAAATCGAAGAATCTGTCGGGATTGTAGCCGCACAGTGCCGAGGATATGCTCAGTATATAGTCGGCTCCGACGGAAATGTTGCGGGGATTCATTTTAAGGTCGGCATTGGGGAATGTCTGGGCATCAATGGCGACGCGCCATGCCGACATCGGTGAGAACCATCGGCCGTAGCCAATTTCCACCGCGCACCCTATTCCATAGGGTCCTTTCTTATATTTGGCCGGACCTACGGTAGCCGTTATGAAGTTGTGCTTTTCCCCTTTGCTGTTGAATGAGGCGAGATTCCGGCTGTAGTCATATTTGAAGTCGCCTACGGAATAACGCAGTCCGATGTTCAGCGACGACATTGGGCGATGGTCGGAAATATGATCGGTGAAATGTCGCCCGAACACTCTCAACTGTGGCTCGACGAACACGCCCCAGTTAGGTGTTATTTTATATATGGCTTTCAATCCGGCTTGAATGCCCGGATAGAATTTGGCGCGTGCGTTGTTTACATAGATGCCTGCCACACCGGCTGTGACATCCAGCTCGAAGTGGTCGTGTACACGGTAGCCTGTGAGTGCTGAGGTAAGGTTCCACACATAGTCTAAGCCGGCCATTATAAACTGATGCTGATGGGTCAGCTTGCCGTAGGTGGCGGTAAGCCGCACACCCGATTCCGGCGACAGCCATTTACCGGCTGAATATGCGAATTCCATGTTGTGGTCATCGAATATGCCACGGCCTCCGTCATTATTCTTGAGGTCGAGCCAGCCTACGCTTACCTCATAGAACATGTTCTCCTCAAAACTTCTGCTTGTGAATTTGTCTGAATTTTCACGGAGCTCGCGTCCGCTCAGACGACGGAAACCTATTCCAAGCATAACGGAAGGCTCTATGCGGTAATGGAAATCAGATGGATTGTTTATTCCATGATGTATGCCCGGGCCGAAGTAGCCACCTATGCGGGGCTCGATATAAGCAAATAATGAATTGGTTATATTCCATCGTCCTTGAAGTCCAAGACGCACTCCGAAAGAGTTGTAATTGTGTCCGCAATGGTGGCTGAGCTGATATTCCAGGCCGGCCGTGCCTATAATCTCGAATTTGCGCGAGGGATTGTTGCCGCGGACGAGTGCCGACAGGTTGGCCAGATAATCTCCCGACAGACCTATGTAGAAAGGTTTGTGGCTATTCTCAAGATGATGGCTGCCACCGTTTATTCCTATGCGCCACCCATGCACCGGAGTGGACCAATCGCCTATGTTGATGCCGAATTTGATGTCGGTATTCTCAAAATCAAATAGATTTTCCGGATTGTGGTACCAACCGGCTCCGCCTTCAAAGGCTATGAACAGATGGTCGCCGAATTTTTTTGTCGGAAAGTATAGATTGCTGTTAGGATGTTGAAGTACATAATCAAGGGCGTTGAAGCCTTTCGAAACCGTGTCGTTAGTCGCAGTTTCTGAAGTACATTCCACCGCCGCATCGGCTTCGTCTGCTGCGGTGGTTTCTGACTGAGCCGAACTCAAGAGGGCGCATGCCACCATCATGGCGGTGGCTGTATGTCGCAATATATTGTTGGTTGTTGCCATAGTTTGAATGTTGTCTGTTAAGTATGTCGGGACTGATTATTCGGCGCCATCGGAATTGTTGTCGCCGGGGGTGTCTATGTCGTTCAGCAGGTCTGTCACATCTCCGTCCACGCGGGCTATCTCGCGCAATCCCGGGTCAAGTCTGAACGCGTTTGTAAGGTGTGTCACGGCAGGCATATACAGGTCAAGCCTATTGGCTGCAATGGCTTTTACATATTCCTCTTTCGCGGTTGTGCCGAGTTTGCGGGCTTTCTCCCATGCCTGGTCGTTGGCTTTGATGGTGAGAAGCAGTAGAACTTCATTGAAGGGTGAGTCTGCTGAAATTTCTTCAATAACATCGTGAAAACGTCCGTTGAGCGCGGCACTATATATCTTGGCCTTGTGATATGTTTCAGTGTCGGGCGTGAGGCTTAGAAGCGAGTCGGCTTTGGTGTATTGCCCTGCCGACATAAGCGCTATGCCATGATTGAGGCGGCTTTCGTCGGGGACTTTATGCCGCGCTGTTGACAGCAGGTTCTCAAGCAGGTTCACATCGGGTTGGCCGCGGTTTATGCGGATGGCCGCGAGGTCGGTGGCTCCGGTTATGAACTTGGGGTCGACTTCCAATGCCCGGAGTATAATTGATTCACGTTCGGTTGAGTCGGCTTTGGAGTATAGTCGCCAGAATTCGTAGCGCGACATAGCGCTGCTGTTTGTTCTGTATAGCTCGGCAATCTCCTCGTCGGTTAGATAACGGTAGCGTTGTGTCACTATTCTGTAGCTGACATTGCGGAGCCGTGGCAGATAGCCGTTTCGTATAACCGATTCGTAGAATGGGAGAGCCTGAATGTTGCGTCCTTGACGTACTGTGTTTCCGGGAAACCGGGATATGATGTCGTCAACAGCATCTGCCTCATGGTGTAATCCATCGTTGCGCAATAGAGTGGCGACATCTTCCCATGTGGCTACGTCGGCTTCGGTTGATAATTCGATGTTCTGCCGGGTGTTGGCTGACAGGCCGTTGAGGATTACATCCATAGCCGATTGGATTCTGTTTCCGGCCAAACGTTGATTGTAAGTGTAATTGCCTTCCGGTGAAGCTGTTCCTGAAATAGAAAAGCTTTTTATAGCCATGTCGGGATTGTTCTCGATCTCGCGGAGTTGGTTGAGCAGGCGTTCCATCTCGGATTTATTGTTTCCGAGCGACATGTCCATTTCTGAGCGGCCTACCTTAAAGGCAAGATTCATCTCGCCCCGGGTGTCGCGCAATTGCATTTCGGGAGATGGGAAGAATTCCTTGTCGGTGACTTCCGAACCTGACAGTGAGTAGGAGAGGAAACGCATCGGATTGATGGTGCCTCTTGCTATCACGAATGTATCGGCATAAATTATGCGGTTGTAGTTTTCGAGTGAGCTCATCACGTCGCATCTGAAATCATCCTGTGGATTTTTTACATACACTGAGTCGTGAAGCGTCAGTACATCGTCTGTGTACCGTCCCGTATGTTTTATCTGGACATATTGCGATAGCGGGTCCTGACCGGCATTCCAGTCGTGCATTCTCCGCTGGGTTATGTCGTAGCGGTATCCGTCAAACACCACCGGGCGCATATAAAACAATTCGTTGTGGGTTACATTGTAGATTGCAGGCTGCACTATCATCCTCACATTGGATGAAAATAGTTTGTGAGGAACCTTCACATGTGTCTTGACGTGAAGATAATTGCCTTTAACCTCAATGTCGGTTGGCTCGGTGATGAGTTTATTGGTTATTGATTTTGCCTCTACCACCACTTCATCGAGAGTTGTGGCTTCCGGTATCAGCGATATGTTTATGGATAATTGTCCGCCGACATCCACCGTCTGTTCCTGATTGCCCATTGCACGGAATTTCAGGGCACCGTTCTCGTCGATAGATACAGTATATCGACCCTCGTCGTTGGTGGAACCTATCAGTTTGTCGGTTGTGGCATTGTAGATTCCGACACCGTATATTGGTTCTCCGGTGCCGTTCTGTGTCACTTTTCCGCGGACATTTATGTTTCTGGCTGAAGCGCTGGCACCTGACAGTGTTATTAAGCAGGTGCAGATTATGGTTAATAGTTTTGTTGACATGAGTTTACCGGTTAATCAAATACGTATGCAAAAGAAATCCCGAGCCTCACCGGCACGGGAATCCATTTTTCGTAATTGGCTTTTTCAGGTCTGAGGTCATCCTCGTTATACTTGTAACACTTTGTGTAGCCGGCTCCTATGCCGGCAGTGAATTCCACATTCCAGTTGTCGCCAAGCACTATGGCATAGCCGTATGTAAATCCTATGGCATACAGGTCGCCCTGATAGTTGCGGTGATTGAAACGGAGACTGTAATCAGCAAAAAGTGGTGCGAACCCTACGAAATGGCGTGCCATGGGTCGGTTGAACCAATAGCGCAGTTCCGGTTCAAACCTGAAATGCGATGTCTTTATGCCATGGATGGGCTTTGTTATGGGGTTCACCGCGAATCCCACTCCAAGTGTGAGCCTTTGGTTCAGGCGTGCCTCTACGGCTGCGTTCGGTGTCAGGGTAAGCCAGTCGAGCACATTGCTTCTTAAGGCAACGCGCTGCGCCGATACCTGATGACTACAAGCTGCTATTCCCAACAGTAGCAGTAGTCTGATTAAGATTCTGTTCATAGTAATATAAGTAGTTGCCAGTTATTTCGGGGTTATGAGTTTAATCAAGAATTTCATATTTGGAGTGCTGACTTTTAAATTCAGGCACTATTTCTTTCATGTGTCGCACGATTGTCATGTCGTCGGCCTCAGCGGCGATGTCAATCAGATGGTCTATGAGCAGACGCACTTCGTCAAATTCGTATTCGCGCACGCGGGCTATCTTGATTTTATCGTGGAAGGTGGGTAATGTTACCTCCTGATCGTTCAGTACCTCCTCATATAATTTTTCACCATCGCGCAGACCGGTGTATTTTATTTCGATGTTTTTGGCTCCGCTCATCTGAATCATGCGTCGTGCGAGGGCGGCTATCTTTACAGGTTCGCCCATGTCGAACACGAATATCTCACCGCCGTTGCCCATGGTTCCGGCTTCAAGCACGAGTTTGCAGGCTTCCGGAATGAGCATGAAGTAACGTATTATTTCGGGATGGGTCACCGTCACGGGCCCTCCTGCTTTAATCTGTTTCTCAAAAAGTGGAATTACCGAACCGTTCGAGCCAAGTACATTGCCGAATCGGGTGGTAACAAACCGTGTGGAGCCTTTAACCCGGCCCTCTTTTATGGCTTTGTCAAGCGACTGTACGTAGATTTCGCATATACGTTTGGAGCACCCCATTACATTTGTCGGGTTCACAGCTTTGTCTGTCGATACCATGACAAATTTCTTGGTTTGGTATTTGACTGCGAGGTTGGCTATGATACGTGTGCCGTTCACATTGTTCTCGATGCTTTCGTATGGATTGTCCTCCATCATCGGCACATGCTTGTAAGCGGCGGCGTGGAACACATATTCAGGTTTGTACTCGGCGAATACTTCCTCCATGCGGGTAAGGTTGGCGATGTCGGCGATTATTGTTTTTGCAGGAATTTCCGACCATAATCTCGACATCATCAGGCGTATTTCATGCAGTGGAGTCTCGGCTTGATCCACAAGTATCAAACGGCCGGGGGCGAAACCTGCTATCTGGCGTACCATCTCAGACCCTATGCTGCCTGCAGCTCCTGTGATAAGAATCACTTTTCCCCGCAGCAGTTCGCCTACCGCCTCCATGTCGATTTCTATCTTGTCGCGTGGCAATAGGTCCTCAGCGTTTACCTCCTTGAGCTGTGTGTAGCTGAGTTCGCTTTTGCCATCCCATTCCTGTGCTGTGGGTATCATCAGGATTTTTATTCCGGCTTCAATCATGGAGTTTACCATTTTCTCGTTTCGCCTGAATGTGTCGCTTTTGAGCGGGGATACGAGTAGAGTGGTGACTCCGCAGCTTTTCATCGTTTCTGCAAGGACATCATCGTTGGGATATACCTTTACGCCCATCAGGTAGCGGTCGTGTATGTCGGGACCGTCTGAGATGAAGCCGCTTAGGATGTAGGGCGATTCTGTCTGGCTGTTGATGCTGTTGGCTATGGCGATACCGCCTTGGCGTACGCCGTAGATGAATGCACGGTTGTTCTTATGGCTTAATATGGAATTGTCGTAGAGGGATTTGAGCCATATACGCATGGTCCACATTATGACCAGCGACAGCGAGCCCCACAGCATTATGCGGCTCAGGCTAAGAGCCACAAGCCAGCGGTCGAGGTGCAGGGTGTATTGGGCTATGATAACAAGCGAGGTGCCCAGAAGCACGGCAAGTCCGAGACGCCGTAGGTCAATAAATGATGAGAAGCGTATCACCCCTGAATATGTATGGAAGATTCGGAAGCCTAAAATGTAGAATAATGAATAGAGCATCAGGGTACCGACAAGGGGATAGAATATAGTCAACGTGTACAGCGCTCCGTATTTAAGTGCGTACACGGCTATTCCCGAAGCAAGCAGTATGAGGCAATCCACAAGCAGAACACTCCAGTAGGGCATGGCTCTGCGCGAGAAGTACCAGTTGAAAACTTTGTGTAGGGGATTCATATAATGGATTTACAACATATTATTTTGAGGCGACTTATTTTTTCGGCGTGTAGTGGGAATAATTGCCGTATCCGTAACCATATCCATAACCGTATCTGTAGCCGCGGCGTGATCCGTCGGCCGCTGTGGCGTTGAGCACCAGCGACATGTTGCGGTATTTCTTCATGTTGTACAGATTCTGGAGGTCGGGGAGCATGGAGCGTTCGAACAGACCTGCGCGTATCACGAATATGGTTCGGTCAACGAGGGTTTCTATAATCTGTGCGTCGGCCATCATCTCCACAGGCGGGCAGTCGATGAGTATATAATCGTAGTCTGCCTTAAGGGTGTCGATGAGTTTCGCGAGACGCGGTGATTCGAGAAGCTCGGTGGGGTTGGGCGGTATTGTACCTACCGGAATCACACTAAGTCCGGGAACTATGGTGTCGGCATAGATAATTTCGGAAATACGGTCGGTCTCGCCAACGAGATAGTTGCTCAGACCGGTGGCCGGAGAGTTGATGTAGGCCGATGTGGAGCCTCGCCGCATGTCGCCGTCGATAACCACTACTTTCTTACCTTTTATCACGAGGCTTATCGCGGTGTTCATTGTGATGAATGTTTTGCCTGAACCGGGATTGAAAGATGTTACCATGGCTATGCTTGTGGTGTTGCCCGATGTGAGGAATCCGAGATTGGTGCGGAGCACACGGAATGCTTCGTTTATCACATTGCGTTTTCCGGGTTTCACGACAATGCGGGAGTCCTTGCTCTCACCCTTGTCCGGCTTGTCGTCGGGAATCTCACCGAGAAAAGGTATGGTGAGTGTCTCGATATCCTTGCGTCCCCGTATCTTTGTGTCGGATGTTTCAAGGAGGTATGTCACGCCGAAAGGTAAAATGAGTCCGAAGGCGAAAGCTATCATTATAATCTTGTCGCGAACGGGGGCTGTCGGGACGTTGGAGCCTGATGGACGTTTTATTACTTCGGTGTTGTAGGCTGTGAATGCTTGTGAGAGTTCGTTTTCCTCACGTTTCTGCAGCAGGAACAGGTAAAGGGATTCTTTTACTTTCTGCTGGCGTTCCACCGACAGCAGGTGATTGCCTTGTATGGGTGCGGCCGCAAGTTGTGCTGTGGTGGCCGACTTCGATGATTTCAGATTACGCATCTGAGTTTCAAGAACTGTGGCCTGATTGTCGATTGACGACACGATGGATGCTCTGAGCTCGGACAGTTTGTTGTCGAGATTGGCTATGACAGGATGTGATGCCGATGAGATTTCTGCTTTTTGGTTGCGCTCGAGCATAAGTGTGTTGTATTGGCCTATGAGGCTTTCCACTCCGGGTATACCTGTGTTGATGGGGAGCATCTGATTTTTTGATTCGGGAGCATCGATGTGTTTGCGCATGTAGCGGGTCATCTGCAGCTGGTTGTTCAGATCCAGAAGCTGTGCCGATGCGGCCTGATTTTCCGACATATACATTGATGCCGCTTGTTGTATGTCAGGTATCAGATGCTCGCTCTGGTAGGAGGCGATGTCTTTGTCTATGCCTCCGAGTTCGTTTTCTATCACGGCCAGTCGTTCATTGATGAAATTGGCGGTGGAAACAGAGACCTGATTGCGGTCCTCGATCCATTTTTCGTTGTATACGGCGATTACTCCGTTGAGCAGATCTACGGCACGTTCCGGCGAATAGTCTATGGCCGACAGATTTATGGTGTTTCCGGTGTTGTTTTTCAAAGCCACGGTGAGCTCGCCGAGAAAATAGGCGGATGCTGAGCTTAAGGGGCGTTTGCTGACAAAAATGGTGGATTCATGCAGATTGCCACGCCCGGTAAGCCGTACGATAAGGTTGCCATGGGGAGTGCGTATGGTGTCACCGGGAGTGACTTTCACCGGGGTTGTAATGGCAGTCTGTCCATTGAGCACTATGTCGGAGATCTGTATGTGCCCTCCGGCATCTATGAGCAATGTGGCCGCTCCCGATTCGCTTTCGGTCAGGGTGGGGAATTCAACTGTAAGCGGAAGCGACGAGCCATATAGAATCTCATTATGGAACCGCCCGTCGGTACTGTAGCTCTTGTCGAGTCCGAGCCGGCGCACCACTTCATCCATCACATCGGGCGACTGAAGTTTGTTGATTTCATCGTTGATGTTGGAACTTGTCTGTACAAGTCCCATCTCCGAAAATGCGCTGATGTCGGATATGGAGTTGCCCGTGGAACTGCTTTTTATCACAATGGATGCCGAACGGGTGTAGACTGGGGCGGTACGTAATATATAGAATACGGCCATTCCCACAAAGATGGCGATTGATAGGATGAGCAATGGCCATCGGCGCAGAGTGATGAAAAGTATGTCGGTGATTTTTATCTGATTGGAGGGGGCGGTCACTTCCTTTTCGGTCTTTTCTTCCATTAGGTAAGATTAATGCGGGTTAAGAAATGGCTATTTGAATATTAGTACGGACATCGATGCTATGAACGATGCGATTGATATCCAGAATCCGGGCGTCAGAACAGATGTGCCGTTTATGGTTGACTGTCGTTTGCGCATATTGTTTGGCTCGACATATATTATGTCGTTTTGCTGGAGATGGAATGCCGGTGACTGCATCACAGATTTAGGGTCGGTGAGGTCAACGAGATAGGATACCTCTTTGCCATCCTCCTGTCGCAGCACCATCACATTCTTGCGCTGTCCGGAAATCTGCAGGTCACCGGCCTTGCTTATGGCTTGCAGAAGATTGAGATTGTCGCGGTCTATAGGATATTCGCCGGGCGATGATACATCGCCGAGAATGGATATGGTGGCGTTCTGAAATTCCACTATCACGATGGGGTCTTTCAGCAAGCCTTCGGTTTTCAGGCGTTGTTCAATGGCCTCGGCGAGTTCCTCGCGGGTCATGCCGGCGGCATGTATTTTACCGAGAAGGGGATAGTTGATGTCGCCGTTGGCTCCGACGGTGTATGCCACGGTTTGTCCTGACGACGCGGAACTCGAGGAGGACTGGCCGATGCGTTGCTGTGATACGGCAAGATTGAACATCTGGGCGAGTTCGGGGTCCTTCGAACTTACTATTATTGACAGTTTGTCGTCAGGCTTTACGGTCAGACGCCGTTGTATGGCTATGGTCTGTTCCTGCCCATTGCCCATACCTTGGAGATATGCTATGTTTTTGGGGGATGAGCACGAGGTGAATGCCACATACTGTAGGGTCACAACGAATGTGGCCAGAATGAATTGCTTTAATTTCATTGCGTAGCTTGTATTTCCGGAATCGTGACTGTTATCGCCGGTTCCGGGTTAATGATTGGTTGTTAATGGTGATGTTTGTCGGCTTTGTGCCAACTCATGCCATATACTGCTTATGGCATTGTGTATCCGTTTGATTAGTACCTGATTTGGTGTGGGTAATAGAACTGAGTCCCGCCTGATTCAATAATCCTTTGGAAATCAAGCGTGTGCGGCTGTTGCTAATCTATCAAGTCCGTTCGTGGTCAATTCCTTGTATACTGTTTGGACCACATTCTGTTTACGGCGTATTCGTTTCCGCATTTAACGGCAATAAACAATAATTTGCCGCAAAATTAATAAAAATAGTGGTAAATAATATAAATATGAGCCGTTTTTTCTTTTTTTGTGTTTATTTGCCGTCTAATGACAGTTGAAGCATTATCGGATTGCTTGGCGCCGATAACGGAGGCAGTATGTCGGACGCGGACACCAAATGCATGAGGCCCTCGCTTTAATCCCTGCTACATTCCAACTGATTATTCTCATGTACGGTGCTTTGGCTGTTTGTATTCATGTTTGTGGAGGTGGTGCGATGTACCCGCAGTTCCTCCAGATAACTTGCTGTGATTACCCCCGATGGTAATGCAATGATTGCAACGCCAAATAGGGATGAGAGCATTGATACCACGCGCCCGATGTCGGTGACCGGACAAAGATCACCGTAACCTACGGTGGTCAGGGTCACGGTTGCCCAGTAAAGGGCGTCAAAGAATGAATTGAATGTTACGGCGCCTGTGTTGGGGTTGATGTGAGGCTCGGCATTAAACATGATGAGTGCTGTGATGAAGATGTAGAACAGCGCTATCATCAGCACCGACAGAAGAACATGGCGTTCCTTCTTGAGGACACGCAGAAACATTGTTATCTTATCGGAGTACCGGAATATTTTCAGCAATCGTACTATCTTGAGCAATCGGGTGAGCCGGAGTAATTTGAATTCCGGACTTATCAGATTTAATCCTGGAAGTATCGACAGCAGGTCGATAATGGCCATCGGGGTGAAGGGATAGATTATATATGAGAGCCATCCTTTTTGCAGCTGAATGCAGGAGGTGGCCCAGCGTAATATGTAATCGATAATGAACGCGATAACGGTGATAATCTCGATGACCCTGAATATGGGATAGTTTTCGATAAACATCAGGGGGATAATGCTTGCGAAAATCATAATGAGCATGTACCAGTCGTAAATGCGGCTGGCTAACATCCCCTTTCTGTCTTTGTTGATAAGGCAATATATTTGTTGCAATATCTTGGCTGAATTTGTATTCATGCTGCAAATTTAAGTATCCGATTGCAAATTTGACTAAGTTTCACGAGTTTATTGATAATTATGGCTTCTGCATGTCGGGGATTAATTAATTTTGCAATATGATTAGCCGGACCACGATATATGCCGAGACTGAGCGTCTGATGTTATGCTCATGGAAGCCAGAGGATTTACTTCGGTTTATTGACATGAATAAGGATGCCCGGGTAATGAGATATTTTCCTGTGCCGTTGACAGATGCTGAAACGGAGACCTTCTACAATCGGATTAAAGATGAATTTAACCGGAATGGCTGGGGGCTATATGCCGTGGTATTAAAAGCTACCGGAGAATTCATGGGCTATGTGGGGCTTCATGAGATTGGTTTTGAGGCTGATTTCACTCCAGGTATAGAAATTGGCTGGCGATTGGCGGCTGATTTTCACAATCAGGGATATGCTACGGAGGCAGCGAAAGCAGTCTTGCATCTCGCTGAATCGCATGAAATTAAAAGGTTGTATTCTTTCACAGCTAAGATAAATGTGCCCTCAGAGCGTGTTATGCAGAAAATCGGGATGAAAAAGGTAGGGGAGTTCGACCACCCCAAACTGCCGGCAGAATCCCCCTTGTGTCGCCACGTGCTGTATCAGCATGATTTATGAAAAATCATCTGGCAGGTTCAAGCCATTAGCTCAGATTTGTTTAGAACTTTATAACATGGGAATAATTACGGTGGAAATAAAGCTTGTCATAGGGAACCTATGAATTGAACTTGTGGGTGTCGCTCGCAGACTGATAGTTCACGGTTCATCCCATGTTGTTCCAATTTCACAATCATTGAAAATCCTATTTTTGTGATGCTGTATATGTTGTGTCGTCCGTCATGTGACATAAAATCAGATCAGTCTATTGCCTCTGCACCTTATCCGGTTCAGAGGAACGCAGATACTGCTCAAATTCTTGATATTTCTTATGCTATAATATAGGATAGCTTTTTATATGCAATTGATAACTTTAATCTTTTTCGTCTGGTTCAAATATACTGAGTAGTGATAATCGTTTGGTTGGAGGCATATATGTATGTGTGATGTATTCTAACATCATGTGCGCATATGGTTGTTTTTTTACCAGTTCTTTAATCTGTGGCGTTCTAAGATTTAGAATCCACTCGGGTTTGACATTCTTGCTGTTAGAATAGAGATTTGGATTTATAAAAAATTTCATGCATTCTGACTTTAATGCATATTCATCAATTAGATTCCAAAAACTTTTATATGATTCGTTATTTCGCCATTCTGAAAGATAATGACAAGTTGCTGAAATGTTTATCTCGAAGTTTTCAGAATAACTGAATAATCGCTCTTTGAAATCATCTATCGAAGAGGGGACAATCTTTTTCATAAACAGGAAATGCATATAATAACCAAAATGCGTTATTCTTGGTAGAAATTCCAAAATAAATCGATTTTGATCGATTTCGTTTAATAAATCATATATAGGGAGCATTATATGTAGGGAGCCCTCATCTTCAAGGTATTTAGGATAAGTTTCAAACATAAATCCATTCTTGTTAAGAAGCAGACATAGTTTTTCTATTGTATCCTCAAATCGGTCATAGCTAATAAAATTTGATAGTATCTTAGAAAGTAAAGAGTAGGCGATTTCTTTTTGGGGAGGATATTTAGATATTATAGTTTCTAAAAAAAGTCCTAAATCTAAGGTATATTGATAAGTAAGTAATTCGTTTACTACTGCATATAATCCAGCAATATTCAAATCTGCGATAACTTCACTACGAGAAATTATATACAGTAAATTTAACAACGAATTACGTATTAGAGATGTGCTATACTTCTTGAAATGCCCACTCTTCAAGTGATTTAAGCAGCTCAATATATAATTTCGTCCAGATTCGTCCATCTTAAAGTCGTCTACTTCATATTGCAGACAAGCTTCGCGTAATTCCTTATTGCCCAAACCGAAAATCAATATCTCAAGTTCAGAGATGCCTAGAGATTCAATCCTTGAGTTTTGAAAATGATAATTCTGATTATTCCTTTCCCTATCTTTTGTAGCATAACTGTTGAGTATCCCGAATACCGTGTTACGAGTCACTGAATAAAATAGTTTGCCGACATCATTCAATATATAGTTATACTTTCCAAATCTAATTTCCCGTTCATACTTACCTTCCAACGATACAATATGTCTATTCATAGAAATACCTCCACGTTGAGATGATTTTTTTTGTTTGTGTAATTTCTCTTTGAGCTCTTCCGTTTCAGCAGCATGTTCACCTATGTATTTATTGCCAAGCACATCTTGAAAAATTCTGCGTATTTCAAATGGTATGGGCAGTTTATCCAATGTCCTTTGTAAATCAATCTCATTAAGCTTTTTAACTAATTTATCTATATCGACATCTGGATTCTCTTCCCAGATAAATTGATTGCGTATTAGGTGACGGAGCGTATAAATATTATATAAACAGATAAAGTAGAGAATATATTTCCCTTTCTCCCATGCAAGCGGAAGAATTTTATCAAATTCCTGATAAGCACGATAATAGTTTCCTAGTTTATAGAATGCATAACCATATTCTAAATCGTCAATTGTGCATGCTATATCTCGATTGGATAATTCTTTTAGTTTACCAGATAATGCTTCAAAATTGAATGTCGCAATATAATCCGATACATTGGGTGTGATTAAATTTCGTAATCCATGCGATGAATAATCAGCAATTACTCTCAAACTATCAATGGAATATAAATAATTATAATAAGCTAATCTTAAGAAGTCTCTGCAAGAATCTTTTCCATACTTTTTGATAAACGTCACTTGTCCCTCTCTGCTACTTAATTTTTTTGCCAACTCATCAAAATATGGTAAGTATGTTTGCAAACCATCAGAATGTTCATTCCATATAAATCGCTCAAGTCTATGAGGAAAAAAATAACGAAGGCCTCTGCCATATACTCGCATTTCATCTTTATAGCGATTAAGCTTATTGAAGATATAACTTATTAGATCAGGTTCTTCTGCAAAGTCATAAGACTTAATTATACTAAGTATGTCCCAAACGTACTGTCCCTTAGGATGTAATTTGTTTACAATGGGAGAATGCGCGATTTTACATTTTTTAAGCATTGTGTTCGTGTCCACATTTTCGATATGTACGATACGAACCTTTTTGTTATTAAAATATTTGAGAGTTGCTTCATCGGGTTTTTCATCTGAAATGAGATATACCGGTTGCATTTGTTCGTTTAATATCTCTCTAACTTCATCAAGAATAATTTTTAGATTCAAGTCTGCAAATGAGAATCCAACAAATACGACTAGTTTACTTGCAAACAATGATTGGATATACGCCCTAATTAGTGCAAATTTTCGGGGATATGCATAATAATCATCTTCTGCCAAGATTATATTGTTTGTAGCGAAATCTCCGTGCATTTTTACTAATGCATTTGGATATGACATATTAGGCAAATCAGAGTCTTGACGTATTATTGAAAATTGACGATACTCCTTTTTAATCTCCTGTTCGAGAAGATCATCATAGTTCGTTGTAATAAGATGGACTGGAAGTAAATCAATAATTGCCTTATGAATCGGATTTGGTATGGCTTGGTTATATCTTAGCGTTTCCTTAACTTTGTCCATATATTCCTTGCATCCCCTTGAGTCTTTATACATTTGGGCTATTTTTAAATCATCTGCTTCATTTCTTAATGATTTTGGGAGTTCTTTTTTTATTGCGTCAATTAATCCACGCCATGAGGGTATACCGGAATTTACAGAAACTCCGGCGCCTACGAATATAACCAACTTGCCTGATTGTGATGCAGACTGAATATGTTGGAGATTTGATAACTGTACAGGGTTCATATTGCTAATTATGATGTATCGGATTAGATATTATGAGGCCACGTGATATATTGGGATAATCAAAGCGTATCCCTGATAGACAGGATAGCCGTCATAAAAAGCCACACAAGTGGCAATTTTACAAATTATTTCTACCCGTCGGGAAAGACGGCATAATGGACAACGCTCACCTTCAACTTTCGGAAATTTATTGAAGTGATTATATATGTATAGTTCGTAACTATTATTACATATTAAACTTTCAAATGGCAATCGGACATTACATTGATAGGTATATTGTTTGTGAATAGCGTGAAGTCGGAAACCTTCTTCAGCTAAATCTCGACGAACCGCGAAATAGGCTGTGCCTTTGGGATGCAATAAGTTGGTCACATTCATCAACACTTCCGCTTGTGCGTATGGCTCTAAGACATTTAGAACATAGTTACAGATGATTGTGTTAAACTTACTTTCTGGATAATCCGGGCGATAATAATAGTCGTAACCTGTAACGTCATATCCTTGTCTTTTTAATTCATCTGTATCAAAGCCGAAACTATACCCAAAGTCAAGTATAAGACCTTTAAGCAAGGAGTTCTTCAAAAGGTATCTCCCAAGTGCGGATAAATTCGTATGTCTAATCGCTGCTGGATAAGGATGATTGATTATTTCCATCTATTCTTTTTATATGCAATAAATTTTTTAGTACGTCAACGGTTATGTTATCCCCATGTAGTTTTCTATGAAGCATTGCATGACAATTTGGGCATACTGGTATTAAATCCTTTTCATAATCTATTTTATATTCTTTTCCGATTCTCGCGATAGGTACAATATGGTGGATATGAATAAAGCCTTTTCCTAGTTCTCCATATTCTTTTTCAAAATCAAAGCCACATACAGAACATTTGCAACCATATTTTTCAATACACTTCATTCTTGCGATAGAACTTCGCTCATATTTATTTACTAAGATAGAATACTTAGCCCCTTCATAGCAATTCTGTGGTATTTCTTCTTCCCCCAGTGAATAGGAGTCCAGTGTGTCACTAAAATAAATATTTACATAATCTGATAACTCTTTTTTCATCTTGACAGGGCCTTGAGGAGCTGCTTTAAGACCATTTGCACATAGCTTTTCCAGTGTCAAGTTAATGTTATCTGACCGTTCTATAAATTTTAATCTAACGAATATACCGAAGCGTTCCTTTTTGTATTTTTCTAAATCGTGCCAAAACTCCTTGTCATCCGTTATTTTATCACAAGTCATGCCAACTGCTATGACTTTCGTTTTGTACATAATTCTTTTATATGGCTTGGTACAATAAATATACACTTCATCACCTACAGAATATTTCACTTTCTGCGTCCAATCAATATAGCCATACTTATCAAATGCAGCAGCATGATTATATATTTTGCTGTTTGCTGATATTATCCACTTTTGCATAATTATCGTTTCTATCTTTAATTGCCTGTTACCAGCGATGCAGTGATTGCTAAAATGCTGATTTGCAATAGTGCTTGAGTTAAGCTGTACTAGAGTCTCCTCCGCGGCATTTCTGCGGCCGTTTTGCGGACTTAAAACCACGAAGGGCTCGCGTGTGAACTTGCTTAATCGCAACACATGCTGAGCACCTATGCCGGACATGCGGTCGTTATGTCTTATGCGAAGTTAATAAAATTACGGTAGACAGCCAACTGATTCAATCACCATTATCTGACTATGGAACATACAATGGCAAAAGGGGTTGAAATTTTAGATAAGTATGGCACATGTTTGGAATTTAATCCTATCCAAAGCATCGATTATTCCTTGATATGTCAAACTCTCCATTGGTTGTTTCCCTCCGGCATAGCTACAAAAATTCACTTTTTTGTCCCATGAAACAGACACAAAGTTAGTTGGTGGTTTACATCCGAGAAGACAAGAAGCGCTTTGGAATGGTTGGCCGTCTGCGATATATGCCATCTGTTTCGGTGTCGGGGTTTTGGAAAATCTATGCGGAACAAGTATAATATGTGAAGGAGATAGATATTCCAAAAGTTGTTGATACACATTGCGACAATATTCAATTTGGTCATTCGCTACAAGTAGATTCACTCCGGGCTTGATGGATGTTGCTGCCAATCTGCGAATTTGTCTTTTTACTCGCTCAACCTCTTGAACTTCATTAGGATGGTGTATTGTGATATGAATCTTATCCGGAGTATGTTGAATAAGTTGGCCCCAGACATTGGAATCTTCCAGAGGCAAACCATTTGTTGTCAAGGACAGATAAGCCAGCGGTTGCAATTGTGCTATGATTTCGAAAACACCGTCATATTCAAGTGGCTCTCCACCTCCAAGCGATACTGCTTTTACTCCATTGGCAATGCAATCTGATGCAAACCCGATGACTTCAGCAGGTGTCCACGCCACATTACCCTCCTTATTGCTGTGATTATAGCAAAAATCACACTCTTTAGAGCAGAAGTTGGATAAATCGATGGAAAGAAGTTCAATCATCGTAGGGCTCAATTTTTTCAATTATATCTGTGTCTTTGGGCTCATAGACTTCAAAACTTCCTACTTTCTCAAAAGGTCCGTTCCCTGATTTTAAGAAACCTCGCTTACCATTGATTCTATATTCGGCAGAGGAATCCTTGTAATAAGGTATGAACCTCGTCTCGTGAGAATCAAAAGCCTCTTCCATTGGAATTGGACTGAACAGGCACCCATTACCAACAAAATAAAAATCTCCGTCGGGCAATTTTGCAATAGTGGCACGTTGGCCGTCTACCTCCCAGTCATCGTTGCTATCCATATAATTGGAGGCGACAAACTCTCCAATCTGAATCTTATCATGTTCACTGAAGCGCAATGGCAAACGGATAGCTTTATTTCGCAAATTTTCCGAAAGTTGCGACTCTTTAACAGACATATTATCTGGAAGTGTGTGCATCCTTTCTGAAGGTTGACGATAATCGTATTGTTGAAAGTATAGAGTCAATGGAGAATCGGATTTATGGATTTGGCCATCCATAATTTCGTCTTCGTTATCATAACCCAATGGCCATGATAAATCAACCATTCTTTTAAATACACCCTCATCAAAAATCTTTTTATATAGGCGTTTTGCGTTTTTATTTTCCTCTACTCTTTTCTTTGTAGGTCGATACCTTGAGTCTCCACTATTGTATAGGAAATGAGGCATTGAAAAGGAAATATACCACAAATTTAAGTTTTCAGACAGACAAATTAGCACGTTTTCAGGATTCTGTGCAGCTGCCTCTTTGAGCAAAGACAGTTTTTCAGGATTGATTTGACATATGTTTCCCCATATGTTTTCATAATTGTAGTCATCCTTTATATATTCTTGCGGAGTAATACTGTGTTTCATCATAAGCAACAATTGCTCGTCTGTGTATTTTATTCTATTCTCGGAATCAGTAAGTGTTTCATGCAATAGGCTATCTGATGATTCATCTTTAGGCGCGGCAATGGGAGATGGCCCATTATCATCACATTCCATAATGGCCACATTCCCATCTATATCGATTGCGAACCACGCAGTCCACATTGAGTGTGTGGCGGGATATTCTTTATCTGTTTTCATGTGTTTTTATTATTTATAGAGGTCAAGAAGGAGGAGGTTATCTTCATTAAAACGGTCGAAGTCGGATTGGAATAGACGGTCTTGAATGATGCGATATTTCTCGAACCCGGTTTCATCGTGTTCCTTGGCTTACTAATGGTAATGTGCCCGTCCTTCCTCTCCCAATCTGGAAAATCGGGACTCAGCCATGGTATTTTCGCAGCTCAAACTTTATCGCCTTGATGTAAATAAAAATTTGTTATAAGGAGAAATAATACTCTTTGAGCCGTTTGGCTATAAGCATACGTCTTTCAGATAAAAATTCTGAATAATCTGCTATAGACATGGATGGGGTGTTGGCAGGAATACAGTTTTCGTTCATATTGGCGATAAGCATTTCCTTGTCATTGATTCCGCCATACCGATATTCGCCTCCGTCACATTGCACCTCGGCAACATATCCGAGATAATCAGCTGGCGATTTTTTGCCTATTTTAATGTTTATCTCAGACTGGACGTAAGCATAATTGGCTACTTGGTTGTATTGTCCACGCGTAAATCCGTTGTCTTTCAGGTATTGACGTGGAAATATGTGGTGAACGTCCCCACGCTGTTCAATTAGGTCTTTCACTGTTATGTCTGTGGATAGAAATCCGCGGGCATTCATCTTGCATTGGGAGGCAAGAAAAACATTAAACACCGGGCTGCTTGACACAGACGTGTCAAGGCGTTGCAATAACTCAACATCCCAGAACGCATCTGAAAGGCGGGCTTCCTCTACGTCTTTCAAAAATTCTTCAAATGGTCGTGAGTCTGTCTGCTTAATGTCGTAGTCAAATTGCGATTCAGGACTACTGCTGTAACGACCGGTCAAGAAGGACATCACTATCCACCGACGCACATATTTTTCAATCTTTTCGGGTGGATATTTTAGCGCTCGAAGTTTGAGATAAAGTATGTAGCCAAAATTGAGAACGTTCTGGGAGCGGATGAGTTTGGTGTGGCAGAACCCGGCAGAACGGATAATCATAAGGAAACGTTTGAAATTAGTTTCGTTTATGAAGTCCATGATGCCTGCTTTCAGCTCCTTATAAGTGTTTTCTTCAATGCTTTGCTCGAATCCACGCGTCTCAAAGTTTCGTCCTGAAAGCAAACTCACAAGATCGCTCATTTTGCCACGTGAGAATTTATAGGTGAAGGCCACACGCAAAATGTCGACATAGGAAGGGTCGTATATATCGTCATTTTCGTTGCGAAGCCAGCTGACAGCAGTGAAGTATTCAGAGTTGACAAATTCGGTGTCATTCTCTTTTAACTTCCCATAAAATTCAGGTTTGACGGTGAGATGACTGAAATGGTCAATGCATTTTCTCAAAAGATTACCGCCATAGGTCTCATTGGCTGCTATTTTCGACATTACGAAGTCGGCTTGGCTCAACGGCACTCCCTGACTGTTTATTCGGATAAAAATTTCAGTTACAGCATCTATGTCAAGATTTCCTGCAAGTTGAATAACACCGACTTCTTTCTTCTTTATATCCTTTAATCCTTCAAGAATCTCATCAAATTCATCATCATCCATATTGTGGTTTAATGAACAATAGGACTTGCGTAGGGCACTTTGCTTCTGTTCTCCGCTTAAGAATGGCGCAATGTCTGCAATCCAAGTCACATCTTTTTGTATAGCAGGATTACTTACCTCAAAACGTCGCTCTATGGGATTGAATGCAATTTTTATTCGAACATCCTCATAGTCCGTGTTTTTTACTGTGTGACCTAAAATTGCAGCTGTGAGTGCGGTTACACGTTGCTGGCCGTCGATTAAAATCTTTTTGCCGGCAGAAGTAGTTCCGTCTTTTAACTTGACATCTGGATTTTGCCATGTGACAATGTATCCAATCGGGTATCCTTGATAAAGGCTGTCAATCAAGTCTCTCACCTTTGCTGCGTCCCACACAAATGGACGTTGAATTTCCGGAATAGCAATCTCCTTGATATTCACTAAATTCAAAAGATTAGATACTAAATAGTGATTTACGGAATATTTTTGTTCTGCATCCATCAATTTTGTCGGTCGGAGTTCTGCTAATTAAAGAAGCTATTTAATTATTATTTTGGATGATGTGGAGCCTTGGCGGCGAATATATAAACCGGGGATGAGATGTTCCATGCTAGTCGGGCGTCCATGGATGTCGAAATATTGGGGTCTATGGCAGCTGTTGTCATTATTAATACCTGATATCGCCGATGTGGACACGGTATAATTTATCAACACATAGTCTACCTCGAATTTATTTTTGCCGGAATTAACCATTATACTTGATTTTGCTTCACCGTTCCACACCCTCAGTGTGTTGCTCGGCGATTCGGTCCACTGCATATCCGTAGAGATGTTAATGTCGGCATCTACATCTACGTCAAAATCCTGCGATAATCCTGCCGATTTGGATAGATGGATGGTGATTCCGGTTATAGTGGCTCCATCGGTTGTCTGTATCACAAAATTGGCATCAGCAGCCCAAGTAAGTTTCTTGTTTGCAACCTTAAGGTTCGAGCCTGAATTGTATACCCAAAAGAAATCCTTTATACCAACCGCCGGATTATAATTATGCACCATGTTTATATTGCCGTCTGGAATGTTCACAGTACATGTCGGTGTCTCGGTGCCGGTATATTCCGCATCGCCCATGGTTATCAACAAAGTCTCGCTGTTGGCATTTGATGCAGGGAACACAGCAATAAGGAAAAATATGATGATTGATTTTATGATGGTCAGAAATTGTGCATTCATTAATGTGCTGTTTGAAAGTTTACAAATAGCTGTGTGATTGATTTAAAGCAAAAATAGCTATATCCCTCAACTATGGCAAATAAATCTAAATAAATTTATGCTTTTACTGCGTATTTTCACTATATGGCAAAAAAAATGTGCTATCCGCCGCATATATGCGGTGGATAATTGGCGGCTACGCTGCGAATGCTAACATTGCGGTATGGAGGAAATGTAAGACATAGTGCCTATATGGTAACGAGAGGAATGGCCGGCAGTTCTGTTGGAGCTCCGAGACGTTGCTTGAGCCGCATGTTCGGCTCAGTCGGCTGCATGGCCTCCTGAACGGCAGGATGTCGATGCTTGGATTCAACGAGAAGTGTCAGTCGCTGTTGTCGGCCATGACAGAGGAACTGATAAGTTCTTCGGAAATCGAGGGTGTGTTGCTCAACCCTAATTCCGTGCGTAGCAGTATTGCGCGGCGACTCGGTATTGAGGATGACGGACTTCTCGTTGAGGATCATTATGTCGAGGGATTGGTCGATGTGATGCTTGACGCAGTGCGTAATTGCCGGGAGCCATTGACCGATGAGCGGTTGTTCGATTGGCACGCTGCTTTGTTTCCGTTTGGGCGAAGCGGTATGCACAGAATAACTGTTGCCGATTGGCGGAAGGGTGAGGAGCCGATGCAGGTAGTGTCCGGTGCTTTCGGGCATGAGAAAGTACATTATGAGGCTCCGCCATCGGATGCAGTTCCGGTTGAGATGGAGCGGTTGATTGAGTGGTGCAACACTTCCGATCAGTCACCGTTCATTATGGCTGCTGTGGCGCACTTGTGGTTTGTGACCATACATCCGTTTGATGACGGCAACGGTCGCATCAGCCGTACTCTTGCTGATATGCTACTTTCCCGGCTTGATGAGGATTCGGCGCGATATTACAGTATGTCGGCTGAAATCAACCGCAACAAAAAGGCATATTATGAAGTTCTTGAAAGGACGCAATCATCGACGAAGTCGCTTTGCACCGATAAAAATGATAAAACCGCAAAGAACGGAGGTCTTGATATTACCGAATGGATGCTGTGGTTCTTTGGCTGTTTGGAAAATGCCATTGTCCGCGCTTCGGGTATAATCGAGCGGACATTGCAGAAAGCGGCATATTGGGATGAGTTCCGCGATGTTGACATAAATGAGCGTCAGCGCAAGGTAGTCAACCGCCTGTGGGATGGCTTTGAGGGAAAACTGACATCTTCAAAATGGGCGAAGATATGCGGTTGCTCGCAAGACACAGCGTTGCGCGACATCAACGACCTTATAGCCAAAGGTATGCTCCGCAATAGCGGTGAAGGTGGCCGCAGTGCCAACTACCTCCTGCCGGAATAATCAATTGCCTTTGAGTTTCTTCTGCTCGGCCTCGAATGCTTCCAGAAAGTGAATCTTAATAGGCGAAAGTTGATATTGTATGCGTTCGCTAAAGCAGTAAAATTCCGCATCAGTTTTGAGTTTTTCCACCTCTGCCGATGCTGATTCTACGTGGGTAATAATTCTGTCCATCACAATGCATGGTAGTGGTAATGTCGGGAAATTATTTCTCGAACACCTTAAAAATACTTTATTATTTGGAATTGATATTTAAATATCTCCGAATGCATAAGTAGAGTATTGTATCCTTGATCTATGCCAGGGGAAGGAAATAAATTATCCTTAGTTAATAAATGTCCATTCCCTAACCATTCATCAACTCTATCTGTACGAATCTTTAAAATTGATACGACTTGTGATGCTAAATCATAATACTCTGCAGGTTGCATTTTATCCGTATCTCGCCGCCTAACAACCAAGGCATGTTGAGCATGGGGGCGAAGATAAATAGATGGGAGGGCTCTACGTAGATCTATTACAACAAATTCATTCCCTTCACTTATGCCATACTCCGAACCGCATGTTGGATAAGGGAAAGCCATTAATAGTAAATAAACATAAGGCTCCATTGTTGATAATTGCATCCCTCCATTATTAATCCATTCAGCAATCTCTTCAACACTGATTATCCGTTTCTGCGGATTACAAAAGAGGTTGTTTTTCCCGTAAAAATTAAATTTATGAAGTCCCATCCATAGTGCTACCCAATGATTATCTACAATATCGAGAAATCGCGTAGAACCTGAATAGTGCTGAAGCAAGCCCTCTATACAATGGCAATTCATTCTCTCAATTCTTTGGTTGGTAATGTAATCATCTTTAGATTTACATTTTATTAAAGGCCTTAGTTTTAAAGATTGAACAAAGAAGTCGTTGCCGTTTATCCCTTTTAATAATTTTATAAGACCCTTTGGTGTCCCAGAGACTTTATCACGTAGATGTGCAGGTAGCACATTATCATATAAAGCACTGATGCCCCTATAAAACACATTGCCGTAAGTTGAATTACTAAATTTGACATGCCCTATAAGTTGATTTAAGGCAGAAGTTGTAAATATTTCGTATATAGGAACTTCGTGACCATTGCGAAATCGGAATATATCGACAAATTTACAGCCATCTGCTCGGCTATTTTGGGTCAATATTTTTGGGTTCATCTAAATAAAAGTTATTATAGCAATTTTTTTCTTTCAGTCTCGAATGCTTCGAGGAAGTGAATCTCAACGGGTGAAAGTTGATACTGTGTGCGTTCACGGAATCGGTCGTATTCAGTGTCGGCTTTGAGTTTTGCAAACTCTGCTGATACAGTTCCGGCGTGAGTCAAGAGTTCTTTGCCCGAAAGAGTCAGGAAATCATCGAGCTTCTTGATCCAGTCCTTCATATACATCGGCACATGGCTTTTTGCTTGTAGTTCGGCAAAGTCGAGGTATAGGTTTACTATACGGTTGAGCATATCAACCTCCTCTTCCGTGAGATAATTCTTGGCAATCTCCGCTTCATGTTTGGTAGGCATCGCACCGCGCCAAGTTGTCAGTCCCATGAAATCCTTATCGGCATCGGCTCGTTGGAATATGACCTCAGCGGCGGTGTGGCCGTGAGCCGAGAAGTGCATCTTGTTCTGTACCGTCTTGAAGAACCGCTGTGTCGCTTCCGTTCTAGGATCATAGTCAATGCTGAGGGCATAAATTTCCAATATCTTGCGGTAGAACACCTTTTCTGAACTGCGAATATCGCGGATTCTTGACAGCAGCTCATCGAAATAGTTGCCTTGCCCGGCATTTTTCAGCAGTTCGTCATTCAGCACAAACCCCTTTATCATGTACTCTTTCAACACCTGCGTGGCCCACTGCCGGAACTGCACGCCACGATGTGAATTGACCCTGTAACCGACACTGATAATCATGTCGAGATTATAATACGCGATGTTGCGCTCAACCTTTCGCTGCCCTTCATTCTGAACAGTTGCAAAAAATGCAACAGTTCGATTTTGCTCCAATTCACCGCTTTCAAAGATATTCTTGATGTGCCTTGAAATGGTAGATTTATTACGTTGAAACAGCTCCGCCATCTGGTCGGCAGTCAGCCACACAGTCTCATTAGCAAGCCGAACCTCAATCTTGGCCTCACCTCCCTGCGACTGATATAGTATTATTTGCCCAGTATTCATATATTTTATAGTAATTTATGTTTATGGCATTATTTAATCTTAAAAAAACCTAACATTAGTTTTCCAACTACAAATCTGACATAATTACATTGTGATGTTGTTTCGTATAACAATTTTTGCACAATAAGTCCATGTGCCTATCTAATTGTATTTATGAGATTCTTAAAGTTACTGTAGATGATTGAATTATCTATATGAAGATTGCTTAATGCGGAAATGATATTACTCTTCCTATTATAAGGCGCATCACTTTCTGAAAGAAGTCTGTTCAATGGTATTTTACTAATTATTCTTCTCCCTTTTTCTGAAAGAGTCATTGCTTCATTGACAGAAAAATACCCACCTAACTCTATTATTTGTGGTATTAGGCTAAGTGGGCCTGAATACCAATGAAAAATAGGTATTGAAACTTCATTACGCTTTATTATCTCTATTACCTCTCGTTCTGCTTTTCTAGAGTGAATACTTACAATTTTAGACTTACCCTTCAAATTTCTACATATTTCTTCAAAGCACGTAATCTGTAGTGATTTGGTGGATAGGTAATCCGCTGAGAAATCAAGGCCTACTTCTCCTACATATGAGGTCGAATCTAAACAACTAACAAAAGTATTCAATTCATCATTTATTTGGCTGACGAGTTGTGGATGGAATCCAATAGCTAGTCTTGAATGTCTTAGGCCATCAAAATACGGCCGTCCCATAAGATAATGAGTGGGACTATTTGTCATTCCAATAGTAACCTTATCAGACTGCTCCATTTCCATTAAATAGTTTTCTGGAGCAGGAAGCATATCAATATGACAATGAGCATCAATTATCATTCCCAACCCATATATTGATTAATCAATGTTGAGTTCTCATTACGAAGCATGGTGGACAACTCGGCTCTTGTACGAATTACAAGGTCAATATAGGAGCCTAAATCGCGAAATCCTGCCATACCAGCAATATATAGTTCTCTTCTAATTTCATCACGTGTCAAGTCCCTCTTCAAGAAATCAAGCATCGCGAATAAATCATTTGAAACAGCATTGGATTTCTTTGAGAATATCGTCTGAAGTTCGTTCCCATAGCTTGTTGAATCTTTGATCCCAACCATTGCAGCTTTTCTATACATACATGGCATACAATGAGCGCAATGAGTTGCATTGCTGTTATCGTACATATGTTGGTGCATATTCCGTTTACCGCAAGAATTGGATAATGGAAGTGTCTTGATAAGTAGATCTTTATCAGCGCAATTCATAACCATTTCTCCCTTTGTTTTAAACTCATACGGATTGTAAATTTTAGTTGACAATCCAAGCTTTACAAGTAAAGTTTGAAAGTGAGAGATAAAGATGGGATGTGTTGTACGAGTACTACATGCTGCCCGTCTGGAATGAGACAATGGAAAATTAAGTGAAACTGACCCATTTTCGGGAATTACAACATCACACTTTGCATATGACGCGACAATATTTGCTAATGCAATGAAAACAAAAGATCTTGAACGGCACGATGTTTCTTCCGACACGCCAGGAGTAATGCTAATACCCTCTCGATACACAATAGACTTGTTGTATTCCTTTGTCAACTCTTTGCGAACACGAGATTGGTCGGTCTTTGGCCCGGTCATATAACTATCGTAGTGAGAAGACAGATATAACTTGCCATTTGGATTATTAGCAACGTAATCAATTGCACCGATTAGAGAATCCAATCCACCGGAAAATATGTTTACTTGAGTTATATTTTCGTAATAAGCGTTTGGCTTGAACTGTGGATATTCTATGACAGTATCTCCCACAAAATTAAAGTGCCAATAATCTCCTGTCAAGAAGGAAAGCATTTGCTCTATATCAGTCTTGCACTGCTTAAATTTAGCATACGCAGGGAATTTGATGTTAACATCAAATTCCCTTGTCCATCCATCAATGGAATATTTATGTCGATTTACTGACCTATCGATGGAATAGACTATAGCCGATAGCAGCATAAGACTGAAAGCCTCCTCTTGAATTCGGCCATGAAAATATGCTATAGGATATAATTGAATGTATGCCGATGATTTTATTTCTTCGGCATCTTTCTTTAAGGATAATCCAATATTAAGCCTTATATCCTTCTTGGAGTGTACTCTAAGAGTGTATTCTGTGATTTCAATCTTCATCGCCACTCAATATGTATATTATTCGATTAAATTCTTTCTGTATGAAGTCATGACCTTCTTTCCCAGACCAATCTATCTCAGCAGATGTATGTCCGTTGTATCCTCTACGTACATCATCCAAAATCAATCCTTTAATATCAGCCATTGTGGACTCTGAGATATTGGTTCCTTTATCATGTTCTATCTTCTCCTGAAAATTCTGAGAAAGATGGCTGAAAATGTAAATCCCCATAAATTCATCTATGATTTCGACAATCTCATTTGAGGTCATAATAGAATTAAGAACCTCATCGAAATTGGTTGCATCTTCGTCAATATCATCTTCGAATTTCTCCAATACGTGTTGAAGCGCATCGTTAGCAGCAGTTTCATCCATACCAACAACATTTGCGCTTAAATATTGGCGCAGAAAATCAAGGATTTCCAAACAAGATTTCCCATTTCTCAAGTTGACACCCTTCTCATTAAGCCAATTGTCAATACCCTTCGCCGCAATATCGGCGAAGGTTGAAACAATACCTCCTACTACTGATAAACCAGCGTGTCCTAATGCTCTAGATCCTCCTTTACTGACTTTTTCTCTTCCTCCAGCAGCTCGAACCAAATTGCGTATCGTCTTATGATAATTACGTCTAAAGGCATTCGCATATCTCTTTTGCAAGACTTCATACTGCTTCTTATTTGTTTGATCTGTCTGGTTCTGTTCTAAAGCATCAGCCTTTTCTTCTGCCTTTGCAGCAGACGTCATAGATGAAGAGGCGCTTCCCCAATTAGGTTCACCTAAAACGCCTGGTTTATGTCTATGTGATGTACCCATTATGATTCTATAGCACGTTTTAATTTCTTATTTGTGTTCAATCTATCACGTAGAGAAGATTCGCCGGGATGCCTATTAAGCAGGTCTTTTATTTGATTCGCAATTGAAATTGAAATATTACTTGATCCAATACGGGCAATAAGTTCTACAAATCTGTCAAATGCGACATCTACGCCCAATTCATCACAACTGCAATAAATTGAATAACCTTTAGGTTCTTTAGGATTGATAGTGATTTGAGCATCTAATAAATCATAGAAATCGCGCAAATCTCCTTGGGATAGAAGCTTAACCTTTTGATTTACTATTTTGTTTTGGATATTAGTAGAAGATGAGCTATAAACCTCTTTGAAGAGAGTTCTTATTCTTGTCGGAATAAGGGATACACCTGTCATTTCTGATACAAGATTGTCTCTAGATACCCAGAAGAGTTCTTTCAAGTTTACTTGACTAAACAGTGGCTCTTCGGTGACCACCTGTAAAATGGACGGTTTATTCCATCCCTTATATTCTAATTCACCTTTTCTGTCTCCTTGTGCAAAGTTTTCTATCACCCGTAATTCCTCTGGGGTGCCTACTTTTGACATAACCCACGAATTGAGATCTCGAAATAATGAAATTTCGTCTTTCTCTATTAGCATTAGCTTTAGCAAAGCAAATTTTGATTTAGTATCAGTAATATCAGACTTTGATAACAGATTGCATCTTATTTCATATGCATTCAAGAAGCGTTTTATCAATCTTGGATTCCACCGAAGTGATTGTCCAATAATATTCGAGAAACGGACAAGAAATCCTACAATCTCTTGTAAATCTGAGGTGTCACCACTTCTTTCTTTAAGCACTTCTTTTATATTACTCCACCCATAACAATCAAACTTGTTGTTAATACAGAATTGAGTGAAATCTTGGTGAACTAAAGAAAATACCTTATCTGGCAAAAGTGATTGACAGAAAAGAAGAGTAACATAAGTCTCCACCTCCTTTTGGCTCAGTGCTGGTATATTATATGGGAGCTGGATAAATTTTTCCATATACGAATCGCCTAGATTGGGTCTCTTTACTGCTGAACCGACATTTGCATCATCTGAGGCTTCAATAATTGCCTTATATTCACTTTTAATAGCATTCGATACAATGAATTGATCGGCAGCTATTACAAACGCAGTTTTCGGGACATTCAGAAACAACTTTATAGCCTCAAGATTTTCTATGATGTTACGAGGAAGGCATCTATCTAGATCGTCTATAAGGACTACAACCTTCCCTTGTTTGGACTTTTGGATTAGGTCTTCGAAGTCGCGTCGAAATTCCCTTACCGCTTGATATTTTTTATCGGAGTCTCCTTTGAGTATGACATCCTTCAGCAACTGCTCGGCATTTTCACTAGTGAGTATTTCCTCCAAACTGCCCTTATTTTGATTAAAAAAATCCATAAGAGCGGGAATAATCAAGGAAAGCCCTCCAGTGGCACTTGCCGCCATTACTGATGCTCCTGCTGTCGCAGTCCATTTTAAAGCTCTCATCCAATTAATGGACTTCCCTAATTTCTTAAAAGCCTTTGTTAGATCATTTGCTCCCTCCTTAACTTTTTCCCAAAATCTTTCATTTGATTCAAGAGAATCCACAATGCCTTGAATCAAAGCCATCTTAGCGTCATCAAAGTTTTCAAAGGCCCATCCATCAAAGTATACAACCACACAGTCTTTGTCTTCTTCCAACTGACTTTGCAATATTTTAAGAACACTTGACTTCCCACATCCCCAATCACCATATAATCCTATCGTAAGAGGGAGATTTTTTTCATTAGATACTACTTCACGCAAAATAGAAGCGTGAATCGTATATCCCAATAAATCGGTAGAGGTTTCAATATCTGACCACATAATTTCAATCTAATGAGTTTTCAAAATAGTCTAATTCAATCGGATTGGTTGGATTTACATATAGTTCTTCAGGCTCCTCGGCTGTTAGAATGTCAAAATTTGTGTTCATATAGCCATCTGACTTGGTCATGACATTCCGGAGCTGGTTATCGCGCCATATCTGATTCGCCATACGGGGCACGATGCCCTCTGAATAGCTGCGGTCAAATGGGTGGAATGAACCCAGTTTGATGCGGAGCGTCGGGAAGCCGGGGATGGTTGAGCCGTCCTTGGCTACTTTTGTTCGTGTTCCGAATGATATGCGCTCTATGTCGTAGTAACCGTCAATAGCGTTGTCAACGATGGGAAGAAGATACTTTGCCTCGCTGATGTCTCCGCATGGCATATTGAGCATCACGTAGGTTGCACCTTCCGCTGCATGGTTGTTGAAAAGGTCGTATAATTTTATGGTCGAATCGTCATTGCCTTCACCAATTTCGCTTTTACGGACAAAGCAAGTAAGGAATTTGCCCTTGTCGGCCGCAGGGCTATTGACATCGCCAACAATTTGCCGTTCTTCGGCAATACGGGCGGTGGGTTCTGTCCCCAAAGGACATGGGACAACATAGAAGTTCTCTTTGAGCGAGGCTATCAGCGCATCGTTCTCTGCCTTATATTTATCGTCCTTATCAAGTGCCAGAGAGAAAACATCTTTGTCGAGGAACGGGCTGTATGTCTTGCCAAGCACCTCCTGAAAGTTCTCTTTCAGCCATTTCTCGCCATCAACATCGGGATGGGCGGTCATGGCATAGAATTCAAAGCGGTCTCTGAGCATTCCTTGAATCTCCTCGCGGAACTTTCGCCTGATATCAGCTTTCCACTGAGCCTTTGCTCCTGCATTATCACGCGCATATAGAGCCAGCACGAATAGGAAGTTGACGTCATAGTGTGATACAATGAGCGTGTCGCGGTCATACAGGCGGTTCTCAAATTGGCGACATATATTTTCCTGCCCGTCACGCCTGACAGTGCGGTCTTCGTATGATAGTGTGATCGGATCTATGTTGGCGGATATGAAGAAGTTGGGGATTATGTTATATCCCTCTGTCACGTCATCACGCAACTGTATCTTTCTATATCTGTCCTTCTCCTCCTCTTTTGCCGATGGATTGAGGAACAGATTGAGATTCCATTGGATTACATTACGGGCGTAGGTGTATTGTTTATATACCGACTCTTTACCGGGATTGCTGCCGATCTTATAGTATTTGGAGTCGCCTATATAATATATATCGTTGTCCTTCTCGCGGTTGATAAGCAAACCATCGTAAGTGTAGAAGTGGTCAACAAGTTTGCCATCAGCCTGTTCTTTCAAACCTTTCGGTACATCATTATCGCCGATAAGTTCCTCTATCATTGCTTCAAATACGATGTGGAAACTCTTGGCAAGCAAGTATTCGCGGTTGTTTGTTGCAGTCTTTATCTGGTATGCCTTGTCGAAGAATGCATAGCATAGGTCCCAAAGCCTCGTGGCCACATCAGAAAAGTATTTATACTTTATCTGACGTAGACGAAGGCGACCAAAGCCATCAATATACCGCTCGAACTTCGCACCTTTGATAAGAGGGAAACCGAATGGTATTTCAGTCTTGAAACCAAAACGATCTGCCACATAGTTTAGAATCGAAAAGAAAATCACGATGAGTTCTTCATCAAAATTGATTTGCCTTTTCTTGTTGACCGGATTAAGATATACAGGAGAGTCATTCTGAACTACAGCCGTAGTGCAGCTGATGGTGCGCGTCCAGTTTATCTTGTTGTAGCCGGAGTGGATGTTCTTCAAAACGAACGTAAAAAACGAACGATTGTCCTTGGCAAAGCGAATCAGTGATAATATGACATCAAGCCAAGTATTGGTTTTCTTCTTCGCGCCATGTCCTTCGCTCTCAATCTGCTCACGTAGAATTATGCCGTTATGTTCATGGGCGTTGTTATACACCACAATAGCACGGTGAATCCATACGGAGAATTCATATATGAATTTTGCTTCGTGAGATTCCAGTTTCGCTTCTTCAAGATTCACAAGATTACGCGGCTCATATTTGCCGAATATTTTTCCTGCTTCATCAATCAGCACTTTCGGCAGAATGAAGACTACGTCCTTGATTTTGGGATTGTAGTAATACCCGACATAGCTCACAGAGATTTTGCCCTCGACATCCTGGAGCGTAAACAACCCGTCCAAGACATCGAAAACATCAGCTACATCATACTGGTATTCTTCAATCAGTAGTTTCATTCTACTTTCGTTAAAATAACTCCGGTGCCGGAATTGTTGAGTCCTTGTATAAGTTCACCAATACGCTTTGGTGTTGATCCTTTATATATGTAAATAGATTCTCCTGTCCCAGTCTCGATTCGTGCATAGCGTTTGGTGAAACGTGGGTCTGAAGATTGCTCAAGATATTTATTGAAGTCTTCTTCGGAATAGGCTATGGTATTTGAAAGATTAAAACCGTCGATCTTTCTGAGTATCTCTGTAGCGGAAAGTTCCGGCAAAGCTTTCACAAAAGCGGTCATTGCGGCTACCACGGCATCGGACTTAGACATCCGTCCTTGCCCATTGACACTGTATTTTGAATAATCGCGTTGGCTGTTACCGTTATTATCGTTTAACTCTGAGTCATTTGGAGAGTCGAAATCAACATCATCATTATCATTATCTTTCTCGGCTGATCCCACCTCCGGCAATTCAAGTTTGCCGACAAACTCGGCAAGTTTGCCATTTGTTGTCGGGAAGAAATCGCAGAACTGATACATCTGTCCTTTTTCTTCGTCTCGGAAGATTTTGTCGCCTGCCTCAAAATCTTTAAGTACATCCGTCCAAAGATAGAACAGCACTTTGTTAAGGAATATCTTTTCTGATATGAGGTTGTTCTCTGTCTGTAAATCATCAGTTTTCTTGTCTGCTTTTGCGAAGAAATATCCCATCTGCTTGTCCGAAGATTGAGTCAGAGTATAGATGAGCGGATTCATTTTCTTCAGGAAGTCAGACCATAGATAACGCTTGCCACCGGCTTCAAACTGCCAATCCATCGCGTTATAATCGATGGGCATGTACTCCCAATTCCAACGCCGCTTGAAAGCCGAGTCAATCGGGAAGAGCGACTGATCCGAAGTGTTCATCGTTGCCCAAATGTAAAGATTTGGCGGCAGGAGCAACTTCTTACCTGAAAAGATCGCATCGCCAATCGCCTCTGTTTTGCCGGAATCCTTGACGAGCACAAATGAGCGGATAGCATCCTTCTGTTCTTCAGTCAGATTTGCAAAACCTTTCTTGTCTTCAGCAAGAAATTGAGTTATGTCTTCGTCAGCATGAATTGCATAGGAGGAACTGCCCATATTGTTGCGGTCAAGCAACTGGAAAAGGTCTCCGAATATCTGTGCGCAGTTGCCTCGGTTTATTTCCTCAATAACAAGGAAATGCGGATTGCCCAAGTCGCTCCATGCGGCAACGTATGCTTTCAGGAAAGCCTGAGGCACATACTTATAGACTATTTTCTTTTCGTATGCCTTTTCGTTATCAGCGTTCTTGGCGTGATGAACAGTTGTGCCAACAAATGCATTCACAGGCATAGGTGCCATAGTTGGCTTGTATGCACCCACAAATGTTGAATAGTCCGAGTCTGGATGGAAAGTCGTGCGGATGGTATTTTCATCAGTCACATGAGGGGCATTGTCAATCTTATGTGATTTGCCGGTGCCAGGCGCTCCGTAGAAGATTATTTGCAATGGCTCGTCAAGAGGTGTGTGTGATTCTTTATTATCAATTTCTTCAGGGAATGTATTCTGTGAAAAAAAGAATGGGGCAACTTTTGAAAAATCTATATCTTTTGGGAAATAAGCTATGGCATAAGAATTAGGAGCTATTTTCTTAAGCCCGTAAGCATCTTCAAGATTTTCCTCCGCAGAAAGATGAAGTTTCTCCAAGAAAAAACTTTTAAGATTCAGCGAACCGTCGGGATTTCCATAGCACTTGTAGTCGCCTCTCGCAGGAGATAACTTAAATGTAGATTTGAACCGAAGACCATTAAAAGGGTCATTAGGCGATATCGACATGTAACGAAATTCGACTGTTTCCTCATTTTGGGTGAATTGGAAAAAGTCTTTCACGTCAGAAATTGAATATTCAATTTGTTTACCTCCAGACGGATTAAGGTCGTTTTTCTTGAATTTGAAGATGCGTATCATGTTTATAAGAGTTTGCTCCACTGCTCTGCCATCGCATCTGCAAAACCTTGAAAGGTTTTACTTCTCAGAGTACGCCGCATCTCAGTTGAAATTTTAGTATTAAAGGAATCAGAATACCATTTAGGTAATGATTTCCCACTTGAAAGCACAACTCTTTCCCCTTTTCCGACAATTTTGGTGGGAATTAGTTGTGGTAAATCTTTCAACCACAGGCATGTGGTTTTAGTCGCTTCGTCGCCGAACCAATAGGGTTGAACAATTTGATTAGGTTTATGAAATAATTTACTCATAATGCCCACAGGGTTTTCGATGGCGATACGAGGGATGTCGGCATTAGCAAGCGCTAAAAAAAAATCAATAGCTTCTTTTCTGTCTTGTGCCCTTGTTGGGAAATTGGGGTGAGGTCGGCGTTGTTCGATGGGAAGGTCTTTATCCTCCGGATGATAATACCAGCGAGCACCACTTACAGAAAGATAAGTACACGGAGGGTGCGCAATCATTAGATCCCACTCTCCATCGAGTACAAATTCATCTCCAGTTTCAAGAGTACCACGCTTATCTCGAATAACACCTAAAACATCACAATGTAAATGCCATTCGGGGTGTCCTCCACTACAAGGCAATATATCACAACTGTATGCATTAAAGCCGAGTTTACGAAAGGCTTTGCATACAGTTTGACTTTCTTCACAAGCTATGAGAACATTCTTCATTGAGAAATCACTTCATATATAGAGTCAGCAATCGCGCGAGCAAAATTAACAGGCACAGCATTGCCAATCATTTTATAACACACAGATTTTGCACCCACAAAAGAATAATCTTTTGGAAATGTCATAAGCAATGCCGCTTCTCTGACTGTTATGAAACGAGCTTGCTTTAGGTCCGGATGAAGGAACATAAAACCATCTTTTTGAAGATGAGCAACCACAGTAGGGGATTGTTTGTCCCATTCTAGATTCCGGTATTTAATATAAAGGGTATCTCGTCCTGTAACCTGTTTATAGAACGCGACAGCCTCTTTGTTGGATAAGGCATTCATGCCATTGGCAATCCAAGTACGAATGGTGCTCAGATCACGAGCACTGCAATGTCTCGGCTGATGATGTGGATCTGTATCATCAGTCGCATAATGTGAGCAATTCTTATTTTTGACTTTAGAGACCGTTTCTAAAGGATATATTGGAGGTAAGTTGCCTATTGCGTCTTTAACAGTGGGTTTTATTGATTGGATATGTTTTTTTAACGTTGAATAGAACTTGTCCAATTCAAGACCACTATCTTCCCTTATACCAAAGATTATAATTCGGGGACGATATTGAGGTACGTTAAAGTCTCCCGCATTAAAAACCGCATCCTTTAGTCGTGCTGGTTCGTAGATTTTATATCCAATATCTTTGAATGCTTTGAAAATTTCATCAACAATGGATATTCCTTTGGGTTTGGCACTGAGTAATCCAGCTACATTTTCAAATACAAAAGTTTTTGGACGATAGTGATTAACGACTTTGACGAAGCTCTCAAACAGATAGTTTCTATAATCATTCTCCATAGAATCCTTGTCTTTGGCTCTTCCATGTATAGAATAAGCTTGACAAGGAGGCCCCCCAATAATCACATCGACATTCTGTCCTTTTATGATTTCGTCAAGGCCATTCTGTGCTTGTCCTGAATTATTTACAGCATACAGAGACTTAGTCTCATCCGTCCAATTGCCGAAAATTAATTCTTCTGTTTTCTGTATATCGAATTGGATTACTTTAGACTGTGCTTCCTCTTGGGAATCTCCCCATTTTTCGCTTAATCTTAAACGAAGAGTATTAACCATCGGGGTTTCCCATTCAACATGGGCTAAACCATTGAAGTGACCAGACTGTAGAAAACCCTCAGAAAGTCCTCCACACCCAGCGAACAAGTCAATGAAATTTAGTTTTGCCATGCCGTTTTGTCATAAACAAAGAACTTCCGAATAGGCAGACAGGTGACCTTATCGTGCTGATGCACGCTTTGCCAAAGCAAAGAACACGTTTCGCGACTACGAGGAAGTCCTTTAATATGTTGAATATAAGTTGTTACCTACATTGAGAGGTCTTTTGTCTGCGCTTGTACGTGTTAGATTGCGAAGTTACGAAATTTATCTGAGACTTCGGTTGTCCGCGGCAAAGATAGTGGCGGATATGGGCATGATTTAGGCTCTGATGGATTAAATTTTGTTATCGCCGTATGTGGGGCTTGGCTCTGCGGCGATTGGCATATTGTCGGGCGTGGATTCATAATGGCGTGATTTATGCTCGATTCTGACTATCTCCTGATAGAGCTGTTCAAGGGTCTCATCGCGCTTTGCCTTTGTCTTGATATCGCACTCCCACACCCGTATCACTCTCCATCCGGCAAGACGGAGGTCAACACCGTTGGCGTAGTCGCGGGCTATATTCAGGGCTATTTTTTGTCTCCAGAAGTTAACGTTGGTTTTGGGCAATCGATAATACTTGCAACCCTCATGTCCATGCCAGAAACAACCGTCGATGAACACAACAGTTTTGTAATTCTTCAGCACAATGTCAGGCGAGCCGGGCAGTTTGCGGTTGTTGACACGATAGCGCAGTCCTCGGGAGAAAAGGAACTTCCGCACAATCATCTCCGGTTTTGTATCCTTTCCCTTGATTGCCGCCATGCAACGGCTACGCTGCTCCGGTGTCATCACATCTGCCATAGCCCGTATCTGAATTTCTGTCTATCGCTAACTGCCCATCATTTTCTACCGATGCAGAAACGGTTAAAATGTTGATTTACAACGTGGTGTAAGTCTAAACCGTACATGAACCGTACAAGTAGCTCAGTCGGGGCGTTTCTGCGGTCGGTCTGCGGACTCAAAGACATGCGCGGCACCTATGCCGGACATGTGGTCGTTGAGCTTATGCGAAGTTAATAAATTTCCGGCAGATAGCCAACTTCGTAAATGCTATCCGTCCTTTTCTGTTCATA
>CANSRU010000004.1 GCA_947649495.1 uncultured Porphyromonadaceae bacterium | reverse complement strand
ATTAAGCCGCCGACCGACATTCACACCGTTGCTCGCTTCGTTTTTATGCCCGTATCAATAATTTCCGGTCGTTATCGCCACATTCCAACACGTTCATCTGATGGATGGCGATTTGGTTGAGTTTTATTAGTCGCTCTGATTGTGGCAATCCTTGCTCGATGAACTGGTAATTATGCCTTTAGCGTTTGTACGTTCAATCCATACCTTTGTGGAGAGGGCGAAGTTATTGCTTCCGGCTGGATTTTAATTGTGGCGAATTCGCCACAATTAAAATCCAGATTATATAGCATCTCCCATGTGCCAAGGAACTCAATGGTATATTTGAGGCTTAGCCGACGGAATATAAGGTGTGACGCGATGATATGTTCAGTCTATTTTCCGACCGGTCTTATCTATATAATACCAACCGTCACTCTCCCAGTACCAATGTTCTGCATCATAACGTCTTTTTTCGCCGGAATCTGATACTCTCGCTTTACCATTCTCAAAAGGAAATGCACATTTGAAACGTGGAGCAATAACGGTATTCCCATTCTCATCGGCATATCCAATCCGCCCTCGTTCATCAACTATACGGTACATTCCTTCTACTAAATAATCATCGCCATTGTCAAAATGAAAAGCAGGATACCGTTTGCTATGCCTTTCATCATAATCAGACATTGGTATTAGCCCAATCGTATCAGCAAGTGTGAATCGCAGTATAGGTGCATCGAAAACATCCCTCTTAAAATTGGGAATAATCGAGTCATTGCTGCCTTGAAGGCATATATCGATTGTCCCGTCAGGTTTTGTTTCTGAGGTAAAATCTCCATTGTATTTTTGTGCAATTGCCTCTCTTAAGAGTCGTCTTGTATTAATTTGCTCTTTGATTGAACACACCCCCACACCCAAATCAAATTCATTTCCTCCGAGCTGTTGAGTGAGAACATCACGAATTTCGACAGTATCGCCGATTACATTTATGGTCAATCTGTTTCTGTCATTCACAAAACAGCCTGAATACCATTCCGGAAAATTCATGTCATCTGTCATTCCTACGCAAGTCGAGTCTGCACCAAACAGATAGGACAACCTTTCAAAATAAGTCCATGCCGGTTCTTGCACCGCGCCTTCTTCATCAGAAGCAAAGTTTTCTTCCTTATGCTTTTGCTCCGGATAGCCAATCTCTGTATACGACACAACATTCTTATATGATTTGGAACAACCACTTAGCAACATTATAGTAAATGCCACTGTCATAGAAACTCTTGATATTTCCATAGGATAGGTCACTAATTAACTGGTGGAAACACAAAAATACGTCAAGAATCTGACATATCTGCACATTATCCTTTTTTTCAGCAAGATAATACGCAACAGCCCGAAAAACGTACACACGAAGTGGCCGTGAATCTATTTCGCGGAGACGGAGGCGGAACGCAGACGCCCCGGGGTGAGAATGGTGTGCTTGTTGCCGAAGCGCAGACCGTTGAGCTGCATGGCGCTCAAGATGTCGGCATGCTTCAACTGCGGACGTGAGATATGTATGGGTACAGTACGTTTCATAATCATTCAGATTCTGATCTGTCGAAATAAGGCATTATTCGGTTCAGTGCGAGCAACACAGCCATATACGTGGCGCCGAGCACAAAAAGCGGCATGCGCAACGGAAAGACACCTTTGAACCAACCGCCAAAGAAATAGCAGAAAAACAGAAGCCACAATGTGCACTGAACGCACACGCATAGAGTGCACCACACACCGGCACGGAATTTCTGATACCATATACTCCAGATGGTAAACGGCAGGCAGCAAGCATTGCAAAGTGCGAGATAACAAGTCCATTGCGGAAACATGAGCAACGCGGCAAGACTTACTGAAAAATAGGCGAAACCAACTTCGCTCCACCCGAACAGGCCGAAAAATTTCGATGCCTTGGTTTCGAGAATACTGTCGCATCCGCCGGCTTGAAGCACTCCGCACATGCGGTCGGCCGACCGGTTCTCTATCTTGAGCGACTTCTGTACCAGCATGTAGGTAAGGTAAAGTCCCACCATGTCAAACAGGGTAAGCATCACTGTGGACCACTGACCGTAAAGACCACCCGACACAAAAAGATAGCATAACAGAAACAGCACACACCCGAGAAGAACCCACTTTTTGGAACGCTCAAAAAACTCTTCGCGGGCATGCAGCTTATAGTCAGGCTCAGCTGAGCTGATTGCGGGATAGGCCTGGAACACCGTTCCATCCCACGAGGCCATGAAATCGGCCAACGGCATTGACTCGCCTACGCCCTCCGTGATATATTCCACCGAGCCGTCGGATGTAATGCCGCTTACAATTACGAATCCACCCGGTGTGCCGGCCAGAAACGGAGGTGTGATTTTAGTCAGTTCCGATTTATCGGCCAGACGGTAACCATCGCTGTCCACCCCATACTCACCGAGCAGTTTTTTCAATCCGAACAGGCTCTTGAAAGGCATGGAGCAATACCGGGTGTCGGAATACCGCTGTGTATGCGGCACTCCCAGTTCCGACAGATAGTCGGAAAACAATGTCGGCCTGCTATCCTTATATCGAGCCATGACAATGCGCTACCTGAACGATTCAACCTTGGCGAGCAGCACCTCTCCATCCATCTCACCACTGCCACGCCACATTTCGCGGCCGGCCTTGTAGATGATAAATGTAGGCACCGACTCCACACCGGCTTCCGATGCCGCAGAATCGTTGCGGTCTATATCGAGCTGGAACACAGGCACACTTCCATCGAGCAACTCCTTCAACTGCTCCACCACCGGCATCATTTTACGGCAATGGGGACACCATGTCGCAAAAAACTCCACGAGCACCACCTCGCTTGAATTTATGGCTTCATTGTAATTCATAGTAACATAAGTTTAGAGTGTCAACCGCACCCCCGCCAGACAGCGCGCGGGTGCTTCCATCTATAGAAACATCCCTGCCCGCAGATGGTTCGGAATCAGGCTAACAGCGGACAAAAAGAATGCCCGTTTCCCACAAAAGATAAAGCGGAAGAAACACTATGAACAAAGTGAAAGGATCGCCCGTAGGGGTAATCACAGCCGCCACTACCAGCAATGCCACCACGGCATGCCGGCGGTATTTGACGAGCTGCCGGCGGGAAATCAGGCCGAGCCGCCCCGAAAGCCACGTAAGCATAGGAAGCTCGAACAGAAGCCCCATCACAAGATTCAGGCACACAAAGTTGTCCATATACGAATCGAGTGTGATGTGATTAGGTATAGAGGCACTGAGCTGATACTCGGCGAGGAAACGCAACGTGACAGGAAACACCACGAAATAGCCGGCAGCCAGGCCGATATAGAACATGACACATCCTGCCAAGAATGCCGACCGCACTCCGGAGCGTTCAGCGGCATAAAGCCCAGGCATCACAAACAGCCACAGCTGATAAAGAATCCACGGCACGGAGAGAATCACAGCAAGCCACAGCGAGAGCGACACGTGAATGAAGAATTGCGATGCGAGATTGATATTGACCAGACTAACGGCATAGCCGGCCGCCCCGGCATCACCGTCCGCACCCCATGGCAGGCTGCCTGACACGCCGCCGAGCCAACGGTACAGCACAAAATCACCGCTACAGGGAGCCAGAATTATATTGTCGAAAATCCATGGAGCGAACGCAAACACGGCGACAGCGAGCAAGGCCACAACCACTACACAGCGCACTATCGTGGCCCGCAGTTCATCGACATGCGCCCAGAATCCCATAGACCCGGTCGCGTCAGCCCCGCTACCGCTCCCTTCCATCAACGCGAGAGTTTTTACTTTTATCAGCCTCGCCTGATGATGAGGAATCGCCGGCCTTGTCTATCTCATCGGTCACATCGTTGAGCCCCTGCTTGAAACTGCGCACGCCTTTGCCTATACCGCGCATCAGTTCAGGAATTTTTTTGCCACCGAACAGCAGAAGCACCACAAGCACTATCACCACTATCTCGCCACTGCCGATACCGAATATGGCCGGAATCAAATTAAATATATTCATTCTACGATTTATTGCGTCAATATTCAGTTAAATACATCTGTCAGTGGCAAAGTTAACAAAAAAATCTTACCTTTGCACCCAAATTCAGAATCATTTCACTATCAATAAACCAACATGAAAGCATTCGTATTTCCCGGACAGGGCGCACAGTTTGTAGGAATGGGCAAAGACCTCTACGACAACAATGAAGTGGCCCGCGAAATGTTTGAAAAAGCCAACGAAATATTGGGTTTCCGCATCACCGACATAATGTTTGCAGGAACTGACGACGAGCTCAAACAGACCAAAGTGACTCAGCCCGCCATATTCCTCCACTCAGTGATTCTCGCCAAGACCATGGGCGAGGAGTTCAACCCCGACATGGTGGCCGGTCACTCGCTCGGCGAATTTTCGGCTCTCGTTGCCGCAGGTGCCCTGACATTTGAAGACGGTCTCCGCCTCGTGTCAGCCCGCGCACAGGCCATGCAGAAAGCATGCGAGCTCAAGCCCTCGACAATGGCTGCCGTGCTCGCACTCCCCGACGAGAAGGTGGAGGAGATATGCTCAGGCATTGACGGAGTAGTGGTATGTGCCAACTACAACTGCCCCGGACAGATTGTGATATCAGGTGAGGTTGAGGCCATCGACGCTGCCTGCGAGCAACTTCTTGCCGCCGGTGCCAAGCGCGCTCTCAAACTCAAGGTGGGTGGCGCTTTCCACTCTCCCTGCATGGAACCCGCCCGTGCCGAACTCGCTGAAGCCATAGAGCGCACCCAGGTGTCGGCTCCGGTATGTCCCGTTTACCAGAACGTGGATGCCCTGCCCCACACCGACCCGGCTGAAATCAAAGCCAACCTCGTGGCTCAGCTCACAGCACCCGTGCGCTGGACACAGACCGTAAAGAACATGATTGCCGACGGAGCCACAGAATTCGTGGAACTCGGTCCGGGCAAAGTGCTTCAGGGTCTCGTGGCCAAGATAGACCGCGCCGTAGCCACATCAGGCCGTCAGTAAGTCAACCGACATACACATTATATTATATACCGAGGGGACGTTTCCGCAAAAGGAAGCGTCCCCTTATTTTATACTACAACACACATATTATCAGGATATTTATTACATTTGCATCAGGCAACCAATCAAAGCAGACATACCATGACACACATTATGCAACGCACCGTACTGTTCCTGACATTAATCCTCACCGCATTGATTGTGTCGGCACAAGGCACCTATACAGTCAATGCCAAGGTGCTGAATGTACGCTCAAAGCCATCGAAATCATCGGCCGTGGTAGGGGCGCTGCACCGTGGCACTACTGTAGAAATCGAACATATCGAATCAGGCTGGGGCAAAATGTCATTGAACGGCCGGAACGGATATGTGTCCATGAAATATATGCAGGGACCTGTGGCCCAACCTGAAGTTCCCAAAGCCAACAAAACCGCCACACGGTATTTCTGGGACGACTTCAACATACCGAAAACCGACAGCCCGCTATGGTTCTACATAATGGTGGCTCTCGCCGCAATAGTGACCGTGGTGCAGATCGCATCGCAGGAAGGCGACCGGTACAAATACACTAAATGGCTGTTCTATATTACGTCCATAGTGTTTCTCGCGCTTTCGCTTAGCGAAATTGTCTATTTCCTTGCCTTCGACGGCAGCAAGATATGGTTCTGCATGCCGAGCCAAGTAGGGTGGCTGATGACTGTGGTGGACTACATCCTGTTCGGCATACTGCTCTACGGACAGATAATGGCCTTCATGTCACTAATACATGCTTCCAACTACCTCGGCTGCCGCAACAGCAATATCTCGGTAGGCTACTACGGGTGGATAGCCGGCATAATCGCCTTGATTGTGACAGCAATATTCTTCAAGGCCTACGTGAACTATGTGGCGCTGGCCATTATCGGAGTGCAGACCATACAGCTGATTATGTTTGTCTACTACAACATCAAGGATGGAGGCGGATGGCTGAATCTCATATTCACCATTGTGCTGTACACATTGGGCTCCATAGCCACCATAATAGCGCTGTTGCACTTCCTCACACTCACCATAGTGGTGATAATAGGCTATATAGTGCTGAGAGCCATCACATCGGGAAATTCCCGATGCTGCGCCAACTGCGTGACCTACGATGACGGATATTGCAGCTACAGGCGCTGCAACGTGTCGGCCGGTAGCTGCTGCAATAAATTCAGATGATTTCGTGGGGTGAGCAAAAAGCATTATCTTTGTGTTAATATAATGTGGCACAGACCCACCAAGCATAGACATGAACGGACTCGTAACACGCAACACCGGAAGCTCCTATCTGGTCAAGACCGACAACGGAGAGGAAATAAGCTGCAAGATAAAGGGCAAATTCCGCCTTAAGGGCATACGCACCACCAATCCGGTGGCCGTGGGCGACAGGGTGGAGGTGACCCGCGCGGACGACGGCTCCGCCTACATCACATCCATATCACCGCGCAAGAACTACATAATACGCCGGGCAAGCAACCTCTCCAAGGAAGCACATATACTCGCGGCCAATATAGACCAGGCGTTCCTGATAGTGACTCTGGCCCATCCTGTAACATCCACAACATTCATAGACAGATTCCTATCTACTGCCGAGGCTTACCGCATACCCGCAGTGATAGTTATAAACAAGGTGGACCTGCTAACTGGCGACGATGACCGCGAGCTGCTCAATGCTGTGACATATCTATACCGCTCGATAGGCTACGGCGTGATCCACACTTCGGCTCTGACCGGCGAAGGGGTCGATGAGCTACGCGCTGCCATGAAGGGTAAAATCACTCTGCTGTCGGGCAATTCGGGAGTGGGAAAATCGTCGCTCATCAACGATGTGATACCAGGCCTTGACCTGCGCACGGCCGAGATATCGCACACACACCTCACCGGTATGCACACCACCACATTCTCCGAGATGTTTCCACTGCCGCAAGGCGGATATCTCATAGACACCCCCGGAGTGAAGGGATTCGGGACAATAGACTACGACAAATACGAGGTGGCACACTTTTTCCCCGAAATATTCCGCATATCCTCAGACTGCCGCTACGGCAACTGCACACACACCCACGAACCAGGATGCGCCGTGCTTCAGGCTCTTGACGAAAACCGCATCGCGGCATCGCGCTATGCCTCCTATCTGAGCATACTCGAGGACATAGACCACGAAAAATACCGCAAAGGCTATTGATTCAGCACTCTTTTTTGTAACTTTGCACCCTCAAAATCCGGGACGCCCCCGATTTTGAGTACAAAGCATATCTATACAGATTATGGATTGTGTGCAAGGTTTCAACTGTTATCAACTAATTTCCATATAATTACAAGGGTATGAATTTCTACGGCCCAATCGATTTCAAGCCGAAACTATTTTCGGCACTCTCCCACTATTCATTGTCACGTTTCAAAACCGACCTCATAGCAGGTATTGTGGTGGGTATAGTAGCGTTGCCGCTCGCCATCGCATTCGGTATAGCCAGCGGTGTAAGCCCCACAATAGGACTTATCACGGCTATAATAGGCGGATTCATGGTGTCGGCATTCGGCGGATGCTCCGTCCAGATTGGCGGTCCAACCGGCGCATTCATAGTTATAGTCTACGGCATAATAGCCAATTACGGGCTACAAGGTCTGGCCATAGCAACATTTATGGCAGGCCTCATATTGGTGGCGCTCGGCATCTTCAAGCTCGGCACAGTAATCAAATTTATCCCCTACCCCATTGTTGTAGGCTTCACCGCCGGTATAGCGCTCACCATATTCTCAACTCAGATCAACGACTTTTTCGGGCTGGGGCTCACTGACATACCGGCCTCGTTCATACCCAAATGGGGAGTATATCTCCAGAACTTCTCGCGCATAGACTGGCCCACGCTTGCCGTCGGCGCGGTATCGCTCCTTATCATAATCCTCACACCCAAGGTATCCAAACGCCTGCCCGGAGCACTGTTTGCCATAATAATAGTGACCGTGGCCGTATGGCTCGTGCACCGCTACTGCCCGGGGATACATATCACCACCATCGGCGACCGGTTCGGAACACTTCCCACCGACATACCCCAGCCTCATGGCTTCGAGCTGACCATGGACACCATCAACGAACTTCTTCCGTCGGCATTCACCATAGCCATACTCGGTGCCATCGAATCGCTGCTCTCGGCCACGGTGGCCGACGGTGTGACAGGTTCGCGCACCAACTCCAACACCGAACTTATAGGCCAAGGCATGGCCAACATCGTGGTGCCCTTCTTCGGAGGAATCCCCGTGACCGGCGCCATAGCCCGCACCATGACCAACATAACCAACGGCGGACGCACACCGGTGGCCGGAGTGGTACATGCAGTGGTGCTGCTTCTGATATTCCTGTTCCTCATGCCGCTGATCAATCTCGTGCCTATGGCATGTCTGGCAGCAGTGCTGATAATGGTGAGCTACAACATGAGCGGATGGCGCACTGTGCGCGCTATATTCCAGAATCCCAAAAGCGACATAACGGTGCTCACCGTGACATTCCTGCTCACCGTGATATTCGACCTTACCATAGCCATAGAGATAGGCCTGCTTCTGGCCATAATCCTCTTCCTGCGCCGCGTGATGGAAAACACTCAGATACGCGTGTACAGCGAGCAGCTTGATGTGGCCGAGGGCACTGAAGCCACCACCCACGAGGTTCTTGACGTTGCCAAGGGTGTGGAGATATACGAGATTGATGGCCCGTTCTTCTTCGGCGTGGCCACGAAGTTTGATGAACTCATGCGCACATCCATGGCCCGCAAACCCATTGTGCGCATAATCAGAATGCGCAAAGTGCCGTTTATCGACGCCACCGGAGTGCACAATCTCGAGATTCTGATAAACAGCTCGCAGGCCGAAGGCATCCATGTGGTGCTCTCTGGTGTAAACCCCGCTGTGCACAAAGTGCTTGAAAATGCCCATATCGAGCAATTGGTGGGCAAAGACCATGTATGCGACCATATTACAAAAGCTGTGGTAATGGCCAACAAAATAGTCAATTCGCGCATGCACGACGCCAAAAGTTAAAAATTCGCAAACGCATATACACTTTTTTTGATTAATTCACGCATAAATCCAACACCACAAAAAAAATCATAATTTTTATTTGGCGAATCAAAAAAAGGTGTTACCTTTGTGGCGTTTTTGAAGCTAAAAAAAATTGTTTTATTATTTAATTAAAAAGAAAATGAAAAAGTTAGTTTTATTACTTGCTGTTGTATTCGGCGCATCTCTCTTCTCTTGCAACAATGCCGCTAAGAACGAAGCTGCCGCTGCTGATTCTGCTGTTGTTGTAGAAGAAGTTACTGAAGTTGTTGTTGACTCTGTAGTTGCTGATTCAGTTGCTACCGACTCTGTTGCTACTGACTCTGTAAAGTAAGTAGACGCAGATACAACTGCTAAAGAAAAAGATGGAGCCGATTCCGAAGGAATCGACTCTTTTCTTTTTTATACATATTTCATTTTCGGCAAGCAGGGATTGAGGTTACGTAAGCAAGGGCACGCAGTTATGCCTGCTCAGTTACAGCACATCGAGTACAAGGCTACAATTTCACAAACTGTGGGATGTCACTGGTAGAGGTATCGGCGGATTGAGCGCTTGGGGGTTTTCTCAAACTCGCTTGCACGCAACTGTATCTCATCGACACGCTCGTAAGGCGCGGTGAGCTTGTTCAGTTCCTGACGCACCTTCTCCATAACCTGCGGCATCATATCGTTGGTGAGGCGCGCTTTATCCATAGCCTCGTAGTCGGGATAGACCAACGCCACCAACTTATTGCCACGCTGCACCACAAGGCTTTCGGCCACGTAAGGCATATTGTTGAGTTTGGCCTCAATCTCCTCGGGATATATATTCTGGCCATTGGCCGACAGAATCATGGTCTTGTACCTACCCTTTATAAATATTGTGCCGGCATCGGAAATGGTGCCCATGTCGCCTGTATGAAGCCAACCATCCTTGTCAAGCACAGCCTCGGTAGCCTTGGGATTCTTATAGTAACCCTTCATCACATTCTCACCCTTGACGCATATCTCGCCGGGGATTACAGCCTCATTGTCGCTCAGCACCTTTGAATGCATCAATCCCTTGAGCGTGCGGCCTGACGATCCGGGTATGAAATTGCGCCATGGAGTGAAACTGATGAGCGGGCCGCACTCCGTCATACCATATCCCACCGAAAACGGGAACTTTATACGATAAAGGAACTCCTCAACCTCGTGATTGAGCGGGGCGCCGCCCACAATAATCTGTTCAAACTCTCCGCCGAAAGCCTCGATGAGTTTCTTACGTATCTTGGAATAGACACGCTGGTTGAGGAACGGAACCGCCATCATGCGTTTCATCGATGGTTTCGATATAATAGGGAGCAGTTGCTTACGGTAGATTTTCTCAAGAATAAGCGGCACGCAAAGTATGAGATTCGGCCGAACCTCCGACATGGCCTTGAGGAGCAGTTTGGGCGTGGGCAGCTTACCGAAAACCGTGATATGCGCCCCCACAGCCAACGGTGCAAGCATGTCGAACGCACATCCGTAGGCATGGGCCAACGGCAGGAACGCCAATGCCCGCGAGCCACGCCAGTGCAGCCTCGTGCTCATACCGAACACCACATTGCCGCACAAATTATTGAGAGTCAGCATAACGCCCTTCGAAAAACCGGTCGTTCCCGATGTGTAGTTGATTTCAGCCACGCTGTCGGGAGAGAAATAGCGGTATTTGACCGACGCGGCATTGAATCCGAGAGGATAACGCTTGTTGAAAGCCTTCACCAAAGCTTTCATGGCCTTGGATGCCCGGCCGGCAAACGAAGGTTGCTCGGCAATGACGTCCTGAGTGTCAAGCGACATGGCAAGTCTCACACCCGGCATCTGTTCAAAATCAAGATTCTCGAATATCTGGTCCTGCACAAAGAGCATCACGGCATCGCTGTGGTTTATGATATGCTGCGAATCCTGCGGATTGAACTCCTGCAGTATCGGCACCACTACCGCACCATAAGTGATTGTGGCCATATACGATATGATCCACGACACAGAATTTTTACCGAGCAAAGCGATCTTATCGCCCGGCTTCACTCCGCAAAGTTCAAAAAATATGTGCGTGCGGGCTATACGGCGTGCCATATCACCGTAAGTGAGAGTATTTCCGGTGGTATATTCCGTAAGCGCCGGAGTATCCCAATTGGTACGGAAACTGTCGGCATATATGTGTAATAAATCCTCGGTCAGCATGTTTGATAGATAGTTAGAACATTATTAAATACAAATATGGCATGGCAATAGTTTCAATGAAGCCACCGGATAGATGCAAAGTTAAGAAACATTTCCTAACTTTGCATCACCAACGCAAAAACTCCACGATGATAGACCACACGACATTCGGAAGCTACAAAGCCTTGTTCCACACCTTCGGCTGCAAATTGAATTTCGCCGAAACATCGACCGTGGCGCGTCAGCTCGCCGAAAAAGGGATTATGCGTGCGCAGCGTGGCGACACACCCGATATAATAGTGGTCAACACATGCTCCGTGACCGAGCTTGCCGACAAAAAATGCCGCCAGACCATACGCTCCTACGCACGGCGCTATCCCGAGGCAGCCATTGTGGTGACAGGCTGCTACGCTCAGCTAAAGAGCGACGAGGCGGCATCGCTGCCAGGAGTGGCCATTGTGGCCGGTGCCGACCAGAAACTGCACCTTGACGAATATATAGACAACTGGCTGCGCACACGCACGCCAAGCACACTCGTCACCCCCACAAAAGAGATACGCACCTTCGCCCCCTCCTGCTCGCGTGGCGACCGCACACGCTACTTCCTTAAAGTGCAGGACGGCTGCGACTATTTCTGTTCCTACTGCACCATACCGTTCGCACGCGGACGCAGCCGCAGCGGCTCGATAGACTCGCTCGTTGACCAGGCCCGCCAAGTGGCATCGGAAGGGGGCAAGGAGATTGTAATCACCGGAGTGAACATAGGCGATTTCGGTAAAGGAAGCGAGGAGACATTCTTCGACCTCATACGCCGTCTTGATGAAGTGGACGGCATAGAGCGCTACCGCATATCGTCGATAGAGCCTAACCTGCTCACCGACGAGATTATACAATGGGTGGCTACATCGCGGCGTTTCATGCCACATTTCCACATACCGCTGCAGAATGGCGACAACGATGTGCTCCGGCTCATGCGACGCCGTTACGACACCGACCTGTTCCGCCACCGCGTGGAGACCATACGCACTCATATTCCCGACGCCTTCATTGGTGTAGACCTGATAACCGGCGCCCGTGGCGAGACTCCCGAGCGCTTCGAGCGCTCAAGGGAGTTTGTCGAATCGCTCGACATATCCCGGCTTCATGTGTTCCCCTACTCCGAGCGTCCCGGCACACGAGCACTCACCGACATAGACCATGTGGTGCCTCAGGAGGAGAAACACCGGCGCGCCCGGCTGATGATTGATATCTCCGAGAAAAAGCTGGCCCGGTTTACACAATCGTTTGAAAACACCGTGCGCAAAGTACTCGTGGAACATAGTGTGAGCAACGGTGTGATGCACGGATTCACCGACAATTATATAAAGGTGTCTCTTCCCGCCGACAAATCGCTGTGCAACAGCATTGTCGATGTGCGCCTGCACTCGGCCGACGGCGAGGAGATGTCGGGTGAAACGGTTAAACAAATCAATCCATGACAGACAAGACCGCGGTAATAATCCTCAACTGGAACGGTGAAAAACTCCTTCGCGAGTTCCTGCCATCGGTAATGGAACACACATCCGCAACCATAGCCACCGTGATTGTGGCCGACAACGGCAGCACTGACAGTTCGTTGCAACTGCTCGCCACCGACTTTCCACAGGTGGAAGTGATGGCCTTTGACAAGAACTATGGCTTCGCCGAAGGGTACAACCGTGCCATAAAGGCATGCAGCAACTACAAATATTGCCTGCTGCTGAACTCCGACGTGGAGGTGAGCCACGGCTGGCTTGAACCACTTTTCCACTACATGGAGAATCATCCCGAAACCGGAGCCTGCCAACCGAAAATCAGATCCTACCGCGACAAATCCATGTACGAATATGCCGGTGCATGCGGCGGCTACATAGACCGCAACGGCTATCCCTATTGCCGTGGGCGCCTGTTTGCCACAGTGGAACGCGACAATGGACAATACGACACTCCGGCCAATATATTCTGGGCAAGCGGGGCGGCGCTTATGGTACGTACCGACCTGTACATAGCAGCCGGAGGGCTTGATGCCGACTTCTTCGCCCACATGGAGGAGATAGACCTCTGCTGGCGCATACAGCTTATGGGTCACAAAATAGCCGCGGTGCCACAAAGCATTGTATATCATCTCGGTGGCGGGAGCCTCGATGCATCCAATCCACGGAAAACCTACCTCAATTTCCGCAACAATCTGCTGATGCTGCATAAAAACCTGCCTGACAGCAGCAGAAAGACTACCCTCATCAAGCGCCGGCTGCTCGACACCCTGGCCTGGTGTAAATTCATGGCCACGCTCGACTTCAAAAACGCACGCGCAATATGGAAAGCACACCGCGATTTCGCCTCCATGCGCCGCAACTACACATCTCACCCCGCCACCGATTTGCTTCACACCACTCCCCGGCGTCCGAACATCCTCACCTCCTACTATCTGCGCGGACGCCGACTTTGGTCGCAACTATAGCCTTAACTCATTCGACTTAAAGTAGAAAAATATGCCGTAAAAGGATGTTTTTCCACTAAAAATCAACATTTTTGTATGCTTTGTTGAAAAAAGAAGTTAAATTTGCACCCGAATTTTAACCAATTTTACAAACAAATCATTTTAACAGCTATGAAAAAGATTTTCGCATTAGCAGTATTGGCAATTGCATCGCTCAGCGCATCAGCCGAAGGATTCTATGCAGGTGGTTCACTCGGTTACATGCACGAAGGTGCCAAAATTTCCTCTACAGGCAGCACCCCCAGCACCAACACTCTTTCGATTCTTCCCGAAATCGGATATAACCTCAACGAAAAATGGGCTGTAGGTACCGTTATCGGATACAACTACCAGCATTTCTGCGGCACCGGTGTTTCCGGACACATGTTCCAGCTTTCACCCTATGCTCGCTACACTTTCTTCAAGAGCGAAAACAATTTCGTGAATCTCTTCGTTGACGGCGGTGTTGAATTCGGTGCCGGATGGTCAGAATACGGCGACGACAGCTCTAAGACAGCTTGCATCTACGGTATCGGCTTCAAGCCCGGTCTGTCGCTCAACTTCAACGAGAAGTTCAGCTTCGTGGCTCACATCGGTTTCCTCGGCTACCGTGGCGCAAACGATGCTGCCAAGGCTTCAGGCTATTCCAACAAAGGTGGTATAGCTCTTGACAGCAACGACCTCACTTTCGGTTTCTACTACAACTTCTAATTCAGAACCCGATATCAACCTAAAAAGAGAGTTGGGAACCTTTTGGTTCCCAACTCTCTTTTATATATCTTAAACAATGTGTTTACTTCTTCAAGCCCAGTTTCTTGAGGGTGGCTGAAGGAACAGCTTCCTTGTTAACGTATATGTCCATTGTCTTGGCAAGGAAGTAAGGCTCTGACACGTAGAAATAACCGTCGTAGACCTGATTGGTATCCCAGGAGTTCTTCACCTTATAGTATTTGTTGCCCTTCTGGTCAACTGCCTTGCCCACGATTACCATACCATGGTCGTCGGTGGTTTCCTGACGGTCGAACATCTCCTGACGCACCTCCTGCGTAACTTCGATTTCCTCAACCGGACCTTTGGCCTTGAACTTCTCGTTCTCGCGGTCCTTATCTGAAAGTTTTACCCAACGTGCCAGCTCGGTGCCGTCCATGTCGGCCTCGCTCTTACCCTTGGGCATTATGGCGTAGCCCTCTTTCCACTTGAAACCACCTTCGCTCACATCGGCAGCCCAGTTGACAGAGTAACCATTGTCAATGGCATTGTCAACAATAGCTTTCATCTCATCGAGGGGCACATTATAGTACTGACCGAAAAGCCAGTTGTCTGATACCTCGAGGGCGAAAGGTTTATAGAAAGGATGGTGAGTGAAAGATGTGATGGCCACATAATCGTCCATCTTGATAGGAAGCGATGCTGCAAACGATTGCGGGGTGTAGGTCTTGCCTTCGTAGACAAAAGTTTCGGGAAGCTCACCGAGATAAGCATCGAGCACACCGTTGAATCCCTTGCGCCATGCGGTGGAGATACGTTTGTTGGGCTTGCGCACAACAGCCTTTACATAAGAGGTCAGCACATCGGCCATCTCGTAATGTGAGTGCTTGTCCTCACCATAGTTCAGACCACGGTATGCCTCCTCAGGCACTATACCGTAGCGTTCCCACGCATAGGGTACATCCAGTCCGCTTCCGCCCTGAGCGAAATTAAGGGCTCCGTACATACGCACGTATTTATCGGCCTTGTCGTCGTAGCAGTGACGCACCACAAACATCTCCGAGAGATCCATCTCCTTGCCTGTCTTACGCAGAATCTCGTCCTCGAAAAAGGATATGCCGGAAAAACACCAGCATGTACCCGACTTGTTCTGGTCCTTGACAGGAGTGGTCTTGACAAGTTTCACATCCGTAAATTTAAATCCGGTGCTGTCGGCATTGACAACATCAGCTTCGGCACTGGCTCCCAGCACTGTTCCGAGGGCCATAAATCCGGCAAGAAATTTTTTCATGTCTGTAACAAATGGTTTTATTATGATTATATGAATATTTATTATTGATTAATGCAAAATTACTAATAAATTACCACCCGCGCCATCAAAAACGTAATTTTTGCTTAATAAATAGCCGTTTGAACTATTTTAGTGTAACTTTGCGTACAGAAACCCTACACACAGACATGAGCAAAATCTTAGAAAAGGAGCATTTTTCTGAAAAGGTGGTTAAATTCGTGGTGGAAGCCCCGATGATAGCCCGCGCCCGCAAGCCGGGACATTTCGTGATAGTGAGAACAGGTGAAGGGGGCGAACGCATCCCCCTGACCATAGCCGACGCCGACACAACCCGCGGCACCATAACGCTTGTGATACAGGAGGTCGGCGTATCAACCCGCAAGATATGCGCCCTTGAACCGGGCGACAGCTTCACCGACCTTGTGGGCCCACTCGGCCAGGCTACCCACATAGCCAATGTGGGCACCGTGGTGTGCTGCGGTGGCGGTGTGGGTGTAGCTCCCCTGCTCCCCATAGTCAAGGCCATGAAGCAGGCCGGAAACAGGGTGATAACAGTGCTGGCTGCCCGCTCCAAGGAGCTGATAATACTTGAAGACCAGGTGCGTCCCTACAGCGACGAGGTGGTGATAATGACTGACGACGGCTCGTATGGACGCAAAGGGCTCGTTACCGAAGGTGTTGAATCGGTGATACAACGCGAGCGCGTGGACCAGGTGGTGACCATCGGGCCGGCTGTGATGATGAAGTTCGTGGCCCTGCTCACAAAAAAATTCAATGTGCCCACCATGTGCTCGCTCAACACCATTATGGTCGATGGCACCGGCATGTGCGGCGCCTGCCGCATAAGTGTTGACGGCAAGACAAAATTTGTGTGCATCGATGGTCCGGAATTCGACGCCCATCAGGTGGACTTCGACGAGATGATGATGCGTCTGCGTTCGTACAATTAACTCAAAATGAAATCCCACATGGAATCAAACAATATAGAGATAGCTTCGCGCGATGCCCAATGGCGCGAGGAGCTGCGCAAAGCCCACACCGCAAAACAACGTGCCGACATACCCCGCGTGAAGATGCCGGAACTCGACCCGGCCTACCGCATAACCTGCAATGAGGAGGTCAATCAGGGGCTTAGCCGCGAGCAGGCCGTACTCGAGGCCACCCGATGCATGGACTGTCCCGATCCGCAGTGCATCAAGGGATGCCCGGTCAACATCAACATTCCGGGATTCATAAAAAACATTGAACGCGGCGACTTCTGTAGCGCTGCCGCCGTGCTCCGCTCCACAAGCGCCCTGCCCGCAGTGTGCGGCCGTGTGTGTCCTCAGGAGAAGCAGTGCGAGAGCCGCTGCATTTATCACAAGATGAAAAAAGAGCCTGTAGCCATAGGCTATCTCGAACGCTTCGCGGCCGACCAGGCCATATCATCAGGCGGCTCCCCGGTCACACCCGCTCCCGAGGCGGTGAAGATAGCCGTGGCCGGAAGCGGTCCGGCCGGATTGTCGTTTGCCGGCGATATGGCACGGCGCGGATATGCAGTGACCGTCTACGAGGCTCTCCACGAAATAGGTGGTGTGCTGAAATACGGTATTCCGCAATTCCGTCTGCCCAACTCCATAGTCGATGCCGAAATTGAGGAACTGAAACGGATTGGCGTCACTTTTGTAAAGGACTGCATAATAGGCAAGACACTGACATTCGACGAGCTGACCGCCATGGGCTTCAAGGGACTGTTCGTAGCATCCGGCGCCGGCCTGCCCCGCTTTATGGGCATACCGGGCGAAAACTATATCGGCATAATGTCGAGCAACGAATATCTCACCCGTGTGAATCTGATGGGAGCCGGCACACCTGGCCACGACACGCCCATACTGCCTGCGTCGAATGTAGCGGTGATAGGTGGCGGAAACACGGCCATGGACTCAGTGCGCACCGCCCGTAGAATGGGTGCCGCCCGGGTGATGCTCGTATATCGCCGCAGCGAGGAGGAGATGCCTGCCCGAATCGAGGAAATCAAACATGCCAAAGAGGAAGGTGTGGAGTTTCTTACGCTACATAATCCGATAGAATACATAGCCGACGAGACCGGCCGCGTGAAATCCATGCTGCTCCAGCGCATGGAACTCGGCGAGCCGGATGCATCGGGACGCCGCTCGCCGGTGCCGGTGGAAGGCGCCGTGGAGGAGATACCGGTAGACATGGTGATAGTAAGCGTAGGCGTATCGCCTAATCCACTAATCCCTAACGCTATCGATGGCCTGAACGTGTCGCGGCGCGGAACTATAGAGGTTGACGCCGACACCATGCAATCGTCCATACCGGCCATCTATGCCGGAGGCGATATAGTGCGCGGAGGTGCCACGGTGATATTGGCAATGGGCGACGGACGTCGCGCTGCCGAAGCTATGGACAGACATCTGTCGGAGCAAGAGTAGATATACCATCTATCGGATAGCCCCAGAACTACAGCAAGGGGCTCAGCAAACGCACGATAGATTCCTTGGCTTTCTGGAACATAGGCCTGCGGCGCCACACAGCCTCCTTGACACGGTGGCTCAGACGTTGGTCGGCCATGAACTGGCGGCGCAGTTCGGCATTGGTATCAGATGAATAAATGAACATTGTGGCCTCGAAATTATGTTCGAAGCTGCGGAAGTCTATATTGGCCGACCCCACGGCACAAAAATCATCGTCAATCATCATGGTCTTGCTGTGCAGCATGCCCCCCTTGTAAAGATATATCTTGATTCCGGCACGCAGACACTCGAGGATATAGCTATAGGAGGCATAGGTGAGAATGTGCGAATCGCTCCGTTCAGGAATCATCACCCTCACATCTACCCTCGACAGAGCCGCGGCCTGAAGGGAACGCAACATACTCTCGGTGGGTAGGAAGTAAGGGGTCTGTATATATATGCGCTTTCTGGCATTCCCTATGGCTTTGAGCATGAGCATGGCCACATTGCTCCACTCGCTTGTGGGACCGCTGGTGACAAGCTGCATTCCGGCTCCGCCGTGATAGCTCTCGGCCGACACATTCTCTTCAGGCAACGGATGCCCCATGAACGACCAGTCGACAGCAAACGAATACTCCAATGCAGCCACCGCCGGCCCCTGCACTCGGATGTGGGTATCGCGCCAGCGCTCAAACTTCCCGCCATCAATGTAACGGTCGGCCACATTCATGCCACCGATATAGCCTATGTTTCCGTCAATCACCGATATCTTGCGGTGGTTACGCCAATTGATACGTGTGGCAAACTGGGGGAACGCCACCCTGAAAAACGGATGTGCCTCCACTCCGGCCTCGGCCATCTGCCTGAAGAAAGCGCGCTTCACGCCGAGCGAGCCTATGTGGTCGTAAATCACACGGACTTTCACCCCCGCACGCGCACGCTCCATCAGCGCCTGCTGCACACGGTGGCCTATACGGTCGTCGGTTATTATATAATATTGTATATGCACATAGTCGCGCGCCGCAGATATGTCGGCAAGCAGCGCATCAAACTTATCGGCTCCGTTGTGAAACAGCCTGACATCGTTGGCCGGATAGTACGAAGCCCCCATGAGCGAGCGTCCGAGCTCTATCTGCTGGCGATGCTCCATGCTCAGTCCGGAAGCATAGTCGCCATCGGCCACCGGTGGGCGTTTCTGGAGAAGCCGGCGCTTGTTGCGCCGCGATATCATGCGCTTGTTCTTGATGCTGCGTCCGAAAAAGATGTAAAGCACTATACCGCCTATCGGGAACATAAGCAACACAGTGACCCAAGCCAACGACTTGAGCGGATTGCGGTTCTCAGACAGCACCACGCCTATTATACTGAGAATAGTTATGGCATAAGCCATAACCAGTCCCCAGTAGAACCATGTAAGATTAATATCCCATACCGTTTCCGACATGCGCACTCAAAAAAATTTGCATTTACAACATCCAAATATACAAAACACTTTGAATGCGAATGAAATTATTGCACACATTTCTGCTCATTCATGCAATAAACCGGCACGCATGCGCACATATAAAAACAGAAGGAGGAAACCCACTATGGGTCTCCTCCCGCTAAATATCTGTATCGTGATTGACCGATTATTCGGCAACGACTTCAAAGGGAACTTCCACAGTAACTTCCTTGTGGAGATTGAGAGTGGCATTGTAGTTGCCGACTTCCTTAACAGTTTCCTTAACCACGATGTTCTTGCGGTCAACGTTGAAGCCGAGTTTCTCAAGGGCTTCAGCAATCTGAATAGCGTTGACAGAGCCGAAGATAGTGCCGGTAGAACTGGTCTTGGCACCGATGGTAAGGCTAACGCCTGCGAGCGAAGCTGCGAGAGCTTCAGCATCGGCTTTGATTTTAGCGAGCTTGTGAGCGCGCTGACGCTGGTTTTCGGCAAGCACTTTAAGCGCCGAGGGAGTGGCGATAACGGCTTTGCCCATGGGGATAAGGTAGTTGCGGCCGTAGCCCGACTTCACTTCCACCACATCGTCTTTATATCCGAGGTTGGAGATATCCTCCTTAAGTATAATCTTCATAATTCCTAAGCGTAAAAAAGTGGTTTATTTCATCAAGTCAGTAACATAGGGCAGCAAAGCCAAGTGGCGGGCACGCTTCACGGCCTGAGCCACGCGGCGCTGGAACTTGAGCGAAGTGCCTGTGATGCGACGGGGAAGAATCTTGCCCTGTTCGTTGAGGAACTTCTTGAGGAATTCAGGATCCTTGTAGTCGATGTACTTGATACCGCTTCTCTTGAAACGGCAATATTTCTTCTTCTTTACGTCTACTGACATGGGAGTCAAATAGCGGATTTCAGATTGTGCCTGTGCCATGATTTAGCCCTCCTTTACTTCTGATTCAACTTCTTCTTTAACAGTCACTGTTTTACCGGCCTTGAGGCTGCGACGCTTTTCAGCATATTCGGCAGCATACTTGTCAAGACGGAATGTGAGGAAACGGAGCACGCGCTCATCGCGACGGAAAGCTGTTTCGAGTTTTTTCACAATTGTGGGTTCGCCATTGAATTCCACCAGGGTGTAAAAACCAGTGGATTTCTTCTGGATGGGATAAGCGAGCTTGCGCAGACCCCAAAGCTCTTCATTCACGATAGATGCACCATTGTCGGTGAGCACCTTGGTGAATTTTTCTACCGCTTCCTTCATCTGGGCGTCAGACAAAACGGGAGTCAAAATGAAAACGGTTTCGTACTTCATGTTGGTTAATGATTGAAATTAATAATTTTAAAAGCATGCCTTTCCTAAAAAGGCGGTGCAAAGTTACGCATTTTCCATTATATGTGCAACATCCCCGGAATGATTTATCGCATCCGATACCGGGAAAATCATCTTCGGCCACGCACTGGGACTAAAAGCCGAGACACCACAACGGTCAGTTGACCGACAGTGACGCTATGGACGGCTCAATGCGCGGCTCGAATGTGTAGCACCGTGCGAACTGGCGCAGAAAAGCAAGCGTGGATTGCTTGGGTTTGAGCCTTGAGGCGGCAGGCACGGAAGAGGGTGTGGAGAGAGAGCGTGGAGTAGAAATTTTATCCATAGGCAGAATTTCTAAAAATAATGGAATAAAAGCAAAACGGACATCTGAAGCTTTGATATAGAAAACGGCTTAGATGTATATTTATTGTGCTGATAATGGATTTTTTACCCAAAAAGCACGCAACGTGATTTGACGCATTTATTGCATTGACAATGTTAAAAAACGCTGCCATGGCAGCAATTTATTGCAAAATGCACCTTAATTCACTATCTTTGCACTCCTAATAGAAAACACAACTGCAATAAAATCAAACACATTACTAACCACATTACCGACACAGCCTATCGAAACACTGCTACTCTAATAAATTAAAATTGGAAATAGTAATGCAAGAAATGACCAAGCTTACCGACGACAAATTGGTAGCTGAATATGCCTCCGGCAACAATCAAGCATTTGACATACTACTGAAGCGGCATCAGGCCCGCGTGTTTTCATATATCTGCTCGATAGTGAAAAACCGCGATGTGGCCGACGACCTTTTTCAGGAAACCTTTGTCAAAGCCATAATGACTATAAAACAAGGCCGATACTCTGAAAGCGGGAAATTTTCCGCCTGGATTACACGTATAGCACACAATCTGATAATAGACTACTACCGCCAGGAACGTAGCGAGAATCTCGTGTCGAGCGACAACGAGGAGGTGGATGTACTCAACCGCAAGGAACTGTCAGACACCAATATCGAGGATTTCATAATCACCGAACAGATACATGAGGACATACGGAAGATAATCGATGTTCTCCCTGAAAACCAACGCGAGGTGCTTATGATGCGCTACTACAAGGACATGTCGTTCAAGGAGATTGCCGAAGCCACCAAAGTGAGCATAAACACTGCTTTGGGACGCATGCGCTACGCCATAATAAACATGCGCCGCATAGCCGAGGAAAACAGAATAGCCCTCACTCTCTAACAATATCCTCTATCACCAACCCTGCGAGCGTCATGCCGAAAATCGCAGTGATATGACATAAGGCTCCGTTCACCGACACCTTTCCAAATGTCATGGCTCCTGAACGGTCCTCACCATCCCAACGGTTGGACAGCCTTTCGGGTGAAAACACACACTTGAACTTCTTACGGGGAAATTCGCCGCTTCTGCGGAAACGGCTGCGCAAAGCCGCAGCAAGCGGGCAACCTTCCACTTTCCAGAATTCTGACACAGACACTTTAAGAGGATCCATCTTGAGTGCCGCACCCATAGACGACACAAACCTCACCCCCCGCGCAGTGGCATTCAATATCAGATGAGCCTTGTCGGAAAGAGAATCGATGGCATCAACTACATAATCGTAAGCTCCAAGCTCAAAGCCACCGGAGGTGGCCGGACTATAGACCTCATGCCGTGCCACAATCTCAGCATCGGGATTGATATCCAAAAGTCTATCCCGCAACACTTCCACCTTACTGCGCCCCACAGTCGACACCGTGGCCATGAGCTGACGGTTGATATTTGACGTGGCCACCGTATCGGCATCGACAATTGTCAGATGCCCGACACCCGATCGCACCAACGCCTCGGCCGTCCAGCTACCAACCCCGCCAAGACCAAATATTATAACTTTAGCATTCTCCAGACGCACCATGGCTTCCGACCCCACAAGGCGCTCCACCCGGTTAAATCTATCGTCGGTAATCTCCATACTGAATCAATCAAAAAAATCAGTCATAACCACCATGTCGGGCTCAGGTTCAACCGCAGGGAGAGACGAAGCCGCAGCGGCAGGCGACGTCCCGCCACCACCCGAGGCCAAAGCTGCCCGCGTGGCGGGCGGCGGAGTTACACGGGTCACCTTTATGTCGCGCCGGGATTGAGCAGGAGCCGAAGCGGCAAGCGACTCTTCAGCCACCGCACCCGATTTTGTCCTACCGCCACCTTTGCCACCCTGCGACGACCGCTCGGCCGCAAGCAACGCGCCGTAACGGGCCACGCGCCCCGACGCATAGTAATTGGTCTGATAATAATTATCGGAAAGCGATGACACAATAACCCCCTTCGACGTGGAGGCATGAACCATCTCCCCTGCACCTATATATATACCGACATGCCCCACCGAACCTCCGCCGCGAACAGTGAAGAACACAAGATCGCCCGGTTCGAGCTCGTTGCGGCCCAACGGACTGCAATATTCATGCTGTTTCAACGAAGTGCGGGGCAATTTTATGTTCAAGGCATTAAGATAGACCTGAAGCACAAATCCCGAGCAATCCACACCCTTACGGTCATTGCCCCCATATATATAAGGTGTGCCTATCCACGAATCGGCTTCTTTAAGCAACGCACGTCCCGATGGAGTAGGCGCTGCCGACAGGTTGACACGGCGCTTGAACACATCGCCCGCAGATTTACCCGAGGCCGAACGCGATGTCCGGTATACAGCCTTGGCCGTATGCCCTTTGGAAGAGCCACACGACTCCATCCCCATGGCAAACAGCAATACCGTGGCAGCCATCACTATATACCGTATGATATTTCTTTTGAACATAACACTACCCTTTCTATATGCACGATAGCAAAGTTATCAATTTTCCGTCAAAAACCACACCCGCCCGCATATACATATATCTTTTTTCACGTTTATAGCCTAAATTTTATTGAAAATAGACCCGACGCATATTAAATCACCTTAATTTATAAGATTTTAGCACTAAGCAAGCAAATATTGCGTTATATTTGCGAACCGTTTACAACGTTAAAAATTAACAGTTCAACCATTATCATTTTAACACTTATAGTCTTATGAAAATTATCGGAAAGATCACCCTGCTGCTCGCCGGAGTAGCTGTCGGAGCGGTTGCCACCGCTTCTGTAGTATCGGGAAACGCCTCCTCGGCCGATGAATTTCTGACCGTGGCGCAACATCCCGCCCTCAACACCGACTTCACAAAAGCAGCCGAATCGACCATAAACGGCGTGGTGAGCATAAAGAGCTTCGCCTCACCCCGCGGATACAACTCCAACCGCAACGACATGTTCAGCGACCCATTCTTCGAATTCTTTTTCGGTTCACCCAACGGCGGAAACCGTCGCCAGCAACCACGTCAGCAACAGAAGAGCGACGAGGAATCGCAACGTCAGACCGGACTTGGCTCAGGCGTGATAATATCGACCGACGGCCACATCGTGACAAACAATCACGTGATTGACGGAGCCGACCGCCTTGAGATAACCCTCAACGACAACCGCACATTCAACGCCACCGTGATAGGCGCCGACCCATCGACCGACCTCGCCCTTATCAAAATCGACGCCGAGGACCTTCCGGTTATACCAATGGGCGACAGCGACGCACTGAAGATAGGCGAATGGGTGCTTGCCGTAGGCAATCCATTCGGACTGACCTCAACAGTGACCACAGGAATCGTAAGCGCCAAGGCACGCAGCATATCCTCAGCCACCAACGGCCGCCGCATGGGTATCGAATCGTATATCCAGACCGATGCCGCAGTTAACCCCGGCAACTCCGGCGGCGCGCTTGTCAACCTCAACGGCGAGCTCGTCGGCATAAACACCGCCATATACTCACAGACCGGAAATTATGCAGGCTACTCATTTGCCATACCCACATCCATAGTAAAGAAAATAGCCACTGACCTCAAGCAGTTCGGCACAGTGCAACGCGCGCTTCTCGGCGTGACATTCACCGAACTTGACTCCAAGCTTGCCAAAGAGAAAGGCATAACCAAGGTCAACGACGGACTTTACGTGCACTCCGTGTCCGACCGTTCGGCCGCCATGGAAGCCGGACTGAAAGAGGGCGATGTGATCACCGCCATCAACGGCACCGCCACCCACAACTCCTCGCAACTCCAGGAGCTGATGAACCAGTTCCGCCCCGGCGATAAAATCACCATAACCTTTATACGCGACAACAAGGCGCATACCGTCAACGCCACCCTCTACAACAGCCAGGGCAACACCAAAATCACACAGGCATCGACCGTCAACAACCTCGGATGCGCATTCAAGAAAGTCAGCGCCGAGACACTGCGTCAGCTCCATATCTCAAGCGGCCTCCAGGTTACCGGACTGAAAGATGGCAAATTCAAGGACGCAGGCATAAAGGACGGCTTCATAATTCTCGACATCAACAACGCCCGCGTAAATTCGGCCGAGGACGTTGAGAAAATCTACAACTCGATAGTGAAATCGACCGACTACGACCACGTGATGTTCATAACCGGCATATACCCCACCGGCAAGAAAGTGTATTACGCCGTAGACCTATCCGACTAAAACACACCCAGACTTCATAAACCTGCAACTCCGCGCACCGTGTCACCAACGCCGATGCGCGGAGTTTTTCAATTTATATTTGCCGGATAGAAGTGTTTTAAACTTAAATCATTAATTTTGCAGTGTGGAAACTATTACAGTTTCACATTTACAAAAGAACCAGAACGCTTTTTATTGCAAAAATGAAAGTCATACGGACAGTAAGCGAACTCAACGGTCTTACGCGTGAATTGCGCGGACAAGGCCGCACCATAGGTCTCGTACCCACCATGGGCGCACTGCATGCCGGACATCTCTCGCTAATGCGGCACGCACGCGAGGACAACGATGTGGTGGTGGCAAGTGTATTCGTCAACCCGACACAATTCAACAATCCTGACGACCTGCGCACATATCCACGCACCGAGCAGGCCGACTGTGAACTTATGGAGCAGGCCGGAGTGGACTACGCCTTCATCCCGTCGGTCGAGGAGATATACCCCGAACCCGACACACGCATTTTCCCCCTCGGCCCTGTGGCCGAAGTGATGGAAGGAGCCATGCGCCCGGGTCACTTCAACGGAGTGGCACAGATAGTGAGCAAACTTTTCAGCATGACCAACGCCCACCGCGCCTACTTTGGCGAGAAAGACTATCAGCAGATAGCCGTGATACGCCGTATGGTACAGCTTGAAAATTTCGACATCGAGATTGTGCCCTGCCCTATAGTGCGCGAACCCGACGGGCTCGCCCTGTCGAGCCGCAACGTAAGGCTCACACCCGAGCAGCGGTCCATAGCGCCGGCCATACACCGTGCGCTCGAGCAAAGCACCGCCATGGCTGCCACCAAAAGCGTGGAGCAGGTGAAACAGTGGGTAAAGGACACCATCGAAAGCACCGACGGCCTTACCACCGAATACTACGAGATAGTCGACGGCATAACCATGCAGCCCATCACCGAATGGAACCGGAGCGCATGCCCCATAGGATGCGTCACCGTATACTGCGGCGACGTAAGGCTTATTGACAACATAAAATACTTCAAATGATACAAGTGCAGATGCTCAAATCCAAGATTCACCGCGTCAGAGTGACGGAGGCCAATCTTGACTATATAGGAAGCATAACCCTTGACAGCGAACTTATGAAAGCAGCCGGCATTCTGCCCGGCGAACGTGTGTACATTGTCGACAACAACAACGGAGAGCGCTTCGACACCTACACCATCGAAGGCCCCGCAGGCTCGGGGGTGGTGTGCCTCAACGGAGCGGCGGCACGGCGTGTGCAGCCCGGCGACATTGTAATCATAATGAGCTACGCCACAATGGACATCGAGGAAGCCCGCACATTCCGCCCGCAGGTGATTTTCCCCGACACCGACACCAACAAGTTAGTAAAATAAAAAAACACGCAATCAATATGATGTTTGAAAACCTAAGCGAACGACTTGAGCGAAGTCTTAAAATGCTCAAGGGACAAGGTAAGATTACCGAAATCAACGTTGCCGAAACCCTTAAAGACGTGCGCCGCGCACTGCTTGATGCCGATGTCAACTACAAAGTAGCCAAGCAGTTCACCGACACCGTCAAGCAAAAAGCACTTGGCCAGAACGTGCTCACCGCTGTAAAGCCGGGCGAGATGATGGTAAAGATAGTGCACGACGAGCTTGCACTGCTCATGGGTGGCGACACCGCTCCGCTCAATCTCTCAGGCAACCCCACCGTCATATTGATGTCAGGTCTGCAAGGTTCGGGTAAGACCACCTTCTCAGGCAAACTCGCCCGCAAGCTCAAGAGCGAGAAGGGCAAGCGTCCGCTTCTTGTGGCATGCGACGTTTACCGTCCGGCAGCCATAGAGCAGCTCAAAGTGCTCGGCTCGCAGATCGAGGTGCCGGTGTACACCGAAGAGGGCAACACCAATCCCGTGCAGATTGCCGAGAACGCCATAAAGCATGCCAAGGCCAACAATCTTGACCTCGTGATAGTCGACACCGCCGGCCGTCTGGCTGTCGATGAGCCGATGATGCAGGAGATTGCAGCCATCAAACAGGCCATCAAACCCAACGAGACCCTGTTTGTGGTCGACTCCATGACCGGTCAGGATGCCGTGAACACCGCACGCGAATTCAACGACCGCCTCGACTTCGACGGTGTCGTGCTCACCAAACTCGACGGCGACACACGCGGTGGTGCGGCGCTATCCATACGCACCGTTGTTACCAAACCCATCAAATTTGTCGGTACAGGCGAGAAACTCGACGCACTCGATGTGTTCCACCCCGCACGTATGGCCGACCGAATCCTCGGCATGGGCGATATCGTATCGCTCGTGGAGAAAGCCCAGAACGCTTACGACGAGGAGGAGGCGCGCAAACTCCAGCGCAAGATAGCCAAAAACCAATTTGACTTCAACGACTACCTCAATCAGATTCAGCAAATCAAGAAGATGGGCAATCTGAAGGACCTCGCCGCCATGATACCCGGTGTAGGCAAAGCGATAAAGGACATAGACATCGACGACAATGCCTTCAAAGGCATCGAGGCCATAATATACTCCATGACCAAATACGAACGTGCCAACCCGCAGATTATCAATGCAAGCCGCCGTCAGCGCATAGCCCGCGGCTCAGGCACCACAATAGTTGAGGTCAACCGAATGCTCAAACAGTTTGACCAGATGCGTAAGGTGATGAAAATGGCCACCACCATGAAAAATCCCATGAAAATGATGCGTGGCATGCGTCGTCCCCACTAACCCTCAAAAATCTCTCACACACCTATGCTTATTGACGGAAAAAACACAGCGGCCCAGATCAAGGCCGAGATAGCAGCCGAAGTGGCCACAATGGTGGCCAACGGACAGAAACGCCCGCATCTCGCGGCCATACTTGTAGGCCACGACGGCGGAAGCGAAACCTACGTAGCCCACAAAGTGAAAGCCTGCGAGGAATGCGGATTCACCTCCACCCTCCTGCGCTATGAGGACGATGTGACCGAAGCCGAACTGCTTCAGGCCATAGACCGGCTGAACGCCGACAATGATGTGGACGGATTCATAGTCCAGCTCCCCCTTCCGCGCCACATTTCGGAGCAGCGCATAATTGAGGCCATAGACTACCGCAAGGATGTCGACGGCTTCCATCCCATCAACGTAGGCCGCATGTCCATCGGTCTCCCATGCTTCCTTTCGGCCACACCTGCCGGCATAATGACCCTCCTCGAACGCTACGACATACCCACCCGCGGTGCACGCTGCGTGGTGCTCGGACGCAGCAACATTGTTGGCAAGCCCGTGGCTACTCTTATGATGCAGAAAGCCACTCCCGGCAATGCCACCGTGACTGTGTGCCACAGCGCCACCCCCGACATAAAGGATATATGCCGCGAGGCCGACATTATAATAGCAGCCCTCGGAAGCCCCGGATTCGTCACCGCCGACCTGATCAAGCCAGGTGCTGTGATTATCGACGTAGGCACCACACGTGTCCCCGACGCGACACGCAAGAGCGGATTCCGTCTGCGCGGCGACGTGGACTTCGACAATGTGGAGCCGTTATGCTCATGGATCACCCCCGTGCCTGGAGGTGTAGGCCCGATGACCATAGTCTCGCTGATGAAAAACACCTTGCTGGCCGCACGCCACGACATATACCCCGCCTGACACCGGCCCGGCAATGCAATTCCTATCTATACTGCTGCTGTCGCTATCGTCGCTGCTCCTCGCTCCGGCGCGCGACAGCGTAGACATAGTGTTCGCAGGTGACGCCATGCAACATGAGCGCCAGCTCAATGCCGCCCGACGCGCCGGTGGAGTATATAGCTACGACTCCTGCTACACCGCGCTGCAGCCATACATCGAATCGGCCGACTATGCCGTGGTCAACCTCGAGACACCGCTCGGAGGAGCACCCTATTCGGGCTATCCCATGTTCTGCGCCCCCGACTCCTATCTCTCCGCACTGAAATCTGCCGGCTTTGACCTCATTCTGACAGCCAACAACCACGTGCTTGACCACCGCGACAAAGGGCTGCGACGCACTGTGGCCACCATCAGCCGTGAAGGACTGCCATGGGTGGGCAGCTATGACGACAAAGAGCAGCGGGACTCCATATTGCCTTTAATCAAAGATATAGGCGGAATAAAAGTGGCGTTTCTCAACTACACCTACGGCACCAACGGCATAGCTATCCAGGGCAATGTGGCTGTGGACTACATTAACCGCCCGCTTATGGCCAAGGATATTGAGGCCGCCCGAAACCGCGGCGCCGAGATAGTGGCCGTGTGCGTGCACTGGGGCGACGAATATCAACTCCTCCCCAACCAATCGCAGCGTGCGCTTGCCGATTATCTCACCGACCTTGGCGCCGACCTGATAATAGGAGGACACCCGCATGTAATCCAACCCATGGAGATACGCCACAGCGATAAGCACGACAAAGATGTGTTCCTATGCTACTCGCTCGGCAATTTCATATCGGCCATGCGCACCACCGACACCCGCGGCGGCGCTTTGGCACGCGTGACCCTCACCCGCGACGATACAGGCAAAGCCATAGTGGCCCGCGCCACTTACCGCATGGTATTCGTTCTACCGCCCGACGCCCGTCACCGCGACTTCCGGATAATTCCCGCCGAGGCCGATGCCCCCGCAGCCATGCAGCAAAAGAAAGATGCGTTCAACCGCAATGCCATGCGCATTTTCAACCGGCACAACCGTAGCGTTCCGCTCGACACACTCCCCATCTCATCTTACATCCGCTGAACCCACACCGGCTCCGTGCACCCATTATTTCAAAAAAACATTTCAAAAAAACGCCGAAAGGTATTGCCAATATCGATTTTTTGCGTACCTTTGCAGCGTCAAAACCGAAGAGACGGTTTTTCAAAGACATCAGATGGTGAGCATAGCTCAGTTGGTTAGAGCGTCGGATTGTGGTTCCGAAGGTCGTGGGTTCGACCCCCACTGTTCACCCTAAACATCCCTGCGAAGTGTAACAATCGTGAGATCGGTACACTTCTTTTTTTATGTACATACCAAAGTAGCGAACATATCAATAAAGCATCATGGCATAGGCGCCGTAGCGCCTATGCCATGATGTTTAGAACCATACGCCGGTGCAGCGTCAGTTGACCGTTATCTCATCGAGGAAGAACCAGCATGGATTGCCCACCCCGTAATGCCAGTGGGGACACTGCTTCGTACCCTCTACGTCAATCTTTATATAACGCGCCCGGACAGGCTTGTCAAACTCATGCAGCACATTGACAAATTTCACCTTAGGATCCGGATCGTCGGGCAATGCATAGCGCTTGGTGCCGGTATATTTCTTACCATTGTCGCTCACTGAATATATCACCGACAGCGGTTGAAGTATCCATGCGCCAAGCTGATGCAGGAAATCCGTATCTATGCTCCGGATCTCCTTCACCTCGCCGAGATCCACAGTTATGGTAACATCGATACCTTCCCAGCCTACCCAACTGTCCTTATAAGTGGCTCCGCCAAACAGACCGTCGGTCAACGCCGTCTGCCCTATGCGGTCGTAGGGCGACGGAAGCGGTGTGCTGAATGTAACCTTGGCTCCGGCCGCTATATTGGTGTTCGGTTTAGGCAGATAACGCTCACGGTACAGCTTGCAATACTCTATGGGCGAATTATTGCGCTCGTTCACCGATTTAAGCCCGAAACGGCGGCTGCGCTCCTCAAAGGTATCGAGCTTCGCCTTAAGGTCGGCCACATCCTTCTCCGGTTCGGTGCGCGCTATCTCAAGCTCGCTGTACTGGAGCGAGAGACGCGAGCGCTGCACGCGCGCCAGCAATGCCGAATCGGCCTCCACTGCCCGTTCCGCCTTGTCAAACAAATCGTTGTAAGTGCGTCGCAATATCGGATTGAGCATGCCATTCTTGTGTGTCACCGGCGAATCGTAAATCCACAAAGGCACGCGGCTTCCGAGCAGAGCGCCCTCCATCAGCTTGAGATACTGATATATGTACGGACCGGCATCGCCGTAATATCCATTCACAAACGTACGCATCAGCGAATCGGTATCGGCCTCCGGATTCCACATCAGTTTCGACACCATGTAGGTGCGCAGCTCCGACATATCGCCTCCGCGGTAGCCTGCTATCTGCGAGAAATGCATCTTCACATTATGGTCGCGGAAAGTCCTGATGTTAGGCTGCATTATGTGGAAATTGGGAAATGGAGTGGTGGTGCCGTCGAAATTAATGCCATAGTCCCATACAAATATATTGTCGGAAATCTTCGACCATCCCTCGAGAGCTTTCATAAAATCGCGGCCCGATGCGTTGTCGGTCAGCGGAACCTCGCGGTAGCAGTCTATGTCACATAGCATTATATTGACATTGGGCCGTGGCTTCACATGCTTCGGCGGATGCATGGTGTAGAGGTAGGCAAGTGTCGAGAACTGCTTGTCGGGGAAACGGTCGGCCAGGCGGTTAAGGAAATGAATCACGCTGCCCGACAAAGCCCCTTCGCGCTCGTCAATCTCCTTGCACGACGGGCATGTGCAATTTGTATAATTGCCATCGTTCTGGCTCACGGAAATCATGGTGCGACCGGGATTGGCCTTGAATATCGAATCAATCCTCGCAGCCACTATCTCAAACACCTCATCGTTGGTCAGACACCACTGCGATGCCTTGCCGGGATGACGCTTGCCTCCGAAATAGGCGTAATATTCAGGATGAGCCTCACCATACACTTTCGATGGCAGAAGCTTATCGAAGGTGTGCACCCACAGTCCGCCGGCAAACTCATCTGACGGCTCCTCAAGACGCCGCCACAGACGGTACATAGGGTCTGTGCCCAGGGCATAATTCTGCGACTGGCGGTAGCGGAACGCCGGATTCTCCACCACATCTAACAGCGGAAGCTCTATAGTGCTCATGGATGGCACGGTATATTCATTCTCGCCCCAATAGTTGCATCCGAGGTAGCGCTCCAGAAGTGTCACCACACCGTATGCGCTCCCCTTGCCTTTGCCACCCTCTATCAGTAGATAGCCCGGGGCAGTCGACAGCCTGAATCCATCCTCCTTCACGGCCGCATCTGTGGCGGGGCGTATCACCACATCCCCCTTTGCAGGAGCCATATCAGCGGCAACCACCGGAATATGCGCGCCCGAAATACGTTCCACAAAGTCCTGAAGCACACGCACCGCCTGCACATCGGAGCTGTCCGAATAGATAATGCGGCCCACCGCCCGACCGCCATCCACAAGCGTAGTCTGGGCATAAGCCGACACGGCCGCTGCTGCGGCCACAAACATTGTTACGATTCTTTTCATGGTTATGTAGAGTATATTTCCTACAAAAATACGGATTTTACACTATTTTGTGGTAACTTTGCACCCTGAAAAAATAGAGATTTATGCAAAATATTCGCAACATTGCCATCATTGCGCACGTAGACCATGGCAAGACCACTTTAGTGGACAAGATGCTCCTGGCCGGCAACCTTTTTCGAGAGAACCAAAATGCCGGTGAACTTATTCTCGACAACAACGACCTGGAACGTGAACGAGGTATAACAATTCTTTCCAAGAACGTTTCAATAAACTACAAAGGCTATAAGATAAACATAATCGACACTCCCGGACACGCCGACTTCGGTGGCGAGGTGGAACGAGTGCTCAACATGGCCGACGGCTGTCTGCTGCTCGTAGATGCTTTTGAAGGCCCCATGCCACAGACACGCTTCGTGCTCCAGAAAGCCATCGAGATGGGTCTGAAACCCGTGGTGGTGATAAACAAGGTCGACAAACCCAACTGTCGCCCCGACGAAGTGCAGGAGATGGTGTTTGACCTGATGTTCAATCTCGACGCCACCGAGGAACAGCTCGACTTCCCCACCGTTTACGGTTCGGCAAAGCAAGGCTGGATGAGCACCGACTGGAAGGAACCCGCCTCCGACATAACCGCTGTGCTCGACACCATTATTGAACATATCCCGGCTCCCGAGACACTCGAAGGTCCGGCTCAGATGCTCATAACTTCCCTCGACTTCTCATCCTATGTAGGACGTATAGCCGTGGGCCGTGTGCATCGTGGCGAGCTGCGCGAAGGCACCGATGTGGTGCTTTGCAAGAAAGACGGCAGCACAGTGCGCCAGCGCATCAAGGAGCTGCACGTGTTCGAAGGCATGGGACGCAAGCGTGTCGAAAGCGTGAAGAGCGGCGATATATGCGCCCTGGTGGGCATAACCGACTTTGAGATTGGCGACACTGTGGCCGACATCAACACCCCCGAAGCATTGCCCCGCATAGCCATCGACGAACCCACCATGTCTATGTCGTTCACCATCAACGATAGCCCCTTCTTCGGACGCGACGGTAAATACGTCACCTCTCGCCACATAGCCGACCGACTAACCCGCGAACTCGACCGCAACCTCGCACTTCGTGTGGAGAAAGCCCCCGACGATGATGTTTGGACTGTCTACGGACGCGGTGTGCTCCACCTTTCGGTACTTATCGAGACCATGCGTCGCGAAGGCTACGAGCTGCAGGTCGGACAGCCTCAGGTAATCATAAAGGAGATTGACGGCGTGAAATGCGAACCTGTGGAACTCATGACCATCAATGTTCCCGAGGAATATGCCAGCAAGATGATAGATATGGTGACACGCCGCAAGGGCGATCTGGTGTCGATGGTGACACAGAACGACCGCGTGCACATGGAATTCCACATACCTTCGCGCGGCATAATCGGTCTGCGCAACAATGTGCTCACCGCATCGGCAGGCGAGGCAATCATGGCTCACCGTTTCCTCGACTATCAGCCATGGAAAGGCGACATCGAGCGTCGCACCAACGGCTCGCTTATAGCCATGGAGGCCGGAACAGCCTACGCATACGCCATCGACAAGCTGCAGGACCGCGGCAAGTTCTTCATCTTCCCACAGGAGGAAGTCTATGCCGGACAGGTAGTAGGTGAGAACGCCAAGGACAACGACATTGTGGTCAATGTCACCAAATCAAAGAAACTCACCAACATGCGTGCTTCAGGTGCCGACGACAAGGCCCGTATCATCCCCCCTGTGGTGTTCAGCCTTGAGGAAGCCCTCGAGTATATAAAAGGCGATGAATATGTGGAAGTTACACCCCATCATATCCGCCTGCGCAAGATTATACTCGACGAGATAGAGCGTAAACGCGCCGGTCGCTGACCTACCGTCCCCATCACCGGTTCATTGGACCGGTTGCATCTATTTAAACAGGATAGATGCGTGTGGTAAAATCATATACATGCCCCATACCCCTGCATATAAGGGTTATGGGGCATATTTGCGTTTAAAGCCACCGATGCCCCCTATTTACTACAACAAAAGTGTAAATTCACACCATGCCGCCCGGTGTCGGGTGTACCTTTGCATCATAATCAATATCCGACACACTTATTATATGAAATCATTCAAATTCAACCCCCACTGGCTCAAAGCTGTAGAAGCCATCAACGACCCTGCTGTACAGACCGAACTCCTCCTCGCGATTGCCCGCTACGGTGTACGCGGAACATTCACTCCATCGGCCAACGATGCCGTCAACGCCGTTATGCAGATTGTAATCGAGGAGATAGACTCGAAACAGAGCCGGAGAAAGGAACTTGACAAGGAAACGGTGGAGAAAATAGATCAGGAGCAGATACTGTTTGAGCAGGTGGAAAAACAGACCCGGGACATGGCGATGCACGCATCGCCGGCCGCGCGCAAGATGGACATCGGAGTGTGTTTTCACCGGTTTCAATGCGAATGTCTGGCCAGGCAACGGTTCCATAAAAGCAAAATCGAACTCCTTGAGGATTTCCGCACGCGTATAAGCCCGGAAGTCTATGGTATTCCCGATGCCGAAGCCCGCTTTTTCCGTCGAAAACCGGCTGTTAACCGGCCTGTTATTTGCGCCAGAAACCTGGAGTGAACAGGATAAGTACGGTGAACAGTTCGAGACGCCCTATTAACATAAGCATGGAGAGCACCCATTTACCCGATGCAGGCACTATGTCGAAACTTTCGCCATAGCCGGTCACACCGGCACCGAAACCGGTGTTGCTCACACACGAGAATGCCGAGAAAAAGGCATCGATAAGTGGCATGCCCACTGCTGTCAGAACGATTCCGCCGGCCATTATAAGCATCACATAGATGCAAAGAAACGCAATAACCTTGGCCACGATATCCGATGGTATCACCTTGCCGTTGATGCGCACACGGGTTATGGTGTTGGGATGTATGCAGCGGTAAAGCTCATTATTGGTGTTTTTCAACAGAAACAATATGCGGTCTATCTTGGCTCCGCCACTCGTTGAACCCGCACAGGCGCCGGTGAACATAAGCACAAACATCAGGGCGAGCACAAATGTGCCCCACGACTCAAAGTCGGTGATGGTAAGTCCGGTGGAGGTGATGGTCGATATTATCTGGAACAACGGGTCGATGGTCACTGACTTCCATCCTGTGAACTGCCCATGGTATACAATACTCACCACAAAGGCCACAAAGAAGAGAGCTATTATCAACAGGTAGGCTCTGAACACATCATTACGCCAAAGCGGACGCATATCCCCTCTGAGAGCCTTGAATATCAAGGCGAAACTTGTACCGCCAAGAAACATAAACACCATTATCACCACAGAAATATATGTGGAATCCCAGTAAGCCACACTGGCATCGCGCGTGGAAAAGCCTCCGGTGGAGATGGTGGAGAACGCATGGCACACACTGTCGTAAAGATTCATTGGCCCCGCCCACAGCAGCACTATAAGCACAGCCGTGAGCATGAAGTACAATCCCCACAGGCTCTTGGCAGTCTGGCTCACGCGTGGACGAAGTTTCTCATGGGTTATACCGGTAACCTCGGCATTGAACATCTGCATGCCCCCCGAGTGGTTGAGCATAGGCAGTACGGCAAGCGTAAACAGAATTATACCCATGCCCCCTATCCACTGCATCAGACAACGCCACATGGATATGGATTTTGAGAACTCCTCAACGCTCGGCAACACCGTACATCCGGTGGTGGTGAAACCCGACATAGCCTCAAAAAACGCCGAACTCACATCCATGGGATGGTCGCATGTAAGAAATGGCAGCATACCGAATATGGAGAAGAACACCCACACCATAGCCGTGAGCAGAAATCCCTCGTGCTTACCCATGGATGTACATCTGGGGCGCAAACCGAAGGTGAGGGCCGCGCCGGCAGCAGCGGTTATGGCCGCCGATATGGCAAAATCCTTCAGATCGTTCTCGCAATATATCGCAGCCGTTACAAGCGGAAGCAGCATGAACGCGCTCTCTATCATAAGGAGCCACCCTATTACGCGCATCACCATGGCGAAATTGATATGGCGCAGATTTTTTATCATAGCAATCTGTATGCGTGAAAACGGAGAGGTCAGTTAAACAATTTTTCTATCTTGTGCATGGCACCCGACAGACAGAACACCACCACATGGTCGCCGGCCTTTATCTCAGTGCCACCGCTCACAAGCATGCCATGGCCGTCGCGTATCAGTCCGGCTATGGTCATGTCGTGCGACAGACCGAGCGTATGCACCGGGCCTCGTGTCACCTTTGAGCCGGGCCGGGCCTCTATCTCAGCCACATCGGCATCGGCAAGAGCCATGAATTTCGACGAATCGGCATCGGCATCGAGAAGCATCTGGAATATCTTGCTCGAAGCAAGCAGTTTCTTGTTTATTATCGTACCGATATTCAGGCTTTCGGCCTCTGAGATAAATTGAATATTCTCAACCTCGGCGATGGTCTTGCGCACACCCGATTCCTTGGCGGTAAGGCAGGTCAGGATATTGGTTTCGGAACTGTCGGTCAACGCCACAAAGGCATCGGTATCGGCTATCCCCTCCTCGCGCAAAGTGTCCATATCGCGTGCATCGCCATAGATTATACGGCTATCGGGGCACTTCTCGGCCAGAACATCGCACCGGTTGCGGTCTATCTCTATTATCCGGAAGCTATATTTATCTCCCGCCATAGCTATAAGGCGCACAGCTATACGGCTTCCACCCATTATGAGCACCTTGCGTATATCGCAATGGCGCTTGCCACACAAGTCGCGCAGATTGTCCACACGGTCGAGCTTGGTGGTGAAATACACGATATCGTTTACCTGCACACGGTCGTCACCGCGCGGTATGATGGTTTCGTGGTTACGTTTTATAGCCGACACGTGATAGGCATGTTCCGGTGCCGAGAGTTCCTTGAGCTGACGGCCCGCTATGGCGGCATTCTCGCGAATCTTCACACCCACCACTATCAGCTCGCCGTCGTGAATCTCGAACCAGTTGCGCACCCAGTTGCGCTCGAGCGATTTGAGAATCTCCCTTGCAGCGAGATATTCGGGATATATCATCGCGTCTATCCCCTGCCGCTGGAAAAATGTGGAATTGCGGTTCTGCATGAACTCATAGTTGTCGATACGCGCCACCGTGCGCCGGGCACCGATGCTTTTGGCTATCGAGCAGGCTATCACGTTGGCCGTTTCCTCGGGGGTAACCGCAATAAACAGGTCGCAATTGGCCACTCCGGCATCGCGCTGCACCGTGAACGATATGGGAGAGCCACGGAATGTAAGCAGATTGCACGTGGCGTCAATCACGGCAAGACGCTCGGCATTAAGGTCTATCAGCGTTATATCCTGATTCTCGTGCGAGAGTAATTTTGCCAGATGTGTACCAACTTCGCCGGCACCGGCTATCACAATTTTCATTTCTCAATGTTTTTAGCGTTCTTAGCTCCTACTATCGCCGCAGATATGGCTTCGGCATCCATGCCGCACAGTTTATACAGCTGGCTTACCGTGCCGTGGGTCACGAACTTGTCGGGAACACCTATGCGCGTCACGCTGCGCGATATGTTACGGGAGGAAAGCCATTCATCGGCCGCAGCTCCGAGACCGCCCTTAACCGAAGCATCCTCAACAGTGATGACAGGAGTGCCGCTCGCGGCAACTTCCTGCATAATCTTGTCGTCGATAGGCTTGAGGAATATCATGTCGTAATGAGCCACCGATACGCCCTGCGCCTCAGCTATCGATATTGCCTTTGACACCTCTGCGGCTATCGGGCCTATTGACAGTACAGTTACATCAGTTCCCGATTTCAGTTTCTCACCACGGCCTATGGGGAGAGCCTTCATCGGACAGCGCCAGTCGGGATTGCTTCCCGCACCGCGGGGATAGCGTATGGCCATCGGCCCCTTGCGGTCCTCAAGTTGGGAGGTATAAAGAAGATGGCGCAGATATTGCTCATCGCGTGGCGAAGCTATGGTCATTCCGGGAATACCGCTCAGGTAACTCAAATCGAGAAGCCCATGATGCGTGGCTCCATCCTCACCGACAATTCCGGCACGGTCTATTGCAAACACCACCGGAAGTTCCTGAAGAGCCACATCGTGTATTATATGATCGTAAGCACGCTGAAGAAACGATGAGTAAATGGCCACGTAAGGACGCATGCCATCCTTGGCCAGGCCGCCGGCAAAGGTCACGGCATGCCCCTCCGATATTCCCACATCGAAAGTCCGGTCGGGCATCACCTCCTGCATCTTGTTGACCGAAGTGCCCGAAAGCATGGCGGCTGTAATGGCCACTATCGACTTGTTCTGCCGGGCGAGCTCCACAAGTGTCTCCCCGAACACATCCTGATATTTGGCCGGAGTTCCCGGAAGCTCACTGTGCAGCCTCTCGCCATTGTCGGGATTGAATTTCCCGGGGGCGTGCCAGCGTGCGGGGTCCTCCTCGGCCGGCTTGAAGCCCTTGCCCTTTACCGTGCGCAGATGCAGTATACGCGGGCCGTTCATATCCTTGATGTCGTTGAGCACACGGATTATACGTGGCAGGTCGTGACCGTCGAAAGGACCGAAATAACGGATGTTCAATCCCTCAAATATATTCTGCTCCTTGGTGAAGAACGATTTCAGACTGTTGTTGAACCTCAGCACACGACCTCGGTTCTTGTCGTTGAACAGCCCTATTTTCTTCAGGAATGTGTAAAGTTTGTAGCGGAACGTGTTGTAACCTTTCGATGCTGTGAGATGCGCGAGATAGGAATTAAGCGAGCCAACGTTACGGTCTATCGACATATCGTTGTCGTTCAATATTATCAGCAGGTTATTCTTGGCGTTGGCCGCATTGTTCAGACCTTCGAATGCCAGACCACCGCTTATGGAAGCATCCCCTATCACAGCCACCACATGGCGCCGTGGTTCATCGTGCTTCAGCGTTGCAGCCACTGACATCCCCAAGGCTGCCGATATGGCGTTGGAGGCATGGCCGGCGGTGAATGTGTCGTACTCGCTCTCCTCAGGAGTGGGAAACCCGCACAGGCCGCCGAGCTTGCGGTTGGTGTGGAAACGCGACGCGCGTCCGGTAAGCAGCTTATGACCGTAGGCCTGATGACCCACATCCCACACTATGCGGTCGTAGGGAGTGTCAAACACATAATGCAATGCCACGGTAAGTTCCACGGCTCCCATGCTCGATGCGAAATGCCCCGGATTGGTGCTCAACGAATTGATCAGAAAATCGCGAATCTCCGAGCACACCTCCGGAAGCCGGTCGGCCGGAACAGTGCGGAGGTCGGCCGGACTGCCGATTCCCGATAGCAACGGATAGCGCTCCCGGTCAAGGGGCAGCTCGCTTGAGTCGGATGGGGCTGAGAGTATTGCGGTCATTTCTTCGTCCTGATATATTTTTTATACAGCGGTACAAAAACCACTATTCCCGACGCCACTATAATGAACGCCACCTTTAGCGTGAACGGTTGGCTCACAACCAATATGTAGCATAGCGCTATCCATAGAAGCACTATACACACGAAGCGGAATACTGTAGCTTTATCCATTATTTTTTCAGACAGTCGGTCAAATCACCGCAAAAGTAGCAAAAATCCACAAACCGCGTACTCTTTTTCACGCAATAATTGAGTATATTTGCGGGAAAGAACAAACTACATTTCCATACCATGAAGATACCGACCGACAATTTCAGGCACATAGTTATGATGCCGTTGTTCATCATGCTTGTGGCGCTGCATGCAGGAGCGGCGAAACCGATATTCACTACCGACAATTATTACCGTATAGGCAATGAGGCTACAGCCGGACGCATGATTACCGAAACAGGGCCGTCGAAGATAACCATGCTGAACGAGGAAGCCTCGAAGCCGCAGCAATTATGGATACTGAGCGAGCTGTCGGGAAGCTGGCGCATAATCAATTCGGCAAGCAACCGCGCATTGCGCTACGAAGGTGAGCTGGTGGAGCTCGGGGTGAACAACGGCTCCGACGAGGCCCAGCTATGGAAAATAGACGGAGGCTTGATCACTCCGGCCAACAAACCGGGATATGCGCTGTTTGCCGATGGCAAAGGTACGCTCAGCCTCATGCCCCTTTCCAAGGTAAAGAGTGCAGGAGGTAAAGGGGCGGTGTTTCTATTCACAGGCATTCCGGCAAAGACCGCCGCTGACGGTGCTGATGCCGCCCGCCGAGCCAATTATTGGGAAAACGAGACAATGTTTCAGGAGAACAAGGAACCGGGAGTGGCCACCTACATGCCCTACCGCTCGGCCGGAGCCATGAGAGCCGATGCAGCATATTACCGCACTCCCTGGACCGAACCGGTCAACGACCGCTACCGCAGCCTCAACGGCACATGGCGGTTCAAACTTGTGCCGGAACCGTCGCAACGCCCCATGGATTTCTACAAGGAGGGTTATGATACGGACGCGTGGGACACCATCCCCGTGCCCTCCAACTGGGAGATGCTGGGATATGACAGACCGATATACGCCAATGTGGAATATCCTCATTCCAACACCCCTCCGTTTATCGACGCCCGGCCCGGATTCAACGATAACGGCAAGAACTACGGTATAAATCCGGTAGGGTCGTACATCCGTTCGTTCGACATCCCTGCCGACTGGAATGGCGGCCGCACGTTCGTGCATTTCGGCGGCATATATTCGGCGGCCATGATATGGGTCAACGGCAAATATGTGGGTTACACACAGGGAGCCAACAATGTTGCGGAATTTGACCTTACCAAATACATTCACCCGGGCGAGAACAGCATAGCCGTGCAGGTGTTCAGATGGAGCGACGGAAGCTATCTTGAATGTCAGGACATGTTCCGCATGAGCGGTATATTCCGCGATGTATATCTTTACAATGTGCCGAAAGCATCTGTACGCGACCACCGGATAACAGCCGACCTCCACGACAATTACAGCAAGGCGCGTATCAACGTGGAGCTTCTGGTAGACAACCGCGACGGGCTGACCGGCTCGCGTGAGTTTGAGATAAGGATTTATGACCCACGTGGCAATTACAAAGCAAGCCGCGTGGTACCCTGCACCCTCACTCCCGGAAACAGCAAGGTCAACGCCACATTTGACCTCGACGACATTGAACTTTGGAGCGCCGAGACGCCCAATCTATATACGATAGATGTGATCCAGCGCACCCCCGGCGGACGCGAGGAGATGGCATTCTCCACCAAGTACGGACTGCGCGAAATCAAGATCAAGGACAGCAAGCTGTATGTCAACGGCCGGGCTGTGTTTCTCAAAGGTGTGAACCGGCACGACACGGATCCGGTGCATGGACGTGCGGTACGTACGGAATCAATGCTGCGCGATGTGAAATTAATGAAGCGCAACAACATAAACACCATACGCACGAGCCATTACCCGAACGCGGCGAGAATGTATGCGATGTTTGACCATTACGGCCTATATGCCGTGGACGAAGCCGACCTCGAGGACCATGCCAATCAGTCGATATCAGACATGCCATCGTGGATACCGGCGTTTGTGGACCGCATAGACCGCATGGTACTCCGCGACCGCAACCACCCGTCGGTGATTATGTGGAGCCTCGGCAATGAGGCCGGCAACGGCGATAATTTCGCTTACTGCTACGAAGCCGCACGCAAGCTCGACCCCACACGCCCCATTCACTATGAGGGCACACGCAGTGACAAACCTTACGGTGGTAGCCGATTCTCCGACTTCTACTCCAAGATGTATCCCGGCATGAAGTGGATGAGCGAGAACACAAGCGGACTTGACAAGCCGATGTTTATCTGCGAGTATGCGCATGCCATGGGTAATGCCATAGGAAACCTTACCGAATATTGGGAAGCGATAGAAGCCTCCGACGCCACGATAGGTGGCGCCATCTGGGACTGGGTGGACCAGGCAATATACGACCCCGAGGAGATGAAACAGGGAATATTCCGCCTGCACACCGGCTACGACTATCCGGGCCCGCATCAGGGAAATTTCTGCTCCAACGGCATAATTCCGGCTACCCGCGAGGAGAGCCCGAAACTTGCCGAGGTGAAGGCGGCGCATCAGTTTGTGAAATTCCGACTGAAAGATGTGGATAAATCCAACAACGACATATCAATAAGCGTCCGCAATGCCTACGCATTCCGTTCGCTTGCCGATATGGACATAACCTGCAGCATAACCGCCAACGGAGATGTGGTGGCCGGAAGCACAAAGCAATTGGGCGATGTGGCTCCGGGCGACAGCTGCGTGGTGACATTCCACCTTCCTGGCTTCAATCCGGCCGAAGCTGAAGCCGACGGAGCGGAAATCATAGCCACCATATCGGTATGTGAGCGCCACGCTACCGGGTATGCAGATGCCGGACATGTTGTGGCACAGACACAGTACATACTCGGTGAACGCGGACAGATGGCTGCAATCACACCCCGGGGCAAAGCATTGAGTGTCAAGAACCGCGATGGCGTCACCACTGTTTCAGGCAAGAATATCAGTGCCACCTTTAACAATGCCACCGGACAAATAACCACGTTGAATATCGGCGGAACGGAAATGATTGCCGACAGTCTCGGATTTGTCTACGACAACCACCGCTGGATAGAAAACGACCGCTTTACCGACACCTCCAACGGTCTTGATGAAACAGGAACCCTGAAAGTGACCAAGCGCAGCGGCCTGGTGACAGTGAGCACCACGCGCAACGGCTCCAAATGCAGTACGGAGATAGACTACACATTCTACCCTCAAGGCATAGTGGACGTTAAAGCCAGATTCGTTCCGGCCGATGGCAATCTGCGCCGTGCCGGACTGGTGTGCGGCATAAACAAGGAGCTGAACCATGTTGAATATTATGCCCATGGCCCGATGGAAAATTATGTGGACCGCAAGGATGGCGCCATGATAGGCCGCTATGCCACAACTGTCGACCGCATGCCGGTGCAGTATGTCAAGCCACAGAGCACAGGCGGCCGTGAAGGGTTGCGTGAACTTAAATTTATAGGAGCCGACGGACATGGGGTGAAGATAGAGACACAGGGCGATGTGAGTTTCTCAATCCTTCCATACACCGACGAAGATCTGATGAACACGCAACACATGTGGGAATTGACTCCCCGCCCCTACAATGTGCTGCACCTCGATGCCAGGACACGAGGCGTGGGCAATGCGTCGTGCGGAGCCGATGTCGACACACTACCCCAATATCGAGTACCCGACACACCGATGACATACACCCTGCGCATATCAGCCATTGACTGACCGCGGATAAGTCAACGGCAGTGGCAACCGGTGAGATGGTCGTTGACAAATCCGGTGGCCTGCAGGAAAGCATAGCATATTGTGGAGCCGAAGAACTTGAATCCCCGGCTCCGCATGTCGCGGCTTATGGCATCAGACTGCGGCGATGTTGCCGGAATCTCCGAAAGAGTGGAAAAGTGATTGACAATAGGCTTCCTGTCAGGAAAAAAGGAGAATATATAGTCGGCGAAACTTCCGAATTCACGTAGGATATCGATAAACAGACGTGCATTGGTAATGGCTGATTCTATCTTACGGCGATTTCTCACTATGCCGTCGAATGCCATTAGACGCTCCACATCGGCCTCGGTCATCCGTGCCACTTTTTCAAAATCGAATCCGAAGAAAGCCTGCCGATAGCCTTCACGCTTACGCAATACGGTGATCCACGCCAGACCGGCCTGCGCGCTCTCGAGCAGCAGAAACTCAAACAATGTGCGGTCGTCTGACACAAGCCGGCCCCACTCCTCGTCGTGATAGCGGACATAGAGCGGATCTGTACCTGCCCACCCGCAATGTCCATCAATAATATTGTCCATATCAATCCATGTAAGTATCTTTGCAAAGATATGCATAAGATGCATTATGTACTAAAAAACATTATGAGCATTATGAACACAGACAGTTGCAGCAATATAGTGGTGGGCATGGGTGAGGCACTATGGGATGTGCTTCCTGATGGCAAGAAGATAGGTGGCGCCCCGGCCAACTTCGCCTACCATGTATCGCAGTTCGGGCTCGACAGTTGCGCAGTGAGCGCAGTGGGTGCCGACCCTCTCGGAAAGGAATTATTGGACACCTTCAACCGCAATGGAGTGAAACATCTGATTGAGACTGTGGAACACCCCACAGGAACTGTGCAGGTAGAGGTGGACCGATGCGGCATTCCTCAATATGACATCAGGGAGAATGTGGCATGGGACAATATCCCATACACCGACCGCCTTGAATCGTTGGCCAGACGCACCCGAGCCGTATGCTTCGGTTCGCTTGCCCAACGCAACGGAGTGTCGCGCGACACCATACACCGTTTTCTCAAGGCCATTCCGAAGGAAAACAATCCGCTTGTGGTGTTTGACATAAATTTGCGTCAGAACTTCTACAGCCGCGAGATTCTGGATGAAGCCATGCGTTCCTGCAACATACTGAAGATAAACGATGAAGAACTCGAAGCCGTAAGTGAAATGTTCAGTCTTGAAGGTGCGGATATGCAGAAACGATGCATGGAACTGGTAGAGCGATACGGTCTGTCAATGCTTATACTGACATGCGGCACTAACGGCAGCTACGTATTCACACCCGGTGAAGTGTCGTTTCAACCGACACCGAAAGTAACCGTTGCCGACACCGTAGGTGCAGGCGATTCCTTTACCGCAGCCTTTGTGGCCAACCTACTCAAAGGCAAAAGTGTGACCGAATCCCACCGTAAGGCTGTGGCCACATCGGCTTACGTGTGTACCCAACACGGAGCAATGCCTGTACTCCCGGCCGACATCACGGCTACTGAATAAGAATCAGACTTTCGTTTTCACTACGGTCGATGAGCCTTTTATTATGTAGAAGCCGGGGGTGAGGGCAAGGTGCAATGACCGGTGGGCGGAGAGCTGTCGATGCAGTACTGTCTGCCCCATAACAGTACAAACCGTCACGGTGACATCGCGACCGGCCGTTATGGTAACACCACTGCCATTACTTTCCACACGGAACTCAGGCTCACAGTCGGCAAGGGTATCGCCGATGGACGCAAAGGGTGTGCGTATATATTCGTCGATGTTATCCACTCCCTTGATGGTGGGGAACTCACACCAAACAGGCGCTGCGCGGTAAGCGTCCTCGCTGCCGGCCGGGACAACGAGCGTAAGACCCTCGTAGCTGTCGAACATTCCGGTGGGATATGTCTCGGGGGTCGGAGGCCAAGTATGCCTGCTTCTTGGGGACTGTGACGAAACCGCAAGTACCGACGATTGTACCGAGACAGTATCCTCCGGATATATAAAAAATGGAGCCTTATCTACATTTATATCCGCATCCTCAAACTCCGGGGGAACCTTACCCATTGACACAAACTCACCTATCTGACATTTGTAGAATGCTCCGTCCTCAGAAAATAAGGATGGAATGTCGGGCAACACAACGCGACCGTACTTACAGCGGTCAAACGCCTTGACAAACATAGCGAAATGCGACTTGGGAAGAATTAATGTCTCCATTTCATGGGCACGGAATGTCGACACGTCGCCAGGGGTAACATATCCATAAAAACGTGGCATATACCTTGGGGACACATCAGGGATATTGTCGCCGAACGTTATATCCACTGCCCTCGAAACATCAAAACCGTCTACGGAATCAGGTAACACCAGTTCAGTGATACCTGTTCCACTGAAAGCATAAGAACCATATCCTTTAAAACATTCAGGGAATTCTATGCTCCGCAGATTGCGGCATTGAGTGAATCCTTCCTGAGAGATACTGGTACATGTGTTGGGCAGAGTTATGGACTCCAAAGAGATGCAATTGCGGAACGCCCCCCAGCCTATATCAGCAACAATGTACACGGTATCGTTGTGCTCTACCGTTGCAGGCACCTCAACATGAGTGTACAACTCATAATCATTAAGTGATGGTGCTTTGAACAAGTCACGGTTGTAAGTCACTGAGACCTTGTATACACTGTCGGAATCCTCAAATATAGTCCAGGGTTCGTACCATAAATCGCCGACCTTGAACACATCTCGTCTATAATAATCGCCTGACCAGACGATAACTGAACATAACAAGAAAACTGATGCGGTAAAATTTCGTTTGTCCATGGATTATCTGTCTAAATGTGAAACCAATATTTTCTTTGTGTGCGCCGGATAACCGTTGATCATCAGCGACACCGCATAAACTCCGTAGGGCACATGGATTCCGATAGTGGCTTCAGGTTCTGTGCATGGCACATTGGCTACAAAACGGTTGTTCATCATATCCACCACCAGAATATACGCATCTCTGTATGAGCCCTTGATACTGTAGCCTACGCCAATGGTAGAATCGTGACGGTCGTATAACGAAGTGATGGCATACATACGCTCCCCCTCAAGAATAATTCCATTTTCGGAAAAGCCTTCACCATAAATCATATATGGAATACGATTGTGGCCGGAGATGCATACACTCACCCTGTCGGGATTGGTAGTAGGATAGTCGGCTTTTGAGCCCCAATAGCGTATGTTGGCCGCCGCCTGTTGGTCGTAAAATGAAATATAGGCCATCTCGCCACCAAGGTCAACATGCAAGCCAAGAGAATCGGAATAGACAGCGGCACGCTCAAACTCCACGGGAAGCTCGGTGGTAAACATCATTGACGGGTCGCCGAAACAGTGTGTGGTCTCGGCTGTATATGTTCGATTCGCAACCAAATTGCCGGCCATGTTACCTTGTTGGTAATATTCTGACATTTTAAGCACGCCGATATCAAGAATCTGTCCTAACCGACAGGCCGGTATTGAATCAAAGTCGTACTGCGATGCGTCGTATGGAGTATTATGGACAAATCCCGGCCGAGGCCAGATGGCATTGAACAGAGTGGCAGCAAGCATATCGTTCGGGCCGGAATAGCTACTATGCGATGATGCATAGACCCCTATGGCACCTCCGGCCTGAGCACTAAGCATGCGACCAGCAAAACAATCCTCGTCAAATTTTCCGGTAAGACATGTAAGGCTAAAAAATAGCGGTTGCCATTCAGCATTGTCCAATCGGTTTATCATACCAAAGTCAAAATTGGGACCGTCAACCCTGCTGTCGAGGTGAGAGACCCCACCATGGCCACGGTAGAGAGCATAAAAACGGCCATTGTTTATCTCATTAAAGAAATCATCAAAAGTCTGATTGCGGGCTATCTCATCCAACACATCCTGCGGTATGAAACTTCCATTAGCAAATCCAGTCCGATTCCATTGATATGGATCTATTCTTTTGAATTGCGGGTCTTCCCAATATATACGGCTTATGGATTTTCCATGACACGCCTGCATATAATCACGTATCTGTTCCGATATATATATGAATGCGCCACGCTCCATTCCATAATGGTCTGTACTCTTATATTGAGTAGGATGCTGAAAATATGCGCAATGCACACCATTGTTATAGAAAGATTTGCTAAGTGGCGGCTGCTGTTCATACCACATTACCTTGTTGGCAATAGCCTCGACATCATAGTAGTCGCTGACCGGCCACCGGCCACGATAAATGTCGGGAATGTCATCGTTAGCGCCATCCATGCATCCGTATGGCAAATCGGTGATGTGGGTGTGCATGGAATCGGGTATGTTATCATCGTCGTAGTACTTGATATTAGACACACAGGCCGGCACAAGATCATGATTGCCGACAATAAGCAGGTACATCAGCCCCATGTCTTTTTGATATTCCGATTTGACAGTATCCATTACATCCTGAGAAGTCCATCCGTCGCGCGACACCACCTTGACATCGAAACCGAGAAGCCGTTTCCACTCCACAAACGTCCTTAGTGCATCAGCCAGACCTGGGACAGTCAATATCAGATATCCCCGGGAGGTATCAAGCACAGTTTCCGCAGATGGTGCCGACGATGGGGTGGGACAGAACATCGAGCCGGGTTCCATATAAGCCGTGGCCAAATCGGAGGTAAGCGACATAGGTGCATAGGCACCCTTGACCGATGAATAGGTGATTTTATAGCTCAATCGGGAATAAACACGAAGTTTCCCCTCCTCGTGATTATATTGGAGCGGGGATATCCTGATTCTTGCCATATCCACTCCACGGTGACGTCCGGATGGCAACTCCTCGAGCACCAAAGCGGGGGTATAGCCACTATAAGGTGAGATAGGTGCGGGATTGTAAGTCAGTGAACTTGTGTCGGATATGGCTGCCAATGGCAATGACGGCGCGAGCGAGAGGTCAATCTCCCTGTATGCGCCATCCAGAATGGAAACGGTAGCCCGGCAACCAACAGGCACGGGATAGATGTCCATGCGGGAAAGCAGCGCGGGGTAGCCGGGAAGATACGACGGCGAAAAGCCATCGGCATACAGACGGTAGGCACCGCTATCAGACTCTTTTATTGCTGAATAAGCCGGGATATTGTAAGTCACAACAATACCGTCGGCGGTCTTTTCCACAGATTTATCTACAGATGGCCTTGCAGCAACGGTTTTGAACGCACCGGTTGAAGCATCGATAACCGTAGTACAGATAGTTGCAGAATAAGCACTCAACATCAACAGACAGCATCCCGATATAGCAAGAAACTTTTTCATGGTGTGTATTTTTTTGCAATATAGGTATATTTTAAAGGTAGGCAAAACAAATTAATTTATTTTAACCTTTAGCGCCTACTTATATTATATAGGAACGAAAAATACAGCGTTTAGATACAAATCCAAGCAGTCTGGAGTATTATCAAAACCACGTTTCCAAGGGGTCTGACCTCATCCCATTAGCACGTTTCCAAGACAAAGTTTCCACCTCTATGATTATAAAATTCCTCTCAAAAGGTTGCAATCATATAACCTTTTTAAAAACTTTTTCCGTATATTTGCGGTATTAATCCAAAAGACCTATATGAAGTATCTGAATATAAAAAAGGCTCTTGAAGCCTGGCAAAACATACAACCTCTTTCCGAAAAAGACAGGGTAAGACTTAGTCGCCGTTTTACCGTTGACTTCAATTACAATAGCAATCACATTGAAGGTAATACATTAACTTATGGGCAAACAGAAATACTATTATTGTTTGGTAAGGTGATTGGAGAGGCTGACGTGCGTGATGTGGAGGAAATGACGGCGAGTAACGTAGGTTTGCGGATGATGATGGAGGAGGCTACAATGAAAGACATTCCATTGACCCAGAATTTTATTCGCACATTACATAAAACACTGTTACGCGAGGATTATACCGTTTATAGAAATTTACCAGGAGGCATGCAGACGAGCTATGTGATACATGCCGGCCAATATAAGACGAGACCCAATAGTGTAATCACTCGATACGGCGACCGCTTTGAGTATGCCACCCCAGAGGAGACACCCGGTTTTATGTCTGACTTAGTTGACTGGTATAACATGGCAGAACGGGAAGGTAAATTGTCACCAGTGGAGCTGGCGGCCCTATTCCACTACCGCTATATACGTATTCATCCTTTTGAAGACGGCAATGGGCGAATTGCAAGATTGATGGTTAATTATATTTTAACAAGGCATAATTATCCTATGATAGTGGTTCGCAGCCGTGAAAAGAGCAAATATCTTGAAGCCTTACATCAGTCGGATCTTGTAGTTGGTCCGATGCCAAGTGATGGTGCCCACGCAGATATCAAAGACATACGTCCATTTATGAAATATTTTAATAAATTGATAGCTACAGAGGTATATAACGACGTACTATTCATAAGTGAGCGAAATGATAATATTTGGTGGTATGACGGCGAACAGATTAAATTCCGCACCCCAAATTATACTAAAATCCTAAATGCTATGGAAACACAGCCCACACTGACACTCGCAGATATGCAAAAAGAAACCGGCATCAGCATCACAGCTGTACAGAAATTGCTTGATCAACTGATTTCTAAAAAATATGTAGAGCGCAGCGAGAAAGATGGCAGCTGGAGAGTGTTTTTGACCCAATAAAAGGGTCTGTAGATATTTCTGGTTGGTGGGAGTGGAGACAGACGCTGAAAACAAAAAAAGTCTGCAAACATTTAATGCTTGCAGACTTTTCAAGTGTCCGAAATGAGACTCGAACTCACACGAGCGAAAGCTCACTACCCCCTCAAAGTAGCGCGTCTACCAATTCCGCCATCCGGACATTTATCCGCTGAAAAGTGAACCAGGGAATTTGAGCGAAAAACGGGACTCGAACCCGCGACCCCAACCTTGGCAAGGTTGTGCTCTACCAACTGAGCTATTTTCGCATTAGTTGATGATTTTTCGGTTCAATCAACAGCGGCGTTATTTCAAAGTTCTCTTCTTTGAGCGAAAAACGGGACTCGAACCCGCGACCCCAACCTTGGCAAGGTTGTGCTCTACCAACTGAGCTATTTTCGCGTTGGTGCAAGCAGCGTTTTTGCTTTTGCGATGCAAAGGTACGCATAATTTTCAATCCACCAAAAATTATAGCAACATTTTTTGAGACACTTTTTCACACCACACACCTTACAACATATTTATCAGCCACTTATAATCCAAAACTTTTTTTTCACGACCAACCATCAGAAGAGTTACAACATAGATATATCGCCACAACCGAAGCTATAGACCGGGAGCTGATGACCCGATTTAATATATGCGGGGATAAGTTGGCCGATTTTTTTTGTAATTTTGCATCCGCATCAATAAAGAGAGACTACAAATGTCAAACGACATATATAATAACGTACACGACGAATGGGACCGGGAACATCTCTGGCACCCCTACACCTCCACAATAGACCCGCTGCCGACATATAAAGTGGTATCGGCCGAGGGATGCAAACTGCGATTGGCCGACGGCCGCGAGCTTATAGACGGCATGTCGTCGTGGTGGTGCGTGATACATGGCTACAACAACAGCGAGATAAACCAGGCCATAGCCGAACAGGTGAGCAAGATGTCGCACGTGATGTTCGGCGGACTGACGCACGACCCGGCGATAGAGCTCGGCAAGATGCTTCTTGAGGCAGCACCCGACAACATGCACAATATATTCTATGCCGACTCGGGCTCGGTGGCTGTGGAAGTGGCAATGAAGATGGCCGTGCAGGCCGCGGTGAGCAGAAGCGGGTCGCACAAAAAGACAAACTTCGTGACCATCCGCTCAGGCTACCATGGCGACACATGGAACGCAATGAGCGTGTGCGACCCGGTGACGGGCATGCACGGAGCCTTCGGAACGGCTCTCCCCATAAGATATTTCGTGGAGCAGCCCCGCACCCCTTTCGGCGCGGAATGGAAGCCGGAGACCATGGATGAGCTCGAGCGCACGCTCGCTGAGCACAACGACGAGATAGCTGCCCTGATACTCGAACCTGTGGTGCAGGGAGCGGGAGGGATGTACTTCTATCATCCGCAATACCTCGTGGAGGCCAGACGGCTGTGCGACAAATATGGAGTGTATCTGATATTCGATGAGATAGCCACCGGATTCTGGCGCACCGGACGCAAATTCGCATGGGAGCATGCCGGGGTGAAGCCTGACATAATGTGCATAGGCAAAGGCCTGACAGCAGGCTACCTGACAATGAGCGCTGTGCTCACCACCAAGGATGTGGCCGACACCATATCGCGCGGCGAGGCCGGAGTGATGATGCATGGACCTACGTTCATGGCCAATCCGCTGGCATGCGCCATTGCCATAAAATCGCTCCAGATTCTCAACTCGCAAGAGATGACGGCGCGGGTGGCCCACATAGAAAGCATGCTCAAGCATCTGCTTTCGCCCGCCGACAAACTTGAGGCGGTAAAAGAGGTGAGAGTGTTAGGCTCGATAGGCGTGGTGGAGATGAAAGAGCCTGTAAACATGGCCGAGTTCCAACGCCGCTGCGTGGAAGCGGGCATCTGGGTGCGTCCGTTCGGGCGGCTCGTGTACATAATGCCACCATATATAATAAGCGACGAGGAGCTGACCACACTGGCCACCAGAATGCTCGAAATAATAAAGGAGGGATAGCATGAGCTACCGCAACACACTCGAGGAGCTGCAGAAGAGCGGCAATCTGCGCCACATACCTCAGGGGTTCGACCCCGCGGAGGTGGTGGACATGACGAGCAACGACTATCTCGGGCTGGCGCACCGCACCGACCTCCAGGAGCTGTTTTTAGCCGACGAAGCCAACCGCAGAATGGCCATGACCGCCGTAGCATCCAGACTGTTGGCTTCGAATCAGGACACATATCTGAAACTTGAGGACAAGTTAGAAAACCTATACTCCAAGCCGGCGTTGCTGTTCAACAGCGGATATCATGCCAACACCGGCCTGATATCGGCCCTCGCATCGGAACCGGGCACACTCATTGTGGCCGACAAGTTGGTGCACGCAAGCATGATAGACGGAATAACACTATCGAAAGCACCATTCACCCGATTTGTACACAACGACTTCAACCGGCTTGAAAAAATCATAGCCAAGGAACACGACCGGCACGAGAGGATAATAGTGGCGGTGGAATCGGTGTACAGCATGGATGGTGACAGCACCGACATCGACGCGCTGACCCAGCTGAAAGAACGATACCCCAAGGTGATGCTATATGTGGACGAGGCCCACGCATTCGGGGTGAGCGGCGAAAGAGGGCTCGGCATGTGCCACAGCCACGAAAAATTCGAGCTGATAGATGTGGTGGTGGGCACATTCGGCAAAGCGGCAGCCTCGGCCGGAGCATTCTGCGTCACAAACCGGACGCTGAAAGAGTATGCCGTGAACAAATCGCGCAGCCTGATATTCTCCACCGCCCTGCCCCCCATGAACTGCGCATGGACAGAGTTCATGATCGACACAATGCTGAAAATGGACAACGAGCGCGCCCATCTGAAGAAGATATCAGCATTGCTGCATGAGCACCTCACAGCATCGGGAATCAGGACAGGCTCCGCAGCAAGCCATATACAGCCGGTGATAACAGGCGACGCCAATATGGCAGTGGCGCTGTCAGGGAGACTGGAGGAGCAGGGATTCAAAGTGTTGCCGATACGCACACCCACTGTGCCTCCAGGCACCGAGAGACTGCGTATAAGCCTGAACGCCACACTGACCGAAGAGAGCATAAACAGATTTGCCAATACGATAAGGAGTGTGATATGAAGGTGGAATTCGTGACATCGGGCAAAGCCGGGCGACTGCTGCTCATATTCGCAGGATGGAGCATGGACCACAGGCCACTGTCGCATCTGACACGAAGCGACTATGACCTCGCGGTGGCATACGACTACAGCTCGATGGAATTTCCGTGCATCGACAGGCTCGGACAATATGAGGAGATATGCGTGGTGGCATGGTCGTTTGGGGTGGTTCCGGCGGCTATGTTCATCAACAGCCATACCGAGCTGCCCATAACGGCCAAGATAGCCGTGAACGGCACCCACCACCCGGTGGACGACCACAAAGGAATACCGACAGAGATATTCAAGGGCACACTGGAACACCTTTCGGCCGGAACACTCGCGAAGTTCCAGCGGAGAATGTGCGGTTCAGCCACAGCATTCAGCGATTTCCAGAAAAACGCGCCCCAACGCGACATGGAAAATCTGCGCGCCGAGCTTGAGAGCATAGCCTCGCTGCCACACATCAGCAGCCACAGTTGCGGATGGGACACGGTGTATATCTCCGACCGCGACATGATAGTGCCGACAACCAACCAGCACAACGCATGGGCCGGGCACCACGATGTAAGAGACATGGAGGGTGGACACCTGCCGGACTTCCGCAAGATAATAGACGCCACCATATCGTGCAAACCGCTGATACGTCAACGCTTCGGCAAAGCTGCCGACGGATACGACACAAACGCCAGCATACAGGCACATGTAGCCGAAAAATTAGCAGATATGCTGCTCCACGCCACAGACCGTGCCAAGACCGGGAAACTGCTCGAGATAGGAACAGGCACCGGCATGCTGACCAGACTAATCCACAGCAGACTGTGGCCCGCGCACACCACACTGTGGGACCTGACCGACATTCCGGACGAGCTGCCGGGCGAACACCTGACATGCGATGCCGAGACTGAAATAATGCGCGTGGCCGATGAGTCCATAGACATAATAGCAAGCTCATCGACCATCCAATGGTTCAACTCCCCGGCCGCATTTGTCAAGCAGTGCGAACGGGCGCTGAGAGCGGGCGGCACAATAGCGCTATCGACATTCGGCCCCGACAACTTCACGGAACTCCAGCCACTGCTGCCAGACGCACCACGATACATATCGGCCGAAGGCTGGCGGAAAATCACAGACAAGCTCCTAAGCCACTGCACCATAACCGAAGAACAGATAACCCTGCATTTCGACTCGCCGCTCGAGCTGCTGCGCCATATCCACAACACAGGGGTCAACGCCACCAACACAACCCCCATGCGCGCAAAATCAATAATCAACGCAGGAATCACCTCGCTCACATACCACCCGATATACATAGTGGGCCGAAAAAATTGAACAAATACTGCCTACAGCACAAAAAAACAGCCGCCACGATAGTGATAATTCTGATTTTTATCATTACTTTTGTGAAAATTTAGCATAAAAATGGCCGGCAACCTGCAGCAACGTTTGGACATTCTGAGAAGTAAGGCGCAGCTACTGACTGAGCGCTACCTTACATTGCTCGATGAGAAGCGTGAAGCAGACGCCACAATAGAACAGCTCAACAAAGAAATGGAGCGGCAGCGCAAGGAAATGGACATTATGCGCCAGCAGATAGAGAGCCTGCAAGTGGTGACCACGTTGGTTCCCTCGCGTGAGAATGTGGAGCGAAGCCGGGCAATTTTAGCCGAATTGGTGCGGGACATCGACAAATGCATCAACGAACTAACCGAATGATGCGATGAGAGATAAACTTGACATAAACCTGCGCATAGGCGATGTGGCCCTGAGCCTCAACATACACCCCGAGGAGGAGGAACTGCTCCGGGCGGTGGCCAAAGAGGTGAACCACGCCTACGACGTATATAAGAAGCGATTCAAGGACAGCCCTGAAAAAGAGGTGCTCGCCATGGTGATATTGCTATTTGCCCGAGGTTACACCACCCTCAGGATGCAGACCAAGGAGCTCGACGAGATGCTCGACGAGTTTAACGCGAACCTTGACGCACTGTTGAAGTAACAAACCACGCTGCCACGGCACGAGGGCGAGAGAGCCCGGCAACCACAGCAGCGCCATCTCAGAAAGACCGCGACCCGACACTCCGCAAGATAATGATGGCGGGGAGGCCGATGGTCGGGCGATTGCCGGAAAGGGCAACCGTTTTTTGCAAGTCCTGCACAACAATCCGCACGCTTACGGCGAAAGCCACGCGCCACCGGATTATTGATGCAGCTTTTTTATAACCTTATATAAACAAAATTTAGAACAAAAACCAACAAATAAATCACTTAGGAACCCATGGACATCATAATTTACCTGGTAGTAGCCATAGTGGCCCTTGCAATAGGCATTGCAGGCACACTGATAATTCAGAAAAACATGGCGCAAAGCCGTGCCAAAATAATCATCGAGGAGGCAAACAATGAAGCTGATGTGATTAAAAAGAACAAACTTCTTGAGGCCCGCGAGGAGGAACTGCGCATAGTGGCCGAGGCTGAGAAACAGGCACAGCAGCGCATGTCGAAAGCCCAGTCGATAGAGGGCAAGCTCAAGCAGCGCGAACTTCAGCTCAACCAACAGCAGAGCGAGAACCAGCGCAACCGCAACGAAATAGAACAGACCCGCTCGAAACTCGAGGAACAGCTCGCCGCCACCGAGGTGAAACAGACCGAACTTGACGCCATGCGCCGCAAAGCCCAGGAGGAACTGGAGCGTGTGTCGGGGCTTTCGTCGGAGGAAGCACGCGAGAAGCTGGTGGAGTCGCTGAAAGATGAGGCCAAGACCGCCGCTCAGAGCTACATCAACGACATAATGGACGAAGCCAAACTCACAGCCAACAAAGAGGCAAAGAGAATAGTGGTGCAGTCGATACAGCGTGTGGCCACCGAGACAGCGATTGAAAACTCGGTGACTGTGTTCCAAATCGACTCGGACGAAATAAAGGGACGCATAATAGGCCGCGAAGGCCGTAACATACGCGCTCTCGAGGCTGCGACAGGCATAGAAATCATAGTGGACGATACCCCCGAGGCCATAGTGCTTTCAGGTTTCGACCCCGTGCGCCGCGAGATAGCCCGTCTGGCATTGCACCAGCTTGTAACCGACGGACGAATCCATCCGGCACGCATCGAAGAGGTGGTGGCCAAGGTGCGCCGTCAGGTTGAGGAGGAGATAATCGAGACCGGCAAACGCACAGCCATAGACCTCGGCATACATGGTCTGCATCCCGAACTTGTGCGCATGGTGGGTAAGATGAAATATCGTTCGAGCTACGGACAGAACCTGCTGCAACACTCGCGCGAAACGGCCAATCTATGTGCCGTGATGGCTTCGGAACTTGGCCTTAACCCCAAGAAAGCACGCCGCGCCGGATTGCTCCACGACATAGGCAAAGTGCCCGACGAAGAGCCCGAACTGCCCCACGCACTCCTTGGCATGAAACTTGCCGAGAAATACAAGGAGAAGCCTGAAATATGCAATGCCATAGGCGCACACCACGATGAGGTGGAGATGACCTCGCTGTTGGCGCCCATCGTACAGGTGTGCGACGCCATATCTGGCGCACGTCCCGGTGCACGCCGCGAAATGGTGGAGGCCTATATCAAGCGTCTGAACGACCTTGAACAGCTCGCACTGTCGTATCCCGGAGTAATCAAGACATACGCCATACAGGCCGGACGCGAGTTGCGCGTGATAGTAGGCGCCGACAAAATAGACGATGCCGAGACAGAAAAACTGTCGACAGAGATAGCTAAACGCATACAGGACGAGATGACTTATCCGGGTCAGGTGAAAATAACCGTGATCCGTGAGACCCGTTCGGTGAGCTTCGCAAAATAACAGCAACGCACGCAAACAATGACATCTGACAACAAAGACAACCGTCAGACCGACGATGAGATGCGCGAGGACGCGGACGCACAGCCGAAACAGTGCGGATGCCGCAGAAGCTCGTATGAGCCTCCACGCGGCAAGCTCAACTGTTACAACTGGCTCGATGACATACCCGGAAGCATGGCGGGATGCGACATCGTGGAGGTGCAGTTCAAGAACACCCGCAAGGGATTTTTCAGGAACTCGCTCCATCTGCCACTCGAAACAGGCGACATGGTGGCCGTGGAGATGGCTCCGGGACACGATGTGGGACAGGTGACACTCACCGGTCAGCTCGTGCTCCTGCAGATGAAGAAAGCCAATGTGAAACCCGACACCGAGATACGCCGGGTGCTGCGCAAGGCCAAACCGGCCGATCTCGAGCGATATGAGGAGGCAAAGGCCAAGGAAAACGACACCATGATACGTGCCCGTAAGATAGCCGAGGACCTGAAACTCAACATGAAGATAGGCGATGTGGAGTATCAGGGCGATGGCAACAAGGCCATCTTCTACTACATAGCCGACGAGCGTGTGGATTTCCGTCAGCTCATAAAGGTGCTGGCCGATGCGTTTAAGGTGCGCATAGAGATGAAGCAGATCGGCGCCCGTCAGGAAGCAGGCCGCATAGGTGGCATAGGGCCCTGCGGACGTCCGCTGTGCTGCGCAAGCTGGATGACCAACTTCGTATCCGTAGGCACTGCGGCAGCCCGGTTTCAGGACATATCGCTCAACCCACAGAAATTGGCCGGGCAGTGCGCGAAACTGAAATGCTGCCTAAACTTCGAGGTCGACGCATACGTGGAAAATCTCAAGCGGATGCCATCGAAGGATGTAAGGCTCGAGACCGCCGACAACACATATTACCACTTCAAGTACGATGTGTTCAACCGGATGATAACCTACAGCACCGACAAGTCGATTCCCGCCAATCTGGTCACAATCTCAGCCGACAGGGCATTCGAGATCATGGCCATGAACAAACAGGGGGAAAAACCGCTCACCCTACAGCCCGACGGACAGGCCGAAAGTGACTCCAAAAAGCCATACGCCGACCTTCTGGACCAGGACAACATAAACCGCTTCGACAATAAAAAACGTAAGAAGCGCAAGCCAAAGCCGAAAGGACCGAAAGAGCCCGACGGAGCCGACGAGCAAACCCAGCAACGCTCCGAAAAGCCCAAGGGGAACAGACAAGGCGGTGAACGGCGCAACCGTCCGCACGGCGACAGAAGGAAACCCAAAGGCGACAGACCGGACAACACTCCCTCAAACAACAACCAGAGTCAAAATGGGTAAATTGCCTTACATAATTACAACTGCATTGATTTTATGCTTGGGTGCATGCGCGCCCAAGCATAATGATTATAGCCACTTTGTTCATATAGACCCAAAAGGATGGGCCTACGGCGACACTGTAGATATATGCCCCACAGCCCTCGACTCCACAAATGTAAGGAATCTCAGCGTAGCCATACGCCACAACAACAGCTATGAATTCCGCAATCTGTGGCTCGAAATAACACATGGCGCTGACGGCAACCGTCGCCGCGACACCATCAACATGGACCTCGCCGACATATACGGACGGTGGCACGGCAAAGGGATAGGCCCATCGTACCAATATGAGACCATGGTGGCTACAGGTGTGAACATAGCCGATTCATCGCACGTTTACATAAGGCATATAATGAGGATTGACACGCTCAAAGGGATAGAAATGATAGGTATCACTGTGGCCTCGCCCGAAATATAACATCAATTATGGAGCAGAAATTCGACAGTCTGATTTTTGACATGGACGGAACACTGTGGGATGCCGTGGACACGTATTGCAAAATATGGAACACCGCCTACAGCCGCATGGGTATCACAGCCGAGGTGACACGCCATCAGCTGCTTGACTGCATGGGGCTACCTCTTGACAAGATTACCGACCTGATAGCTCCTGCAGGGATAGACCGCGCGGAGCTATTCAGACAGATAAAAGAGGTGGACGACGAACTGATGCCTAAGCTCGGTGGCACACTCTACCCGGGTGTGGCCCGGTACATACCCGAACTTGCCCGACATTACAAGATGTACATGGTGAGCAACTGCGGGGAAAAGGGACTGGAATATTTCCTCAAATATACCGGGCTTGCCGGATATTTTACCGACACACTTACCAACGGCGAGACCGGACTGCCCAAAGAGGGCAACATACGGCTGCTTATGGAACGCCACGACATGAAACGGCCGGTGTACATAGGCGACACCCAGGGCGACTGCGACAGCGCACACGCTGCAGGCATACCGATGATACATGCCGCATACGGCTTCGGTAGCTGCCAGGACGCCGAAATGTCGGCATCCTCGTTCAATGAACTTGCCGACATGCTATTAAATTAACTCAAAGAACAATGGCTCAATTACTGCTGCTTCCTCACGAAGAATTTGAAACACGTCTGGCCAAAGTGCGCAAGGCAATGGCCGACAGCGGTGCCGATGCAATGCTCGTCACCGACAATGCCAACATATATTATCTTACCGGAAGGGTATTCACCGGCTATATCTATCTGCCGGCGCAGGGCGAAGTGATATTTTTCGTGCGGCGTCCGGTGGGTCTCACCGGCGACGGTGTGGTGTATGTCCACAAGCCTGAGCTCATAGCCGAAAGCATAGGCATGACACCTCCGGCAACAATCGGACTGGAACTTGACCTGACACCCTATTCCACAGTAATGCGTCTCAGTGCCGTATTCCCGCAAAGCCGTGTGGTGAATGCATCGCCGGCACTGCGCATGGCAAGAGCCACAAAAACAGCATACGAACTCGAACGCATAGGCATGTCGGGGGTAAAGCAGGAGCGCGTGTACCGACGCATACCCCACCTTTATCGTGACGGCATGACCGACCTCGAACTTCAGGTGGAGATAGAGAGGATATCACGTCTCGAAGGATGCCTCGGACAGTTCCGCATAAGCGGCGACAGCATGGAGCTATTCATGGGCAACGTGCTCACCGGCGACAATGCCGACACTCCAACCCCCTACGACTTCGCCATGGGTGGCGAGGGACTCGACCCATCGCTACCGGTAGGCTCCAACGGAAGCATAATAAGAGAAGGCAACGCCGTGATGGTGGATGTGAACGGAAATTACACCGGCTACATGACCGATATGACACGTACATTCTCAGTGGGCAAGCTTCCTCAGGAGGCGGTCGACGCCCACCGGCTGTCGATAGAGATATGCCGCGCACTTGCTGTGGCAGGCACTCCCGGCACCGAGGCCAAAGAGCTGTTCCATATCGCTGAAGAGATGGTAAAAAAAGCTGGACTGTACCATTATTTCATGGGACACAGGCAGAAAGCCGGATTCATAGGCCACGGACTGGGAATAGAGATAAACGAGCTGCCGGTAATCGCACCCCGTAGCCGCGACATTCTCGCCGAAGGCAATGTGATAGCCCTCGAGCCTAAATTCGTGATTCCCCATGTGGGTGCCGTCGGCATTGAAAACACTTACCATGTAACCCGCGATTCAGGAATGCAATGCCTGACTAATGCTCCTGAAGAGATAACAGACCTCATGTAATGGACATTTCGGTATGGAAAAGATTCTAAAACGGATAGATCGCCGTACATTCACCACCGTGGGCGAAGCGGCCGACAAGCTCGGGTATGAGTGCCACGCCATAGGGGGATATGTACGCGACCTGTTTCTCGACCGCAAGTCAAAGGATATAGACTTCGTAAGCGTAGGCGCCGGAAGCGGCATAGCCATAGCCGGCGAAGTAGCCACCATGCTGGGTCATGGTGCCCATGTGAGCGTGTTCCGCACATACGGCACGGCACAGGTGCGCCATCGCGAGCTGGAACTGGAGTTTGTAGCCACACGTCGCGAATCGTATAGCCCCGACTCACGCAATCCGGTGGTGGAGGATGGGTCACTTGCCGACGACATATCACGGCGCGATTTCACCATCAATGCCATGGCTATCTGCGTTAACAAAGAGCGGTTCGGCCAACTTACCGACATGTACAATGGTCTTGATGACCTGCATGCCGGGATAATACGCACACCTCTCGACCCCGACATAACATTTTCTGACGACCCCCTGCGCATGATGCGCGCCATACGGTTTGCAACACAACTTGATTTCACCATACACCCCTCCACTCTCGAGGCGATAGAGCGCAACGCATCGCGCATATCCATCATTACTCGCGAACGCATCCTCACCGAACTCAACAAAATCATGTTGTCGACCAGACCGTCAATAGGATGGAAGCTGCTCGCCCGAACCGGTCTACTTCCGCTCATTTTCCCTGAATTTGCAGCCATGCAGGGGGTGGAGACAGTGCGCGGACGCGGACATAAAGATAATTTCGAGCACACCCTGATGGTGCTTGACCGCGTGGCCGAGAAGTCCGACAATCTATGGCTGCGGTGGGCAGCACTGATGCACGACATAGCCAAACCTGTGACCAAAAAGTGGGACGAGCAGGCCGGATGGACATTCCGCAACCACAATTTCATAGGGGCACGGATGGTGCCGAAAATATTCCGCGCCATGAAAATGCCCATGGGAGCTCCGATGCACTATGTACAGAAAATGGTGGAGCTGCACATGCGCCCTATAGCGCTTGTAGAGGATGTGGTGACAGATTCAGCTGTGCGCAGGCTAATAACCGATGCCGGTGAAGATCTCGACGACCTGATGCTTCTGTGCCGGGCCGACATCACATCGCGCAATCAGGAGAAAGTGCGCCGGCATCTTGAGAATTTCGACAATGTAATGCTGAAGATGGCCGATGTTACCGAACGCGACAATCTGCGTAATTTCCAGCCACCCATTGACGGAGCCGAGATAATGACCACCTTTGGCATTCCACCGTCGGCACCGGTAGGCCATATAAAAAATGCCATAAAAGATGCCGTGCTCGACGGGATAATACCCAACGAACATGCGGCAGCACGCGAATATATGCTGCGGCTCGGCAGCGAGATGGGTCTGACAGCCGTAGAATAATCAAATCCGTACAACACATTATGTATTACGTAACCAAACGACTTGAAATAGCCGGCTCCCACAGCTTGCGTCTCAACTATCCGAGCAAGTGCACCTCACTCCATGGCCACAATTGGATAATAACCGTGATGTGTCGGGCCGAGGAGCTGAATGAAAACGGAATGGTGGCCGACTTCTCACTTATAAAACGCGACATAGCAGAATTTCTCGACCACAAGAATTTCAACGAGCTTTTCGACTTCAACCCCACTGCCGAGAACATAGCCCGGTGGGTGTGCGAACGCATCCCAAACTGCTATCGCGTGGAGGTACAGGAGAGCGAAGGTAACATAGCGGCCTATGAGCGGGACTGAACGTACATACCGCATAAACGAGATATTCCGTTCGCTGCAGGGCGAAGGATATTTCACCGGTACGCCATCAGTGTTCATCCGCATGAGCGGATGTAACCGCAACTGCTCATTCTGCGACACTGACCACAGTGCAGCCACTGAAATGACTGCCGGCGAAATAATCGACCGCATAAGTGGATTCAATCTGCGCCACGTAGTGGTGACCGGAGGCGAACCGCTGCTTCAACTCGACAGGACACTGACCGCTGCGCTCAAAGACGCCGGATATTTCATAGCCGTGGAGACCAACGGCTCCATGCCGGTGCCTGAAGGAGTGGACTGGGTTACATGCTCCCCCAAGGAACGGCCATGGCACATAGACCGTATAGACGAACTGAAGATTGTGTACCGGCAACAGGACGTGGAATCCATCAGGACATCGCTCCCTGAGGCCCGACATCACTTTCTGCAACCTTGTTCCGGAGCCAACATTCCTCAGACGGTGGAGTATATCATCAACAATCCTCACTGGCGTCTGTCGCTACAGACTCACAAACTCATAGACATACCCTAAGCAATTTTAACATCAGTGCAGCACCGCATTAGCAGGATAATATGTAATTTTGTATAAATCAACATCCGCACAGATGAAATTACATTTCCGCATATTGACCATAGCCTCGGCACTACTGTTCTCAACGGTCGCCATGCAGGCTGCCCGCCCGAAAGGAAAAACATCAAAACCGACCGTAAGTGCCGAAGCGATAATGTCGCAGGCAGTAAAAGCCTTTGAGGAATATCGGTTTGACGACGCCGAACAATTGCTTGAGGACTACGACACCCAATGCCGCAAATCAAAAAAGACCCCCGACAGCGAGGCTGTTGAGAGCCTTACCGCACGCATCAACCTCGGACGCTCCATGCTTGACCGCGTGGAGAAGATAGCCGTGATTGACAGCATTACCGTAGATGCCGACCAGTTTTTCAAGGCGTACAGATTGTCGGCTCCAACAGGCTCTTTTACCGGCACATACGCCCTACCCGACCGATTTGTTAACGGCGATGAGACTTCGGTGTTCCTGACCGAAAACGGCGAGACAATGATATGGGGTGCGAAAGCCGACGACGGTAAATACCGGCTTATGGAATCGACTCACCTCGCCGACGGCTCATGGGAAACGCCTCACTCATTGGGCGATGCGCTCGGACTTGGCGCAAACGCCAACTATCCGTTTCTGCTCAGCGATGGTGTGACACTCTACTACGCTTCCGATGGAGAGGGCTCGATAGGCGGTTACGACATATTCATATCCCGCAACAATGGCGAGGAATTTCTCCAACCACAGAACATGGGGATGCCTTACAACTCCATACACAACGACTATCTACTTGCCATCGACGAGATTACAGGAGCCGGATGGTGGGCCACCGACCGCAATCAGATACCCGGAAAAATCACCATCTATGTGTTTGTACCGCAGGAACTGCGCATAAACTATCCGGTGGACACACCAGACCTCGCCGACCGCGCAAAACTCACTTCCATAGCCGCCACTCAGAACGAGGATGCCGACTACACCACGATACTTGACAAAATATCCGAACCGCTGAGCACCGACTCTACCGACAACAACCGGCAATCGTTCAGATTCGCTATGCCGGGTGGAAAAACATATACTTCCATGAGCGATTTCCGCACACCGGCCGGGGCGGCTGCCATGCAGGAATACCTCAACGCAAGCAAGCGGCTTCACCTTATGGAGCGCAAAGTGGCCGGACTACGCGCTGTGTATGCCCGGGGCGACAAAAGAGTGTCGGAAGAGATACTGCGCTCGGAGCAACAGCTTGAAAACGACCGGAAATCCTTACAGCGCATAGCCAATTCAGTGGTCAAAGCCGAAACCGGACGATAAATCCGGACCAATACATTCCATAACACACCATTTTCACTATCACATCGTGACATCTTTTCTCATCTCCCTCGCCATACTTATAGGCGGATACCTGATATACGGCACCGTGGTCGACCGCATTATGGGCACTGACCCGAAAAGGAAAATGCCCGCGGAAAACATGCGTGACGACATAGACTACCGCCCTCTCCCGCCATGGAAAGTATTCCTGATACAATTCCTGAACATAGCCGGCCTCGGCCCTATATTCGGAGCCATAATGGGCATAATGTTCGGTCCCGCGGCCTTTCTGTGGATAGCGCTCGGCACCATATTTGCCGGTGGAGTCCACGACTTCTGCTCCGGAGTGATATCAATACGCAAGGGAGGAGCATCGCTACCAGAAATTGTAGGCGGAGAGCTTGGCAACGGCATAAAGCAACTGATGCGCGGCTTTTCAGTGCTTCTGCTTATACTTGTAGCCGCAGTGTTTGTGATAACACCTGCCGGACTGCTCGCATCCATGACCCCTGCGGCGCTTGATGCCACTTTCTGGGTAGTGGTTATATTCGCCTATTATATCCTTGCCACTCTTTTGCCGATAGACAAACTGATAGGGAACCTATATCCGCTGTTCGGATTCGCCCTGCTGTTTATGGCCGCGGGGATACTTGGAGTGCTGCTCTTTTCCGATGTGTCGATTCCGGTAAGTTTCGCCGATGGATTCCACAATCCGCTCTCCAACGGCAACCCGATATTTCCAATGATGTTCGTGAGCATAGCCTGCGGAGCCATCTCAGGTTTCCACGCCACACAGTCGCCCATGATGGCGCGGTGTCTCACCAACGAGCGCCTGGCCCGACCGATATTCTACGGAGCAATGGTGGCCGAAGGCATTGTGGCACTTATCTGGGCTGCGGGAGCTGTGGCATTTACCGGCGGGTACGAACAACTCAGCGCCTACCTGTCGGAACCGGGACACAGCGCAGGGTCACTGGTCCACGATGTATCGTTCGGCTGGCTCGGCACCTTCGGCGGTGTGCTGGCCATACTTGGAGTGGTGGCCGCACCCATCACCACCGGCGACACAGCCTTGAGAAGCGCAAGGCTCACGGTGGCCGACTTCCTGAATTTCGACCAGGCACCGCTATGGCGACGCTTAGTGGTGGCTCTTCCCATATTCGCCGCGACGGCCATAGTGATGATGATGGATTTCAGTGTGCTGTGGCGCTACTTCGCCTGGTGCAACCAGACACTCGCCGTGTTCACCCTCTGGGCCATCACTGTATATCTCGCCCGGCATCGCAAACCCTACATCATAGCCATGCTTCCGGCCATGTTCATGACTGCCGTAAGCGTAAGCTACCTGCTGTCGGCACCACATCCGGAGGGTTTCGGACTCGGCATCACCATAGCCGCATCGGCCGGCGTTACTGCCGCAGTGGCACTGTCGGCACTGTTCTACATCTCGAAACGCAAGTATTCCACAAAACTCATCGTTGACTGACCATGGACTTCATAACTCTGATAAATTCTTCGACCGCATATAATTTTCACTCTCACACGCAGTTCTGCGACGGACGCGCCACCATGGCCGAGTTTGCCGCCGAAGCCGTGGCCCGGGGATTCACCCACTACGGTTTTTCGCCGCACTCGCCGGTGCCCATAGAGTCGCCATGCAACATGTCTATGGAACAAGTTCCCATGTTTCTCGACGAGGTGGCGCGGCTTAAAGCCCTGTATGCCGGACAGACACAATTCTACTCAGCCATGGAGATAGACTATCTCGGCAATGAATGGGGACCGTCGCACCCCTACTTCCAGACCCTGCCCCTTGATTACCGCATTGGGTCCGTACATTTCATCCCGGCACAGGATGGCACACTGGTGGATATTGACGGCCGATACGACAGTTTCCGCCGAAAGATGGACGAGCATTTCCATGGCGACATACGCTATGTGGTCAATACATTTTACGACCAATCGCACGCCATGGTAGAAGCCGGAGGATTCGACTTAATAGGCCATCTTGACAAGATTGGACACAACGCCTCGCACTATCATCCCGGCATAGAGCATGAGCCTTGGTATCAGAATCGGGTCGACCAATTGATTGACGCCCTGATTGACTCCGGCCTGACAGTTGAGATCAACACCAAGGCCTGGACCGACCACCACCGCATGTTCCCGGCCATACGCCACTGGAAGCGGCTTCACCAGGCCGGCGTGCCTATTATAGTGAACAGCGATGCCCACGTTCCGGCACTAATCGACGCATCGCGGCGCGATGCAATGGCCATAATGGAACAACTTTTTTAACTTCTGGTTGACCCAACAATAAAGGCATGCCGGATGGCATGCCTTTATTGTTGGGTCAAAGTAACTGCGCTTTATTCGTACAGACCAAAATTCTTGTGACTGTTGCAGTAAGCTATGCGCTGGTCAATCCAAGCCTTCAGTGCAGCGAAATTCTTGCGGAATTCCCACGAGCTCTCGCTTTGCCTCCACGAAACCGAATAATCGGCCGGCCACAGCAATCCGTTTTCTTTGGCCGAAGGCTCAATCATAGTGGCATATTGCTCCATATAAGCCTGCAACTTGGGATAACCATCTTTTACAAAAGCATCCCATTTTTCCTTGTATAAGGCACGGATTTCCTCATTCGACAGCAAAGCCTTGATAAATGAATATCCATTGGCATCACCATCCCGAGCTACAAGAGGGACAGTGGCCGAAGCACCTTCGGCACCGTCAAACGTGAATGCCCAGTCAAAGTCCCATACCGGACCAAACTTGTAAACACCATCTATACTGTCCTTATGTATATAGAAACTTTTGGGGTGTTGAAGCTCGTGGTTATTTGCAAGACCATTGACCATAAAATAGTTAACCACCGATTCTATATCCACATAATCTTTCAGGCTTCCGGATGTAGGGGTAGAAACCACAGCATTTGCAAAAGTAGAGAAGTCGTTCTGCCATTTCTGGAAATAAGCGGTTGCGGTAGTTTTCAGTGAATCAGCTATCTCATTCAAATCAGGATCTTTCACCATAATGGGCAACAGTTTATTGCCATTCCATTGAAACTTATATTTGAAATCCTCATCGTAATTGGAATCAAGTTCAAAGAGCATGCCCTTGTATTCATCTATGTCCACGCTTCCTCCGCCGATTCCGATTTTCTCGGTAAGCATGTAGGCGCCCTTATAGTGACCGTTGAGATACACTTTCACAGGCACACAGTGGTTGGAGTATGGCATTTCAAGATAGTTGGCAGTCCAGAGTGCCACCGTGTTACGCATAAGCGAGCAGTCGATATAGTTGGCAATCAGGGCAAATGTCTTAGCCTTGGGAAGCCCGCACACTTTTGTCTTACTGCCAAGTTTGAATCTATAAGGTTTCTTGGCCATACCCCAGGTCGAGTTACCACGTCCGCGGAATTCCACAGTCTGCTCGGGAAGGTCATTGTACATACCGTTGCCATCCATACGGAGAGTCGCTGCGTAGACATGCGATTTTCCCCACTCGGTTTTCAAGTCTTCAAAATCGGGATAATCGGTCAATGTGACATGAAATTCAGGCAGTCCGGTGGCACGTACAGCCACACTGTCTACTGCACTCATATCTATTGTGGTGGATGTGCCGTCGGCACCGTTCACAGTCATTTTTGTATAGCCCTCAGTACCGCCGGAGTAAGTGATTGTCTCCACCTCCGAACCCTTGAAACTATTGAAAACCTTGTCGTTGCGGAACACATGGATATGTTCGTTCTGTGCAAACGCAGCTACGGATATCATTACCGAAGCCGCCAATAATGTTACTTTTTTCATCGGGTCAGGGCTATTTTTACAGATTTTTCATTGTAGGTCAACACATATACGCCTTTCGAAAGGCCTGCGAGCGACAGCTCGCAGGTGCCGGTGGCTGTCGCCATCGCAACCACACGTCCTTCCATGCTCACAAGCATCACTTTGGACTTCTCGGGAAGATTGGTCAGCAACAGACGTTCGCCGGTCTGCTCAAGACCCACCACATCGCTGCCTACGGCATCTATGCCCGACAGCGTTTTATCTTCCCACAGATTATCAAGCCCGTTTTCAGCTGAGAACGTCCAGTTTTTAAGATTCTCAACCGGAAGACGAATCTCGCCCTTGTCGCATTCAAGCAGCAGGTTTCCTGCATCGAACTTGGTGGTCATACCGCTTTCCATGGTAATTTTTGTAGTGCCGCCATCGGCATGGTTAACCACCACACTCTTGTAGGCGGCCGCCGCAGTAGGTAAGGCGACCAACGCCACCGCTGCAGCTAAAGCACAGGAGTAAAGTTTCCTCATTTAATAATTGTTTTATGTTTTGATTATTACTAATATCTGCACAAATATACACCTTTTCACATTCAGTCACAAACTGTAAGATTGCGAATATTGAACAATCAGGGTTTTTATCCTAATTTTGTAAGATGTTGAATCCCGACACAAAACTTTAACATTATTTAAATATAACTATCCGGCAACAAAGTCCGTCAACAATAAAAATGAACCAATCATTCCGAGCCACACCGCCACCTGTCGCCACCGCGACATCCATGATTCTTCCACCGTTGCAACGGAAAGAATTGGCCAACGGCATACCCCTATACATATATAATAAATGTGACTCACCGGTCAACTACATATCGGCCATAACCACCGGCGGAGAAGCCGAAGCGCGACACATGGCGACAGCGGCTCTCACATCTATCACACAGCGTGAAGGGAGCGTGAAAAATCCGGATGGAGCCATATCGGAGATAATGGACTACAATGGGTCGTGGCTGAAAAGCACCCCCATGTCACATTTCATGCAGCACTCCATGTTTTCGCTCAACGCCAATATAGGCCATGTGCTCCCGGTGTTTGCCGATATGCTCTACCACCCCACATTTCCTGAAGCAGCCTACAATGTGCGCCGCGAGGCTCTTGCACGTAATCTGGAAGTTTCGGCAGGCGATGTGTCGTTTGTGGCCCGATGCGAGTCCGACCGTCAGGCCATGGGAGCCACACATCCACTGGCTCGCACCGACACGCCGGAGGAGATACGTGGCATAAATGCCGACGAAATAAGGACCTTCGCCGCCCGACACATCACTCCCGGCAACACCGCGCTGTATCTGTGTGGTGAAATCACTCCGGAGGTGGAGCAGGCTGTAGCCGACACATTTGGCTCATTGCCGACCGGCGCGGAAAAGCCCTCGCCACTCATCACCCGCTACACCCCCGCACCTGAAGGCACCGTACACAAGAGCGCTATGCCCGGCGCCCTACAGACGGCCGTATGCCTTACCATGCCGGCTATTCCGCGACACCACCCGCACTATCTTCCGCTGCATCTCACCGTGATGGCTCTCGGAGGCTATTTCGGAAGCCGCCTCATGCTGAACATACGCGAGGAAAAAGGACTGACCTACGGCATTGGTGCCTCGCTGCTCGGACAGGCTGACGGAGCCTACACCCTTATAAGCTGCGAGACTGACAATGACAACGTTACGCAACTTATCGACGAAATCCGTGCGGAGCTCACAAATCTTTGCACCAATCCATGCCGGGGTGACGAACTTTACAGGCTCAAACAGTGTGCGCTGTCGCAGATGGCTTCAACACTCGACTCCCCATTCAGCATCACAGACTATCATATAACCATGCTCACCACCGGAATACCCGAGGGATATTTCGAGAATAAGATAAAAGCCATTCACGACCTGACGGCCGACACAATAGCCGATATGGCACGGCTATACCTCAATCCCGACACACTCCGCATAGCTATGGCAGGCAACTTTGACAGTCATTCAAAATAATGGCGGCATTTTAGCGGTAAACCGATTGTCAATACCAAAAATAATTACGAAATTTGCATATCGAATTATAATAAACAAATCATTAAACAATTAACATACATGAAGAAAAGCGCTTTGCAGATAGCCCGCGCGGCCTATCAACCCAAACTTCCCGTCACCCTTACCGGAGCGGTGATGGCAATAGAGGGCGAACCCACCCAGTCAGTAGCCGATCAGGAAGAGATTCAGAAACTTTTCCCCAACACTTACGGTCTGCCCGAACTGCGGTTTGAGAAAAACCCCAATCCCATGGTAGGAAAGCCCATCAACGTGGGTGTGATTCTTTCCGGCGGTCAGGCTCCCGGCGGACACAATGTGATCTGCGGTCTTTTCGACGGTATCAAGAAAATCAATAAGGACAGCCGTCTATATGGATTCCTCATGGGCCCCGGCGGTCTCGTTGACCACGATTACAAGGAACTCACCTCCGATATAATCGACGAATACCGCAACACCGGTGGCTTCGACATTATCGGTTCAGGACGTACCAAACTTGAAAAGCAGGAGCAGTTCGACAAAGGTCTTGAGATACTCAAGAAACTCAACATTTCGGCTCTCGTGATAATAGGTGGCGACGACTCCAACACCAATGCTGCCGTGCTCGCCGAATATTACAAGAAGATCGGTGCCGGCGTTCAGGTAATCGGATGCCCCAAGACCATCGACGGCGACCTCAAGAATGAAGTGGTTGAAGCATCGTTCGGCTTCGACACCGCCACCAAAGTTTATTCCGAGCTCATCGGCAACATTCAGCGCGACTGCTTCTCGGCCAAGAAATACTGGCACTTCATCAAGCTTATGGGTCGTTCGGCTTCGCACATCGCCCTTGAATGCGCACTCCAGACCCAGCCCAATGTCTGCATAATCTCTGAAGAGGTCGAAGCCAAGAACCAGACTCTTCAGGACGTGGTGAACTATATCGCCGACATAGTGGCCAAACGTGCCGCCCAAGGCAACAACTTCGGTACCGTACTCATCCCCGAAGGACTCATTGAGTTCATCCCCGCAATGAAAAACCTCATTGCCGAACTCAACGACCTTCTGGCCCACACACCCGAATTCGCAGGTATGACCGCTGCCGAACAGCGCGCGTTCGTACTCGGACATCTGTCGCAGAACAGCGCCACTGTCTACGATTCACTCCCCGAAGGTGTTGCACGCCAGCTCACTCTTGACCGCGACCCCCACGGCAACGTACAGGTATCGCTCATCGAGACTGAAAAACTCCTCAGCGAAATGGTGGGCAACCGTCTCAACGAGATGAAGGCTGAAGGAAAATACACCGGCAAGTTCTCTCCCCTGCACCACTTCTTCGGTTACGAAGGACGCTGCGCAGCTCCCTCTAACTTCGACGCCGACTATTGCTACGCCCTCGGTTACAACGCCGCATGCCTCATCAACGCAGGTGTGACAGGCTATATCTCAAGCCTCCGCAACCTCACCAAGCCCTCAGTGCAGTGGCTCGCAGGCGGTATACCAATCTCTATGATGTTCAACATGGAACGCCGCCACGGCGAAATGAAACCGGTGATACAGAAAGCTCTTGTGAAGCTCGACGGCACCCCGTTCCTGCGCTTCGCCGCAAAACGCGACGACTGGGCGCTGAACACCGCCTACGTATTCCCCGGCCCGATACAATATTTCGGCCCGGCCGAGGTGTGCGACCAGCCCACCAAAACCCTTGCTTACGAACATCTTGACAAGTAAGCGTAACGCAGAATATTTCCAACCTCAATAGCTTGCACGTGGCCTGCCACACGGTATTTCAATCCTGTGGCAGGCCACATTATTTTTGCGTACACTTTTGTCACCATTATGTTGCCGTGCTGACAATTAATTACTATTTTTGCCAAACAAACCATAACACAATATGCAGTCCAACAACATTCCTCCATTGAAATTCAACCCCATACTGAAAAGCGTGATATGGGGAGGCGAAAAAATAGCTCCGTTCAAGGGCATAGTTACCGAACAGGAAAAAATCGGTGAAAGCTGGGAAATATCCGGGGTGAAGGGCAATGAATCGGTAGTGGCCAATGGTCCTGACGCCGGTCTGACACTCACTCAGATGATTGAGAAATATGGAGCAGATTTAGTGGGTGAGGCCAATTTCAAGAAATTCGGCACTATGTTCCCGCTGCTTATCAAGATAATCGATGCCGCCGGCGACCTGTCGCTGCAGGTGCACCCCGACGATGAACTGGCCGGAAAGCGCCACAATTCGTTAGGAAAAACCGAAATGTGGTACATTGTTGACACTGATGCCAATGCTACCATATTGTCAGGACTTTCAAAAGAACTAACCCCTAAAAAATATGCCGAGATAGGAGCTGACAGTTCGCTGCTCGACTATGTTGCCAAACATGAATCACATCCCGGCGAGGTATATTTCCTCCCCGCAGGTCGTGTACACGGTATCGGCGCTGGTAATCTTCTGGTCGAGGTACAGGAAACATCCGACATAACATACCGCATATACGACTACGGACGCGTTGACGCCAAGACCGGCAAAACCCGCGAACTTCATGTGGATCTGGCTAAAGATGCCATAGACTACACCGTATATCCCGACTATAAAGCCAAGCCCGGTTATGATATAGACGGAGTGCAGGAACTTGTGAAATGCGACCACTTCTGTGTATACCGGATCACCACCGACGGCGAGCGCACATTCTATCCCACCCATGGCGGATTCTCGACATTCACCTGCATAGAAGGCTCCCTGAAAGTAAGCGACGACCGTGGAAATGAAGTGAGCATAGCCAAAGGTGAGAGCGTGCTCATCCCTGCTATGGCCAAAGAGATAAAACTCCAAGGCAACGGTGTGATTATTGACGCCATCAACTGATAAAATTCATACCTATATAATATAAATAAGGAGGCCGACAAAAAACGGTCTCCTTATTTTTATATTGTCGCGCATGTCAATCCTCAGTCTGCCCACCCGCAGCCGGAACTGTATCCGCGGATTCGGCATTATGCCGCCATTTACGGCGAAGCGGACGCAACCACGATGTAACGCTGTCGAAATCGCGCTTGAACACTATTCCCACACCCTGAGTGGTAAGAGCCGATTTGACATAGAAATTCTGGTCGTTGTAGCGGTTGTAGGCCTTCAGCCGTATCGAGCCACTTCTATTCAGGAGATATTCTATATCGAAATCGCCTATGAACGAGTTGTTGTTCAACGTCTTGTCGCGATAGCCGAAATTACCGTTCAGCAACAGACGGTTATTCAACAGATGGCTGGACAACGCCAGATCCACCTCCACATCCGAAAAATCGCCCTTATCGCTCCGGAAATTAGGCGCTATATTCCAGTTGTCGCTCAACTGGCCGAGCATATTGCCGAGTTGCGACGATATTGTTGATGATGCCACAGACACAAGCTCGTTTCCTTTGGTAGCCGTCATATAATCGGGCGTATAGAAGCGGTTCAATGCCAGAAGATAAATAATCTGACGGTTCATCATATCCTCGGTATTGACAATGCTCCGCACCTTGCGGTAAGTGTCCTGCGTCAGTGTAGGAAACTCAAGGTCGAAACTGATATCGGGGCTACGCATGTCGCCGGTCACTATAAGCAGGGCATGAACAGGAACATTAGTGCGGTTCAGATCCTTGTCGGCAAGAAACGACTCGTCAAGGTCGCTGAGATTGGCATTCACAGCATAGGTCGCCTTTATATCAAGATCGGCTGCATACGGATCGCCATGGAAAGCTATGGAGCTGCCCTCCTTTATGGTAAAGTCCTTTATTATTATCTCCTGAAGGGTGAAATTGTAATTTCCACGTTCCACGGTGTATGTGCCGTTCATCTTCAGATCCTCGTTGGCCGACTCGTATGTGAGACGCATATTTCCTCTACCGTAAGCACGTATGCGGTCGCCGCCCACAGGGTCCATTATCAGATTTACCTGTGCCTGCGGAGTAACATCCACATCTATGTTAAGTCTGTAGTCGCTTTTTACGGTTGCTGCATTGCCCGCCGCCATCTTTGCCTTCAGCTCACGCACAATAACCGGAGGCGCGGTGGCGGCGGCGATGGAATCCTTTTTCGCACGGTCGCGGTCGCGGAATGTAAGGAAGTTATACTCCTGGGCATTGAGCTCGTCCGACAGTACGAACGAGAACGAGGAGTTGGGGGCTGTCGACATATTCACGCCTATATCCACCACGCCCGGACGGCCGGATATGTTTACCCCGCCATTTCCGAACACATGGCCGAACCACTTGCTGTCGCTCCCCTCCTTAACATCATATACCAGCAGATTGCGGGCATCCGTCACAGCAAAATTGAACACCGGATCCTTAAAATACTTATGGGTAAGGTATCCGTTCAGTTTAGCGCTATTGCCAAACTCATCGTGCAGAACTATATCCGACAAATCAATTCTGCCGGGTCGCAACCGCACAGTATCGGTGGTGGTGTAGGCCGTATTCGTGAACCCGATTTTAATGCGCACATCCTCCGCAAGCACATCGCCTGTCATATCGATGTTTTTGAAACTGCCCCACAGGCGCGCTTTGCCGGTGGCCTGTCCGCTGACTTCTGTGGCAAACGCACTCATAAAATATTGCAGGAAGCCCACATTGAGTTTATCGGCATCGAACTTCAGATCCAGAGAATCGGCCATAGGCTTTATCTCGCCATCCACATACGATTTCCGTCCGTTGGCCTGCCGTATCTCGGCGTTAAGCCACACAGCTTTCGTCTCAGGACGCCATTCCGACAGGATATTGGCATTGCCAAGCAACGCTGAATTATAAGTCAGGTTACGCACGGACAGTCCGGGAGTGATGGCTCTTGGCGAGGAGGTGAAAAGGTCTGTGGCATAAAACACTCCGGTGGCGTTACCGCCAAACATTGCACTGCTCACATCGAGTGTCTCAAACACATAGTCGAGGTTAACATCCTCGAGAGTCAAGGTCAATGTATCCGACGGTTCTTTAGATGCACGGCCATCTATCGTCACAAACTGTCCCTGACGCCCCACTCTGAAATTTCTCACTTCAGCCTCATTGCCGTATATGGAAATTTCTGATGGCGACACACTCCACACCGTGTCGTTAAACACCATCTTACCCGGATTAACATCTATATCGGTAAGCAGACGATGCTGCTCGTCACGGTCAAAACGCGCCGACAGATTTATATCGCCACTGAACTCCCGCTCCCTGTTGACATTCCATTTCAAACGCGAATCCACGGCATCACCATCGGCCACGGCCGACAGAAGAAGTGTCATCGCACCTTTCTTTGTCGGCATTACGGTGGTAAATTCCACATTCGCATCGCCGGGCATACCGTCTGACAACGGTGCGCGCACTATAGCCGAGAGGGAGGTATTCTCGATAAGACGGTTGCCCTGCTGGAGGAACGGTGCGTCGACATTCACCGACATTGCACGAGCATCTGAGCTCATGCCCCCGGTAATTTTAACAGGATATATCACACGCACCGGTATCTTGACCAGATTCTCAAGCGGACTGCTGTCCTTTATCGTGAAATCAAACTGCAATTCATTGCTAACCTCCTTTTTCTCAGGAACTTTTTTTCCGGCATCGGCTACCGGCTCCACTCCGAGCAACTGCGGCATGACATCCGACACTATCGACTTGCAAGCCGACGGCAAACTGCTGAGACTGTAACGACCTATAACCACGCCGTCCACAATATCGCTCTCCACCATCAGGGTAGCCACGCTATCGCGACGGGTGGACTCCACACTTACCAGATTTATTTTCAGTCCATCGGCATTACGTCCGGAATAATCCAGATCGTGTATGTGTACGTGGCCTGTCAAATCATCAAGACACGAACCTTCAAGATTTGCATCCACATAGCCCGAGAGCAGATACCCTGGCCGCGCCCCTTTCACATCAAGTAAAGCGAGGTCAACATCGCGGGCCGAAATCTCAGCCTCGATGCCTTTAACGGCTCCGGCGATATCGGCATGCGCATTCACGTCAAACATCACACCGGGATTGTCGACATTCATAACCACATCGACAAAATCCGATTCCGACTCGATTCTGGCAGTAACATCGGTATAGCGGTGACCGCGGTATTCCAGCTGCGAGATGAGAACACCGGCATCGCCTGATGGGATGCCACTGCCTACATATCCCGAAAAATCCACCTCGGCCTCAAGTTCCGTAATGTCGGACATGGCCAATCCGGTCCGCGCAAACAGAACATCGCCTTTAAGTTTTGCTATACCGGTCTTCCCTTCGATATGTACTCGGTTGGTACGTGATTTCACAAGCTCATACGCGACATCCACCCCGGCATCGGCACAATCGCTCGACAAATCCAGTGTCACACTACCCTTCGACAAGTTTCCCATGGCACCGGCTGTCACCTTAACCTGACCGGCATTTGCAAGCATGGCATTGACCGGCTCAGACATTCTCACAAAACCGGAAACCAGCTCTGCCGCACCGGCACCGTTGGCCGACACAGATATATCAGGAAAATCAAGTTCAAGACTGTCGGGATTGAGAACATGCGATATGCTTCCATTGGCTGCAACCGACAAGGCATCGCCACATTTCACACTCAGGTTATCCACGTCAAAATCACCCACACTGCCCGCGGCCGACAAATTGACATCAACACGCATGCCGGCATTTTTCAGTGCCGGGACAAATGGCGCGATATCGGCCGGCGTGACATAACTTTCTGAAGCTATTTCAAATCTGAACGGCATGTCGGCCAATTGTTTTCCGATGGTTTTCAACGATTTGTACTTTGTGGTAATATCACCGAACCGTAAATCGGAGCCGGGCAAACTTATACGCATTCCGCTTATCACAGACGCTGTATCGCAAACATGGAAATTGCCGCTGAGCTCATTCAACGTGAACCCCGATTGCTCATAGAAAGCCAGACGCCTGAGAAGGATGGAAAAATCATCATTTCTCATAGCGGGGAGCTGCGCATCAGCCCTTACACGGGATATATGCACATGGTTCTTATCGAACACTCCCGGTCCAAGCACCGGAGCTGAAAGCACATCGTAACTGACCGACGAGGTACGTATCACCACAGTGTTCACCCTGAAATCGAATGCTGTGGGTGGTTTGGTCTTGTCCTTAGGCGACAGTGCATCTATTATAGGCTGTATGTTAAGCGGCGAACCGATTGAATCACGATATATACGGGCATCGAGACCTATGACTTCGGCATAGGTGAACACCATGCGGTGACGGAACAGCAAGTTTCCGAGGCTTACCCCGGCTCCGAGACGGTTAACCGTCATTATCGTATCGCCGGAATTTCCGCCTACGGTAACGCCATGCAGGGTAACGCGGTTGAACGGAGTGATGGAAACATAGTCTATGTCCACATCTACTGCAAGAAGATTGGAAAGCTCATGCTCGGCCACCCGGCATATCCCACGCTGAACCGATGGCATGGAAAGAGCCACATAGAGACACGCAGGAACGGCAAGCGCCAATATAAACGCCACCACAAACACAGTGCGGAGTATCTTGTAGAGCCTCTTCATCAAAGTGCGAAGTTACGAAAAGTGTACGACTTTTTCAGCATGGATCAACATCGTAGTAGACTATAGACCCTTTCACCGCCTGCATGCCCGAAGAGTGCATCTCCTCGTAAGTGGCACGCATTATATCTTTCACCTTGCTCATAGAGGCATTAACCTCGATTTTCAGCATAAGTTTCCGGATATAAAGCGTCTGCACACGCCCCACAAGTGGCTCCTCGGGACCGAACACCCTGTTGCCGAAAAGCTGACGCAACCTGCGCCCATAGGCCACAGCCAGTTCATCGAGTGCCCGCGGGTCGCGGTGTTTCAGATAAATATATATCAGTCTGGTAAATGGAGGATAGTTGAATTTGCGCCGTTCCTCGATCTCTTCATTATAAAATCCGGAATAGTCATGCGCCATTACGTAGGCCATCAACGGATGCGATGGCTGCCGGGTCTGTATAGCCACCACACCACGGCTGTCGCGCCTGCCGGCACGACCCGCCACCTGCGACATCATGTTGAACGCACGCTCCGACGCACGGAAATCAGGCTGATTTATCAACGCATCGGCATTGACTATCCCCACAGCCTTCACCCGGCCGAAATCCAACCCTTTTGTAACCATCTGCGTGCCAACAAGTATATCGGCCTTACCCGACGAAAAGTCGCCTATTATATTCTCGTAACCATCTTTATTGCGGGTGGTATCAAGATCCATGCGAAGAGTTTTCGCATCGGGAAACGCACCATCGACCTCATCCTCCATACGCTCGGTTCCGTAGCCGAACACTTCTATCGCCGGCTCTTTGCAGGCCGGACATACTGTGGGGAGCGGATATACCGCACCACAATAGTGACATACCAACCGGTCTACGCGCTTATGATATGTGAGTGAGACATCGCAATGTTCGCATTTGGGAGTCCACGCACACTGCTTGCATACCGCTACCGGTGCATATCCGCGCCTGTTGAGGAACAATATGGCCTGGCCGCCGTCGGAAATCGCCTCTTTCACCAGCGAAACCGTACGTGGTGCCAACACACCCTTCATGCCTCCCTGCTTGCGGGCGGTGGTGGTATCAACAATCTCTATCGATGGTAACTCCACACCGGAGTAACGGCGGGTAAGAGATACCAGTCCATACTTGCCATTAAGCGCTTTGAAATATGTGTCGACAGCCGGTGTAGCGCTGCCGAGCAGGGTCTTTGCACCATGCATCCGGGCGAGGACCATGGCGGTGTCACGGCCATTATAACGTGGAGCGGGGTCCTGCTGCTTGTAACTCGATTCATGCTCCTCGTCCACAATAACCAGTCCGAGGTCGGCAAACGGCAGGAATACCGACGAACGTGCCCCAATCACCACCATAGGCTCACGTGAACCAAGTATACGGCGGTAGATGTCCACGCGGTCGTTGTCGGAAAATTTGGAGTGATATATCACCACTTTGTCGCCGAACACCCTCTGCAACCTGCGGGTGAGCTGGGTGGTGAGTGCTATTTCAGGAACGAGGTACAATGCCTGACGTCCATTACGCAGCACAAAATTTATCAAATGGATGTAAAGTTCTGTCTTTCCGCTTGAAGTCACACCATGCAGCAACGTAACATCGTGCTCTATCCATGAACGATGCACCTCGTCCAAAGCCCTGGATTGCGCTTCGCTCAACACAGGCAGCTCGCCGGTGGGAAGTTCCTGTGGCATAAATCGGTTGACCTCCTTGCTGTATATCTTTATCAACCCCTTTTCAACCATGGCACGCAATATGGCCGTTGAGACACCGGAACGGTCGAGCAATTCCTCACGCGTAACCTCGCGTACCGGAGCATCGCGGCGCATATAGCCTGAGAGCTCCAATAGGGTGATGAACGCCCGCTCCTGCTTGCTCGCGCCTTTCACCTTATCAAATGCAGCATGTAGCGCATCGCTGTCGCCACGCTCCGCCGTGACAGCCACATAAGTAACCTTGCGCGAAGTGTAACGTTCGACAAGTTTTTCAGATATGATTATGGCTCCCTTCTCAAGCATCTTGGCTGCGGTGGCACTGACATTAGTGAATCCGGTAGCTTTTTCTATCGCTGCCACCGTCATCTTTTTGTCGGCATGGTCAAGAGTCTGCATTATCACCACTTCCCGTTCGCTCAGGCGTGAGTCGAGCGGCTCCTCATAGTCGGGATTACGTTCAATGAATGTCTCGCTTTCAACCTTTAGCCCTGCAGGAACAGCAGCTTTGAACACATCGCCCACCGAACATAGATAGTATTCAGCCACCCATTGCCACAGTTGCATCTGTGGGCGGCGCAAAATGGGCTGCTCATCAAGCGCCATCACTATATCCTTGACCTCATAGCCCTTGGGAGCCTCGTTAGTAAGCGACTCCACGATTGCGGTATAGAATTTTTTGGCACCGAACTGCACAAGCACACGATGACCGGGCTTTACCGCCGCGCTCATCTCCCTCGGCACACCGTAGGTGAACGTCACCGACAGCGGCAATGGTAATATCACTTCGGCATACAGCATCAGCGCAATTCAGTTGACAATCCTTTTTCAGTGAGATAGAAATAACGCCACAGCGGAGCGAGCATAAGCGACTGTTTCATATCATCGCTCATCATCAGCTCAAGCAGTTCACTGCGTGTCAGGGTAAGAACCGATATTGACTCCGTGGCATCGAGATGCTGTGAGCAGGTAAGCTCCACCCCCTCGGCAAGATAGCAATATGTAAGGTTGTTTGTGGTAGACGGGTTGCCACTGATCACACACTGCAATGTCCAACGGCCACCGGTATAACCGGTCTCCTCCGAAAGCTCGCGGCGGGCAGCGGCTTCTGGAGCCTCACCCTCCTCCACCACTCCGGCACACAGTTCGGTGCTCATGCGCCCCAGGCCATGCCGGTACTGACGCACAAGCACAAAACGACCGTCGGAGGTAATGGCTATCACATTGACCCACGAAGGATATTCCAGCACATAAAACTCAGGATTTATGCGTCCGTCAGGGAACTGCAACACATCCTTGCGGGCTGTGAGCCACGGACGTCGTATCAGATATTCGCTCGACAGAATTTTCCACTGCCGTTCGTTTTCTTCTTCAGTTATCTTCATACACGCAAATGTACAAAATAATTCAGAAATATACCCATACATATATACAAGTGGCGCCATCCCCGTTACGGAATGGCGCCACTTGTATTATAGCGGAAAAATCAAATGTCTTTGACTGCACGTAGAGACATGCCTTGCGAGCGCTTGTCCTTATTGACCTTGAATGTACGCTTGCCATTTATAATGAACATATATTGCCCATAGAGCGTGGGATATGCTGTCAGGTCTGCTGCAGTTTTCCCCTTGGTTCCTATCCACAGGCCGCCATAAGGATTGCCATTCTCGGCGAAGTCGCATCCGCCGGAGGCATATACGCGAGTACCGGTAGCCGGGAACCACTGTCCATTCTGTTCAGCGCCATTGTTCACAGCATCCCAGGTCATGTTGGCATAGACAAGCCATGCATAGGGGGTGTTTCCGTCGGCATCGCACACAGGCACCTTCCATCCGGGAGGACATGGATCGTAGATGCTTTTCTTCATCGATTCACCACCCCAGAAATCATCGTTGGATTCATCGGTCCAGTCTCCGGTAAGAGGATCGTTGAGCACTATTTCCTCTCCATATTCATCATATTCACCGGTGAATGTATATGTCTGCGCGTAAAATACCATCGGGTTAGCTATTGAGGCATCAAGCGAACCATGATATTCGGCGAGAGACCCTATTTTAGGAAGTGTATTACCATCAATATCATAAAGTGTGGCTTCTCCATCCTTCCCATCCACATAATTATAATTTTCGTCGAGAAGAGTGCGCGCAACCGGCGACGGGAACGGGTCTTTACGTCCCCATTGGTAAATCAGGCCATGCGAACCGTTGCCTGCCCGGTCAACGGACACCGCACCTATGTTCCTGTCCATAAAAGTCCAAGTTGTGCCTGATGCATTGGGAGTTGTGGTATACGCTGTGGCATCAGGGTCAAAATCAGTCACCCATATATGCCAGCTCCACAACACTTTGCCTGAAGCATCCTTGGCTGCTACCACAGCGTTGCCCGATTTATCACCAGCCACCACCAGGATTTTCTGTTCAGTTGATGAGTATCCCACTTCGGCAAGCAATCCAGGGGCATCCTGCCACAGCAGAACGGCATCAGCCACATCTCCAATGGTCTCAGTCAACGAATTTCCTTTGTACACCGCCTTGAATGCCGCTGTCCGGCCGGGAGCCACTATATAACAATTGGCTGTCTCCTCCGCTGACAGATCCACCGCATCGTCAGGAATAACCACATCTACCGGACCCGGAGGTGGCGGCGGAGTATCATCGTCAGAACACGATGTGTATACAATGGGCGACAATGCCACCACAGCGCCAAGGAGGAGATTCAAAACCTTTACTTTTTTCATTACTCTTGATTTTTAATAAATAATTTGCTCGCAAATCTACGATTATAATATCAATTTGCAAATAAAATTAGCAAATTATTTACACTTTGACACCACAAAGCCACAAATCATCATCCGCGATTAAGCCTAAGGATGCTGACATTTGTCGATTTTCATATTTTACCATAACTTTGCTTTCAAAGCAAAAAAGAATGGACATAAGGGAACTTGATGATATACTTGAGAGGCATGGTGTAAAGGCGACGGCCAACCGCATGCTTGTGCTGAAAGAGATGGCCGGAAGCGATGTTCCGCTTAGCCTAAGCGAACTCGAATCTATGATAGGCACCATGGACAAATCAAGTATATTCAGAGTACTGACTGTGCTTATGAGCCACCATGTGATCCACGCAATGGAGGATGGCCGCGGTATTGCCAAATATGAACTATGCCACGGCAAGGACACGCATTCCATTGACGACATGCATGTGCATTTTTATTGCGAGAATTGCCAGAAGGTCTATTGCTTCGACAACATATCCATTCCCGAAGTGTGTCTTCCTGCCGGATTTTCAATGAATTCCGCCAACTACATGCTCAAGGGTCAATGTCCTGACTGCAATGCAAAGCACCGGAATGACTGAATCGACAACGATATTGATGGCCGCCCCGATGCAGGGATACACCGAAGCGGTGTGGCGCAATGCCCATGCCGAGGTGTATGGCTGCGGAGAATATGTGGAGTATTTCTCTCCATTCATGCGTGTGGAGAAAGGAGATGCGCGGATGCGCGACATGCGCGATGCGTTATCACCGCTCAACTCCAACCACAAGCTCACACCACAGATAATATTCCGCGATGCCGAAGAATTCAGGTTACTGCTCAATGCGGCCACCGAAGCCGGACACATGGCTGTGGACCTGAACCTCGGATGTCCGTTTCCACCACAATGCAAGCGGGGCCGAGGAGCAGCAATGGTAGCCAACTGCAAGGTAATGGAAGAGGTTGCCGAAATTATCAACACGACATCCGGCATACAGTTTTCAGTAAAAATGCGCCCGGGCCTTGCATCGCCCGACGAATGGCGCACCACCATGCCAATAATCAACGGCATGCGGCTGTCGCATCTCACCATCCATCCGCGCACCGCCCGTCAACAATATGGCGGGGAGGTACTGATGGATATATTTACCGATATGCTTGAAGCATCCTGCCATCCGGTGGTGTTCAACGGCGATATATCGTCGCCCGCAGACATAGACCGCCTGCTCTCGGCCTATCCCACCTTGCGCGGAGTGATGGCCGGACGTGGATTGCTGGGCCGGCCGTCGCTATTCGCAGAATGGCACGAAGGGGGCCAATGGACTGACAGTGAAAAGCTGGACGCCGTGATGAAGATGCACCGGCTGATATTCGGCCACTACTGCGAAACCCTATGTGGCGACACACAGATTCTGTCGAAAATCAAACCGTTCTGGGAGTATCTTGAACCGGCAATAGGCCGGAAACGATGGAAAGCGATACATAAAGCTACCGGACTGCAGTCATATAGCAAAGCAATTTCCGATATTTCTTAGCTTCATGCACCATATTTTCGTGCGCGACACCGGAATTTCAGATATTTTTCCGTAAGTTTGCCTATAAAATAAACCCATACTGTAAATTTAGTACCTTAAGAAGATGATTATCGAAAAAAGCACCGTAACATCGCCCAAAGGCGACATAACACTTTATACTCTCACAAACGCATCGGGCGCAAACGTCGTGTTGTCGAGCCTTGGCGCCGGGATTGTCGGCGTTACCGTTCCCGACCATAGCGGAAAACTCGACGATGTGGCTCTCGGATATGCCGATGCAGCTGACTATTTCTACGACGGACCTTGTGCAGGCAAAGTACCCGGACGCTATGCCAACCGCATAGCCCGCGGACATCTGAGAGTGGACGGTAAAGATTATCAACTCGCCATAAACAATGGACCTAACGCTCTGCACGGCGGACCGGAAGGATTTCAGAACCGGATATGGGACTCAGCCGTGGAAGAAGACTCGGTGGTGTTCACATACACCAGCGCCGACGGTGAGGAAAATTACCCCGGCACACTCAAAGCCACAGCCATCTACACATGGAGCGACGATTGCAGGTTGACACTTGATCTGAAAGCCGAGACTGACGCCCCGACAGTGGTGAATCTGACCAACCACTGCTACTGGAATCTCGAAGGACACAACTCAGGTTCGGTATTCAATCACAAACTGTGGATAAACGCATCGCGCTATCTGCCGACCGACGACACTCTGATTCCGACCGGCGAAATGGCACCTGTGGCCGGAACCCCGATGGATTTCACCACCGCCAAAGAGATAGGACGCGACATCAAGACCGACTTCCCTGCCCTGAACTACGGAAAAGGCTACGACAACTGCTGGGTTGTGGACAACTACACTAAGGGCAAATTGCAGCATGTGGCCACACTCGAGGCTCCGAGCTCAGGCCGTGTGCTTGAAGTGCTCACCACTCAGCCGGCCGCACAAGTCTACACCGGCAACTGGCTCGCCGGCTCGCCGGCCAACAAATGCGGACGCAGCTACGACGACTACGACGGCGTGGCCATCGAATGCCAGTCGATGCCCGACTCGCCTAACCATGCCGACTTCCCCACCACCCAACTGTGGCCCGGCGAAGTCTACAACCAAACAATTGTATTCCAATTCAAGACAAAATAACAGACACTTATGAAACCTACACTTTTCGTACTCGCTGCCGGAATGGGCAGCCGCTACGGCGGCCTGAAACAGCTTGACGGTCTCGGCCCGCATGGAGAAACCATCATGGACTATTCGATTTACGATGCCGTCAAAGCCGGATTCGGCAAGATTGTTTTCGTGATACGCAAAGATTTCGAGCAGGACTTCCGCGAGAAAATACTTTCAAAATATGAAGGCCATGTGCCGGTAGAGGTGGTGTTCCAATCCATCGATGCCCTGCCTGAAGGCTACACCTGCCCTGCCGACCGCACCAAACCGTGGGGTACAAACCACGCCGTGCTCATGGGCAAGGATGCAATCAAAGAACCGTTTGCAGTGATAAATGCCGACGACTTCTACGGCCGCAACGCCTTTGAGGTTATAGCTCGTGAACTTGAGCGTCCGCGCCAAGGCAAAGGCGACTACTGCATGGTGGGATTCCGTGTTGGCAACACCATGACCGAAAACGGCTCTGTGGCCCGCGGCGTATGCTCGACATCGCCTGAGGGACTGCTCACAGGTGTGGTGGAGCGTACAGCCATAAGCTACGATAGCGACCACAACATAGTGTTCACCGACGAAAACGGTCAGGTACAGACACTGGCCCCCGAAACTCCGGTGTCAATGAATCTTTGGGGCTTCACCCCCGACTATTTCGACTACAGCGAGCGCGAATTCAAGAAGTTTCTCGACAAAGACATCAACACCCCGAAATCGGAATTCTTCATCCCTCTATGTATAGATGCCCTCATTAAAAACGGTGAAGCGACCGTAAAAGTGCTTGACACAGACTCAAAATGGTTTGGCGTGACATACGCCGCCGACCGTCCCGGCGTGGTGGAGAAATTCGCCCAGCTGCATGCCGACGGCACTTACCCTGAGAAACTGTTTTAAACCATACTGAAAACATTACCGCACGATAGCTAATCTTGGCCAATTGGCCAAGATTAGCTATCTTTGTGTCATGGATTTTAAACTACAAGCCACAGCTCAAGGCAGCAACGCACGCGCCGGCGAGATAACCACCGACCACGGCAAGATACTCACCCCGATATTCATGCCGGTGGGTACCCTCGGCAGTGTGAAAGGTGTGCACCAGCACGAGCTCCGCGATGACATAAAAGCACAAATAATACTCGGTAACACCTACCATCTGTATCTGCGTCCGGGTACGGAGATTATACGGCAGGCCGGAGGTCTGCACAAATTCAACGGATGGGACCGACCGATACTCACCGACAGCGGTGGATTTCAGGTATTCTCGCTTTCCGACAGACGCAAACTCACCGAAGAGGGCGCACATTTCCGGTCGCATATCGACGGCTCAAAGCACCTGTTCACCCCCGAAGGCGTGGTGGACATAGAGCGTGCCATAGGTGCCGACATAATGATGGCACTCGATGAATGCCCACCCGGAATGTCGGATTATTCCTACGCGAAAAAATCGCTCGGTCTCACCCATCGGTGGCTTGAGCGCGGATGGAAACGATACAAGGATACCGAAGGGCTCTACGGCTACTCGCAGGCCTATTTTCCGATAGTCCAAGGGGTGAAATACCCCGACCTGCGCCGTGAATCGGCAAAATTCGTGAGCGACTTCGGAGCCGACGGAAACGCCATAGGCGGACTTGCCGTGGGCGAACCCACCGAAGTGATGTACGAGATGATAGAGGTGGTCAACGAGATACTTCCGACCGACAAGCCCCGCTATCTTATGGGCGTGGGAACTCCGGCCAACATACTCGAGGCGATAGACCGCGGCGTGGACATGATGGACTGCGTGATGCCCACCCGCAACGGCCGCAACGGCATGCTGTTCACAGCCCACGGTGTGATGAACATGCGCAACAAGAAGTGGGCCGACGACTTCTCGCCCATTCAGGAGGACGGACCGAGCTATGTGGACCGAGCATACTCCAAGGCCTACCTGCGCCATCTGTTCATAAGCCAGGAGTTGCTGGCCATGCAGATAGCCTCGATACACAACCTCGCGTTCTACCTATGGCTCGTGGGCGAGGCCCGCAAGCACATATTGGCCGGTGACTTTGCCACATGGAAGCCACAGATGGTGGAAAATGTGACACGGCGCCTGTAAAGAAACACCCCGTAAACATCTAACAAAAAAACAGCAGCAAGCGGTGAAACCGATAAAGATTCTCGACCGATACATTATAGGCAAGTTTCTCGGCACATATATATTTGCCATCGTACTGATACTTGCCATCACGGTGATGTTTGACATCAACGAAAAGCTCGACGCATTTCTGAAAGCGCCGCTCAAGGCCACCCTGTTTGACTACTTTCTCAACTTTCTCCCTTACTTTGCCAATCAGTTCAGCCCGCTGTTCACATTCATAGCGGTGATATTCTTCACCTCCAAGCTCGCCGACAACTCGGAGATAATAGCCATGCTATCGTCGGGAATGAGCTACCCCAGGCTTCTGCGCCCCTACATGATATCGGCCACCGTGATAGCCGTGGCCACTTACCTGCTCAGCGCCTACATAATTCCGCCGGCCAATGTGGAGCGAATAAACTACACCAACACCTACGTGAAAAACAAGCGTGTGGAGTATGGCGCAAACATACAGCTGCAGGTGGACAAAGGCACCATTGCCTATATGAGCCGCTATGACAACAACACCAAGACAGGCTACAAATTCTCGCTCGAATCGTTCAAGGACAAGAAGCTTACCTCGCGACTCACAGCACAGACCATACGCTACGACTCGCTCCACCATTGGCAGGTGCGCGACTATATGATACGCGACTTCAAGGGTACACGCGAGGAGATACGCCGCGGTGCCAAGCTCGACACCACCATAGCCATTGAGCCACGCGACTTCCTGATTTCAAAAAACGACCAGGAAACAATGACCACCCCCGCACTCGATGAATACATATCGCGGCAGAAGGACCGTGGTGTGGCCAACATCAAGAACTTCGAGATAGAATATCACCGCCGGTTTGCCATGACGGGAGCCGCATTCATTCTTACGGTGATAGGTATGTCGCTCTCGTCGCGCAAAGTCAAGGGGGGCATGGGTGTGAACATAGGCATAGGGCTGGTGCTGAGTTTCAGCTACATCCTGTTTATGACCGTCACCTCCACATTTGCCGTATCGGGCTACACATCGCCGGCTGTGGCCATGTGGATTCCCAACATAATCTATGCCGTGATAGCCGTGGTGCTCTACCGCAAGGCCTCGAAAGGCTAAGCGTGCGATTTAAGCCCGGTGGCAGTCAATCGTCGAGAATGAAATTCACGCAATGGTCGCAATCGGGTTCTATCTTATGGAAATCGGGGTGCATGAATACCACACCGATATTGCGGTCGTAGGCAAGCAGAATGATTGTGCCGGGCACAACAGGATTGTCAGCATCCACATCTCCGTAACCGAACATACCGTAACCATCGTTTATCTTACCGACAAACTTCAGATAATCGTAACCCCCATTAACACAGTCGTAAGACACACGACCACGTGGCGACAGATAATGTCTCTCCAATTCCGTAACCGGAATGCGTTCGGGATATAACTCACCGCCACCGGTAGGGAAAGAACCTATAGCAATTTCTCCTCCGGGCTGCCATGTGGAAAAGTCGTGAAACAGAACCTCCTCGCCTGTAGCCGCGTCCAGGCCATAAACCTTATTGCCATCGTAGCGCACATAGCGATTGGTGGCGGTTTCTTCACTAAACGAATACTCACCTTTGCGGTTGTTCAACCTATATCTTACAACCCGGCTGTAACTCCGGCCATAAAGCTGACTTTCAGACCCAATGCCATAACATTTCCACTTATATTTATGACAGCACTCCGGATCAGAAAGTCCGCTTAGAGGCTGAGCCTCAATCCATACGATGTCGGATGCTCCCCATACATAACCGATGGACGCATCTATACTCTCAACAATTTCATAATCCTCGTCGACCGGACCGCCATCGGACGAACATGACAGAAACGGAATACACAACAGCGCGACCATAGCGCATAAAAATCTTGATGCACACATATTGTCAATACATTTGATATTCAAAAAATTTCAGATTGATGTCACTCTCAGCTCTTATCTTATAATAATCGGGGTGCATGTATATAATTCCGCGTGACCATGAATATGCGAGCACAATGATTGTACCGGGAACAATCGGGTCGCGGTCGTCAACATCACCGTAGCCAAACACACCGTAGCCATTGTTGACCTTACCAATATACTTTATATAATCGCATGAACCATTGATGCGCGCCCACCGCATCATGCCATCGGTGTCGGGAATCCAATCATCGGTGTCGGTGACAGAAATACGTTCGGGATACAGCTCTCCACCTTCTGTCGGGAGAGAGCCGATAGCAATCTCACCACCGGGCCGCCATGTGGAGAAGTCGTGAAACAGAACCTCCTCACCGGTATTGACATCCAGACCATATACCCTCTCGCCTTCGCATCTAATGTATTTATCTGTGAATAGTTCTGTTCCCACCTGATATGGATTGTCAATCCATGGTTCGTAAAAGTAACCGAACTTCTGACGTATAACCCTATAATATTTTTCACCATTAATTTCATAATTGATAAGTTTATAGTATCTCCACTCATATTTGGGACAACACTCATGTCCGGCATGCTCGTCCGCATTGACAGGCTGCGCCTCTATCCACATGACTGACGGACTCCAAATATATTCAGCAGATGCATCTATTATTTCCAATGGAGTTTCCACCGAATCATCCACCGGCTCGTCGTCGGACGAGCATGATAAAATCGGAATGCATAGCAGCGCGACCATAGTACACCAAAACATATTGAACCTATACCATTGCATAATCTACCTGTTTTTAATGTTTGAACTCAAATTCAGCCCCCGGCTCACACTCCACATTCGAGCGCACCTCAATCTCCTCAGTCGCCGCCAATGTCAGCTTGACACCCGATTTGACAACCACATTCTCACCAAGAATTATCTTCTTGGCCTTATAAGACGCATCGCTGTCAACAACCATGTCGTGGAGATGCAAAAGATTGTACAATAGGATTTTCAGTTGTTTCATAGGCCATGGTATTTGATTGGTACGGTTACAAATATAATGCGCGAATTAACCGAATGCAAATATTTATAGCGTTTTTTAACGCGCAGTGTGAAAAAAGTGCTTTTTGTACACAAAAAGACATCGCTTATGGCATTATGGAGCCACAAGCGATGAAATATACCTACAGGTTCACCTATATTATATATATGTCAGCTGATGGATTCCACGCAGAGGGTCGGAGCACCGGAGGCATCGACAGCGAGGGTGACACGGATGTGGCCACCGATGAAGCGCGTGCTGTGGATTTCGCTCCGGAACGGAAAAATGCGCACGGTGCCATCGTCGGATAGCTCGATGATGTGATTGCGGTAGTGACAGCCGCAATATTCGATGATATTGGCCATTATGCGCTGCATGTTGAGAGCAAACGAGTGTGTGAACGAGGAAACTCTACCGGTCGTCACGAAATGTTCCGGAGGCGGGGCCGCGCTTTTTACGTCCGAGTGGCTGCATGATGGCACGTGCCGGGCGCTGATGCGGAACCCACCGCGTGCGGATGAGCGAGAGGGAGTCGACATAAGCCACCTCGCCGGGCTGGGGCCGATAATACATGGCTCCGGAGATTTTTGTGGCGGAACGTGCCGAATCGAGAGCGAATTTCACATCGTGCCACCCCTCGCCAATGAGCCTGCGGGAGAGATATTCGTGCGTGCCATCAGAATAGTTAACCGACACATCCACCTGCATGTCGCCACGGGTGTCGAGTGTCTTGAAGCGTAGCGAATAGACATCGCCATGTTCCCAATAACGGTCGGTGGAGAGATTGAACGTGATAAAGTCGGACGGCATGGTGCGCGACAGACGGCGATATTTTATACCGGGCCATACATCGACGGAATCACCGTCGAGGGCTATGTTCATCTCAAGCATACCACCATCGGAGGCGCCGGCAATTTCGTTGGCGCGGGCCAGTTCATCGCCAAGCAGCTCCTCGACCCTCTCGTAGACCTCCATGTATTTTTCCATGTGATAGCCATACCATGCGAATGAAGAATCGGCATCGGCCGAGCTCACTCCATGTTTGGCGTATATCGACTGCTTGAATGCCCTTTTGGCCGAGTCGGTGGGAAACATACGCGGGTTTACCTCAACTACACTTTCGCCCTTGTGGATATCGACCAGCAGACGGGCCATGGCTTCCTTATCGAGCACCCCATCGGGACGATTGGAGCAAGACACCACAAGGAATGCGGCGGCAAACATGACGCCCAATATTCTCAACCGGCTGCTATTCATCGATGGTTTCAGATTCGGATTCTGACTGGCCGGTGAGTGCTGTCGACGGGCCGGCGAGCTGTGAGGAGTAGAACAGAAGCATCACAATCATGCCCACAGAAATGGCAGCATCGGCAAGGTTGAACACGGGTTGGAAGAAGAGGAATTCCTGTCCGCCCACTCCGGGCATCCACTGCGGCCATGTGAAACTGAAAAGCGGGAAGAAAAGCATGTCGACGACACGGCCATGGAAAAGAGTGCCGTAGCCACCGGCCTCGGGAAACAGTGTGGCCACTGACGGAGGGAGAGGATTGTCGAATATCAGGCCATAGAACACGCAGTCGATAATATTGCCGATAGCTCCTGCAATGATCAGCGCCAGACACACAACGAACCCGGTCTTTATTCCGGGACGGTTCTTAATCTTGCAGATATACCATATAAGAGCCGCGGCAAGCACAAGGCGGAACAGCGTCAGGAAGAGCTTGCTACCGAATTCCATGCCGAAGGCCATGCCGTTGTTTTCGATGAAATACAGCTGGAACCAATCGGTGATGTGCAGATCCTCGCCCAAATAGAAGTGGGTCTTCACCCATATTTTAAGCACTTGGTCGGCCACAATCACCAAGAGGATGATTGTGGACGCAAGCAGCCCTTTAGATATTTTCATTGCAAGAAAAAGTTTTTATTACTTCTTTGTCTGATTTTTAATGTCGATGCTCAGAGTGGCATGGGGCACAGCCCGCAGACGCTCCTTGGGAATCAGTTTACCGGTCTCGCGGCAGATGCCGTAGGTTTTGTTTTCGATACGCACCAATGCCGCCTGCAGATGCTGGATGAATTTCATCTGCCGCTGAGCCAACCGGCCGGACTCCTCTTTGCTCAAAGTGCTCGCTCCTTCCTCGAGCACCTTGAATGTTGGCGATGTGTCGGCAATATCATTGCCATCGGTGTTGGTGACATCGGCTTTCAACAACTCGTAGTCGCGCTGTGCCTTAGCCAACTTTTCAAGAATCAATTGTTTGAATTCCTGAAGTTCTTCGTCGGAATATCTGGTCTTTTCGCTCATATCGGTAAATGATGAATGTTAATAATGTGCTTATTAACTTAACGTAATAACGGTCGGTATGTTCAGTTCGTCGAGTTCAAGAACCTCGGCGCCCTCCGCTCCATCGGCAACAGGGGCGATGACAACAGCCGTGGCAAGCACCTGACGAGCGATATAATCGCCGAAATTAGCAATGGCATCGTCGGTAAGGGGCGATGGGGCAAATGTAAGGGTAATCTTATCGGTAATGTCGTAGTTACGGCTCTTGCGGATGTTCTGCACACGATTGACTATATCGCGCGCTATACCTTCCTGACGCAGCTCATCGGTCACTGTAATGTCAAGAGCCACTGTAAGATTGCCTTCGTTGGCCACAAGCCAGCCGGGGATATCCTCGGATATAATCTCAACATCGGCGCTGTCAACCATCACGGTATTACCTTCGATGGTGATAGCCAAACTGCCTTCACGCTCAAGCGCTGTAATATCGGCCTGCGAGAGCGACTGGATGGCTGCGGCAGCCTGCTTCATAAGCTTACCGAACTTGGGACCAAGTTTCTTGAAATCAGGTTTAACCTTCTTGACAAGCACGCCGGAATCGGCCGAAACCATATCAAGTTCCTTGACATTGACCTCGTTGAGTATCAAATCCTTCATAGATTCGATGGCCGAACGCTGCACATCGTCGATGGCCGGAACCATGATGCGCTTCAACGGCTGACGCACCTTGAGGTTGGCCTTGCGCCGGAGCGAGAGCACCATGGAGGTAATCTGCTGTGCAAGGTGCATACGATTTTCCAGGTCGGAGTCGATTGCAGCCTCGTCGGGTTCAGGCAGCAGCATCAGATGTACGGACTTCGTATTGCCACGCGTAACCGAAGTTAGGTCGGCATACAGACGGTCGGCAAAGAAAGGTGCGATAGGAGCTATCAGGAGCGCCACGGTCTCCAGACAAGTATAGAGGGTCTGGTAAGCGGCAAGTTTATCCTGATCCATCTCCTTACCCCAGAAGCGCTTGCGGTTGAGGCGCACATACCAGTTGGACAAGTGGTCGTTGACAAACTCGTTGATGGCTCGCGCGGCCTTGGTGGGTTCGTAATCGTCGAGCGCCTTATCCACATTCTTTATAAGAGAGTTGAGAAGTGACACTATCCAACGGTCAATCTCAGGGCGCTGCGAAAGCGGTATTTCGGGTGCCGAATTGTCGAATCCATCGACATTGGCATAGAGAGCGAAGAATGAGTATGTATTGTAAAGCGTGGCAAACAGTTTGCGTGAAGCCTCCTGCACGCCTGCGGGGTCGAACTTGAGGTTATCCCATGGCGAAGAGTTGGCAATCATGTACCATCGCAGCGGATCGGAGCCGAATTTCTCTATGGCTTCGAACGGATTAACAGCATTGCCAAGACGCTTGGACATCTTGTTGCCATCCTTGTCAAGGACAAGGCCGTTGGAGATAACGGCTTTGTAAGCCACCGAGTCAAACACCATACCGGCTATGGCATGGAGCGTGAAGAACCATCCGCGTGTCTGATCCACACCTTCGGCTATGAAGTCGGCCGGATAAAGTTCACCGCTATCGAGCCCCTCCTTGTTCTCAAAAGGATAGTGAATCTGGGCGTAAGGCATCGAACCGGAATCGAACCACACGTCAATCAAGTCTGTCTCACGGTGCATCGGTTTACCCGACGGCGACACGAGCACAATATCGTCGACATAAGGACGGTGCAGGTCTATCTTCTCGTAGTTGGCTTTTGAATAATCGCCCGGCACAAAGCCACGTTCCTTGTATGGATTTGCGCTCATCACACCTGCGGCCACCGCTTTCTCAATCTCATCGTAAAGCATCTGCACGCTGTCGATGCACAGCTCCTCAGAAGCATCGTCGGTGCGCCATATCGGGAGCGGAGTGCCCCAATAGCGGCTGCGCGAGAGATTCCAGTCCTGAAGATTCTCGAGCCACTTTCCAAAACGGCCGGTGCCGGTGCTCTGCGGTTTCCACTTTATGCCCTCGTTGAGCTGCATGAGACGTTCGCGCACGGCAGTGGTGCGAATAAACCAGCTGTCGAGCGGATAGTAGAGCACCGGTTTGTCAGTGCGCCAGCAATGTGGATAATTATGGACATGCTTCTCGATTTTGAACACGAGATCGTTCTGTTTAAGCCACATACATATCTCCACATCAAGTGTTTCGTCCTTATCGGTCTTGGTGGGGTCGAATGCATTCTTCACATATTTACCTTGCCATGGGGTATAGGCATCGACATCGACCATCTTTTCAACGAAATCGGGGTCGAGGTCGGAAAGAAGATAAAAGCGACCGGTCATATCAACCATAGGACGGATATTACCATCGCGGTCTATGAGATGCAACGGCGGAACGCCGGCCTGCTTGGAAACACGGAGGTCGTCGGCGCCGAACGTGCCTGCGATATGAACGATACCTGTACCGTCGTCGGTAGTCACATAGTCGCCGGGGATAACCCTGAACGCGCCATCGCCCGGATTGACCCACGGAATCAACTGGCGATAGTGAAGCCCCACCAGTTCGGAACCTTTAAGCTGTGCAACTACCTGATAAGGAATGAGTTTATCGCCTTTGGCATATTCTTCAAGCGCAAGCTCTTTGGCTTTGGCATTGAACATGGAGCCCATGAGAGCACCGGCCACTACCACAGTCTCCTTATTGCCCGAATAGGGGTTGTATGTACGCACCACGTTGTAGACAATCGATGGGCCGACAGCCAATGCTGTATTGGAGGGAAGGGTCCAAGGCGTGGTGGTCCATGCAAGGAAGTAAGGCTTACCCCACCCTGTCATCACTTCAAGCGGATCGGTCATTTCAAACTGAGCCACGCAGGTAGTATCCTTGACATCGCGGTAACATCCGGGCTGATTGAGTTCATGGGAGCTCAGACCGGTACCTGCCGCGGGGGAGTATGGCTGGATAGTGTATCCTTTATAGAGGAATCCCTTGTCGTACAACTGACGGAGCAACCACCACACGGATTCGATGTAGCGGTTATCGTAGGTGATATACGGATTCTCCATATCCACCCAATAGCCCATGGATGATGTGAGTGTTTCCCATTCGCGGGTATATTTCATAACCTCGGCACGACAGGCGGCATTATATTCATCGACCGATATTTTCTTACCGATATCCTCTTTAGTGATACCGAGATTCTTCTCCACGCCGAGTTCAACAGGCAGGCCGTGGGTATCCCATCCGGCCTTGCGTTTAACGTGAAATCCCTTCATGGTCTTGTAACGGCAGAATATATCCTTGATGGTACGGGCCATCACATGGTGGATGCCGGGCATACCGTTGGCGCTCGGAGGACCTTCGTAAAACACGAACGAGGGGCATCCCTCACGTTCTTTCATGCTCTGTTCAAACAGCCCTGAGGCCTTCCACTGCTCCAAGACATCCTTGTTGATGTCAGACAGATTGAATTTATCGTATACGTTAAACTTTTTATTCATGCAGACGTGAATTTATTCAGACACAAATTTTTCTGCAAATTTAGTAATTTATCGGCAATTAGCAACGGGAGAGCATAGGAGATATGCAGTAATGGCCACACATATCCCAAATATTGGCCCTGGGATAAACATCAGGCCGTCCGCAACTCCTGAATATGGTTGCGGACGGCCTGTTAATAACGTAGTTACAATCGGGAACTACTTGGTTTCGTCTGTATCGGGAGCCTTGTCTATCAAATCCATGAACTGGTCAAGGCTGGGGGTGATGATTATTTCGGTGCGGCGGTTCTGCTGACGGCCGAAGTCGCTGTCGTTGGATGCTACAGGATTGTATTCACCACGGCCTCCGGCTGTGAGACGAGACGGATTCACACCAAAACGATTCTGCAGCACCTGAACCACCGACGATGCACGAAGTGCCGAAAGGTCCCAGTTGTTGCGGATATTCTGACGTGAGATAGGCACATTGTCAGTATTACCCTCTACGAGCACATCATAATTGTTATAGTCCTTTATGATTTTCGCGATTTTACCAAGAATCTCCATTGCGCGGTCGCTGATTTCATAGCTGCCCGAACGGAAAAGCATATTATCGGCCAACGAGATATAGACCACGCCCTTAAGTACTTTAATGTCAACATCCTTAAGGTCGTCGCGCGACAGCGAGCGCGTGAGATTGTTGGTCAACACCATGTTGAGCGAATCGCTTTTTGATTTGGCTTCTACAAGCTGCTTGATATAGCGGTTTGAGGCATTTATCTCGTCCACGAGTTTGGCTATATTGACATTGCCCTGCGAATTCTGTTCAAGACTCTGCGCGAGATTGCCCTGCAACACACCATAGGCCTGCTTCAGTTCCGAATTGTTGCGGCGGGCCTCCTCGAGAAGAGCCTCGACACTCTTATGATTGGCCTTGCTTTCAGCCAACGCCACCTGCATGGCGGTATAGTCGCGGTTGAGGTCATTGTACTGGTCCTGGAGGGCCACATATTTCTTCTTGCTGACACAACTGCCGAGAGCAATAACAAGCGTGGCACCCGCAATCAATAAAATTCTTTTAGATTTCATAAGCATTCATTATTAGATACATATATATTTGACTTCTCAATAGTTAAAACGTTTAATCCACGCCACCGGTTTTGTACCACGGATGATATCTGAAAGCATTTACGCCTGGCGTGCCCAATATCCTCACGGCTTTCAGCACCCGCCGTGGTATGAACAACGAATCGGCAGGATTGAAACTGCTTTCATGCACACGCCCCGACGCATGCAGAAACCGTGTCGCCCCGCAGTAGACGGCCACATGGGTTATCCTGACGCCATCGCCATCGCCATCGCCGAAAAAAAGCAGATCGCCAGGCCGGAATGTTTCAGGCCGGCTCACATCAAGCGAGTCACCGGAAAGAGCCTGCTCAGATGCATTGCGTGGGAGCAACAATCCGGCTGCAACATAACACAGCTGTGTGAATCCGGAACAATCAACCGCCTTGGGTGTAGTGCCACCCCACAGATAGGAGACACCATTCATGGCCCGCGCCGCGTCAAGAATCCGCTCTACCGAAGGTGTCTTATCGCACCATCTGTCGAAATCCTCAACAATCTGCGACGGGACATAACCCCTGCGCCCATCAGGCAGCCGGACATCGGCATAGCGACTTCCCGGGCAAACATTACCCTCAACTATCGCTCCGAGCGATATATCAGCAACTATACCTGCATGCCTCACGCCGGTGGTATCAGACAGTATATAGTGCTGCAACGGGGAAGTAACTATAAGGCGTGGAGCCCGACGCCACGATGCCATGTGGGCAGAATCGACAGGATGCAATGCCGACAGATGAGCATAGGCCTCATATCCATCAGCCATTCGCACCTTCCGCCATTCGCCCACGCTATCAAGCAACTGCACGGGAGCGCCATACGAAGCCTGCGTCTCAAGTTCGGCAGAATGAGCAGGGCGCGCACGCATACTCGCCGCGCCCACCTTTACCAATGCCCACTCTATGGAGCGTGCCTGTATAACCGACAATGACGTGCTCAGGCACGTCATTGTCACCAATATTATTTTAACCAGACGTGTCACTTTGCCATCTTCTGAACCACGGCTTTGATTTTGTCGGCCAACGCATCGGCCTGCTCCATAGTGTGAGCCTCAGAATAGATTCTGATTATAGGCTCGGTATTGGACTTGCGCAGATGCACCCAGCTATCGGCAAAATCGATCTTAACGCCATCTATGTCGGTAACTTTTTCGGCCGAATACATTTTCTTTACCTCCTGCAGAATAGCGTCGACATCGATCCCGGGAGTCAGCTCTATTTTATTCTTGGCTATGGCATAGGCCGGATATGTGGCCTTAAGCTCACTCACTTTCTTACCGCTCTTTGCCAAAAGTGTAAGGAACAATGCCACACCTACCAAGGCGTCGCGCCCGTAGTGAGCCTCCGGATATATCACCCCGCCATTGCCCTCTCCACCTATCACAGCGCCGGTACGCTTCATCTCGGTAGTTACATTGACCTCTCCGACAGCCGATGCGGAGTAAGAACAACCGTGGCGCTCGGTGACATCACGCAAAGCACGCGACGAGCTGAGGTTTGAAACCGTAGCTCCGGGGGTATTCGACAACACATAATCGGCCACAGCCACAAGGGTGTATTCCTCGACAAACATCTCGCCATTCTCCATCACTATGGCCAGACGGTCAACATCCGGATCCACAACAAATCCCACATCGGCTTTACCCGAGCGCATCAGATCTGAAATCTGAGTGAGATTTTCAGGTATAGGTTCAGGAGTGTGGGCGAAACGGCCTGTAGGCTCACAATTAAGTTCCACTATATTCTTCACACCAAGGGCACGCAACAACTGCGGGATGACAACGCCACCCACGGAATTGACCGCATCAACGGCCACCGTAAAATCGGCCTTGGCTATGGCTTCACAATCCACGAGTGGCAATGCGAGCACCTGCTCTATATGGCGACGGTTATATGTATTATTCACATATTCATTTCCCAACCCGCCGACTTCAGCGAATGAGTATCCACCATCCTCAGCTATACGCAACACCTCTTTACCTTCGGCATCGTTGAGAAACTCACCGTTACCGTTAAGCAATTTGAGCGCGTTCCATTGCGCCGGATTGTGACTCGCCGTAATTATTATACCGCCATCGGCTTTCTCAGCCACCACAGCTATTTCGGTGGTAGGAGTGGATGCAAGTCCGATATTGACCACATCAAAACCCATCGCACACAATGTAGCCACAACAACACTGCTGACCATAGGTCCCGACACTCGGGCATCGCGGCCAACGACTATCACATTCGAGCCATTGGGAGATGTTTTACGGATGAATGTGGCATACGCGGCGGTAAATTTAACAATATCGACAGGCGACAGCCCTTCGCCCGGAAGTCCGCCTATTGTTCCGCGGATACCGGATATGGATTTAATAAGTGTCATTACGATATATTATAAAGATGTGAATGAATGGGATTATCAAATCTGGCTGCGGTAATAACGGACATGATACAGAAACGGCATCACATACGATATCTCGCTTGACCAACCATACTGCGACTTTACAATGAGGTTTATTTCCGATCCGAGCGGGATATAGTTGAGCGGCAACTGGATACCCGAACCCCATTGCGATGACGACGGCAAGGAATAATTGTTGAAGCGGAACGATGTCGGCGCCTCGGTTAGATTATCCTGATTACCTTCCGACGGCAACGAGGTATAATCGCCATCCTGATAATAATTAAGATTATAGCGCAAAAAGCGGAAATACACCACATCATCATCCTCCGGCTTGCCATCATCGCCCAACGAAAGCACCTGCATATATATATTCTGCTCTCCATCGAGCTGATAATATGGCGCATCGGGACCTACCTCAAACACGGTATCGGCAGGTATGGCATTTTCCACAATCTGATTTACCAGAAAGCGGTTCACCGACTTATTTTCATCCTCAAGCAATTCGGCATAGCTGCGTCCGCTCTCGCACGACTGCAAGAAAACCGCCAATGCGAAAACACACATCAATGAGCCTGCTATATTTTTAATTTTCATCATAATCAAGTTTATATTCAGTTTAATCAAATTAAATCATTGTCCGTCAGAAGCAATACCGCATCCGTCGCCCGGAAGTTTCGAATCGTATAGCGGCATTATACCGATTACACGAGCCACTGCGTCACCCAACGAACCGTGAAACTCGCCTCCGGCCGCATTTTTATGTCCGCCACCGCCGAAGTGGCACTCGCATATCTCCTTCACTGAAAAATCGCCCTTGCTACGCATCGACACCTTCACATAGTCCGGTTCATCTTCGCGGAGATACACCGAATAAACTATACCAGGCACACTCAACGGCACATTGACAAGAGCCTCTGTATCGCCCTTTTTATAATCGAACTCATTGAGTTCATCGCGCGACAGTGTGATAAGCGCAGCCTTATGCTCCGGCAACACCCGCATCTTGGCATATTGCGAATAACCCATTATCCGGATTCTGTTCAGCGAACTGGTATTGAATATCCGTGCATACAACGCATCTTTATCAACACCTTTCTCCACAAGCGCTGCCAGAATCTTATATAGCTCAGGGTCGTTGGAATTATAGCTGAAATTCCCGGTATCGGTCATCATCCCGGCACAACAGCATGTGGCGGCATCAACATCTATCAGCGAATCCATCCCCGCCTGCCACAGCAAAGTGTAAAGCAAAGCACAAGTTGATGATTTTTCGGGATACGAAACAGAAACATCGGCTCTCACCGCAGGTTCAAGATGATGGTCTACAAGTATACGGCGGGCTTTCGACATCTCCACAAATGGAGCCGTGCGGTCTATCCGCTTCAAATCATTGAAATCAAGCATGAAAATCACATCGGCCCGTGCAAAGATGTATTTAGCCTTGGTTGGATGATAGGACGCAACCGTCACTTCATCGGCACCAGGCAGAAACATCATATTGTCAGGCGGACAGTCCGGAACCACTACCGAAACACTCTTACCGGCAGCCCGCAACACATGCATCAGACAAAGACTGGAGCCCATGGCGTCGCCATCGGGTGTCATGTGGCATACCACGGCCACATTGGCACTCGCTTCCATCAACTTACGGAAGGCCTCTATCTTATCCTGACTTATAAGCGGTTTTAGCATTTCAATACTTTTTCGTTACAAATGTAGTAAAAATTCTCGGCTCCTTACCTCTACTGATTGCACATCCCTGAGTTTTAACAATCATTCATAAAGGCCATGTCAGCACAACAATCCCCGCAGCCGTTTACCAGACTGCGGGGATTGCCTTAAATCTTATTAAACTTAACGACCTGATTATTTATCCTCGAGGGTGCAGATCGAAACTCGGTTCCAGTCGTTTTCGCTGAACATCTCGCCGATACCTTCGCCTTCAGCTGTGATACGGTCAGCGCTTATACCATACTTCTTGACAAGGGCGGTCTTTACTGATTCGGCACGGGCAGCAGCAAGTTTCTTGTTAAATTCAAGATTACCGTCGGGAGAAGCATAACCCTTCACAACCACTTTTGAATCCTTGTGGTTCTTGAGATACTGGGCTACCATCTCCACATTGGGCTGCTGGTCGGCTGTAATCACCGAGCTACCTATCTTGTAGAATATGTAACGAACGCTCTGAAGATTGTTATTAACCTCTTTCACCACTTCGGGCTTGCGGTTTTTGCATGCCTCAAGTTCAGAAGCGAGAGCGGCACGCTTGGCAGCGATTGCGGCTCCATTGGCAGCACATGCATCGATATCGCCACGAAGTTTGTTAATCTGGGCGTTGAGTGCGTCAATCTCGCCCTGATTGCGGGTTTCAACACATTTGAACCCGGGACCGAAGTTATAAGTAACGCCGGCCATGAGATTGAACGTAGCCTTGCGCACATTGTAAGCAGCGCTGGTATTGTCAACATCGAGAGCGTTGTAGTGAGTGCCGGTCATGTTGAAGTTAACCGACGGTTTCAACGACACAGTAAGATTTTCACAAACATTGAAGTTGAAATTAAGACCTACCTTAGTCATAAAATAGTTCTGATCCTTGGCGTCAATGCTCATGGGGAACAAAGCCATCTTATCGAAGAATTCATGACCCCAGCCTGCACCGGCCACAACTTCCATGTCAAACAGACGGCCATCGCACTTGTAACCGCCTATCAGATTAAACAGGTTGACAGATGCGTATGCACCGATATACATATTGTCTATAGCTGTAGAACTACGTCCGCTGAGCATATAGTCAGCAAATATATCTTCAAAATATTTTTGATTCCACGAAGAGGTGTTCACACCGAAAGCGCCTTCAACACCGAGAGCAAAGGCGGGTGTGAGCTGTTTCTGGATGTGAAGACCGAATGCACCGCGCATATCACCGAAGAAAGCATGATCCTTGAGAGGAGTGGTCACACCACCGTCAACACCTACCGACCAATTGGACCAGAATCCGGGAGATTCAAGAGCCTGCTGCGCATTAACCGACATAACACCGGCCAGCGCAACCACTGATAATAAGAACTTTTTCATCTTAATAATATATACTTGTTAAAACTATTTAATTCGCAAAGGTAATTATTTAATTTATGAATATAACAATTTTTATGCCTTTTTTGATTGCACACATTATTTATATAGAATTTATATAGATATAATTTACCTTTTAACTAAAATAAACACATCCGGCCAAATGGCCGGATGTGTTTATTTACTATTTTACGGTGATTTATATCACCTTACTTTATTAATCTTCGAGAGTACAGATTGAAACTCGGTTCCAGTCGTTTTCGCTGAACATGTGGCCGATACCTTCGCCTTCGGCTGTGATGCGATCGGCGCTGATGCCATACTTCTTAACGAGAGAGTTCTTAACTGACTCTGCACGTGCGGCTGCAAGTTTCTTGTTGAATTCGAGGTTACCGTCGGGCGATGCATAACCCTTAACAACTACCTTGGAGTTCTTGTGATTCTTGAGGTACTGGGCTACCATTTCCACATTAGGCTGCTGGTCGGCTGTGATAACTGAGCTACCAACCTTGTAGAATATGTAGCGAACGCTCTGAAGATTATTGTTCACCTCTTTGATCACCTGAGGCTTGCGGTTCTGGCAAGCTGCAAGTTCAGCAGCGAGGGCAGCGTTCTGAGCTTCGGCAGCGGCATTTGCTGCAACACATGCGTCAAGATCGCCACGGAGCTTGTTGATCTGAGCGTTGAGAGCATCGATTTCGGCGAGATTGCGGACATCAGCGCAACGGAATCCCTGACCGAAGTGATATGTAACGCCTGCAAGAATATTGAACGAGCAATATTCCTTGTTGTAGGAAGCGCTGCTCTGCTTAGCCTTGGCATCGCTCATATCCCATGCGAAATAAGGCTTGAGCGAAACGGTAAGATGCTTGTTAACATTGAAGTTGAAGTTCACACCTGCCTTTGTGGCAAAGTAGTTGTGGTCGCCATGACCGGCTACGTAATCGTGACCCCAACCGGCACCACCTACGAGTTCCATGTCGAACAAGCGGCCATCACATTTGTAACCACCGAAAAGGTTGAACAGGTTAACTGCACCGTAAGCGCCTACATACGACTGGTCGATGGCGGTTTTGGCACCTGTGGTATTTACCATAGCCACACCTTCAACACCAAGTGCGAAAGCGGGAGATATCTGCTTCTGGATGTGTGCTCCGAACACGCCGCGCATGTCACCGAAGAAAGCATGACCGTTGGCCATGGGGGTGGTGGCACCACCGTCAACACCTATCGACCAATTGGAACCGAAATTGGTAGCTTCCAATGCCTGTTGTGCTTGTGCTGTCATCATACCGGCAGCAGCAATAGCGATAAGGAATAATTTTTTCATTTGAATTTTGTTTTGAGTTGATAAAATCGGCACAAAGATATAAATACTTTTTTATTTAACAATAATTTGTTAATATTTAAACTGCCACATCAATCATAAGCATTAAGTGAAGCGGCTTTATCTAAGAAACAAGGCTACGATTCTTTTGTTTAGAATTTAACATTTTTAATTTACACACATCAATCCCCGAAAGGCTACTCACACCTTATTATATATAGTCGATACATTGTCGGATGTTTTTGTAATTTTGCAGCGGTTTTACCATCATTCACCAGAAATATGCATTTGAGATACATCATTGTGTTCTGCGCAATTTTGACATTCCTGCCGACCATAGCCGGAAATGACACCCCCGAATCGCAGGACTCGACATTCCATGAACTCGAGAGCGTAACCATTACCGCCCGACCTAAAGGCGTATTGAAACCGATAGGTCGCGCCGACAACACCCATATAATAACCACCTCGGAGCTGAGACGCGCCGCGTGTTGCAATCTTGGAGAGAGCTTCACAACCAACCCATCGGTAGACGTAAGCTACAACGATGCCGCCACCGGGGCCCGACAGATAAAGCTACTCGGGCTTTCAGGTGCCTACGTACAGATGCTCACCGAAAACTATCCCAATTTTCGCGGCGCGGCATCACCCTACGGCCTTGGATATGTGCCCGGCACCTGGATGCAGTCCATACAGGTGTCAAAAGGAGCCAGTTCGGTAAAGAACGGATATGAATCAATGTCCGGACAAATCAACATCGAATTCAAGAAGCCTCAGGCTGAAGAGGAGATTGCCGCCAACGCTTACATTGACCACACCGGACGTATGGAGGCCAACGCCAATGCCAACATGCACATAAACCAACGCCTCTCCACCGGACTACTGCTGCACTACGAGAACACCCTCGCATCGCACGACAACAATAACGACGGATTCATGGATATGCCGAGCGTCAGACAATACAGCGGTATGAACCGCTGGGCATGGATGGGCGACAACTATGTGTTTCAGGCCGGCATAAAATTCCTCGATGAAAAACGCACCAGCGGACAAAGCCCTCACCATACCCCCACCGATGGACACCAACGGTACACTATCGGAATAGACACCCGACGCTGGGAAGCATTCACCAAAAACGCATACATCTTCGACAAAGAACATGATGGCAATGTGGCGTTGATTCTCTCCGGCTCATACCACGACATGGACTCGCACTATGGATTGAAACTATACGATGTAACGCAAGGCAACCTGTATGCATCTCTTATGTTTGAACGCAAATTCAACCGTATGCACTCCCTTTCAACCGGCCTCAGTTTCAATTACGACCACTACGACCAGTCTATGCGTCTGACCCACTCCCCTACAGAACAGCCCCATAGCGCCAAGGAGATTGAAGGTGTGGGCGGTGCATATCTCCAATACACCCTCAATCTTGACACGAAATTGCTTCTTATGCTCGGCTTGCGCTACGACCACAGCTCCGTATCGGGAAGCATGGTCACGCCACGAATGCATATAAAATGGAATCCGACATCGCTCCTGTCGCTCCATGCATCGGCCGGGCGCGGATTCCGCAACACACACGTAATGGCCGAATACAATTATCTGCTCGCCTCATCACGTTCCATCATAATAGCCCCTGACCTGCACCGGGAGTGCGCATGGAATTTCGGTATAGGAACTAATCTGGCCATACCGGTCAGTGGCCGAACTCTCGACTTCAGCGCTGAGTATTATTACACCGACTTCTCTAACCAACTTGTGGTAGACCTCGATTCCGACCCTCATTCAGCCATATTCAAAAATTCGCCCGGCAAGTCATATTCCCATACACTGCAAATCGAAGCTTCATATCCAATATTATCAGACCTGAACCTCACAGCTGCATACAGATATACCGATGTGAAGGTTGATTTCGGACATGGGCTTACATCCAAGCCTCTTACCGGAAGAAGCAAAACCCTTATATCGGCCTCGTATGGACCGAACATGGGCATCTGGCAGTTTGACGTCACACTCGCCGTAAATGGAGGCGCACGCATGCCATCGCCATACATATCGGCCGATGGACAACAATCGTGGCCCGGGAGATACCACACCTTTTGCCAGCTCAGCGCCCAAATCACACGCAATTTCCGCCGATGGGCCGTGTATATCGGCGGTGAAAACCTGACCAACTACCGCCAGCGGACTCCAATAATCGGTGCTTCCGATCCATGGGGTGACTCGTTCGACGCAACCATGATATATGCCCCGGTACATGGAGCAATAATATATGCCGGATTCCGTTTTACATTAAAGAAATATTAACTAAATTCATTCTGACAAATGAAACAACTCGCCACTCTAATCATCAGTTTATTCATAGCTTCGGGAGTTTTAGCCGGCACTCCGGTGACGGTAGTATTCAACGTGGAACCGCCAATGTCGTGCCAGAACTGCGAAAACAAAATAAAGTCAAACATCCGTTTTGAGAAAGGTGTCAAAAAAATTGAGACATCGCTGCAGGACCAGACTGTCGCCATAACATACGACCCCGCAAAAAACACCTCTGAAAAATTATCCGATGCATTAAAGAAAATAGGTTACCAGGCCACCGCAACCAAGGCCTATGGCAAATGCAACGCCGAAAAAGGCAACTGTTGTAACGAATCCGGCAACAAGAATGGACACGCATGCAGCGGAAAAAAGAGTTGCTCCAAACAACACGGATGTGAAAAATAATTGCTAAATTGCATCTTTAATTCAGGAAACACCTAATAATGAAGAAATATTTAGTAACCGGAGGGGCCGGATTTATCGGCGCGAATTTCGTGAAATATATCCTTGAAAAATGGGATAACGATGCCGAAATTCTGATATTGGATGCCTTGACTTATGCCGGCAATCCTATCACTATAAAGGAGGAAGTAAAACGACCCAATGTGACATTTGTCAAAGGCGACATCGGCGACAGAGTTCTTGTGGAGAGCCTATTGGCTGATTTTGACCCCGACTATATTGTAAATTTCGCAGCTGAATCACATGTCGACAGAAGCATAACAAATCCGCGACTGTTCCTGGAAACCAACATACTCGGCACTCAGAACATGCTCGATTGTGCAAGAAAAGCATGGTTTACCGGCATAGATGAACATGGACACCCCACATATCGGGATGGCAAAAAATATCTTCAGATAAGCACCGACGAAGTCTATGGCTCCCTAACCAAGGATTTTGACAACGCCACCGAACTCCATCTGACCGACGATGTAAGCAAGGTGGTGAACGGACGCACCGACCTGAAGACATTCGGACACGAATTTTTCACTGAAACAACTCCCCTTGCCCCACGGTCGCCTTATTCGGCTGCAAAAACCTCGGCCGACCTTATTACCATTGCTTATCATCACACTTACGGCCTGCCGATAAACATAACCCGATGCAGCAACAACTATGGGCCGTATCATTTCCCCGAGAAACTGATTCCGCTGATTATCAAAAACATTCTCGACGGAAAAAATCTCCCGGTATACGGCAAAGGCGACAATGTGCGCGACTGGCTCTATGTAACCGACCACGCAAAGGCTATTGACATGGTACTCCGGAATGGCCGCATTGGAGAGATATACAATATAGGCGGATTCAACGAGGAACAGAACATATCGATAGTAAAATCTGTAATTGACATTATCGCAGACATCATGGCAACCGAGCCGGAATACCGCCGGCTTCTCAAGCATCCTGCAGAAAACATCAACTATAATCTCATAACATACGTGACTGACCGCCCGGGACATGACATGCGCTATGCCATAGACCCGACTAAGATTGCCACCGAACTTGGATGGTATCCTGAAACACCGTTCAGCGAAGGTATTGTCAAAACCGTAAGATGGTACCTTGACAACCAGGATTGGGTGGATGGTGTAACTTCCGGCGACTATCAGCGTTATTATGATGAAATGTATTCCAACCGATAATTTTTAATCCGAGTGAAAGGTATTGTATTGGCCGGTGGCTCCGGCACACGATTATATCCTATAACCAAGGGGATTTCAAAACAACTGATTCCGGTTTTTGACAAACCGATGGTCTATTATCCTATATCAGTACTCATGCTGGCCGGGATAAAGGACATACTGATTATATCCACCCCCGACGACCTTCCGATGTTCCGCAGGCTGCTCGGCGACGGAGCCGACATAGGCGTTAATTTCCAATACGCCGAACAACCCCGCCCCGAGGGACTGGCTCAGGCATTCCTCATCGGTCAAGACTTTATCGGCGACGACGATGTATGTCTTGTGCTTGGCGATAACATATTTTACGGACAAGGATTCTCGGCCATGCTGCACAATGCTGTCGACACTGCGGCAAAAGGCGAGGCCACTATATTCGCCTATCCGGTGCATGACCCCCACCGCTACGGTGTTGTGACTGTCGACAACGAATGGCACGCCACATCCATAGTCGAAAAGCCGGAACATCCGCAGTCGAATCTTGCCGTTGTGGGCCTTTATTTCTATCCCAATTCGGTAATAAATGTTGCAAAAGAGGTCAAACCATCAGCACGCGGAGAACTTGAGATAACCTCAGTCAACCAGACATATCTGAACTATGGCAAACTTACCGTGCAACGGCTTGGCCGAGGTTTCGCATGGCTTGACACAGGCACTACCGATTCGCTTATGGAAGCATCGAATTTCATAGAGACAATTGAGAAACGCCAAGGTTTCAAAGTTGCCGCATTGGAGGAAATATCATTCCGCAAAGGTTGGATTACAGCAGAAAAACTGACTGAGATAGCCATGCCAATGCGCAACAATCATTACGGACAGTATCTTCTCGCGCTTGCTGAAAATGGAATCGAATAACCCACATCTTATTGATATTGTTAAAATCGCCGACCCGCGAGGCAACCTCTCCGTACTGCAATATCCATCATCCCTGCCATTTGACATCGCACGCACTTATTGGATTCACGACGTGCCAGGTGGAATGACCCGCTACGGACATGCCTACTATTCTTCACAAGAATTCATAGTGGCCATATCCGGCAGTTTCGATGTGATTACCGAAAATGCCGACGGCATAAAGAAGTTCACCCTGTCAAAAGCCGACACCGGACTGTACATCCCTCAAATGACATGGCGCGAACTCGACAACTTCGCCACCAACTCGGTGGCTCTCATCGTGTCGTCGACACTTTATGATGAGGTAGACTACATACGCGACAAAACATACTTTGACCAACTCCTGACCGACAATGCTGACTGACCATCCCGCCACCACCATCGACGATTGCCGCATAATAAATCTTAACCGCAATCACCACCAAATGGGGACATTGACCGTTGCCGAGAATTCCGACGCACTCCCGTTTGCCATACGCAGGGTATTTTACATATATGATATACCGGCCGGAGCGGAGCGAGGTGGACATTCGCACCACATGGAGGAACAACTTATAATAGCCGCATGCGGATGCTTCGACATAGTGATTTCGGATGGACGCAACCAACGCACACTGACCATGCGCAAACCATACGAGGGATTGTATATCCCGGCCGGGATATGGCGCTCTCTCCACAATTTCTCAAGCGGGAGTGTGTGCCTCACACTATGTTCCACAAAGTTCGACGAAAGTGATTATGTACGTCATTTTGACGATTTCCTGAAACTGAAACAAGTGTTACCGAGATAGCCGTTTGCAGATGTCCAAATATCCATTCCTTGACCTGGCCACAATCAATGAGCCGTATGCCGACGACATAAAGAATGCCGTCGGCCGTATAATAGACAGCGGCCGATATATCGGAGGTGATGAGGTAGAGACCTTCAATAAGGAACTCGCCCGCTTCTGCCACACTCCGTATGCCATTGGCGTCAGCAACGGTCTGGATGCGCTGACACTGATATTAGAGGGTTACAAAGTGTTGGGCACACTCAACCCTGGCGATGAGGTCATAGTCCCAGCCAACACATATATCGCATCAGTACTGGCTGTGACAAGAGCCGGGCTCACACCGGTCCTTGTAGACCCCGATGAGACCACCATGAATCTATCGGCCGCAGGCATAAGCCGAGCCATCACATCCCGCACACGCGCCATAATGCCGGTACATCTTTACGGACGTATAGCATGGGACAATGAGATATGCGAATTGGCACTCCGCCACAACCTGATTGTAATTGAGGACGCAGCTCAATCCATAGGCGCTCAGGCAGCCGATAACGGACTGTTTGGAAGCCGGACGGCAGCAGGCATTGGTCACGCGGGAGCCTTGAGTTTCTACCCGACGAAAAACATGGGAGCTCTGGGCGATGCCGGCGCTGTCATAACCCACGATGACAAACTCGCCGAAGCCGTGCGCGCACTGGCCAACTACGGCTCCGACAAACGGTACCACAACATATACGCCGGCTACAATTGTCGTCTCGACCCCATTCAGGCAGCGATATTGCGTGTCAAGCTACACGACATCCACAACGTAAACGCACGCAGATTTGAACGTGCCGTGGCCTACAATAACGAATTGAAACATCCGTTAGTCACGAAACCACATTTCAGCAAAGCAGCCACCGATTGCGTATGGCATCAGTACGTCATACGTGTTTCCGGCAACAACCGCGATGCCATGCGGCAATACCTCACATCCCAAGGCGTAGGCACCGACATCCATTACGCTACTCCCCCTCATCTCCAACCCTGCTACTCCAATCTGAGTCACGGAGACCTGAATCTCACGGAAACATTGTGTAACGAGGTGCTGAGCCTGCCTATAAGCGACTGCACATCAGTGGCCGATGCCGCCCATATAGCCCATATAATAAACAAATTCAGTATCTGACCATGTCCACCAAAAGACTACCAAAACTGACCAACCGCCACAGACATATCGTGGCTCTGCTTGTCATTATAGCCATCGGAACATGGCAGCTCATAGCCAACGAATGCAATAAACACACAACCCACGCCACCGATTTCACAGTACCCGATGTCAATCTGCTGCTGGAAGTAACCACCGACTCCACCATTCCACAACAGATTATCGACTATACAGGTATGCGGGTGTCATTTAACCCCAAACTGCATATCCCCAACTGGGTGGCATGGGAACTGACCGCAGACGAAACGAATGGGAAAACCCCGCGCACAAACAAATTCTATAAAGACGAACGGATAGAAGGATGTCCTGAGACATACGACTACAACTATTCCGGCTTCGACCGCGGGCACATGGCCCCTGCCGGCGATATGAAATGGGACAGACAAGCCATGTTGGAAACATTTTACATGACCAATATATGCCCTCAGGCCAAGGTGCTCAATACCGGCTCATGGAAACGGCTTGAAGAAAAATGCAGGCAATGGGCCAAAGCCGACAGTGCAATCATAATAATCTGCGGCCCTGTAACCAACGACCCCATAAGGGAATATTTCGGCGACAGCCGTGTGGCCGTACCGAAACGATTCTTTAAAGTGATTCTTTCACCATACGCATATCCACCGCGCGGCATAGGGTTCCTTATGCCTAACGATAAAGTCCCCGGAGGTATTCAGGCTGCCGCCGTAAGTATTGACGAGATAGAGCGGGTGACAGGCCTTGATTTCTTCTCGGCACTGCCTGATGAGGTGGAACGCGAAGTGGAATCTCAATGCGATTTTCATTATTGGAGTACTATCAGATGACCAACATTACACCTAACGACACTATATGCGCCATAGCCACAGCTCCCGGATGCGGAGGCATCGCCGTGGCAAGAATTTCCGGTCCGGAAGCAATTGCTATTACCAATAAGCTCTGGAAAGGCACAGACCTTGACAAGGTTAAAAGCCACACCGCACATCTGGGATATATCATAGACCCGTCATCACATCAGATTCTGGACCAAGCCCTGGCTACAGTGTTCCGCGCGCCACACTCATATACCGGAGAAAATGTTGTGGAACTATCCATCCATGGTTCGACATGGATACAACAAGAGCTGCTCCGTATTCTGATAGACAGCGGAGCACGGATGGCACAGCCGGGCGAATTCACCCGCCGGGCATTCACATCCGGGCAGCTCGACCTCACCGAAGCCGAAGCCGTGGCCGACCTCATAGCCTCATCATCGGCCGCATCCCATCGCGTGGCGATGAACCAGATGCGAGGCCGATTCTCACAGCGCCTTGACACACTTCGCGACTCAATGCTGAAACTGTCAGCCCTGCTGGAACTCGAACTTGACTTCTCGGAAGAAGACGTAGAATTCGCATCACGCACCGAACTAAAAAAACTCGCAGAAGAAATATATCAGGAATTACACCGGCTCACGGCCTCATTCGCCACCGGAGCAGCCATCAAAGACGGCATACCGGTAGCGATAGTTGGAGCCACCAATGCCGGAAAATCAACACTGCTAAACACCCTGCTTGGCGAAGACCGCGCAATTGTAAGCGACATTCGGGGCACCACACGCGACATAATCGAAGACACCATCACAATCCATGGCACACTATACCGCATAATCGACACAGCCGGTCTGCGAACCACCGCCGACATCATTGAATCCCTTGGCATAGAACGCGCCATGGCACGAATCAAACAAGCGCGGATAATAATATGGGTGATTGACCCAAACGACACCGACACAATAAACGACACCGCAACTCAAATCAACCGGGCAAAAACCGACGACGCCCGCACCATCATAGCCATAAACAAAACAGACATATCGGGCACCGACATAAATCCGCACCTACCCGCAGACATGGACGCGACATGCCTGCGCATAAGCGCGGCTACTGGAAAAGGGATTGAACAGCTGAAAGAGACAATCCACAGCCTCTCCGGAGCCGCCGGCATAGACGAGAACACCGTAATGGTCACCAACGCACGTCACTACCAATCGCTCACAACAGCCAAAGACTGCATCACAAGAGTAATCGAAGGACTCGACGCCAACCTCTCATGCGACTTCATCGCCCAAGACCTCCGCGAAACCCTCCACCACCTCGGCTCCATCACCGGCACCGTCACCACCCCCGACATCCTCACCCACATCTTCTCCCACTTCTGCATCGGAAAGTGAAGCAGAAAAACCACACGGAAAGAAACCGCAAACAATCCGCAAAGAGACAGAAAAAGACAGCCGAATATCAGTCGAGTACGCAGCCTCGAAAATTTTAGCGTTTTCTAAACCTTTCCTTTTGAGTTCCGAAATTTTTGTTGTTACTTTGTTACTCCAAAGAAAGAAGTAACACGAGTAACAAAAATACAGACGAGAACATGGAAAAATCGAAAGAACCAATCCGCATCCGAAAGCGAGCGTTGCGGAACGGCAACATCTCCCTCTACCTCGACATTTACATGAACGGCAAGCGGAGCTACGAGTTCCTCAACCTCTATCTTGTGCCGGAGAAGACAAGAGCAGACAAGGAGAAGAACAAAGAGACCCTCAAACTTGCCGATGCAGTCCGGGCGCAGAGAGTGGTCGAGTTTCAGAACGGTCGCTTCGGTTTCGAGGACGGCTACAAACTTGACACCAACTTTCTCGACTATTACAGGATGCTCTGCGAGAGACGGCATCAGAACCCGGAGAGCCTCGGTAATTGGGGAAATTGGTACAGCGCACTCAAGCACCTCGAAAGATACTGCCGCCCCGACATGACGTTCAGAGACGTGACCCCGGCATTTGTGCAGGGGTTTAAGGACTACCTCGACAAGACTGCCCGTGTCAGAGACAAGAGGAAGAAAGCTACCACAACCGAGGACATGAAACCGATATCCAACGCAACAAAGGTGTCGTACTTCAACAAACTCCGAGCCTGTATCAACCAAGCCTTTGAGGACGGCATCATACCCCGGAACCCCCTGCGAGGTATAGAGGGGTTCAAGCTCGAAGAACGAGAGCGAGTGTACCTCACGCTTGACGAGGTCAGAGCAATGGCAGCGGCAGAGTGCAAATACCCGGTGCTTCGGAACGCCTTCCTCTTTTCGTGCCTTACAGGACTGCGCAAGAGCGACATCGAAAAGATGAAATGGAGCGAGGTACGGCAACAGGGAGAATTCACGAGAATTGTCTTCAAGCAGAAGAAGACAGGCGGACAGGAATACATCGACATCAACCCACAGGCAGTGGCTTTCATGGGAAAGCGACGCAATCCCGAAGACCACGTCTTCCCGAATTTTTCCTATTCCTCGTACTACCTAATGGAGTTGAAGCGATGGGCAGTCCGGGCAGGAATAACGAAAGACATCACGTTCCACAGCGGACGGCACACCTTCGCCGTGATGATGCTCGACCTCGGAGCGGACATCTACACGGTGCAGAAGCTCCTCGGACATAAGGAAATCCACACGACCCAAATCTACGCAAAGGTAATGGATAAGAAGAAGCAAGAAGCAGCAATGCTCATCCCCCCGATTTTGCCGATCGCAGGAGACGAGCAAAGCAAGAAATAACGGAAAGCGGAGGTCAGCGAATGGTCTCCGCTTTTTTTGTGTAGAAATCCCCGAAGCCTGTAAGCAGCCACATGGGAGACACGCCATAGTCCCTCACGAGATACGAGAGCCATGACACTTGAAAGATGTCGCGCTCCGGCTCTTTTTCCAATGTGTTCAAGTTCCACCGATTGATACCATACTCACGAGTAAAGGTCTGCTTGCCCCGGATTTTTCGGTCTTCCTTCAGACGATAGAGAGCGGCAAAGAACCGCTTCACGATTGCTTGACTTTCGGGTGTTTGCATGGCGTTACAGATTTAGCGATTGCATCATCTACACGAGCGTCGAGCGACTGCCGACGTTCAGCAAGCAGAGCCTCCCACCGGGCAACCTCCTCGTCCGAGAAGTCCGGGTAGGACTGGCCGCTCAAGACCTCCTCAAAGCGATGGATTTCGTCGGGAGACATTACGGACAGGAAGCGGTCGAACATGAGGATAGACTGCACACGAGAATAGGTCTCCCGTCGAAGACCGAAAACTTTATCATCGTTCAGCATTTCGCCCACACCCAAGAGCAGCCACCGGGCATTTATCTCCGGCAGTTTTTCCAAGAGGGTCAACACAGGCTGCAACCCGAAATTATCGCCGCGCAACAACTTGGCGAGATACTGAGGAGTCCAACCGAGAAGCTCGGCAAAAGCTTTCTGCCGACCACCGGTTTTATACTTGATTATATCCAAAAGACGATTATTCATGAGATAGCCTTTGTTTTGCCGCGTGTCGCGCCGTTTGGCTTCGGGTGGAACAAGCACCCACGAAAGACAACAAACGCGCCGTGTGGCGATTTTTGAGTAAAATAACTATTGCTGACTTATTAGAGATGAAGCGGCATCTTCGGGATTTGAGAAAAAGCGGTCTTCATCTTGGAATTCCGAGCGGTCTCCATATTTCGGATTTTGAAGCGAAACATCGAGAAACTGATACTGCCATTTTAGAGGAAACTCTTCGACAGGAGAATTAAGAAATACCCCCTTATGGTAGTCCTTACCTCCAAAAGTATTATAAAGCATCATCTCTACGATGCGGACTTTGGAGACGCTCACATCAGCAGAACGAGCGGCATCAGCAGCAACCTCCGGGTCATTGATAAAGGCGATAAACAGCGTATCTCCTATGTTGTATTTGGGATATGGGATAGAGGATTTAAGCGCATCAACACTCGTCTTCGTTTCATTAGAGGTCTGTGCAGAACAGACGAGCGATATGACGGCAACAACCGCAAATAGCAATTTTTCCATACCGGGTTATTTTTGATTTTGGAGCAACTGAATGAGCATGGCGGTCTGAGCCATTGACTGAGCCACGAGTTCACGCTGGGCGGCGATTTCGGCAAGGGCGGCATCAAGGGTCTTAAGCATCGCAGCATTTTGAGCCAAAGAATTGTCGAGAGTGGTAAATGCCCGGTCAATAGACGCGCAGCCCCCGAAATGATTGCCGTCGCCGTTTACATTCGGAGAATGGTCGCCATACGAGGTTTGTTGCACAGACGGTTTAAGCATCGAACCCTCGCCTGAACGCAACCACCCTTCATCAAACTGCGGAAAGGCAGCGACCACCTTTCCAAACAAAATATTTGGAATAGGAATGCGACCATTTAAGATTTGAGATACCGTGGACTTGTCAGAGCCGATGCGCTCGACAAAGTCCTGCTGGTTGCGAACTATCTTGTTCTCACGAAGATAGTCGAATACTGCCCTAAGTCTTTCTGTTTCAGTCATAATGTATTTATTAACTTTCTTTAACACTAATATTTCCAAACATTTTATTTGGTATTCCAAACAATTTGTTTAACTTTGCATCGCGTCCAAAAGAAAGAACGCGCAAAGATACAAATAAAGAACTAAAAACGGAAATTTAACTGAAAAGAATATGAGACCGACCAAGACAAAAAAACCGCAACGGACAGCCTAAAGGAGCATGGCTCTACGGCATTAAGAACAATGGCGAGCGTTATGCCAAGCCCACCTTCTACGAATTCTCCGGCTCGGAGAATTCTCCTGAAGACGTAAAGGCACGAATGGAAAAGTTGAACCCCGGCAAGACATGGGAGGTAGCTGAGAACCAAGACGAGCTAAACGACAAGAACGCATAACCGAAACAACTATGACAATCGAAGAATACAGCACCCGAATGGGATACCTCGGCTTTTGCTCGGATGAAGAATACGCCACAGCAGATGCCATCTACCTGAACGCCGGAAACCTTGATAAGGACGCATTCTGTGCGGACTACAAGAAGCACAAAGGAAGCGTCATCATCGAAACACTCGGAGATAGGGTCAACAGCCAATCGATATGGATACGCGACCAAGAGACAAAGATACAAAGCACAGCCCATGCTCTGCTCCGGGAAGCCGACGAAATCAGACAGGGCGGCATGGAAGCCTCGGCAGACGCGATCGACAAGATAGCAGCCACGCTCATCGGACGCAAGGACTGCATCAAATGGAAACTGCACAAAGGCTTCGCACTGAGCGAGACAGACAACGAATACATAACCGACAATCTCCGATAAGACATGGGACAGACAGCGGACATCAACGGACTCGTGGGCAAGAAAATAAGCTACCACGACGGCTTTACAGGAAGCCTCACGGCATTCACAATCACAGCAATCAAGTACGACCAAGACCGCCACGGATACGAGGTGCGCGGAGCGAGAGCGCAGGACTTCTTCTTCTTTTCAACCAACAGGATGCTCATACTTGCCGCCCGTAACGAATTGACATACTGCGCCAAGATAGACGGTTGCGCCTTTGAGGAGACATTCACGATACAGGGTTAGACCCCAAGAGAGGGGCAATCCTCCGGCAAGAGAGCCGGGAAAGCCGAAAGGCAAAACATAAGAACCGTCGCCGGAATTGCAAGCCCGGCGGCATTTCGGGAGGGTCTGCGGAGAACCGACATGAAACCTCGGCGCAGCAGGTTCGAATCCTGCCCCTTCTACCAAACAAGAATTTAAAGTACCGATAAAATGGAACAGACAACACCTCAACTTCGAAAGAAGACCGCGCTTCAAGAGGAGCGCGAAGCACGAGACCTCGCAGTCTTCAAAGAGTATAACGACCTTGTCTCTATCGAGGGGCAGAGCCGAACCGAGGTCAACAAGTATCTGATGCAGAAATATAACATCCGCTCCAACGCGACGCTTTATGTGATTTTGAAGCGAGTGGAGGAACGATACAACGCACAGGAGGAGACGGTATGAAAGCCAAGACAAAACAGAACATCCGGCTGAGTCTGCTGGGTATTTGGGCGGTTATTTCTTTCTTTATCCTCGCCGGAGAGGACATCCCCGGACAGCCTATGAGCGATTTAAAGTTTTTCGGCTCGAAGCTCGCAGCAATGGCAAGCCTTTGGCTTTGTTTCCGCACCGGGAAATGGCTCAACAAAAAGGGACTACTCCCGGAAATCAAAGAAGACGAGGAGGACTGAACCATGACAAGCGAGATACGAGACTACATGGAGCGGCGGTTCGACCAATTGCAGACCGCGACACTCCTCGCCGCAAAGAACGTCATCGACGTGGAGGAAGCGGCAATGCTGACAGGATACACCGTCAAGGGCATCTACACGCTCACGAGTGAAAAGAGGATACCACACTACAAGAAGAACGGCAAGCTCTACTTCAAGAAAGACGAACTCGAAGCATGGATGACCGAGAACAAGGTCTTAACGCAGCGAGAGATAAACAGCAAAGCGCAGACCTATGTAGCAACCCACAAATGAAAAGAGCCATGCACACAGTATCATTAAACGAGTGGATTTGCAAGAACGCATCTGCGCTCAAACAGAAACTGAGCCTCTACACGGCATTTGACGAGGACGCATTTCAAGACGCATACCTAACCCTCGCCACTACTGCAGAGACAGAAGATGACCATGCCGGCTACGAGGTAGCCTTCATGAAAGCATACCGCAAGTTTTCCGGGAAGAACCTCAGCGAGACATTTTCCACATGGCATCCCGACGAGTTGTTCTTCTCTCTGCTTCCTTCCGAAGACGCAGACCCTATGGAAGACGCGCCGGAAGAATCCTCGACCGAAAAGATTGTCGCAAAAATACAACGACATATCCGGGCGACATTCCCACGCAGAGACGTGCGAATCCTTGAACTCCGACTGCTCGGCTTTTCCTGCCGGGATATTACGGACACCTTCGGGATAGGCACAACTGCAATCAACAACACGACCAACAGAATAATCACGCAGACACGCCGAGAATTCGCCGCTGTCGCACTTTAAACCCTCAACCTATATGAAACTACAGATTATCAAAAGAGCGCACGGAGGCGGCAATTTTCCGCAGTCACAGGAACGCCTCGTGAACGCGAACAGGAAAGGTGGCTATTTCAGCTTCAACAGCAAGTGCATCCGAGAACTCGGACTGACCAACGAAACAAGAATCCTTATCGCCAAAGATGAGGAGAGCCGCAACGATTGGTACGTCGCATTTGGGGAAAAGCTGGACGGCATGAAGCTCCAGGCGCAAGGCAAGCCGACAAGCGGATACCGGGCGCAATACAAAACCGCCGCGATCGAAATCCTCGACTCGGTCAAAGCAGAGAAATCTGCAACCTTCCTCCTTGCCGCCAAACCCACAGAACAGGACGGCATCGAGTGGTACAGAATCATGACCGCGACCCCCATACGGAAAATCTAACCCAATTTATAAACCCCACAAAACCCATTCAAAATGGAAAATGAAATCATCGAAGTAAAACAAGCTGAGATGCTCGCAGCAATCAACCGCACCGAGGTGGATATGCAGATAGCCACCGCCAAGCAGTACCCACGCGATTTGTCACAGGTGCTGAACAAAATCGCCACCTTCGCCAAGATGGACAAGGAGACGGCAGAAGACTGCTTCTACGTCCTCCGACGTAAGGACAGAGATGGCAACGACTCGCTCATCGAGGGGTTGTCAGTCCGAATGGCAGAAATCATCGCTTCCGCATGGGGCAACCTCCGAATTCAGACACGAATCATCGGCAACGACGGACGCATGATAACAGCACAGGCGATGTGCCATGACCTCGAAAGCAACGTAGCGGTCTGCAAAGAGGTCTCACGCTCCATCACTACGCGCACAGGCAAGACCTACTCACAGGATATGCAGATTGTGACCGGGAACGCAGCAAGCAGCATCGCCTTCCGAAACGCAGTCCTCGCAGTCATTCCCAAAGCCATAACCAAGAAAATCATCAATGATGTCAAGGCGGTGGCAATGGGTCAATCAATCGACCTCGAACAGAGCCGCAAGAACGTCATCGCCTACTACAACCGCGTGGGGGTAAAAACCGACCAGTTGCTCCGATACCTCGGTGTCAAGAGCATCGAGGAAATCGACCAACGGATGATATTCGAACTCCGCGCCCTCCGCAATGCCATAGAGGAGGGAACGACCACGGTCAAGGAAACATTCATCGACCCGGAGAAAGAAGCACAGGCGGCAGCGGAAGCGGTCAAGAACGCAACCACAGCAAAGGACAAAGCGGCGGCTGCCCTCGCTGCTGCAACAGGCGAAGCCCCCCTCCCTGCTACCCCGGCGGTTGAGGATGTCGAAGCTGAAGAAATAGACCCCGAAACCGGGGAGGTAAAGAAAGTCAAGAAATCATCCAAAAAATAAAAGAACATGGAAACGACAAAAGAAAACATCATCAAGGCGTACAACGTAGCCAAAGAGACAGGAGCAGACAGCACCTGCAAAGTACTCGAAACCCTCTACCCCGACATCGACTTCACTCCGGCAGACAACCGCCCGGTAACGGAACGCATCAAGACATTCGCGGATGCCTGTGCAGAACTCGGCGAAGACCACCTCTACGTTCAGATGTTCCGAGACATCTACGACAAAAGCGAGAAAGCCGGAGCAAACGTCAACAACGACGTGGTCGCATACCTCAAGCTCCGCATCATCACGGCAGCACTCAACGAGGGCTGGGAGCCTCAGTTCACGCAGGACGAAGAACGATGGTATCCGTGGTTTTTCCTCTACACAGACGAGGAACTCGCCGAAAAGAGCGAAGAATGGAAGCGTGACCGCCACCTCACTACGATGCAGTACCACCGAGGGGAATGGGCGGGTCTCGCCTATGCGGGCTCGGCTGCCGCCCCCTCGCTTTCGGATGCGTACTTCGGCTCTCGCCTTTGCTTTAAGAGCGACAAGCTCGCGGACTACGCCGGGAAGACCTTCATCGACCTTTGGATGGATTTCAACCTATTCTGCAAGTAATCCACCGGGGAGGGCTTCGGCTCTCCCCATTTCATAACCTCAAAAAAGACATCAGCACAATGAGCAACGTAACCATCATCAGACCCAAGAGCCGTGAAGAATGGCTCGAAATCCGCAAGAGCGGAATCGGCAGCTCCGAGGTTGCCACAATCGTAGGACTCAACCCGTGGGAGACCCCCTACCAACTATGGAGACGCAAGACAGGACTCGACGAGCCGAAACAGGAGAACGCAGCCATGCGCAACGGACACCACCTCGAAGACGCAGTCAGCCGGATGTGGAACGACGCGACAGGACGCGAAATCATCAAGCGCAGCGCGATCGATTGGATTATCCGAGACAACGACCGTCCCTATCTCCAAGTAAGCCCCGACCGCACCTATTGGCTCTCAGACGATAGCCGAGCCAACGACAATAAGGGCATCCTCGAAATCAAGACCACGCGCATGAAAGTTGACCCGGAAGACCTCCCTAAATATTGGTTTGCGCAGGTGCAGTATCAGCTCGGTGTAGCCGGATATACGCAGGGTAGCCTCGCATGGCTTTCAGCCGGACAAGGTTTCGATTTCGGATACCAAGACCTCAAGCTCGTGCCTGACTTCTTCGAGTGGCTCATCGACTCCGTCTCGCGCTTTTGGACTGACAACATCGTAGGAGGTCAAGAACCCAGCGCGGTCAACGTAGCCGACGTTCTCATCAAATACAATCGCCACACAGGAGGGAAAATCATCGAGTGTAGCGAGGAGGTCTTCTCGGCATACCAAGACCTCAAGGTGGTCAAGAAAGAACTCGACGCACTCAAGGAGCGCAAGGAAAGTCTTGAAGCAACCCTGAAGATGGCTTTTGAAGACGCAGAAGCACTCTCCTACGGTGGAGACACCATCGCCACATGGAAAGCCCCGAAGCCAAGCAACAAATTCGACGATAAAGCCTTTGTCGCCGAACACCCCGACCTTGCTGCCGCATACACGCACCAAGTACAGGGAGCGCGAAGACTTCTGCTCAAATAACAAAACCGAGATATACAGATAGGGTTATGATTGGCATTTCCAACGCAGACCGGGACAAAGCGGTCGAATTCATCAGAGCATACGCTTCTATGCTCCAAGAACGTGGAATGCGCACCACAACGCAGTTTAACGCCCGTAGAATGGCACTTAACCTTGCAAAGAAGCTGGAGCGCAAGCAGACGCTCCCGGTGGAATCAAAGCTCGACAAGAAGCAAAAGCAACCACAAAAGTGATTACCTCCCAATCATACATGGTTGCGATAACCGAAACGACGACATGAAAAAGAATGAAAATATTTGCTCCGCACATGGGTGGGAAGACCGAAAGGACTCCCGACGCGGCTGTAGTGCGTGGTTAGCCCTACCTGCGGAGCATTACTTTTTTACGAAATGATTACACTCCGGGAAAACCAAGAAGAACCAATACGCAAAGCAATCGCTTTCTTCCAAGAGAAGAAACCGAAGCCGAGCCTCATAGTCCTGCCGACGGCATGGGGCAAGTCAATCCTCACGGCTTTTGTGGCAAAGAACACGACCGACAAGCTCATCGTCCTCCAGCCATCAAAAGAATTGCTTGAGCAGAACTTCCGAAAGTACGATACCCTCTGCGGTGGCTTCGGGAGCAATGCCGGGATTTACAGCGCGAGCTTCGGGAAACGAGAGATGGCACAGATTACATACGCGACCATCGGCTCAATCAAAAACCTCGGTGCGGAATTCAAGAGACACGGCTTCACGAAGATGCTCATAGACGAAGCGCACCTTTATCCAAGAGAAGCAGACTCAATGCTCGGACGTTTCCTCCAAGAGAGCGGAATTACGCACGTCCTCGGCATAACCGCAACCCCGGTCAAATTGCAGACGAATCGTGACAGAGACGGAGGTACATACTCCAAACTTGTCATGCTGACGAGCCGGAGTAAGAAAGGGAACTTCTTCAAAGAGATAATCCATGTAGGACAGGTGCAGGAAATGGTGCGCCTCGGATTTTGGTGCAAGCTGCGATACCAGACCGAGGGGTTCGATGACAGCCTCCTCGTATTCAACAGCAGCAAGAGCGAATATACCGAGGACAGCGTACAGCGAGCATACGACGCAAACGGCGGCACAGACGCAATCATACGCGCCCTTGACAGCAATCCCGACCGAAAGCATATCCTCGCCTTTGCGCCAAGCGTAGCGGACGCAATAGCCCTCTCCGAGCATTATCCACATTCAGCGGTCATCTACGGAGACATGGACAAAGCACAGCGAGAACAGAACATCGCAGACTTCCGGGCAGGGAGACTCCGGGTGCTGTTCAATGTCCGGGTGCTTTCTACAGGATTTGACTACACCAAGATAGACTGCATCGTCCTCGGTATCAGCACCGCCTCAATAGCCCTTTATTACCAAATCCTCGGACGCGCCACACGAATAGACCCCGACAAGGAAGACGCACTCATCGTTGACCTCGGAGGGAACGTGAAGCGGTTCGGCAGAATTGAAGACTTGGTATTCGAGCAGGGCAAGATGTGGCGGCTTTTCGGCACAGGAGGAGTGCTTCTCTCCGGCATACCCATCGACCAAATCGGCAAGTACACAAGAGAGGACACGACGGCAATCGATACGAAACAAGAACCACCAATCGAAATAATGCCCTTTGGCAAATACAAAGGGGAAAGAATTAAGGACATTCCATCAGATTACAAGCAATGGATGATACGAACCTTCGAATGGAACAGCCGGAACGAGCGGCTGCGTAAATCCATTGTTGCGACACTATAAGACCGACCCACGACATGGCACGACAAAAGAATAACGACAACGGCGGAGCAGACTACTTCAGCCACGACATAGACATGAGGAACGACATCAAGGTCAAAGCCCTGCGTCGTAAATTCAGCCACACAGGATATGCCGTGTGGTGCTTCATGCTTGAATACCTCACGGATTGCACAAATTTTGAATTTGACTACAACGAGGTCAGTCAAGAGCTGCTCGCCTCAGATTTCGACGTGCCTGTCGCAGAACTAAGGGAGATAATCGACTACAGCGTGAAAATCGGACTCCTTCAGCACGAAGATGGAAAGATATTCAGCGCAGCACACAAGAGACGCTTTGTGCGGATGCTTGAGGTGCGTCAGAGGAGAGCCGAAGCAGCCCGGAGAAACGGACGCAAGGGCGGTAACCCGAACTTCAAGAAAGGACAGCCAAATCCATACTATCGGACAACCGAACCGGTTATGGAAGATAACCCAAACATAACCCAAGAGATAACCGAAGATAACCCTATAGTAGAGCAGAGTAACGTAGAGTATAGCAGAGTAAAGCAACAAAAAGAAAAATCCCCTAAAGGGGAAAAGAAAACCGCCTCACGTTTTTCCGCCCCCACGGTTGATGAGGTCAGAGCTTACGCCCAAGAAAAGGGTTACAACATCGACCCGGAACATTTTGTGGATTACTACACCTCCAACGGCTGGCGCGTAGGACGCAACCCCATGAAAGACTGGAGAGCGACCGTTCGAACATGGGCATCGAGAGACAGGGCGCAGCCCCCCGTACAAGGCACACAGAGCCTCGGTGTCGGCGAATTCATCAACAGCAAAGGAATACGCACCTACGGCACGAGCGGACAGCCTGTGCCGCCGCAAGCACCCCCAAGACCATCAGAAGCCCACTATTGGAGTGAGACAACGAATCAATGGGAGAAAACGATATGAACAACTTCGACTTTGAAAAATACGGCATCGACGTGAGCCGACTGAACAGCCACGCTACAAATGCCAAGACATACTGTCCCCAATGCCACGACCAACGCAGAGACAAGCGAGACAAGAGCCTCTCGGTCAATATGCGCACAGGTATGTTCAAGTGTCATTACTGCGGTTTCAGCGGATGCGCAGCCGTTCCCACGGAAAGCGAGAAGCAGCAGTGGATGGAGAGACAGCCGTGGTTCAGACCCGCCCAAATCCGCAAGCAGAAGCCGGAATACAAGCGACCCACCCCGAAGCCACACGCACCGATGGAGGAACGCGCACTCGCATGGTTCGCAAGCAGGGGCATCAGCCAAGCGACTCTCGAAGCCCTCAAGGTAACAGAGGGCGAAGAATGGATGCCGCAGAAGAACGGCAAAATCAATACGGTTCAGTTCAACTACTACCGGGACGGACAGCTCATCAACACGAAATACAGGACAGGCGACAAGTGCTTCAAACTTTGCTCCGGCGCAGAACTGATACCCTACAACATCGACGCAATAAAGGGAAAGAAAGAGTGCATCATCGTCGAGGGCGAAATGGATGCCTTGAGCTTCTACGAAGTCGGACGGCACGACGTAGTCAGCGTTCCCAACGGAGCAAATGCAAACCTTGACTACCTCGACGATTTCATAGAGGACTATTTCGAGGACAAAGAGACAATCTACATCGCGGTTGATACAGACGCGAAAGGTGTCATGCTCCGAGACGAGCTTATACGACGCTTCGGAGCTGACCGATGCCGGGTGCTTGATTTCGGAGAGGACTGCAAGGATGCCAACGAACACCTCATGGCACACGGCAGGGAGAGCCTCCTGCGCTGCATAGCACAAGCCCCGGAAATCAAGGTCGAGGGGGTATTCACGGTCTCGGACTTTGAACAGAGCCTCGACGCAATCTTTGAATTCGGATTGCAGAAAGGAGTGGTCATGGGACATGAGAACGTCGACCGCTTAATCAGCTTTGAGACCAAGCGTCTCTGCATGGTAACAGGCTACCCCGGAAGCGGCAAGTCAGAATTCATCGACGAGATGGCAGAGCGGCTCAACATGAGGTACGGCTGGCGTTTCGCATATTTTAGTCCGGAGAACGCCCCCCTCGCATACCACGCAAGTAAGCTGATCGAAAAGTTTACAGGAAAGCACTTCGACCAAAAGCACCTCACATTCGGGGAGTACAAGCAAGTCAAGGAACACCTCGAACAGAACTTCTTCTTCATCGCACCGAGCGACTACAAGGTGGACACAATCCTCGAAAAAGCCAAGTACCTCGTCCGGCGCAAAGGCATCAAGGCTCTTGTCATTGACCCATACAACCGCCTCGAAGACGAAAAGAGCGGCATGAAAGAGACCGACTACATCAGCCAACTGCTTGACCGACTGACCAACTTTGCACAGCAGCACGACATTCTCATCATTCTGATGGCGCACCCCACGAAGCCAGCCAAGAACAAAGACGGAAAGATAGACCCTCCGACACTCTACGACATCAGCGGCTCGGCGCACTTTTTCAATAAGGCGGATTTCGGTATTGTCGTACACCGCGACCGCGTGAACAACACGGTGGAGATACGCATCGAAAAGGTTAAGTTCAGACACCTCGGAGAGCCGGGAACGGCACTCATGAAATACAACCTCAACAACGGACGCTATACCCCCTATTATCCCGAACAGGAGCCTCAATGGGATAACACCAACCATCTTGTCGAGGAGGAGCGCAGACGCGCACAGGACGCAGCGGAAGCGGCTCATTTTGACTTTGACGATTGGCTGCGCCCGACAGATGAGGAAGCACCATTTTAACACAAAATACAGCAAGCGATGAGATACGCACTACGAAACCAAGACAAGATAGCGGAAGCATATAGTCCCGACTATGTGAAATGCCTTATCGAAAGTCTCGACCACTTTTTCAAGACGGTCGATGAAGACGCAATAGTGGATTATTGGAGAATCAACACAATGCATTCTCCATATCCAGTCCTACAAGTAAATGACGTAGCCGACACAGGGGCTATGTTTGAATTTGCCATCATTGGGCGGACATTCGACGTGCTACGCCTCGCATTTATCGGGAGGGGTAAATAATGAGACCACAGGAAACAGGCATCGTCGAGCTTCACGACACAAAGCAGAATGAGCGCGGCTTCGGTTGCATGAAGCTGATAACCTTTCTCACGAGAGACGGAGAGAAAGAATGGGAGCGGTGGCACGGAGCGCACCTCCAAGCAGCAGCCGGGCAATGTCCCTACACAGGAGAATGTCCCATTCATGCCAAGAGCGTGGACAAAATCCTCAACGACCCACGAAAGAAAGCAATACAGTATACCCTCAATTTTGATTTTTAACACGAGACAACATGGAGACAACGATCACAATCTGCGGCTGGGTTCTTTTCGGACTGCTGACCCTCGCAATGTTGGCATTTGCAGTCGCAATCATCTACGGCAGCGCATTTCTCGGATACCACCTCTCCACACGCTTCATCAGAGAGCGCAAAGGGTGGAAGAAAGCAATCCGGGAGAGCAACCACAAGATAACCCAGTACGCTGCCATTATCATGAGCGACAGGCTCGGATACGGCGAATCCGCTACGCTCGGAGAAATCATCAGAGACACCAAACGAAAGATAAATAACCGGGAGAAATGAACAAAGACAAACAATCATTCGAGAGCATCAAAAGCAAGCTCCGAAAACTGCAAGCCCTCGCAGAACAAGGGTATAAAGGCGAAGCGGAAGCAGCCAAGAAATTACTCGACAAGTTGTGTGAGCAATATGGAGTAAGCCTTGAAGACGTTCTCGACCAAGAGAAGAAGAACCGCTACCGCTTCGAGATTGGCAAGGGAAAGATTTGGCTCAGTCTTTTCATGCAATGCTACGCAAACGTAACCGGGAATCGCCAACTGCGGTATATCCGGGAGACAAGCAGCATCATCAGAGGAGTGGAACTGACCGCTTACCAGTTTGCAGAAATTTCTAACCTTTTCTTTTGGCACAAGAACAACCTCAAGAAAGACATCGAGCAGACACAGCAGCTCGTCTTCGAAGCCTACGTTCAGAAGCATCGCATCTTCAGAGACCGCAGCAACGACCCGGAGGATGCTGAAGAAGAACTGAGCAGCCAACCAATCGACCTCCGCAGACTTCAAGCGGTCGTGGCGATGATGGGCACACTCAACGACAACCACTACCACAAGATGATCGAGGGAAAATGAAAGAGACAAAAAGCATGATTAAATTCGAGCATTACCCACACAGAACCGTAACGCTCCGTCCCGGCGATACCATATGGGTGACGTATTTAAAGCCGAAAAACAACCCATTTAGCGCAAAAACGCTAAAGCGGCTATTCGGATGGATTAACGAGCAACGCTACATAGGACGCGTCCGGGAAGAAGCCCCACGGAGAGGAGTCTGTCCCGACGAGAGACTTGTCGTGGACTTCTACAAAGCCGATGAACGCGGAAAGTTCCAATGCACCCATGTCGTCTACAACATCGAATTGATGATTGTAAAAGGCGAACTTCGAGACCTTCACTATAAACCCAACCCAAGCCCCTCCCTTTTCGACTTATGAGCAAATTCCCAATTATAGACGAATTCCTGCGGATGGCTCGCGAAGCCCAAGCGCAGAAAGACCGAGAGCGTATCACAATAGGTCTTATTTTAGACGTTCCCCCATTACAGCTAACAGAGGAACAGATAGAGGACTACAAGAAGAAGCTATGGATAGAGTCCATGAGAATTCCCTTATTCAATCCATTTAAACTAAAATGAACGAATACCGCAAGATACAATCCGAAACACTCGGTACTTACATCGGATACCACGACACGGTGTCGGGCGCATTTTTCCACAAATTTGTCAAGGAGTACCACGCATACGACCGCAGACAAAAGGAACTGATAGCGCAGCTCCAAGCGGAGAACGACCAACTCCGGGAAGAACGAGACCGATATATGAACGCTCTCGCTTCAATCGCAGATTACAGCGGCAACAAGAAGCGCGGTGATGTCAAGGACAAAATCAAGAGACAAAAATCCGCAATCTCCCAACTGCTCCTGCAATTAATTCAACTCAAAGACCAACTCAGAAAGGTAACCTCCGACACAGCCGCAAGCAAGTAGTACGACCGCACTCAGCCAGAGAGACTGCCACATCCGCAAATGGAACAACTGACCTCCCCTCGTAAATATCCACTGCCCCGGCAGGTTTCAGCACGTGTTGCGCAAGGGGCTTCGACGGTAGAGGGAAAGCGGCTCGGCGGCAAATCGGAGACCCGAACAAAAATAATTCAAACAAAAAATCAATGATACAAATCCAAAAACAAACATGGTCAAAAAGAACCCTCTACCTACTCATAACCGACGGCGGCAGTGTTCAGCTCGACATCTACACGCAGCCACAGGGAGAGTACGGCATAGGCGCATTTATCCACAACCTATGGGTGCAGCCTTACTGCCGGAAAGAGGGCAAAGCCAAAGAACTGCTTAACAAAGCGGAGACGATTGCCCGTAACAACGGACTCAGCGCGGTGTACCTCGAATGGGAAGCGGCAGACACCCCGACGTGGATGCTCGACCACTACATAAGCCGTGGATACGAGAAGCTGGAGTACGGCAACGGATACGCACTATTGAAGAAACCATTTAATAAATAAACCCCAACAATAATGACGGTTAAAATCATCATCGAGACAAAGAACGCACAGGGCGAATTCTCCACAGAGTGCAGAGTCCTGTATGCAGAGAATGGCGCAGCACTTGAGCGGCGCATAGAGAACACCCTGTCCAACCTTAAGGCGGACGGATACAAACACACAGTTCTCCGGGATTGCTTCAACCTCGAATACCCCGATATGTTCCAACACTCCTAAACCCAAAACGATATGGCAAATTACAGCATCAAGACAGACCTTCTGAAACTGCAGGGGGCATTCGTAACCAACATCAAAGGCAAGACCACGACCAAGCAATGTCTTTGCATCCCCATCGACGAGAGCGGTCTGTTCCTCGGAGAAAAGGGCTGCTATCTCAACATGACCGCAATTGAGATGCAGAACCCACAATACAGCGACACTCACTGCATCAAGGTCAGCCATGACCGGGAGGTATACGAGCGCATGACCGACGAGGAACGAGCCGCCCAACCAATCATAGGTGGACTGCACGTCCTCGCCAAGAAGCCACAGGCGGCTGTGGACTTGACCGCCAACAACAATCCGTATATGGTTGGCGCAGAGGAAGACCTTCCGTTCTGACCACCACGCAACCAAGACCGGGCAACCGGGCATACAGGGGGAGTAATCCCCCGTTTGTCGTGTATGCCCACAGACGCACAGAAATGCCCCAAATTTCAACGAAACAATGAAAAACGACCAAACACCCACAAGACGCAAGAAAACGCGACAGGCGAAGCCGCAGCAGCTAAAATCGGACTTTTTCACACTACTCTGCCGCTCCGATTTGAAAGTCGAGTGTGTTAAAGAGCATAAGTTCCACCCCACACGCAAGTGGCGGTTCGACTACGCAATCCCGGAACACAAGATAGCAGTCGAAGTCGAGGGCGGAGTGTGGACAGGCGGACGGCACACGTCCCCGAAAGGGTTTCTCAACGACATGGAGAAGTACAACACCGCCACCGTCATGGGCTGGCGAGTTCTGCGCACCATTCCTGACGAGCTGTGCAGCAACGCAACGCTCAACATGATACGAGAGACTATGCGATACTCGGCAGAGCCACAGGAAGCCTCTAATTGCGCCCAAAAGTGATTATATTACAATCATTTTTAAGTAACTTTGCAGATAAAACAGAAGCAATGAAGACCGAAAAAATCAAACTATCACAAATCAATATCAACGCACGGAATCCGCGCAAGATTTCAGACAAGCAGCTCGAAAGACTTGTGCGCTCAATTCTCATCTTCCCGGAGATGCAGACCCTGCGCCCGATAGTCATAGACGAGACCTACACAGCCCTCGGCGGCAATATGCGCTACCGGGCATTAACCGCAATCTCCGAGAAAAGCCCTGCGGAAATCAACATGATGCTGGCTAACGGCTGCAAGGGCTATGCACAGAAGACCGAAGCGGAACGGCAGAACCTCCGCGATTATTGGGAAGCATGGCTCGCAGACCCCACGGCAATCATCGTGCGAGCCGACCAACTGACCGAGGAGCAGAAGCGAGAATTCATCATCAAGGATAACGTGGCTTTCGGAGAGTGGGACGACGAGACACTCTCCGAAGACTTCGACCCCGACGAGCTTCTCGATTGGGGTCTCGGAGACTTCGACGATGAGCCGGAAGACAACGATGCAGACGAGGATGACTACGGAGAGGAAGATGCAGCCAACGCACCCACACGCTGCAACCCCGGCGATGTGTGGGAACTCGGACGGCACAGGCTCATGTGCGGAGACAGCACCAAAGAAGCCGATGTAGCCAAACTGATGGGTGGAGAACAGACAGACCTCCTGCTGACCGACCCACCATACAACGTGGACTATCAAGGCGGCACAAAGGACAAAATGAAAATCGCCAACGACAACATGGATGACGTGGCATTTGTCGGCTTCTTGACCGCTGCCTTTAACTGCGCCATTCAAGCGATGCGACCGGGCGCGGCTTTCTATGTGTGGCACGCAGACAGCAAAGGCTATGAATTCCGCACGGCACTCAAGGAGGTCGGACTGACGCTCCGGGAGACGCTGATATGGGTCAAGAACGCGCTCGTCCTCGGAAGACAGGACTACCAGTGGCGGCACGAGCCATGCCTGTATGGGTGGAAAGACGGAGCAGCGCACTACTTCGTCGATGACCGCAGCCAAAGCACCGTAATCGAGGATGCCGGGGTGGACTACCGCAAGCTCAAGAAAGACGAACTGCTGAAGCTCGTGCTTCAACTCACGGACGTGTCAGTCCCCAACACGGTAATCTACGAAGACAAGCCGACAAAGAACGACATCCACCCGACCATGAAGCCCGTAAAGCTGATGGCGCGACTTATCAAGAACAGCACCAAGCAAGAGCAGCTCGTCCTTGACCTTTTCGGCGGCAGCGGCTCGACCCTTATCGCTTGCGAGCAGATAAACCGCAAGTGCTTCACGATGGAATACGACCCTAAATACTGCGACGCAATTCTCGATCGCTGGGAAAAACTCACAGGAGAAGAAGCGGAGCGCATAACCCCTTAACATAACCCGACAATGAGCAAGATGCAGACACAACGGCGCAATCAAGCCAAGTTAGCACGGCTGGAGATTGTCTCGCAGATGTTTCTCCGGCAATACACGGTGCGCCAAATCAGAGCCGAGGTAATGAAGCGGCTCAACCTTTCAACCTACTCTACAGCCACGGTTCAGAACGACATCAAGACCGTACTCGAAGAACTCCAGCAGCAGCGGCTCGACAACGCAGAGTACGCCTTGCAGTTGGAGCTTGAGCGCATCGACGAGACGTGCCGTGAGCTATGGGCGCAATGGGAGAAATCCAAAGAGGACTATGTCCGCACCATGAAGAAGCGTAAAGGAGTGCCGCAGTTCGGAGACGAGGGCGGCAAGAGCAAGACCACGCAGATAGAGACACGCGAAAGCACAGTCATAGGTCTCGGCAACGTCTCGTACATTTCTGAAATCCGGGCGCAGTTGCAGGAGCGGCGCAAGCTGCTCGGACTCTATGCCCCGGAAAAGAAAGAGGTCTCCGGGGAGCTTTCCTTTGCAAATCTGCTTATGGAAAGCGGTATGCTTGATGAAGCAGAGGCGAACAGCACGGAATTCCCCGTGTAAGCCGCGCTGTTCGCTCGTTTCGCTCTGGGTGGAACAACCGCCCACCAACAAGCATGAAAGCCCACAGGCGCAAAATTCAGAGAAAATAACTCCACATTTCAACAATGGCACGACAGCAAGACATCATACTCCGGCAAAGGGGCATCGACCTATTGAATTCATGGCGGCAGGATTGGAACAAGTTCATCCGTGAAGCGTTGGGCGCGAACCTTGACAAAGAGCAGCAGGCAATCGTAACCTCGGTGCAGTTCAACCCCCGAACCTCGGTGGCTTCGGGAACAGCACGAGGGAAAGACTTTGTCGCTGCTTGCTGCGCTGTGAGCTGCCTGTTCCTTACTCCACGGTGGAACAGCCGCAAGGAGCTTGTGGAGAACACCAAAGTCGCTCTGACAGCACCGACGGACAGGCAGGTAAAGAACATCATGATGCCGGAGGTCGCACGACTTATGGAGAGAGCCAAACAACGCGGCATCATTCTTCCCGGAAGCGTGACCACAGACCGAATCCGCACGAACAGCCGCGAATGGTTTCTAACAGGCTTCAAAGCCGACGAGCAGAATCACGAAGCATGGTCGGGTTTTCACGCGGTGCATACGATGTTCATCGTCACGGAAGCCTCCGGCGTATCAGACAACATCTTCGACGCAATCGAGGGTAATCTGCAAGGAGACTCCCGAATTCTTCTTGTGTTCAACCCCAATACCCCAATCGGATATGCGGCACGAAGCCAAAAGGGAGAACGCTGGGCAAAGTTCCGACTCAACTCACTGACAGCACCAAACGTAACGGAGAAGCGAATCATCATACCCGGACAGGTGGACTACCCGTGGGTGGTTGACAAGCTCGAACAATGGTGTATGCGTATCCGCCCCGACGAGGTGCAGCCGGAACTTGATGACTTCGAATTCGAGGGGCAATGGTATCGCCCGGAGGACTTGTTCAGAAAGAAAGTCCTCGGCAAGTTCCCAAAGGTCGGAGACGATGTGCTGATACCCCAGCAGTGGATAGAAACCGCACAGGAGCGGTGGAAACAGGCGCATGGCAAAGAGCCGATCGAAAGAGACGGAGACATTCGGATGCTTGGTGTGGACGTGGCTGGCATGGGTCGAGACGCGACTTGCTATGTCGAGCGCATGGGCGCATGGTGTTCCGGCTTCGACAGCCACAACTCCGGCGGCACGGCAGACCACATGGAGGTTGCAGGAAAGGTGGCGACATGGAGGAGACGCAACCCCTACGGCTTCGTAAGCATAGACACCATCGGAGAGGGCGCAGGGGTTTATTCCCGATGCCGTGAGGTGGAGAACAGCCCGGAATACATAATCAGCTGCAAATACAGCGAATGGGGAGGAAACAACCCCGATAAAATGAGAGACATAACCGGGCAATATCGCTTCGTGAATATGCGAGCCTATCTGTTCTGGTGCGTCCGGGATTGGCTCAACCCCAAGAACAACACAGGGGCGATGCTGCCGCCCGACCCACTCTTTGAGGAAGAAGCGACGGAGATACGGTGGTTCTTCCGCTCCGACGGCAAGATACAGATAGAACCAAAAGAAGATATAAAGAAACGTCTCAACCGTTCGACCGACCGCTTCGACGCTCTCGCCAACACCTTCTACCCGATGGATATGCGCGGAGCTATCGACATAGAACGTCTCCAAAGAATTTTTTAACAACACCAATATCAACGACAAATGCCAAGCATCCAAGAAATTCTCGGCGCAAATACGACCGAAAGAGAGCGAATAACCGCGCTCAAGCAGAAGACCGTCAGTGTCCCGGTGTGGGCAGGCAGAAAGGGTCTTGAAAGCGAGTACGACCCAAAGAAGCACCCCGTCATGGACAAGCAGATATACCCCGACATTGTGCGCGATGACGGAGTAGAGAGAGTAACGCGAATAACCCTCTCGTTTCAGAAACTCGCCGCAACACGCATGAGCGAACTCTGCACAGGCATACCCGTGAAGCGAGTGTATAAGCCGGAGGGCGACAAACAGAAGCTCGCAGCGGAAGTAATTGAAAAGATATACGACCGCAACCGCATCAACAGCGTTAATACCAAACGATGCAAGCAGTTGTTCGCCGGGTGCGAAATATTCACGCTTTGGTATGCCGTGAAGCAGCAGAACAATCTCTATGGCGTCAACAGCCCTATCAAACTGCGCTGCCGGACATTCTCCCCAATGCTCGGAGACGAGTTATACCCGTTCTTCGACGAGTACGGCGACATGACCGCCATGAGCATAGGCTACACACGAAAGGTCGGGCGCAAGAACGTGCAGTATTTCGACACCTACACAGACGGAGAGGACAGCCGCCACATCAAATGGAGCAACGAGGGCGGAGACTGGGCTGTGGTCGAAGACGAGAAGACAACGCTCCTTAAAATCCCCGGCGTTTACGCATGGCGACCGATGCCGATATGGGAAGACACGTCCCGGAACGTGTACGAGATGGAATGGTCTCTCTCCCGAAACGGCAACTACCTCCGGGAGAACAGCAAACCCAAATTCGTGGTCTGCGCCGACGCAGTCATTCAGTACGGCGACGAGAAAAGCCCCAACAAGGAATTCAAGGCGGTCTCGCAGTTCCCATCGGGAGCAAAAGCGGAATACGTCACATGGCAGCAAGCTACCGAGAGCCTCAAGTTCCACATCGAGACTCTGCGAAGCCTGTACTTCACGCAGCTACAACTCCCGGATTGGAGCTATGAGAAGATGAGCCAACAGGCACTCTCCGGGGAGAGCCGCAAGCAGATGTTCATCGACGCAGAACTCAAGGTGGGAGACGAGAGCGGAGACCTTATCGAATTCTTCGATCGAGAGGTCAACGTGGTCAAGGCTTATGCCAAACTTGTGATGGGCAGCGCATACCATGCCGACATCGACGCTCTCCCGGTTGAGAATATCATAACCCCCTACCGCATCACGGACGAGAAAGAACGAGTGGAAAGGCTGATGACCGCAAACGGCAATAAACCCATCATGTCGCAGCGAGAGAGCATCGAGGAATACGGACACTCGGACAATGTCGACAAAACAATCAAGGAGATAAAGGAAGAGGAGACCGTGGACTCCTTCGATTTGACCGAATAAACCAATCGCATCATGGCACGAACACCAGTCCGCCCACCCAAAAAGAAGCAGCCGGAAGCACCCAAGAGACGCTGCCGGGATTGCGCACACTCCTACGATTGGCACAACAAAGCCCTCGACGGACACCTAATCCTGTGCCGCTGTCCGTATGATGCCAAGAGCCAACACGGAAAATTCTGCAAGTTCCTGTCCGACCCGGAGTGTGACCAATTCAAGGAACGACCCATAGACAAGACCGACAATGCCGAAGCCAACTGATTATGACAAGACGCACCTTCGCAACATGGCGGCAATCGGTACGCGAATAGACCGTATCTTCAAGAAAGCAGCCGAGGAAGCCGCCAAGATTGGTGTGTCAATCAAGACAACACTCCCGGAAGACCGCATTTTTAGCTTCGATGATTACCCGGCGACAAAAAAGCAGATAGAGCGACTGATGACCGCGCTGCAAGAGTCAATGGAGACAACCATCGTGAGCGGAGTGCGGTCTGCATGGACATTGAGCAACAACAAGAACAATGCCCTCGTCTCGCGCATTTTCGGCGACCGTGTCGGCGAATTGAGCAAGGAACAATACCGACGTTACTTCTCGACCAACGGAGCGGCTCTCGACGCATTTCTGCAACGCAAGGCGCAAGGGTTGAACCTATCCGACAGGGTATGGAGATATACCGAATCTTTCAAGCGAGAGATAGAGCTGGGTCTTGACTTGGGAATACGCACCGGGGAGAGCGCAGCGCAAATGTCCCGAAGCCTCCGGCAATATCTGCAACACCCCGACAAGCTGTTCAGACGAGTGCGAGACAAGCACGGAAACCTCCGGCTCTCTCAAGCAGCACGAGATTTCCACCCCGGACGCGGAGTTTACCGCAGCAGCTACAAGAACGCCCGGAGACTTGCCTGTACGGAGACCAACATAGCATATCGCACGAGCGACCACCTGCGGTGGCAACAGATGGAATTCGTGGTGGGCATCGAAATCAAACTGAGCAACAACCACACGATGAACGGAGTGCCGCTGACCGACATCTGCGACACTCTCGCCGGACGCTACCCAAAAGACTTCAAGTTTACAGGGTGGCATCCGCATTGCCGCTGCCATGTCGTAACGGTTCTGAAGACCGAGGAGGAAATGGCGGAGGATACACAACGCATACTCGCCGGAGAACAGCCGGAGAAAGGCTCTGTGAACACCGTGCGCGACGTTCCTGCCGCTTTCAAAGGCTGGGTGGAAGAACACGCCGACCGAATAGAAATGGGCGGAAATTTGCCATATTTCATAGCCGACAACCGCAAGAGGGTGGACACCATTCTCGGCATTACCACAGAACCGCAGAAGACACCGCTCGAAATCGCACAGGAACGGCATGATGCACGAACCCCGGAACAGGCAGCAGCTATTCAGCAGAGGTGGAACAAATGGAGACTTGACAACCTCCGGGAAGACATTGTGGACGGTTATCTGCCACAGGAGTGCAAGGAAGCAATCAAGGAGATGCGAGCCATGAACGACCCGGAGCATTTCGAGGAAATCAACTCCCGGATTGCCACGCTCCAAAGAGCATCTGTTCGGCATAAGGCAAGGACTCCGCAGCAAATCGAGGACATCAAGAAAGCATGGGAAGCCAAGCAGAAACGAGACGCGACAACAAAGCTCATCGCCAACAACATACTCAAGCTGCGCTCCGAATATCCCCACGACGTGGATTTCTCCGCGCTTGAGAAGCTCATCGCACAGAACAACCTCACGAAGATGCGCGAGGAAGCCCGGAACGTCGCACAGGCAATCAAGGCAGTCAGAGCCGACTATAAAGCGATGTCGGCATACCTCGACAACGTACACGAGTGGCACAAGACATTCACTCTCGCAGAACTCAAGCAGGTTTACTATGCCGTTGATGACAAGATGATGAAATGGGAGCTGCAAGGCATCGAGATGACCACCAACGCAGAGAAGCTAAAGAGCAAGCTGGAGTTTGAAATCCAGTGGCTCGAAAAGAACAAGAAGCACTCCACATGGCAGGTCGCACAGGACGCATACAAGAAGAAGCTCGCCGAGGTCGAGACACATATCGAACTCACGAAGCTCAACGCGGAATACACTGCCCTGCTTGGCTTTAAGACCACGTCAAAGGATTTCAAGGAGTTCATGGCGAAAGCCAAAGCCGCGATCGATGCCGGAGACGTAAAGACCGCCAAGAGTTACATCGCATCTGCCCAATGGAAACAGAAAGTCCTCGAACACAACCGAAAGGGGAAATCCGGCACCTCCGTCAAAAGCACATCTTCGCAATTCGGAGACGATGCCTACTCCCAAAAGAGAAAAGACGCTGCAATGTGGGCGCAGGACACAGAAGAAGCAGACAAGCGTCTTCGTGGAAAATGCGGAGAGGTGTGGCGTGGTGCATCTTCTCAAGAACGCGGAGCGATATACGGCTACACGCAATCATTCTGCAACATCAATGAGCCGCTGCGTGGTCTGACCTATTGCGGTTCAGCCACAAAGAAAGCGGAGGGTTTGAGAAGAATCCCCCACATCGAGTCCATCATCGACAGGTCTTCATACGATTTCGATATGTGGCTGCAACGAGGAGACGGCATGGTTGCTCTGAAGAAATTCGGTCTTACCAATTGGAGCAACCCCACCGATGCAGACATCATGGCTCTTCTTGGGGCAGAGGGTGTCGAGGGTGCGTTCTGGTCTGCCGGAGTTGCCAAAGGAAAGGGTTTCAGCGGAGACATCATCTTCAACATCTATGCCCCGAAAGGAACAAAGGCGATGTACTGCGAGCCATTCTCCGCATACGGACAAGGCAGGGGTAAGAATTGGGATGGTATCGCCGGACAAAGTAGCTACGGCTACGAAAGCGAAATCCTTATTCAGCGAGGAACGAAATTCAAGATAACCAAGATTGAGAAAAGCGGTGGCACATGGTATATCGATGTGGACATCATAGAACAGCACCCCGTTACATTCCCATACGTCGGAGGATATCCGTTCAAATGACCATAAACGAAAAGAGGGCGCGAAGCCCTCTTTTTTATTTACCCATGTAGAACCGACGATAGAAGCGTTTGAACCCTTCCCGGTCAGCTTCCATACCGTTGCCCCCCTGCCAATGCATGAAGCGGTTGAACAGGAAAGCCTTTAACGAAATTGGAACGCCATCATCGGCATTAAAAGACTTGAGACCATAAGCCTCGTAGTCTTCGAGAGTGCCGGAATCGGCAGGAGACAGACCGCGCTCGGCATCGCGCACCCACATCTGCTCATAAGACCACAGCATGGCTTTATTGTGGTCTTTGCCCTCGTATGGGTTCGAGGACTCGCCTTTGTAGTAGCGGCAAGATTTCAAAAGGGTATTATTAGCACTCATAGCCAAATTTAGATTTGAATTTCATAATAACGTCAACCATATCAGCAGGGAGCATCGACAGAGCCTTCTCCCGGATTTTGGCAGGGATGCCCCAACGAGCCTCGGCAAGTGAGCCGACGATCGCTGCGAGAGTGTCCGAATCGCCACCCCACACGACTGCCCGGCGAATGGCTGGCTCGAAGCCCGTGGAAACAGAGCAAATGTGGAACGCGAGAGGGACACATCCCTGACAAGTCTCGTCAAAGACCCCTCGAGCCGGAAGATAATATTCCCAATCCTCCCCATAGGAAGCCGCCACAAGAGCAGAGACCTCACCACTGAGGAACGAGGGGCGGTTCATAGCCCGGAGCTGGAAGATGGCACGAGCCACGACCGAAGCCCCGATAAGCCCCTCCACATGGTTGTGGGTCGGAGCAGCCGAAGCCAACGCAGCCCGGAGCGTCTCCGCTTCCGAGTTGAACGCCCACCCGACAGGAGAGACACGCATTGCTGCACCGTTGCCGAAAGAATTGTAGGGTTGTGGATTTTCAGAGTGCAGCCACGCATTGAACGAGCCGCCATAAGCCCCCATCGGATTGGGATAACGCAGACACCACTCCCGGAGCGTCTGCCCGAAATCAGAACCTCGCACAAGCGCATCAGCGACAGCGGCCGTGCAGATGGTATCGTCCGTAAAAGAGCTGCGCTTCGAGAACAGAGGGAAGCGAGGATTAGATGTGTTGGCAAATTCATAAGGCGAGCCAACGATGTCGCCGATTATTGCTCCTAACATAAGCAGTTCAGAGATTTAAGATTACAAAGTTACGTTAATTATTCGAGAATACCGCAGAAGCCGCCAAATTTCGCCGCTGTCGCACGAGAGAGCCATGAGACGAGCGAGACACCGCCGGAGAGCCGGAAAACGAAATTAGAGCCGTTTCTGACGCTTTGAGACCACAGGCTCACGCTTGATGATACATCGCTTTCCGGCAAAGGCAGAGCCGTCTGGCACTTTAAGGTTGTAGAGGTGTCCGAGAGTGCAGCCTATCTGCTCCACGGAGAAGACCTCGTAGATGGCGGCAAGCGACGAGAACAGGAAGAACTTCTGTCGAGGTTTGTCGGGGATAGGTGCGCCGAAGAACACCACGGAATAGACGAAACGGTCGCCCGTCTCTTTTGGCTTTGCGCCGGATTTTGCGATTACTCCCATGATTTTTAATTTTTCGCCTCCCTTGCGGATGATACAGGCGGATAACCCGAAACAACGGCTGGGACGGCTTTTTGTCTCCCGTAGGGAGATTTTTTATATGGTTATGCCAATAACCAATAATATACTCTACTTTACTCTACTATGGCTTATCTTTCGGTTATCCCCCGGTTATCTTTTCATAAGCGGGGATAACCAAAGGGATAACCGAAGACATAACCAAATGGGTTATCTTTTCACACAGCCGGAATGAGAGCCGACTGAATGTGCAGAGCCACCCACCGAAGCTCGTCCTTTGTCAAGGCGACACCCGGATAGAACTCCCGGCAGACCTCGCCGGGGTCGCGCTCTTCAACAGGAGTGCGGAGAAAGTCATGGAGACCACAGATGGGTTTGAAGATGCCCTCCTCCGAGAGAGGAAGAACGATATCAGAGGGGTCGAGGTCGGCGGCAATAGCAAGAGCCATGACAGCCTCGGTGGTCTTTTCTGCCCAGTCCTCGAAGACCTCGGCAGGGTTGTAATGCTTCCAAAGCCAATTCTCGAAGCGGAGCATTTCAAGATTGCGTAATTTTTCCATTTCAACTTATTTTGAGGGGCGACCCTGAAGCCGACCCGGTTTATTGTTCATTTTTCAGAAAGAAGCGGAAACTTCGTCTTCCAATTCGCACATTCGGAGCGGTCGGCGAATGAATCGCGCCACTTATTGTCAATTTCACAGAGCTGACAACCATAGCAGCTATCAACGGAATGGATGCATCCGTAGCATTTCGGAGCGCGACGGTGCGCATTTACGTGGCGCACGACAGTAAGTTGTTCGGAAGTAAGCATAAAAGTAAAATTTATTTGCGATAGAAAGAGAACTTGATACCACGGCGGAGTTTGCAGTGGGTAACATCGTTGTTGATGTCGCGCTCGGCACGACCGACAAACTTGTAGAACAGCTCCTCCCCGATGAGAGCAATCGCGCCGGAAACGCCGACCAACACGTTCAGCTTGTCGCCGGAGGGCGAAAGACCGTTAACCTTGATGAGGTAGTTGCGGTTGATGTAGGAGGAGGGATAAACGGATGCAGATGCAGAAGCCATGATTTCAAGTTTTAGAGGGGCTGAACGCCCGTGGTTCATATTCACGACACAAAGTTACATTAACTATTCGGTTAATACTTCATCTTTTGAGAGAAAAATTAACCGAACAGGCAATTTTTAACTCTTTTATTCTTTTACACCCAACTATGCTAAATAGTGTGTTCAGACGAAAATTCCCGGAGAATAATTTGGATTTTTGTGATTTTATTATAATCACATCAAAATTTCTTTGTAACTTTGCGCATTAACTGATTAGTAAACCAACCCAAATCGCGATGAAAAAAGAATTATTTGATGCGCTGAAAGCCAAATTTCCGGGGGTCAGCGACAGCATTCTCGACAGGATAGCGACCAAGCTCGCGAAGACTGCCACAACAGCAGAACAGGTCAAGACCGCAGTAGAGGGAGTGACCATTCAGCAGGTCATCGAAAGCTACGGCGACAGCCGAGCGACCGAAGCATCCGAAACCGCTCGCAAGAACGCGGTGCAGGAATACGAGAGCCGCTACGGACTGAAAGACGGAGTGAAAGACGGAGTGAAGACCACAACCACAACGACCGGGGGCGAGCAGCCGACAGGCGGCAGCGCAACCAACCCAACAACCGGGGGAACTGACGAGACTCCTGCATGGGCGAGAACACTCATCGAGCGTATCGAACGCATGGAGACCGCCAAGACAACCGAAACCCGAACCCAGCAACTCAACGCCGTAATAGGCAAATTACCCGAACCCATGCGTAAGGCTTATGAGCGACTCCCTATCGACAAATATTCTGCCGAGGAGTTCAACACCCTTATCGCAGACATCACGACCGAGGTCGAGGGCATCGCTGACGATACGGCAGCACAAGGGGCTGTCTTCGGCAAACCTTCCGCGTCAACAGGCGCACAGAACAAGACTGAACTCACCGAAGCGCAGAAAGCTGCAATCTCGCATCGAGAGGGCATCCCTGCCGCAGGTAATCAGCCTTTCTAAGTTTAACCCATTAACTCACTGAAGAATGGCAAAAATGACCGTAAAGAAAAGACGCGATGACCAGACACCTCGCGTCTTCCTGCACAAGAACGCAGACATTCGTGGTGGCGTTTCTGTGGCAGCTTCGGAACTCGGTGGAGACTATCTCCGGGAGGGCGCAATTCTGAGCGCACCCGTCGAGGGCATCACTCATGTGGTCAAGACCGCCGAGGTTATCGCCGAGGTCACCGCAGCCGACAAGACCATCAAGGTCTCGAAGTTCCATAACTTCAAAGTCGGCGACTGCATCATGGTTGAACCCGGCAAGGTCGCACACAAAATCACGGCGATCGACGAGACCAACAAAAAGTATGACACCATCACGGTAAACACCACACTCGGCGCAATCGCCCTCGGTGGCTTCATCGTTGAAGCGGCAGAAGAAGCGACAGGCGCAGAAAACAGCAAGTCGCAGCTCAAATACGAGCCGCAGTCCGTCAACGGCACCGGGCAACCTTTCGACCCCAAGTCGAACATCAGCACTGACGCATGGGTAATCGGTGTGACGCGCAACAACCCCGTCCCCGAATTCCTCATCGCCAAACTGAAAGGAATCATCAACCTCTAACCCCGATAAGCAATGGCAACAGTAGTAAATACACTTATCCACGGGCTGAATCAACAGATGGTGGAATGTCGACTGAACAGCATCGACATGAAGCCCTTCCTTTTCGGCACTTACTTCCCCGTGAAGAAAAGAACCGGGTTCAATTGGGAGACGCTGACCAATCAGCTCACAAAAAAGAACGTAGCCGCTGACCTCCACGCAGACAACGGCACTATCATCCGCAAGCGTCGTCCCATCTTTCAGAGCGCGAAAGGCGACCTGCCGTACATCGCCATTTCTCGTGAAATGACACGTGCGGACATGAAGCGTTATCAGACAGAACGCGCTCTCGCCAAAGACGATGACGCGACCAACCTCGTCGAGTTTTGGGGCGAAGACGTGGACTTCTGCGCAAACGGTGTTCAGTCCGAGCTTGAATACATCGCATGGACGCTCCTGTCAAACGCAGGCGTGATGAAGTTCACGACCACGACCAACGCGACATTTGCAAACGAATTCGACCTCGACTACGATGTCGATGATGAGCAGAAAGTCGTCGCTCTGACCGATTGGGGCAACAAGGCATCTGCCGACATCATCGGCGACCTCGTGAAAATCCGCGAGGAGCAGAAGAAATACGGACGCAATCCCAAGTTCGCTTTCATCAACTTGAACGAACTCTACCGCATCGCCTCGACCGACCAAATCATCAAGGCTTGCGCCTCGTTTGCATCCAACGCCCTCAACATTTCGCAAACCCCGAACCTCGCGCAGATTAACGCGATGCTCAAGGAACAGGCATGGCTGGGCGGTCTTCAGCTCCGCATCATCGACCAAGACATCACTCGTGAGTTTGATGACAAGCCGGACATTACAGGAAACCCATTCGCCGACCACCGTCTCGTTCTTTCGGAAACCGAGAAGCTGGGTTCTACCCAGTACGACATACTCGAAGATGACGACACGAGCCACTGCATAATCCGCGCCGTGCGCTCTCACACCGTCATCAAGAAATATGGCACAATCGAGCCGAAAGGCGAGGTAACCATCGGCGAAGCCGACGCAATCCCCGTCCTCGACACGGCATACCGCAACGTTTACGTCCGCACCGACAAAACCTCATGGGATTAATCTCCCCGTAATGCGAAGCATCAATGGCACAAACCAACCTCGACGCATTAAAGAGCGTGAACGCTTACCCGATACCGCTGCGCACCCTCACGGAGACAGCGGAACGTCGTAATATTTCGCTTGCCGCTGAAACCTCGCAGGAGAGTCTGCAAGGCAAGGATTATCTCCTTGCCAAAGCAGACCTTCTGCTTTGGCTCTCTGGAGCTCCGAACATTTCACAGGGCGGTCAGTCCTTCTCGTTTACCGACGAGCAGCGAAAAGATTTTAAGCGACAGGCTAACGCGATTTATGACGTGTACGAGCCTACGGCAAATGCCGGGTGCGTCTCATACGGCTACAAAGGAGACAGACTATGATAATCGAGAACGGCACAATCGAATTCAAAGAGAAGACCCCCGGAAAGATTGACCCGGAGACAGGCTATCCAACGAAAGCGACAGCGGTCGGCTGGAGCAAACCGATCCCTTGTCAGTTTATCCCCAACAACCGCACGAACCTCGGCAGGGTCAACGGCGAGCGTTTCACGACAGCCACCTACACGGTACTGATTGAGGAACAGCCGCTGCCCTCCTCGGAACAAATCCGGCTGACGGAACGAAGCGGCAAGGTCCTCGGAGAATTCTCATTGATTGCGCCCCCGGAAGCCCTTGAAGCGGTCGGAGAAATAAGGATTTTAATATGACCCCGTGTGTTGCCCTGTGTCGCGCTTCTTTCGGTCGGGTGGAACAACCATACCATTTGCACGACAAAACGCCACAGAGGGCAAATTCGGAGAAAATAACTCACGAAAATGGGAATCACGCAGAAGACCCCGGCAGCAGAGATTGACGCTTACATTGAACAGCAGGTGGAACGCATGACAAATGCGCTTATTTACAACTTGCAGTTCATCGGCGAAAAATGCCTCAATGCCGCCCGTGAGACAAACTCCTACAAAGACCGCACAGGCAACCTTCGAAGCTCGCTCGGATACGTCATCGTTCTTGACGGAAAGATAAAATATCAGAGTGACTTCGAGGTGGTCATGCAAGGCGACAGCGGAGCAAAGAGCGGAATCCAATACGCGAAAGAGGTCGCCCGGCAATTCCCGGAGGGCATTGTTCTCATCGTGGTAGCCGGAATGAATTACGCCTCCTTTGTCTCCGCCACAGGGCGAGACGTTCTCGACAGCGCGGAATTGCTTGCTGACAAACTTGTGCCGCAGATTTTGAAACAACTCGGATTTAAATAACACGACCCAATGGCAAAGACAGGAAAGCAGATACAGGGCGACATTAGCCGTCTCTTGAAAGACTCGACCCTTTACACCCAAATATCGGGAGAGGTCTATCGGAACGGCTACCGCCCACGAGACAGCCGCATGGAAGATGCGGTTGTGACATTCACTGCCGGACTGCCCGACCAAATACAGACAGGCGTGGTAACCGTCAACATCTTTGTGCCGGACATCGACCCCGAAGACAACGGCACATGGCTGGAAGACGGAAGACGAACCGAGGAGATAGAGAAACTCGCACAGGCATGGGCTGACAGCCTTACGGCAGAGGTTTCATGCTACAAATTCAAGTTGCAGCAGACAATCTACACGGAAGCCGAACCGAGCATTAATCAGCATTTCGTGGTCGTCAAGCTCAAGTACGAGTATTTCGGACACGACAATGACCCGATACAGACACCGCAGTCGGCGATGATCGATGCCACGGACTCCGACACCGATGACGGATACTTCCCTCTTCTTGAGACGGAGAACGGAGACGAGGTCATAATCACTCCGATTGTTCAGAAACAGAATAATTAACAACCCATAAACAAGAATAATATGGCATTACTTTCATGGGGTAAACCCGATATCGAGACCGCAGAATCCACCGACGGCGCACCCGCTGCCGCTGCAACGTGGAAATCAATCGACACCCCCAAAGACACAACGACCAAGCTCACTCCGACCGCCGGTACGGAGACCGAAGCACTCGAAGAAGGTGGCGATGTCGTAGACTCGCGCACCGGGAAGAACAAATATCAGTTAGAATTTGACCACTTCGTCAAGAAAGGCAAGAAGCGTCCGTGGGAAGACAACGACGGCATCATCGCCGGAGAACACGCCTTCCGTATCACGCCCGAAGACCCGGACTGCGAGGGTATCCAAATCGACCGCTGCACCCTGCGCGTCGAGGAGAGCTATACCACCGCAGACGGTATCATGCTCCACTATGTGGCGAAAGTCCTCAAGCCCAAAGAGGGCAAGATGGTCAAACCCTACTTCAAGAACGCTCCAAAAAACTAAGTGGTGTGCGGTGTGTGAATGATTGGGCGACATTCAGACTGACAGCAGACGGAACACTGAGGTTCAACAACCTCAGCACAATTACCCCGTAGCGCACACTACAGCCCAAGCGAGATAGAGCAGTGGCAGCTCGCTGTGTTCCCGGCACAGAGGTCGTGGGTTCGAATCCCACTCTCGCAACCAATCAATACCTCACAGCGATGGAAAAGACAATTGAAGAAAAGGTCGCCCAAACCATCCTCCAACAGCCGGAGGGAATGACAATAGGCGGCAAGACATACACAATAGCCCCTCCGAGCGTAGCGACCTTAATCCTCGTTTCGGGAGGGGTCTCGCGTTTACCCCACCTCCACCTCGACGAAGACAAGGTAATCGAGGAGACATTGTCAGTAGCCAAAGACTGCCAAGAATTAGGCGATATAGCCGCGACTTTAATTCTTGGGGCAAAACACATAAACGACATTGTCGAAAGCCGCCACACGGAAAAGAAACGGCATCTATGGGGGTTATTCAGCACGAAGCATACGGTAGTCAAGTACGAAACAAAGAAAGAACGACTGAGCCGGGAATTGCTGGAAGACACGACACCGAGAGACCTCCACAACATCATCGCCCAAACCCTTCTCAAAATGCAGGTCGGCGATTTTTTCGGGCTTACCACTTTCCTGACAGAGATAAATCTGATGCGCCCGACGAAAGTGGAAACCGAAGCGATAGCATCTGGGCAGTAGTCGCCGGAACGGTCAAGGCTTTCAACCTTCCGATAGACTACGTTCTTTATGAACTCAGCTATGCAAACCTCACGCTTTACGGCGCATCGCTACCCTCCTACAAAAGCCCCAAAGACAAGAAAGACAAAGGCGACCAACAGGAGAACATCGATGCCGGAGACCCCAAGAACAAAGAAAAGGTACGAGCATTTCTCGACTCAATAGATTAAACAATGAACACTGATAACGGCAGACTATTCTACGCCACAGGCATAGACAATTCACAGCTCCGCAGCGACGCGGCAGAATCCCGGAACATACTCGCAAGTATCGGGCAGACCGCAGTACAGGAGGGCAATAAGATGGATGCCACCTTCGGCAGAATAGCAAAAGCCGCAGGAGGTGTTTTTGCTGTGGGGCAAATTAAAGAATTTACCTCCAACATTATACAACTCCGTGGAGAGATTGAAAGTTTTGAAATCTCGTTCAACACTCTCCTCGGAAGCGACATCAAGGGTTCTGCGATGTTCAAAGACATCAGGGAATTTGCCGTGAACACGCCCATGATGCTGAAAGACCTCGCTTCGGGCGCACAGACCATGCTCGCTTTTAATATTGAAGCCGAAAAGGTCATGCCGATGCTCCGGGCGATTGGAGATATTTCGATGGGCGACGCGCAGAAATTCAATTCCCTCACTCTTGCCTTTTCGCAGATGAGCGCGACAGGAAAACTGATGGGTCAAGACCTTTTGCAGATGATTAACGCAGGGTTCAACCCCTTGTCGGTCATCAGCGAGAAGACAGGAAAGTCGATAGGCGAACTCAAAGAGGAAATGGAGAAAGGCAAAATCACGACCGAGATGGTAACGGAAGCCTTTATTTCAGCAACCTCTGCCGGGGGCAAGTTCTACGGGATGCTTGAGAAACAGAGCAAAGGAACGCAGGGCGCAATCTCCAATTTACAGGGCGCAATCGATGATATGTACAATGACCTCGGTACAGCCGCACAGGGAGCGACCGTCGAGGTCATCGGTGGTGCTACAACCATAGTCAAGCACTATAAGGAAATCGCAGAAATCCTCGCAGTTATTGTCGGGACATACGGAGCATACAAAGCGGCACTCATCGCAACAGAAGCCGTGCGCCGCAGCGTAACAGCGATAAAGCATACAGAAGAAGCGGCTCAAATCTACGCTGTCATGACAGCAGAGCAGAAAGCCAAAATCTCAAAACTCGGTCTTGCAGAGACCTCGGAAGCCTATCGTGCTGCCGTGATTGCTGAAATGAAGACCGAGATGGAGCGGCAGATACAGCTCGCCCAAACGACACAAGTAGAGCTGACCGCCGCACGAGAGCGTCTCGCAACAGCAGAATCGGCAAAGGTCGCGGCTGCGGAAAAGGTGGCTTCACGACAAGCAGAGGTGGAAGCAGCCTACGCTTCCGCAGCCGCAGACCAACAGTCTTCAACAATCAAGAAGATAGCAGCGGAGAGCGAAGCGCAGAGCCGAGCTGCCCTCCTTGCGGTCAAGTTGGAGGAACAGAAGAACGCTGCCATAGCACAGGCAAGGGCTCTCAAGGAAGCCGGAGCCTCGCAGGAGGTCATAGCAGCCAAGAACCGGGAGATAGCCACAATCAGCGAAAAAATTGCGACTGCGCGAGCCGAAGAAGTTCAGCATAGCCGCAACATCGTCGCACTCCGAAAGGAGATGGCGGCACAAGTTGATGCTACGACCTCGAAGAAAATAGCGACCGCAGAAGCCGCGCTGGAGACAGCACAGGAAGAACTCAACACAGCTTCCAAAGTCCGTAACACAGCCGCACGAGAGGTTCAGAGCAAAGCGGCGGATGTGAATACTGCCGTCAGAAAAGCCGGAACAATCGAAACGGCTCTCGATACCGCAGCAGAGACAGCCAACGCGACCGCAACCGGGTTTCTGTCAGCCGCAAAGACCAAACTGACAGCCGTAGCCGCCAAGCTCAATGCCGTCATCATGGCAAACCCGTGGGCGATTGCGGCAGCAGCGGTTGTGGCATTAGGTTATGGGATATACAAGCTCATCACTTATCAGACCGATGCACAGAGAGCACAGGAGCGCCTCAACAAGGTCAATGAGGATTTTAATGCGACCTGCGCATCGGAGCAGATACAGATTGACACCCTCTTCACTCGCCTTAAAAATGCCAAAGAGGGAACGCAGGAATACAAGGATGCCAAAGATGCAATCCTCAGTCAGTACGGAAGCTATCTGCAAGGGTTGAACAACGAAATTGCCACCCTCAAAGATGTTGAAGCTGCATACAAAGCCGTTAAACAGGCGGCACTTGAAGCAGCCCGTGCAAGGGCAATGGAAGCCGCTGTCAAGGGAGAAGCCGACGCATACGGACAGGCAGAGGGTGAGCAGATGAAGAAATTGCAGGAAGCCCTCAAAAACCGATATGGCAACAAGAAAAACAAGAGTGGACAGCTCCTGTACCTTGACTATTTCGACCAACTCAAACGACACATTCAGAATGGCGGCACGATTGCTACGCTTAATGCTGATTGGCTAAAAGGCTGGGATGTCAAACATGAGAAATATCTTCCCGGAGACCCCATGACCAACATAGGGGCACAGACACTCACATACACAACAAACGAAATAACCGAAATTTATAGCAAAATTGGCAAGGCTCGCAAAGTGTATGACGATGCACTCGCCCAAGCCGAAGCCATGTACGGTAAAGCCCCGGAGAAGAAAACCGCTCCTGCCGCCGCAGCCAAGACCGAAGCCCAGTACAACAAAAAAGATTGGGAGGATTACAAGAAAGCGAAGCAGGCTGAATATGATGCCATGACAGAAGCAGAGCGCACAAGCAAAAAAGGTCGTGCGCTTGCTGCTGAAATTCTTCGTGCCGACCAAAAGGTGCAAGGTTACAACGTAACCGGGAGCGCAAAACGTGGAGAAACAGCGGCTGCAAAACAGGAGCGAGAAGACAACCAAATCGCAGTTCAGACGGCAGAGCGTAATCAGAAAATCAAGGAATACGCCGAATCGGTCATCAAGGCTCAAAGAGAAGCGGAATTCGACATACGACAGAACGAAATAGATTTGCTCAAGGACGGAGTGGAAAAAGAACTCAAGCAGGTCGAGCTTAACTACGACCGCCTCGTGTTTGCTAATCAGCAGAGACGCGCAGAAATGCTTGAGGGAATCCGCGACCTCAAAGAACTCGAATGGGAGAACGCAAATCCCACCGCCAAAAAGAACGGTCTGACATTCGATCGCTCGTCGGTTTCTGATGATTATTTGTCAGAAGCCAACGTCGCTGCCCTTCGGGAGCAAGGCAAAAATGCAGAAGCAGACCGCTTGCAGGGTATGCTCGACCAACTCAAAGCCTACTCCCGGATTGCTACGGAAATCCGGGCGCAGGGAGAAAAGGAAGCACTTGACAAGATGCTCGGAGACGTGCTGACCTACGAGCAACAGCGTCTCAAGATAACCGAAGAATATACCCGGAAGCGCGATGCCCTCTACGAGAAAAACGAAGACGGCACATTCAAGACCGATGCAGACGGCAACAAGGTCATGCGGAAAGGTGTGACGCAAGGCAACCTCGATGAACTCGACCGACAGGAGACAGAAGCCCTCAAAGCAGTTGACGAGCAGTTTGCTTCACGAGAGGAGACATACCAAGCATGGTGCGAGGAAATCGCAAACCTCTCCCTCAAGCAGCTCAACGCAGTTCTTGAACAGGCAAAGAAGAACCTCGACGAACTCGAAAAGAGCGGAACAGCCGACCCACAGCAACTCGCACAGGCACGAGCAAAGGTCGCTACTGCACAGACGGCTGTAAACAAGGCTAACGCCAAGAATCAGACCAATCCCGGAAAGCGCACCATAAAGGAGTGGGAAGACCTATACAAGACTCTGAACGAGGTAGAGAAAGAATTCGAGAGCATGGGCGATACCATCGGTGGCACGGTCGGCGAAATAATATCCGAGTGCGGACAATTCGCCTCCTCCACGCTCACGATGATTAATGGCATCGTTCAACTTGTGCAGATGAGCTCAACCTCGATGCAAGCTACCGCTGTAGCCGGAGCGTCCGCCATTTCAACGATGGAGAAAGCCTCGGTAATCCTCACGATTATAAGCGCAGCCTTACAGATTGCGATGCAGATAGCAAGTCTCTTTAACGATGATGAGGAGAAGCAAAAGGAGATAGAACACCTCCAAGAACGCATCGACCAACTCCAGTGGGAACTCGACCATCAAGAAATAGGCAGGGTTCAGCAGCAATATGGCACTGCCATAGATAGACTTAACAAGACGCTGTGGCAGACAAAGGTAGAACTTGCAGCCGGAGCAGCAGGCTGGCAGAAATGGTGGATTTATTTCATGAAAGCCTCCGACAGCCAAGTTCTGATGCAGAAGACCGCAGAGAAACTCGCACAGGCTTATGGTTCGATGTCCTACACCGCAGACAAGGCTCTCGGTGGAGCGAAGTATCAGCAAGCCAACGAGCAGCTCAAGAACCTCGCGCAGCAGCAGATACTTCTACAGGAGCAAATCAACGCGGAAGCCTCGAAGAAAGACTCCGACAGCGGACAAATCCAAGAATGGAAGAATAAAATCGAGGAACTCGGACAGCAGTCTATCGAGCTGATTAACGATATGGTCGAGGACATCATCGGAGACACCTCAACAGGAATCGCTGAAGAACTTGCAGATGCCTTCTTTGAAGCCTTCCAAGCCGGAGAGGACGCTGCCGAAGCATGGGGCGAAAAGGTTAACGAGATTGTCGCTGATGTTCTGAAACGTATGCTTATAAGCAAGTTCTTGGAAGAACCTCTCGGAGACATCTTCAACAAGTATAAAGCCAAGTGGTTCAAAGACGGACAATTTCAAGGGCTCGACAGCGTCATCAACTCCATGCAGGGCTTCGCCAATGACCTCAACGCAGTGGGCGCAGACTTCGCCGCCATTTGGGAGAATCTCCCGGACAGCGTCAAGAATATGTTCACGGTCACGAGCGACGCGGAACGAGAAGCCTCACAGAAAGGAATCGCCACAGCCGACCAAGACAGCATCGACGAACTCAACGGTCGCATGACAGCGGTGCAGGGGCATACTTTCTCTATCAGCGAGAACACGAAAGCAATTCTCGCCATTACACAGGCAATCCTGCGAAGCGTGATGAACATCGAGACGGAGACCGAGGGGTTCGGCGCACGCCTTCAACGCATGGAGAATAATATCCAAGAGATGACAGACACCCTCGACGATATAGCCACCAAAGGAATTAAATTAAAGCCATAGCCTATGGAAGCAAAAGACATCATAGAGCGGATACACCGCCAATGGCTTATAGCCAAAGAACAACGCAGACAGCGGTGCGAAGCAAGCCACATGAGTGTTGTGGCAGAGAAACTCGCCGCTTGCAACCTTTTCAAAGGAACGGAGGACATCGCCGGGATTGCCCGGCTGTTCACGTCTCCGCAGGGTGTGGAATTTTGCCTCGCGGCGAATTTTCCAAACCTTGCGACATTCCGTCTGTTCAAGCGTTTCAACCCGGAGCAATATAGCTTCTACATTGACGCAGGGAACATAACACTCAAGAATCCGAAGACAGCAGTTCTCATCGGCAAGACAACGGCAACAATCAAATGCGACACTTGCGAGAATCATACCGTCATAACCATGCACGGAGCATCGGCAACCGTCCTCGCTTCCGGCTGGGCGGTTGTCAGAACCGAAGCCGGAGTCTCAACCAATATAATCCGCAGAACATCTGACAATGCGATAATTTTATGATGACCGGGAGACTATACATCGACGGACACGACGCATACAAGCAGTGGGGTGTCTATGTCGTGAGCGGAGGGTGGAACGAGCTAATCGCATACCCTCCGCTTAAGACCGTCGAATACAATGATTGGCAAGAGGAGGATGGCATCGAAGCCGACCTCTCCGACCCGAAACTCAATACGAAAGAAGTCTCCATCAACATCGCATACGGCGGTCTGTTCAGTCGGTTCATCGAATTTGTAACGATGCTTTCGGACAGGGCATACCACGAATTCAACTGCGCCCACATCGGAAGACGGTACACGCTTCGGCTGACACAGATGCCGAACCTCGACCACGCACAGACCCTCGGCTTCGCCACTCTCAAATTCAGCAACGACTTCCCCCTCAAAGGATACAGCTACAAAGCACCGAGAAGCAGCGTCATGAGAGCGGAAGACTACCTCATCGACGGATTGCCGTTCACGGACTACGGATGCCGGATATTGCAGGGAAGTCTGTCGGAAGTAATGAAGACAGCAGCCGTCAAGGAGAACCTCCTGCGCAACATCGCAACCCAGTCCGGGGCAATATACGATGACGCAGCAGTGACATTCAAGAGCAAGGACGTTAAGCTGAACTGCCTGATGCGAGCCGAGACACTCGATGAATTGTGGCGCAACTACGACGCTCTGCTTTTTGACCTCACGCGACCCGACGAGCGACTGCTGGAGGTTTCCTCATTGGAGCAGGAGTTCCCATGTCACTACAAGAGCGCAAGCGTTTCGGAATTTTACCCGGAAGACAAGATATGGCTGCGGTTCACGCTGACCCTCACATTCACGCACTCTTTCCGGCTCAACGGCGACGATTATGTTCTCGCTTCCGAGGACGGCATCATCATCTTCACGCAGGACGGAGAGAACGCTATCGAGATGCTGCCGGATTACTTCAAATATCCGTCGATGCGCTTCGTGAACAACCGGGCATCATTAAGGCTGACCGGGAGCGGCACATTAAGGTTCAACAACTAATATCATTCCTCAAGATGAAAAAAATAAAGATTACAGAACTACCACTTTACTCGTCCCTCAAAGGGTTGTTTACAATCGGCACAGACAAAGACAATCGCTCGGTCAAGGTCTCGCTTGAGTTTGTCGAGGAGAAGACCAACACAGCAGTAGAAAACGCTGAAACCGCGACACGAGAAGCACAGGCGGCAACCACTGCGGCTCGAACCGCTACCACCGCTGCGCAGACAGCGACATCGGGCGCAACCACCGCCGCTTCTAATGCCCGGACAGCGACCTCTGCAGCCAACAAAGCAGCCTACGATGCGAACACAGCTACCGGGAAAGCAAATGCCGCAACGTCTGCCGCCAATGACGCAGCCGGACAAGCGACCACTGCCAAGAACAATGCAGACGCTGCGACTACCGCCGCAATAGAAGCGACAGAAGAGGCACACGAAGCGACTATCGCTGCGCAGTTAGCCACGGAACAGACAATCGCCGCACTTGCCCGACTTATTCCGACAGGACTTAAAGTGGAGTCCATAAGCCGGATAACCTACGGAAACACCGCAGAGAACCGCATAGAAGCCACTCTCACGCCCAATGGAACGATGCCGAACATCATATTCATTTCCGATAACGAAGCCGTCAGAATCGACCAAAAAGGAAGAATTAAGGTGGTTGGAATCGGAGCAAGCGAGGTGCAGATTATACCGACTTGCAACACCGACCTCGCAAAAACAATAATCATAAGGGTAGAAGCCCCGACACTTCGCATGGTCAATACCCGGAAGAAGCTCCGGCTGATTTCAAGCGGAGCAATAAGGCTGAACTGATTTTTTAACAATTCAACAATTTCAACATGGCATTTACAGCAGCAGAAGAATCGCTTCTCAAACAACTGATCGAAGCGTTTCAGAACGGCAAGCGGATCTCCGACTTGCCAAACGTAAAAGGGACAAATCCCTATGACCTCTACGTCGAGGTTCTCGACACCGACGGCGAGAGCAAAAAAGCAGCACTCGCTACCCTCCTCCCATATCTTGAGGAACAGTGCGCATACGGCATCGAGCGAGACAAGACGGTAAGTTCCTCGGTTTGCACACGCATCGGCAGTGTAGCCCTACACAAATCGCTCCCAATCCATAACAGGATGCGTGGTGTCCTCCTCAATGATGAGGGCGAAGTGGTCGAATACCTCGACCCCAAAAACTGGACAGGACAGCACCGCGACGGCTCGCACGGACAGGTCATGGTAGAAATTCCTCTGCACTACCGCCGCTTTATCACGGACGGAAACAAACAGCGCGTTATGCTTTCAGAATTTCCGCTGCCCGGATACCATCAAGTCCCCAAGTGCTACGTTTCGGCATACGAAGCCACCGTACAACGCTCGACCAACAAGCTGGCATCCGTAGCCAATAACACCGCAGACTACCGTGGCGGCAACAACAACGCTACTCTCGACGGCACAGCAAAAACACAACTCGGTGTCCCGGCGACCTCCATCAGCCGCACGAATTTCAGAACCTACGCCCGAAACCGCAAGGCTAACTCCACCGAATGGAACTGCATGACCTACGATGTACAGAAGACCCTCTATTGGCTCTTCGTGGTCGAATATGCCAACCTCAATACACAGGCGGCATTTAACGCAGAGCCGACCACCGAGGGCTATAAGCAGGGCGGTCTCGGTGCAGGTGTGACAACACTCGACGAAGGAAAGTGGAACACCTTCAACGGCTACTATCCCTTTATTCCCTGCGGTTATACGGACAGCATCGGCAACGGCACAGGCGTTGTTTCATTCGATATGCCCTCGGAATACAACGCCACCACCGTCTCTGTCTCCGTTCCTCGCTATCGTGGCGTAGAGAACCCCTTCGGTCATATTTGGCAGTGGACAGACGGCATCAACGTCCGCATCTCTCCCACAGCAGCCAACGGCGGAGACGAACTGAGCAAGGTATTCGTCTGCTCCGACCCCTCCAAGTTTAAGGACAACGGATACGACGGATACCACCACGTAGGCAATGAAGCCCGAACCGATGGATATGTCAAGGAGATAATCTTCGGCGAGGAGGGTGACATCATGCCGACCCTTTGCACAGGCGGTGGAAGCACCACGTTCTTCTGCGATTATCACTACACGAACATACCCACAGCAGAGACGCTCCGTGGTGTCCTGTTCGGCGGTGACGCGTATCGCGGTGCGTTTGCGGGTCTCGCCTTTGCGAGCTCGATTAGCGCCCCCTCGCGTACGCATGCGCGCATCGGCTCTCGCCTTTGCTTTTTACCCGATTAACACGACCCCCGACCCTCGCTCCTCGTCCCCCGATGGGGAGCAGGGTCTTAACCAAACCAATAACCTCAAAACATTACAGACATGAACAATGAAGACAACGTACAGCAGGGAGTAGATGACGGAAGCCTTGCCTTCCTCAGAATCCCAAGAGACGAGAACAGCCGAAGCCTCATCGGAGACGAAATCAAGCAGTCGAAGATTGTGAACACTTCGTTCTGGGTTTTCAAATTCCTTGAAGACATCCCCACCCGTTTCAGCAAGCAGAAAGGAACGGCAGGACAGACACTCGTGCAAATCCGACCGAGCAAGGACAGCCCGGAATCTGAATCGCAGAAATTTTTCACAGGGTCTGCCGAAATCCTTTATGTCCTCAAAGAGATACAGAAGCGCGACGCATTTCCTCGTAAGGTTACGCTTCGCTCAAACGGCAACAGGTTTTATTTTGAATAACAAATAACATAAAGGTTGGTCTTCCTCGTGGTGTCCTGTTCAGCGGTAACGCGAATAACGGTGCGAATGCAGGTCTCGCCTATGCGAACTCGAATAACACCCCCTCGAATACGAATGCGAACATCGGCTCTCACCTCTGCTTAAAGAATCTCGACGGAATAAACCCCGACGAAATAACAGGAAGACGACCGTGCCTCTTGGCAAAAAATATCGACCACCCTAAAAGGAGTTAGTAGGCACGTCCCTCGTATCGACGACCGAAAGCCCCAAGTAAGAAAGCAAAGCAATGAAGCGTATAGGAAACTTATACGAAAAGATAATCTCGGTGGAGAACCTCCGGCTGGCTGACCAAAAGGCTCGCCGGGGGAAACACCGCACATACGGAGTGCGGCATCATGATCGAAACCGAGAAGCCAATCTTGAAGCCCTGCACGAAGCGTTGCTAACCCGGACATACAAAACCTCAGCCTACGAAGTATTCACGGTCTATGAGCCAAAAGAACGGCTGATTTACCGTCTTCCATATTACCCCAACAGAATAGTTCATCACGCAATAATGAACATTCTCGAACCGATATGGGTCGCAGCCTTTACGCACAACACATACTCCTGCGTCAAAGGCAGAGGAATAGAGGGATGCGCTCGAAGCGTCGAGCGGCACATCCGCAAGTACGACGGACAACCCCTCTACATCCTCAAAATCGACATCAAGAAGTTCTACCCGTCGCTCAAGCACAAGGTTCTGAAGAAAGCCGCAAGGTGGAAAATCAAATGTCCTGACACTCTATGGCTGATTGACGAGATAATCGACAGCGTGAACGGTACTCCCCACCCAGTGCGCAGGGACGAGATATGCGACGGAGAAAACCTCCCCATCGGGAATTATTTGTCGCAGTACCTTGCCAACCTTGTCTTTGCAGTATTCATGCACCTATGCAATGAGGAATGGCGCATCGACGTAGATGAATACGCTGACGATTTCGCGTTCTACGGCACAAGCCCGGAATGGCTTCGCCGAATGTTCTTTGAACACATCAAGCCTTTCATTGAGAACGAGCTTGAACTTGAGATAAAGGGCAATTGGCAAATCTTCCCTCTCGCCAAGAACAGGGAAGACCGCCACGGACGCGCCCTCGATTTCGTTGGATATAAGTTCTACCGGGAACAGAAGCTGATACGCAAGAGCATCAAGCAGAACTTCTGCCGCACCGTAGCCAAGCTCAACAAACGCAACGACATTTCACTTGCCGACTACAAGCAGAGAGTCGCATCGTGGCTCGGTTGGGCGCAGCACAGCAACAGCAAGCACTTATTAAAAACCATAATTAAACCCGAATTTCAAAATGGCATTTTATGACGAAAAGCCTTCCGTTTTGGAAGCAGTAGGGAACGGCAGTTACATCTACCGTTTCAACATCGAAGAACAGACCTCGGAAATCCATGCCGAGGGAACAGACGAACCCGTCAGCACCCGAACCTCGTGGAAGTGCGATGAAGTAATCGTGTGGGCTCCGCTATCGCCCAACAAAATCACGGAAGCGGTCATCACGGCAATCTGTCCGGCTTCGCACGAGCAGAAGCTCGTCAACGAGTTTAACGCAGCCAATCTCGGCATGGTCGGCGGCTCGAAGACAAGCGACGAAGCCAAAGAGAGAATCGCGGCATACAAGGAATTCCTCGAATGTCGCAAGACCCTCAAGGAACAGGTCGATGCAGACTGCGTCGAGCTTGGCATCAAGTAATCCGCAGTGAAGCCAAATGCGCCCCTGTGTCGCATCGTTTCGGGTCGAGTGGAACAACCGCACATCTGAACGACTACGACGCAGCAGGGCGCAAATTCCAATAAAATAACTCCGCATCAGAATATGAAGATTTACGACAAAACCGACAGGCTCATTCTCGACATTGTGGTAAATGACAACAGCTACCGCAACCGGGCGATTATGGGCGACCACAACCTCACTCTTTACTACTCGCTCCCGACACACGTCGAGATACCCGTAGGTTCATATTGCGAGTACGAGGGTACGCGATATTTTCTCTTGCGCCCGGAACAGCTAAAGATGAAGCACACGCGGCTCTACGACTACACCGTAACCTTTTCGAGCGAACAGGACAAGGCAAAGATTTGGAAATTCAGAAACCCGGTAGATGGTCGCCTCAAATTTCCACTGACAGCAAAGCCGAAAGAACACCTTCAGATGTTCGTGGACAATATGAACAGGCGAGACTCCGGCTGGACGGTCGGCGAATGCATTGACGATGTGGAGACACTCATCAGCTACGACCACGACTACTGCTGGGATGCCCTCACGAAGCAAGCCACCACATTCAAAACCGAATTCGAGATTGTGGGGAAAAGGGTATCCTTGCGAAAAGTGGAATACAGCAAGAGCCAACCTCTGCCTCTTTCATACGGCAGGGGAAACGGCTTCAAATCGGGTGTCGGTAGGAGCAATAGCGGAGACTCCCTGCCGACCGAAATCCTCTTTGTTCAAGGCGGAGACAGAAACATCGACAGAAGCAAATACCCTGCATCGGAGACTCTCCGGGCAACGAGTGGCGGTTGCCTTCTGCTCCCGGTCGGACAGACCATCGGATATGACGGCGAACACTTCGAGAATGAAGACGGATACAATCCCGATGCAGCCCGGCATTACATTGTCGATGACCTCGGTCTGTCAATCCGAAACATCGACAAGGAGCTATCCACGCTTGCAGAAGACAGCCTCGACCGCAGCGATGACTACCCGAAGCGCGTCGGCACAATCAGCCAAGTGGTAGAGGTGGACAAAGACAAGAATTTCTACGACTTCATCGACAGCAGCATTCCGGCAGACCTCAACTATGAAGACTACCTCATCGGAGAGGAGCAGATGACTGTTGTTTTCCAATCCGGGGAACTTGCCGGGCGCGAATTCGATGTCAAATATTACCATGAGCCGAAGACTATCAACGGCAAGAACAAAACCGGAAGACGCTTTGAAATCGTGGCGCAGGAAATCGACGGAATGATGATGCCCGGCGGCTCGTTTGTTCCAAAGCCGGGCGACACTTACGCTGTCTTCAACGTCATGCTCCCCGATGCATACATTCGCAATGACGCAGACAAGAGCGGAGCGTCATGGGATATGTTCAGAGCAGCGGTCAAGCACCTCTTTGACAACGAGCAGATGAAGTTCTCCTTTACCGGGGAACTCGACGGTATATGGGCAAAAAAAGATTGGATAAACATCGGGGGAAGAATCCGCCTCGGAGGGTTCGTGCGCTTTACTAACGAGCAGTTCGAGCGAGAGGGAGTGCTTGTGCGCATTACCAACATCAAGGACTACATCAACAATCCACATAAGCCAAAGATTACACTGAGCAACGAGACCGTCTCCGGCAGCGTTTCCTCAACCCTCAAGGAACTGCAAAGCACGGAAGTAGTCATAGACGAGAACCACCGGGCAGCGTTGCAGTTTACGAAGCGTAGGTTCAGAGACGCAAAGGAAACAATCGAGATGATCGAAGCCGCGCTGTCCGACAATTTCACGAATCGCATTAACCCGATAGCGGTCGAAACGATGTCCTTGCTCGTAGGCGACGAGAGACTGCAATATCAGTTTGTAGCACAGCCGGGCAGTACAGAAGCTGTTCCTCACAATATAGAATGGAGCGAAGAAACCAAGCAGCTCGTCGCTCCTGCCGGAACGATACAGCACCTCACTCTCGGCATTGACAGCATACGACCGAGCCACGAGCCGAATGAGTACCTCTATTGGAACGTGGCATCTTTCGAGAGCGCATCACTGACAGACGGAGCAGTCAAATATTACCTTTACATTCGCGCAGTCAAGCAATTCAGCGGAGTCGCAGGGAGCGCGGAGTTTAGACTTGAAACCGTAGCCCATAAGCTCGAAGAAGGCAATTATTACTGGCTGCTTGTCGGAGTCCTCAACACGGAGTACGACGGAGAGCGCAGCTTTGCAACCCTCTACGGCTTCACGGAGATACTCCCCGGACGCATTACCGCAGACCGCCTCCTCGCATCTGATGGACAGAGTTACTTCGATATGCTCAATGCCGCCATGAAGCTGAAAGACAAGTTGCAGTTCAACATTGACGGAGACGGAGAACTGAAATTCAAAGGTGTGATGGTGCAGAGCCAAAACGGAATCGACGAATCTCCGCTCGGCTGCTACCGAGGGGAATACAATGCACAGACGACCTATTTCAACGGAGACGAGGTTGTCTACCGCCCCGACGAGCAGAGTCCGACATCCTCATACCGTTGCATTTCGCCGACACCCATAACAGGAGTGCCGCCCACCAACACGCTCTCATGGCAAGTCTCGGCGGCAGGTGTCGCCGGAGAACCGGGCAAAGACGGAATCAGTCCCAACGCCTCATTCAAATCAACCGTGTTCTGCCGGACAAACAGCAATCCTGCACGACCGACAGGCGGCAGTTTCAGCAATCCCGTACCGACAGGCTGGAGCGACGGTATCCCTGCCGGAGAAGCGAAGCTATGGGCATCTACACGCATATTCACGACTGACGGCAAAGCACCGCAGCAGAGCGCATGGACAGCCCCACGACAGATGACCGACACCGCAGACTTCGATGTCGAATTCTCGTCAGAGGAAAACCCGACCGCTCCGACAGGACACCCCAACACAAATACCCAATGGAGCAACGAGTCCTCTACTGACACAATATGGATGGCGACCTCACGCAAGAGCAACGGAGTATGGAGCGAATGGCAGATGTCGCGCATCAAGGGGGAGAGTGGTGAAGACGGTTCCTCAATCCATATCAAGGGAAATTGTACAGGACACTTCGGAAAACTATCGGAGTGGACAGCGTCCGGCATAGGAGCAACGCGCTTCGGAACATACCTCATCGATACAGACCTCGAAGCCGGAACGGAAGCCACAGAGGAAACGAAATATTGCATCATCAAGCAATACGGTATCCCTCGCCCTGGATTTGCACCGGGATGGATGACCAAGTATGCAGAACCGGGCGATGCTTACATCATGTCAAATGATGACTCTTCTGAAGACGGAGACCTCTTTGTCGCCGACACAGAACGATGGGTAAACGTAGGACGCATCAAAGGAGATACAGGTAATCCCGGAGCTGCTGGAAAGAACGCATACGTTCATATCAAATTCGCCAACAGCCTCACGGTAAACGATTGGACAGCCAACAACGGGGAAACCCCCGGAGAATACATAGGCATCTACTCAGACAACAACCCCACGGACAGCTCCTCATGGAACGACTACAAGTGGATGAAGTGGACAGGGCAAGACGGTCTCGGCTATGAATTCATCTACAAGCGCACCGCTTCCTCAAGCGCACCGTCAACCCCCACGGATATCAGTCAGACCGACGGCTTCGTGCCAAGCGGCTGGACGGATGACCCGACAGGGGTAACATCATCATACCCCTACGAATGGGTTTGCTACAGGAAGAAGACTGAGGGCGCATGGGGAGCATTCATCGGGAGTGCGAGCAATAACGCGGTTGCCGCACTTTGGGCGAAGTATGGACAGAACGGCTCGACAGGACAGCCGGGCAACTATACCGAGTACCGATTTGCTGTCAATGGTTCGACAACGACTCCCCCGACACTTGTGCGGAATTCCCTCAACCCATCCGGGTGGTCAACGGCGATGCCGACCGTCAACAAAGGATTCTACCTGTGGATGACGAAAGCCGTGAAGAACGGCAGCGGAACATCCCTCGTCAGCGCATGGTCAATCCCGGTACGCATGACTCCGCAGGACGGCAAAGACGGCAAAGACGGCAAAAGTCCTGCTCTTGTTTTCAGAGGGAACTACAGCTCATCAAAGACCTACTACGGCAACGCCAGCAGGGTGGACTGCGTATTTTACGGCAGCACATACTATGTGGCAAGGACGGACGCTCCCAATGGCGTGGGCGGCTTCTCCAACAAAGTCCCGACAAATACGGATTATTGGAATCAGTTCGGCTCATCGTTTGAAAGCGTGGCAACAGGACTGCTCCTCGCGGAGAACGCCAACATCGCCAACCTCATATTCAGAAACCAACGTCTTGAGAGCTTGGCAACGACCAACGGAGTCCCGAACTTCTTCATCGACGGACTGAAGAACATCGCGTCCTTTGCAGCCGGCAAGGTCGTGTTCGATGGCACAGGCGCAAGGATTGGCTGGATCTTCGTCGATGGCAAGGATTTAGTCGGAGTGGACAACGACGGCATAGAACGCCTCCGCATCACGCCCAACGCCCTGCCCTCGGTCAACGCAGCCGGAAAGACCACAGATCTCGTCGTGAAAGCCTACGGAGGAAGCGCGACCTACATCGGAGAGACCCCGACCGAAGTGGCATTTGAATACGCAGCCTTTTATGACGAAGGACGTGATGACTATGCCCCGACCGAAGACAATACCCTCTATGGTTACGTGGAGTATGACATAGCGGAGAATTCCACCCGAATAGACTTCGGAGACCTTCAAGGGAACTGCCAACTCAAGGACTTTAACGGGAACGCGATCCCATACAACAAAATCACGACATCCATGTACGCAAACGTCCTCAAAAAGAACGGCAACTCTTGGGATTTAATCGGACAGGTCGCACTTTCGCAAGGACAGGGAGAAATCACAATCCCAACAGCCGGACGTATCAGAATCGCGATTTACCTCACGGTGTACGTTACCGGGTACAGCTTGTGGAACGGCACACTCCAAGTCCTGTCTCAAGGCTTACAGGCGAAGACCGCAAAGGAGGAGGTTTTTATTGCCAAGAACGGCTTCATGGCGATTTACAACGCGAACTACCTGCGCTTCCATTCGGGAGAGGGACTCATCGTCCGCGTGGGCAATTACGGACTGCGAGTGACCACGAGCGGCGTACAGAAGACAACCAACGGCGGCAATTCGTGGAGTACGCTCTAAATTCGTAGCGCGAAGTGATTATAATGTAATCAGAAATGACTAACTTTGCAATTGAACCATAAAAACCCCACATCGACGCATGGAACAAGCAACGACATGGTGGCAGGTTCTCGTAGCAATTCTCGGAGCTTTGGGAGGGTTTGAGTGCATCAAGTGGTTCTTCAACCGCAAGACGAACACTCGCATAGCCCTCGCCGAAGCAGAGAGCGCAGAATTCCACCACCTACAGGAAACAAACGAATGGCTGCAAAAGCAGCTACAGGCGAAAGAGGAACGGTTTGCAGAACAGACGCAACTTGTCAGAAAGCAGAACACCGAAATTCTCGACCTCACGACCAAGATGGCGGAGATGGAGATAAATCATGAGCAGGAGAAAGCAGAGCTGCGAATTGAACTTGTAAAGGTTCGCTGCGACGATAACGACTGCCCGTTCAGAAGACCGCCCAACGCACAGACCCCTCCCAAACCGGGAATGACAAAGGAAGAGTATCATTCACAAAAATTATTACCCCAATGAAGATTTTAATCGACAACGGACACGGCTCAGACACAGCCGGGAAATGCGCCCCGGACAAAAGCCTTCGGGAATACAAATGGGCGAGAGAAATCGCCACACGAATCGTAGCCCAACTCAAAGCCAATGGCTACGACGCAGAGCGTATCGTGCCGGAAGACCGGGACATCAGCCTCGGAGAGCGATGCAGGCGAGTGAACGCGATGTGCGACAAGCTCGGAACACAGAACGTAATCCTCGTTTCAATACACTGCAACGCAGCCGGAGCGGACGGCAAATGGAAGACCGCCGGAGGTTGGTGCGCATACACCTCGCCGGGACAGACGAAAGCCGACATTCTCGCCACAAGCCTCTACAATGCCGCAGAGGTGGAGCTTGCCGGATATATTCAGCAGTTCCCAATCCACAAGAGCCTCGGCAAATATGACAGCAAACAGAGACCCGTGCGCACAGACTACTCCGACGGAGACCCCGATTATGAAGCGAGATTTTACATTCTCGTTCACACTCAATGTCCGGCAGTCCTCACAGAGTCGCTCTTTCAAGACAACAAGGCAGACGTGGACTTCCTCAATTCCGAGGACGGTAAGAAGCATCTCACGGCACTCCACGTCAACGGAATCATCAACTATCTCAAAGCACAGAAGCCATGAAGCAGACCACTTTATTAATTCTCCTGTCGGGGGCACTCCTCACGACAGGCTGCAAGACTCACAAGACGGTACAGGAACAGCTCCCTATTGTGCCGATCGAGACGAACACTGACACGAAGATAGTCCACATCGAGACTATCGACACGGTGTTCATTGAAATTCCGGCGCAGAGCGCAGAACGCACCACTCCCGGAAAGGAATCCCACCTCGAAACCGACTATGCCGAGAGCGACGCAAGAATCAACGAGGACGGCACTCTGACCCACACGCTACACAATAAACCGACAAAGCAGCCAGTCCCGGTCAAGAATTCGACAGACACGGTGTACGTCGACAAATTCATCGAGAAGCCAGTCCCGGTGGAAGTCCCGAAAGAAGTCGAGCGAGAACTGACCTCATGGCAGAAGATACGCCTCGATACATGGGGCTGGCTCGTAACCGCCCTTGTCCTCTGCATCGGCCGGGTTTGCAGGAAGCCACTGATAACCCTCGCCCGGCGATTACTGACCAAGACCACATAAGCAGACAGAGAGTCAATTTCATGTTCTCAAGAGCGGCGTGTCCGAGAGGATAGGTCGCTCTTATTTTATCCGCGAAACCATCCACCACCCCGGATTTGTAAGAGACGAAATAAAAGCGTATATTTGCAGGGAGGACACGGTCAAAAAGCCCCATTTTTGCAGATTTGTTGTTACTTTGTTACTCGGAGTAAATAGCAAGATATATAAAACACTGATAATCAATATAATAACGTCGTTTCTTCACATATTGCATCGGAAAGTGACTTAGTTATCAACAACTATCACAATTTAGCATAATCTATT
>CANSRU010000003.1 GCA_947649495.1 uncultured Porphyromonadaceae bacterium | reverse complement strand
ATAGGCTATTCGCAATTATCGCAGGTAAGCGACCAAGGTTGACAACTCATGTCTATTACCGGAATACCGTATTGCATACATTCAGCTTTATAAGCTGTGGCACGTTTGGGATGGACATCATAAGACAAAATTATATTCTTGGTGTCCATATTCGTAATGATGTCAGATACGGTTTGTTTGAATCCTTTACATATCACAGCATAATTGATGCCAATTTTGTGAACCGGTGAAACATCTCCATTTATCAAAGCTATGTTCTTATCATAAAATGGGATGATTCTTATGCCCCTTGAATAGGGGAGAATACTGTCAATTGATATTTGTGTTATTCCTCGTCGTGCCATAAAGTCGCGGTAGCGTAATTGGATGCGGTCGTTTATCGCATTTCGCTCAGCCGGAGATGTCGATACCACAAACAGGCGGTGGTCGCCTTTGTATATTAATACATCAGTGCGCTGTTTGTTTCGTGCTATATAGAGTGCACTTTCTCTATCGACTTCCGGGTTTGCCATAATCAGTATAGCTACAATACTTACACATCCCGATAGAATCAGCGAGTTGACCGCATTGCGCTTCTGTAGCCACATTTTTAATGATACTAAAATTGATGCATAAGGCAATATATACCATTGAGGAAGATATATGCCGTCCAATCCTGAACCCGGGAGACCGGATATGAACTTGGCTATCCATTCGATAACGTGATATATCCAGTCAACGCATTGATTTAATAATATAAAATCTATTCCTGCATACTGAAACAGCATTACGACTATGCCTCCGGCAAGTAATGGCGGGAGCAATATGGCTGTCAAGACGTTGGACAACAAGAAGTACAGAGGTAAATTATGAAAATATATGGCCGACAGGAATCCGGTTCCGAGCATAGCTGCTACAGATACGGTCACCACTGACATTATATTATATGTTATTCTATTGCGTTGGCTCACCGGGTTCAATGGCTTGGCAAATATAAGGATGGCTAATACAGCGCTGAATGTAAGTTGAAATCCGATAGAGTAAAGTGAGTCCGGTGAAAATATAAGTATTGCCAATGCTGCAAGAAACAGACTGTTCATAGGTACCGATCTCAGCTGAAGTAAGCGTCCGGTCAAGAAGATTGTGGACATTATTACAGCCCGCGCCACTGATGGAGGCATTCCGGTGATAAAAGCGAAACACCATAACAATAATATCACGGCAATTATTTTGTAGTTGTTAAACCCCAACAAGGTTAGTGGCCATAGTGCCCAAAAAACAATGGTGGCTATTATGCCTACGTGAAGTCCGCTTAGCGCAAGTATATGTGCTAGTCCGGCTTTGGAGAATGTCTGGCGTGTGTCTTCAGACAAATCGTATGAATTGCCGGTTATTATGGTGTTAAGAAATACCTTGGTCGATGCGGTGAGTTTACTGCGGTAGATTAGGTCAGTGCACCGTTGCCGTTGACTATAAAACCAATGTTTTAAACCGCGACCTGGGTATACACCGATTATATCGGCCGGCGGAACAATTGCACTCGCATACACAAACTTTTTGCGCAAAAATTGAGCCGGGTCTATCTCATCAGGAAGATCGGTGAGTGGGACAATGGGATTGAACGTTGCTTTAAATTCTATGTCGTCAGTTTCCTCTATGGATGGGGTGAATCCAGGTATAATTACAGCAACATCGAATTTACGGCATTTTACCATGTCGTTTATAGTGTTTCCGGTCTCATCGATTCTTACTATGAGTGAACGTGATGTCTCGGTTTCTTTACCAGATATCACACGTCCTCTATAAAATTGGGCGTCTGCCAATGCGGCGACTTCGCTTTCCGTGGGGATTAGAACGAGAGAATCCACATAGCCTGTTATACCTATCAGAATAAGCACTGCAAGATAATAGCGCCGAAGCAGTGCTACACCGCAGGCTATGCATAAAGCCGCAAGTGGAATCCATATGGTATGGATTTCCACTGCGGTCATAATTCCTGCCACAAAACACATGCATACAGGTAACAGAGGTATGCCATTGAATATGTGGCGTTGCGTCATTAAGAGATTGTTCTTACAGGAATAGTGGTGCGAGATATTTTGTCAGCGCGTATCCACCGAATATCAGCCATATATATAAGCAGAATGCAAGTATAAATGGCTTGGCTCCGGCTTTCTTGAATTTATCTATGCTGGTTTCTGCTCCCAATGCAGCCATTGCCATGGTAAGCAGGAATGTATCGATATAATTTATGGCATCTACGACAGCCGAAGGAAGTAGCTGGAGGGTGTTGAAGCCTATTACTGCAAGGAATCCAATGGCAAACCAAGGTATGTTGACTTTCCCACCTTTGCTCTTGTCTGTCCCATGTCCGGCTTTGGATGCTACCCAATAACCGATTATCAGCAATACGGGAACCAGAAGCATGACCCTTATCATTTTGACGATAATAGCCACGTTTGACACTTCAGGCCCCATGGCATTGCCGGCGCCAACAGCATGTGCCACTTCGTGGAGCGTGGCACCCGAATATATCCCCATCTCTTCGGGGGTGAGATTTATAAGCCCTGAACGGTAGGCTATCGGATAAATGAACATGGACAGGGTGCCGAATATAACCACTGTGGCTACAGCTACAGCTGTTTTGTAAGGTTTTGTCTGAATGGTCGATTCTGTTCCAAGCACAGCCGCAGCTCCACAAATGCCGCTACCGACTGATGTGAGAAGCGCAATCTCGCTGTCCATTTTCAGCAGGCGTCCTATGTATATACCGCCGATTATAGTAATTGTTACCACAATGGCATCGATAAGTATGCCCGCTGTGCCGACTTCAAGTACCTCCTGAAATGTAAGGCGGAAACCATAGAGGATAATGCCGAGCCGAAGTAGTTTCTTTGAGCAGAACTGGATTCCGGGTACCCATGTCTCGGGCAGATTGTTTCTGAGGCTGTTGGCGTAGAGCATACCGAGTATTATGCCTATTATCATAGGACTGAACGATATCTCTTTAAAGAATTTAGCCTCTCCGATATAGAAAGCGGCGCACGCAAACAGGGCTATTAGCAGTATGCCATGCAGCATACTGCTGCGTTTTTCGTTAAACATATTGATTTTGATTATTGATTGTTTCTATTCCATATTTTCCACGCGGCAATGGCCTGCAGTTTAAGCATGTCGTAGCCATTTTTTACAATGGCCCCGTGCTGTCTGCATAATTTCATGAATTTGGTCTCGGTCGGGTTATACACAACATCGTGGCATACATGAAGCGGAGTTATGAACTGATATGGTATATCGGGCGCGCAGTCAGTTTCAGGCCAAGTGCCGAGAGGAGTTGCGTTAACTATAACCGTATGCTTTCCAATTATATCCCGGTTTAGTGAGGCATACGTCAAGTCACCTTTCGCAATGTCGCGCGACACGATGGTAGTTTTGATTCCTAATTCCTCAAAAGCCTGCACTACGGCTTTTGAGGCCCCGCCGGTCCCCAGCACAAGAGCTGAGGTATGTCCTGATGACAAAAGAGGACGTATGCTTTCGCGGAATCCGATTACATCAGTATTGTGACCCACTGTGATCACCGTGTGGTCGTCAGAGTTGCGGACGAACTCAATTACATTTACTGCCCCTACTTTTGCCGCCTCCGCACTGACTCGGTCGATATAGTTCAGTACGGATTCCTTGTATGGTATGGTGATGTTCAGGCCTGATAGTCCCGGAAGAGAAAATATTTCCGTGATATCCTTTATATCAGGAATCTCGAAATTGAGATATTCAGCCGGTATACCCTCTTCAGCGAATTTCTTGTTGAAGAAATCCTTGGAGAAGGAGTGCCCGAGAGGATAGCCTGCAAGTCCGTATTTTATTTTATCGGCTGACATTACGGTTACAAAGGTAATACTTTATTTTCAATCTCAATATGTGTATTTATTTGGTTAAATTTGCATCACATTTGAATGGAAATATCTATGGAGAGACTAAAGGAATTGTACATATCGGTATATGGAACCGCACCTTCTTGCATAACACCGCTCGACGGAGCCGGTTCATCGCGGAAATACTATAGATTGGTGGGGGAGCACACTGTGATTGGTACCGTTGGCACAAGCATAAGTGAAAATGAAGCGTTTTTCTATTTCTCGTCACACTTCCGGTCGTGCGGCTTGCCTGTACCGGAGGTTATTGCGATAAGTTCCGATAGACTGTGCTATATACAGACAGATCTTGGCGATATTTCCCTATTTGATGTTATAAGTAAAGAGCCTCACGACGGCGAATTGGTGCAATCGTTGGTTGATAAATCCGTGCGGATGCTCGCCGATTTTCATTACCGCGGGGATAAAGGGATAGATTATGCATACTGTTATCCACGCAGGTCAATGGATTTCAGGTCCATTATGTGGGACTTCAATTATTTCAAATATTGCTTTTTGAAAGCTGTGGATATCGAATTTGACGAAGACCGGTTGCAGACCGATATGGAAGCGCTTGGTCGGACAATTGAAGCCTATCCTGTATCTACGGTGATGTTACGTGACTATATGTCGCGAAATATAATGGTAAAGGATAATGAAACATATCTGATAGATTTCCAAGGGCTACGGTGTGGCGCCCCATTGTACGATTTAGTCTCGCTTCTATGGCAGGCCAGAGCCGGATTCACAGATGATTTCCGCTGGCGTGCCGCAGGTCTCTATTATGATGTCGCCAAAGAAAAATATGGCGTGACTTTGACTGATTTCAAAAAATGGGTCATTGTATTTGCTTTGTTTAGAACCATTCAGGTGCTTGGTGCATACGGTTATAGGGGATATTTCCAACGCAAAGCGCATTTTTTGTCAAGTATAATCCCTGCCATAGATAATCTCCGGTCTCTTTTGGCAGATATGCCTGAAGAACAATCACCTTATCTGATGTCAGTGTTACGCCGGCTCACCGAATTGCCGAGATTTCAGCAACAAGCTCAAGCTGATGGCCTGACTGTAAAAGTCTGTAGTTTTTCATACAAAAAGGGGATTCCCGAGGATTTGACCGGCAATGGCGGTGGCCATGTTTTTGACTGCCGGGCACTGCATAATCCCGGACGATATGACGAATACAAGCAGCTTACCGGCCTTGATGCTCCGGTTATCGAATTTATAGAGCGTAATAGTGAAATGTCCGATTTCCTCGATGCGTGTAAGCAGATTGTAGGTCAATCAGTAAGCTGTTATGTCAAGCGGGGCTTTTCAAACCTTTCTGTTTGTTTTGGGTGTACCGGTGGCCAGCATCGCTCCGTATATGCTGCAGAGGCTATGGGGAAATACATATCTGATAAATATGGAGTCAGGGTACAGATTGTCCATAGGGAGCAGGGATTGTACACAGAACTGTTACCTAAATAAAATCTTTTATGAAAGCGATGATATTTGCAGCCGGTCTTGGCACACGTCTGCGTCCACTCACTGATGAATTGCCCAAAGCGATGGTGGATATAAACGGTGTCCCGATGCTCAGGCTTGTTATAGAGAAACTGAAAGCTGCCGGATTAACTAATATGATGGTTAACGTGCATCATTTCCCTGACATAATAATAAAATATCTTGGTGACAACGATAATTTTGGGGCTGATATCATTATAAGTGATGAGAGAGAGAGGCTTCTTGACACGGGGGGCGGATTGGTAAAGGCAGCCCGCCGATATGGAGCATCAGAAGATATATTGGTTCATAACGCTGATATTCTTACTGATTTCTCCATTGAGGAGATGATTGAACATCATAAATCGTCGGGCAATGATGTGACATTGCTTGTCGCCGAACGCCACACGAGCAGGTATTTCCTCTTTGATGAAAACAGGTTCATGGCCGGATGGTGCAACGTTTCATCAGGAGAAGTAAAGCCGGCTGGACTCGACATTAATTCCTTCAGCCGGTTAGCTTTTGGTGGGGTGCATATTCTTTCTCCGCGGGCACTTGACAGGCTTATGGATTATCAGGCAGGGAAGGATGTGTTTTCAATCACACCGTTTTATATATGCAATTGCTGTAATCTGAAAATAGGCGCTTATATGCCGTCGGAATCCTATTCATGGTTTGATGTCGGAAAGCCCGAAACACTCAATGCCGCTCGTGTTTACATGAAAGGTAACTCATCCCTTTTCTAACACAGGGGATTGGTGTTATCATTGAATTTACGTAAATTTGTGGTGAAATTCCAAATAGACTTTTGATGAAGAATATAAGAAACTTCTGTATAATAGCTCATATAGACCATGGCAAGAGCACGCTTGCCGACCGTTTGCTCGAATACACCAACACTGTAGGAGGTAAGGATATGCAGGCACAGGTGCTTGACGACATGGATCTTGAGCGGGAACGTGGCATAACTATAAAGAGTCATGCCATACAGATGGACTATGTGATGGGTGGTGAGCATTATGTGCTGAATCTGATTGACACCCCCGGGCATGTGGATTTTTCCTACGAAGTTTCTCGTTCAATAGCAGCATGCGAAGGCGCACTGCTCATAGTGGATGGCTCCCAGGGTATCCAGGCGCAGACCATATCCAATCTGTATATGGCCATAGACAATGACCTTGAGATTATCCCTATTATTAATAAGGTGGATCTCGATAGTGCCAAGCCGGAGGAGGTCGAGGATCAGATTGTGGATTTGCTGGGGTGCGACCGGGAATCTATAATCAGGGCAAGTGGTAAGACCGGCATAGGGGTGCCTGAGATATTGCAGGCCATTGTCGAGCGTATCCCCGCTCCCAAAGGTGATCCTGAAGCTCCATTGCAAGCATTGATTTTTGATTCGGTGTTTAATCCGTTCCGAGGTATTATAGCTTACTTCAAAATTGTCAATGGTACTATACGTAAAAATGACTTTGTGAAGTTTGTCTCTACCGGTAAGGAATATCATGCCGATGAAATCGGGGTGCTGAAGCTGTCCATGTCGCCACGGGAGGAGCTGTCGGCAGGCAATGTGGGATATATAATTTCCGGAATAAAGACATCGCGCGAGGTTAGGGTGGGCGATACGATAACTCATGTGGCCAGTCCCTGCAAAGAAGCCATAGATGGTTTTGAAGAGGTGAAGCCTATGGTTTTCGCGGGTGTATATCCTATAGAGACTGAGGATTTTGAAAATCTGCGGGCCTCGTTGGAGAAGTTGCAGCTCAATGATGCTTCGCTTACGTTCCAGCCCGAATCGTCAATGGCGCTTGGTTTCGGATTCCGTTGTGGTTTCCTTGGCTTATTGCACATGGAGATAGTTCAGGAGCGTTTGGGACGCGAGTTTGATATGGATGTTATAACGACCGTTCCAAATGTGTCGTACCGTGTATACGATAAACGCGGTGAGATGACAGAGGTGCATAATCCGTCTGGGCTGCCCGATGCCACATTGATTGAGCGGATAGAGGAACCATATATCCGGGCTTCGGTTATTACAGCCGCCGATTATATAGGTCCCATAATGACTTTATGCCTTGGGAAACGTGGCGAATTGGTCAAGCAGGAGTACATATCTGGCAATCGTATGGAAATTATATTCGATATGCCGCTCGGTGAGATTGTGATAGATTTTTACGACAAATTAAAAAGCATCTCGAAAGGATATGCCTCGTTCGATTATCATCTGCACGATTTCAGAGAGTCGAAACTTGTAAAACTTGACATACTTCTCAACGGAGAGAGCGTCGATGCCTTGTCAACGCTTACCCATGTGGACAATTCTGTGACGTTCGGACGCCGTATGTGCGAAAAACTGAAGGAATTAATCCCACGGCAGCAATTCGACATTGCCATTCAGGCAGCCATAGGGGCAAAGATAATAGCGCGCGAGACCATTAAGGCAGTACGTAAGGACGTTACTGCGAAATGTTACGGTGGTGACATATCGCGAAAACGAAAGCTGCTCGAGAAACAGAAGAAGGGTAAGAAACGAATGAAACAGATTGGTTCTGTGGAAGTGCCCCAGAAGGCGTTTCTCGCTGTACTTAAACTTGATTGACGTAGCGATGATTCGTGCTTGAAAACAAATGTGAATGAGATTTGTTAAAATAATAAAATACAAATCTCATTTTTCATTTATGTCAGATTCAAAACAGGACGCATATACTCGTCAAACGGCATCTTCAAAGCCATATTATGCTGCTGTCCAGGCTCAGCGACGCCATGCCAACGGTGGTAATATATTGATTATAGCTACGGTGCTTGCACTTGTGGTGGCAAATATACCCGGCCTTAATTCAATGTATTTTGATTTCTGGAATCAACCGGTCCGTTTGCAATTGGGTGATTTCAACGTTTTTTCCCACGGAGGAGTACCGATGACTCTTCTTGAGTTTATCAATGATACTCTGATGGCTATCTTCTTCTTTTCCATTGGCCTTGAGATAAAACGTGAAATTCTGGTTGGTGAACTGTCGTCGTTCAAGCAGGCGCTATTGCCGATAGTGGGAGCAATAGGGGGAATGATTTCTCCGGTGGTGTTGTTCTGGATTTTCAGCCGTGGCACTGACTATGCCGGCGGGGCTGCAATCCCTATGGCCACGGATATCGCATTCACACTTGGTGTGCTGGCTATGCTTGGTTCACGAGTGCCACCCGCCCTTAAAGTATTTCTGACGACACTTGCAGTGGTTGACGATATCGGGGGTATTATTGTTATCGCTATATTTTATTCGGCGCATATTGAGCTGATTCTGCTGGTCTATGCTGTTGTGCTACTCGGAGTTCTGCTGTTAGGAAGTGTGCTTCACATTCAAAGTAAGATATTCTATCTCGGAATAGGCGGTGTGATATGGTTCCTGTTTTTGAATTCAGGTATCCATCCTACAATAGCAGGTGTGCTTGTAGCCTTCTGTGTACCGGCTACCCCTGTGTTCGCGCCCCGCAAATATATCAAGGCAATACGTCGTGCCATATCAAACTTCAATCAGGACGACGAGGAAACACTTGAACGCCGCACAATTTTAGATAAGGACCAGATGAACTGGTTGAAAGAGGTGGAATCGGCATCTGATAAGGTTATATCTCCGCTTCAGGATCTGGAGGACTCTCTTCATCCTATTGTAAACAATCTTATCGTACCGCTTTTTGCATTTGCCAATGCTGGTATTTTCCTTCTCGATATGAATCCGGTCACCATAGTGGAAGGAATAAGCCTTGCCATTATATGCAGTCTGGTGATTGGTAAATTCATCGGAATCCTTCTGTTCTCTTGGTTCACCGTCAAACTGCATCTTGCACCGATGCCCGATATGTGCAACTGGAAAATGATGGCCGGCCTGTCGATGTTGGGCGGTATAGGGTTTACAGTATCGCTGTTCATTGCCAATCTTTCATTCGCAGGAGGGGGAGCGGTTGAAGCCGATATGCTTGCCCATGCCAAACTCGGTATTGTAGTCGGTTCAGTAGTCGCCGGTTTAGTCGGTTATGTCATGCTGCACTATTTCTTGCCAAAAAGCGTGGCTGATTAAAAAAACTTGGGTTTACTTTTTGTTTTTCACATTTAATTGTTAAATTTGACGCGAAATGTTAAAGATAAAGGGCGCATTGTGATTTTTTTCTCAACAATTACTCTTTTTAATTGTTAACATAATAAAGATTAAATTGGTGAAATTAAGTCACCGCCAAATAGATACACTTAGATATGAAAAAATCGACTATCTGGTTTCTCACTATAATAATGGCAGTTACATTTGCCGGCTTGCTGTTTATCCAGATTACCTATATGGGTAATATGGTTAAAATGCGCAATGCACAGTTTTCGGAAGGTGTGAAACGTAGTCTATATGCCGTATCTACCACTCTTGAGCAAGATGAGGCCCGTCATTTTTTAGAAGAGGATGTGGCGCAGATAGAATCATCTGTATTACCTCGCTATACATCCAATGGTAATGACAAAGGCGGAGTCAAGTATTCATTTACGACAAATGAGGGCGTGGAGGGGAATCTTGAGATCAAGGGAGATATTAAAGCCCTTGAACCGCAGATTTCGTCAGCCGCCGTCCAGAACCGTTATCAGTCCATGCAGGAAATGTTGCGTGGACAGTACATCTATCAGCGCGGGCTTCTGAATGAGGTAATACTCAATATTATAAGCCAGTCAAGCAATCGGCCTATCTCCGAACGCGCCGATTCTGCGACTGTGGCCTCATTGCTGCATACTGAATTTATGAATAACGGTTTGAGTTTGCCGTTTGAGTTTGCTGTGGTCAATCGTTTGGGGGCTGTGGTCTATAAGACACATGGATTCGATGCCGCCCAAGCCGGAAGCGATATGTTTGTACAGACGCTTTTTCCCAACGATGCAAAAAACAGAATGAATTATATCAAGGTCTATTTCCCTGATAAGAAAGACCATATATTCCATTCCATAAAGTTTATGATTCCGGCGTTTGTGTTCACATTTATACTTTTGATTGTATTCCTTTACACAATTATCATAGCGTTCCGGCAGAAAAAACTTACGGAGATGAAAAATGATTTCATCAACAACATGACGCATGAATTCAAGACACCTATCTCCACCATATCGCTTGCCGCCCAGATGCTGAATGACAATACGGTGCGTAAATCACCCAAGATGCTTGAGCATATATCGACGGTGATCAACGATGAGACAAAGCGTTTGCGTTTTCAGGTGGAGAAAGTTCTTCAGATGTCAATGTTCGACCGTCAGAAAGCTACCCTCCGTTTGCAGGATGTTGACGCCAATATTGTAATATCAAATATTGTCCATACATTCAAACTGAAAGTGGAGAAGTACGGCGGTTCCATAACAACCGATCTTGATGCGGCCGATTCTATGGTAGAGGTGGACGAGATGCACTTCACAAATGTCATATTCAATCTTCTGGATAATGCGGTTAAATACCGCAGGGAGGAGGAGCCGCTGAAACTGAACGTCTCCACGCGCAATATATCAGCAGACAGAATAGAGATTACTGTTGCCGATAATGGCATTGGTATCAGGAAAGAGGATTTGAAGAAGGTGTTCGACAAATTTTACCGTGTTTCCACCGGCAACAGACACGATGTGAAAGGATTTGGTCTCGGGCTTGCGTATGTACACAAAATGGTGCGTGAACTGCATGGCAGCATTGAGGTGGAAAGCGAACTTAACAAAGGAACAAAATTTATATTAATATTACCACTAACTAAAAATTGATTATTATGGAAGATCGTTTGCGTATCCTTCTTTGTGAGGACGATGAGAATCTCGGAATGTTGCTCCGGGAATACCTCCAGGCCAAGGGTTTCAATGCTGACCTCTTTGCCGATGGAGAAAGTGGCTACAAGGCTTTCCTTAAAGGGAAGTACGATCTGTGTGTGCTTGATGTGATGATGCCGAAGAAAGATGGTTTTGCTTTGGCTCAGGAGATACGTACAGTCAACTCGGAAGTACCTATAATATTCCTTACCGCCAAGTCGATAAAGGAAGACATTCTCGAAGGTTTCAAGATTGGAGCCGACGATTATATTACCAAACCTTTCTCCATGGAGGAGTTGGTGTTCCGTATTGAAGCCATACTTCGCCGTGTGAAAGGCAAAAAAGGCAAGGAAATCACAATGTACCGTATAGGTAAATTTACGTTTGACACACAGAAGCAGGTGCTGATGGTAGATGACAAGGTGACAAAACTTACCACAAAGGAAAGTGAACTGCTGAGTCTCCTGTGTGCTCATGTCAATGAGATTCTTGAGCGTAACTATGCCCTGAAGACTATTTGGATTGACGACAACTATTTCAACGCACGAAGCATGGATGTGTATATTACCAAATTACGTAAACATCTTCGCGAGGATCCGTCTATCGAAATTATAAATATACATGGCAAGGGGTATAAATTGATTGCTCCTGAAAACGACAACAACGGCAAGTAACTGTCAGACAAGTAAAAAACATTTTACATATATCGGATACCGAAACTCCATTAAGGACGTTTCGGTATCCTTTTTTTGTCTGTTATTTATTTTTAGTGTTATAGTGCGGGATAGTTGCCCGATAGGCGCGGTATCTTTGCGTTGTTATGACAGATGCGGTTATAGATAAATTAAGGATTCTGACTGAAGCGGCCAAATACGATGTGTCGTGTTCATCGAGCGGTACTGTGAGTCGGAATAACGGACATGGTGTAGGAAATACAGTTGGTGGTGTGGGGATTTGCCATAGTTTTGCTGCCGATGGAAGGTGCATATCCTTATTGAAAGTGATGCTTACAAATTATTGTAAATACGATTGTGCATATTGCATCAACCGCCGGTCTAACGATATTCCACGGGCAACTCTATCGGTGTCGGAAGTTGTCTCAGTGACTATGGAGTTTTATCGCAGAAACTATATCGAAGGGTTGTTTCTGAGTTCAGGCGTGGTTCGGGATCCTGATTATACTATGGAGCGCATGGTCAGGATTGCAAAGGATTTACGCGAAAAATACAAGTTTAATGGCTATATTCACCTGAAAAGTATTCCCGGCGCTTCACGAGAGCTGGTTAATGCCGCCGGAAGATATGCCGACCGAATGAGTGTCAATGTCGAGATTCCGTCGGAGGCGAAATTAAAGTATCTTGCGCCAGAAAAAGACCACGCGAGTGTGTATCGCCCTATGGGGTTTATTAAACAGGGGGTGCTTGAAAACAGAGAGGACAGGAAGCGCATGGTGCATGTGCCGCGTTTTGTTCCGGCCGGCCAGAGCACACAGATGATTGTCGGTGCTTCCGACGACACTGACCGTACAATTCTAACATTATCATCGGCTCTCTACTCCATGCCTACCATGCGGCGTGTCTACTATTCGGGATATGTGGCGGTAAACAGCTACGATTCAAGATTGCCGGCATTAAAACAACCTCCGCTTGTGAGGGAGCATCGTCTGTATCAGGCCGATTGGCTTATGAGATTCTACAAATTTCGTGCAGATGAGATTACGGATGGCGGCAGTCCCAATCTCGATCTTGATATTGACCCGAAGATGGCATGGGCGTTGCGGCATCCCGAACAGTTTCCGGTCGATGTCAATAAGGCACCGTACGAGATGATTCTGCGGGTTCCAGGCATCGGGGTCAGATCGGCGATGCTTATATTGAATGCCAGGAAGTTCAGGAAACTGAATGAGGAACATCTACGCAAAATAGGGGTTGTTGTGAAGCGGGCTAAATATTTCCTTACATGTGGCGAATTGTCGATACATAACTTGAGAGAGGCTCGTCCGGATGTTGTGCGCAGGCAGCTTACATTTGATTTTGGCAATGATGGATAATAGCGCTACATTTAAATTTGATGGAAGTATCGAAGGTTTGCTGTCAGCAGTGTTCGACAGCTATTATCTGAAGATATACCCACAGGTACTGACAAGGGAGGTTGCCGGAAGTTCATTGTTTGACGATGATATATACACGGTTATTACGGACCCAATGAAGGCGGGCAGGGTCTGGCGTGCCCTGGAACGTAGGGTGTCAAAACGTGTGCTGGAAGTAATGGTCACATCGTTTCTTGTGGAAACAACTGATGGTAATGTGGCTTTGTTCCGGTATATCCGAAGTATATTGGATTCAAGAGAAAATGTGGAGAGCGACTTCAGCAATCATGATGCTGTAAATGTTCTGGGGAACTGTCGACGGGTGAGGGGAGAAGCTCATCGGTTGCTTCAGTTTGCGAGATTTCAGAAAGCGGCAGATGGAACTTACTTTGCGTTGATGGAGCCACGCTACGATGTGCTGCCTATGTGCGTGGAGCATTTTGTAGATAGATTCTCTGATTCGAGTTTCGTGATATATGACAGGAAGAGAAATTACGGTTTTCATTACGATGGGAGTGATGTTAGAAAAATGAAATTCATGCATGATAATGAGCATGTGCTTGGCGGGGGATTGTCTGATTCCTGTATGGATAGTGATGAACGGTTTTACCAGCAACTTTGGCGTACATATTTTCAGGCGATAGCCATTAAGGAACGCATCAATCCGCGCAAACAACGTCAGGATATGCCATGCCGTTTCTGGCCTTTTCTCACCGAGATGCAATGATATAAAAAAAGTGTAGCCCTTGTGCACGGCTACACTTTTTAGTCATATTATCTATATTAGAATTTGAATCCCACGCTCAACACTATTTTGTTGGAATTATCTGTAACTTTTGCTGTGTAAGGTTGAGCGGTATATGCGTTTGGCGTGAATGGGCGGTAGACACTTTCGCGCGATTTATGTACATAGGCTGCATCTGCATAGAAATTCTTGTATCGGTAGCCAATGCCACAGGTAATATATTGAGTGCTGTTGTCAAGTGTATACGATGGAGTTGTACCGGTATCGTAAGGATTGGATGTGTAGATAGGTACCTGACTGTTGTCGGCATACACTTCCGATTTGGTTGGTGTAGATTCGTAGGCATAACCCGCGCGCAGACTGAAATTATTGGTCAGTCTATATTCAGCACCTATGCGTATTATATTTGCTGCCTTATAGTAATTCTTTATATCCTCATTGACAAAGTCGCAGTTGTCGCCATCATCAAATTTGGCCGTCATGCTTTGATATGGACGATACTCATAGTCCATGCTGATTATAGCTTTCGAGCCGATAACGCCGGCTGCACTGACCATCATGCGCCAGGGAGTACGTAACTTCCAGTTCATGGCTTCGATAGGGGTGCCTGTATAACCCGGCTTAAGCAATCCGTCAGAATAACCATATCCATAGTCAACAACGCCGTCATTGTTCTGCGTCAGATTATAGTATGTTGGTGTGTGTATGGCAAAGCCTATGCGAAGTTCATTTATCGGGCGATATATAAGACCGAATTTGAAATTGAATCCTGTGCCGGTGATATGCTTGCGGCTGTCAAGTCCGAAGCCAACATCGTTGGAGGTAGCTGTAGGAGGACCGGATACGGCATTCTGGTTACCTTCGGCGTCTGCTTCGAGGACTGGGATTCGGGCGTTGTTGAGATATTCCTCGTAATATACGCTTTGACGATAGTCTATATCGGTTATGCCTACGCCAATACCCCAGTATACGGTGTTGGCGAAGTTACCTCCGAGATTAATTTCGTATTCGTCTACATAACCGCTCTCCTCAACTTCAAAATCGGATACGCCTACGGTTTTACCATCCTGCCACAATCCGTTGTATTGGTTGGTCCCGCTTACCGGATTAATCATAAAGGAGTTATATGCAAGTAAACTCATCCAGGGGGCATGGCCTGAATTCCAATAGTTTTCGTCGTTGTTAACGAGTTCGTCTCCACTCCAGCCACCTTTGTTGGTATAGCCGGCGATATAATTGGATAGGGAACCGCTCATTGATGCCGAACCACGGAACCGGCGGTTGAATGATGCTGTACGTCCGTATGAGAATCCCCAGTTGAACACCGGCATGAGTTCGGAACCGGTAGCTGCACTTCCGACATATCCGATATTGTTTACCGATACTTTGGTCCGGTTCATTTTGTCGGTATAAATTGATGTGCTCGTTTTGGAGTTCTGCATGTCGATGTCAAGCGTCAGACCGATTTCGCTTTTGCGGTACACGCCTATTCCGCCGGGATTCTGATTGAGTGTGGATAAATCTCCACCGAGAGCTCCGAAGGCACCGCCCATTGACATATAACGAGCTGTGCCCCGAAGGTCGTAGCGCGACAACTGGTATGAGTCGAGTGCTGTCTGAGAGAAAGCCATTAACGGAGTTATGGCTGCTATAATTGTTGCTATCCGTTTGTTCATTTCGATGAATTTTGAAAGTGTTTATTCGAGATGTTGCTGCAAATATAATCAGAATCGTCCACCGGAACGGCTGCCTCCTCGGCTTCCGCCTCCGCCTCTGTAGCCACCGCTACCACCTCCATAAGAACCGCCTCTTGAACCACCGCGGTATCCGCCTTGGTTGTAATTGTAGTTGTTCTGGTTGCTGTTATTGTAGTTCGGACGGCTGTTGTTTTCGTTCCGATTGCCATTTATGCTATTTGTGCTGCAGGCCCGGCTGGTACCACGGCCAGGTCTATATCCTGATCCATTGTTACCGGGACGGTAATTTCCACCTGTGGTTGTCGAAGGACGATACCCCGGGCGAACATTTCCACCGGAGGCGCTTCCGGGGCGGTAGCCCGGCCGGACGTTACCTATTCCGCTATTGCCATGGCCGGGACGATGTCCCCACGACGGACGGTTAGGTGCCCATCCCCATGATGGTCCCCAATTCCAGCTCGGACCCCAGTTCCACGACCAACTGGGTCCCCATCCCCATCCGGGTCCCCACGACCACGACCATGACGGTCCCCAGGCCCATGAGTTGTAATACCACGATGCGGGGGTATATCCCCAATACCATGGAGAGTTATAGTATCCACCGTAATATGGATACCCCCAATATCCGGGGGCATTGATTATCAGATTTACATTTGCCGGTTCGGCATAGTAATACTGTGCTACTTCATCGGGCGATTCAGCAACAATCTGTGGATTGTAGAACTTCTCTATTCTCTTTGTATAGGCGAAGTTCTCAGAGAGGGAATCGGAGTGGCGTACTGAATCGGATGCAAATATGCCGCGACGGTTGTATGTGTCCACGTCGATATCAGACTGCGTTGTGAAATTGTATGAATCGGCAGCGGGATAATCTTCGATAGGATAGTAGATAATTGCATTGGCCGATTTAGTATTGTTTTTCGCCGACTGCTTGGTAGTCTTGGATACCTTTGGCGCTTTGTCCGGATTGTAATAGATATCATCATCATCATACCCCTGGGCCGATATGATGCCATGTCCGGTTACCGTGAAGAGCAACAAAAGGATGATGTTTCGTAATTTCATGTCTTCTTCAATTAGAGATAAGCAAATTGTGAATAGTGCGGTAATAATAAAATACCTTATCCTATTTGACGTGAGAAGTCAGGAATGGTTTAACGTACACTACCGCTTGATACCACAAATATACTTAGATTCTTCAATAGAAAACAACAAACGCCGGTGTTTCGATTCGTTTTTACAACATATTAACAAAGATAAGACCGGTGAACGATATTATATTCTGAAATATCAGCGTTCACCGGAATATCAGCGTTCACCGGTCTTAGTATAATTATGCGTTATTTCTCAATCCCGGGTCGCATGTCGTAACTGAGCATAGAGAGCAGGAAGCCCCAATAGACAAATGCTATCGATGTGATGAAACTCGTCATCCACATTTCCTGAACCCATCCTGCCTCAAGGAAGAAGAAGCCGATAATCATGAGCAAGATTCCGTTAATGAGATATACCCACCAGTAACGGCGCCGGCGTTGACTTATAGCGCTGAATATCGCACTTATGCCCCAGAACAGGAACACAATCGACAGGAAATAAGGGAACACCATTTCCGATAAAATCACACTACGGACCAGCATGAATCCGATAAACAGGTTTATGATTCCGCCGGCGAGCCACCATCCCCAACCTTGCGGACGGTCGTTTCCGGCCGACACGCACAAGGCTACAATGCCGGCCAGTACCATCAGCCATCCAAATATCTGTGATGATACAGCGAACCCTATGGCCGGCCAGAACCAATAGGCAAATCCGCACAATACCATCAGTACACCTATGGCAAGTATAACCCACCAATATCGTGACTTTCCCCAATAATTTAAGCTGTCAGTTTTCATAATCATTTATTTTAGTTAAAACATTGTCTGTAATCTGTTATTATAACACCCGTTTTACAAAATTTGTTGAAATTTAAAAGCAACCTCACCACTTTATAGTAATTTTGCAATGAAATTGATTTGAAATGATATATCCCGATTCGTTTGAACATAAAATAGGATTCGAGCCTGTGCGCTCGGATATTAAGAATCTCTGTGTTTCGACACTTGGCTCAGGGTTGGTCGATACCATAACGTATCTTACCGACTTCGTGGCGGTGGAGACTGCATTGCGCTCTACAGCGGAGATGCTTGCCATAGTGCAGGCTAACGACGATGTGCCATTGCAGAACGTGATTGATGTCACCCCTCAGTTAAAGACTCTTTCGGTGCCCGGAACTTTCTTGACAACACAGGAGCTGCAACGACTGCGGCGAGCACTGACTGCAATGGATGAAATCTACGGTTATTTCCTATCCAAAAAATCGGATAATGGAGAGCCATTTTATCCATATATATGTGGTGAGATTGCCGGTCTCGCCACATTTGGTGGATGCATATCGGCCATAAACGGGGTAGTGGATAAAAACGGCGATGTCAAAGATACGGCTTCAGAAACATTGGCATCGGTAAGGGCACAACTCCGTTCCACCGGTGGCAGTGTCAATATGGCTATGCGGAGAGTCTTATCAAAGGCCGTGAGTGCCGGAGTGATAGACGCAGATGCGGCGCCTACTATGCGCGACGGGCGTCTGGTGCTGCCTGTCGCTCCGATGAATAAGCGTAAGATACCCGGTATAGTCCACGATGAGTCGGCCTCAGGTAAGACGGTGTTTATAGAGCCTATAGAAGTAGTTGAAGCCAATAATAGAATCAGGGAATTACAGATAGAGGAACGGAGGGAGATAGTGCGCGTGCTTACGGTATTGGCCGATAGTTTGCGCCCTTCAGCCGCAGATATCCTTGCAAGTTGCGATATATTGGCCAAGGTCGATTTTATTCATGCCAAGGCGTCGTATGCCAATCAGATTGATGCTCATCTGCCGGTGTTGTCATCGTCTCCTGAATTAGAATGGTATCACGCATGTCATCCCGGATTGATGCAGCACCTGAAAAAGCATGGCAAAGATATCGTGCCATTGGATATAGCCCTTGACAAAGAGCACCGTATCCTTATAATATCAGGACCCAATGCCGGTGGAAAGTCGGTATGCCTTAAAACCGTAGGTGTAATACAGTATATGATGCAATGTGGTATTCTCCCTCCCGTATATGAGAATTCGCGCATGGGTATATTTGATGATATATTTGTGGATATAGGCGACGATCAGTCGCTGGAGGATGATCTGAGCACATATAGCTCCCACCTCAAAAATATGAAGCTCTTCCTGCAACGTGGCCGTGGCGGCTCCTTGCTGCTTATCGATGAATTTGGTGGAGGAACTGAGCCACAGATTGGCGGAGCATTAGCCCAGGCTATATTGAGGCAGTTTAATAATCTGAACATGTGGGGGGTGATAACAACACATTATCAGAATTTGAAGCACTTCGCAGAGGATACTGCCGGACTTATAAACGGCTCGATGCTTTACGACAGGCAGCTAATGCAACCACTTTTCAAACTGTCTATAGGTAATCCCGGAAGTTCGTTTGCCGTGGAAATAGCCAGAAAAATAGGCTTGCCAGCTGCAATAATTACCGATGCGGAGGAAATAGTTGGCAGTGATTACATCAATATGGACAAATATCTGCTGGATATAGCCAGAGATAAACGTTATTGGGAGAACAAACGTCAGTCAATAAGGCTTAAGGAGAAAAAAATTGAAGCTGCGCTTGAACGATATGAGACCGATGCCGACGAGCTTAAAGAAAAGCGCAGGGATATTATCAATGAGGCCAAGAGTGAAGCCAAAAAAATACTTGAAGGGACGAATGCCCTTATTGAAAGAACCATACATGAAATACGCCGTTCACAAGCCGACAAGGAGAAAACTCTTGAGGCACGTCGCAAGCTTGATGAATCGAAACGAAGCATTGTGGAAAATATTTCCGAATCAAAACTGTTGAAAAAATCGCCGGCCCGCAAGAAAAAAACGGATTCCAAATCTCAGACGGTGGCAGAAGGAAAGCCAATTTCGGTTGGAGATGTGGTGAAACTTGATGGGCAGGGCACTCCGGGCAAGGTGCTTGAACTCAACGGTAAAGACGCAGTGGTTGTGTTCGGTATGTTGCGTACCACCGTCAAGACATCCCGCTTGCATCATACTTCGGCAACAATCAAGAGCGGAGCCTCAAAGTCAGCATCGTTTATAAGTGAGACTACAAGTAATGAGATGCGTAACCGGCAACTTGAATTCAAGCAGGACATTGATTTGCGTGGCATGAGAGTTGACGAGGCGGTGCAGGCGGTTACATATTTTATTGACGACGCCATACAGTTTAATGCATCACGCGTGCGGATTCTGCACGGAACCGGTACAGGAGCGTTGCGTCAATCCATACGTCAATATCTTGATTCGGTGCCGGGCGTGAAATCCTATAGGGATGAGCACGTGCAATACGGCGGCGCCGGCATAACTGTGGTAGAGTTAGAACAATAGAGCCAAGCGATAGGCTGCAAAGGCAAATATCCAAGCTACTAATGTGTTGTATACGATTGAGAATGCTCCGTATCGCCAATCACCTGTTTCTTTGACAATCGCCACTATCGTTGCTATGCATGGGCAATAAAGAAGGATGAATATCAGGAAACTTATGGCCGACGGCATTGTGAAATCAGGTTGTCCGGTAGCCGGATTTAAAGCCGTAATTCTGCCGGAAAGAGACGTATTATCGATATCCTCATTCCCGGTATATAGCACACCAAGTGTGGATACAACAATTTCTTTGGCCGGAATTCCGGCCACTGCTGCAACGGTGGCTCTCCAATGGAACCCTATGGGCTCCATTACCGGATTTACAGCTTTGCCTATCATCTGGAGGTAAGAGTCGGTAGCCGGATTAATGTCGGAGTCGGAAGTGCCGGCAACGACTTCATTGGCGGTTGTCCCGGACGGTTTGTCGTGGCGCGGAAAATAATTCAAAGCCCAGACAACTATGCTCGCTACGAGAATTACTCCACCCATTTTTTTCAGATATTGTGCACCCTTGCTCCACATGTGTCTGAGAGAAGCCTTCAGGGTGGGGATGCGATAAGGTGGCAGCTCCATAACAAAGGGTGTCTCGTCTGCTTTAAAATAAAATTTCCTGAGCAGTTTCGCTGTAAGCATGGCTACGATTATCCCTATTATATATAAGGTGAGGAACGCTATGGACGAGTGCCGTGGGAAAAAGGTTCCTATCAGAAGAACATATATCGGCAGACGAGCGGAGCAGGACATGAATGGATTTATAAGCACAGTTATAATCCGGCTGCTTCGGCTCTCTATGCTTCGGCAGGCCATTATGGCGGGAACATTGCATCCGAAGCCCATGATGAGTGGGATGAATGATTTACCGTGCAGACCTATACGGTGCATCAGTTTGTCCATTATGAATGCTGCCCGCGCCATGTAGCCGGAATCTTCCATAAATGAGATGCAGAAATATAATATCAGAATATTGGGCAGAAATACGATTACTCCACCCACTCCGCCAATTATACCATCGGCAATAAGGTCTTTGAGCATGCCATCGGGCATGAATTTCTGAACAACGTCACTGAGCCACGACACCAGTTGCTCAATCCATTCCATGGGATAAGAACCGATTTCAAATGTGGCCCAGAAAGTGGCGAACATTATCAGAAGAAAAATGGGAAAACCAAACAGTTTGTTGGTTACAAAAGAATCTATGATACGGGTGTTGGAGTTAGTGTCAGTCTCCCCCTTGGTCAATGTCTCGGCAAGCGCACCGGCAATGAAGCCATATTTCTCACTTGCAATGGCTGCTGTAACATCCTCGTCCAAAATATTCTCCAGCCGCTTTACTTCGGCATCGCGTGCACCGATTATATCGGCTGCCGTCGGACATTCTTTAATCATGTGCTCGACTTCCGAATCGTGCTCCAGTAACTTTATTGCGATATATCGGGGAGAGAAGTGTGCGGGAATATGTTTGTCGCTTTTCAACATATCCTTCAATACAGTCACACTCGATTCTATGTCGCGTCCGAGATTCACATGCACATGTCGTACTGCTCTATGACAGTCTTCGTAAACGTCAATTATGGTGTCGAATAGATTGTTGACGCCTTCGCCGGTACGAGAAACGGTAGGTACTATCGGCACTCCTATCATCTCTCCGAGAAGATTATAGTCCAGATGGTCGCCCGTGCGCTCCATCTCGTCGTACATGTTGAGAGCTATGACCATACTTCTATCCATGTCTATGAGCTCGGATGTGAGGTATAGATTGCGTTCAAGATTTGAGGCCACCACCACATTTACTATGACATCTGGAGTTTCTGTTTTCAGATAGCGGCGCACATATAATTCCTCAGGCGAATATGAGTCAAGAGAATATGTGCCGGGTAAGTCAACAATATTGAAGGTGTATCCGCCATATTTGAAAGTCCCTTTTTTTGCATCTACGGTCACCCCGCTATAATTGCCCACATGTTCGTGTGCCCCTGAGGCTATGTTGAACAAGGATGTCTTTCCACAATTCGGATTACCGATAAGGGCTATATTTATGGTGTGTCTGCTGGAATCATAGACATGTTGGTGCTCGGCACAATCTGTATCAGAGGCGACAATGGATTCAGATGATTTTGTGCTGTAGGTCGTATTGTCGTGGATGGGTGTCACTTCTATTAAATGTGCCTCCGAACTCCTAAGGGATACTTCATAGCCCATTATGCTGTATTTTATGGGGTCGCGGAGAGGGGCGTGGAGCAGGACCTCAACTTCTCTACCACGGACGAATCCCATTTCTATCAGACGTTTACGGAATGCTCCATGGCCAAGTATCTTTACCACTTTTACCTTGTCGCCGGTTTTGAATTCATTGAGCCTCATTCTGGAGGGATATAATTGGTTGATTAATATTCTGCAAAGTTGAGAATTTAGTATCAGAATACAAAGTTTTCAGTGGATTTATTTAGAACGTATCCAAATAATAGCATTGATAAACATAAAAAAACTCCGACGCTGTAATGCATCGGAGCTATAAGGGGCCATTGGGAAATACTCGGATGGATATCGGCTTTGTTATTCTTTAGCCAATATCAATGCCGAACATGGGGTTATCTCTATAAAGCCTCCATGAAAAGGCTCAATGCCTTCAGATTTCAGATTGCCATCTTTTGCCACAATAGTCCAATTGCCACGTCCTACTTTCAGGCGTTTGGGAGTGTCCGAACCATTAAAGGCGACTTTTATCTCTTTCCATGTATCACCGTTGGCATTTCCGGATATTGTGTAAGATACTATTCCGGAATCGGAGTGATTGTCGAATACAAGATGCTTGGCAATATCTTTGGCATTTGTCATCCTGAATGCCGGGTGAGTTTTGCGTAATTTAATTAATTCCTGATAGTATTGAAATAAATCATAGTGTTTGTCTTTAAGATTCCAGTCTATCGCATTTATGGAATCGGGGGATTTATAGCTGTTATGTACTCCTTTTTTGTCGCGGAATATTTCTTCGCCGGCAAACATGAACGGAGTGCCCTGTGAGGTAAACACTATGGTCTGTGCGAGTTTTGCAGCTCTTATCCTGGCATTCTCGTCGCTGTCTGGCATTGACTTCGCAAGTTTGTCGGTCAGGCATAAGTCATCGTGACACGACACATAGTTTATGATTTGTGTCGGTGATGTGGCATAAGGGAACTTTGAATTATTACCTTTTGTGTAGTCTACCTGAGGGTGGGCGGTTGATGCTACTATGCCGATTTTAATGGTTTCTTCGAGCCCGGCTTTTCCGGTGGCGAATCCCCGGTCTGCCGCATTGCTGTAATGGCCCTTTACCGCATCGCGAATGTCGTCACTGAACACTGCTACCAATGGCATTTGCCCTACATTCTCTTTTAAAGCCCGACGCTCAACGGGAAGGGGAGAGTTGGACGCGGTCCATCCTTCTCCATATATAATTATTGACGGGTTTATCTTTTTTAATTCATCAGCCAGAAGGTTCATTGTTTCAATGTCGTGTATGGCCATTAAGTCAAAGCGGAACCCATCTATATGATATTCTTTTGCCCAATATTTCACTGAGTTAATAATGAAGTCGCGCATTTGAAGGCGTTCTGATGCTGTTTCATTGCCGCAGGCCGACGCATCGCTATAGCTTCCGTCGGCATTATGCCGGTAAAAATATCCGGGTGCGGTAAGTGAAAAGTTGGATTTATCGTTGTCGGCGGTGTGGTTGTAAACAACGTCCATAATTACTCCGATTCCGGCATCGTGCAAGGATTTTATCATTTGTTTCATCTCCTTGATGCGGGTTTCGGGGTTGGCCGGATCGGTGGAGTATGATCCTTCGGGCACATTGTAATTGTATGGATCGTATCCCCAATTATACTGATTTGACGGAAGGTTGGCTTCGTCCACGCTGTTGAAATCGTATGACGGCAGGATATGTATATGTGTTACGCCGAGTTCTTTAAGGTGGTCTATGCCGGTGGCTTTTCCAGATTGGGTTTGTGTGCCTGATTCGGTGAGTGCGAGAAATTTCCCTTTGTGGACTATGCCTGATGATGGATGCATGGACATGTCACGATGGTGCATCTCGTATATTACAGCGTCGGTAATTGATTCAACTGCTGGGCCTCGGTCAGATTCCCATCCCTCGGGGTTTGTGGCGGACATATCGATGATTGCAGCGCGTTTACCGTTTGTTCCTACTGCTTTTGCCCAAATGCCGGGTGTCTCGTCAAGCCATTTGCCATCGTGCATTATGCGGAATGTATAAAATTTTCCGAATAACTGTCCGGCAACCGTAGCTGTGAGTGTTCCACCGGTGGATTTGCTCATTTCAAGAGTGTCAAATGGTATGCTGTTCCTATCGGTATTGTACAGTAATACCTGAGCCCGTTGTGCCTTGGGTGACCAGACTCTGAAATTGGTGGTGTTGTCATTGACGGTAACTTCCAATTCTCCGTTGTTGTTGGAATATGTTGGAAAGGTGTTGTAACATTCGTCCATGGCAGTCATCGTGGCTTTTATCTCCGGAGCTAATGATGCTCCAATTAGTAGCGTACTTCCACATAGTATCGCCTTGTGGTTCCTATTCATTTTATGTATATAAGTGTAAGTATGATTGAATGCTGTGCCAAGCCATTTCCCATGGCTGATTGTGGGTGCAAGCGTAGTATCAGTTGACTACAACCTTCTTTGCCCATTTCTCGCACTTCACTATATAACATCCGGCCGGAAGTTCAATTCGAACCGACGCATCGGCGATGGCGACACGTTTGATTAACTGTCCGGTTATGGAATATATGTGAAAATGGATTGTTTCAGAACCGATGGCTCTCAACTCCAATGCCCCATGGTAAGTGGTGAACTGTGCGGTTGAGCTCTCGGCTGTAATTTCGGAGGCTGTGGTTTGCGCATAGCCTATGGGAGCCGCCAATGTGACTGTGGCGGATAAAGCTATGGCTAATATGATGTTCCGTAATTTCATAATATCAATTATGCAAATTTAATGGACGTGATGCAATAATGCAATATCGGGAACGTTGCCGGGTGTGTTTTTAACTTATTTTAATTGGGTTGAGGGCTGCGTTTGTGGTGTTTGTCATAATAAAGCGCCTGAGAATGTGTAAATACCGAAAAAAATAGTAACTTTGCGCTGAATTAGTTAACTGTACAGTAGTTTATGAGTGAAAATGTTGTAGATGTAGATCTGCTTTTCGAGACCTCGTGGGAGGTGTGTAACAAAATCGGCGGAATCTACACGGTTTTATCAACCAAAGCCAAAACGCTGCAAAAGCTATACAAGGATAAAGTAATATTCATAGGCCCGGATGTGTGGTCTGATGAAAATCCATCACCATATTTCGTAGAGTCTGCTTCATTGCTTAAGTCATGGAAAGCGAGGCATTCCCTTCCATACGGTATCACGGTCAGGGTAGGGCGATGGGATGTGCCCGGAAAGCCAATAGCTATATTGGTGGGCTTTCAAGGCTTGTATGCTGAAAAGGATAGTTTCTATGGGAAAATGTGGGATCTGTATAAGGTAGATTCGTTACATGCCTATGGGGATTATGATGAAGCCTGCGCTTTTTCCCATGCTGCGGGAATTGTTATCGAGAGTTTATATGGGCATTTGAATGGCGCATCAAAGAAAGTGATTGCGCATTTTGACGAATGGACCACCGGCATGGGATTGCTGTATGTCAAATCGCAGATTCCGGCAGTGGCAACCATATTTACAACGCATGCCACCAGCATTGGCCGAAGTATATGTGGCAATGGCAAAATGCTGTATGAGTATCTTCGCGGATACAATGGAGACCAAATGGCTGCGGAACTCAACATGCAATCCAAGCATTCGCTTGAAAAAGCGGCGGCGCATCAGGCCGATTGTTTCACTACCGTGAGTGAGATTACTGCAGTGGAGTGTGAACAGCTCTTGGACAAGAAGCCCGATATAGTGACACCAAATGGATTCGAGCCCAACTTTGTGCCCGTAAAAAGTAAGTTCAAGTCCTGTCGCAAAGATGCTCGGAGGTCACTTCTTGCTGTGGTAAGCGCCTTGACTGGTGAGGATTATGGTGATGATACATTCCTGGTGGCAACATCAGGCCGTAATGAATATCGGAACAAAGGTCTTGATGTGTTTCTCGACGCTGTAAAGACATTGGGCAATTATGAGCCGTGTCGGAAGACCGTAGCTTTTGTGCTGGTTCCGGCATGGAGCGACACTGCAAGGTGTGATTTAAAGGCGAGGTTAGATAACAACCGGAATTATTCCGGTTGTCTGGAAATGCCTTGCATCACGCATACTTTGCATAATGAATCTGATGATATGGTATTACAGCGCATGCGCCAGCTTGGATTCGGAGACGTATCGGGCAGCAAGGTGACTGTAATCTACGTTCCATGTTATCTCAATGGTAATGATGGAGTGTTTGACAAATCATATTATGATATACTTATCGGGATGGATGCTACGGTGTTTCCCTCCTACTACGAACCTTGGGGCTATACTCCACTCGAGAGTGTGGCATTCGGAGTGCCAACTGTTACCACATCGTTATCAGGATTCGGACAGTGGATTCTACATTCGTTCACAAACAATTTCGAGGATTGTGGCGTGACTGTAGTGGCCCGCAGCGATAATAATTACGATGCGGTGGTGGACAGCATTGCCCGTTCGTTGAAGTTCCTTACATGTTCCGACGAATCGGTGTTGTCGACAATCGCCGGTTCGGCATTTGCCACTGCCGGCAAGGCCGATTGGAAGTATTTCATAGACTTTTATGAAAAAGCGTTCGATATAGCTCTAAGCAATGAACGCCAACGTAATACAATAAACAAATAATTATCTAATAACTATATTTCAATCTGAAAAATCAGTAAAATCATTATTAATATGAAAATCAAAGTAAGTCAATCCAATGCTCCGGTATGGCACGACAGTACGGTGATTGCCGAATTGCCCGAGCGTCTTAAGCCGCTGAGTGAAATCTCTAAAAACCTGTGGTGGGTGTGGAACAGCGAGGCCAAGGCCTTGTTCCGCGACATCAATCCTGATCTTTGGAGAAGCACCGGCGAGAACCCGGTGATGGTGCTTCAAAGAATATCGTCTGACCGTCTTTCAGAAATAATGAAGGATGAATCCATGATGGCGCGTATAGACAGCGTTTATGCCTCTTTCAAGGATTACATGAGCAAACCTATGCGCAAGGACATCCCCTCGGTGTCGTATTTCTCAATGGAATATGGTCTTTGCAATTGCTTGAAGATATATTCCGGCGGTCTTGGCGTATTGGCCGGCGACTATATTAAAGAGGCTTCAGACAGTTGTGTTGACATGACTGCCGTAGGCTTCTTGTATCGTTATGGATATTTCACACAGACTCTATCTGTCGACGGACAGCAGATTGCCAACTATGAGCCTCAGAATTTCAATCAGCTTCCTATTGAGCAGGTGCTTGATTCTGACGGACACCCCATGATTCTTGAGGTGCCTTATCCCGGTCGCACTGTTTATTCCCATATCTGGCGGGTTAATGTCGGCAGAATGAAGCTGTATCTGCTCGATACCGATTTCGATATGAACAGCGAGTTTGACCGTTGCATTACACACAAACTTTATGGCGGCGACTGGGAAAACCGTATCAAGCAGGAGTATCTTCTTGGTATCGGTGGTGTTCTCATGTTGAAAAAACTCGGTATAAGCAATACTATATATCACTGCAACGAGGGACATGCCGCACTTCTGAATCTCCAGCGTCTTGCTGATTATGTTCAGGAGAAGCACTTGAATTTCAACGAGGCTCTCGAAATGGTGCGTGCATCATCGCTTTACACCGTGCATACTCCGGTACCTGCCGGTCATGATTATTTCGATGAAGAACTTTTCGGAAAATACATGCACGAATATCCCGCGAAACTCGGTATTTCCTGGAGCGACCTTATGAATATGGGCCGTGAGAATCCGGACACTAACGAACGTTTCTCGATGAGCGTATTTGCGCTCAATACATGTCAGGAAGCCAATGGCGTGAGCTGGCTTCATGGCGAGGTGTCAAAAAAGATGTTTGCCGGTATCTGGAAAGGCTATTCATGGGAGGAAAGTCATGTAGGTTATGTAACCAATGGTGTGCACATGCCTACATGGGCAGCTTCAGAATGGAAAGAATTTTATGCCAAGCATCTTGGCGACCAGGTATTCGCTAACCAGAGCGATCCCAAGGCATGGGAGGGAATCTTCAATGTCAGCGACGAGGATATCTGGAACATGCGTATGCAGATGAAGAATAAATTCATCAATTTCGTAAAACGTGATTTCAAGGCAAAATGGCTTGCCAATCAGGGCGATCCTTCAGCCGTGATGAATATCGTTGAAAAGATTAATCCGAATGCACTCATAATAGGTTTTGCACGACGTTTCGCTACATATAAGCGTGCTCATTTGCTGTTTACCGATCTCGACCGTCTTGCTAAGATTGTAAACAACGAGCAGTTCCCGGTTCAGTTCGTGTTCTCGGGTAAAGCGCACCCGGCAGATGGTGCAGGTCAGGGATTGATCAAGCGCATAATGGAAATATCGCGCATGCCGCAGTTCCTCGGTAAGATAATATTCCTGGAAGACTACAACATGGTTGTGGCAAAACGTCTTGTGACAGGTGTCGATATCTGGCTCAATACCCCGACACGTCCATTGGAAGCCTCAGGAACATCCGGTGAGAAAGCCGAGATGAATGGTGTGCTTAACTTCTCTGTGCTTGATGGATGGTGGTATGAAGGTTACCGTTTTGACGAAAAAGCCGGCTGGGCATTGACAGATAAGCGTACGTTTACCGATCAGTCGCAGCAGGATAAGCTCGATGCGGCAACAATCTATTCCATGCTTGAGAATGAAATCATACCTCTCTATTTTGCCAAAAACTCAAAAGGGTATTCTCCTGAATGGGTACAATATATCAAAGGTTCAATCGGTCATATAGCACCGCACTTCACCATGAAGCGCATGATTGACGATTATATTGAACGATTCTATACCCCCGAGTCTAAGAGATTTAATGCACTCTCAGCCGATAATTACGCTCTCGCTCGTGAGATTGTGGAGTGGAAGAATAAAGTGGTTGATGCATGGGATGGCATAAAGGTTCTTGACTTGCAAACCGAAGGTGCAGTGAATAGCTCAACAAACAACACATACAGTGTAAAGGCTGTTGTTGATACTAACGGTCTTGGGAAAGAACTTGGACTGGAATATGTGGCATACCGTGTGGAAGATGGTGTGGAGTCTCTCTATGAGGTGAAACCGTTCAAGGCCGTTAAGGACGAAAATGGAATAGTAACTTATGAACTGAAGGAGAAAATAGCCGATGCCGGTGTGTACAGATATGCATTCCGTCTGTATCCGGTTAACGCTAATCTGCCGCATCGTCAGGATTTCGCATATGTCCGTTGGATTTAACATGCAGTCCAGATAATAACGATTGAAAAAGTAGGTATCCGCAATTCATTAATGAGTTGCGGATATTTTTTAGTTATACATGTTTGGAACTAATTTAGTATCTTTGTAGTGATTCAACTAACCAAGCATAATTTATTGCCGAAATGAAAAAATGCATTAAGGACTTCAAGGTGGTGGAAAACCAACGTCTACATCCGTTATATTCTTTATTGCGGTTGACACCGGTGGATGGCACAAAACTTGATGGGGTCAAACCTGGGCAATTTGTACAGGTTGCCATAGACAAAAGTAAGAATACTTATCTACGGCGTCCGATATCCATTAATAATGTGATTGAGGAAACCAATGAATTATGGTTGTTGGTGCGTAAGGCCGGAGATGGCACAGCCTCTCTTATGGAGACTCCCGAGGGGGAGATCGTGAACCTGATATTGCCATTGGGTAACGAATTTAACGTCACGGATAAAAATAAGAGAGTGCTCCTTATCGGTGGTGGTGTAGGGGTGGCTCCTATGCTTTTGCTTGGTAAAAAATTGAAATCCATGGGTGTCACTCCTGATATCCTTATTGGAGCGCGAAGTAAGAATGACCTGCTTGAACTTGACGCGTTCAGAGAGATCGGCAACCTGCATATTTCGACCGACGATGGCAGTGCGGGTGAGCACGGTGTGGTGACTATGCATAGTGTGTTCATGTCGCAGTGGGATAAATTTTATTGTTGCGGACCTTCGCCAATGATGAAAGCGGTCGCTGCAAAAGCCCGCGAAACAGGTACAGACTGTGAAGTGTCGCTTGAAAATATGATGGCATGCGGTCTCGGAGCCTGCTTGTGCTGTGTTGAGAAAACGGTTAAAGGTAATGTATGTGTTTGCACCGAAGGTCCGGTTTTTAATATTAACGATTTGACATGGTAAATCTCGAAGTTTCAATAGGCAATCTGAAATTGAAGAATCCGGTTCTTACAGCTTCCGGAACATTTGGTTATGGTACTGAATTTTCTGATTTCATAGATCTTGACCGGCTGGGGGGATATATTGTAAAGGGCACAACTTTAGAACCGCGTCAGGGCAACCCTTATCCCCGAATGGTCGAGACCCCATCGGGAATGTTAAATGCCGTAGGGCTTCAAAATAAGGGTGTGGACTATTTCATAGAACATATATATCCTACATTGTCTGCATTCAAATCTGTTCCTGTTGTAAATGTATCAGGCGCCAAGGTAGAGGATTATGTGCGTGTATGTGAAAAACTTGCTGCGGAAACGGATATAAAGGCTGTCGAAATAAATATCTCATGTCCGAATGTAAAACAAGGTGGCATGGCATTCGGAACAACGACCCATGGGGCCTCGCAGGTGACCAAAGCCGTGCGCGCTGCATTCCCTGGTACAGTTATTGTAAAATTGTCGCCTAATGTAACTGACATAACTGAAATAGCAAAGGCCGCAGAAAGTGAGGGTGCCGATGCGGTGTCATTGATAAACACTTTGATGGGAATGGCTATTGATGTTGAAAAACGCAAGCCATGCTTGTCAACCATTACCGGTGGATTGTCCGGTGCAGCTGTCCGTCCGGTGGCTGTGAGAATGGTATGGCAGACGGCTAAGGCTGTCTCAATACCGGTGATAGGGCTTGGTGGAATTATGAATGGACGTGATGCTCTTGAATTTATTCTTGCAGGAGCCACTGCAATAGAAGTCGGTACGGCCAATTTCATTGATCCTGCCGTTACTGTTAAAATCGTGGATTATATATCAGAGTACTGTCAGCGTCACGGTGTTGCCGATGTGAATGAACTTATTGGAGCGATAAACCGGTGAGGTTATTCAGTTGATGCTTGATTTTACATCATCAAGCGTTACAAGTTTGCTGACTATCGCATATATCGTCAGGCCGGCTGCCGAGTGAATCTGCAATTTGGATGCGATATTTCGGCGATGTGTCATTACGGTATTTACCGACACATGCATATCCGATGCCAGTTCTTTGTTGGATAGCCCCTTTACGATGCCGATTACAATCTCTTTTTCACGTTGTGTCAGCTCGGTCTGCCTATCCGATTGTTTGCTTGAACCGGATAGGGCATCGCGCATAATCTTATAGAATGATTCGGCCGGTTCGTATATGGAATACAATGCGTCGAATTGATTGCGTATCGTCGGGGGAAGCACACAAGTGCATATCCCCACAAAATTTGTTGCCGAAGATATATCCCGATATTGCTGTAAATCGGATGCTGATATGTGGGTGGCATCAATGATAGCCAATGAAGGTTGCAGTCTTTCCAGGCTGTCGTTGATTTTATCAGGGCTTATCTCCACGATATTAGAGCCGGCCAATTTCACATCATTGGTCAAAGAAATTATACCATTCCTTAATATTGAAGAATGTGATACAATCAATATGGTAGGATGTTTCATATAAGCGTGTATCCAGAGGTGTCCTATTGTTCAATGGATTTAACCATTGGTATCAGAACCTCGTTTTCAATCAATGTGTGAATATTCAAATCCTCCTCACAGTTGAATATATCTACCAGCACATCATACATTTTGTTGGGTTGAGAAGTGTGGTAGTACCGCATGATGATGTTCTTGAGGTCTGACAACTTCTCGTTTATCTCATCGTGATTCGCTTGAAACACCCCGATATTGTATCCAGATGAACTTTCACCAGCTATCAGATTGCGTATATATGGCCACACGGTATTTTCCTCATAATTAAAGTGTAGACGTACCTGTGACACATAGTCGTCAAAGAAGTTGACAATCACGGGATTTATATCTTCGTGTGTGCTATCGAGAGCCGATGTGAGGTTTGCTCTTATATGAGGGAATTTATAGCTCAGGAAATATTCATGTGAATTATGAAGAAAATCCACTATTCCTGATGCCGTCTCGCGTGTGGCATTGGCCGATGCTTGTTCGCCGGAAAGCATGAAGTTTACCACAAGCAGAAATACCTCAGTCGAGATACCTGCTTCGTGGCAAACTTCGTTTATTGTCTTGTTGCCAAAACCCAATGGAATGGAGAATCGGCTCAATATGGGAATTATGTCTACATCCTCATTTACCAAGTCAATCAGGGCATCGTCGGGCGAGAATGTCCTTTTGTATACTCGACGTTGCAACATAAAGCAGTCGGGATGTATTTTTATTTTTCCACTTCAGTTTCCTGTGCCGGTTCTTCATCCTTGAATTCAGATATTCCGGCATTGATAAGCTGATTATACCATACGAATACTTTCTTTATATCATTGGTATAAACGCGCTCATCATCAAAATCGGGAAGAATCTCGGCAAAATAGCTGCGGATTTCTTCAGGCGACATTGATTTGATATCTACTTGTTTACCTTCATTCTTTGTTTTGATTGACTCAAATACATCGGCCAACGGGACATCGCCCTCAGTAGAATAAATGGCGATATCTCCGAGCGACACGACTTTGTCGTGTGCATAGGCGGGGGTGCGTTTGCCATTTGTAAGCGATTCCACTATAAGCATGTTTTTACCTTGGCTCACTAATTTGAACAAACCGGGTTTTCCTGATATGGAAAGTATATTCTTAATCATAATTCAGTGTTGCTTTAAATTATTTCAATGCAAAAATAGCCATTTTAATTGAAAACCACACATTTTATACTATGGATTATTCGGATAGGACTAATGTTTAGCAACAGTGGTTAGTAATATAGTTTTCATTTGTATTTGAATTGTTTCCGTATAAGGACTAATTTGAGTACCTTTGCGTATCAGATATAATAAGGTAAATCTAATTCACACAGTGTTTCTTCTATATTTAAAAGATTTATTGCAACTCGTCCTGTCGCCGTTGCATGGATGGGAAGATGTGTCTTTCGATGGTTATTCATCGAGAAAGCTGTTATTGTATGGATTTATTCCCCTTATGGCTGTTACTGCCGGCTCGGTGTTTCTGGAATCGTTATATCATGCTGATACAACGTTTGTGTTATTGCTTCAGCAAGCGATAGTTACTTTTCTAAAGTTTTTTGCGTCTTATTATCTTGCCTGCTTTTCTTTTTCGCTGTTAATGCCGCTGTGCACTGATGGCAATGTGAGTTCAAATAAGAATCATACGTTTATAATATATTCACTGAGTTTACTTGCTTTGATTGATTTATTGGGCAATTGTATCCCGATGGAGTTATCCTTGATATATCTTATGCCATTGTATGCCCTCTATATAATGTGGCGCGGGTTAAGATATTTGGCAATCAGTTTCAGTGGTGTAGGGAACTTCCTGCTTCTCTGTGTGTTTACAGTATTATTGCCACCATATTTGATTCAGTTGTTGTTCGGATTGCTGATCAAATATCAGTGATTATAATCGGTTTTATTATTATGAAATTTTCAGAAGTCAATATAAAAAACAAACGGGCGAATTTTGATTACGCGATTACGGATACCTTTGTGGCCGGAATCGTGCTTACTGGAACTGAGATAAAATCCATACGGATGGGTAAGGCCAGCCTGGTCGATACTTTCTGTTATGTGGCAAATGGAGGGGTCTGGATTAAGAATATGTATATTGCCGAATATTTTTACGGAACGTATAACAATCACGAGGCCCGACGCGACCGGAAACTGCTGCTCAACAAAAAAGAAATTGCCAAACTGGCAAAATGCGGCAAGGAAACCGGTATGACAATTGTCCCGCTCAAGGTATTCATAAATGAAAAAGGGCTGGCCAAAATGCTTATTGGAATCGGACGGGGAAAGAAGGAATATGATAAGCGTCAGTCCATAAAAGAGCGGGAAGATAAGCGGGCTATGGCCAGAATGTTTGAAAAGGGTTAAACAATAGTTTCGGTCATAATAAGCATTCTGTCTCCAATGGCTGTGGCGGCAAACAGTTTATGGATGTTGTCGCCGGTGCGAACGTCCAATTTTGCAACGAGCTGCGGCGCCGATATAGGAAAATTTCGGGTGGTCACATCGTAAGCTGACCACTCATTTTTTATTTTACGTAGACCTGATTTGTTGAATGGAACACTATCAATAATACGGTATTGTCGTCCGGGGAAATCTGGTATAACCGTATCAGAAAGATAAAGGTGGGTGTTGGTATCAAGTTTGGATATATTGAACCGCTGGCATAGATATTTGAATGGTCCCGCTTTCATGGTGGATGGATACGGCTCCAATAGAATCTGTCCGGAAACAGGCGTTGCATAATGGGCTATGGCCGCCGTCTCCTGCTGTTCGCAGAATTCAAACGATATGCATTCATTGCCAAGCAAAGTCACAGCACGACGGCAGGGAGGTGCGGTTGTACCTTGTCGACATACTACAAGCAATTCCTTGCATTCTCTGGCGTTTCCTACGGCATATATGCTCTCCACATTTTTTAATTGGCTTATAGTCTTTGTGACATCGAGCATTGGCGATGCTTTGACAATAAGCATTGGAGCAATTTCCATTATTCTCGGTTGGAGGCTCACAATATCAGGAGCGCAATCCGACAGTGCATACAGGCGTTTGCCATTGTCTCCTCTTCGCGCAGGGTCAATGAAAACACAGTCAAATCCTTGAGTTGTATCAGATAAGAAATCGCAGCAATCACCATTGACTACTGTGATATTCTTAAAGCCTAATGACTGGGCATTTTCCTCCAGTATACTGGAACTGAAAGAGTCAATTTCGCAACATGTAACAGATGATGCCTTCTTGGCAAAATGAAACGCATCAATGCCCAATCCGCTTGTCAAATCGAGGACATGGATTCCGGGCGGTACTAATGATGCATGAAATTCGGCGAGGATATCTGAGGTGCATTGTTCAGCCAATAGTCGGGTCGGAAATATGAATTTAGGACACTTCAACGTGTCATTCAGCTTTTTATATGCGCGTTTCCGGCAATCAATTTGCAAAATAGCATGTTTTAGAACTTCGTCACCGGCATATTTAAACAGCAGTTTATCCACATCTTCGTTCTGATGCAGTTCTATCCATTTGAAAAAATCGTCATTGGCCAATGTCATGTGTGCAAATTTACTAAAATCTCACTAAATATAATGAAACATTGGGTTGGCATGATATTTGCATGATAAAAATAAGTAAATTTGTAACATATCATCACTATAACCATAGAATGAATCATAAACAATTGTTGGAAACATTGTCCGACATAAAGAAGAATCTTTCAATCAATCGGATATCGGCGGCAATATCCGTACTTGAAAATATGGCTATCACCGAATCCTCATCCTGGAACATACGGGAGGATATAGCCAAGATAAAGGAGAGCTACGGCTATCTTTGCCGCTATGCACTTGATGGAGTTGATGATCCCGGGCGCAATTCGGTTCTCGATAATATCAAAGAATCAATTACGTCCATCGCCGAAACAATAATCAGGCAGTCGTTGTCCAAGACATCTCCTATGCAGTATTACAGCACCCTGCGGTTTGAGAATATCAGATCAGACAGCTCGATACGGGGCTTATTGGAAAACTATAGAAAGGACATCGCAACTCTTGGTATGGCTTCGTTTTCCGGACAGAATGACGTGCGGCTTGACGACGGTTCTTCATTGAGGCGCAGTCTTGAGGATATGTCCATGAGAATTTTCAAACTCGTGTGGACCACGTATCCAATGTCGGAAGATGACGAATCTGCGTTGTCTGATGCTTTGAACGACGATGCTTTCCCGCAATATTTTAAAGAACATATCTTATCGGCAATAATGCTGGGCAATCTTCACTATTACGATGAGCGCCGCATGATATTGTTGGGCAACACATATATGTCAGGGGGGCCGCAACTGGACATAAAAGCTCTTTGTGCACTATTGCTATGTATGTGGATGTGCCGTGATTCAATTTCCGGAAAAAGATTTACGGACATGCTTGCGTCTTTAAGGGAATGCCCGCAGTGGAATTCTGATTTGAAGATGTTATTTCTTGATTATGCAAAGACACGCGATACAGAACGGATATCCCGTACCATGACTGAAGAGGTGATACCGACAATGATGAAGTTGAGACCGGATTTGAATAAAAAAATTTCTGATTCGATGTTCAAAGATGACATATCGGCCACTGAATTTAATCCTGAATGGGAAGACCTTTTAGAAAAATCAGGTGTGGCTGATAAACTTAAAGAATTGAATGATATTCAGGCCGATGGGGGCGATGTGATGATGAGTACATTCGCACACTTGAAAAATTTTCCGTTCTTTAATGATATCGCCAACTGGTTTCTGCCATTTTATCCTGAATACAGCTCGGTTTCTGATATTTTTGGATCTCCGACATCTGAATTGCTTACAATCATAGCCGGAAATCCACTGATGTGTGATGGTGATAAATATTCATTGATAATGTCTCTCCAGAGTGTTCCGGAACAGCATCGCCGTATGCTTCTCGAGCAGTTCAAATCGCAAGGGATAGATCTTATGGAGCTGCATAAATCGGAGTTAAATCCAGAGTCCGTGTCAAGAAGCAATGTGGCAAACAAATATGTTCAGGATTTATATCGGTTCTTTAATCTGTACAGACGTAAAGGAGAATTCAATTCACCTTTTGCCAATCCTATAAATCTTGCCGGTATACACTGCTTGTCTGAGGATTTTAAAGATACGGATATTATAAGGGCAGTAGCTGAATTTTATTTCAAGAGGGGCTATTATACCGAAGCTTACGATTTGTTCCGAGTTATTATGGACAAAACCGGCCATGATGCGCAAATGCTTCAAAAAGCAGGATATTGTATGCAGCAGACCGGTGATATAGCACAGGCACTGGACTATTATCAAAAAAGTGAGTTGCTCAATCCCGATAACATCTGGACATTGCGTCGCATCGCACAATGTCATCGCTTGATGGGTGATTCTGTCAAGGCAATGGATTATTATAGGCGAGTTGTCGACGCCAAGCCGTCGGATTTAGGCGCAACGTTGTGCCTTGGGCATTGCCTTATGGATAATGGTCTGTACAAAGATGCCCTGAATTGTTACTTTAAAGTTGAGTTCCTTGATGAAAATTCGCATAAGGCAATGCGTCCTATCGCATGGTGTTCTTTTCTTGCAAAAGATTTTGAGCGAAGCAGACAGTATTATGAAAATATTCTTGAATCCCAACCTACAGCAATTGATTATTTCAATGCCGGACACATGTATATGGCATTGAACGATTATCGTAAGGCACGGGAGGTATATGTTGCCGGCGTGAAAGCGGAAGATGATGGGACTAATAAGTATGATGATATTATGACTGCCGACCGCCCTTATCTTGAGGCTGCCGGTGTGGATGGTCTGATTATAGACCTGATGATAGATTCGGTACTATCGGGTTGTTAAACTATCAATTTAAATATTGACATGAGAATACTATTAATTACAATTTTTTCAATGATTTCAATTATGGCGCAAGCTGAAAATCCATTTTACAAACAGTTTGAGACAGTTCATGGCACTCCGCCATTCAATGAAATTAAGGTGGAAGATTATGAACCGGCTATTGACCGTGGCATTAAACTCGGTCTGGAGGAAATAGATGCAATATGCAAAAATCGCGCATATCCTGATTTTGAGAATACAATTGTCGCATTGGAAAACTCCGGAAAGGATCTTGACCGTGTCCTTAATGTGTTCTATCCGTTGATGTCGGCTCTTTCTGATAATGAGATGATGGAGATCTCGATGCGGGTAACTCCAAAATTGAGCGACTATTCCACTTCCATATCGTTAAACCAGGCATTGTGGAATCGTATCAAACAGGTATATGACAATCGTGATAAATTCCGGTTAAGTGTGGAAGATTCAATGCTTCTCAAAGAAACTTACGATAATTTTGCCCGCAACGGTGCTTTATTGGAAGGTACCGACCGGGATAAGTATCGTAGATTGAATGCGGAGCTAAGCGAGTTGACTACATTGTTCGGTCAAAACGTCCTGAAAGAATTGAACACATACGAAATATGGCTTGGAAAGGAGGATTTATCGGGACTGCCTGATGGAATAGTTGAAGCCGCAGCATTGGCTGCAAAGGAGAAAGGTCGTGATGGTGAGTATCTGTTTACTCTCGCCCAGCCTACCTATATGGCCTTTATGAAATACTCTGACCGAGGAGACTTACGGGAAAAGATGTATCGCCTGTATATGGGTCGAAACCAATCTGGCGAATATTCCAATGTGGATATTTTGAAGCAAATTGCAGACAAACGCCGTCAAATGGCCAATCTTTTGGGCTACGATACATACGCCGATTATGCATTGGTTCATACTATGGCCGAAAAGCCTGAGAATGTTTATCGTCTGCTGAATCAACTGCGCGATGCCTATAAGCCTGCACAGGAAAAGGAGTTTTCCGAGATAGAAGCGTTTGCATCTGACTTGAAGGGAGAACCTGTTAAATTGAACCCTTGGGACTATAGCTATTATGCCAATAAATTGAAAATGGCCAAGTACGATTATGACGAAGAGGCTCTACGTCCATATTTCGAACTTAACAATGTTATCCAGGGGGTATTTGGCCTTGCTACAAAACTCTACGGTCTGACCTTCGTGGAAAATAAAGATATCGCAGTTTATCATCCCGATGTGAAGGCATTTGATGTAAAGGATAAGGATGGTTCTTATTTAGGCGTGATATATACCGACTTCTTTCCTCGAGAAAGCAAACGGCCCGGTGCATGGATGACGGAATTCAAACCACAATGGATTGCAGGAGACGGAGAAAACTCCCGACCACATGTGTCGATAGTTATGAATTTCACCAAGCCGACCGATACAAAACCTTCGTTGCTGACACCTTACGAGGTGGAAACATTCCTGCACGAATTTGGTCACGCGCTGCATGGTCTATTGTCAAACACAAAGTATGCTTCGCTGTCCGGTACCAATGTTTATAGGGATTTTGTGGAACTGCCTTCCCAGTTTAACGAGAATTATCTCACCCAAAAGGAATTCCTCGATGGTTTTGCCCGCCATTACCAGACCGACGAGGCTATACCGCAGGAACTGGTGGATAAAATTATATCATCTTCGCAGTTTGGTGCGGCCTATGCATGTCTGAGGCAATTGAACTTCGGACTGGTCGATATGGCCTGGCACTCCATCACATCGCCGGTTGACGATGCCGCTAAGTTTGAGATTGAAGCTGGAAAGTCTGTTGAGATGTTCCCGGCGGTTGACGGCACCATGATGTCACCGCAGTTCAGCCATATATTCAGTGGTGGATATGCAGCCGGATATTATAGCTATAAATGGGCTGAGGTTTTGGATGCAGATGCTTTTGCTAAATTTTTAGAAAATGGAATTTTTGACGCTAAAAGTGCTGATGAATTCCGCACAAATGTGCTTATGAAAGGTGGAACTGAACATCCGGCTGAACTATACAAGCGTTTTAGAGGTCAGGAACCCTCAATTGATGCTTTGCTGAAACGTGATGGAATCCAACCGGTGAAAGCAAAACAGACAACTCCGCAACCATTGCCGGCTCGCAATGAATAATTGATGTTTTTCATATCTGAAAAATATGTGAAGTAACAGCCGACAATTTTAATTGTCGGCTGTTACTTTTCTTAGTGAATAGATTCTTATATTTGCAGTAGAGTAATATGAACATGGATATACGACACCAGACTGTAACCCGATATATAGTGCCGCTACGTGAGGGTGGTTCATTACCGGCTCTTGCCGAAGCCGATGATGGCTTTAAATATGTTGTTAAGTTTTCTGGAGCCGGGCATGGTAAAAAGGCCTTGATTGCAGAACTTATCGGTGGTCTGTTTGCATCGGTTCTTGGCCTGAAAGTACCTGAACTTGTTCTGTTGTCGCTTGGTCAAGAGTTTGGGATTACGGAAGCCGATGAAGAGGTCCAGGACTTGTTACGTGCCAGTTCCGGAATAAATATTGGCCTGCATTATCTTGATGGTGCCTTTACAATGGATCCTTATATTAATCCGGTTGATGCCGAATTAGCCTCAAAGATAGTTTGGCTGGATGCTTTTCTCACAAACGTGGACCGCACGGCTCGGAATACAAATATGCTGTTGTGGCATAATAGTGAGATATGGCTTATTGACCATGGTGCATCATTATATTTCCATCACTCATGGAGCGATGTTGAAAAGGCCGCCTTATCTCCATTCCAATACATCTCGCAGCATGCTCTCTTGCATAAGGCGTCAATGCTTGATGAGATAGACAATCAATTCAGATCTAAATTGGCAAACTTTGATTTCCACCAGATTACGGATTTGATACCTGACGAATGGCTGATTTGGGATGGAATTGAAATGTCACCTGCGGAAATAAGAGAGGTATACTACCGTTTTCTAACGTTGAGATTGAGAAATTCAAAGATATTTACAAAAGAGGCTATAGATGCGAGACGAAAATCACTTATATGAATATGCGGTAATTCGTTATGTCCCGCACATTGAAAGGGAGGAATTCATCAATGTAGGCCTGGTTATGCTTTGTAAACGCAAAAAATGGCTAAGGGTACGACTTTATATAAATCAGGTGAAACTGGACGCGTTTATGTGTGGGGATAATCGGGCCGTATTGGAGAAGCAGCTCCAATTGTTCAGTGCAATCGGTGAGGGCAATCCGGCATTTGGAAAATTGGCCACCATGGAACCTGAGGAACGATTCCGATGGCTCACTGCAGTTAAAAGTTCGTGCATTCAGACATCACGTCCTCATCCGGGACTTTCATCTAATCTTGATGCCACGTTTGAGCATTTGTTCTCTGAATTGATATTATAATTAATATGTTTTGCCAAAAATAAGATAGCCGGAGAATTATTCTCCGGCTATCTTATCGTAAATGTATGTATACGTTAGCTTTATTTTTTCTTGCGGTTGCCATAACGGCTCATGAACTTATCCACACGACCTGCGGTGTCAACGAGCTTCTGCTTGCCTGTGAAGAAAGGGTGAGAAGAGCTGGTGATTTCGAGTTTCACCAACGGATAAGTTACACCATCCACTTCGATTGTTTCCTTAGTGGCAACTGTGGAACGAGTGATGAAGATTTCTTCGTTCGACATGTCTTTGAACACTACTTCACGATAGTTGGAAGGATGAAGATCTTTTTTCATTGTTATTGAATTCTTTTGATTATCAAAGTGTTAAATTACGCTGGTAAGGCGACAATTTGTAATGGCATGCAAATTTACGCATTATTATTTAACCTGCAAAACTTCATGCTATTTTATTTAAAAGATTTTCAGCAAATTGCGTCAGCGTACATTAAAATGTGGCGTTGTCAGTCGGCAAATTCAATGAGGGGAGCATCTGTTCCAACAACTTCGTCCTCTTTTACAAAGATGCGTTTCACCACTTCGTCTTTCTCTGCGGTAACATCATTCTCCATCTTCATTGCCTCGTAAACAAGGAGTACGTCGCCGGCCTTTACTGCCTGACCGGGTTTGACATTTATTTGGATGATGCGTCCACCCATCGGTGCTGAGAGGAGCTCTCCGGTTATCGGCTCCTGCGGTACTTTGGTTGCCTCCTCGGCGGCTTTCTGTTTTGCAACTTCAGCCGTTTTTACCTGATACTCCTCGGCGCGACGACGGCGAAGGAATCCATTAGCTACAGATGGAAGCAATTCCAAGAGGAGATATTCTTCATCGTTTGATGCTAATTTCACACCTCCCATATCGTCGAGGGTGGGGTTCTCAGGTTTTTTGTACGACGATACATCATAAGGACGTTCCTCAGGGCTACCGGTGATTTGAGCACGGAATTCCGGGTCAATGGCTACCGGAGTATGCCCGTATTCACCTTTAATCAGTGAGATGAACTGATTTGAGGCGTTGGAGTAATCAGGATTGCCTTTCTTCCTGTCAAGGGCGAGACTCACTGCCTGACTACCCACAATTTGACTTGTCGGGGTTACCAACGGTACCAGACCGGCATCGCGGCGCACCTTAGGAATGAGACGCATTGCATCGTCCAACAGATCAGAAGCCTGCAATGCTTTCAATTGGGCCACCATATTGGAATACATCCCTCCAGGAACTTCAGCGTTCTTAACAAGTTCATTAGGTTTGGGGAACCCAAAGTATTCCTCAATGGCATGGCATGCAGCCAACAGTCCATCTTCATCGTTTGCCTTGGCACAGGCAATAGCTTTATCAAATTCAGCTGATACGTGTTCAGGAAGTGTATCGGTAAGCGGGTCGAAATCGATAGGCATCTTCTTGACCAAATCGAATTCTGCCAATTCCTTGCGGGCATTAAGCAATTCATTGCGAATCTTACCCACAGCTTCCATATTTACATCAACCTCTATACCCATACGGTTGGCAAATACATAGATAAGTTCAAGAGCAGGAGCTGCAGAACCACCGCCGAACCACCATATATTGGTATCGAGAATGTCTACGCCATGAAGCAATGCCATTACTGACGAGGCAAGTCCGTAGCCGGGTGTACAGTGGGTGTGGAAGTCAACATCCACTTTCACCTCTTTCTTCAAACGAGAGATTATAGAAGCGGCACGTAGCGGGTTGACCAATCCGGCCATATCCTTGAGCGTGATTATCTTTGCGCCGAGAGATTCCATAGTTTTGGCTTTCTCCACAAAATATTCGTCGGTGAATATTTTTTCAGGAGCAGCCGGTTTTGAACCGAAAAGAGACTTCAGTTTCGCACCAAATCCGGTAGCAGCGGGTTGCTCGTCTTTAGGATCAACAGTGTAGCAAACAGCTCCATCGGCAATACCTCCCAATTCATTAATCATCTTGATGGAATCCTTGATATTATCAATGTCATTGAGGGCATCGAATATACGCATCACGTTCAGACCATTCTTGATAGCCTCTTTGTAGAATCCTTCAAGTACGCTGTTGGGGTAGGGAACATAGCCAAAAAGGTTGCGGCCGCGTGACAAAGCCGACAGCAGCGACTTCCCTTTCATGGCTTCGCTTGCTTTGCGGAGACGGTTCCACGGCGATTCATCAAGATAGCGCATCACTGAATCGGGGATGGCACCACCCCATACTTCCATTATATAGAACCCGGCATTCTCATAAAGAGGAAGAAGCCGGTCAATGGTTCTTTGACTCATGCGGGTGGCAAATAATGATTGCTGACCGTCGCGCATGGTCAAGTCTCTGATTTTCAATTTACGAGTTTCCATATAGCTAATGTTTTGGATTGTTTTATCTTGTTGAATCAAATATTATCTTAAAAATAATGATGCAAAATTAATCATTTCTGCATCATTTAAGGAAATATTTCTTTAATAATTTAATGTCGTCATTGAATTTTTAATGCATTGTCCACAATTTCAGGCAATAACGCAAAATCAAGAACTTCACTCACATCTTCGACATAAACGAACTTCAGTCCATCTATATATATGCGGGCTATATCGTCAATATCCTTTTTATTGGCTGATGACAATATTATGGTGTCTATTCCTGCACGCTTTGCAGCAAGAATTTTCTCCTTTATGCCTCCAACCGGCAGGACTTTACCACGCAGGGTTATTTCTCCGGTCATGGCTATGCGGTCGCGCACCTTTCTTTGTGTGAGCAGCGACGCCAAGGCGGTGGCCATGGTTATGCCTGCCGAGGGACCATCTTTGGGAATTGCTCCTTCCGGCACGTGAAGATGAATAGAATATTTTTCAAAGACCTCGGCCGGAATGTTGAGATTTGATGCGTGGGCCTTGATATATTGCAGGGCTATTATTGCCGATTCTTTCATAACGTCACCAAGGTTGCCGGTGAGGGTAATCTTCTCTCCTTTGCCCGGCGCGAGTGATGATTCGATGAACAGAATCTCTCCACCGACGGCAGTCCATGCCAGACCAGTCACGACTCCGGCATAGCTGTTGCCCTGATATACATCCTTTATATGGGTCTCAACGCCTAACAGCTCTGGGATATGCTGTGGCTTAATGGTTCTTACAAGACGTTGGCCACGCATTTTCTTAAGCACCATTTTGCGTATTATTGATGCCAGTTTTTTCTCCAACTGACGCACTCCACTTTCCGATGTGTATCCTTCGATTATTTTCACAATCGCATCAGTCTCAAATTTGAAACTATTGGCCGTAAAGCCATTGTCGTTCAATATTCTTGGAATAAGATGCCGTTTAGCTATCTCCACCTTCTCCTCTTGGAGATATCCGGATACATCTATTATCTCCATGCGGTCAAGCAGCGGTTGGGATAATGTTGAGAGTGTGTTGGCTGTAGCAATGAACAACACCTTCGATAGGTCGTAATCCACATCTACATAATTGTCGTGGAATCGGCAGTTCTGTTCAGGATCAAGCACTTCGAGCAATGCAGCTGCCGGGTCACTCTTAATATCTGTACCGATTTTGTCAATCTCGTCAAGCAGCAGTACGGGATTGGATGTTCCTGCCCGGCGCATCGCATCGATTATACGTCCGGGCATAGCTCCTATATATGTGCGGCGATGACCTCTGATTTCAGACTCATCGTGCAATCCTCCAAGCGAAACCCGCTGGTATTTTCTACCCAAAGCCCGTGCTATAGACTGTCCAAGAGAGGTTTTGCCAACCCCGGGAGCACCCACAAGACATAATATGGGCGATTTAGCTCCTTGGGTATGCATCATCACTGCAAGTTGTTCAAGTATACGCTCTTTAACCTTTTCAAGACCGAAATGGTCAGCATTAAGGATATTTTCCGCCTCTTTAAGGTTGGTGTTTACATCGTCCAGTTTATTCCAGGGCAGGTCAAGAAGGAGCTCAAGATAAGAATACTGCACAGTATAATCCGGGCTTGACGGATTAAGTCGCGAAAGTTTGTCAACCTCCTTCTCGAAAATGTCGCGTATGGTATCGGGAAAGTCGATAGTCTGGGCCTTTTTACGGAATTCGGTGGCTTCATCGTCGTCGCCATAAATTTCCTGTCGTATAGCTTCCATCTGGTGCTGAAGGAAATTCACACGCTGGCCTTCAGTCATGTTGCTTTTTGTCCGTTCCTTTATTTTATTGGTGATATCGACCATCTCTTCCTGTGTGCTGAGATGCGACAGCAGCATAATGGCGCGTTCCTTTACGGAAGGGCATTCAAGCAATTCCTGTTTTATCTGTGGCGAGAATGGCGCATGTGTGGCAACTATGTTTATTATCCCTTCCGGATTTCGGGTGTTTTCCAGGTTGAACGTCAAGTCATTTGGCGCGTCTGAAGTCTTGTGCAATATGCTGAGGGCAGTACTCCTTACAGAATTCACATATGCCTGAAGTTCTTTGTCGTCATTGTCGACTTCTGTTTCCGCCGCAACCTCAACCATGGCCGTCAATGGCGCCGGACCTTCACCAGTGACTCGTATGCGTTGGGTGGCTCTCAATATTGCCGTTTTAGGTCCATCTGGAATTTCCAGCACCTTCACCACATGTGCCAGCACACCATATTCCATAATATCTTCAGGAATGTTTGGATGCTCCACATTAGGGTCATGTTGACAGACTATTCCTATGAGGTTATGTGTGCGCTCGGCCATTTCAGCGGTGTGTATAGATTCCTCACGGCCAAGTGTAATGGGGAATGTCACCCCGGGAAATAGAACAAGGTCGCGTGTGGGCAATATGGGGAGGCTATTCAACTCTGCTGCTTCTGAGAACTTGGACAAATCTATGTCAATCTGTCCCAATGAGAAAATATGTTCTTTACTATCCTTCATAAAAGTAAAAATCGTCGTGACTATCAGTCACAATGCAAAAATTATGCCAAAGTTACGAAAAAAAGCCGGGATAATACTTGTTAGCCAATAAACTCATATAAAACTATCGAAAAATCATCTGATAAGCCTAAAATATGTTGTGTAACATATTTTACAATTGACACATTATGGAAATTTATTTCTATTTTGCGAACGGATTTGTTGCACTGCGGTGTGATATGATTCACGACAACTTACTATTCACCTTATAAAAATCCGGTAACATGAAAGTTTATCAGACTAACGAAATCAAAAACATAGCCTTGCTCGGTAGCAAAGGCTCGGGTAAAACCACACTCGCTGAAGCTATGCTTTACGAGTGTGGAGTTATAAAACGCCGTGGTTCGGTCGATGCCAAAAATACCGTTAGCGATTATTTCCCGGTAGAAAAGGAGTATGGCTACTCTGTTTTTTCCACCATATTCTATGCTGAATTCCTGAATAAAAAGCTCAATGTGATAGATTGTCCCGGAGCAGATGACTTTGTAGGCAATGCAATCACAGCACTGAATGTAACCGATACCGGTGTTATCGTAATCAACGCACAATATGGTGTGGAGGTCGGCACTCAAAACATTTTCCGAACCACATCGAACTTGAAAAAACCGGTTATATTCGCGCTCAACCAGCTTGATGGCGAAAAGGCTGATTTCGAGAATGTGACAGAACAGATGAAAGATATATTCGGCAACAAGATTGTGCTCGTGCAGTATCCGTTGAGCACTGGTGCCGGATTCAATTCCATGATTGACGTTCTTCTGATGAAGAAATATTCGTGGGGGCCTGACGGTGGTGTGCCAACTATTGAAGATATTCCCGCCGAAGAGATGGAGCGTGCTCAGGACTTGCATCAGAAACTCGTGGAGGCAGCTGCCGAAAACGATGAGACCCTCATGGAAAAGTTCTTTGACCAAGGTCATCTTACAGAAGATGAAATGCGCGAGGGTATACGCAAGGGTCTTGTGGACCGCTCGATTTATCCTGTGTTCTGTGTCAGCGCCGCCAAAGATATGGGCGTACGCCGCATGATGGAATTCCTTGGCAATGTGGTGCCGTTTGTAGAAGATATGCCCGCACCGGTTAATACTGCCGGAGAAGAGGTCAAACCTGATTCCAACGGCCCGCTCAGCCTTTATATGTTCAAGACCACCGTAGAGCCTCATATTGGTGAAGTAAGTTATTTCAAGGTTATGTCCGGCACGCTGACTCCCGGTGTGGATCTTGACAATGTAAGCCGCGATAGTAAAGAACGTATTGCCCAGCTCTATTGCGTTTGTGGGCAGATTAAAACTCCTGTAGATAAACTTAATGCAGGTGATATTGGCGCGACTGTGAAACTAAAGGATGTGCGCACCGGTAACACTCTCGATGAAAAAGGTTGTGACTACGCTTTCGATTTTATCAAGTATCCGGCTCCGAAATACCAACGCGCCATCCGTCCTGTGACTGAGAGCGACGCTGAAAAGCTATCGGTGATACTCACCCGCATGCACGAAGAGGACCCAACTTGGGAGGTGGTGCAATCAAAGGAACTTAAACAGACCATTCTCTCAGGGCAGGGTGAATTCCATCTCCGTACCTTAAAATGGCGTGTAGAGAATAATGATAAGTTGCCTATTATATTTGAAGAGCCCAAAATTCCTTATCGTGAGACCATAACCAAGGCTTCACGCGCTGATTACCGTCATAAGAAACAGTCGGGTGGTGCAGGACAGTTCGGAGAGGTCCATATCATTATTGAGCCATATACTGAAGGTATGCCGGCTCCTGACACCTACCGCTTCGGTAATCAGGAATATAAGATGAATGTGCGTGACACTCAGGAAATTCCCTTGCAGTGGGGTGGAAAACTGGTAGTGTGCAACTGTATTGTCGGTGGTGCCATAGACGCCCGCTTCATCCCTGCCATAGTGAAAGGCTTGATGGACCGCATGGAACAAGGGCCATTGACCGGTTCTTATGCCCGCGATGTCCGTGTATGCATATACGATGGCAAAATGCACCCGGTTGATTCTAATGAAATATCATTCCGCCTTGCCGGTCGCAATGCTTTCAGCGAAGCATTCCGCAACGCTAACCCCAAAGTGCTTGAGCCGGTCTACGACGTTGAAGTTATGGTTCCCGCAGATGTGATGGGCGATGTTATGAGTGATCTTCAGGGACGTCGAGCCATAATAATGGGAATGTCGAGCGAGAATGGTTTTGAAAAGCTCTCGGCCAAAGTACCGTTGAAAGAAATGGCAAGTTACTCCACAGCTTTGAGTTCCATCACCGGCGGCCGGTCGTCGTTCACCATGAAGTTTGCAAGCTATGAACTCGTTCCTTCTGATGTTCAGGAAAAACTGCTCAAAGATTATGCAGACAGCAATTCCGATGAATAATCGGCTGCTCAGCTGAAATAAATAATCGGCGCTATCCAAAAGGTAGCGCCGATTACTTATTTATGTGCGGTGTTCATTATGTATTCCTTGACTCGCTGAAACAGTTCAGTGGCGAATACAAACTGATTTAGAGCTTCGTTAGCGGAATGGAATATGGCTTCGTTGTTTCCTGTCCACTCACGGTAGCCCTTGTTTATGAATATGATATTTTCGCCAATTCCGAGCACTGAGTTCATATCGTGAGTATTGATTATTGTAGTTATGCCATACTCGTGCGTTATATCACTCAGAAGTTCATCTATCAGAATCGATGTTTTAGGATCAAGCCCCGAATTCGGTTCATCGCAGAACAGGTATTTGGGATTAAGGGCTATGGCGCGCGCTATGGCCACACGTTTCTGCATGCCCCCGGAAATTTCAGATGGATATTTATTGTCTGCACCTTTCAGATTCACTCGTTCAAGGCAGAAGTGTGCACGGTCGAGCATCTCTGCCTTTGTCATATCTGAGAACATTACCAACGGGAACATGACATTGCCCAACACTGTTTCGGAGTCAAACAATGCGGAGCCTTGGAAAAGCATTCCGATCTCCTGTCGCAATTGTTTTATCTGATCAGAGTCCATTGTCAGAAGGTCGCGTCCATCATACAGGATTTCACCGCTGTCGGGCGTCAACAGTCCGACAAGGGATTTGACCAAGACGGTTTTTCCAGAACCACTCTGTCCGATTATAAGATTGGTCTTACCGGTGTAGAACGTGGCATCCACCCCATGAAGTATGGTTTTGCCGTCAAATGATTTTGTCAAATTTTTTACTTCAATCATTGCAGCAACAGTTTAGTAAGAATAACATCCAATAACAGTATCAGTATGCTGCTGGATACAACAGCGTCTGTGCTTGCCTTTCCAACCTCGAGCGCTCCACCTTTCACATAGTAGCCGCAAAACGAGGAAACAGTACTTATTATAAAAGCGAAGAACAGCGACTTGATAAATCCATACCATACATACCACTCTATGAACATGGCCTGAATGCCATAGACATATCTTGACACCGTGATGATATCGGTGAACACGGCCACAAGATATCCTCCGAGCAGTGATGTGGCGATACAGAAAGCTACCAGTACCGGCATGAAGAATATAAACCCTACCACTTTTGGCAGCACAAGGAAGTTAGCCGAATTCACACCCATTATTTCCAATGCATCTATCTGTTCAGTAACACGCATAGTGCCTATTTCCGAAGCGATATTTGAGCCGACTTTTCCCGCGAGAATCAGGCAAAGTATTGAATTGGAGAATTCGAGCAACACAATGTCGCGAGTGGCCAGGCCGACTGCATAGGCAGGCATGAGTGGCGATTCAGTGTTGAGCTGCATCTGTATGGCGATTACCGCACCTATGAATAGGGATATTATTATCACCAAAGGAATCGAATCAACCCCAAGTTTGTTTATTTCAAACAAAGTGCGTTGCATTGTGACCTTCCAACGGTTGGGGCGGCCGAATACCGAACGCATGAACAGGCAATATTTCCCGAAGTTTGATATTGAATGATGAAATACCATAATAAGTAATATGACATTGCAAAAGTAGCCAAAAAAAACGAGACAAATGCCCTATGTGGAGTTTTTGGATAGCATTATATCTCAATTGGATATTTTAAACATTATGAGCCGTGGTTATGTTACATAATTATATTGAATTTAATGTTTTTTGATATGAAACGTACATTATGCCTGATAGCAGGTGCGATACTTATGGCCGCAGTTCAGCCCGTTGATGCCGGTGCATGCTCACGAGTGTTGTATAAGGGAAATGATTCGCTGCGCATTGTTGGTCGCTCACTTGATTGGAAAACACCCATACCTACCAATCTGTATGTCTACCCAAAGGGGATTAAAAAGATTGGAAATACAACGCCCGGAGCCGTAGAATGGACCTCGCGATATGGAGCTGTATATGCCGTGGGCTACGATGGCGGAGTAACCGAGGGAATGAATGAAAAGGGGCTCGTGGTAAGTGGACTCTTTTGTAAGGATGCCGTGTATGTCAACGACAACACCACCGGACGGCGTCCCATGTCGCTGGCTGTGTTTGTTGCATGGCTGCTTGACATGAACGCGACTACCGGAGAGGTCGTAGAAACACTTAGGAAGCATGATTTCACCATATCAGGAGCGACCTTTGATGGTGGCACTGTATCGGCGTTGCACTGGGGAGTTACAGATTCTACAGGCAAATGTGCGATAATCGAATTCGACAAAGGTGACATTAAGATATATGAAGGGCAGGACATTCCGGTTATGACAAACGATCCGCAGTTCCCGGCCATGACTGCTATCAACGATTATTGGCTGAAAGTGGGCGGTGGAAATATGCTTCCGGGGACCGTGAAGAGCCCTGACCGATTCGTGCGTGGATATTATTTTGACACTCATGTTAAAAAGACCGGCGATGCCGACCTCGGTTTTGCTATTGTAAGAAGTATATTGATGAATGTATCCGTACCTTATCAATATGCTATCGAGACAGAACCTAATGTGTCGTCTACCCAATGGCGTTCATTTGCTAATATCCGTGATAAAAGATATTATTTTGATATCGCCACCAATCTGGGAGTATATTATATAGATTTGAACAAATGCGATTTGAGAAAGGGGGCTCCGGTATTGAAATTTGATACGTCAAAGCATACCCGCAATGTCGGTGACATTACTTCTGAGCTACAAAAAACAGCCCCATTTACCCCCATGTATTAAAATTAGATTATATTTGCAGTTACAATAATTGACATAATGGCCAATCTCCGTATACTGCTTGTATTAATCATCATAATGCTGTCCGGAAGCACTCATGCTGCACCGGACAGCACGCGTGTAATACAATCGGCATCCGACAGCATCGCGCGCCGCGATGTGCCTTGGTACAGACAATTGATGGCCAATGGTTTTAAAATACACGACCCAGAAATAGATTATCCCCGGTTTCCCCGGTTCTGTCTGAAAGTCTATGACTGGGGAGACAAGACGTTCAATTCATACGATACCACATACGTGGAGGGTACCGGGAAGAATTGGAAGGTACATTCAAAAAGCTATAATTGGATGGAAAGCTATATGCTTATGTTTGCGCCTCGTTCCCGGGATATGATTCATATCCGCTCCTCAATCTACGATGACCTTGGCGCGTATATCAGTTTTATGGCGGGTTCAGTAGGTTACACGGCAAAAGTCAATAATTGGTTCAGCAATTCCAACAAACAACGAAAGAATCTTGATTTCAATTTCACCTGTTCACGCTTTTCAGCTCAATTGGACTATACAGTAAACGAAGGAGATGCGTACATCACTCACTTCGGCGATTACGACAAGGTCAAGCATCATTCGATGCCATTCAATGATATCAAACACAAATCTCTTACCGGCAATGTGGTATACTTCTTCAACTACAGGAAATATTCACAAGCGGCAGCATATTCATTTTCAAAATATCAGCTAAAAAGTGCAGGCACCGCCTTTGCGGGTTTCAGTTTCAACTATCAGATGATAGACCTCGATTTCACATCTCTTCCTGATGAGATGAAACTTTATTTGCCACTTCTCAGCGATAAATACCATTTCAGATATGCTGACTATGGTCTGATGGGCGGTTATGCCCACAATTGGGCCATCGTTCCACGCAAATGGTTGGTAAATATCACGGTCGGTCAATCAATTGGATACAGACATTCTTACTCTATGTCAACGGAAGGACGTAAAAAAATGTTGGCTACAAATTTTCTTGGGCGATTTTCCGTCGTTTACAATCACCGTGCCATGTTCGCTTCTCTTAACGGCCGGATAGATGGGAGTCTGTATCTCAATAGTAAATATGCATTTTTCAACACAATAGAGTCTTTGTCGCTGATAGTCGGCGCAAGATTTTAAAAAACCTATATAATAAACCATGAAGAGACCGCAAATTATCTTAACACTTATCACAGCCTTCTTATCGGCACAGATATCTGTCGCTACAACAATAAACCTTAATACGCTGGGAGTTAAAGCTGACAGCAAGCAGAACTCTACTGTCACTATCAATCGGGCTATATCCAAAGCATTAAAAAACAAAACATCTAAATCAGGTGCGATTGAACTCTCTCTTGCCCCCGGACGCTATGATTTCTATCCTGACAAAAAATACTCTCGCGAGTTATATATATCAAACCACGATCAGAATCAGCCTAAATCCATTGGTATTTGCCTGGAGGGGGTTGATAGTGTCGTACTCAATGGAAATGGAGCCCAACTGATATTTCATGGACAGATGTTACCTGTGGCAATGCTTGGGGTAAAGAATTTCCGGCTGGCTAATCTAAGTATTGACTTTGAAAAACCGCACATCTCACAGATAACGATTGTGGAAAACGATACAGTGTCTGGCGTGATTAAATATGCGCCGGCACCATGGGTTGACTATGAAGTTCGCAATGGGCGGTTTGTGGCCAAAGGGCATGGCTGGGAAAATGTGCCTTGTGCCGGAATAGCCTTTGAACCTGGCACAAGGCATCTGGTGTACAATACCAGTGATATATCGGTTGGAACAGAGAATCTGACAGAGGATAAACCGGGGTTGATCACCGCCCCATGGCGTAATAATAAATTAATTCCGGGTACGATTGTGGCCATGCGGACATACGATCGTCCAGCCCCCGGGGTATTTATAGCAGATAGCAGGGATGTATCTTTGGAAAATGTCACTATTCATTATGCCGAAGGAATGGGTTTACTTGCCCAGATGACAGAAAACATTACATTACGAAACTTCAATGTATGTCTGAAAGGGGACGATGATTTGCGATATTTCACAACTCAGGCCGATGCCACACATTTTTCCGGTTGTAAAGGTCGCATCTTGTCTACCGGAGGCCTATATGAAGGAATGATGGACGATGCCATAAATGTTCATGGAACATATCTGAAAGTGATGCGTAAAATAGATGAACGCAGCGTGATTGGAGAATATATGCATCCTCAGGCATTTGGATTCAGATGGGGTGAACCCGGCGATTCAGTTCAATTCATATCATCCAAAACCATGGACAATTTCGGCACTTCAATGGTGATTGAAAGCATTGTGCCTTACGATAGAAATTCTGTGGCCGGAGCAAAGCAATTTATTATATCATTTACGGAACCGTTAAGCGAAGATTTGGATTTGAGTTGCGGTTCTTATGGAATGGAAAATCTGACATGGACACCTGAAATTTTGTTTGCAGGCAATATTGTGCGCAACAACCGTGCGCGTGGAGCCTTGTTCAGCACTCCACGTAAAGTTGTGGCCGAACGCAATATTTTTGACCACACATCCGGTACGGCAATATTGCTGTGCGGCGATTGCAACGGCTGGTTTGAAACAGGGGCATGCCGCGATGTGGTTATACGCAACAATAAGTTTGTCAATGCGCTTACCAATATGTTCCAGTTTACAAACGCAGTGATATCGATTTATCCCGAAATTCCTGATCTGAAAAACCAGAAAGGATATTTCCACAGCGGTGTCACTATATACGATAATGAATTTGACACATTCGATATCCCGCTGCTCTATGCCAAGTCCGTATCCGGCCTTACATTCATGAACAATCGTGTACGGCACAATACGTCTTATCCGGCATTTCATTGGAACAAGGCACCGGTGCTGCTTGAGCGCGTCACCGATGCCAAGATACAGGTAGGGGAGCAGTAGCCCCTATTCATATAAATGGAACATGCGTTCCATCGGACGCCACTTCTCGGCCGACGACATACCCGGCTCCGCATTCTGGAATATCGACATGTATTCCTCCCATTCCGTTTGGCGGGGCAGTGTGTTGAGACGTGACATTGCTTCATCCCAATTGAAATCCATCGGGGTTTCAACTATCATCACTAATCTTGTGCCAAGAATATATATTTCCATTTCCAGGATGCCAACTTCCCGTATTCCCCGCAATATCTCCGGCCATATATGGTCGCGGCTATGTCGCTTGCGGTATTCAGCTATTAACTCGGGGTTGTCACGCAAATCCAATGTCTGACAATAGCGTTTTACCGGCCTACGGTATTCCTTTACCGGATATCCATTTTCCATATTTATTTATCGTTTAATGTTATATTAACTATTACTGGTCTATGATCGGATGCTGTTGTTTCCACAACGTTTGTCGATTCAACTTTCACCATAGAGCTATCCTTTGATACCATTATATAATCTAATGTCTCCGATGGGGCATCTGAAGGGAATGTGTTTGTTTCCGGATTATTGAGCATGGTGAACGAATCCCGCAGTTTTGCCATATCCTTACTATTGGGAATGTCGTTGAAATCTCCGGCTATGAACAGCGGTTTGTCGAATCTAACAGGCAACGTTGATATAATCCTGATTGATTCGGCTCTATCTTCCTCAGTCAGACTTAGATGTGTACAGCAAAACAGATAATCGGCAAACTCCAACAGAAGCAATGTGCGGGCTTCTTCGCGGCCGGGAAGAGCCATTTTGACAACCTTCGATGGTGATTCCTTGCTTAATATACCTATGCCATATTTACCTCCATCAAAGTCTATAGCTGGGGAATAATAAGGCTGCATTCCCGTTCTTGCTGCGAGCTCTCCAAGTATATAGGTACCGTTGCTTCTGCCTGTCACGCTATCCACTTCCTGAACAGCTATCAGATCAGGACAAACCTCAGAAATCACATCGGCAGTACGTTCAATATTCATAGTTTCGTCAATTCCTATGCCGTTACGGATGTTATATGTCATAATTCTTACATTTCTGGAGGCATAGCAACTCACACCTATCAATAGAATTGACAACAATAGCAATCGTTTCATTGTATATGGTTGGTTTAATTTGATTCGGCTAAATTACACATTAAAAATCTTCGTGGCAAATACGAAGCCGGCAATCCATGTAAACTGTGGTCGAAAAAACACAAACTAATTCTAATCATTCCCGAGCAATAGTACAAGCGTCGTGTACCAGTTGGCATTTCAGTATGGTTGACGGCTTGCCGCTTTAGTTGCGTAGCGGGGAAAGAACTCCGGCGGCTTTATCCTCAAACTCGGCAATGTAATATCTCTATAAATATGCCTTTTACAGTGATTGCTACATCGGCAAAATCCTCACTTAGGGCGAGTGCAACAAGTTACGCGCTGCTGCATCTTACGAGTTTGCACAGTGGTTCACCTTACGGCTTCTATGCCGACTATGATGTTAGCTCGCACACACCTCACGGCTCATCGCCCTCGGGCGCGTTGCTCGCATGCGACGGTTTGGCCACAAATACTGCGCTACCGTGATGAATATACGCGACTTCTATGCCGAAACCCCCTGACGCGACCTTGCCTATACCGTCAGCAATGCCCTCACTCGCGACATATCGCGTCGCTACCTAAAAATTCATCACATTGAGATATAACGCAGTACCACCGTCTTGTCGGGGAATTAAAATTGCAGACCGGAGTGCATTGAGTGCATCATTTGAGATATAGCCGATTAGCGCCCCGGTAAAGCCTGCGTATGCTGAATCGGAGAATATTATGATTCTATTTGAGTTCGACGATACAGGTTTTGCGAATATCGCAAATATTGCACTATCAGTCATTTTACATTGAATCATCTCCGAAGCCGGCAACTCGCCAATCATTTTATATATGGCGTTACCATACGTTTCTGTCTGACGGTTTTTTTCTCCGGTCCAAAGAATCAGTTGGCTGTTTGTGACGCCAATCGCATCAAAATAATTATGGCCGCTAATTTCTGTGCCATCAACGCCTTTCATATTGGGTATTGCCTTGATTGAATCAAAGGCTTCTTCGTAGGTTAAAGCATTTGCCAACATAGCCATTCCAAATACAAAAACGAGTAAAATTAAAATCTTTTTCATAGTCGTTTTCTTATTAAAACATTCTCACATTGAGAATTGTTTAGTATCTTTTTTCCTACATATCAATAGTCATATTTTGCGGTATAAACTCATAAACCGCACCTTTTCCACATGTTCCTATTGATTGTTATTATTCATCCGTTTCAAAAATTGTATCTTCCGCAGTCACTGATGGTTGCGAGTTGTACACAGCTGTACACACTCGCTTAAAATCTGTACAATTATTTGTAAACATTACCGCGCATTTGGCTACACAAAGTGATGCCAAGTGAACGAACCGTCCAAGAATACGATAGGCGGTAACCTCCTTTTTATCGGAGCGTTACCGCCTATCTTGTTGATAGTGTGGATTAACCGCTTACTCCTCGATGGCAGCCTGCGCGGCAGCTACGCGGGCGATGGGCACACGGAACGGTGAGCAGCTCACATAGTTCATGCCAAGTTTAGCGCAGAACTTAACTGACGAGGGTTCACCTCCATGTTCACCACAGATACCCACTTTCAGTTCGGGCTTGGTGGCACGGCCTTTTTCTACGCCCATACGTACGAGCTGGCCAACGCCTTCCTGATCGAGAACTTCAAACGGATCTGTTTTGATAACACCATGTTCTTTGTAGAATTTCAAGAACTTAGGTGCGTCATCACGTGAGAATCCGAATGTCATCTGGGTAAGGTCGTTTGTACCGAATGAGAAGAAGTCGGCTACAGTGGCAATTTCATTAGCTACCAACGCAGCGCGGGGAACTTCAATCATGGTACCAACCTTGTAAGGTACGCTTGTGCCTTTTTCTTCAAACACCTTGGCAGCAGTGATGTTGATAACATCAGCCTGATTCTGAATTTCCTTCAAAGAACCAACCAAAGGTATCATTATTTCAGGATGTACATCGATACCACGTTCTTTAACTGCGAGTGCGGCCTCAATAATGGCGCGGGTCTGCATTTCGGTGATTTCAGGGTAGGTGATACCAAGACGGCAACCGCGGTGACCGAGCATGGGGTTGAACTCCTCAAGGCTGTCAACCTTAGCTTTTACCTCTTCGAGAGTGAGACCCATTTCAGTTGCAAGTTCTTTCTGAGTAGCAGTCTGGTGAGGTACGAATTCATGCAACGGCGGATCGAGCAGACGGATGGTAACACCATATCCATCCATGGCTTCAAATATACCTTCGAAATCGCCACGCTGCATCGGAAGAAGTTTAGCAAGAGCTACACGACGGCCTTCAACGTCACTTGCAAGAATCATCTCACGCACGGCCTTGATACGGTCGCCCTCAAAGAACATGTGTTCTGTACGGCAAAGACCGATACCCTGGGCCCCGAAATGACGAGCCTGCTTGGCATCGCGAGGACTGTCGGCATTGGTACGTACGAGAGTCTTGGTGTATTTTGCAGCAAGGTTCATTATTGCGCCGAAATCACCGTCGAGTTCGGGTTCTGTAGTGGGAACCTGTCCATCGTATACATCACCGGTCGAACCGTTGAGTGAAATCCAATCACCCTCTTTATATACCTTTCCTCCGGTTTCAAGAGTCTTCTCTTTGTAATCGATACGAATTTCACCGGCACCAGACACACAGCATTTACCCATACCACGGGCCACAACGGCTGCATGTGAGGTCATACCGCCACGCATGGTGAGAATACCCTGAGCCACGGCCATACCACGGAGATCTTCGGGAGAAGTCTCGATACGGACAAGAACCACTTTCTTCTTCTTCTCAGCCCAAGCCTCAGCATCGTCGGCAGCAAATACTATCTGACCTGTTGCAGCTCCGGGAGATGCGGGCAGACCTTTGGCTACAACTTTCGCACGCTTCAAAGCCGATTTGTCAAACACGGGGTGCAGAAGCTCATCAAGTTTCTGCGGTTCCATGCGCAAGAGAGCTGTTTTTTCATCAATTTCGCCGGCGCGAAGAAGATCCATGGCAATCTTTACCATAGCAGCACCGGTGCGTTTTCCGTTTCGGGTCTGAAGCATCCAAAGTTTACCATCCTGAATGGTGAACTCCATATCCTGCATATCCTTGTAGTAATCTTCAAGACGATGTGCTATGGCGATAAGTTCGGCAGCACATACGGGCATCGATTCTTCAAGCGAAGGATACTTAGCGGCACGCTCTTCTTCAGATATACCCTGAAGAGCAGCCCAGCGGCGTGAACCTTCCACAGTGATCTGCTGCGGAGTGCGGATACCGGCTACAACGTCCTCTCCCTGTGCATTTATCAGATATTCGCCATTGAACATATTCTCGCCGGTAGCGGCATCGCGGCTAAATGCTACACCGGTAGCTGAATTGTCGCCCATATTGCCGTAGACCATTGCCTGAACATTAACGGCGGTACCCCATTCTTCGGGTATCTGGTTCATTCGGCGGTAAAGGATAGCACGCTCGTTCATCCAGCTGTCAAACACAGCGCAGATACCACCCCAAAGTTGTTCCCAAGCGCTGTCGGGGAAATCCTTGCCAGTGTAATCCTTAACGGCTGCTTTGAACAGTTTAACAAGGTTCTTGAGATCTTCAACATCAAGCTCGGTATCGAGTTTCACGCCTTTTTCCTCTTTAACCTTCTCCATTATTTCCTCGAAAGGATCAATGTCGTTTTTGCTCTTGGGCTTCATTCCAAGCACCACATCACCGTACATCTGTACGAAACGGCGGTAGCTGTCCCAAGCAAATCGCGGATTGCCGCTCTTTTCGGCCAGAGAAGCCACAGTAGCATCGTTCATACCAAGGTTAAGCACGGTATCCATCATGCCGGGCATCGATGCACGGGCTCCGGAACGAACTGAAACCAACAGAGGGTTGGTCGGGTCGTTGAATTTATTGCCTGTTAGGCTTTCTACATGAGCTATTGCAGCTTCAACTTCATTTTGCAACTTCTTTACCACTTCATCGCGGCCATATTGGGTGTATTCGGTGCAGACTTCGGTCGTAATGGTGAAACCGGGGGGCACGGGCATACCCAACAAATTCATTTCGGCGAGGTTAGCGCCTTTACCGCCAAGGAGATTTCGCATTGAGGCATTGCCTTCTGCTTTTCCGTCTCCGAACGTGTAAACTCTTTTCATCGGATCGATATTAAAATATTAGTATATGATTGAATTTTGATTCTTTTGAAATCATACATTCGGTGTTATTCATGGAGAGTTTTGCAAATGTAATACAATAATCCCACACATGAAATTATTTTAAATAAATTTTGGGAGCCATAGATGAAGTTTAGCGTTATTTCAGTAGCTTTGCAGCCGATTAACAAATATAAAATTCATCACGTGGCACGTAAAAGAAAAGAACTCCCTTTGTTAGAGGGCATAACCATTACAGACGTAGCGGCCGAAGGCAAAAGTATTGCCAAGGTCGATGAAATGGTGGTGTTTATTCCATACGGGGCGCCTGGCGATGTGGCTGATGTAAAGATAGATCGTAAAAAACGGTCGTATGCAGAAGGGCATATCCATCGCTTGGTAAAACCATCAACACTGCGCATATCTCCACGATGCGAGCACTTCACTATGTGCGGAGGTTGCCGGTGGCAGCATCTACCCTATGACTTTCAGCTTAAATTCAAGCAGAAACAGGTATTTGATGCCCTGACACGTATAGCTAAGGTTGAGTTGCCGGAATTCATGCCAATAAAGGGTTCTGAAAATATTTGGGAATACCGGAATAAGATGGAATACACCTTCTCCAACAAAAAATGGTTGACCTATGAACAGCTGAACAGCGGTGAAGATTTTCCCGACAGGGATGCGGCCGGATTCCATATACCCGGAGCTTTCGATAAAGTTCTGGATATCAACAAATGCCATCTTCAGGATGATTTTGGCAATCGCCTCCGAATATTTGTAAAAGAGTATGGCAAATCACACAATCTTTCGTTTTATGATTTGAAAAATCAATGTGGATTTCTCCGCACTCTGATGATTCGAATCGTATCTACGGGGCAGATTATGGCCGTCATGGTTTTTGGAGAAAATAGGGCTGATAACATTAAAGATTTGCTTGAAGCTATCAATCTTAAATTCCCAGAGATAACCTCATTGCAATATGTCATAAACACCAAGGTGAATGATACTATTGCTGATCAGGAAATACTCTTGTTTTCGGGCTCTCCCTATATAGAGGAGGATATGGAAGGCCTGAAATTCAGAATAGGACCGAAGTCGTTCTACCAGACCAATTCACGTCAGGCCTATGAGTTATATAAGACCGTACGTGAATTTGCATCGATTGAAAAAGACGATTTGGTCTACGATCTCTATACCGGAACCGGAACAATAGCAAACTTCGTAGCATCCAATGCTAAAAAAGTTATAGGCATTGAATATGTTGAAGCGGCCATTGACGATGCATGGATTAATTCACAGGCAAACGGAATCAGTAATACCGAATTTTTTGCCGGCGATATGAAAGATGTGCTCACTGATGAGTTTATAGCAATCAACGGCCGTCCACGCATAATGATTGTCGATCCGCCCCGCGCCGGCATGCATGACGACGTGGTAAAAGTAATTCTAAATGCAGCTCCGCAACGTATAGTATATGTGAGTTGCAACCCTGCTACCCAGGCACGCGACCTGTCACTACTCGATGGGGCCTATCGGGTGACCGCTGTCCAACCGGTCGACATGTTTCCCCATACGCATCATGTGGAAAATGTGGTTAGGCTTGAACGTCGCGACTCATAATACGGAAATCAACATGTAGGAGGGCAATTCTCAGTTTTTGCCAAAGAAGAATTGTAGTATCTTGCATCTCCAGTCACTTCCCGGCCTATAAAGTCGGGAAGTTCTATTTCCTGATTTTCATTGTCAAGTTCAATTTCAGCTACAACCAGCCCTTCAAGAGCTCCATGGAACTCGTCAATCTCCCACGGCCCGACATGATATCTTGTTTTGTCGATGGCAGGACCGACACTGCAACTCCGTATCATCTCCATTGCGTCATCGAACGGAATTGGATACTCCCATTCATCACGCACCGCTCCAGTGGTTCGGCCTTTTACCGTCAAAAAAGCCGATTCACCGGCAATTCGTACTCTAACAGTCGCCTCTATACGGTCAGAAATATATGCCTGCATTATATCGATTTTATGCGAGGCTGACAGCCTGTAATCATCATTGCGCACCAGAAACTTACGTTCTATTTCTTTAGCCATAGCTCTTGAATTTATTGCAAAAGTACATAAAAACAGCGCAAAGTGTCACTTATGCGACAAAAATTTCAGATTGTGGCCAACAACCGTTAACTTTGCATTTTTGAATCCAAACACACATTTGATGATTGAACGGATTATAATAATTGAAAATGCTGATCCCGCAAGCTTTTATGGGGTGAACAACAACAACATGCAATTGCTGCGGAATCTATATCCAAAACTTCGCATTGCCGCACGCGGTTCTGTAATAAAAGTAATCGGTGATGAAACCGAAACATCGGAATTTGAACAAAAGATTCATAAACTTGAGGAATACTGCGTGAGGTTCAATCACTTGACTGAAGACGCCATTCTTGATGTGGTGCGTGGAGAGCAGCCCCGCGACAAAAAAAGCGATGGCGTTATAATATTTGGCATAAATGGGAAACCGATATCTGCCAGAACTCCCAATCAGCAGAAACTTGTCGATGCATTTCAGGCCAACGACCTTACTTTTGCTCTCGGACCGGCCGGAACCGGAAAAACATATATCGCTATAGCTTTGGCTGTGAAGGCTCTTAAAAACAAGGAAGTACGGAAAATAATTCTCTCAAGGCCTGCTGTTGAAGCCGGTGAGAAACTCGGATTTCTCCCGGGAGACATGAAGGACAAAATAGATCCATATCTTCAGCCGCTTTACGATGCCCTTGAAGATATGATTCCCGCCATGAAGCTGAAAGAGTATATGGAGGCTAAGGTTATTCAGATTGCCCCACTTGCATTTATGCGCGGACGCACCTTGAACGATGCCGTGATAGTGCTCGACGAGGCTCAGAATACCACTACGCATCAGATTAAAATGTTCCTTACCCGCTTAGGTATGAACGCAAAAATGATAATTACCGGAGATGCGACGCAAATAGATTTACCCCGCGCCACGACATCCGGTTTAATTCACGCGTTGCGCGTTTTAAAAGGTGTAAAAGGAATAGGTAAAGTGGAATTTGGCAAGAAAGATATCGTTCGCCATGCTCTTGTACAAAGAATTGTTGAGGCATACGAACATTTCGACAATGAACATGAAGAAAACGATTGTGGCTGTCCTGACAATAATGAGCCGGATAATAATGAGTAATCATAGCCGAGCTGCAGCCCTGTGCATAAGTGTACTTTTTGTCGCGTTGACATCGTATGCCCAAAACCTTATTCAATATCAAGGTATGGTTCGTGATTCGTTGTCACATGAACCGATATCTTATGCTTTAGTTAAAATTTCAGGTAGCAGTTATGGCGTTTTGACAGATGACAATGGACGTTTTAAGATAAGTTCACGTCAGAATCGCCCGACACTGGTTGTAACCGCCATGGGGTTCGGCGATAAATCCATACGTCCCTCCGGAAAAAACAACATCGTTGTAAACATGCTGCCGATTGGCAAGGCGTTAGGAGAAGTGACTGTCCGTCCGAAAAAGGAGAAGTACAGCAAGAAAAACAATCCTGCGGTAGACTTTGTCAATAAAATCAGGAACTCAAGGGAGTTAACAGACCCAAGACGGAATGAGTTCTATAATTACGATAAATATGAGCGGATTACTTTAGCGCTCAACAACATGAATCCGGCCAGCGATAAAAACTTAATACTAAAGCAGTTCGAATTCATGCGGGATTATATAGATACCTCAGAAGTATCAGGGCGCCCGATTCTCAATATAAGCAATCGCGAGAAGGCCTCGACCATTCATTACCGCCGTTCGCCCAAGATGGAGAGAGAGCATATCGATGGACTTAACCAAAGTGGTATAGATGATTTTTTGGATAAGGATAACATGCGGGCACTTTTTGACAATTTCCTCGGTGATATCGATTTATATAAGAACGACATAAATCTGCTCCACAACCGCTTTGTCAGCCCACTGTCCAGAATAGCACCCGATTTCTATAAATTTTATCTTACAGACACTATAGATGTGTCCGGAGAACGATGCATTGAACTTTCTTTTGTCCCACATAATTCTCAATCTTTTGGATTCACCGGAAAGGTATATGTTCCATTGGGCGATACCACCATGTTTATAAAAAAGGTGGAGATGAATGTACCTAAAGACATAAATCTGAATTTTATAGACCGGATGTTTATAAACCAGGAGTTCTGTAAAGCGCCAGATGGCTCACGCTTACTTGTCAGGGATGACATCATAGCCGAGATAGATATATTGCCCGGTGCTCAAGGGGCATACATACGTCGCAATACAGCTTATGCCAACCATAATTTCATCCGCCCCGAAGACGAAAATATATGGATTGGAAGCAATGATACATTCCGTTATATCGATGTCGAAAACAGGGACGAGGAATTCTGGCAAAATAGAAGGCTCATACCTATATCTGAAAAAGAACATAAGGTAAAGGATCTGACGCAGACTCTACGCCAGAAACCATTTTATTATTGGAGCGAGAAACTGATGAAAATACTGGCCAATGGTTATATTCTGTTGGGTGAAAAAAGTAAATTTGACATAGGCCCTGTAAATACAGTTGCCAGCAGCAATACATTGGAAGGCTTGCGTCTGCGATTAGGAGGAATGACCACAGCCAACCTGAATCCTAATCTGTTTGCAAGAGGCTATGCTGCATATGGGTTCAAGGATCACAAATGGAAATACAGTGCCGAGGTTGAATACTCGTTTACCAAGAAAATTTATCATCCCCGGGAATATCCAGTACATTCCATAAGGGCATCGCACACTTACGATGTGGATATGATAGGGCAGCACTACGCATTTGCCAATGCTGACAACATGCTGCTTTCATTCAAACGTATGTCAGACTATCAAATCACTTACCATCGGGTTTCTAATTTGATATATACATTGGATATGTCAAACCATCTGTCGATTACAGGTGGATTTAAACTCGAGCGGCAGGAAGCGACACCTCACATGCAGTTCATTACCGGATACGGACGTAGTTATTCCCATTTCAACGAGGCCTCATTTTCAGTGCAATTGCGCTATGCCCCCGGAGAAAAGATATACAATACCAAAACCACACCACGTACTCTTAATCCGGAAATTCCTATCTTCATACTAACCCACACATACGCTCCAAAAGGATTTCTCGGTAGTTTGTTTGAGGTTAACAAGACTGAGTTCAGCGTACGGAAGCAGTTCTGGCTATCGGCATTCGGATATATCACGGCGCTCGTCAAGGCCGGACATATATGGAGCAGTTGCGCATATACAGATTTACTAATTCCCAACTCCAACCTATCCTATACCATACAGCCTGAAAGTTTTTCGTTAATGAATCCCATGGAATTCATCACGGACAGCTATGTTTCGTGGGATATGGCGTACTGGGCAAACGGTGCTCTATTCAACTATATTCCCTATTTTAAAAAGCTTAAACTTCGCGAAGTATTCTCTTTCAAGGGGGTATGGGGCCGGTTAAGCGAACGCAACGACCCGGCAAGCAATGAATTTGTGTTCCGCTTCCCCGAAATGGCTAAAGCCCGGCACATGACATCAATGCCATATATGGAGGCAAGTGTCGGCATAGACAATATATTCAAAATTCTTCGAGTGGATTATGTGTGGCGTCTTACCTACCGCAATTATCCGGATATAGACAAGGGAGGCGTTAGATTCTCTCTGCACCTGACATTTTAATTATGATTACAGAAATCAAAAATTTCAATCTCAAGCCATTCAACACATTTGGAATGGATGTGACATGCAACGAATGGATTGAATATACAGCCCCAAGCGATTTATACGAAATTTCAAACCGACTTGAAAGCAGACAGTTCAAACACATAGGTGCCGGTAGTAATATCCTGTTTACCGGGGACTATCACGGAACTGTGATCCATTCAAGAATTCTTGATGTTGAATACCTCCCGCACGATTCTCAGTGTGTATTGATTAAAGCCGGTGCCGGAATAATACTTGATGAATTAATAGCTCAATGTGCGGCCGCCGGATTATGGGGGCTGGAAAATCTATCAGGCATCCCCGGAGAAGTGGGCGCTTCTGCAATTCAGAATGTCGGTGCGTATGGAACAGAAGCTAAAGATGTTATTCAATCTGTAGAATGTTTCGATACCGTAACCCGAAATTTCATCACCTTTTCGTGCGATGATTGCAAATATGGATACCGCACATCATTATTCAAGCATGAGGAGAATCGCAATAGATATATAGTGACACATGTAACCTATAGGTTGTCGCGGGCATCACGGCCTAACCTTGGCTATGGAAATCTTGAAGCGGAACTATCCGGACTCACCGACATTACCCCAATGGATGTGAGGAATGCGGTTATCGCCATACGTTCGCGGAAACTGCCTGATGTGGAGACAACAGGAAGCGCCGGAAGTTATTTTAAGAATCCGGTAATAGATATGGACGCATACCGAGATTTATGCGCGAAAGTTTATGCCGATTCCGGATGTCAAACGGAAGTTCCTCACTATCCTCTTGGTAATAAAATGAAAATTCCGGCGGCATGGCTCATTGATCAGTCCGGATTGAAAGGGTATAAATGTGGTAATGCAGCAATATGGCATCTGCAGCCATTGGTTATTGTCAATGCCACAGGCAAAGCCACACCACAAGAAATTGTGGCAATGGAACAGAAAGTTATCACAACTGTATATACCCGTTTAGGAATAATGCTGCACCCGGAAGTGGAACATATCTGAATTTGATTTGATATAGCTATTGCATATTCATTATGCAGTAACTAACTTTGTCTATATATCAAAACGAACTTGCATGAGCACATTTATTATAGAAGGTGGCCGGCGCTTGCATGGTGAAATCGAACCACAAGGAGCCAAAAACGAAGCGCTTCAGATAATCAGCGCGGTATTGCTTACGAGCAAACCGGTGCACATAACCAACATACCCGAGATTCTCGACATACGCAATCTTATTGCCCTGCTGCAGGGTATGGGGGTTACTGTAGACAGACTGGGGAAGGGCGACTATGTTTTTTGTGCTGCCGACATAAACACCGATTATATTTTCAGCACGGAATTTATAAGCCGATGTGCCGCTCTACGTGGTTCAGTTTTGGTGGTAGGACCATTGTTGGCACGATTCGGCAAGGCTTATTTCAGTCAGCCGGGAGGTGACAAGATCGGTCGCAGAAAAATAGATACACATATTGATGGATTCATCCGGCTTGGTGCGAAAGTTTCGTTTGATGAGAAGAAGCGTGCATATCTTATTGAAGCTCCTACCGATGGCCTCAAAGGCGCATACATGCTTCTTGATGAAGCCTCGGTTACCGGCACTGCAAATATAATTATGGCAGCCTCAATGGCTCATGGAACCACGACAATATATAACGCAGCCTGCGAACCATACATACAGCAACTTTGCCGTATGCTCGTGGGCATGGGACTTGGAATAGATGGTCTGGGCTCCAATCTGCTCACCATACATGGACGTACAGAGTTGGCTGGAACAACTCACCGCATTCTCCCTGATATGATTGAGGTTGGTAGTTTTATAGGTATGGCCGCCCTGAATCAAAGCAGTATTACGATAAAGAATGTCTCTTATGATAATCTTGGAATAATCCCGGATAGTTTCCGGAGACTTGGTATACGACTTGAACGTGTGGGTGATGATATTGTGGTACCCGAGCAAGACTGCTATGAGATAGAAACAGCGCTCGATGGCTCAATACTGAACATAGCCGATGCGCCATGGCCTGGACTAACACCTGATTTGCTAAGTGTCATGCTTGTTGTGGCCACACAGTGCAAGGGCAGTGTCCTCATTCATCAGAAAATGTTTGAAAGCCGTCTGTTCTTTGTTGACCGCCTGATAGACATGGGAGCGCAGATTATGCTATGCGATCCTCATAGAGCTGTGGTTATCGGCCTGGACCACAAATTCCCGCTTAGAGCCAATAAAATGCTGTCGCCTGATATACGTGCAGGTATAGCTATGCTTCTGGCAGCGATGTCGGCCAAGGGGACAAGCGAAATCGGAAATATTAATCAGATAGACCGCGGATATGAACTTATAGACCAACGGTTAAACAATCTTGGCGCTAAGATAATACGCAAAGAGGATTAAATGCAGGCCTACCTCAATACGCATATAAATGCGTATTGTTGTGTCGTAAAAATGGCTAAACGGGGATTACAGCCATTGGTATATCCGCATGAAAAAGTAACCTGTGGGCTATTCCCGGATTAAACAACCGGGCAAACATGTTTTTCTTTTTATTGGGAACCGCAATTATATCAATGCGTCCGTTTTTTGTTATGCGATCAAAATCTGCGTCAAGAGCGTGTAGTGACAGTGTGTCGTATCCGAATCTGTGGGTAGGGTAGTGTCGTCTACAGTATTCGCATAAAGCTTTTAGAGGGGTTTCTATATCCTGTCTGTAATTTTTACGCGAAGGTATTCTGACCAAAGTTATTTCAAAAGATGAATCCGGCAAAAGATGGAACAGTGCATCCAAAGCAAGTACATCTTCCTGATCAAAATTACTGAAAAACACTAATTGTTTTATTTCATCGGGATTCGAGAACGAAATGCAATCAGGCACCGTGAATATTGGGAATCGGCATGTGTCGAGAACTTCTGCGGTAACACTTCCCACCAGCTCCCGTTCTTTAGTCCCGGCACCGCGGGTTCCCATCACAATTGCAAGTGGATAATGCTCTTTAGCATATTGATTGATAACTTCCTCGGGGATTCCCTCACAAACTTCGGTTTTGAATCCGACCGCAGGAAGAGCACCGCTCTTAATATCCGACAATATAGTTTCCGCAAATTCAGCCATGCGTTTGTTTGCCTCATTTTCAGCTAAAGCAAGCATGCCGATATCATCCACGTCATCATCAAAATTTAATGAATCGGCGAGTTGTAGCCTATTGGCAAACGATGGGTTTACAAACGAATTAAGCAAAACCACAGATGCCTTATGCTTAATAGCCAGATTAAATGCAAGCTGGCAAGCCTTGTAGGAATACGATGAAAAATCGACCGGTACCAATATATGGTTACGCCGGTAACTATCTGTGACCCCTGAATTAATAAATAAATCTTTATTCTCTATTATGCGGAGTGCAAGAGGCAAATCTGATTCCTTGATACGCACCCGCACTCCGGCCGAGGCTTCCGGCACATCAAGATTTACGTTCTGCAAAGTCACATCAACACCTTCGCGCTCTAAGAGAGACTTGAGCGACTGCGCACACTCAAATGTGTGAATAGCCACAGTTATAAGTCGATGTGACACAGGGACAGATTTAAATTAAATAATGGAAAGAGAAGAATGAGAGATTGATATATGGATTCCTTTATTCAGATTCCTGCGCTTTAAGTATCTCAAGTGCCATGTCATATATTGTAGTGTCGTCAAGTACCACAATACCTCCGTCGGGACCGGGTTCAATGTGAACACCTACGTTTTTGCCAAACTCATAATTACTTCCACCAAAATAATTACGGACGGTCTGTACAGTTATATGGAGGTTGTCGGCAATCTGATGGGTTGCACCATCGGGCAAACTGTCTTTGATACGACGAAGTTCGTTGAAAGTGATTGTTTTAGCCATAATTATCGTTTTTATTAGTTAAGGTAATTAATTTGAGTTCGAATTGTGGTTATAAATGTAACCCGATATTTTCAATAAAACAAATTTCAAATGAATTTTTATCGTACAAAATCAGAATTTTGTCAGATTATCTCCAAATCATTCGATTTTATCCATGCACGGTGATTATTGTCAACCTGCACATCGTACCACATTACCGGAATTGTATCGGTGGTGGTCGACAGCGAATCGAGGATAGACAATTTTGTACCTTCATGCAGCAGCATAGCTTCCTCGGCTCTTGACTTTGGAACGCGGGGAGATGTACTGAGTATTGTTGACTCTGCCGTTATAACAGCTTCACTTCCGGAACGGGCAATATTTTTACCTACAACAGCCATAATCACGCACCATACCGTTGCAATCAATGTTATGAAACCACCGAAAAATCCTATTTTCCTCATTAACACTGCCGATCCGAATATATAGAGTGCAGCGGCGCCGGCGGTTAGCATAAAAAGCACCAACGCCACCCAAGCCCACGTATTACTATGTGCCGATAGAGCCATAGCGTTCATGGCATTGGACAGAAACGAGCCACTGTCGCCTTTCTTATCCACAATTTTTGAATTGACAAACTCCAGATTAGCTTTAGCCTCCTTATTAGTTGGGTTTAAACGTAATGCTCGTTCATAAGCTATGATGGATTTCGCTAGCTCGCGTTGCCGATAATAGGCATTGCCAAGATTATATAACAGGTCACTTGACGTGCCGATTTCATCTATAGCCGCATTGTATAAATCTATTGCTTCGGCATATTGACCGGCAGTGTATGCCGAATCTCCTTTGGTAACCAAATCGGAAGCCGAGATGCTTATCGGAAGTAGGAATGCCGCGCACATTAATATATATATGACATGTTTCATAGTCGGGAAAGTGAAAAATCTTGTTTCGGTATTTTTATATTATTTTCTTTTGATGCTTTCGAGATTGTTTATGGCATTTATAGCCATGTTGTACACATTTTCCATCTTCTCCTGAACATCACCCGGTGTATATCGGGCCATTTCACATTCATCCAGCACGTTTATAATTGATGTGCAAGAATCTTCCGGAGCTCCGAAGTTTGCCAATTCAACACTGATATTATCGCGGGATAATTTTGATACCGGTATGGAAAGTTTATCGCTTAGATAACCCCATACGGCACGTAGCATCTCTTCATAGAAATGTTCAGAGTCGTGTCGCTGCATATACTTTCCGGCCAATTGAAGTCTTTTTTTCGCAACTTTTCCGGCTTTAGCCAATCGCATACCGCTTATATCCGCCGCACGCTTTATGTTTCTGCGGTATATCCACATCACACATAAAAATATCGCTATAATCGCCACATACAGTAGCCAATACCACGCTGTATCAATAACTAAAGTATTGGACTCGTATAAATTCTTATTATTGACTTTTATATGCAGTATATCCGTATTTTTAAGTTCTATATCCTTACGGTCTGTGCTTTGGGCCGATACGCCTTTAGCCACCTTAATTTTATAGGATGGGGTATCGATTGTCTGATATTCCTGTTTGACCGGATCGAAATATACAAATTTGTCACTTCCGATTGTAAACTCACCAACAGATTGCGGTACAAATGTATATTCGATTGTCATGGTGCCGGACACATCAGAACCGTTTATCGACGCTTTGATATCGCTCTTAGGCGTGTATTGCTCGAATTCTGAAGGGAAATCAATCACCGGTTCCTTTATATATTTAATATTACCGGTCCCCGAGATTGTATATATAAGAGTTGCCGGATCGTTGGTGCGGAAAGAATTGCCAATCAATCGCGAATCTATGCTGAATTTACCAACCGCTCCGCTGAATCCATCAGGAACAGGCGAGGGGAGTGGCTTAATGTTTATTGAAGCAGAATTTGAACTTACCTTTATCTCCCTCTCCTGAGGATTCTGTACGGTAAAGAATCCCATGTTAACATTGTCGTACTGAACAACTTTTATATCATAATTTCCTGAATTTATAGTCAACCGACCATCTTTCTGAGGATAAATTATGCATTTTTTCAACAAAGCAGTCATGTATTTCTGCCCATTGAGCATCTCCACTTGATTGAGCGACGGCTGGATATCCATCTCCTCTATCAGAAACCCATCGAAACTTGGTTGTTTTGTCGGGAAGAACGATGAGATGGAATATTTGGTATAAAGTTTTATAGTACACTCAATGGCTTCCTGTTCATAAGCCGACGATTTGGACAATATTATTCGCACAAACACATCATTAGCGTTTACAGGCCTATCAGCCGACTGGGTGGATATGTCATCGATTGTCACCTGCTGTTGGCGAGAGCCTTGATGCTGGCTTTGCGCATTGTCGGGAGCACTGCCTATCACAATCTTTCCTGGCCGGGTGGTAAGCACCTTGCCATTGACCGTTATGGACGCTTCACCTATTATATACGTACCTTCCTTATCCGCACGATAATAATATGTGTAATCTATTGTAGAGCTGGACGACATCTGTCCATTTACCACCGTGTAACTTTGCGATGTGGATGTGGAGGGTCCATATACAAGTGTACATCCATTTATTTGAGGTACTTTAAGCCCCGTACCCTCACCATCGCGTAAGCGGAACGTAACAGCAAACTTAGAGCCCACAGTAGTATGCGCCGGAGCATTAATCGTAAACGATGGAGCCCCCAATGCAACAACCGCGATTATCATTCCGCATAAAAAAGCGGTTATCCTATGTACCTGATTATAGTTCATATCCAAAAACACCTATTATATATCATTTTATCACCATGGATTTGTCACTTGCCGACGGGATGAATTGGCATCCTTCTTCTGCTGTGCCTCCACCCTTCGGCGAGTGGCAGCTTCTTCATTCTCCATCGCTTTCAGAATCTTATCGGCATTGGCATCGCTTATGTTACTTTGCTGCTGAGGCTGATTCTGAGGTTTTTTATCCTCGTCTTTCTGCTGCTGATCCTGATTTTGCTTATTGTCCTGATTATCTTTATTTTGTTCTTGTTTCTGCTCCTGTTTATCCTGCTGTTGTTTATCATCCTTCTTGTCGTCTTTGTTCTGTTGTTGCTCTTTGAGTTTCAACTGAGCCAAGCGGAGATTTTGCCGGGTCTTATCATTGTCGGGATTTTTACGCAATGCATTTTTATACATTTCAATGCTTTGCTGATAATTTTCCTGATTGAATGCAATGTTCCCCAGATTGTAGAATGCTTTTTCCGCGATATTCATATCGCGTGCTGTGGAAGAAAGTTGCTGTAACATTTGTGTGGCTTCAGCAATCGGGTTATTGCCGGAATTCGGATCAGAAGAACCGGACTGCCGGATTAAGGATGCAGCAAGATTGAACATGGCCGTTTCTGATGTAGGCACTGCCTGGAGAGCCTTCCTATACATCACCTCTGAGTCCGCAAATCGATTGTCGCGGTATAATTTATTGCCTTCGTGAATAAAATTGCGCTCCTGCTTGGTTGAAAAAACAGCATTGTTATCTTCCGCATGAGCATATTGCGCCATACTTACGGCGGCCAACAATAATATTGTGTTCAATATTTTCATACCATCAGTGCTTTGAAAAGAAGTTAATGTTCCTTAGCCAGGATATTTTACTGTAGGGAAGGAATATATCTATCAATAATAACAATAACGCCACAGCAATAGCTACAGGGAAAAGTTCGGATGCAGCAGATGGCGTTGTGGAGCGTTTATACTCTGTCTTGGCCAACTGGTCGAGCTGTTCACTCAATTCACTGACAGCAGAACTGCCGCTTCCGGATATATATATACCATTTCCAGCCTCTGCTATATCCTGACCAAGCGTTTCGTTAAGAGCTGTTCTTACTTCCTGACCATCGGCCATGGTCAAAAATTCGGTGCGGGAAGCATTTATGGGTATAGGCATTCCTTTGGAAGAGCCAATACCAATCACATCCACTTCAATACCGGCATCGGCAGCACGTTTTGCTTCTTCGACGGCATTATCTTCAAAATTCTCGGCATCAGTAATAAGCACAATCGCTTTCTGAAAATCACTTTCCGGGGTGAATGAATTTATAGCCATGTCCAATGCAGCACCAATGGCTGTCCCTTGCGTAGGGACCATTTTGGTATTTATGCTATTGATAAACATTTTGGCCGATATGTAGTCGGAAGTTATTGGCAATTGTGTGTAAGCATCACCGGCGTACACAATCAAACCAACTTTATCATCCGTCATTTTATCCACAATTTTCTCCAGAATGAATTTGGCGCGTTGAAGTCGACTTACGCCTGATGGATCATCGGTAGAGGACGCAAGCATGGAATTAGACACATCGAAACATATCATAACCTCAATTCCGGCCGTTGTCTCTTCGCTTTCTCCTGTAAGAGATCCGGATTCCACATACGGACGTCCAAGAGCGATGATTATTAACGTCAATGCACAAAGTTCAATAACAATCTTCACCGTCGGCATATATAAAGAGGCATCCGGCATAAGATGATTGAGCACATGTGGCAACCCGAACTTCTTTAATCTTTTCTTTCGTGAAAATCGGGCCCAAATGAACAATAGACTTATCATCGGGACGATGATAAGTAAATACAACATATATGGATTGGCAAATTTTATCATAAATCACAGTTGTTTGATTCCGACATATCTACTAAGGAATACTGCGTAGCAGTGTATGCCTGATAATAAGCTCCACAGATATCAGCAACAGAGCCAGCAAGGCCCATGGCATATAATTATCTTCGGTGTTGGAGAAATTACGCACATCAATCTCCGATTTTTCCAACTGGTCTATCTCTTCAAATATCTGGGCAAGCACATTATTATCCGTGGCGCGGAAATATTTACCTCCGGTAATTGACGCAACAGTTTTAAGGGTAGTCTCATCTATTACCACAGGAAGATTCACGTAAGATATGCGCCCAAATTCATTTTCTGCGGGATAGGGGGCCATGCCATTTCGTCCTACACCTATGGTATAAACCTTTATACCTTTCTTTTTGGCAATTTCAGCAGCGGTTATGGGCGCGACATTGCCGGTATTATTAGAACCATCAGTCAATAATATTATACTCTTAGACTTGGCATTGCCTTCCTTTATACGATTTATCGAAGTGGCAAGACCGTCGCCTATGGCGGTATTGTCCTGAAGCATCCCCATCTTCACATCGTTTATGAAATTTGCCAGCATAGCACGGTCGGTTGTCATAGGTACCGCAGTGAAACTTTCACCGGCAAATATCACAAGGCCGATATTGTCTGATTCTCTCCCGGCCACAAATTTTGATGCTACGTTCTTTGCAGCCTCAAATCTATCGGGCTTGAAATCACGGGCCAACATACTGGTTGATATATCAAGAGCTATCACTATGTCTGTGCCTTCCGTGCGCGATGTACTCCATTTGTCGTGGGTCTGTGGCCGAGCCAGAATCACAATCAATATTGCCAACAATGCCATTCGCAATGCGAACATTCCATGCAACAGATATTGCTTGTAACTAACCGGCAGCTTACTATAGGGACGAACCGTTGATATTCCTATACTTGCAAAATCAAACCTGTGGCGGTACACATACCATACCACACATGGTATGATAATGAGTAAAAACCACAAATATTTTGGATGTGCAAAAATCATAGACCTATTTTATCTAATTATTCTGTTCAGTTGACTCGGTAGACTTGGATTCATCCGTTGTTTCCACCGGTCTTGTTTCTTCTACAAATTGTACGGCCGAACGGAATGCCTTTTCATTATCATCTGGCAACGGCCTTACTTTTGCAAATTTTACAAAATCTGCAATTTCAAGAATCTTTGCCATGTGCCGCTCAGAGATTCTGGTGAATTCGTTATCTTTCAACGCACGCTTTATCTGAGTTGTAGTCATTTCCATAGCGTTTATTCCAAAACGCTTGTCGATATACACACGAAGAATATCGGTGAGTCGTGTATAGAACTCCCTCTCCTCGCCTCGTTCACAGAGATGCTCATTACGCAGAGCATCAAGATGCAGTAACGCAAGTTGATAGGGTGGAACCGGTTTCTTTGTGGGCACCAAAGGTATCTTGCCCTTGCGTAACCATTTGAAATAGATGAACAACGCTAATCCGATAACGGCAAGCGAAAGCAATATCCACACACCGTAATCGGTCATCCAATCAGGAAATATATCGAAGAAATGCCGGTCAACATCTGATATATCAGCAAAATCATGAATAGTTGCCATGGAATCAACCGGCACAGGTACAACTTTAAGCACCGGCTGATTTGTTGCCACTTTTATACCTTCCTGAACATAATAAACAGGAGGAAGCGTGTACATTCCGGAATCAAACGATTGCACAATTATGTCCTGCTTCAATTCCTTGCGATTGTTACCGAGATCTTCAATTGCCGGTTCGCCAATGGATACAATCTCGACATCTTTCCACATAGAATCAACAGTATTAATTCCACCGGACGGGTCAAGATTACCTACAACTTCAATGTGAAGCGACGTCTGCTTACCCATCAATATATAGACCGAATCAAGCGACGCCTTGGCCACCACATCCGTTCCTTGTGCGAACGAAGCGGATGCCGACAGTAGAAATACTGACAATAATATTCTTAATGCTACTTTCATTCTGATTGCAACTATCTTACGCCACGTTTCTTAAATAATGACATCAATGTTTTGACAAAATCTTCATCAGTAGGTATGGATGCCAGGTCAACACGACAACGCTGCGTTACATCTATCATTTTTTGTTGACGGTCGTACCACCATTTATTATAGGCCATACGCACTTTCTTTGACGATGTGTTAATCCATCTCTTTTCTCCTGATTCAAGATCACACACATGAATCAAGCCAACGTCGGGCAATGAAGCATCGCGCTTGTCATAGACTTGAATTCCAATAACATCATGCTTATTGGATGCTACTGAAAGAGCTGTATAATAATCCTTTTCATCAATGAAATCGGATATCAAGAATGTAGTACAGCGTTTTTTCAAAGCGTCGGTGAAATAACGTAGCACATGTCCGATATCGGTACCTGAATTTTCCGGTTTGAAATCCAGAAGCTGGCTTATTATAAAGAGGATGTGTTTACGACCCTTTTTAGGCGGAATGAATTTTTCGATTTTATCTGTAAAGAATATCACCCCAATCTTATCATTATTCTGTATGGCCGAAAAAGCGATAGTTGCAGCAACTTCCGCAATAGTCTCACGTTTTTCACAGCCTTCTGCTCCAAACATGCGGCTACGCGACATGTCCACCAGCAGCATCACTGTAAGCTCGCGTTCCTCTTCGTAGACCTTAACGTATGGATGGTTTTGCCTTGCGGTAACATTCCAGTCAATATCGCGTATATCATCTCCATATTGATATTCGCGAACCTCCGAAAATGCCATACCACGACCTTTGAACGCCGTATGGTATTCACCGGCAAAGATATTCTGAGACAAACCTCTGGTTTTAATCTCAATACGCCTGACCTTTTTTAAAAGCTCACTTGCTTCCATGTACAAACAATGAATTTCTTACTTTAACAATACACCGGATTGCAAGTGTATCATCAGGGTACCTCTACCTTATCAAGAATTTCGGATATAATCTCGTCGGCTGTTATATTATTGGCTTCCGCTTCGTACGACAGGCCTATACGATGTCTCAAAACATCATGGCATACAGCACGTACATCCTCAGGGATTACATAACCACGCTGACGAAGGAATGCATAGGCTCTTGCTGCCCGGGCCAAACCGATGGATGCACGCGGTGATGCACCAAATGATATGATACTTGTAAGATCTTTGAGATTGTAATCGGCAGGATAGCGTGTTGCAAAAACTATATCAACAATATAGCGTTCAATCTTCTCATCAAGATATATCTGCTCAACAACCTTCTGCGCTTCAAGTATCTCTTCCGGGCGAAGCAATGGCTGGACAGAACGCTTGGCAGGAGATATGTTTTGACGTATTATGAGTTTCTCATCGTCCTTGGTGGGATATCCAATAACCACTTTCAGGAGGAAACGGTCCACCTGAGCCTCGGGCAGGGGATAGGTTCCTTCCTGTTCGATGGGGTTCTGAGTAGCCATTACAAGGAATGGAGAGTCAAGTTTAAAAGTATGGTCGCCTATAGTCACCTGACGTTCCTGCATAGCCTCAAGCAACGCACTCTGTACCTTTGCCGGGGCACGGTTTATCTCATCGGCAAGCACGAAATTCGCAAATATCGGACCTTTTTTTATCTGAAATTGCTCGTTCTGCATACTATACACCATGGTTCCGACAACATCGGCAGGAAGTAGGTCAGGCGTAAACTGTATGCGGTTATATTTTGCATCAATCACCTGTGCGAGAGTTTTTATAGCAAGTGTCTTAGCCAAGCCGGGGACACCCTCAAGCAATACATGCCCATTTGCGAGCAATGCTATAAGTAAAGAGTCCACAAGATGTTTCTGGCCCACAATAGCCTGGTCCATCCCTTGAGTTATAAGATTCACAAAATTGTGCTTACCTGCTACAAGCTCGTTGAGCTCACGGATATTTATTGGTTCGTTCATAATAAATATGTTGACTTATATATTTTTACATAGTGAGTGCCAATGCGTAGAATCGACTTCCACAAAATTAATTATAATAACATGTTTTGTGTGAATTTGGATGTTAAAATTAGCAATAATTAGTTTACCCGATTAAACTATTAAGGTATTTTAAAACCGAAATGTTCAACCGGGTAAATCAATGGCGTTTTCTATAAATATCACTCCACTATCGGTGGGGCCGAATCAAACATATATAATATTACAGCAATGAAACCGATAGCACCAATGAGAAGACCGGCCAACAGCCCGACGATGAATCCAATCCAAAATCTTGACGATTGAGGTTCTGTTTCTGTAACATATTCTTCATCATCTTCCTCTATATAGTGTATATAGTGGCTGCTTTCGGTATTTTGCACATTTTCATCCAGCTGAAAGCTATCTTCCGATACTCTTGATTCCTCGTTGTTTTCATCAGCTACGGCATCAAGCATATTTTCTGTCGGCAACTCCTCTTCAATGGCTATGGCCATTTCTTCCGGCTCAACATCCATCTCAATTCCGACCACATCAGAACGAGTACCGCCCCCATCGGCATTAGATTCGATGTCGCATTCAAGACTCTCTTCCGATATTTCAGGAACTGATGTTAGAGATTCCGCATCAACAGAAATAGCAGGCGCTGTAGAAATATCATCATCAACTGTGATAGCATTAAGTTCCTCTTCCGAGACATTCTCCCCCATCACCATCGGCTCGAACATCGCAAATGGAGCATTCAAGTCATCAGCGATTTGTGGGGCAGCCTTAAAGCTTACCGGACAATCATGATTTTGCGAAACAGAAAACACACCTAAGCCGGGAAAATCTACAGTCTCACCATTCTTTAGCTCATCGCCAATTAGTGAAAAGACATCCTTAATGAATTGCTGTGAAGCATCCATACTCATACCCGTTGCCTCGGCTACGCTTTCTGCGAGCACTCTCAAAGGAATTTTCCTATTCATCCTACAAAGCGTTTTCTTAATACTACACTTGGTTTGAACACTACCTCTATAGAAGGTGGCAACAAGGTTTTATGCCCGGTTTTACTATCTCTCACTACTCTCTCCTGGTTCTTGACCGGCAGAAAAGTCCCGAATGCAGGTATGGCCACTTCATCCATATCCTTAACATATACAGCCACAGAATCAGCCAGCGCCTGGCATGTTTTTGCTACCGTCTCCATGGGTATCCCAGTGGTCGCAGATAGTTTTTCAATCAGATTTTCAGCAGTCATAACCACGTCAGGAATTAATAGTTTCGCGCAAAAATCACGCGCTGTTTGGAAGGTTTGCCGGTAACCATACATACACCGGGGGTAGTGTCTCCATCAAGAGGGATACAGCGTATGGTAGCCTTTGTCTCCGCTTTGACCAATTCCTCAGTTTCAGTCGTACCATCCCAATGGGCCAATATGAAACCGCCCTTTTCAATCTCTTTCTTAAATTCTTCGTAAGTTTCGACAGTACGTGTCATGGATTCACGGTGCTTAAGCGCTTTCTGGAATATATTGTTCTGAATATCTTCCAATAGTTCAGGAATATAATCGACAATATCAGCGAGTGTATGCTCAAATTTCTCAAGCGTATCGCGACGCATCACCTCCACAGTGCCATTTTCCAAATCACGGGCACCAATAGCAAGACGCACCGGTACACCCTTAAGCTCATAGTCAGCGAACTTAAATCCGGGACGGCGATTCTCGGCATCGTCATACTTAACGGAGATGCCTTTGGCTTTCAAAGCCTCCACCATAGGAAGCACTTTCTCGGAAATAGCGGAAAGCTGTTCTGAATTCTTATATATGGGAACAATCACAACTTGTATCGGAGCCAAATGAGGCGGTAAAACAAGACCATTATCATCGGAATGAGTCATTATGAGGGCGCCCATAAGTCGAGTAGACACGCCCCAAGAATTTGCCCAGACATATTCCGGTTTGTTATCTTTATTGACGAATGTCACATCAAATGCCTTTGCAAAATTCTGACCGAGATTATGGGACGTTCCCGACTGAAGAGCCTTGCCATCCTGCATCATAGCCTCAATTGTATATGTGTTCAACGCTCCGGCAAAACGCTCGTTGGCGCTCTTAACACCCTTTATCACCGGCATTGCCATATACTTCTCAGCAAAATCGGCATATAGATTTATCATCTGAACGGTGCGGGCTTCCGATTCGTCGGCTGTGGCATGGGCACAATGGCCCTCCTGCCATAGGAATTCAGCCGTACGCAGGAACATGCGGGTTCGCATTTCCCATCGCATCACATTTGCCCACTGATTGCACAGTATAGGCAGATCGCGATAGCTGTGTATCCAATTCTTATATGTACCCCATATAATAGTCTCGGAAGTAGGACGCACTATAAGTTCCTCTTCCAATCGGGCTTCAGGATCTACAACAACGCCATTGCCATTGGGGTCATTTTTCAAACGATAGTGTGTTACGACTGCACATTCCTTGGCAAAACCCTCGACATGCTCGGCCTCACGGCAAAGGAATGATTTTGGGATAAGCAGCGGGAAATATGCGTTCTGCACACCTGTCTCTTTGAACATTTTGTCGAGAGTCTGCTGCATTTTCTCCCATATTGCATATCCGTAAGGTTTGATAACCATACATCCACGCACCGCCGACTGTTCTGCCAAATCAGCTTTGACCACCAATTCATTATACCATTGTGAATAATTTTCACTTCGCTTGGTGAGATCTTTAAGTTCTTTTGCCATCGTAATGATTATATCTTTGTAGTTTATATTTTATTTTAAATTATGATTTTTGGCGAGTTCAATCATCTTTGGGCCAGGAATAAAGTAGAATTCAATCCTGCGATTTTCTCTTCTGTGGGCTCGCGTGTCATTTGTCACCAATGGCGATGTTGACCCCATTGAAAATGGTATTATTACGAGATCTTCCGATATTGCCCCCTTGTCTATCTCATCCATGAGCCAATCGTACACCGAATTCATACGCTCCATCGACAGCATCTCGCGATATGACTCCGAACCGGTATCGTCCGTATGAACCACCAGAAGAATCTTATACATATACGGATCTTTCATCAATGGCACCAATGGTGTGAGATATCTGTTTGAGAACGATGCCAGCAATGTATCATTAGGATTAAATAAATCATCTGTAGGCACAGTGACAATAAAGACCTCATCATTCCGTGTCAAATCGACCGTATATTTATCCTTGAGTCCCATCGCTACCTTTTTCATGTAGGATACGACATCGCGGCTTGCCGATGCAGGGACGGCAGGGGACAAAATATTAGGTTCGAACTCCATATCCATGAATGTCTCTTCGTTATAGTCAGGATAGGGCACTGTTTCTCCCTGACCATATACACTCTGACAAAACGCTATTGTCAGCGCCGACACCATAAAGATTATTTTTTGCAAAGAAGGCATATTGGTTTGGTTCTTTTGTTCACAATAACGAATCGCCGGCAATTGAATCCTCGTATTCTATCTCGGCTTCAATAAGCTTACGCAAATGCTCCGGTTGGATATTTGCACCGGAATCTTTCTTCAGCATCCGTCTGGCATAATCCTCAATTTCCGTTACAAGTGTTTCTATATCGCTATCATCTTCGTCGCAATCCACGTCAAGCAGTCCGTTCTGTTCATAATAGTCCCAGATCATGTCCAAGAGATTCAACAATTGGTCATCATCGTAATTTTTGGACTCCGATTCCGACAGAGTATCACGCATGTATCTGATAGCCTCATTTTCGTCAAATTCTTTCATATCAACCATTGTTTAGATCTGTAAGCCCTTCGGGCAAATCCATTTCAATCTCTTTATTATCCGAGTCAATTCTGCAGATAAGTTCGGGTACAAGCGGTATGTAGACTGACTCTTTTCCGTCAGGGGATGCAACGATAAGTACGACATTAGATGTCGAATCATCATAATCCTGTACAACTCCGATGTATGAGCCATCAGAATCAGCCAAACGATATCCTATCAAATCCGACACATAAAACCCATCTTCTTCATCTTCGCATGAAAGACAATCCTCACGCAATAAATATGCCGATTTCCCAACAAATTGTTTCGCCTCATATTCATTGCTCACATCTTCAAGCTGAACCAGCACAGTGTGAATCGACTTCTGTCGGACACCATCGACTCTGAACGGCACAAAAATACCATCCATCTCCACAATCAGACATCTAACAGCCGATAAATCCACATCGATATCGAGTTCAAGGTTCAACTCGCCATTTATACCATGCGGCTTGAGGAATGTCCCCGCTTGTAATATTTCGTGTTCTTTAATCAAAAGAGCTGTTACTTTTTACGTTTCTTTTTATTGGTGGGCTGGGGAGCCTGTTTAAACTCGTGTAGCTTCAATTCATCGGAGTTTATCCTGATTGCTCCGCCTGACAGTTCTGCAAGGTCCTTGAACACTTTGGAATCGTCTACTCCGTCACTGTTCACTGCAAGCATCAGTTTCTTCATTTGATTGGCAAGTAGTTTCACCAACGTGTCGCGTTCCTCTCCGGCTTCCATTTCAGCTGCTTTCGCAATCATCCGTTCAAGAGAGTTTCCGTAATGACGATATCGCATTTTTACCGACGGATACTTCACAGGCTCAGGCATCGTGGCAAGATTACCGGCATCAATTACCTCGCATGGATAGTCTATATCGAGCTTGAACTCCGACATTATGGCCAGATGATCCCACAATTTATGGTCGTATTCCCCACCATTTTTCAATTCGGGAAACAGATTGGCCATAGTTGCGACTATGGTTCTGGCACAACGGTTGCGCTCATCCCTATCCTCAATCGTAAGGCAATGGTCTACCATGCTTTGGATATTCCTTCCGTATTCAGGTAGGGGCAATGTTTTGAGCTGCGTATTATATCTCAACATTTCTTCAGTTCAATTTTTTTTCAAAGTTACATAGTTTTTTGCAAACATCCATGCGTCATCACATCTTTAATAATATTTAAACGGACTGCCGGCAAGAATATAGCCACGGCAGTCCGCTTAAAGTTATTATCTTTGTTGACAATTACATATTCATGCCACCATCAACCTGAATCACTTGTCCCGACACATAACTTGACATATCGGAAGCAAGGAATGTAGCCACATTAGCGATATCTTCAACCTTACCACCACGGCGCAAAGGTATCTTCTTGGTCCATTCTGCTCTAACATCGTCGGGGAGAGCGGCGGTCATAGCGGTTTCAATGAAACCGGGAGCTATGGCATTGGCACGGATGCCTCGTGATCCAACCTCTTGTGCAATGCTCTTTGCCAATGCTATCAGACCGGCTTTAGATGCGGCATAATTGCTCTGTCCGGCATTACCATGGACACCTACAACCGAAGCCATGTTGATTATGCTACCCGAACGTTGACGCAGCATTATAGGCAGAACGGCATTGATGAAATTAAACGCACTTTTTAAGTTTACGGCAATTACCGCATCCCACTGCTGTTCTGTCATTCGCATCATAAGTCCATCCTTGGTTATACCGGCATTGTTCACCAATATATCTATTGATCCGAAATCAGCTTTTACCTGCTCAACCACTTCTTTAGTCTGATTGAAATCAGCAGCATTAGAGGCATAACCTTTAACTTTTACTCCAAGTGCGGCTATCTCTTTCTCGGTTTTCTTTCCATTTTCGTCAATAACCAAATCGGTAAATGCGATATTGGCTCCCTCTTGTGCAAATTTAAGGGCTATTGCCTTACCGATACCGCGTGCGGCGCCGGTAATCAAAGCTGTTTTTCCTTCAAGCAATTTCATAATTACAGTTTTTATGATTAGTGTTTATCTTTTCAATATTCCGGTTGTCATAAATTCCACTATTGATGTGCGCGCATCAGACATATTCATACCTAAAGCCGAGAAACCATCGTGAATATCGCAATAGTCAACAGCGTTAAATGCCAATGTGAGCAAAAATTGCGCTCTTGTTGCCTGAGTTGCATCGAACACTCCGCTCTTCACTCCGTCCGACAATAGTGCTTTGAACAGCTCCCGCTCTTTGGCAATAGCCATTTGCTGCACCTTATTTCCGCGCTTATGTTCTCGTGCAAAAAACGAATGATGCCTCGGCTGACGTGGGGTAGTGTCGGTCAGCACATCGAATCTCACCTCCAGATACTTCCGTAGTTTTTCGGGTAATGGCAATTCACTCTCAACCACCGCACGCAAACGCTCGACAACGACATTGCTCTGCTGCTCCACCACGGCATTATATATCTCTTTCTTATTTTTAAAGTAGGTATATATTGTGCGGCGTCCTTTATCTGATGCTGCTGCTATATCGTTCATGGTGGTGTTTTCCACACCTTTGTAAACGAATAGCTGCCTAGCCACTTCTATAAGCCTGTCGCGGGTTTTGCTTACCATAATAACGGAACGTACATTTCTATTATCAGGGTGCGAATTTACTCAAATTTTTCTTTAAATACTTAAAATTGCATTACCAAAATTCCCATAAGCTCAAAAGTTATACCTAAATTCGTATAAAAAATCAACCGCCATGCCACGCATTCTACTTACATATATATTTATTGTATTTTCTGTTCTTACCGCATTTTCAGCCGCGCGATATGAAGTTGATATCCCCGGGGTCGACGCGTCAGGAATAGGTGTTTACATAGAGGACTTGGTGAACCCTGAAGTAGTTCTTGATGTAAACGGAGAAATACCCTTGATTCCGGCAAGCATTACCAAGGCAATAACATGTTCATCCGCCCTTAATGTCATTGACCCCGACAGCAGGTTCATAACTACTGTTTACGCTGATGGTAAAATATCAAAAGGCATATTGCATGGTAACCTTACAATCAATGCCGTAGGCGACCCTACGGTTGAATCCCGCCATTTTTCAACCACGAGAGGATTTGCCGACAGTATTGCAACAGCGGTATCGCGGGCTGGCATCAAGACTATCACAGGCAAAATACTGATTACGTACAGCAAGACACTCGAAAGCGGAGTGCCTTCGGGTTGGATGGACGAGGATTTGATATGGCCCTACGGAGCTGAATTCCACGCTATGAACTATGCGGATAACTCGACAATATTCAATTCTGCTAAAAAAAACACACGGCCTTTCGTCCCGAACCTGACGGTTACCCGTAATAAAAACTCAGCCAAATTAAGCAGATTGCGTAATAGTAAGGCTATAAATGTCAGCGGAAGTTCCAAGGGGGCTGCAACAACCATAGCCAATCCCGATCCGGAATCAAGTGCAAGGTATGCCGTGCGCTCCGCACTCCAAGACATTGGGATAACAGTGGAAGGACGCCACGTAAAACCGGCTGGACCACATAAGCGAATTTATGCACATAAATCACCTTCATATATTGACATAATGGTTAGTCTCATGCACCGGAGCGACAATCTAATGGCCGAAGGGATACTGCATGCAATCCAGCCTGATGGCAACATTGGTAGTATCATAAAGAAAGAACTTGAAATGTGGTATGAAAAAGGTGTCGACACATGCGGCATAGTGATAGAAGATGGCAGCGGATTATCACGCAACAATAGAATTTCCCCTTATTTCATGGCCGATGTACTCATTTGGATGGTCAACAACGGAAATTCCGATGGGCGTTACCTCAGTTTATTCCCTAGGGCAGGCATAGAGGGAAGCATGAAAAATTTTGGTAAAGGCACACCGCTTGAAGGTAGATTTGCAGCTAAAACCGGAAGCATGAGAGGAGTGCAATGCTACGCAGGATTCATGCTCAACAATGATGGTAGCCCAACGCACGTAGTCATTGTTATGATTAATAATTTCAATGGTAGTAGGGCGCGATTAAAAAAATCAATCGAAGAGCTCCTTATTCAAAATTTGTTGTAATTTTGCAATATACATTTTTAATCAAGCCACTAAAATGAATCACAATCTCGACCATCTTCTGAATCTGTGCCTTGAGATAGAAGGTCTCATTGCTTTAGCAAACCGCAGGGAGGATAATACCCCCGACCAGGTATTCAATCTCTTGCGTGAGAAATCCGCGCATCTCCAACAGGGCATTAACAATCTGAATGCAGGCACTGTGTTTGCAACAGACGACACAGAAGACAGCATCCTGGTTGCAGAAGCAATGACTTACGAAGAGCAAGAGGATGCAGTTGGGATTGGCTGTGATTCAGATTGTGTAACAGATACTACCACTCCGGGTATAAGCGACAATGACCATGAAGCTTCTATCGGGAACGACGATAGTATTATAGCCGATACATTATGCGACAATGACGTTTCGCGTATAGCCGATCGGCCGGCAGAATTCAGCATCAACGATAAATTCCGTTTCCGTAGGGAGCTTTTCGGCAATAGCGATGTAGAGCTTAGCGAAGCTCTGAACGTGATAAATGCTATGAGTAGTATCGCCGAAGTAGAAGATTATTTCTACAACGATTTATGTTGGGACCCCGAGAATGAAGATGTGAAAGATTTTATCCGGATTGTCAGCGCCCGTTTCAATAATGCAGACTGATATAGACAACTGTTCGATCGTTAGCTCGCACCACTATGCCCGGTAAACTATTCATCGTGCCTACCCCTGTGGGCAACCTTGGCGACATGTCGCCAAGAGCCATCCAGACACTCCGCGAATCCGACATTATTTTGGCCGAAGATACCAGGACAAGCGGCATACTCCTGAAACATTTTGAAATATCAACCCCGATGCTCAGCCATCATAAATTCAATGAACACGCAACGGTTGAACCGATAGTCCAACGTTTGTTATCAGGAGAAAATATTTCATTGATAAGCGATGCCGGGACGCCTGGTATAAGCGACCCCGGTTTTCTACTCTCAAGAGAATGCCGCAAATATGATATACCGATAGAAACACTCCCCGGACCAACGGCATTTGTGCCGGCTTTAGTCAATTCAGGACTACCGTGCGAGCATTTCTATTTCGAGGGTTTCCTCCCTCAAAAAAAAGGTAAAGCGACAAGAATCTCATTCATATCCCAGCTTGACTGCACATCTATAATATATGAATCGCCGCTGCGATTACTGAAAACGCTTGAGCTTTTGGCCGAAGCATGCGGCATTGACAGACCGGCTTCCGTATCACGTGAGATTTCTAAAATGCATGATACAACTGTACGGGGCACTCTTGGTGAAATAATATCATACTTCAGCCAGAACAATCCCAAAGGCGAGATTGTTATCATCATTGCAGGCAGGAATAGTGTCCAGACCAAGACTGAACACAAAAATAAATTCCGCAGCAACGACTGATAACACAAAATATATACTCATCGCATAACCTAAGTTCAAAATTTTATGAAAAAATCCAAGTTCTTTGCCATCGCATCTTTGGCCATGGCTATCACTTCCTGCGGCGGCAATACTTCAGACCAAAATGAAACCAAGTCGCCCGAACTCGACGTAGTGACTATGAGCCGGGCTGAGTTGGAATCAACGCTACAGACACAGGATACACTTTTATCACTTGTCAACGATATTTCAGCCGACATGGTGCAAATTAAGGAAATGGAGCGGATAATCTCTACGCCGGCCAATCTTAATGGTGAAACGCCATCGCAGAAACAACAACTTAAAAACGACATTGTGGCCATAAAAGACGCCTTGGCTCAACGCCGAGACAAACTAAATGAGCTTGAAAACAAGTTGAAAAACAGCGCCGGTCAAAATGCCAAACTGCTTAAAACAATTGAAAATTTGAAAGTTCAGATAGCTGAACATGAATCAACTATACAGACACTTACCACTCAACTTGCCGAAGCCAACACCAAAATCAACGACCTTTCTGTTGCAGTAGACTCATTAAACACATCTGTAGCCACAGAAAAAGCCGATAAGGAACAGGCTATTCAGCAGGCTGACAATCTCACTGCCGAACTTAATAAATGCTATTACGCTATCGGAACAAAAAATGAGCTTGAGAAAAACAATATTATAAAGACCGGCTTTTTGCGTAAAACAAAGATAATGCAAGGCGATTTCGAAATGTCATATTTCACCACCATTGATAAGCGCAAGGTTACAACACTGCCGTTGCATGCAAAGAAGGCTAAGGTTATGACCAACCAGCCACAGTCGACATATCGCATAGTCGATGGTCAGAATGGTGAGAAAATATTGGAAATCACCAATCCGGCAAGATTCTGGGAAACATCCAATTTCCTTGTAATTCAAGTCGATTGATACTCTAATTTAAAACAACGCTGCTCCATGGAATTAAATCCGTGGAGCAGTTTTGTTTTATCATATCAAATGCAGGTGGCCTTTTATTCCCATGGACACCACTCCACATGGTTTAGTTTGTGTATCAGAGACCACATATAATCCCTCAATTGTCCTTGACTGTCGCAGATTTTTCGTAAATTTGCCACATCTAACAAATTTTATATGGGATTATTCAACAGATTATTCTCCAGAGAAAAAAAAGAAACACTCGACAAGGGTCTTGAAAAAACCAAGACCGGTGTGCTTGACAAGATAACACGGGCTTTAGCCGGAAAAAACACCATAGACGATGATTTCCTTGATAATCTTGAGGAAATATTCATCACATCTGATGTCGGCGTTGAAACCACCTTAAAGATTATAGACCGTCTGCAAAAAAGGGTGTCAAAAGATAAATACATGAATTCTTCGGAACTTAACAAGTGGCTTTGCGAAGAAATAACAGCTCTTTTGGCAGAGAATGAAAATGAATCTGAATTGGAGGATTTTACCGTACCTAAAACGGGATTGCCCCATGTGATAATGGTGGTAGGCGTAAATGGTGTAGGCAAGACAACCACCATCGGAAAACTTGCCGCCCAATTCAAAAATGCCGGTAATTCTGTTATTCTTGGAGCGGCTGACACATTCCGTGCGGCAGCTGTAGAACAGCTTGATGTATGGGGTGAACGTGCCGGAGTTCCCGTAATCAAGCAGAAGTTAGGCGCTGATCCGGCATCTGTAGCTTTTGACACACTGCAGAGTGCCGTGGCAAACAACATAGACATCGTGATAATCGACACCGCCGGCCGTTTGCACAACAAGAAAGGGCTGATGGACGAATTGACAAAAATTCGCCGTGTAATGCAGAAAGTGGTGCCGGATGCTCCTCATGAAGTGCTACTTGTACTTGATGGAAGTACGGGGCAGAACGCGTTTGAGCAAGCCAGACAGTTCGTTGCGGCTACACAAGTCAACGAACTGGCCATAACCAAACTTGATGGAACGGCAAAAGGTGGAGTGGTGATTGGCATCAGCGACCAATTCAAGATACCGGTTAAATATATCGGGTTGGGCGAAGGAATAAATGATCTTCAGGTATTCCATAAAAAAGAATTTGTCGACTCCCTTTTCGGTTCTGAAAACCAAAGATAAAAATGGCTCGTAGAAAAGTCAATGTGATATCCCTTGGATGCTCTAAGAATCTGGTGGATTCAGAGCGTCTCATGCGTATGCTTGACGGTGTCGGATTTGACACTTGTCACGAACCTGAATGCGTGAACCCTTCTGATATAGTAGTGATAAATACATGTGGGTTTATTGGCGATGCGAAAGAAGAGTCGATAAACACCATCCTTGAATGGGTGCAACAAAAGCAGGAAGGGCATATCTCGGCCTTGTATGTAATGGGGTGCCTGTCGCAAAGATATGCTGACGAGCTACCTGTGGAAATACCCGGAGTTGACAAATGGTACGGCAAAACAGATTGGCCGGGGCTTGTGTCTGAACTCGGCCACCGTTTCCCGGCTACCGCCACCTACGATCGGATAATAACCACTCCAAAGCATCATGCATATCTGAAAATATCTGAAGGATGCAACCGCTTCTGTTCATTCTGCGCGATACCACTTATCACCGGACGCTACAAGTCTCGACCTATTGAAGAAATAGTAGACGAGGTAAAGCTTCTTGTCGCAAGAGGTGTAAAGGAATTTAACGTTATAGCTCAGGATCTGACAAACTACGGCAAGGATCTATACGATGAAGTAAGTATAGCACAATTAGTAGATGCCATTGCGGAGACTCCCGGCGTGGAGTGGATACGCCTTCACTATGCCTATCCGTCAGGATTCCCCATGGAGTTGCTTGATGTGATGTCACGTCATAGCAATATATGTAAATACCTTGACATTGCATTACAGCACATATCCGACAAGGTGCTTGACAACATGCGACGTCACATTTCCGGAAAGCAGACCCGCGAACTGCTTGCCGAGATTCGCCGGCGAGTTCCGGGAATTCATATCCGCACCACTCTTATGGTAGGATTTCCCGGCGAAGGAGAAAAAGAGTTTGAGGAGCTGGTGAACTTTGTGCGCGAACAACGTTTTGAGCGCATGGGTGCATTCGCATATTGTGAGGAGGAAGATACCTTCGGCGCTAAGAATTTCACTGATGACATTCCCGATGAAATAAAACAGGAACGACTCGACAGACTGATGGCTGTGCAGGAGGACATCTCAGCGGAGATACAGCAGGCTAAAGTCGGAACCGTACAACGTGTGGTGATAGACCGTGAAGAGGAAGACTATTATATAGGACGCACACAATACGATTCGCCTGAAGTCGACCCCGAGGTTCTTATTGAAAAGAGTAGCCATCTGCATCCCGGCGAATTTTACAATGTTACCATCACCGAAGCTCTGCCATTTGAACTTATAGCCAAACCGGAGACAATATGATTCCTGATAATGTGCGGAATGCAATATCTGTTTGCCTAAAATTTAATATTCCATTCTCGGCCTACGCAATGCCGGAGGAAACTACAATCAAATTTCTGGCATCCACGGCAACCACAACACCACCTTCCATAGGCGATATTTCTGAGGACGGCTTTCTGATAAGCATGTTTGACACGAGTTATAGTCATGGTGTTTTTATTGCCGATGAACTTTCTTTGGAGGATTTGACATGCAATGACACGCATCTAAAAATAGGTCGTGAGCCGATAATACACACTATAGCGCAATCGACTCCATTCTATGTATATGCTCCACAAATTGAACACATTTCAGCACATCATAGAGCCGATGGCGGGAAAACAGTAATATCACGCTTGATAAGCGTTAATTCTGAAGTATCGCCCATAGATGTGGCAAATGCATATTTCAGGCAGCATCCACATTGTTTCAGAACCATATATTTCACGCCCGATACCGGATTATGGATTGTTGCTACCCCTGAAATTCTCATAGATTACAGTACTACTGACAAACGACTGAGGACTATGTCACTTGCAGGCACACGCCTTAAAAACTCAGGGGGAAGATGGGACATAAAGAATGAGAAAGAACACGACTTAGTAACTCAACATATCGTTGAAATACTTCGCTCGGAAGGTATGGACGTCAGCCTTTCCGCTCCTACAGAACTCGCGTTTGGCAATATTGAACATCTTTGTCACCATATAACGGCAACGGGCAATCTTACAGGCAAGACTATAGACAGATTGAACCCGACTCCGGCGGTAGGGGGATGGCCGACGGCAGATGCCGGACTCCGCATATCTAAAGAAGAAGAGCATCCGCGATATTGCTATGGGGGGTATATCGGTACAATACGCAAGGACTGTGTGCAACTGTATGTCAATCTCAGATGTGCCATGGCCGAGGATTGTCATAATGGATTATGGCGCTATAACCTTTATGGGGGAGGTGGCATAAACAGTATGTCGGATCCGACAAGCGAATGGAATGAAGCCGGATTCAAAATGGCATCTCTGCTTAACATAATCAATCCAGAACAATAATCAGAATTCCGATGTCCACAATACGACATCGTTTCGTGTAGAATGTCTGACATCAATCAGACGTTGATTAGACGAACCTCTGAAAAGCAACCCACTGTCTGCATTTTCTTTTTCGAACGGACCGTCAACAAGGACATCTACAACATCAAGTATAGGCCGTAGCTCTGCGTTGTCACAAATTTGCTCGTAAGTATAGCCGGTATAGCACCAGATAGTCTTGCCCATAGCTTTTATCCGCCAAGCCAAAGCTATCAAATCACCAATCTGATATAATGGGTCTCCACCTGAAAAGGTTACGTCAAAATCATTTTCAATAATACGTTCCAGTATATATTCCAACGACATATCCTCACCTGATTGTGGCGACCATGTCTCCGGATTATGACAATCCGTGCAGTGGTGTGTACATCCGGCAAAATAAATGGAGGTCCGGAATCCCGGACCATCCACAGTCGTGCCATCGATAATTCTTACAACGCGCATATATATACACCTTATTTGTGAACCACGCGATCGTTCAGTTCCGACAATTTGGCATTATTCCACCGGTCAGTCGTACCTACCAGATAGCCGGTTATACGCTGCAGCCTGTCTATGTTAGAGCCACCACATTCAGGACATATTTCAAGACTCTCCTTTGCATCCTCATGTCCACAATCCATACAACGGTTTCGGTTGTGGTTGACCGAACAATACCCCATATTGTATTTATCCATCAAATCAACTATATCTGATATGGCCTTGGGGTTATGAGTGGCATCACCATCTATTTCCACATAAAATATATGGCCTCCGCCGGTCAGTTCATGATAGGGAGCTTCTATCTGAGCCTTATGCTGTGGCGAGCAATTATAGTACACCGGCACATGATTGGAATTGGTATAATATATCTTATCGGTTATTCCGGGGATAATGCCGAAACTTTTGCGGTCTTTGGATGTAAATTTACCTGAAAGCCCCTCGGCCGGAGTAGCAAGTACCGAGAAGTTATGCTGATACTTCTCAGAATATTCATTCACGCGGCTACGCATGTGTGAAACAATCTTCAATCCCAGCGCCTGCGCCTCCTCACTTTCTCCATGATGCTTGCCAAGAAGCGCTACAAGACACTCAGCCAACCCGATAAATCCGATACCAAGTGTGCCTTGATTGATTACACTTTCTATCGTTTGCTCTGGTTTAAGCATATCACTGCCGTTCCAAAGCCGCGACATAAGAAGCGGGAACTGCTTTACAAGCGCAGTCTTCTGGAAATCGAATCTATCACATAACTGACGGGCTGTTATATCAAGCACCTCGTCAAGCTTGGAGAAAAATCGCGCTATACGTTCCGCCTTATCTTTTATAACCATACATTCGATGGCCAGACGCACTATATTTATTGTGGAGAAGCTGAGGTTACCGCGACCTATCGATGTTTTCTCGCCATATCGGTTCTCGAATACACGTGTACGGCATCCCATGGTAGCGACTTCATATTTGTATCGCTCAGGGTCATCGGCATTCCATTTGTCGTGTTGGTTAAACGATGCGTCAAGATTGACAAAATTGGGGAAGAAACGTCTTGCCGTGACTTTGCATGCCAATTTGTACAAATCATAGTTTCGGTCCTCGGGCAGATAGCTCACCCCTCGTTTTTTCTTCCATATCTGGATTGGGAATATAGCCGTAGCCCCATTTCCCACACCTTCGTAAGTTGAATTGAGCAATTCTCTTATCACACACCGTCCTTCGGCCGAGGTGTCGGTACCATAATTTATAGAACTGAACACCACCTGATTTCCACCACGCGAATGTATGGTATTCATATTATGGATGAATGCCTCCATTGCCTGATGCACACGATCCACGGTCTGATTCATGGCATGCTGCAACAGACGTTCCTTTCCGCTGAGGTCATCAAGCGGTTTTTTTATAAAATCGGTTACATCCCCATCGTAATACTCTTTCAGACACTCACCCGACACAGTTTCCATTTTCTGTATCTCCTCTATATATGATGAACGAACGAATGGAGCAAGATAGAAGTCAAATGCCGGAATAGCCTGCCCACCATGCATTTCATTCTGCGCCGTCTCAAGCGATATACAACTTATTATACTCGCTGTTTCAATTCGCTTGGCTGGACGGCTTTCGCCATGTCCGGCACAGAATCCATGTTGCAGAATCCTATCCAGTGGATGTTGCACACACGTCAGACTCTTTGTAGGATAATAATCCTTGTCGTGAATATGCAGATATCCATTACGCACGGCATCGCGAGCCTCGGACGAGAGCAAATAATCATCCACAAATGGTTTTGTGGTTTCACTTGCAAACTTCATCATCATACCGGCGGGAGAGTCCGTATTCATATTTGCGTTCTCGCGTGTTATATCATTGTTTTTGGCTTCGATTATCTCCAAAAACATGTCGCGCGTCTTTGCCCGGCGAGCTATACTTCGCTGGTCGCGATAAGCTATATATCGCTTTGCCACCTCTTTGCGCGGACTGTTCATGAGTTCCACCTCAACGCGGTCCTGAATATCCTCAACTGTCATACGCTCGCTTCCTGACACGCCTATGCGGTCAGCGATTTTCTGGATAAGAGCTTCATCCTCTCCCATTTCAGTTTGCAACATGGCCTTGCGTATTGCAGCCTTAATTTTCTCCTCATTGTAACCGACTATTCGTCCATCACGTTTGATTACGGTGTGTATCATGACAAATGACTTTTTCGTTTTTGAATTATCTGATGCAAAGCTAATATTAATAATCAAAAATGGCAACAAATATCGCCAAATAAATTCACGTAATTTTATTTTTGGAAAACTTTACCGCCATACCAAAACACGCAATAGTATATCAATCAATCATATAGTTGTTTGTTTTGGAAAACTTTGCAAACACCAACACTTAATCAAGCAACAAAAACATTAAACCATACAATCACCTAAATCCACAATATTTCAATTTAATTTTTACGACTTGCATATATTCCGTAATTTTGCATTATATAAATTCTATTTATGCTAACCACGACAAACAGCACTGCAAGAACACTGGCATATCTGTTGCGCTCACACGGAGTGCAACACGTGGTAGTGTCGCCAGGGTCGCGCAATGCTCCACTATTAATAGCAATAGCATCGTGTCCTGAAATTCAGACCACAGTGGTAATTGACGAACGCAGTGCTGCATTCATGGCTCTCGGAATTTCCGATACCACCCAGCAGCCCACAGCATTGATTTGCACATCCGGAACTGCGTTGCTGAATTATGCCCCGGCAATAGCCGAGGCATATTATAGAAAGACTCCTCTGATAGTAATTTCAGCCGACCGTCCTACAGAATGGATAGACCAGGATGATTCCCAGACACTGCATCAGTATGAAGCCTTGGCTAATTTTGTAAAACAATCATACGATATTCCGGCACATAATTCCGAAAGCAATGTATGGTACGCCAACCGCATCATTAACGACGCCATAATAACAGCCACTACAGGACGAAAAGCCCCGGTGCATATAAACATCAGAATATCCGAACCACTGGGACATATGGCTGAACATCCTGGCGAGAAGATTCGAAAGATAAACATATTTGAACCGACACCTACCATTGACCCTCAAGCCATCAACAGACTATCAATGGATATTGTCGCCCCGGCAAAAGTGATGGTGATAGCAGGATTTCATCACCCGGACAAAATGCTGAACATGGCGCTCAATAAACTTGCGTCACAATCCAATATTATAGTTTTAACGGAAACTATATCAAATCTTCATGGGAATAACTTTGTGGACTGCATAGACACAACACTCGCCGCCATGAGTCAGGATGATAAAAATGAGCTACGCCCGGACATCGTAATCACTTTAGGTGGAGCTTTGGTTTCCCGACATATAAAACAATACCTGCGTAGTCACCAACCGCAAAGACATTGGCATGTTGGACTGTCCAACACGACTATAGACTGCTTCAAGTCACTCACTGAACGTATAGACATCGAACCCGAGGTGTTTTTCACCGCGCTCTCAGACAATCTGGCAACGAATAGCGACAATCTCTCAAGCGACTACTCCTCACGATGGATACGGTTTCGAGAGAAGGGGACATCTATCCTGCAATCCCACTGCGACAAGGCCCAGTGGAGCGATCTGAAAGCATTTGCAACCTTGTTACCTATGATTCCTCACAACTGGAATGTGCAATACTCCAATGGCACCCCCATACGCTATTCGCAACTTTTTGGCGACAAACGGTTCCACAGATGCTCCTGTAATAGAGGAGTCAGCGGGATAGACGGTTCGACCTCCACGGCCATAGGCGCATCACTGGCCTATTCGGAGACCACCCTTCTTATCTCGGGCGACATGAGCGCGTCATACGACATTGGCGCATTGACAAACCATTCCGTAACGCACCTGTTTAAAATTATTGTAATATGCAATGGTGGGGGAGAAATATTCCGTTTCATAGAGTCGACACGTAATCTCGACATTCTTGACAAATATTTCTGCGTAGCACCGCACCTGCCACTTGAGGACATAGCTAACGGATATGGATATGCCTATTTCGAAGCCAATAACGAAAATGAATTAAGGGACGTGTTTCCGACCTTCAGAGACGAAAACCAGCGTCCTGCCATACTTGCCATTAAAACACCGTCTGAGATTTCAGCCAACACTTTATACGAATTTTTCAATAATCACACATCCTGATATGAGAACCTGGACCACAATTAAAACTTACGAAGACATTCTTTTCCAACAGTGCGGCAAAGTTGCCAAAATAACCATAAACCGCCCGCAGGTATATAACGCATTCCGCCCGCAGACCAACAAGGAGATGCTTGATGCGATGGCTTATTGCCGCGAAGCATCTGATATAAGAGTGATTATTCTCACCGGCGCCGGCGATAAGGCATTCTGTTCGGGTGGCGATCAAAAGGTAAAAGGCGTAGGAGGATATATTGACGAAGATGGAGTACCACGTCTTAATGTACTCGATTTACACAAAGCCATCCGGTCTATTCCCAAACCGGTGATTGCAATGGTCAACGGATATGCCATCGGAGGTGGCAATGTCCTGCAAGTGGTGTGTGACCTCACAATAGCATCGGAAAATGCCCGATTCGGACAAACCGGCCCCAAAGTCGGAAGTTTCGATGCCGGTTTTGGTTCTTCATACCTTGCCCGATGTGTCGGACAGAAAAAAGCACGCGAAATATGGTTTCTGTGCCGTCAATACACAGCACACGAGGCGGAAGCTATGGGAATGGTAAATAAAGTCGTTCCATTTGACCGTCTCGAAGATGAGACTATGGAATGGTGCGAGACAATCGTAATGAGAAGTCCGATGGCTGTACGCATGATAAAACGAGGATTGAACGCTGAGCTTGACGGACAACGTGGACTCATGGAATTTGCCGGCGACGCCACATTGATGTACTATCTGATGTCCGAAGCCCAGGAAGGCAAAAATGCGTTCCTCGAGAAGCGCAATCCTGATTTTGACCAATTCCCCAAATTCCCGGGCTGACAATGTTACGCGCCGCATATTGCAGATACAACCTCAAATTCCGCGAACCCGCAATCACGTCGCGGAGCACTATGCTTGACAAGCTCACCTATTTCGTAAAAATATGGGATACTGAATATCCTGAAATTTACGGGATAGGGGAGTGTGCCCTGTTTCGTGGACTTAGCTGTGACGACCGTCCCGACTACGAGGATAAACTGGCCTGTGTATGTAGAAACATATCCCGTTACAACCCGGATGAAACATCAGACTATCCCTCGATAACATTCGGGGTGGAAACAGCATTGTACGACCTGAGCAATGGTGGTCGACGAATTCCATTCCCATCACCATGGGCCAAGGGTGAAACATCAATTCCAATAAACGGCCTGGTCTGGATGGGCACGGCCGACAAGATGCGTGAACGCGTTTCCGAAAAAATCGCCCAAGGGTTCCATTGCCTGAAATTCAAAGTCGGAGGCATTGATTTTGATGATGAATTCAAAATATTGCAATCAATACGCCACCATCATCCGGCAGAAGAACTTGAAATAAGGCTTGATGCTAATGGGGCATTCACCCCACAAAACGCCATGGAGAGGCTGGAAAGGCTATGCAGCCTGAATATACACTCCATCGAACAACCCATCCGTGCCAGACAGTGGACGGCAATGAAAGAAATTTGCCGATTATCACCAATTGACATAGCTCTTGATGAAGAACTTATAGGTATTAGTTCAACTAAAGAGATGGCCGAAATGTTGTCTGCGATATCTCCGGCATACATAATACTCAAGCCGGCACTGTGCGGAGGTTTCTCCGGAGCCGCAAACTGGATTGAGACAGCATCCAAACTCGGAATAAAATGGTGGGTGACCTCTGCTCTTGAATCAAATATAGGCCTGAACGCCATAGCACAATGGACCTCCAGATTATGCACCGTTATACCACAAGGGCTGGGTACCGGTGCTCTATATACAAACAATATCGAATCGCCAATACGGCAAATCGGTCAGGTTGTAACATATAACCCCGAGGCCGAATGGCTAATTCCGGATTTACCATGGATTTACCCCGGATAAAGAATATTACGGACGAGGGAGCTAAATTCATCGCCGAGTGGCACAATCCGTTGCCATACATCATAGCTCATACCTCCGGCTCGACAGGCAAGCCAAAAGAAATACGGTTGCTGAAATCAGATATAAAAAAATCTGCACAGGCCACATGCCTTCGATTTGGAATTACGGAAAAGAGCATATTATATCTACCGTTATCAGCATCCTATATAGCCGGAAAGATGATGATTGCACGAGCTATTGTATCAGGCGCAGAACTCATCATGGAGACTCCGGGCAACAACCTATCCATTAATGCCCCGCATATAGATCTCGCAGCAATAGTGCCATCACAAATTCCGGCTCTGATATCATCGCACGCAATAATAAATCATGCAATAATAGGTGGCGCCGAAATACCGCACGCTCTTGAACAGCGAATGTTGGAAACTCCGATAAAATCGTATGCCACGTATGGAATGACCGAGACATGCAGCCACGTCGCACTCAGACGATTAGGCGAACGCGAATACACAGCGATACCCGGGATAACATTCAGTACCGACTGCCGGGGTTGCCTTGTAATAAATTCGTCGGAAATGTCCTTTAACAAACTTGTAACCAATGATATTGTGAATCTGTCATCACCCACTTCATTCGCGTGGCTCGGACGTGTGGACAATGTGATTAACAGCGGAGGCATAAAACTTCATGCCGAGCAGATTGAAAATGAAATACGAGAACTTATCCCTGAAATTCCAACATTCTATATAACGTCAACCCGGCATGACAAATGGGGCGAGGAACTGACCATGGTTGTGGAGTCGTCCAATCCGATTCCAAATCTGGAAACACGGCTACAACTTTTGGCCAACACTCTACACAAGCCGAAAAACATAATATACCGACAATATATCGAGCGGACATCTTCTGGCAAAATAATACGCACAAAACATTAAATTACCAATTATTTAAGTGCAATTATAAAAAATGTATTAAATTTGTAACGTGTCGCATATTGTGTGCGTCACTCATCGATTAACAGTCAATAAAAATGAAACGATTCCTCTACAGTCTATTAGGTTCACTTGCCGCGATATGGATTTCATTCGGCATATTTTTCCTATTGTTCATATTGATTCTGGCAGCGGCCGCAACCAACGGCTCATCTGTCACACCGGTCAAAGTGGACAAGCACTCCATACTGCATATTGACCTTTCAGGAGGAATCGTAGACCGTCAGCTTCCAATAAATATAATGGATGAAATATATGGACAATCCACCCAACAGATTCCGCTAAACAAACTTGTTGGCGCAATTGAAATAGCCAAAGAGGATGACCGCATAGAGGGAATATACCTTGAATGTAACGGCGGAGGTGGCGGTCTGGCACAATCTCAAGCCTTGATTAACGCAATAACCGATTTCAAGCAGTCGGGGAAATGGGTTATGGCTTATAGCGACAACTTCACTCAAGGAAACTATTTTATCGCATCGGCCGCCGACAGTATATTCCTTAATCCCATAGGGATGGTCGACATACATGGGTTGACCGCCACAACTATGTTTTTCAAAGATCTACTTGATAAAATAGGGGTAGAAGCACAGGTTGTAAAAGTAGGAACATATAAAAGTGCGGTAGAGCCATTCATACTTACCGATATGAGTGAGGCCAACCGTGAACAGCAGCTTCACTACATAACCAATATTTGGAATGTACTGACAGATGCCATAGCCCAAAGCCGACACGTAACTCCCCAAACCGTGAATAATTGGGCTGATAGTTTCGCATACGCACAGTCGGCAGACTACTATGTGAAGAATAAAATTATTGATAAGACCTTGTACCGCCATGAGATGAAAGAGATGCTTGGCCGGATTACTGACGAGGAGGAGCCGAATCTTATAGACGCTATAGCTTATTTCGATTCTGAGAATAACGGTTCTACCGGTAAAAAGAAAGTGAATATCGCGGTACTTTACGCCATTGGCGACATAACTGAAAGTGGCCGCGACGGAATCACTTCAGATAAACTCGTGCCCGAGATTTTAAAACTTGCCGAAAACAAAAACATAGACGGACTTATACTTCGTGTAAATTCCGGTGGTGGCAGCGCATTTGCATCTGAACAGATATGGGAGGCTCTCGAACAATTCAAAAAAATATCTTCGAAACCATTTTATGTGTCTATGGGCGATATGGCAGCATCCGGAGGATATTACATCTCGTGCGGCGCAGATAGAATATATGCCGAATCCCTTACCCTTACAGGCTCTATAGGCATATTCGGTATTATTCCAAATGCACAGAAATTACTTAATGACAAACTTGGAATAAACACAGCCACCATCTCAACGAACAAAGGTGACTTCCCCGGATTTCTAAAGCCGATGTCAAGCGAACAAAGAGCCGCTATGCAGGGTTATGTAGACCGAGGTTACAAGTTGTTTGTAAGCCGTTGTGCTGCCGGACGCCATGTGCCATACGACTCCATCGCCGCTATAGCCGAGGGTAGGGTATGGGATGGCAAGAGCGCTCTTGAACGGGGCTTGGTGGATAAACTTGGCGGGCTCGACATGGCATTGGCCGACATGGCTGCTGACCTTGACGCCGCAGACGATTATTCAGTTCAGGAATTCCCCAAATTGACCACTAAATGGTGGGAACAGGCTCTTGAAATGAGCAAAGCGGATATGAAATCCAGAATGGTTATAAACGAATTGGGCGATGCAGCCCCCATATATAATACCTTAAGAAGTCTGAAGGATATGGATTATCTGCAATGCCGTATGGACTTCGTGACTATTGAATAATAAAATCCTAATACGCACTCTAAAACCCACAGTATGGCCAAAAGCAAAATACTATCGTTGTTGCTGCTGTATCCCATCTCTAAAGTCTACGGATGGGTGATGGCCATACGCAATGCCATGTTTGAACGCGGCATCCTGAAACAGCATTCATTCAGCAAACCGGTGATAGTGGTGGGCAATATATCAATGGGTGGGGCTGGTAAAACGCCGCACACAGAATATATAGTAGAACATTTGCGCAAGGATTATCATATCGGGATACTCAGTAGAGGCTACAAGCGAAAAACGCATGGTTTCGTTCAGGCTACTCCAAACAGCCATGTCGATGACATCGGCGATGAACCATACCAGATTTATCATAAATTTGCAGATTCCGGCGTTATGATGGCCGTGTGCGAAAACCGCGTAAACGGCATAGGGCAGATGCTTGAGATAGACCCGCAGATAGACCTGCTTGTGCTTGACGATGCATTTCAGCATAGATATGTGAAACCGACCATATCTGTAGTGCTTATGGAATACAACCGTCCGGCATATCAGGATTACATGCTACCTTACGGACGACTGAGAGAACCGATGAGTGCACTCAATCGAGCCGATGTGGTGGTGGTGACAAAATGTCCCGAAGACATGAAACCAATGGAATGCAGGATATTCAAGGAACGGCTGAATCTGTTCCCTTACCAGAAACTGCTATTCTCCAGCTACGTCTACGAGAATCCTCGTCCAGTGTTCAATGACGCAAAGGCTCCTATAGAAGACCTCGACTTATCACGTCTCACCCCATCCGATTCTTTACTTGCTGTTACCGGAGTGGCCAATCCCAGACCGTTCATAAGGTTTCTACGCAGGTACCGGGCAAAAGTAAAAATAAAGAGATATGCTGACCATCATCACTTTACCCATGCCGACATGGACAGCATCCTTGAGAAATTCAACCTAATGAAAGGGGAACGTAAATATATCGTGACCACCGAAAAAGATGCGGTAAGGCTGATGAACAATCCGTATTTCCCCCATCAGTTGCGCAAACACATATTTTACATTCCGATCAAAGTTGGATTTAATTCATTTAACGACCAGCCGCTCGACAGTGTATTGAAACAATTGCTGCGCACAAACCGGGCGTTGGCAAAGTAAGGATACGCGATATCCTTTAAGAACTGTCGCATGCAACTTATAATATCCGTAATCGTTTATTAATAACATAACCAAATTATTTTACCAATATGTTAGAGAAGATTCAAGAAACAGCCGATTACATCCGGACAAAAGTCGGAACAATGCCGACCACAGCAATCATACTCGGAACCGGTCTGGGAGCACTTGTTGACCACATTGATAATAAGGTGTACATACCATACACCGAGATTCCAAACTTCCCGGTATCCACAGTGGAGGGACATAGCGGCAACCTGATATTCGGCACACTTGGCAATAAACCGGTAATGGCCATGCAGGGACGGTTCCATTACTACGAGGGATATGACATGAAACAGGTTACATTCCCTGTAAGAGTGATGAAAGCTCTCGGCATCGAGACTCTATTCGTGAGCAATGCGGCCGGAGGCATGAATAAAGAATTCAAAGTGGGTGATATAATGATAATCACCGACCACATAAATCTGTTCCCGGAAAATCCGCTCCATGGAAAGAACGACAACCGCCTCGGACCGCGCTTCCCGGCAATGACCGAAGCCTATAACCATGAATTGATTCGTTTGGCCGACGAAGTGGCGCAGGAAAAGGGCATACGCGTGATGCATGGAGTCTATGTCGGTGTAAGTGGCCCCACATTCGAGACGCCCGCCGAATACGAATACTTCCGCATTATCGGTGGTGACGCAGTTGGTATGTCGACGGTACCGGAAGTCATCGTAGCCAACCATGCCGGCATGAAAGTGTTTGGAGTTTCTGTTATAACTGACCTTGGCGGCAAGGACGTAACCGAAGTGCCGACACACGAAGAAGTTCAAAAAGCAGCTCAGTCCGCTCAACCCAAGATGATGGAGATTATGCGGGAACTCGTGGCCCGGGCAAAATAAGATACGGACATGAGTGAACAAACCGAAATATCCCAATTGGGCGAATTCGGCCTGATAAATCGCATAACCGACGGCATACAACCGCTGAACGCATCTACCATAACCGGTGTAGGCGATGATGCAGCAGTGATGCACTATCCCGACACGGAAGTACTTGTAAGCACAGACATGCTTGTTGAAGGTGTACACTTTGATCTCACGTATGTGCCCCTTAAGCATCTCGGTTACAAAGCCGCAGTGGTGAATTTCTCCGATATTTATGCCATGAACGGGACTCCACGACAAATAACCGTAGCTCTTGCCATATCGTCACGTTTCACGGTAGAACATATTGAAGAAATATATTCCGGAATACGATTGGCATGCAGCATATACGGAGTGGATCTTGTTGGTGGCGATACCACCGCATCACGCTCGGGACTCGTAATCAGCATCACCTGTGTTGGAGACGCCCCGAAAGATCAAATCGTGTATCGCAACGGGGCTAAAGACACCGATCTGGTATGCGTATCCGGCGACCTTGGGTCGGCCTACATGGGTCTGCAGCTCTTAGAACGCGAAAAGGTAGCGTCGGGAGGAGACAAGGACTTCATTCCGAAGTTTGAGGGAAAGGAATATCTTGTGGAGCGTCAGCTTAAACCTGAGGCACGCCGTGACATTGTGGCTGAACTTGCCGAAAAAGGGATTCTGCCGACGGCAATGATGGATATCAGCGATGGCCTTTCATCAGAATTGCTTCATATCTGCAAAGCCGGTAATGTAGGATGCCGAATATACGAAGACCGCATTCCGATTGATTATCAAACGGCGGTTATGGCCGAAGAACTCAACATGAATGTGGTTACGGCGGCATTAAACGGAGGCGAGGATTATGAACTTGTATTCACCGCTCCGCTGCATTACCATGACGAACTCAATAAAATGAAAGGAATCAAGGTAATCGGTTATATAACTAAACCGGAACTCGGATGTGCACTTGTGACACGTGACGGCAATGAAATGACTTTGCGGGCACAAGGGTTCAACCACATGCCGCAAGATTGAACAACGGCACAAATCAAGCAAAATATGGGATGCGGTCATCTATCAGGCTGCATCCCGTTCTTTTTATACTCGAAATTTTCATATACGTATTCATACATTCTTTAAGAAAATGCGTAACTTTGCATCGAATCGAATTGACGAACCATTTAGAACATTTAGATTATGATAAATCGCGTGCTGATAAGAATCAAAGTAGTGCAGATGCTTTACAGCTATCTGCTCACTCAGAGTAATTTCAATATTGAACCCGCGCCTGAATCAGTATCGCGCGATAAAAAGTTTGCCTATACCACCTATGTAAACTTGCTTTTAATGATTCTGAAATTAGCCGGTGCAAAGGTAACATATAAGGAACGTGCAATACCCGGAGTAGGGGATAACAAGTACTTTTCAGCAAGCAGGACGATTAAAATTTTAGCTTCCGATTCACAAATCAAGGAACTCGCCGCAAAATATGCCGACGATGTGGAGAGTCTGTCAACCGCAATAAGTTCGATTTATGACCAGACAGTAAAGTCCAGTGCATACCGCAGTTACATACGCCAGAAGAATATCAGCATATCGGAAGATGTTGAATTCTGGATTACAATAATTAAAACAATAGTTGAGAAGAATCCTGAATTCGTGTCTATACTTCGCAACATGCCGGAATTCACAAATGCAGGTTTCGAACAGGGCATAGCCATGGCTCTCAATACCCTCAAGAAGTTAGGCGATACCCGCGGCATGTTCATTGATGCTAAAAATTCATTGTCGAAATCACTTGACAAAGCCTATGAGCTATATCATAGCCTTCTGTTGCTCCCGATAGAGCTCACACATCTGCAAGAGATCCGTCTTGATAATGCCCGAAACAAATTTCTTGCCACACATGAGGATTTAAATCCATCAACACGTTTTGTCGACAATGCCCTTGTTAAGATTCTTGAACAGGATAAGGGTCTTGAAGCTTTTGTTAAAGAAAATCCCATATCGTGGAATGATAATCCGATATTGCTTAAATCTCTTCTTGACAAAATTCTGCAATCACAGATTTACGCCGACTATATGGCTGCTACTGAATGTGGCGTTAAAGAAGATTGTGATTTCTGGAGAGCAATATATAAACAAATCATCCTTCCGTCTGATGAAATAGCAGAAGCTCTCGAAGCTCAATCAGTATATTGGAACGATGACATAGACACAATAGGAACATTCGTGCTCAAGACATTCAAGCGTGCAGCTTCAGCCACTCCGGGTACCACAGTGTCTCTGCCAAAATTCAAGGATGAAGAAGACGCCCGTTTCGGAAGCGAACTGTTTGTAACCACAGTGGAGCATTATGATGAGTACCGCGGATATATCGACAGTTTCGTCGATACCCGTCAATGGGATTCCGAACGCTTGGCATTTATGGATGTGGTGATAATGTGCACCGCAATCTCCGAACTTCTTAACTACCCGGCTATTCCAATACCGGTTACCATGAACGAATATATCGAGATAGCCAACTGCTACAGCACACCCCGGAGCGGACAATTTATAAACGGAGTACTCTTCTCCATAATAAATCACCTCAAGAGCGAGGGAAAACTTCTCAAAAATTAAAAGACACCGGTAGATACTCTTTTTTCATAAGATATTATTCGTATATTTGCATAAACTAACCAACGTAAATTTAATTATAAGACAATGTTATCATTCATTTTCCTACAGGCAGCCGATGGCGCAGGTGCCATGAATATATTGATGATTGTGGCGCTGATTGCCATATTTTACTTCTTCATGGTGCGCCCGCAGCAGAAAAAACAGAAAGAGATCCGCAAGTTCCGTGAAAGCATCGAAGTGGGACAGCGCGTAGTTACTGCCGGAGGTATATACGGTAAAATCCGGAAGATTAAGGAAACCACTTTCTCCATTGAAATAGCCAACGATGTCGTTATAACCGTGGACAAGGGTTCTGTATACCCATCGGCAGCTGAAGCACAGACCGAAGCCAAAGAGGAAAACAAATAATCCCAACCTCACGAGGGTAATATCCAGCATAATAAGCCGCGCCATTATACCGGCGTGGCTTTTTTATTAAATATTTGTCTGCTTTCACATGTCGGAATCATTAAACGCATTGAAATCCACAATACTGTCAATGTGGCGTAAACTCACTGACAGCGCAAACGGTAAAAACATTCTTATTTATCTGCTGTGCGTGTGCACAGCTGCCGTGTTCTGGCTTTTTCTCTCACTCGACACCGAAGTGCAGCGCGACATAGATGTGCCTATTGCTTTGGATAATGTTCCCGATAGTGTGATTATAATAGGCAATATTCCCCCGGTGGTAAACGTATCAGTACAATCGAAGGCCTCCCAGCTTCTGAAATTCAGTTGGGGAAAACCGTCGGTAATGAAGCTCAATTATCACGAGTACCTTAAAAGGGATCACGTTCTGTCAATATCACGGCAGAAACTTGACGCCCGTCTAAGGGATTATTTCGGACAAGGAGTAAGGATAGTTTCATTCCGTCCGGATTCAGTTAAAATCTACCATACATCAGAACCGGGAAAGCGAGTTGCGGTAAGACTTGATGCAGACATACAGCCAAAGCTCCAGTACACAATGGGAGACATAACCTTGTCGATGGATTCTGTCATGGTATACTCCACAACAGGCATACCATCTGATTTCAGGAGCGTGGCAACTGAGAGAATAGTAAAAAGCGGATTGACCGATACTACTTCATTTGAAGTGAAAATAAAGGCGGTGCCTGGCATGCGTATAATTCCGGATCACATAACCGTGACCGTACCTGTAGAACCGTTGATATCCAAACGGCGCAACATATCCATCGAAGTGATAAACCAACCTGCCGATATAAAAACGATAACATTCCCATCTACAGTAGAAGCGACGTATCTCGTCCCTATGAGTGCATTTAACACCGACTATCAGATAAAGGCTTATTTAGACTATCAGCAGATTGACCGGAAGTCATCTTATGCAAGAATCAAACTGTCGGCTATTCCCGGCGTATATCGCAATGTTACATTATCGGCCGACAGCGTGGAATATGTAATAGAGAAACGTCTGTAGCAATGGATAGGACAGAGAATAATCGGTTAATTGCAATATCCGGCGGCATAGGCGCCGGAAAAAGTGTCGTATGCCGAATTGTCAACGCCATGGGCTATCAGGTGTACGATTGTGATATCCGGGCGAAGGAGATTATGGACGAAAGCGATGAAATAAAGAAAGCAATCGCTACAGAAATAGATGCTGATGCCGTTACCGGGAATATCATAAACCGCAAGCGACTTTCTGAAGTAGTGTTTTCCGACAGGCTCGCACTTCAGACATTAAACGCCATAGTTCACCGACATGTCTGCGAAGATATATCTGAATGGAGAACAAATAAAGAAATCTCGTTTGTCGAAACCGCCATTCTATATGAAAGCGGCCTTGACAGAATGGTGGATGAAGTGTGGTGGGTGTCAGCCCCCACAGAACTTAGGGTTGAGCGTGTAATGAGACGTAACGGCATGTCGCGCGCTCAAGTTCTTGACAGAATAAATTCACAACAATATTATGATGTGGAAACGCCCCACAAAAATATCCGTGAAATTATAAACGATGGTGTCATTCCCATTCTTCCACAGATAGAAGCGCTAATCAACCATTAATTTGAAATCATCGGCATCCCGCCATGGAGCGAAACGTTGTCTGTCAGTGATAAATTTTTCACAATCCAAAGTGGCATAAACAGTGCCATCACTGCATAATCGCCCGATATTATCACCCCAATTGTTGAATATCATTGAGTCGCCACGCAAATATTCGCCATACAGATCACTGCCTTCGCGATTGCAACCGGCCACAAAGCATTGATTTTCTATGGCTCTTGCTATTAACAAATGCTTCCATGCAAAAAAACGTGCATGAGCCCAATTGGCTGGGACAATGAGCAAATCATATTCATTGGCTCTATTGCGATTCCAGACCGGGAATCGCAGGTCGTAACATATCGATAGTTTTATGTTCCATGTCCGGAAACTTATTATAGGGGCTTCCGTCATACCGGGAGTAAACATCCGGCTCTCGCCACCATAGGCGAAAAGATGCCTTTTGTCATAAAACACACGTATGCCATCGTCACCGACAAAAAAGCCACGGTTAAAAAAACGGCATCCATCAGTGGCCGTGAAACCGCCACAAATACCAACACCGTATTTCACTGCCCATTCAGACACCGTACTCATTGTCAACCCGTCATTTGATTCCGCAACCTGTTTCAAAACATCCGGTCGAGGATCAAAAGGACCATTGAACATTTCCGGTAATACTATCAGATCTGTATCTGGTTCTATAGATTGCAATCTTTTGGCAACAGAGTCAAGATTGGCACTGACACTTCCGGCAACAATGTCGTGTGGAATAAGGGCTATCTTAATATTACGTGAAGGCATTCGTATATCCTAATTAGCAGAGAATTTCTCAGGGAATCTGCCCTGAAAACCATTTTCCCGATAATATCTTTTTATTGCGGCCATATCAGCATCGACATTGCCGGTCGGATTGAACTCCCGCTCAATCACAATCCGCTTCGAGGCATAATCTATGGCTCCGAGCACCACCGGCACATGAGCTTCCATCGCTATATATAAAAAACCATGGCGCCATTTATCTGTACGGCTGCGTGTACCTTCCGGAGTGATGGCCAAGGACATACGCTTTGAAGCATTGAATTTTGACACTATCGCATCAACCAACGAACTGCCCTTGCGTCTTGGCACAGGAATTCCCCCCATAGCCCTGAATATACATCCGACAGGAAAGAAGAACCAACTCTCCTTCATAAGAAATCCGGCATTGCGTCCCACAGACCAATAGGCGAGCTTACCTAAAATAAAATCCCAGTTGCTGGTATGCGGAGCCACGCATATAATACACTTAGGATAGTCGGGGACAGTGATTTTCACTTTCCATCCGGCTATCCTGAGTATGTATTTGCTAAGATTCATCAGGCTGTTGCTATCTCTTTATTGATTTCGCGCTGCTGCATAGGCAGAAGAGCGTTCATTTCCTTAACAATTTCCTGAATGTGTTTGTTGAATTCAACATAAAACACCTTATAGGCATTCTTGAAATATTTAGCGGCCGCTTTGTTATAAAGTGCACGCGATTCGAAATCGTGGGGGACCTTGTCAAATGCAAATGATACATTGCGGACTGATTTTTCCTGAAGATCGGCTACCTTAATCACGATTTCATTCATCTTAGCCACATCAATGTCCTTTACACATTCGCGTGCGAGAATGCACTCAACGGCGATTTCTCCGCATATATAGCGGATCTGTTTTTTTAGATTTCGTTTACTTGCCATAATTTTTCTGATTTATGTATGGTTAATTACTGTTGTCCAATAGATATTTTCGTAAGGCTTGATAAGTAGGAGCAATGACATGGCGGTTACGATCCGGTTTATGGTGCCGGCGGACATCTGGCTCATCAATCACATTGTCACCGAGCAACTCATTTAAATGCGCTGCATATCCTGACGGATTTGATGTTGACAGGAATACTCCTACTCCGGAACCTGACGGAATCTCGCCAAGCGCTCTGCACGCCATAGCAGAATTTCGGCCCATAAGATATCCGGATTTATTATAGGTGTCATATATCTGACTATCTATATCGTTGTTGCTATAGGTATGACAACCGATAATAGATTTCAGTTCTGGATTTTGCTCTACAATATGATGTATCCGCGACAAATTCGTGCTCAGCGTAACTTCATTAGGGGTAGTGGAGAAAATATCCCCACGGATGTCTCCCCATAACCGTTCGCCGGCCGATCCGGCCGCTAACATACCTGCAATGGGCAGCCCCATCTGTTTAGAAAGAAGTGCAGCCGTCAGATTGCCGAGATTGCCACATGGTGTGGAGATAACCATTCCATGAGGATTCTCACCATATTCCACAAGCCGGGCGTAAGCATGAAAATAGTAAAATGTCTGAGGCAACAGACGAGCAATATTGAGCGAATTGGCTGAAGTAAGCCGCATTGACCGGGATAAATCCCGGTCCAATATAGCCGCACGCACCATATTCTGACACTCATCAAAAGTACCACGCACCTCTACGGGATGTATGTTGGATTCATGTGATTGCATGAATCCTAAATTCCGGTTTGAATTATGGACTTTAGAATATAATATATGAACCGAAACACCATCTATTCCTCCGAATGCATCGGCAACGGCCGCACCTGTATCGCCGGATGTCGCTACAAGCACGTTGACCGGTCGTGGGTCTTTGGAACCGGAACTGCGGAAATGCGTCAGAATCCGCGCCATAAATCTGGTCCCGACATCTTTAAATGAACCGGTAGGCCCATGAAACAGTTCAAGTGAATAGCATCTGTCGCTTATCTTGACTAGCGGAATGGGAAATGCCATCACATCTTTCACTATATCGTTGATCACTTCAGGTTCGATAGACCTGAACAACTGGGTACCGACGACATAGGATATATCGGTAAGGGACATCTCCGATATGTTATTGAATAATGCTTTAGGAATATATGGTATTGTCTCCGGCATATATACTCCGCCATCGGGCGAAAGACTGCGCATCACAGCCTCCTCAAGACCGATAAGTTCATTATTGCCTGATGTGCTATAGTACTTCATTTTATAAAAACCTATTTTTTCACCACTCGCACTGACCTGGCATCTATCTGATATTGGCAATAGATATTATATCTGCGAAAACACCGGCTGCAGTAACATCTGCACCAGCGCCATAGCCTTTTATTTCCATCGGATACTCTTTATACCTTTCTGTGGTTATAAGTATCACATTATTACTTCCTTCAAGGTTATAAAAGGCATGCGTAGCACTGACTTCCTGTAACCCGACTGAAGCCTTGCCATGGTTCAATGATGCCACATACCGCAGTCTACAGCCCTTTCGTTCGGCTTCAGACCTGATATGTTCCATTTTCGCATCTTCTTTATCGCGTACATTTGCATAGAAATCAGATAAAGTCCCATCAAACAGACTTTGCGGAAGAAATGGAGTCACCGACACATCCTCCTGCTCGATAGGATAGCCTGATTCGCGGCTTAATATCACCAGTTTTCTTATAACATCAACTCCACTCAAGTCTATACGCGGATCAGGCTCGCTGTAGCCAAGTTCCTGAGCCATGGCAATGGCTTTACTCAATGGTATCTCATCGCTCAATGTATTGAAGATATAATTGAGCGTTCCTGAAACCACAGCTTGAATCTTCAATATCCTGTCACCACTGTTTATCAGGTTGTTTATGGTGTTTATAATCGGGAGTCCGGCTCCCACATTGGTTTCAAAAAGATATTTGACATCCTTTTTGCGCGCGATGCTTTTCAACTGAGAGTAGTGGCCATATTCGCCTGAAGCCGCAACCTTATTGGCTGCAACCACATTTATATTGTTGGAAAGCATGTCGGAATATAGCGATGCGATATCAGAGCTTGATGTACAATCGACAAACACGGAGTTAAAGATGTTCATGCCGATAATTTCTCGTTTGAGCACCTCGTTAGTAGACTTCAGTTCCGATTGTTCAAGAAGTTCTTTCCACCGTGACACATCTATACCTTCGCGGTCAAAAAATGCTTTTTTGGAATTGGCAATGCCCACTACCTTTAGCTCCAACGCTTTCTGCTGCAAAAGATTTGCCTGCTGACGGGCCAGCTGCTGGAGCAGGTGACACCCAATGTTGCCAATTCCAATTATAAATAGATTAAGCACTTGGATGTCAGACAAGAAAAAACTGTCGTGAATTACGTTTAACGCTTTTTTCTGATTCTTTAATTCTATTACAAACGATATATTGGTTTCTGATGCGCCCTGGGCACATGCTATCACGTTGATACCATTGCGACCAAGAGTATTGAATAACTTTCCGGCTACTCCTGATGCATGACGCATATTCTCACCAACCACAGCCACCGTAGCCAAATCGTGCTCCACCTGCATAGGATTAAGCTCCCCGGTCTCAAGTTCAGCTGCAAATTCTGTCTCCAATGCCTGCAAAGCACGCGGAGCATCGGCATTTTTAACAGCAAACGAAGTGGTGTTCTCACTTGATGCCTGCGACACAAGGAACACACTCACGCCTTGCCTTGCCAAAGCATTGAAAATACGTGCGTTGACACCGATAACTCCCACCATACACAATCCGGACACAGTGATAAGGCATGTATCGTTTATTGACGATATGCCCTTAATGTCCTTTCCTTCGGCAGGGGGGCGCTGTTCACTTATGCACGTGCCGGGGGCTGTTGGGTTAAATGTATTCTTTATAAGAATGGGGATATTCTTGTGAAATACAGGATATATGGTAGGCGGGTATATTACTTTGGCACCAAAATTACAAAGCTCCATAGCCTCGATAAACGAGAGATGATCTATCACGTAAGTATTGTCAATCACTCTCGGGTCGGCGGTCATAAAACCATCCACATCAGTCCATATCTCAAGTGTATCGGCATCAAGTGCCGCAGCAAGGATAGCAGCGGTGTAGTCACTGCCACCTCTGCCGAGATTTGTTATATCGCCATTTGCATCGGAAGAGATAAATCCTGGAACAACGGCAACCTTGAAATCAGCATTGTCAAATGTGCTATGAATCAGCCGTTGCGTAACATCATTATCAAGCACATGTTTTCCGAATTGGTCAAGAGTCTTGATGAATTCACGCGAGTCAAACAACACTGCTCCATCAATTATCCGGGATATTATAGTGCTGGACAACCGTTCACCATAGCTTACTATTATATCTAATGATCGTGGCGACAAGTCCTTGATTAGACTTACTCCCTTATATATATTACCCAGTTCTTCAAGCAGATTGTCCACCAGCACAGTGACCTCCGACTGATACTTCTGAGGCACTATTCCGGCTATGACATTATGATGCCGCGTAACCATGGCATCAAACTCCGCCACATAACCGTCGCCACCCTCAGCCGCAAGCTTGGCTGTAGCTATCAGACGGTCGGTCAGACCACCTAATGCCGAAACCACAACCACAAGCTGTTCAGGACGGCTTTCAACTATTGACTTCACATTCCTGAGACTTTCAACAGTCCCCACGGATGTTCCGCCAAATTTCAATACTTTCATTATAACAGTTTAATATTGTGTCTTAAAAATACAATTATAACTCAATCAAAATTCAGAAGAGAAATAGAACGATATTTTCGGAAAATCAGCCTGCGCCATTTGCAGTACATACGATGAATCGGCCAAGAATACATCCCGGCCCTCTCTATCCACCGCCATAAACTGATGTTTGCGCTTTTTGAATGCAGCAAGAGCATCAGCATCGTCGCTGGTTACCCAGCATGCTTTATACAGTGACAATGGTTCCCAACGGCATTGCGCTCCGTATTCGTGAAGCAAACGGTACTGTATCACTTCAAACTGGAGTTGACCTACCGTGCCGACAATCTTTCGTCCATTGAACTGATTTACAAACAGCTGAGCCACACCCTCATCCATGAGTTGCTGCAATCCTTTCTCAAGTTGCTTCGACTTCATCGGATCAGCATTCTCTATGTATTTGAACATTTCGGGTGAAAAACTCGGCAATCCTTTAAAATGCAGTGTCTCACCGGAGGTTATCGTATCGCCAATCTTAAAATTACCGGTATCTGGTATTCCGACAATATCACCGGGATATGCTTCGTCGACTATACTCTTTTTCTGAGCCATAAAAGCCGTGGGGGCAGCAAACTTCATCACTTTGCCCGAACGTATATGCTTGTATGGGGCATTCCGTTCAAATTTACCGGAACAGATTTTTACAAACGCTATACACGACCTGTGATTAGGATCCATATTGGCATGAATCTTGAACACAAATCCGGAAAAACCGGGCTCCTCAGGGCGTATTTCACGTTCCTCGGCAACAATAGGACGGGGCGATGGCGCTATTTCCACAAAGCAATCAAGCAACTCCTTTACACCGAATGTATTTAATGCCGAGCCGAAAAACACCGGAGCTACTTTCCCGGCCAGATAATCGGCAACCTCAAATTCGGGATACACACCCTCTATCAGTTCCAGGTCCTCACGTAGTTTCGAGGCATCCTGTGCTCCCACAGCGGCATCTATGCGCTCATCGTTTACATTGTCAATCTCCACGCGTTCCGACACCTTCTGCTTGTCAGGAGTAAAAAGGTCGAGTGTATTCTCGTAAATATTATATACGCCTTTGAACTTGGCGCCAATATTTATAGGCCACGAAAGAGGGCGGACATTCACCTTTAGTTCGGCCTCAAGTTCATCAAGTATTTCAAATGGGTCGCGACCCTCGCGGTCAAGTTTATTAACAAAGATTATAACAGGAGTGTTACGCATACGGCACACTTCCATTAGTTTACGCGTCTGCTGCTCCACACCTTTGGCCACATCGACCACGATAATCACGCTGTCAACAGCCGTAAGTGTCCTGTAGGTATCTTCGGCAAAATCCTGGTGTCCGGGGGTATCGAGGATATTTATCTTATAATCGCCATAATTAAATCCCATTACTGAAGTTGCTACAGAAATACCGCGCTGTTTCTCTATTTCCATCCAGTCGCTGGTTGCAGTCTTCTTTATCTTGTTCGATTTCACGGCACCGGCTATATGTATGGCGCCACCGAAAAGAAGCAATTTTTCAGTAAGAGTGGTTTTGCCGGCGTCAGGATGCGAGATTATGGCAAATGTACGTCTACGGCTTATTTCATCGTCGATAGATGGCATATTTCTATACTTTCAGGTTTATATTCAATTAATCGATATCCACAATCCGCGTCAAACATTCGGCGAGACTTTCCTCCCAATGTGGTATCTCAACTCCATAAGTACGCTTTATGAGGGATTTGTCAAGTACACTGTAGGCCGGACGCACGGCGGCTGTGGGGTAGTCGTCAGTGGTCACCGGCACCACCTTGCACGAATCAATTCCGGCAATACGGTGAATGCTTTTAGTGAAATCATACCATGAACAGGCTCCTTCATCCGAAAAATGGTATATGCCGGGCACCCATTGGCGGGCACTTATCACTGTCACTATCATTTCAGCCAGATCTTTGGCGGCCGTCGGGGTTCCAATCTGGTCACACACCACTCTCAACTCTGCGCGTTCACGGCCAAGTTTCAGCATAGTCTTGACAAAGTTATGACCGTAAGGAGAATACAACCATGCCGTACGCAAAATCACGGCCTCAGGACACAGCGAAAGCAACACCATCTCACCCTTACGCTTGGATGTTCCGTAGGCCGATGTCGGATTCACTTTGTCTGACTCACGATATGGATGACACGATGTCCCGTCAAACACATAGTCAGTGGATATATGCACCACTTTTACACCATGTTTTGATGCCGCCACGGCTATGTTGCGCACTGCGTCATAATTGATTGAATAGCACAACGTCTGGTCGCTTTCAGCCTTATCTACAGCTGTATATGCAGCACAGTTCACTATATGGGTGTACTCACCCCGCTCCAGAAACATGTCGACTGCCGCCGCATCAGTGAGGTCGAGTTCTGCTATATCTGTATATGTCGTGACTCCGGGCATTGCTTTTTCAAGCACATTGCGCAATTCATTGCCAAGCTGCCCATTTGAACCGGTGACTAATATCTTCATTTAATATTATTTTTATAAAATCAAGTGCAAATTTAGTTATAAAAAATGACATTAACGCACCGCCGGACAGCAAACATGCCGAGCTAACGCAAATATTGTCTATCCGCATTTTTTCACTATTTTTGTAGCTAAATTAGCTCTTAAATGATTGAAATCACCAACAATATTCGTAAGCTCATAGCATCGTTGGGCGAAAGAAAACACAGGCATGCCAGTGGCTTGTTCAAAGCCGAAGGGACAAAATGCGTGCTTGACACCATCAATCACTTCACCGTGGAATATTTAGCGGCAACAGACTCATGGCTGAGCAAACACGACATCGACTGCAATCGCATAATGAAAGTTACCTCCCGCGACATTCAGCGGATGAGTTCACTATCCACACCTGCCGATGTAATCGCCGTCTATCAAACTCCGCAGCTATCGTTAGATACGGCAGCCCTTAAAAATGAATTGATACTCGCACTTGACGGCATACAGGACCCCGGCAATCTCGGTACGATAATACGCACGGCCGATTGGTTTGGTTTGCACACCATACTATGCTCCCGGACAACAGCCGATGCCTATTCTCCGAAAGTTGTCCAATCAACCATGGGGGCCATATCTCGAGCCAGAATCCATTATTGCAATTTAGCTGAAACGATAACAAATATTGGAAGTGGGACAAAAGTTTACGGCACACTGCTTAATGGCAACAATATATACCCTGAAAAGCTCGCATCATCAGGCATTATCGTGATGGGTAATGAAGGAAACGGCCTGTCTGACGAAATACGCCGGTTGGTGACCGATCCGCTTACCATACCGTCATATCCCCCCAACCAGCCGACATCAGAATCGCTCAACGTGGCAATAGCCACGGCAATCACACTATCCGAATTCCGACGTCGCACCCCGCACACATAACATTAAAGATCATGGCTAAATCAAAAACAGCATGGTTCTGTACCGAATGTGGTGCGGAATATCCCAAATGGCAAGGACGCTGCTCGGCTTGCGGAGCATGGAATTCCATGGTGGAAGAGAAAATCGATGCCAAATCAACAGTCAAAAGCGGAAGACGGCTCTCGACAAATAAACCCCAGCCGCAACGGGTATCGGAAATCGAGATTGTTGATGAACCACGTATAAAGATGCCCTCGCAGGAGTTGAACCGAGTGTTGGGTGGTGGATTGGTTGCCGGCTCTCTCGTACTTATAGGAGGGGAGCCGGGCATAGGTAAATCTACGCTTGTGCTTCAAAACATTCTATCCATACGCTCGAAGCGCATATTATATGTGTCGGGAGAGGAGAGCGCAGCCCAGCTCAAAATGAGAGCAGACCGCATAGGGCGCACGTGCGATAACGTGCTCATCGTCTGCGACACATCTCTTGAAAACATAATGGAGCATATTGCCGACACCAATCCCGAATTGGTCATAATTGACTCGATACAGACCATTGCTTCCGACGATATTGAATCGTCGGCCGGCAGCGTTAGTCAGGTCAGAGAATGTTCGGCAAGACTATTGAAATACGCCAAGGAATCGGGAGTGCCGGTTCTGTTGATTGGTCATATAAATAAAGAGGGGAGCATCGCCGGGCCAAAAGTGCTCGAACATATTGTAGACGCAGTGCTTCAGTTTGAAGGCGACCACCATTATATGTACCGTATATTGCGTGCCATTAAAAATCGCTTTGGAAGCACCTCCGAACTGGGCATTTACGAGATGTGTCAACGAGGTCTCCGCGAGGTAAGCAATCCGTCGGAAATGCTGCTCAACCACAACTCCGAAAGCGAAGAGCTATCAGGAATGGCGATTGGAATAACCCTTGAAGGATTGCGGCCCTTTCTGATAGAAGTCCAGGCTCTTGTAAGCACAGCCGCCTATGGCACTCCCCAGAGGTCGGTAACCGGATTTGACGCCAAACGCATGAATATGCTTCTTGCCGTCCTTGAAAAGAGGGTCGGATTCAAACTCGCCCAGAAAGATGTGTTTCTCAATATTGCCGGTGGACTTAAAGTCAACGACACCGCTCTTGATTTACCCGTAATCTGCTCCATTCTGTCATCAAATGTGGATATGGCCATACCACATGGCACATGCATGGCCGGCGAGGTAGGACTCTCGGGTGAGATACGTCAGGTAACACGCATGGAACAACGCATATCGGAAGCTGAGAAACTCGGCATGGACACTATCATTATTCCACGATATAATCTGAAAGGTGTGGATCTGACCAAATTCAGAATCAAAATTGTCGAAGTATCGAAAGTTGAGGAAGCATTCCGCGCTTTATTTTCATAATTCATGCGATTATTATACTTTTGCACCGCAAAAACCAAACTAATTCTATACTTATTATGAGAAGGACATTTATGATAGGTGCCATAATATGTATGGCCACAGCATTTTGTAGCAACGTATCGGCACAGAAATGGTCGAAAATGATTGGAGCCGGCAAGAAAGCCGCTCAGGCATTGACCTTGACCGACGAGCAGATGCGTGCTTACGTTAAGGAATATATTGACTGGTGCGATGCCCACAATCCGGTGTGCGATGAAAAGAGTCCATACACACAACGACTTAATAAACTAACTGCCGGGCTTACCGATGTCGAAGGAATTCCTTTGAATTTCAAGGTATACTATGTTATTGATGTCAATGCGTTTGCTTGTGCCGATGGCAGCGTACGCGTGTTCAGTTCATTGATGGACATTATGTCCGACGAAGAGCTACTCGGTGTTATCGGACACGAGATTGGCCATGTGGCTCATAAAGATTCCAAGAAAGCATTCCGCACAGCTTTACTCACATCTGCGGCTAAAGACGCGGTTTCTGCTAATGGAGGGGTTGCAGGCAAGCTGACTGATTCTCAACTTGGTGACCTGAGCGAGAATCTGGTTAACGCTCAGTACTCGAAAAAACAGGAACGTGAAGCTGACGATTATGGCTATGAGTTCCTGAAAAGCCATGGGAAAAATCCATGGGCCATGTCCATGTCGTTCGAACGTCTGAAAGAACTTCAGGACGAACAACAGGCATCGAAAGGTAGCAAAATAATGAATCAGCTTTTCTCATCTCATCCTGATCTTGAGGAACGTATTCAGAGAATGCAGAAACGCGCCACCGCCGATGGATTCTCAAAACCCGAACCGACTCCTGCGCCTAAGGCAACTGCAACCAAGTCTACAAAAAAGAAATGATACGGATATTGCTTGCCGGAATTGTATTGTTTTCATGCCTCCAGACAAAAGCCGATGTAAATTATGAGCTTAGCCGGATAGCGGCTGATTACAATGCAAACATAGGTATAGCATACGGAATTGATGGCGGACATGTGTCCGCCATCAATTGTTCCACACCTTTGCCTATGCTGAGTGTTTTCAAAATTCATGTGGCATTAACCGCGTTACACTGGATGGAGCAATCCGGCACCAGCCCCGATTCCATTATAGTAGTACCTTGGCAAATGATGCATGAAAACACCTATAGCCCGCTTAGGGACGAGTCTACTGCCGGAGCGTCTGTTTCCATCAGCCTGCGTGAGCTCATAAACTATACGGTTTCGAAAAGTGACAACAATACCTGCGATGTGCTTATTGATTATTGTGATGGAACAGAGACTATTGAAAAATACATCCGGTCACTCGGCATAGATGGATTCAGAATAAGCGCTACCGAAAATGATATGCACATCGACACTACACGATGTCGCGATAACTGTGCCACCCCGGTATCGGTGGCACGGCTGCTTGAAAAAGTTTATGCCGGCAAAATTCTGTCGGGAATATACCTTAAGTGTTTTACCGATGCCATGCAGAACACATCTACCGGGACTGATAAAATCAGAGCAGGCATCCCCAAGGAAATTGTCATCGGACACAAAACAGGAAGTTCCGACCGCAACAGGCTTGGAGTGAAGGTTGCCGACAACGATGCGGCAGTTATATATATGCCCGATGGCCGTAAGGCATATATTGTGGTTTTTGTATGCGATTCCAGGGAGACAGATAAAGCAAATGCAGCCGCAATCTCAAGAATCGCGAACTGCATTTACAAATATCTCATATCTTCTATTAGCGCGGCATCACATTGACTTTAAGTTTTTCGTAAGCACGCTGGGCTTTAGCAAGTGCCTCATCTGCCGATTCGTCTGTAGCCAATATAACACCCATACGGCGATGTCCTTTTATTTCCGGCTTGCCAAATATACGTATCTGCACACCGGGTTCGGCCAATACTTCTTCAAGATTATCCATTTCAATCTTGTCAGTATCTCCTTCAACCACAATCGCACGCGAAGCCGATGGCCCATAGAATCTGATTGATGGCACAGGCAGACCGAGCAACGCACGTGCATGAAGTCCGAATTCGCTCAGATCCTGAGAAATCATAGTTACCATACCAGTATCGTGAGGGCGGGGTGACACCTCGCTGAAAATCACATCGTCACCCTTAATGAACAGTTCTACGCCAAATATACCGTATCCACCCAAGGCATCAGTAACTTTGCGCGCTATCTCGCGGGCTGACTCAAGTGCCTTTGCAGTCATGGCTTGCGGTTGCCATGAATAACGGTAATCACCATCCACCTGCACATGGCCGATTGGTTCGCAGAATGTGGTTCCTGATACGCTGCGCACAGTAAGCAGGGTTATTTCATAGTCAAATCTCACAAAACCTTCCACTATCACACGTCCGGCTCCTGCACGTCCACCTTCCTGTGCTATTTTCCATGCTTTATCTACATCCTCAGCGGTCTTGACCGTACTCTGTCCATGTCCCGAAGAACTCATTATCGGTTTGACCACACATGGAATGCCTATTTCGTCTACAGCTGCTACAAACTCCTCATATGTCGAAGCGAAGCGATAGGGAGAAGTGACAATTCCAAGTTCTTCAGCGGCAAGACGGCGAATACCTTCACGGTTCATGGTAAGCCATGCTGCCCGGGCCGTAGGAGTCACGTTATAACCCTCCTTTTCCAATTCAAGAAGGGTAGGGGTTGCGATGGCCTCCACCTCGGGTATTATATGGTCCGGTCGTTCCTTCTCCACAATTTCGCGCAATGCCTGGCCATCAAGCATATTAAACACATACGAACGATGAGCCACCTGCATGGCCGGGGCATTGGCATATTTATCACATGCTATCACCTCTACATTGTAGCGCTGAAGTTCCAATGCTACTTCCTTTCCTAACTCTCCGCTGCCAAGCAACAGTGCTTTTCGTCCTACTGGAGTAAAAACTGATCCGATTTTTGCCATGAAAAAATAAAATATGGTATAGTTAATGAAATTAATGCAAATGTAATAAATTACCCACAGCTACACAATGCCCGACAGCCCATACCATACTTTATTATACATAATTACACATAATTATACATAACTCGTTTTTTTTCGTACCTTTACGGCCATCTAATTATCACAATAAATTGGAACAACAATCTATGAAACGAATCCTCATTCTGTCACTATTATCAGTATTCACACTGCATTTCTCATTCGGTATGTCCATTGTATCCGAACTTGGAAAAGATTATAAAATAATTGAGGTAAACCGCAATGTAGGGGACTTCAAGCTTGACTCCATCAATCTTTCTTCGCCGTTAAACTACTATTTATCCCGGGCATGGATACGGGCCAATGGCAAAAACAGTATGTGGGCTGATATATCATCGATTAAATTTGAATTCAACCGCGATGAACCGGACGAAACTCCCGATACGGCAATGCAGCAGACAGTAATGAATGAAAGTATCGTAGGCATCGTGACTTATAAAGATTCTGTAGGAGCTATTATAACCCGGGAAGCACCCGATTATTTTCTGATAAACACATGCTGGATTGAGAATGGGCTATGGGTCAACGGTGGCCAGCAAATAGCCGACAATGAAACTGAACTCATCGACTTGATTAAGCATAAAATGCCGGAATATCATTCCAATCTATCACGTATAGAAATGATTAGAAGTATTCCGGACTCTCCCGACAAGTTCACAGAATTTCTCAAATCTACCAATGACACACCTGAACAATTTCTTCTGTCTAAACTTAAGAAGTACAAGCTGGTGATAAACGGAGAACAACATCGGCGAAAAGTCTCATGGGACATGCTGAAACGTTTGATTGCATCTGACGATTTTCATAAAACCGTAGGTACCATATTTATGGAACTACCGTCATGGCATCAGCCCACCATGGATAAATTCATGGCAAGCGACACTTTAAACCCGAATTATATTCTTGACATATTCCGCGATGAACAACCTAATGGATGGTGGGATAGAGGCGAATTTGAATTTATATGTCAGATATGGAATCTGAATAAATCTCTTGACCGAGACGAAAAGATTCGGGTGATTCTTGCTGATTATCAGATTCCATACTCACTCATATCAGATAACGCCTCAATAAATCAGGAGGACAGGAATACACACATGGCCGATATTATTGAGAATTATATCTCTGTTACCACCGATAGTCGTAACCACCTCTTTCTTGTAGGCTGTGCCCATGCTTCAAAGTCAGATATTCCCGGGAAATATTCCACACCATCCGGACAACATCCGGCAAAAGAAGCCGGCGCCCAATTGAGCGAACGTTTAGGCAAAGACAACGTTTATTCTGTCCTACAACATAATTATTCGAAAGACAATTCCGGTGGCCATAAGAGACTAATCCGTGGCGGAATCTTCGATATGGCATTTCTGCAGAACGGCAACAAACCGATAGGATTCGACCTTAAAGGCAGTCCGTTCGGTTCTGAGCCTTTCGATGCCTTATACGAAACCAAATACGACATCCGCAGTGGATGCTATAGCGACTGTTTCGACGGATATTTATTCCTACATGCTCTTGATACAGAACCGACCGCCGAACCACTACATGAAATCTTTTCTGATGAATTTATTGCCGAAATGAAACGTCGTAGCTGTATTCTCGGCTTAGATAATGCCACATGGCTATGGTTTGGCGTTAAAGCCCAAAGCTTAACCAAGGACATAATAACCAAAGCACTATCATCGGAATAAATCGTCCATTTACAGTTTTATCGGTAATGTTTTTCTGTTTAATCTTATGTAGGATTAAACGCAATTCTTATGCGAGATTGCAAAAAGAATTCCCAAACGGCCATATATTATTATATACCTACAAAATCACTGTAGGGTAGGTGGGTCGTTTTCTTCAGAATCATAAAAAATTTCACTCTTATTCTTAAAATAGGAACCGAGATACCATAAAAAACGAATAAACACAAGTGCGACTATTAGGACTATAAGCCAAGCAATTAGAGCGGCAAACAATGGGAAGGCATACATAATAAATCAATTTAATTACACGCACAAAAGTACATAAAAAAACGGAGATTCTTGTTTTTGATGAATTACATCTTCAGCAAAGAAGATCCATTATCTGAGTTGTTGAGTGAACGGCGAGAAGAACGGAATATTGAGCCAAAATCAGCCGAGTGACTGATTGACAGTACAACCATATTCCCATTGTTCTTGATATAGCGTTCTCTATAATATGGATTCACGCTTGAGCATCCCCAGGAAGGATATTTTGTTCCTTTCGTATCAAACATGTACATCCAACTTGCCTCAAATGTCCAGTGCTTGTTTGGCTTATACTCAAAGCTGAGAGCATCTCCATTTTCATCTTTTCCAACGTAATTACCACTGAGATATTTTCCAGGTATCTTACGCCAATATGAGACTGTGTAAGGACCCTTATTCCACCATAATGTGAAACTAGCATCAAAAGAAGTAAGGTGATGGCACCAATTCTCGCCCATGGTCTCAAAATGGTCTACACCGATATTGATATTAGCACCAAATCCGTAGATGTCATTCAATTTTAAATTCAAGCTGGCTCCTGCATACCATGTTTTCTACATAAGAATTCAAGTTAAATAGGGTATAGCTTCAAACGAAGCTGCCGAAGAGCACACCCCGCAAAACCTATTTAACATAATGCCCATTATGAGCAAATCCCTGCGTCAGATTATGATGCAGGGATTATGGGTGACTCACGCAATATTATTATCAAGTATCGCGGATTAACCGTCGAAACTCGTTACTTCGTATCTATCGAATCTTGATATAATCTGGCCATCTGGTTACGCGCCACTTCAAGACGCTTTTCAAGGCGCGCCTTATCGATCTGAGCTCGCTTGCATTTCAAAACTACCTGCGCCGTTTCATAAACCTGCAGGATTGCATCACGCTGAGTCGCACTGAGCGCTGTAGCTCCAGATTTACCATTGAAGCAAATCGATATCGGATTGGTTTGATTATCCACAACAAATCGTGCTATAGAATCCGACTCCAACGGAGTAAACATAATCACCGAATGATTCGATGAGATATCGTTACGCTCTCCGTCTACAGGTACTGATGGCGACACAAACTCAATATTCTCACTCGTCAGTTTGAATCCGTCAGACTTACCTTGACACGTAGCGATGAGATAGAAAGCCCCGTCAGGCTCCATTCGAGGATGCAAGCCTACAACGTTGTTCACATCCATTCCTTTCTCCGAACCTGCAACATAATAGCCTTCAATGGGATTCTCCACATAGACAAGTGTCCTGTTTAACGAATCACCAAGCAACAGATTCACAGCCAATATACTATCAGCTTGGGCCAATTGCTCCAAAGTCTGTTTTTCTATAACTTTCGGACGAAACGACATTACTTCACGCCGAGTTGATAGCGCCCCCGGAAGTGCTTGATCAATAGAGTCAAGCAATACCAGGGCGCCATTATAATCGCCCGCATCATATAATCCTTGAGCTTGTCCAAACAAATCTGCAGCAAGTTTCTCTTTGTTATCTCCACATGAACACAACATGCCCATGGAAATAGATACCGATGCCATCAATATGGCTGCTTTAGTTACTACGTTGTACATCTTTAACACCTTTTATTGCTGTTATTTTTTTTATCAAATTATTCAATATCTCACGATTTTCCACTCCGACCACAAGATAGCCATGGAAAAGTCCATCATGTGAGTCTATAGAAATATTACGTAATGAGGCTCCACTCTCACGGTTGATTATCGATGAGATATTTGTCACTATGCCAATATCGTCTTGGCCCACAACGTTAATTACCGACGCGAACTGATTTCCGGTTTTCCCGGACCAGCGCGTGGTTATAATTCTATATGGATAACGCTGGTGTATATGCGACGCATTGGGACAGTCTCTCCGATGAATCTTTATCACACCTTCGGCCGAAACAAATCCGAACACATCATCGCCATATATAGGATTGCAACATTTGGCAAGGCGATAATTAATCCCCTTGACATTATCCCCTATCACCAGGACATCATCGGCACTCCCCTCCTCTTTTACGGAATTCTGCAATGTGAATTCTTCAGCTGAAGTTTTTTCAACCGGCGATTCAATTTTTGTTGAAATAGCCTCATATTCAGCGATAACATCGTTAACATCAAACTCTTCTGTAGCAATTGCATTGTAGAAATCTGTTACGGTTTTATACCCACGCTTCTTAATAACTTTCATTATAACCGCCTCATCAATATCGATTTTTCGATTCTTGAAGCGACGCTGCAACAGTTCCTTTGCAATATCAGCCTGACGATTATTTATCTCATTTACAGCCTGTCTGATTTTATTGCGCGCTTTTGAGGTGACCACAATAGAGAGCCAATCAAGTTTTGGCATCTGTGTAGCCGAAGTCAAGACTTCCACAGTATCACCACTCTTGAGTTTGTAATTCAATTTACGGGTCTTACCATTGACCTTACCTCCAACACATGAGCATCCGAGTTTCGAATGTATATTGAAAGCGAAATCCAACAATGAAGCACCAAGAGGAAGTTTGTATAAATCTCCTTTTGGAGTAAAGACAAATACCTCCTTATTATACAAATCCATTTTCAGATTTTTCATCAAGTCCAATGGACCAGACTCAGTATCCTCCAATATATCTCTCACATGATTCATCCATGTGTCAAGATTATTCTCACTCTTTATCCCTTTATACTTCCAGTGTGCTGCGACTCCGGTTTCGGCAATCTCATCCATACGCCGCGAGCGGATCTGCACCTCAACCCATTTCCCTTGAGGGCCAAGCACAGTTATGTGAAGTGATTCATAGCCATTCGATTTGGGAACCGACAACCAGTCCTTCAATCGTGCCGGATTAGGTTGATACATATCGGTAACAATCGAATATGCCATCCAACATTCGGCACGCTCACGTTCTACCGGCACATCAAGAATAATCCTGATGGCAAACAGGTCATAGATCTGCTCCACATCATTGTGTTGCTTCATCATCTTATTCCATATAGAATATATGGATTTGGTACGACCCTTTATGTCAAACTTCAGGCCATTACGTTCAAGCGCTGCCTTAACTGGCGCAATAAACGATTCGATGTAAGCATCGCGATTGCGCTTTGTCTCATTCAACTTCCGCGCTATGCTATTGAACATATCGCGATTTGTGTATTTCAGCGACAAATCCTCAAGTTCTCCTTTAATCTTATACAACCCGAGTCTATGTGCCAAAGGTGCATACAGGTAGCTTGACTCCAGCGACACATCCCTAACCATATCCTCCTGAGGATGATGATTGATAAGGCGCATCAACACTAATCTGTCGACAATCATTATGATGATAACGCGTATGTCTTCAGCAAACGTAAGCATCAGATTACGGAAATTCTCAGTGGCAACCGAAGCATTGTGACGATAAAGCGAATTGACTTTACGCAGACCATCCATCATTTTAAGCACGTCGTCGCCCAACCATGATTTTATCTCTGGAGCAGCAATAAAATCGGTATCATGCAATTGTGAGAGCAAAATTGCCAATACCATATTACGGTCGGCACTGACTGACTCGCACAGCGCCTTGGCTGTCGACAAGTTTCTGAGCACTGGATGCATTCCGAAACGGTCGCGCAGATATTGTCCGGCCGCTATTGCTTGCGAAATAATGGACTTTAGCTGCATTATATCGTATGTGGAAAATAAATCTCCCAAATCCTTACGTAAGCCACGGTAAAGTTCCTTTATATTCCTAATCTCTTTTATTTTGATTTCTGATGCTTCCATTTTATAAATCATGTATCTGATTAACACCAATCAAGCAGTAACACAAAATTATGCCTTTTTTCCATCAAATTCAAATATAAATAAAAATTAACCCTCCCCTGACGAATCAAAACGTCTGAGGGGAGGGTTATGCATAATTGCTCATGCCTGAAACATGAAATGCCTTCAAGATTCGTTGTTTCGCGGATTGTTGTTAAGAGCTTTTGTCCGTTCCGAAACCAGTTTGTCTGTAACCTTATCGCCATCGGCGTCGTTCACAGCCACTCCGGCATATTTATCGGCATTCTCAATCTTATCAGATACCTGTGCGGTATTTTTAACTTTACAGTGTCTTTTTGCATCCATATACATTGTCTTTTTCTTATTCTATAAGCATAACAAAAGTATATGGCAAATGGTTTTTAATCAACCCTCAACAGGTAGTGTATTCAATTGCTCTATATAATCCAACAATTCATTCCGACCGGTACCGTTTTCAGCCGAAGTAACAAATATTGGCGGAAGTTCCTCCCATGTCTCCAACAATTTCCTACAATAAGCCTCAACATTTCGTTTCCCTGCCGACTGACTCATTTTATCAACCTTTGTAAAAACAATGCTGAACGGCACGCCATGCTCACCGAGCCATTCAATGAATTCCATATCTATTTTTTGCGGTTCATGGCGGGAATCGACCAGAACAAATAGATTGGTCATCTGTTTACGTTCCAAGATATAGTCTTCTATAATCTTGGTGAGCAAATCTCGATTTTTTTTATCCCTACGTGCGTAACCATATCCTGGTAAATCCACAATATACCACGAATCATTAACCAGAAAATGATTTATCAGCATAGTCTTTCCCGGAGTAGCAGATGTCATGGCAAGACTTTTGCGTCCGGTGAGCATGTTGATTAACGAGGATTTGCCGACATTGGATCGGCCAATGAATGCATACTCATGACGCGTATCCGACGGACATTTTTTCACATCGGAATTACTTATTACAAAACGTGCGCTATTTATTATCATAATTCTTACAAAAAAAAAAGACAGCCGGACGATAAGCCGGGTTATGTCGGCAAGTGCACTACCCTATCAAGGGGCCACAACCTGCGTTCCGTCATTTATCTGAGCCACATGTCACCATGTGGCTTTAGCAGCCTACCCCCCGGCAATGGACGAGCAGCCCTTGAATGCCGGTATACTTGGCCTTGCAACCCATAAGACGTGCGGCATGCCATGTCACCACAGCATCCGGTGGGCTCTTACCCCACCTTTTCACCCTTACCCGGAACTGGTCCAGGCGGTTGTTTTCTGTCACGTTGTCTCTACCGTTGCCGGCAGCTTCCCGTTAAGAAATATGGCGCTCTATGTTGCCCGGACTTTCCTCACACCGGTTTGAGCCGGCGAGCGACGGAATGCCCGACTGTCAATGCAAAATTAACAAATTAAGTATTAACCGACAACTTTATTTTTCGCCCCATCGCCATCGCAATGGAAATCTGGATGTGTGCAGCAGCAATCGCAGCGATGTACCGTAACTGAAATATCCCCATATCCAGTCAATGAGCACACTCAATTTATTTCTCATGCCAAGTATCGATATCAAATGGACGAACATCCATGCCATCCATGCTATCCAACCTGACAGATGAACCGATTTTATATCAGCCACCGCCCTATTACGTCCTATGGTAGCCATGGCTCCCCTATCGACATACTCAAACGGTCGGTTAAAATCCCCCGAATTAATATTCAGCGCCAACAGTCGCCCCTGCTGAATTGCAACCTGTGCCAATTGCGGATGGCCTTTAGGATACCGTTCAGTGTGCATTATTGCAATATCACCAATAGCCATGACGTTCTCAATGCCTATTACTCGGTTAAACTCATCTACTTCAATTCTGCCTCCGGCCCCTATAGGTAACCTATTCCCGGAATCGAACTTGCAACCGGTTACACCGGCCGTCCATATCACCATTCCGGAACTGATGGAGGTACCATCATCAAGAGTGACGACATTATTGGAATATGATTTCATTAAATGATGTAATCTTACATCCACCATCAAATCGCCAAGATATTTAAGTGCTTTTGACTGCGCTTTATGACTCATTGCCCCCAATAAATTGCCCGAACCCTCAAGCAGCACGATACTTATTTCATCCGGACGAATATGCAAATATTCACGAGGCACAATATAACGCTTCATCTCTCCGAGTGCTCCGGCCACTTCCACTCCTGCGGGACCTCCGCCAACCACAACAAAACTCAACAGCTTTTTCCGTTCTACCGGATCATTACTCAGACTCGCACGTTCAAGCCTGTCGAGAATCTCGTCACGGCACCGCATGGCCTGCGCTGTACTTTTCAAAGTAAACACCGACTTTATAAGGTCGTCGTTCCCGAAGAAATTATTGGTGGAGCCGGCGGATATTACAAGCATATCGTAGGTTATCGTCTCATACTGCGTGACAATCCGCTTGTTATCGACTTCGATTCTCTGCACTTCACCCATACGATAATCTGCTCCATGCACACGCCCCTTCCGGAATTCTCTGCGGAAAGGGAAACAGATACTTCCCGGCTCAAGTCCGCTTGAAGCAATCTGATAAAAAAGCGGAGGGAAACTATGAAAGTTGTTCCTGTCCACAAGAATCACCTCATACTTCCTTTTATCAATATACTTTATGAAATTCAGGCCTGCGAAACCACCGCCTATCACTACTATACGTTTACGAGTACTCATATTTCCATTAGCTTTGAACTACTAACAGCCGGAGTGCCTCAATTGTTGATGATATACCTAAAAATCAAGTACTTTATATCGTCTGCGCGCTTCAGCGCGTGTACACAGATTGAAATGCCACCACTCGCTTCGTAGAGAATGGAATCCACCATGGGACATCACCCGGCGTAATAACAATCTGTTTTGTCTTGCTGCTTCCGATATTATTCCTTTTATTACGAGCACAGTTTCTTTGTCTATATTTGCCTCAACACCAAGATGATCCACTTTGGTTCCCATATCAAGATCCTGACCATTATCATCAACAATAGTAACATCCACTGCCAAACCGTAATTATGTAACCCACCTCCCCTTGATGGATTGCTGACATAGGGAGCCTTGGATGTCCCCCTCACAACATTATACATCCGCCGTTGGACACTCATAGGACGGGCAGCATCGCAAATTTTCAACCTATATCCGGGTTTTATCCTGTGCAACTCGGCCGATGCCTTTTTCAATGCCAATGCCGCATCAGGATGGAGATATGCCTTATCCGTACCTTTGTACATAGCCTCACCCACAAAATTATCTTTCCCCGCGTACATCAAGTCAACCATAATTGTAGAATCCAATGCCTGAACATCCACTAATCCGAAGTCAGACATTTTGCAGTCCAATTCACCACAAATAGCGGAAAATGGGAATGGTATAGATATACACAATAAAACTATAATTATATATCTGCCAATATTCAACATACTGCAAAATTAGCAATTCAAATATATCCATACAACACTTTTAATTTAGACCTTTTATGATGTTTTATTCATCTTTACCGAAGTTTTTGGCTAATTTTGCCGTTGTCACATTTTCCAAACTGATAATGAAGCGTCTATTCACCATACTTCTTTCTATAATAACTTACGCTATATCCATACATGCTCAGATTAACACCGATCAAGTATTGCAGATAGGTAGAAATGCTCTCTATTTTGAGGATTACGTACTTTCTATCCAATACTTTAATCAAGTGATTGCAGCCAAGCCATATTTAGCTCAGCCTTATTTTTTCAGAGCACTCGCCAAATATAATCTTGACGACTTCAAGGGTGCGGAAGAAGATGCAAGCATAGCCATAGAACACAATCCGTTCATAACCGATGCTTACGAACTGCGCGGTGTGGCAAGACAGAATTTGGGCAGAAACGAGGATGCCATAAAGGATTATGACAAAGCCCTGTCAATGCTACCCGAAAATCGAGGGCTGCTATACAATAAAGCTATGGCACAAGCGGATATAAAAGATTATGATGGAGCTAAAGAGAGCTTCTCAACATTGCTCAAATCGCATCCGAATTTCGACGGTGGATATATAGGCCGTGCACGACTGCTTCTTTCGGCATCAGACACCACCGCAGCTCTCGCTGACATAAACAAAGCACTTGAACTAAACAAAAATGCCGTCAATGGCTATCTTATGCGTGCCGATATTGCCATTCACCAATCAAAGGACTACGCCCAGGCACTTGCCGATATGGATGAAGCCATAAAGCTCCAGCCACATTTTGCCGGATATTTCATAAACCGAGCGTTTTTACGCTATAGTCTTGATGATTATTTCGGAGCAATGAGCGATTACGATTACGCGATAAATCTTGATCCACTGAATCCAACGGCTATATATAACCGAGCTTTGCTCAAAACCGAAGTACATGATTATAACAAAGCGATTGACGACTTCAATGAGGTTCTTAAGCTTAGTCCCAACGACTACAAGGCATTGTATAACCGCGCCGTAGTCTACCGACAACTGAATGATTACAAGAATGCCCTTAAGGATGTGAACAGATTGATAAATACATTCCCCGATCTCGCAGCCGCTTATTTCCTACGATACGACATAAAGCAAGCCATGGGCGACCGCTCGGCCTCGGCCGATTACAATAAATCGCTCGCATTGGCAAAACAGCGGGTCTACACCGGAGATGACAATTCAAACGCCATCGATTTGTTCGGAAAACCGTCAGGAAACACAACGTCAACCGACAGCATTTCTGAGGCACAGGAAGTGGTGTCAGCCCGGTTCTCAAAACTTCTCACTGTTGAAAACCGAATTGACACGAATAAGGAATACAATAATAAGAATATACGTGGCAAAGTTCAGGACAACAATGTGACAGTAGATGTGGAGCCGATGTTTACACTAACTTATTACACATCTCCTTCCGAGTTAAAACCAACAGGCGATTATCTTCGTGAAATGGACGAACTGAACCGCACGAAAGCGCTAAGATTCCTACTCCAGCTCACCAACCATGAGGTAGCGCTAACTGATCCGGACGAAATAGACCGGCATTTCAATTCCATTGAATATTACAATTCTTACCTGTCAACACATACTCCAAGAGCCATTGACTATTTTGGCCGGGCAATGGACCAGATGTCTGTTCATAATTATGATGCCGCCATAACGGATTTCTCTTCAGCAATCAATGCCGCAGGAGATTTCACCCTTGCTTATTTTATGAGAGCCATTGCCAAATACAAGCAGGCAACATCCAATATAGAAAATGAGTCACAAAGAGGACAGACACTCAATGCTCAAAACAAACTCATAAAACTAAGAGGTGTAATTGACGATATTGATCATGTACTCAAATTATCGCCCAACATGGCTATAGCCCATTATAACAAAGGCGTAATAATGGTATATTTACAGGATCTCACATCTGCATTGGCGTCATTTAATCGCGCAATTGAACTTAAGAACGATTTTGGAGAAGCTTATTATAACCGTGGTTACGTGTATTTCAAGCTTGGAAACCGACTTGCAGGCTCGGCTGATTTAAGTAAATCAGGAGAATTAGGCATAGTGCCATCGTACAATCTGCTCAAACGCATGAACCGATAAAAGAACGGATGCTCATTTAAGGGATCTATCGCAGTCGTCGGACAAAGACTGAGCTCCGCCACATTTAGAGGCCAACGGACATCCTGAACAAGATGCCGAACCGGCGTCACTATGACGACGATTATTCCCACGTATGCGCCTGACAACCCAGACTATACAAACTGCTATAATTATACAGACCGCTATTATCTGTAAAACCTCATTCATTATATATCAGGGATTATAGGTTCAATAACAACCGCTCAATTTTGCGATACTCCATTTCAAAATTAGGGGTAAAAACATTTTTACCAATTGAACTGCGTATTTCCGACATAGGCCAAAAAGCTACAGCATCAGACTCACCGGCTTCAACCGCCGGAATAAAATCTTTATTCAGCCTAACCGCATGACAATAAATCAGCTCTTTTTCAATCTCAGATTGAAATTCATATTTAAGCAATAATACCGGAGTGAAGTCGGAAAGACCTATTTCCTCCATGGCCTCCCTAAGCAAAGACGTGCTGATGGTTTCACCATATACCACATGCCCGCCCACAGCTGTGTCCCACTTTCCGGGCTGAATTTTCTTCGCCATTGAACGTTTCTGCATCAACAAACAGCCATTTTTATCCAATACATGTAAATGTACCACCGGATGCATAATCATACTTCCGGAATGACACCGCGAACGCCACTCCGCACCAATCACACAGCCATCGCCATCAACGATGGGGAGTAATTCATCCTCCATATTGTTTCTTTATCAATTGATTCAACTTTGCAGGTGACAACTCCGGAGAATAGCTTTCAAAGGGCAATTTCATGTCGCACCCCTCTTTATACCGACTGCATCCGTAAGCTGTATGTCCTTTAATTAATGAACCCGTGCCGCACTTTGGACAGACAATCTGATCAAGTTTCTTTATAGCCGGCTTTCTTACCTTGACAGATTTAACTTCATTTTTATTTTTTGTCTCTTTGGCTGATTTTGTACTCCCGTTATTATCTATGACAATCTTTCGTGAAGAATTATCATTCAACACATTCAGCACAATCTCATTTATAAGAGTTTTCAATTCATCTACGAACTGAGCGGCATTGTATTCACCTCGCTCTATGCGTCTCAATTTATTTTCCCATAACCCGGTGAGTTTGGCGCTTTTGAGCAAGTCTTCTTTAATTAAGGATATAAGCGTTATGCCGGCCTCTGTTGCATGTATATTTTTCTTCTCACGAAATAAATAGCCACGCTTGAACAGCGTCTCGATTATTGAAGCGCGCGTGGACGGCCTACCGATACCATTTTCCTTCATCGCCTCCCGCAGAGCTTCATCGTCAACGGTTTTTCCGGCACTTTCCATTGCCCTTAGCAAAGTTCCTTCTGTATAATATTTGGGAGGTGTTGTGGCTTTTTTCAATAATGATGGCTTATGCGGCCCCTTCTCACCCACGGAGAATTCAGGCAGAATACCATCATCCGAATCCGGTTTATTTGTATCTGACATAAAAAGCGCTCTCCATCCCGGTTCTATTATCGTTTTACCGGTGACTTTAAATGGAATTTTACCTACAAGAGCTTCTACAGATGTGGTTGAATACACACAGTCCGGATAAAAAGCTGCGATAAATCGCAGGGCTATGAGATGATATAATTTTTTCTCATCACCGCTCAATGCAGCAGGCGACTGACCGGTTGGTATAATGGCATGGTGATCTGTAACCTTAGAGTTATCAAACACCTTTTTACTTTTCACAATCCTATTTGCAAGTACAGGTTCCGTAATCTTGGCATACGGCGTCATCTGCTTTAAAATAGCGGGTATCTTCGGATATATATCTTCAGTAAGATACGTTGTGTCGACACGTGGATATGTAGTGACCTTCTTTTCATACAGCGATTGTATCAGTTTCAAGGACTCATCGGCAGTCCATCCCCAACGTTTATTGCATTCCACCTGAAGCGAGGTCAGATCAAACAATCTCAATGGAGCCTCCTTTCCTTTCTTTTCCTGAACAGATGTTATTGCCAATTCGCTTCCAACCATGCTTTCCATGACCTTTTCAGCTTCATCCTGCGATTTATAACGCCCTGCCGATGAATTGAATATCACATCACGGTATTCTGTTTTTATCTCCCAATAATCCTCCGGCTTAAAATTGTCAATCTCCAATTGCCGTTGAACCACAAGCGCCAATGTGGGCGTCTGCACACGCCCGATTGAAAGGACCTTACCCGGTTCGGAATATTTTAAGGAATACAATCGGGTAGCATTCATGCCAAGTATCCAGTCGCCAACCGCTCTCGACACTCCGGCATAATAAAGATTATCGTAATCGCTCTGAGGCATAAGCGACTTGAATCCATCGCGAATAGACTCATCGGTAAGAGAGGATATCCACAATCGTTTCACCGGACACGTTGTCTTGGCTTTCTGCATAACCCACCGCTGAATCAATTCCCCCTCCTGCCCGGCATCACCACAGTTTATAACCTCATCGGCCTGTGACACAAGATTTTCAATCACCTTGAACTGCCGTTTTATACTTTCCTGCTCTATCAGCTTAATGGAAAAGCGCGGAGGAATCATGGGCAAAGCAGACAGAGACCACCGTTTCCACCTATCAGTGTAATCTGCCGGTTCCTTCAATGTACAAAGATGCCCATACGTCCATGTGACATTATATCCGGCCCCTTCGTAATATCCATCACGTTTTACTGTGGCACCAAGAATATCGGCAATATCCCGAGCCACACTCGGTTTCTCGGTGATACAAAGTTTCACTTTACGTGTCTTTTAGCATTCGTTACAATCCACCTGTCCTCACCCCGGGGGCCATTGACTACAATTTCAAAATCTCCGGTATGTTTCATCGGCATGAAGTCAATCTCTACAGGAATCAGTCCATCATCCTCCCATTGAAACCATCTTTTCATATCCACTCCATCAATATCCATTGACTCGAATTGCTTGCCTGATATAGTGATATACAAACGGTCTATACGTGATGATGTATGTGGACGCCCCATAAGTTTACCATAGACCCGAGTAAGATCATCGCGAAAATCCACGCTGTCCACCCTTAGATCCATCAATTCAGATGAACCGTTTTTTCTAACAGTATAGTGCTTCAATGTCTGTGAGCAAAGGCCTATACTTCCACAAGCCATAAGTGCCACAGCAATTACCTTTAATACAATCTTATTCATTCTGTCATTTTAGCCTCGTTCCACAATGCATCCATCTCTCCAAGTGTCATATCCTTGATTGACTTACCACATTCGGTAGCTTTGGCTTCAATATAATTAAACCGATGAATAAACTTCGCATTAGTTTTTTCAAGAGCGTTCTCCGGATTTATGCCGTATAAACGTGCCACATTGATGAGACTAAAAAGCAAATCTCCCATTTCCGCTTCCATTCTGTCTGGAGCCAACGATTCAGCCTCAACGGCAAATTCGGAGATCTCTTCCCTAACCTTATCCCATACTTGCGCACGTTCCGCCCAATCAAAACCGACGTTAGCGGCCTTTTCCTGAATGCGGAAAGCTTTTATCAATGCAGGAAGCGATTTAGGCACTCCGGCAAGCACAGTACGGTTTCCTCCCCGTTCCTTCAACTTTATTTGCTCCCAGTTCTGAGATACCTCATTGGAGTCAGCGACATTCGTACTTCCAAAGACATGAGGATGGCGGAAAATAAGTTTTGAATTAAGCGCATCGGCAACATCACAAATGTCGAACGCATTTTTTTCCTCGCCAATCTTGGCATAAAACAACACATGCAACAACACATCACCGAGTTCCTTGCATATGTTGGACTCATCATCATGCATCAGCGCATCGCAAAGCTCATACACCTCTTCAATGGTGTTGGGTCGCAAAGATTCATTAGTCTGTTTCCGATCCCATGGACATTGTACCCTAAGGATATCCAGAGTGTCGATAACACGACCTAATGCCTCTATCTTTTCTGAACGAGTATGCTTCATATCTATTTACTTGTTTCGGCCTTATATGCCTTCAATCCAGAGTTCAGCCAATCAACGAATTTATCCACGCTCTCGTCAAAGTAATACGGATTGACCAAGGCATCGCCTTCGTTGTTTACTATCACATAATATGGCTGTACACTTGCTGCGAATTTTGTGCGTTGCAGATAGCTCCATTTGGCTCCTACAGTAGTCAGCTTAAGTTTCTTTCCATTTTCCTCTACGGATATGGGCTGTGGCAGTTCCTGCTTGTCATCCACCATAAGAGTTATCAGCACAAAGTTATCCTTTATCATGTTCTGCACCTCGGGGGTGTCAAATACCGCCCCTTCCATCTTACGGCAATTGACACATCCATAGCCTGAAAAATCCAATAACACGGCCTTATGATGTTCAGCAGCATATCTCATACCTTCATCAAAATCGTCGAAAGTCTGAAATTGGCCATCCTCGTAAAGATTAAAATCCTGAGTATGCAACGGAGGTACAAAGGCACTGACTCCCTTTAGCGGCGCGCCCCACATACCGGGCAACAGATACACCGCAAAACTAAACGAGGCCAACGCCATGAAGAAACGGGGAATAGACACCCACTCAAGCGGAGCATCGTGACTAAACCGCAACTTACCCAACAGATACATCCCCAGCAGGATGAACAATACAATCCATATAGCGATGAAAATCTCGCGATCCAATATGCCCCAACCGTAAGCAAGGTCGGCTATCGAAAGGAATTTAAGAGATAATATCAATTCAAGAAATCCGAGAACCACCTTAACGGAGTTCAACCAGCCCCCGGAGCGGGGCATGCCTTTTATAAGAGATGGGAAAAATGCAAATAGCGTGAACGGTATGGCCAAAGCCAATGCAAACGCACCCATGCCCACGGCCGGACCTGCTATGCTACCATCAGAAGCGGCCTCCACCAAGAGTGTACCGATAAGCGGACCGGTACATGAGAACGATACCAATGCCAATGTGAAAGCCATAAAGAATATGCTGAGAAGTCCGGATGTACGCTCAGCCTTGCTGTCAACACCAGTGCTCCAGCTTGATGGAAGTTTTATATCAAACGCTCCGAAAAACGAAACCGCGAATACCACCAACAGCGCAAAAAATATGAGATTGAACACCGCGTTAGTGGCTAAATCGTTCAATTTACCGGCATCGAAAACCAATGTTATAATCAATCCGAGACCGAGGTATATCACAATTATTGACAATCCATAAATCAATGCATCCGCAATCGAACGACGACGGGAGGAGCTTTTTTTAAGGAAAAAACTAACTGTAAGAGGAATCATGGGCCATACACATGGAGTCATAATAGCTATCAGTCCACCGATAAAGCCCCAGATAAAAATGTACCATAACGATGATGAGCGCGCAATGTCGAGAGTACTTGCCTCATCGCTCTCAGGGAATGTTACTGGAGCCCACCATCTGGCATCAGAAACTGTTTCCTGTACATCCTTCCCCACAATCCCTGATGCAGCCACTGTGTCGCCAACCTCTGTTTTATCCACAGCGGCAGGCGCACTACCTACAGAAAGTTCAAACGTTTCAGTAGACGGAGGTATGCAACTTTTGCTATTGCAACCCTGAAACTCAATGGTTCCGGACACTCGACAACCATGGCTATCACTATCCAGTTTAAATAACTGTGTAAAAGCCACATCGCTCTCCCACCAGCTCAATTTCAGGTCGAAAAAGCGATCGACTTTCTCAATAGGTGCAACCGAAGGTACGATATCACCGATAAGCGATGCGCCATCGATATCAGTAAAATCAAAGCGGGTGGAACGAGGACCGCCGGAAGGCAGATTCAATCCATACAAATGCCATCCGTCGTCAATATGAGCCTTAAATATCATCTTTCCCTCCGTAGCAGAGGTCATCTCTATTGTTGACTGCCATGTGACAGGTGTCACAATCTGTGCACCGACATTAAAAGCCACGATAACGGCAACCATGCCGAACACAGCACGTAATTTACTGAATATCATTTTACTTTAGGTAGTGATTTTGAAAAATTATATACTGGAGGACGCATGCAATTACGCTGATTGCACATCATATACGACACCGAACCTTTGATTTGAGCCGCATCAACATCCGTCACGGTAAACGACCGGCGGAATGTAACAGCGTTTTCCCACCATGTCAACTCCATATTGAACATCGAATCGAAGCCTTTATGTGGTGCAGGCGACACCTTGACCGGAGATGTAAACTTCACTCCTGTACTGCCATTGAAATCGATAGTTGTGGAAATCGGGCCACCTTCAGGGAGAGAAGTTCCGTAAATATGCCATCCATCATCAATCACAGCCTTCACAATCACTTCACCGGCTGTGGCAGATGTCATTTTGACATTAACCCGCCACCTCGCACCTGCTTCAGGGCTTTGGGAATGCGCCACCGCACTCCACAACACCATTAATATAAAAATAAACTTGAATCGTAACATCTGTCTAAAAAATTTGTGCAAATATACTAACAAAAAACCGCATTGCGGAGAAATTCACACTTTTTACTTTTTAAACAGATGTGTAATTCATCCATATCAAATTTTTTCCGTATCTTTGCGGAACTTAACTATAAATTTACAACACATTCGCGATGGAGCGTAAAAAAGTACTGTACATCTCTCAAGAAATAACTCCATACCTGCCCCAGACCGCACTCTCCGTTTTGGGCAACAAATTGCCTCAGGGCACACAGGAAAAAGGCTATGAAGTACGCACATTCATGCCCAAATATGGTTGCATCAACGAACGCCGCAATCAGCTTCATGAAGTAATTCGCCTATCAGGCATGAATGTCATAATTGACGATTCCGACCATCCTCTAATAATAAAGGTGGCCACATTGCAACCGGCACGCATGCAGGTATACTTCATCGACAATGATGATTACTTCCATTTCTCACCCGACAAACGTCTTGAGATAGACTCTTCGCCTGAAGACAATGATGAACGTATAATGTTTTTTGCCAAAGGGGTCATTGAAACAGTAAAGAAACTACGCTGGGAACCTGCAATAGTACACTGCATGGGATGGATATCGGCCTTGGTACCACTGTATCTCAAACGCATGTACCACGAGGATCCATCGTTTGTCAGCTCGAAAATAGTATACGCATTGCGTCCGGAAGACTTCCAGGGAAATCTCGACGAACGATTTGCCGAGAAATTACGCATGAGCCAATTTTCCGACAGCGACCTGAAATCCATAGTTGACGCACCGGTTGACTTCATCTCATTAAACAAACTCGCCATTGACTACTCGGATGCCATAATACAATCAGGCGATGGTGTTCCTGAAGAGCTTATAGAATACGCCCGGGCTTCAGGCAAACCATTCATGCCATATTCGCCCGATGAGGATTCGCTCAACGACCGTTATTCGGCATTTTATGAAACATTGATAAACGAATAAACGAGTTTCTTATAACCTCCTCTTCTCACACCGTATATATATTATGAAATTTACCCATATATTCATATTAGCCTGCATAGCACTGGGGATATCAACGGCATGCGACGACTCCTCGACAATAGGCAGTTCTCTTGTCACAGACCGGTCTGAAGTTATAATCGATTCGGCTTTCACCGTATCGGGCACGCCACGTACCAACACCGACTTACAATCGCGAACCGTCACCCAGATACTTGGGGCATTGGATGCCAAGGAATTCGGACGATTCAAATCGGATATCGTAACTCAATTTATGCCGGCCATGCAGCTGGACACAGTAGGCGTGGGAATCAACGACATCGATTCAATAAAGATGCTCATGTTTATGAAACCCGGAGATTTCACCGGCGACTCATTGGTACCCATGGGTCTTAAGGTATATCCCCTGACCCGACAGCTCCCCTCGCCGATATATAGTAATTTCAATCCTGAAGGATATTACGACCCCGCCAATGTGTGGACTCCCCAGACTCAGATATATACGGCTAATGCTCTCTACAATGACTCTGTAAACAATCTGGCATACCGCACAATATCCGTAGATTTACCTTTGTCGTTTGCAAAGCGGTTCTACAACGAATACATTACCAATCCCGCTACATTTGCCACCCCGGGGGCATTCGCCGAGTTCTTCCCCGGAGTGTATATCAAGAGTACATTCGGTTCCGGATTGGTGGTCAACATCAATGAAACCCGAATCAACCTCTACTATAAGAAACACGACAAGGTAACAAAAAACGATGTGACCCGCGACACTGTCTACAAAGTATCCTCAACATACATGGCTGTGACACCTGAGGTTGTCACAAACAACATCATAGACCTATCGCTCAGCTCTTCGCTTTCCGATATGGCCGATGCGGGTGAGAATATCATCGTGGCACCGTCGGGTTACGATGTACAACTGACATTCCCGACACTTGACATCATCAACCGTTATAAAACCAACGGCGGAGACCTGTCTGTAATAAACACTCTCACATTCTCAATCCCCGTAGAGGAAATCACCAACAACTATGGTATCGAACCTCCGGTAAATGTACTTCTGATTCTGTCGAAGGACAAAAAAGATTTCTTTGCCGACAATAAAATTAACGACGACAAGACGTCGTTCATCGCTTCGTACAACTCCACAACAAAGACATACGACTTCACCGCTATGCGCCAGTACATAATAGATATGTTGGCAAAGGACGAAATAAAGGCCGAAGACTATACCTTCACCCTCACCCCTGTGGATTTGGTAGTTGAAAGCACCCAAGGCTCATACTATCAGCAAGGTCAGAGCTACATCACCGGAATAAACCCATACGTAAGCGGTCCGGCCATGTGTAAATTGCTATTAGATGATGCAAAAATAAAATTCACGTATAGCAAACAAACAGTAAATTATTAGTATCTTTGTAGCGCTTTTAGCGCAACCAGCCGCAATAGCTCAGTCGGTAGAGCATTTCATTCGTAACGAAAAGGTCGTGGGTTCGAGTCCCACTCGCGGCTCAAGCAAGCAACAAGCAGGAAGTCAGGTGGTAGACACCTGACTTCCTGCTGTTTTACAGCACTAAAATTACCTACACATTATGTGAGTTCAAGCGAAAGCACGTCTGTAAAGACACAACACAGGGCCTTTTTGCATCTTTGCAAAGTTTGCGTTATCTTTGCGATTGAAAACCTTTCGGGAGACTTGTGGATTGCCAACCACTACAGCCATTTGCAGCCCCCAGGCATCAGCGACGGAATATAATTTTTACCGTCCATTTGCCTACCTTAAAAGAAACTTCAATTCTCATAAGATAGAAAAGGCTCGCCGCGACTGGTTAATTAAGATTGGAAAGCGGCGGCATTACTTTTCAACCTTAAACCCTTGACCGCTGCAACGGTTTAGGGTTTTTATTTAAATGTTCTCTTTGTAATTTCATCGGGTTGCTATCCCCCTTTTTCCAATTAAGACAGCAGGGTTAGAAAAAATTTTGCGATTGGCACCATTTATCTTAACTTTGCATAATATAAAATGTACTGAAAAACGACTACTACAAAAATGCCAGTTATATCTCAGCGTGGCGAAATGATGCCCGCTTCCCCAATACGCAAATTAGTGCCTTTGGCCAATGAGGCTACCGAACGAGGCATAAAGGTAATCCGTCTGAATATCGGGCAACCGGATCTTCCAACTCCACGCGAAGGTCTCGATGCGTTGAAAACCATAGACAGAACAGTCCTCGAATACAGTCCGTCGGAAGGATTGCTTTCGTTAAGAACCAAGTTGGTTGATTATTACAAGCGTTTCAACATCAATGTGGATGTTGACGATATTATAATAACCACCGGCGGTTCGGAGGCCGTTCTGTTCGCATTTATGGCTTGTCTGGATCCGGGCGATGAAATAATAGTACCGGAACCGGCCTATGCCAACTATATGGCGTTTGCCATATCAGCAGGAGCAAAGATAATCACCGTTCCGTCAAGCATTGAAGAAGGGTTTGCGTTACCTCCAGTGGAAGAATTTGAAAAATTAATCACTCCACGCACCAAGGGAATACTGATATGCAATCCCAACAATCCCACCGGCTACCTGTATACACAAAAAGAGATGAACCAGTTGCGTGACATAGTCAAGCAATATGATTTATTTCTGTTTTCAGATGAGGTGTACCGAGAATACTGCTATACCGGCGCACCATACATCTCAGCCTTTCATCTTCCGGGCATAGAGGAGCAGGTGGTGCTCATCGACTCTGTTTCAAAGCGTTACAGCGAGTGCGGAATACGCATCGGCGCATTGATAACCAAGCACAAAGAGCTGAAAAAAAATGTAATGAAGTTCTGTCAGGCTCGTTTGAGCCCGCCACTGCTCGGACAGATTGTTGCAGAGGCATCCATAGATACATCGGCCGAATATATGCTTATGACATATAACGAGTATGTCGAGCGCAGAAAATTCCTTATCGATGGAATAAACAAGATTCCCGGATGCTACACTCCGATACCGATGGGTGCATTCTATACAGTGGTCCAGCTTCCGGTGGATAATGCTGACAAGTTCTGCGAATGGTGCCTTAAGGAATTCAGTTTCGAAGGAGCCACCGTTTTTATGGCACCGGCCTCTGGTTTCTACACCACTCCCGGCATGGGCATCAACGAAGTGAGAATGGCTTATGTGCTGAACAAAGAAGATCTCGCTGAGGCTCTTAAAGTATTGGCTGAAGCTCTTAAAGCATACCCGGGTCGCACCATCTGATGCTAACGTGGCATGAATTTAGCGGTATTCATAGGTAAGAGACTGTCGTTAAAGGCTGAAGGCCGGAGCGCACCATCGCCCGGCATCGTAATAGCCATCGCCGGAATTGCCTTATCGTTCATAATCATGCTCATTTCCATCTCGATTGTGTCGGGATTCAAAAAAGAGATTACCGAAAAACTCATGGGATTCATATCCCAGATATCGATATATCCACCCGAGAACGACTCTGTGCCCGGACTTACCACCGGCATAAGATACGATAACAATATGCTGGAAATGATACACGACATTGCCCCTGAAGCGTCTGTATCAATTTCAATGTGTGAACCTGTAATATTAAAAACCGACAATAATTTCCGTGGTCTCATTTTAAAGGGGCTCGACAAATCTCAGGATTGGAATTTTGTCAAGGCAAACATAACCAGCGGAAAACTACCGGGCGACACCTCAGCAATTGACGACAATACCATAGTAATATCTCGTTCAACCGCCGATATGCTCGGGTTATATCCGGGTGACAAGGTAAAGGCTCACTTTTTCAACAATAGCACCCTGCGCACACGTAATCTGAAAATCACAGGTGTGTACGACACCCATTTTTCCGAATACGATGCCATGTATGCGTATTGCCCGATAACCTTATTGCAGAAACTATGTAAAGTCGATTCCATAACCGGCTCCATTATTGAAATAAACGGAGTAGACAAGAAGCAAATCCCGCATGTTGCGGGAGAGATAACCAACCGGTTGCTCAATGAGGTGATTGAGAATGGAGGCAGATATTTATATAGAACCGAGACTGTCTACGACCGCTGTGCCATGTATTTCAACTGGCTCGACCTGCTCGACACAAACGTGGTGGTGATAATAGCGCTTATGCTTTGTGTGTCAGGGTTTACGTTGATATCAAGCCTATTTATAATAATTCTGGAACGTGTGCGCATGATTGGTCTTTTAAAAGCCCTCGGAGCCACTAATGCCCAGATAAGAGCAATCTTCATATATATGACAGAGCGCCTCGTGTTCAAGGGACTTATTATCGGGAATGTTGTAGCCGTGGGACTGCTGATGCTGCAACATTATTGGCACATTCTGCCTCTTGATGCCGATGCTTATTATATCAATTATGTGCCAGTCGATTTGGAGTTGCTGCCAATCGTGATTCTGAACATAGGCGTAATTTTGGTCTCATTCTTATTGCTGATTATACCCTCTGGCATAATAGCGCGTCTTTCCCCGGCTAATTCAATGCGCTACGAATAAATATAATATTTGTCAATTTTATTATAATTCGACCTTTTTGGCATTATATTTGTTTATATGTCAACTGTCACTCCTTTTGATTGACAACAAAGAAAAAGTTTACTATTTTTGTAAAATATTCCATATATAGACAGATTTTTAAATGACAAACAACGATTTAATAGAACCGTCAGAACTGACACAACTCATAATCGAAGGAATTCAGGAACGCAAGGGAAAAAAAATCACTCTTATAGACCTGTCGGACAATGAATCGGCCGCAACCTCAGGATTTATCATCTGCGAGGGAACCAGCAGCATGCACGTGGCGGCAATAGCCGATAGTATTCGCGAATATTTATTGGACAAAGCCCGCGTCAAGCCATACAATTACGATGGGTACCAGAATTCACAATGGATAGTTATCGACTATGGCTCAACAATTGTCCATATATTCGTGCCGGACCAACGCCAACATTACAATCTTGAAGAACTTTGGAGCGATGCACGGCTTCAGGAAATTCCCGATTTGGATTGACTATAACCGAAACAGATATTCACATCATCACACTATAATATAAATGCAATCCCCTCAAAAACAAAAAAAGCCATTATTCGGCTTCAGCATGTACTGGATGTACGCCCTGGTGTTCATCTTCCTTTTTGGCATGCTTTATCTTGACGACACAGCACACACCAAAGAGGTCAGCTTCTCCGAATTTGAAAAAATAGTGGAACATGGTGGTGTAAAGGAGATAACAGTATTCAGCGCCAAACATGAAGCCGAGGCTCTGCTATCCGACTCTATCGCCAAAAAGCAATTTCCGGGCGAGGAATTGTCAAAAGGCAGTGTCGCTAAAATCTTTGCCAATATCCCTTCTGCCGACATACTGCAAAGTAAGATTGAAGCGTGGCAGGCTTCCGGAAAATTCAATGGTGCCGTCAAGTATGAAAAGAGTTCTGACTTCAGCACCTATCTGTGGTCGTTTGGCCCGATTGTCCTTCTCATAGCTTTCTGGCTATGGATGATGCGTAGAATGTCTGGCAAAGACAGCAATGGTGGCGGAGTGTTCAGTGTCGGCAAGTCCAAAGCCAAGATATTTGATAAGGACGGTCCTATTCAGGTAACATTCAAGGATGTGGCCGGCTTATCTGAAGCTAAAACAGAAATAGAAGAGATAGTCGAATTCCTTAAAAACCCGCAGCGTTACACCAATCTCGGGGGTAAGATACCCAAAGGAGCGCTGCTTGTTGGCCCTCCCGGCACAGGTAAAACGCTTTTGGCAAAAGCTGTTGCCGGCGAAGCCAATGTTCCGTTCTTCTCCATGTCGGGCAGCGACTTCGTCGAGATGTTTGTTGGTGTAGGCGCATCTCGTGTGCGCGACCTTTTCCGTCAGGCCAAGGAAAAAGCGCCATGTATTGTTTTCATTGACGAGATTGATGCCGTAGGCCGCGCCCGAGGCAGAAATCCCAACATGGGAGCAAACGATGAAAGAGAAAACACCCTCAACCAGCTGCTTACCGAAATGGATGGCTTTGGGACAAATAGCGGTGTGATAATACTCGCTGCGACAAACCGCGCCGATATTCTCGACAAAGCACTGTTGCGAGCCGGACGTTTTGACCGCCAGATATATGTTGACTTGCCGGATCTCAACGACCGTGTGGCGATATTTAACGTACACCTGCGCAAAATCAAGATAGACGACAGCGTCGATGTTGATCTGCTCGCACGGCAGACTCCCGGATTCTCCGGAGCCGATATAGCAAATGTATGTAACGAGGCCGCCCTTATAGCTGCCCGCCATAATCATCCGGCCGTGGGGCGACAGGACTTCATTGATGCTGTGGACAGGATAATAGGTGGATTGGAGAAACGCTCCAAAATCACTACCGACGAGGAGAAAAAGTCCATTGCCATACATGAAGCGGGACATGCTACAGTATCGTGGCATCTTCGCTATGCCAATCCGCTCATTAAAGTTACCATAGTGCCTCGTGGCAAGGCTCTTGGCGCAGCATGGTATCTGCCCGAGGAGCGTCAGATTACCCCCACCCAGGCCATATTGGATGAAATGTGCGCCACATTAGGTGGACGCGCGGCAGAGGAACTGTTTCTTGGCAGAATATCCACAGGAGCTGCCAACGATCTTGAACGTGTTACAAAACAAGCTTATGCGATGGTGGTATATTATGGCATGAGCGAGAAATTACCGAATCTGAGCTATTACGATTCAACCGGTCAGGACTATGGATTTTCCAAACCATACAGTGACGAACGGGCCCGGACAATCGACGAAGAGGTATCCCGAATAATCAATGAGCAATACGAACGGGCCAAGCAGATATTGAAAGAACATGCTGAAGGCCACGGACAGCTTGCCGAAGTGCTGATAACCCGGGAGGTAATCTTCACTGAAGACGTTGAGAAAATTTTCGGAAAACGGCAATGGGTGTCACGCACCGACGAGATTCTTGCGGCCAACACCGCTGAACCCACCGACACCAAAGCCCTTCCTGAGGCTCCCACTCCCCCGCCAATGCCTCAGCTTCCTCCAGAACAGAAATAACAGAAACGGCATCCCGAATAAAAAATTCAAGGGATGCCGTTAATTCATTATGAACATCAATTACCGGAACGCTAATCCATCTTGATTTCCGCCTCCGACATTTCATTATATTGATTCCAGTCGGCATCGTTCTCACAATATATCTCTATAGGCAACATGGGGAAATCAGAAAGAGCCTCATTCAGTTTTCGGCCGAAGATATGCGTGCTTAACGTGTAAAATATCCAATCACGCTGATTGTCACCCGTGAATATACCGGTCAATACCGCGACCGGATCTTTATCAAACGCCGCCACAAGAGCGTCCTGCACCTCTTCCATTAGCGTAGAGGTTGCTTTATCCGGCATTCCAGACTTATCACCGGAATATTTCCATGTAACTTCCACCCGCTTGTCAAATCTGGGGTTATTGCGGAATTTATCTATATCCTTTCTTCCGGTAACCATTATCACCAGACCGCTCTCACTGCTTGTAGGCGCAGTCCACCAAACACCATTGTCTGCCATTGTTATATCATATTATATTTGTTGGTAAAGTTACTAATTTATTATGTGCCGGTAGAAAACTTTCCATTATATTATTTGCTGTTTATCCATTATCTCGCTACATTTGTAATTGCAATATCAAATAGTAAATCATTTAAAACCACATTCCACAACATGGAAATAAAAGGAAAAATCATTCTCTCCCTGCCAGAGCAGTCTGGAGTGTCAAAAAGCGGAAACAACTGGAAAAAGCGCGAATATGTGCTTGAGACCATGGAAACATATCCTAAAAAAGTTCATTTTGACTTGTTTGGCGAACGTGCGGACCAATATCCACTCAATGTAGGAGAAGTTGTGACACTCAGTTTTGACATAGAAAGCCGTGAGTACAATGGTCGTTGGTACACCGGTATACGCGGATGGAAAGTGGATAAAGAAGGTGCGGCAACACCTGAGGCCGCTGCCGGAGTACCGTTTGCCCCGCCTGCACCTGTTGATTTTGCACAAAGCAGCCCGGAAGAAGACATCCCCTTCTAACCGTCCGCTTCATCACATCATAAAAAACTCATACATAGCAAAGGAATCCGTGGGCACATACCTGTTAGATTCCTTTGCTCTTTTTTACCCTCACCGTAACTGTAAAGCCATGAAATGCATTAGCCACCTTCTTCTCAGCCTGCTCATATCAGGCACTGTACTCCATACATATGCACAAGAGCAACCCTACACCCCATCCGATGATATAATTCAGTCCCGCAAGGAATTTGCCGACAATGGATTCGGCATATTTATCCACTGGGGAATCTACAGCATGTTCGGACAAGGTGAATGGTATCTCAACTATGGTATAGACGCTAAAGAATATGCCAAAGCGGCAAAGGGTTTTTATCCTGCAGATTTCAATGCATCGGAATGGGTTAGAGCCATTAAAGATTCCGGTGCGAAATATATATGCTTCACATCACGCCATCACGACGGATTCTCAATGTGGCACACAAAAGAATCTGACTTCAATATTGTTGATGCAACACCGTTCAAACGCGACATCATAAAAGAACTTGCCGACGAATGTCACAACCAAGGTATAAAGCTACACTTATACTATTCACATATTGACTGGACACGTCCGGACTATCCTTCCGGTCGAACCGGACTTGAGACAGGACGCGACACCACACTGCGCAACTGGCCCGGTTACTACGATTTTATGAATAAACAATTGACCGAATTGTTAACCCAATACGGTGAAATAGGAGCGATATGGTTTGATGGCTGGTGGGACCACGATTCCGACAGCATACCTTTTGACTGGCAATTGCGGCCTCAATACGATTTGATACACAGACTGCAACCCAAATGCCTTGTGGGCAACAACCATCACCAAACGCCATTTGAAGGAGAAGACATACAAATTTTTGAACGGGATGTCCCCGGCGAAAATACAGCAGGTTATTCCGGTCAGGCTATTTCCAGACTTCCATTGGAAACGTGTCAGACGATGAACGGCATGTGGGGATACAAAGTGGCCGATCAAAACTACAAAGATTCCAGGACCCTGATACATTATTTGATAAAGACTGCCGGCATGGGAGCCAATTTACTTCTGAATATCGGTCCGCAGCCAAATGGAGAGCTACCTGAAACAGCCCTCGCCAGATTGAAAGATATCGGACAATGGATGAGAACTTATGGCGAAACAATATACGGAACCTCCGCCGGCGATTTTCAGGCACAACCGTGGGGCACTACCACCCGTAAAGGCAACCGTCTGTTTGTACACATCTTGGATCCGGATGTAACATCCGTACATTTACCACTTACCTGTAAGGTGAAAAAAAACGTAGACTATATATCACGCAAGCCTTTGACCATACATCGCAAGGACAATGGCTATGAATTGCAAATACCACCACGTGACACCACAGCCATTGATTTTGTTGTGGAGCTAATCACCAATTGATTATGACAACCAACCGACGTAAACTTGAAATATGCGCTGCCGATATTGACAGTGTCGTGGCAGCCGCTTCTGGAGGAGCCGACCGTGTAGAACTATGCTCGGCCCTTGGCGAGGGCGGTCTGACTCCATCTGTAAGTCTTATAAGATGTGCCCTTGGCGTTCCCGGCATTTCCGTTCACGTTCTTATTCGCCCGCGAGGAGGTGATTTTTTATACTCACGTCGAGAAGTGCAAGCCATGTTATATGATATTGACATGGTAAAAGAACTTGGCGCACATGGAATTGTGATAGGAGCGCTGACGTCATCAGGAGATATCGATTTCGACATTTGCCGCGAACTTATCAGACATGCAGGTAATATGAATATTACATTCCACCGTGCCTTCGACGTGTGCCGTAACCCAATGGAGGCTGCCGAACAGATAGCAGCCCTTGGGTGCAATCGCATACTGACATCCGGTTGCGCCGAATCAGCCGAAGCCGGTATAGACACTTTGAGAGCATTAAACCAACGTGTAGGAAATCAGATAACCATTCTTGCAGGTGGCGGTGTAACACCTCTCAACGCTAAATTTATTCTCGACAGTTCTGAGATATTGGAATTACATGCGTCTGCACGGGAACTCGTGCAAAGCCAGATGACATACCGGAACAATCGCGTAAATATGGGCGATAAAGGTAAAGATGAATATTCCAGATACGTCACCTCAGCACATACTGTGGCTCAACTTTCACACATTGTTCACACATAACCCACATTATGAAACATATAATTCCGATTCTGATTCTATTGTTGGCTGTAACTCCGGAAATAAAAGCCGGAGATAACATATCAGTCAATATTGAACATGACTATCAGAAAAGAAAAGCGTCAGGCACAATACCTATTACAGAGAACCAACTCCGGGATTTATCTCCGGAACAAATAGACTGCATAAAAATGCTGTATGCCTACATGCCTTTGTCTGATATCACCGACCGGAGCTTGGATTTTTACTTAAACTATGCCATAAATCCGGCATTAAAGGCATCGGAAGAAATGCCTTGGGGTACAACCGTCCACAAAACAGAATTTTTACATTTTGTACTCCCGCTTCGCGTCAATAATGAAGCACTCGACACTCATCGGCCACAATTTTACAACGAGCTTAAGAGTCGTATAATAAACATGTCGATGCAGGACGCCATTCTTGAGATTAACCATTGGTGCCATGAAAAAGTCTCCTACCAACCATCCGACGGCCGTACACACTCTCCCCTTCAATCAACAAGTTCTGCAATAGGTCGATGTGGGGAAGAATCGACATTCACCGTGGCCGCACTACGCGCCATGGGAATACCGGCCCGACAAGTTTACACACCACGTTGGGCTCATACCGACGATAATCACGCCTGGGTAGAAGCATGGGCCGATGGCAAATGGTACTTCCTTGGAGCGTGCGAACCTGAACCTGTATTGAATCTTGGATGGTTCAACTCCCCGGCCTCGAGAGGTATGCTTATGCACGCCAGAGTATTCGGCAATTATGCAGGTGGAGAAGAAACTCTTAACCGTACAGCGGGAAACACAGATATAAATGTAACCTCCAATTATGCTCCGGTAGACCAAATTACAGTAAAGGTAACAGACATCAACGGATTGCCTCAACCGAATGCCAATGTGTCGTTCCGCATATACAATTATGCAGAATTCTATCCTGTTGCATCAAAACGCACTGATGCCGATGGAAAAGCCTCTTTAATATGCGGAATGGGTGATATTATAGCATGGGCCACTGATGGACAACGATTCGGATTCAAAAAATGTACTGTTGGCAAAGATAATGATGTAACCATTGTTATCTCCGAAAATCCATCCGCTTCCATTCTGAATTTAGACATTGTACCTCCGAAAGCGGGGATAGAGCATGTTGCCGTAACCGACTGTGAACGGAATGCCAATAACCTTCGTCTTGCAAAAGAAGACTCCATTCGCAACAGTTACATAGCGACCTTCATTGATTGTGATACAGCCAAGGAATTGGCCCGTAAATGGAATATTGACGAACAGGCTATAATGGATTTATTGACCAAATCACGAGGCAATCATGCTATAATCACTAATTTCATTGAGAAGCAGAATCTGGACATGCGTCCGAAAGCAATTGCCTTATTGCAATCACTGTCGGAAAAAGACCTGACCGATGTCACATTGGAAGTTCTGGACGACCATATGGCCACCCCTGAATACGACACTCCGCTATACTTCCCTTACATACTTTCTCCCCGCATTGACCTCGAGGAACTAACTCCATATAAGGCATTTTTCATCAACAATATCGTTGCGGAAGACCGCTCCATATTCCGTAAAAATCCTGCTCTATGGGAAGAATGGGTAAAAAACAATATCCGGACTGACAAGACATGGTATCCCGAACAAGCTACAATGAAACCGGAGTCTGTATGGCATAACCGTAATACATCTCGAAAATCAAGGGACATATTTTTTGTTGCCGGAGCAAGAGCGATTGGAATCCCCGCAAGAATCGACCCGATTACAGGAAAGGTACAATGGGCTGATTCAACCTCTACATGGCATGATGCGACATTAGACTCTAATACACCTCCGGCATCCAACGTCGCCCCAAAGGGAACTTTACAGCTGATATATTCACCCAACCACACACTACCAGATCCAAAATATTACACCCACTTCTCTATCTCGAGAATATCAGATGGCGAACCGCAACTGCTTACCTTTCCGGACTTTATACCTTGGAGCGAGTTATTCAGTAATCCGGTGCTACTGGATTCTGGTAAATATATGACAGTTACGGGCCAACGCCTTGCCGATGGCAGCGTCTTATCTCATATACGCATGTTGGATATAGTACCCGACAGTCTTACCACAGATACCCTCTTTATGCGGGAAGACAATTCACAAGTTCAGGTAATAGGCTCTTTCGATTCTGAAAGCAAATATATCCCCATAGACCGGACAGAAGAGAAATCCATATTATCCACTACAGGGCGCGGATATTATATAATCGGTCTCATATCCCCGAATCATGAACCTACAAATCATGCCCTGCGTAATATATCTGAATATAAAGATGAATTACAGGACTGGGGACGCAGCATACTCCTGTTGTATGACACTCCCGAGGAATCATCCAGAATGGACATGTCACAACTGCCACAATTGCCTGAAAATGCAATTTTCGGTACCGATATTTCCGGAGATATAAAATCAAAGCTGAAATCCGGACTAAATATACGTAGCGGTGATTATCCGATATTCATAATTGCCGACACATTCAATCGGATCGTATTCCTGTCACAAGGATATAATATCGGACTTGGCAACAAACTGATGGATACAATACGGAAACTCAGGTAATCATTTACCTATATAACAATAAATCCTGTTCCGGATGGAACAGGATTTATTGTTATATAGCATGTGTTTATAGCTCCAAATCATACGTATCCTTTGATGATACCACGTTTTGAATTTCGCACAAACATAATTATCTCATCACGTTCTTTTGTTGCCGGAAGTTCTGCCTCTATTCTCTCAACGGCCTCGGTATTGTTCAACCCGGAAAGATAGAGATAACGGTATATTTCCTGAATGTCGCGTATGGATTCGCTTGTAAAGCCACGGCGACGCAAACCGATGGAATTTACTCCGGCATAGGCTATCGGTTCACGTGCAGCCTTAACATACGGAGGAATATCCTTATTTACCAACGCGCCACCCTGAAGCATTACATGCGGACCGATGTGACAGAACTGATGAACCAATGCACCACCGCCTATCACAGCATAGTTGTCAACCACTACCTCTCCGGCAAGTTGCGTTGCATTTGACATTATAACATTATCTCCAACCACACAATCATGGGCAACATGACAGTACGCCATTATCAGACAGTTGTTTCCAACCACAGTCTTACCTTTTGCTGCAGTACCTCTGTTTATAGTGACACACTCACGGATTGTAGTGTTATCCCCTATTATCGCCAAAGTATCTTCCCCCTGGAACTTCAAATCCTGAGGAACAGCACTGATTACAGCACCGGGGAATATTGTACAGTTTTTCCCGATTCTGGCACCTTCCATTATGGTAACATTGCTACCGATTCGTGTGCCCTCGCCAATCTCCACATTTTGTTCTATCGTAACAAACGGATCAATCACCACACTGGGTGCTATCTTGGCAGCGGGGTGTATGTATGCTAACGGTTGTTTCATTATATATAATAAGGTGTTTTGATTATTTATTCTTGATTATCTGAGCCATGAACTCACATTCCGACACAATCTTTTCTCCGACAAAAGCATATCCTTTCATAACGGCACATCCGCGGCGTAACTCTGTCATAAACGAGATATGGAATATCAGCGTATCGCCCGGAACCACTTTCTGACGGAATTTCACATTGTCGATTTTCATGAAGTATGTAGAATACAATTCTGGTTCATCGACAGTGCTGAGCACCAACAGTCCACCGGTCTGCGCCATGGCTTCTATCTGGAGTACACCGGGAAGCACAGGTTCCTGAGGGAAGTGGCCGGTAAAGAACGGCTCGTTGGCTGTGATGTTTTTTACACCGACAATATAGTTGGCACCCTTTTCAATTATTTTGTCTACCAAAAGGAATGGATAACGGTGTGGGAGCAATTCACGTATACGGTTATTGTCCATCAATGGTTCCTTATTGGGATCGTATAGAGGAGCCTGTATATCCTGTCGCTTTATATCTTTTCTGATTTTCTTAGCGAACTTAGTGTTTATGGCATGTCCGGGACGCGTAGCGATAACTTTTCCCTTAATCGGACGGCCTATCAATGCAAGGTCACCCAGGACATCCAACAATTTGTGGCGTGCGGGCTCATTGGGGAATACCAATGGACGCGACTGAATATAGCCAAACTCTGCTACTTCCTTATGCTCCACGCCCATTATATCAGCCAATCTATCCAATTCCGACTGCTCCATGGCGCGGTCGTATATCACAACTGCATTTTCAAGGTCACCACCTTTTATAAGGTTATGCTTTACCAGAGGTTCAATCTCCCGTACAAAAACGAATGTACGTGATGCCGAAACATCCTTGCCAAAATCCTCCATGCACTCAAGCGAGGCATACTGGTTGGGCAATACGGGCGAATCGAACTGAATCATCACATCAACACTGAAATCAGAATCAGGAAGAACCACAATAGACGAACCCGTTTCGTCATCGCGCAATTCCATTTTCTGTTTTACAATATAATAATCCTTCTCCGATTTTTGGTCAACGACACCGACTTCCTCGATCTTTTCACAAAATTCCTTTGCGCTTCCATCAAGAATAGGCATCTCAGGGCCATTGATTTTTACAAGCACATTGTCAATACCGGCTGCATATAATGCCGACATTGCATGCTCTATGGTGCTTACAGTCACCTCTCCGCGAGCAATTGTGGTGCCGCGCGATGTCTGAACCACATTTTCAGCAAGAGCATCAATCACCGGAGCATCCTCCAGATCCACACGCTGAAACTTATAACCGTGATTGTCTGGTGCGGGAAGAAATTCCGCATCGATGACAAGTCCGGAATGCAGGCCTTTACCATGAACTGAAAAAGGCGCTTTGAGGGTCATCTGTTTCATATCTCAGTTACGTTATTTGCTTAGTTCATTAATTTTATTTTCAAGCTCCTTCACCTTCTTATACAAGTCGGGGAGATTCTTTATATTCACAACCTGACGGCCATAGGCTTTAAGGTCCATCGCAGGAGAGCCGAACAGACGAGCTCCTGAATCAACATTTTTCTGAGTGCCTGATTGTGCGGCTATCTCAGCTCTATCGCCTACGGTGATGTGTCCTGCGAGACCAACCTGGCCACCTATCATACACCATTGCCCGATCTTAGTAGATCCGGCCACTCCAGCCTGCGAAGCCATTACTGTGTTACTACCGACCACGCAGTTGTGCGCAATCTGTATAAGATTGTCCAGTTTCACTCCACTTTCTATGCGGGTGGAACCCATCATGGCTCGGTCAACAGTAGTATTCGCACCAATTTCAACATTATCGGCAATCACCACATTTCCAATCTGTGGTATCTTGTCATAACCATGTTCAGTAGGCGCAAATCCAAATCCATCAGCACCGATAACGGCACCGGAATGAATAATACAGTTATTTCCAATCTTGCAGCCATGATATACTTTAACACCGGAATAAAGAATGGTATTATCACCTATACGGCAACCGTCGCCAATATATACGTGCGGATATATTTTCACACCCTTGCCAAGTTTCACCCCTTTGCCAATATAGGCAAAAGCTCCCACATACGCATCTTCGGGAAGTTCAACCCCATCTGACACATAGCATGGTTGCTCCACACCGACATGAACCGGGGTAACCATTTGCTGAACGATAGTGAGAAGATGTGCAACCGTAGCATAGGGATCGTCCACGCGTATCAATGTTGCTGAAATCGGCTGTTCGGGAACAAAATTTTTGTTTACGAGCACAGCCGACGACTTAGTTGTATATATATATTGGGTATATTTTGGATTGGCTAAAAACGATATGGCACCGGGATGCCCCTCCTCTATCTTGGCGATGGTGTTTATCATCACATCTCCATCACCTTCAACAGTACCGTTGGCCAACGCCGCTATCTGGTTTACTGAAAATTCCATTTCCGTATCTATGTTTATATAGGCTGAATTGAAATATAATATTTATCTGCAAAGATGATAATTTTTTTTCACATTTGACCTATTTTCTATTTAAAAGTGTTATTCCGGTGTCCGAAATACTTATATAGCCCTCTTTAAATAGATGTCCTATGGCCTTTTTGTAGTCTTTTTTGCTGCAATGGAACAATTTTTTTATTTCATCAGGGTCTGACTTATCCCCCAAATCAATATGCCCATCGCCACTCTCAAGAGCATTCATTATAGCATCAGAGAGATTATTTGTTCGGCACACAGCCCGGTCTGACAGCGTTATGTCAATCTTGCCATCGTCCCTAATTTTTTTCACATATCCATCAATCCACTCACCGATATGGATTTCCCGATAAGTCTCATTGGAATATATCATTCCATTATGCATATTGTCCACAATACAGGCATAGCCAATAGGCGTAGCCTTATATGGCAGCACCCTCACCTGCTGGTGTGTTTTATACTCCGGATATGCATTTCCAATGAATTTTTCAATTTTAGCCGATGCGACAACTCTTTTTGAAGCGTCGTCGAGATAGACATACACCAATGCTTTCATGCCAGGCATAAGACGCACTTTCTGCTCGCTGAACGGCACCAGCAAATCCTTCATCAAGCCCCACGACAGAAATGCCCCTACACGATTGGTAGCCGCAACATCAAGTATGGCGAATTCACCGACTTTGACCTTCGGAGTCTCAGTAGTAGCTATAAGACGATCCTCGGAATCCGTATATATAAATACCCGTATAGAATCGCCTATATTTAGAGGATCTGTTATATATCTCGCCGGCAACAGAACTTCATTCCCGTCACCATCAGTCAAGTAAACTCCAAAATCCACCAGCCGCGCTACTGTCAGCTCATTATATTCTCCAATGTTTATCATTTGTCTGTATTTAAGAATTCAAAGTTACGAAATATATTCGTAATTTTGCACTATTCACGTAACCCCTTTAGCCCACAATGGAACAAATCACCAAATATTTCCCAAATCTCACAGACACTCAGCTACAACAGATTGCGATGCTCGGACCTTTGTACAATGACTGGAACGAGAAAATCAATGTAATATCCCGAAAGGATATTTCCAATCTGTACACCCATCATATCCTTCATTCCCTGTCAATAAGCAAATTCATCACTCCCAATCGGGGCACAGCATTCCTTGATATGGGTACCGGTGGAGGATTCCCCGGCATACCATTGGCCATAATGTGGCCCGAATGCAAATTTCATCTGATAGACCGCATCGGCAAGAAGGTAAAAGTGGCCCGCGCTATTGCTGAAAGCATCGGGCTTACCAATGTAACATTCCAGCATGGCGACATTGGAGAATGCCGCAATAAATTCGACTATGTGGTAAGCCGGGCGGTAATGCGTCTTGACGAACTAATTCCATTAATCAGAAAAAACGTATCATCAAAATCAACAAACAGAATCCCCAACGGATTGTTATGCCTAAAAGGAGGCGATTTGACTGATGAAATAAAGAATGTCACACAACCGATAATCGAAGTGCCATTGAGCGACTATTTCACCGAAGAATACTTCCAGACCAAAGAACTGATATACGTAGAACTATGAAAATAGCATCGTTTGAATTCAATCTATTCGGAGTAAAGACATACGTAGTTTGGGATGAGAAGACTCATCACGCCGCCATCATAGACCCCGGCATGTCAGATGAGAATGAACGTTCCGCACTGGCTCAGTTTATCAATAGACACAATCTGAAAATATCCCACCTGATAAACACCCACTTGCATATAGACCATACTCTTGGCAACGATTTTGTGATGGAAGAGTATGCTGTGCCCACCGAGGCCTGCAATGCCGATGCCGCCTTAGGTATGGCACGAAGTGCACAGGCACAGATGTTTCATCTTCGGGGTATAGCCCCCTCTCCACTCTCCATAGACCATAATCTGGTTGACGGAGACAAAATATGGCTCGGCGATGAATACCTTGAAGTGATATATGTACCCGGACATTCTCCCGGTTCCATTGCCCTGTATTGCCCCCAAAGTAAATTTGTAATTACCGGCGATGCACTTTTCAATGGAAGCATCGGCCGCACAGATCTGCCCGGTGGAAATCACCAACAACTGCTTGACAGCATACGCACACGACTGTTCAGCCTTCCTCCGGAAACTATAGTATATCCCGGACACGGAGCCCCGACATCAATAGGACACGAAACAGGAAGCAATCCATTTTTCAGGAGATAATACAATTATTCTCTCCAGAATGGATCATAATACGATTCCTCCACATCAGGGCGAACCGTCAACGCATTGTGCATTTGAAGCAAATAGTAATTGCGCCCGACATGCTTGTAATTATCCTCAAGAGTATCTTCGTAAGGCAATTGGTGAAGGTGGCCAATAGCCATATCGATCAATTCGGCCAATCCCTCAGTGTCACCGAGTTTCTTCCGGGCCAAAGAATACAGCAACACCGCATCGGGAGAATAAGAGAGTGAATCCAGATCCTGAAACATAGACATAGCTCTATCCACCACGTCTTGGTACCGCCCCACCCGATACAGCAGTTCAAGCACCAACAACTCAAGCTTCACCGACATCAGGTCACCGAAAACACTTTCACATGCATATAGCATCGATAACGCCGCATCGTACTGACGCATATCGACAAAATTCATAATAATCGGTGTCAGCTCCTCATCATCGCGTGCTGCAATCCACTTTCTGACAAGTTCAGACATATCATCAGGTATATTTCCTGAAGTATACCTGAACAATTGTTCTACAGCACATGGAAAGGTTGCATCAAGCAGCAGAACTTTCTTTATTGCAGCAGTGGCTTCTTCATTACGTCCTACACCGGCCAAAAACACCGCCATATTATACCATGAAGTAGCATCAGAAGCGGCATACCGGCATATGTCGGCTAATATGGGCTCGAGTTCTTCTTCAGGTGCAGATGTCGAGTAAAGCAACTGGTGCTTCAGCCTCAAAGCAGGAACACAAGTCGGGTCTATGGCAAGAGCATAATCTATTGACGATTGAGCCTCCTCGTAATTAGGGTTGGCTCTCAGATTCAACTCCGCATTCAGGCTCCAGAACTCGGTGCTGTACGGCTCTATCGAAGTCAACCTCGCTGACAATTCTCTGGCCTCATCCAGCATATTGGCATTGCGGAGAGACAGCGCCAGCTCATAAAGGAACGTCTCCGGAAATTCACACAATGCAGCAATCCTGTCGACATGGTGAAACAAGACATCAGCGTTAGCTCGCTCGTCGAACGCCGTGACCAACTGAATCGCCTCCTCATCAGATAACGCTCCCGGCCTAACCCCCTTTATAATCGCCTCCAAAGCATCCTCATAATTATCTTCAACCACACCGCACCTAATCAGGGCAACACGGCTTATAAATGATGCCGGTGGCAATCTGCGGGCTATTTTCATAGCGCCATCCAGTTCGCCAATAGATATCAGATACAGCACCTCCCGTTCCCTCAATCGGCGGCTCAACGGCATATGACCGCGGGCATACAGGAGGACTTGCATGCGGACATATTCATCGGCCAAATCACCGGCATAATCAAATATATCCAACAATTCCTCCTCTGTAAAGTCAGAAGTTTTGCTTTCGCCTGAGAGATATCGTCTGAAATCACGATATACTTGTTCAAACTCATCCATATCTGATGACGAATCGTTCATCGTGTTATTTTTTCTGCGCTTTCTCCCAGCTATCTTTCAATGCTATAGTGCGGTTGAAAATCAAATTATCGGCAGTGGAATCCTTATCAGGTGTGAAATACCCAATACGCTGGAATTGGAAATGAGCTCCCGGTACAGCGTTCTGAGCCAGAAACGGCTCTACCTTAACACCTTCGACAACCTTCAATGAATCAGGGTTAAGCATTTCGCGGAAATCGCGCTCAGTTTCAGCAGCAGGATTCTCAACGTTGAACAGACGGTCGTACATGCGAACCGTAGCATCAACGGCATGAGGAGCGGAAACCCAATGCAACGTACCTTTTACCTTGCGCATGCTTCCAGGCAATCCGCTGCGTGTTTCGGGATCATATGTACAATATATTTCTTCAATATTTCCATCAGCATCCTTCTTAAAGCCTGTACATTTCACTATATAGGCACCTTTAAGACGAACCTCTCCATCAGGAGCGAGACGGAAGAATTTTTTAGGAGGATTTTCCATAAAGTCGTCGCGCTCTATGTAAATCTCTTTTGAGAAAGGCATAGAGTGTGTTCCTGAAGTAGCATCCTCAGGATTATTTTCCATATCGACATACTCCACTTCACCTTCAGGATAATTAGTGATTATCACCTTCACCGGATTAACCACCGCCATGCCTCGGGTAGACACCGCGTTCAAATCCTCCCGCACAGCATGTTCAAGCAAGGATATGCTGTTGAGCGCCTCGTATTTGGTATAACCAATCTTGTCAATGAAGTTACGTATGGAACGAGGTGTAAACCCGCGACGTCGCATACCGGAGATAGTGGGCATACGGGGATCGTCCCAACCGGCCACCAAACCCTCCTTGACCAATTGAAGCAGTTTTCGTTTACTCATCACAGTATATGTGAGATTCAAACGGTTGAACTCAATCTGTCGCGGACAGTATGTCTCATCGGCGAGCTCTTTTACGAAATATTCGTACAGCGGACGGTGAACCACAAACTCAAGTGTACATATAGAATGTGTCACTCCCTCGAAGTAATCACTCTGTCCATGTGCGAAATCGTACATAGGATAAACCTTCCATGTCGTACCGGTGCGATGATGAGGATGCTTTATGATACGGTACATAATAGGGTCGCGGAAGTGCATGTTGGGTGAGGCCATGTCTATTTTAGCACGGAGCACCCTTGCCCCCTCCTCAAACTCTCCTTCGTTCATGCGACGGAACAAATCAAGATTCTCCTCTACCGACCGATTACGGTACGGACTTTCTGTGCCCGGTTCGGTAGGTGTACCCTTCTGCATAGCTATCTGCTCCGAGGTCTGATCGTCAACGTAGGCCTTTCCTTCTTTTATCATCCGAACAGCAAGTTCAAACAATTGCGGAAAGTAATCGCTGGCATAATATTCGCGATCGCCCCAGTCAAATCCAAGCCAATGTATGTCCTCTCTGATTGAATCGACATACTCCACATCCTCTTTTACCGGATTGGTATCGTCAAAACGGAGATTACATGTTCCTCCAAATTTTTCAGCAACACCGAAATCCATACATATAGCCTTTGCATGGCCTATGTGCAGGTAACCGTTAGGCTCCGGAGGGAACCGGGTGTTAAGTCTACCACCATTCTTACCGGCCTGAAGATCATCCCAGACTATTTGCTCCACAAAATTAAGGCTTTTCTTTTCAGTCACCTCTTCAATTTCATTTTCAGCCATGGCTATATGTAATTTTAATTATTTCGAAAGTTAAATTATCAAAGTACAAAAGTAGTTCTATTTCTGCAATTGTCAAAAACAGAAATAGTATATTTGCGCCAAATTTGAATTAACAGTTGAAGAGTTCACAGACATGCGTCCCCTACATCGGAAATTGATTCTAATAACCCTGCTGGTTATCTGCATTTTCACAGCAGGAATCGGGCTTGTTATTTACCATCGCACATTGATAGCCTGGTGGATTGTATTGGTTATCGGTTTAGCCTTTTCAGCAGCGACATCACCGGCATTGCTGTTTCGATGGGCAAAGTTGACCGGAAACAACAGCACCTTGCTATCTGCCATAGTGCATTTGACCGTAACCTGCATAATAGCCTCGACTATTTTTCTTACCACAAACTACTTTTTTGCCAATCAGGCTTCAGAAACAAAAGTAGAAACCACCGTTACGGATAAATATCGCAAGGAGCATCAAAAGCGCAGACGTGTGGGGCGCAACCGCTATATCAACGATGGCGTACGCTATTCCTACCATCTGACACTGACACTACCCGATGGCCGGGAAAAGGAGATGGAAGTAAACTTTTCCGAGTATCGGAGAACAAAAACCGGGAACCGCAAAACCACAACAACGCGCAAAGGGCTCTACGGATTCACCATAATAAAACGCTAAAGATTATCTGTATAGACAAACCTCACGATGGGATTTTCCGAGATAAAACGAGCAGCACCGGCGGTATCGGCAACTGAGAAAACCGCCGAGCGTTTTCCAAGCCATTTTTCTTCCCGCTTATATTCAGCAGCCTCATAACGGACCACCGGACAAGTCACCAAGTATGGGTCAACTCCAAAACCAAGAATGGATTTCGCCTTCAATTTAATCCCATTTCTCAACCTGTGATAATTATACATAGTCTTGAATCCGGCCGCAGCCAACTCATCGGCAGCCTTTTCGGTAAAACATTCCACTATAATGCGCCTACGCAAATCAGGAAATGCAGCCGAAAGCACAGAAGCATCGTCCAATTTATCCGTAACCAATACCAATGATGGATTAGCCTTCCACAGCGAATCTATCAGAATAGATGTAAGCGGAGTGTATTTGCCATACAACTTTGACTCCGAAAACTCACGGAGGGTAGGAACATAATCAAATTCAACCGAGTCGGTCATTTCGTGAAACGTATGCCAATCGTGGGTCGCCGCCACCATACTATCGGATGTGAGGCACAAATCAAGCTCAATATACCGGAATCCATCGGCTATGGATTTCTGCACGGCTTCCAAAGAATTTGTCACAACCTTGCCATCAATAGAGCCTCCCCCATGGGCTATCATCTCCCCCTCGGCATAACGACGAAAATAATCAGACGCTATAATATTTTCAGAAATATTCCATAGATGCGACATATCGCGCTCCTCACTGCCATAATCACGCAATAGACTTCTGCCCATGCCAGGCCAATGATATATACCCGACACACCCATTACATCAAGAATTGTAGGATACACATCTATCTGCGCCACCTCACATTCTATCTTAGCATCAATACCGGAGTTAAGTATCGCCAGCATTATGGCATCATCACGTCTTACCGATCCAGGCAAAGAGATGTCTCCATTATGGTCGGACACAATGGCTATAACCGAATTATCGTACAGACCGGCGGACTTCAATGCCGTAAGGAACTCCCCTAAACTTTCATCAAACCGCGACACTGCATGAAGATAACCATCCGGTCCATCGTAAGGATCGTGCATGCCAAGAGTTGTTATTTGTGCGAAGAAAGGTTGGGGTAATTCTTTCATCAACGATAAAGCACGTTGAAATATCTCACCATCATAGGAGTCCCTGACATCGCCCGCACATCCATCAACCAAAGCATCGTAACCAAAAGCCAGATTTGTGGCCCGGTGATTCCACATCCCGGCATTTTCCCCTATCACCTCCACAGACACAGACTTATTCAATGCGTCGGCCAACGATGGATACTCATTATCAGCATAACGCAATGCCGTGACTTCATCACGCATAGGAAGCAATCCGGTATTATACATCAGCTGACCATCAGACGACCTGCCACAGCCCACCTGCGACACCATATCCAGAGCCACCACCGAATTACACGAGCGGCAAATTTCATTAAGCACCGGGGTAATAGGCCTGCCATCTACGCAATATCCAACCACAGCAGAATTAAGGGATTCGACTATTATCAATATCAGATTCTTTTCCGAATTATCCACGGAATCAGGGATTGATACCGGCGGCATGATCTTTCCGCATATGTAAGACCTCACCAAAGCCAACTCATCGGCTCTTAAATCCCGTTTTGAATGAAACGCTTTCAACGATTCAATAAAAATATAGCGCAACAATCCATATTCCCTAAGGGTAGACTGCCTGCTGACATCAGGCCTCGGTTTATAATAAGACAGATATGGCTCACCATAGGCCACATGGAATTGCCGGCAAAAAAACAGCTGCTGTCCCACAAACACAAATAGCGTTAAGGCAATGGCCGCTACTCTTACCGGGGTACTGAATCTAAATGATGTGAGTTTATTTCTGAAATATATGAAATACAACAACGTGGTGACAAGCGGTGGTACAATAATAAAAATATCAATCGCACTCAACAATGCTAACGAAGACCGTATTGTGACAGAATCCACGTTGCCAAACAGCATCAGTGACGATACCGGCAGCAAATCATGGTAAGCACGCAGATACAACAGATTGATTATATACCATACCGTAAACCCCCAGAATGGCAGCAGTATATATTTACGGAATCGTGGCGACACAAACCAATATGGAATGTATAGCAGAAGCATATCGGCCAGCGACACTGTAATTACGGTGTACCAACTATGTGTCAACATAGCCACCGACTTCAAGAAAACGCACAACTGACAAACCGATGCCAACAATACGACAACGGCGAACCATACCGGACTATATATCGCACTTTTTTTCCACATATCTCAAAAAATAAAGTTGTCGCCCATAAGAGCGACAACTTACTATAACATCATCATATATTTGATATGCTATATTAACGGCCGTGAACTTATCATTCAGCGGCAGGAGCTTCAGCAGCTTCTTCGGCAGGAGCAGCCTCAGCAGCGGCAGCGGCTTCAGCTTCCGCCTTAGCAGCAGCGAGTTCGGCTTTTTTCTTAGCCACAGCTTCAGCCTTGGCATTGTTTTTGGCCTGCTCTTCAGCAAGACGCTGCTTGTCGGCAAGTTCCTTGGCACTTGCCATAGAAGAACGAAGAGCATCAACAGAAGCCTGCTTTTTCTGCTTCCAAGCATCGAAACGACGCTGAGCTTCAGCTTCATCAAATGCGCCTTTCTTCACACCACCCTGAAGGTGCTTCATCATCAACACGCCCTCCTGAGAAAGGATAGTGCGCACTGTGTCGGTGGGTTGAGCACCGGCATTCACCCAATACAAAGCCCGTTCGAAATTCAAAGTTACTGTAGCAGGATTAGTGTTCGGATTATAGGAACCTATCCTTTCAATAAATTTACCATCTCGTGGTGCCCTGCTATCGGCGATAACAATAGGATAAAACGCATAGTTCTTGCGACCATGACGTTGTAATCTAATTTTAGTTGCCATTAAAAATTAATTAAATTGGTTTTGTATTGATTAGCGGATGCAAAATTACAACTTTTAATTGAAACGACAATGGTCTACGTAATTTATTTTCATAATACAACGAACGGGAGGATGTCGGAATGACATCCTCCCGTTCGTTATATTTAATTTGCCCGGAATCTATCAGAAGTTCCACTGACAAGCAACCATTCTAAGATTTGAGCAACCGATGGTGCGGAAATCAGTAATCATGTTATATCGGCAGTTGACATATACCAAAGCGTTATCAAATGATACATCAAGCGTGTTCAGCTGATTATTATTGCAAAGCAAACGCTGGAGGAATGTCTGGTTTGACAGATTAAGGGTGGTGAGATCATTGTATGAGCAATCCACGAATGTAAGATTGGTGCAACCTTCAACATCAAGGGTGGTCAAATCATTGTAGGAGCAAACCAAGTCTATCAGGTTATTGCAATTACGGACACCGAGAGTCACCATACGGTTGTCGCTGCAGACGAAGGTGCTCAAAGCAGGCAGACCGGAAACAATCATCGATGTAATCTGATTGTCGTCGATATTAAGGTTGGAAAGGCTTTCCACACCCCAAAGGTTAAGACTGGTCAGCTTATTGTAGCCGCAATATAGATTCTTAAGAGCGGTGCAACCTGATACAAGCAGTGTTTCAAGATGATTGCCCTGGCAATTCAAAGTCTCGAGAGTTGTAGAATTTGACACATTCAGCTCCACAAACAAGTTGTTGGAAACGTTAAGATTCTGCAACAGGGGCGAGTCCTCAAGAGCAATATCGGTAAGACGATTCTTGTATACCGAAATCTTTACAAGGCTGGAGCAACCGCTGAAATCAGCTGTTTTAAGAACATTGCGCGAAGCATTCACTTCTGTAAGCGCTGCATTACCGGCTAAAGAAAGAGACGAAAGTTTGTTTCTCGAAACATCGACCTTTGTCAAAGCCTTGAATCCGGAAAGGTCCAAATCACCGGCAAGATGTTTGTCTTTCCATTCTATGGCAGTAACATGTCCGTTGGCCACCGTCACACCTTCAATAGATGTAATGTCATTGATATTGGTCACTTTGAGAGCGTTGGCGTTTGTTCCATCCTTCTCCGAGGCCTGCGACAAGAAAGTCTTGAGCTGTTTAACCTCATTCTTGTCAATCTTCTGGGCGAAAACCGTCATACATCCGAGCATGAGGGTAATCATTACTAAAATCTTTTTCATAACTAAACTGTTGGGTTAATGTTGTTTTTGTCTATTTAACAACACTCCCCGACGAAAGGTTTTCAAATAATAAAAAATATGAAGATTTTTTTCAAATCTTCATATTCTTAACAGTAATACATCCTAAAGGAGGTCTTATGCCATAACATTCTAAAATGGCGTGACCGAATCGGGTTGCTCTGACAGAAAATCAGCATTACCACCCTGAAACGGAGATGCCGCCGGGAAATCGGAAGATGAATTCAACCGGGATTCCACAGATGTGATAGATCCGGCATCAGCCTCGGCATCTTTCCAATTCTCAAACCTTGCAAATTCAGCTTTGAATCGCATCTCCACATCGTCCACCCTACCGCTACGATGCTTTGCGACAATAAACTCCGCCAGACCGCGTATATCTCTATCCGTGCCATCGGTCGACGACCGCAGATAATATTCAGGTCGGTGTATGAAGCACACAATATCGGCATCCTGCTCTATCGCACCACTCTCACGAAGGTCTGACAGCTGCGGGCGTTTACCGTCTTTGCCCTCCCCTCGCGATTCCACACTTCGGTTAAGCTGTGAAAGCGCGATAATCGGTATATTCAACTCTTTAGCCAATTGTTTAAGCGAACGGGATATCATACTCACCTCCTGTTCACGGCTACCGAACTTCATTCCGGAAGCATTCATAAGCTGCAGGTAATCAATTATAAGAATCTTGACCTGATGCTCCCTGACCAGACGTCTGGCCTTGGTGCGAAGCTCAAATATTGAAAGCGATGGGGTATCGTCTATAAATAGAGGCGCACCATACAGATGTTTTATACGAGCCATGAGCTGGTCCCACTCCACAGGAGAGAGCTGACCGCTTTTTATCTTTTCACTCGGTAATTCGCAGACGTTGCTCACCAAACGATTGACAAGCTGCAAATTTGACATCTCAAGCGAGAATATTGCGACCGGCGTGTTATAATTCACCGCCATATTTTTAGCCATGGAGAGCACAAAAGCCGTTTTACCCATGGCGGGACGTGCAGCAATAATTATAAGGTCTGAGTTCTGCCAGCCTGACGTAAGTTTATCAAGTTCATGGAATCCTGTTTCAAGGCCACTCAGACCGGAAGTTCGGTTTGCCGCCGACTGAATCTGCTCTATGGCCTGTCCAATAACCGGGTCAATCTGAGTTACATCCTTCTTGACGTTTCTCTGCGATATCTCAAACAGACGCCCCTCGGCCTCCTGCATAAGGTCGTCGACATCATTGCTCTCATCGAAAGCTTTTTTCTCGATTTCTGAAGCAAATGTAATCAGCTCACGTGCCAGATACTTCTGAGCCACAATGCGGGCATGATATTCGACATGCGCTCCCGAGGCCACCCTTGAGGTAAGTTCCGATACAAAAACAGGGCCACCGACATCGTCAAGAGTTCCATTAAGCCTCAGTTGCTCAGTTACGGTCAGCATATCTATTGGCTGCTGCGAAGCCCCGAGTGTCTGGATTGCCTCGTATATCTTCTTATTTACAGGCTCGTAGAAACTGTCGGCTTTCAAAATGTCGCACACTACAGTATACGCATCTTTCTCAAGCATCAATGCTCCGAGCACAGCCTCCTCTAAATCTTTGTCGCGCGGAAGCTGACGCCCGCCAAAGTCATAAAGTGGCTGCGGGGCGCGTGGAGCCGTGCGACGACTCTTGGATGTCGTTGAGTCCATACCTTAATATATAATATGTATGATTGCTAATTACACCCACAAAATTACGATTAATTTTGTAACTTCGCAGTTAAATTTATCAACGTTGACACAAGATGGTAGTTTTTCCTAATGCTAAAATAAACCTCGGTCTCAACATACTGAGGCGTCGTCCCGACGGATACCACGACATCTCCACTATTATGCTCCCTATAAATTGGTGCGATATTCTGGAGATAGTACCCGCAAAGGGCAACGCCACAACACTGCACACATCAGGAAGAAATGTTGATTGCCCTCAGGAAAAGAACCTTGTTTACAAGGCCTACAAAGCCCTTGATGCAATCACCCCGATACCTCCGGTTGATATCTACCTCAGAAAAATAATACCCGACGGAGCCGGACTGGGTGGAGGCTCCTCTGATGCAGCTTTTACACTTAAAGCCCTCAATAAGATTTTCGAACTTGGATACACCGACTCCCAGCTTGCCGAAACCGCAGCGTCATTAGGTGCCGATTGTCCATTTTTCATCAGCAACACCCCCACACTCGCCACGGGAACAGGAACCACGTTATCACCTATAAAGGTTCCCGATATGAGCGCATGGCACATCGTGGTAATCAAACCGGAAATACACATATCCACAGCCGAAGCATATTCCAATGTGAATCCTTGTGAATCCGCACCAAATATAGAATCGCTTATAATGTCGCCTGTGGAACTATGGCGCGACACTCTGAAAAACGATTTTGAACAGTCAGTGACTGACAGCCACCCTGAGATAGAAGAGATAAAACAAAGCTTATATAACCAAGGAGCCCTATATGCTTCCATGTCCGGCTCCGGCTCAGCCGTATACGGAATATTCCGCAATGCCATTTTGGCAGAATCGGCGGCGATGACACATAGCACATGCGTGACATATCTTGGCAAAATAATCTGACTGAACGATATGGCGACGGATTTGTTACTATTTTTAAATAAATAACCGTTGCCTACTATTATTGGCAATAAATTTGCAGTAGAAAAAACGACATCAGTTTAATATTAATCCAGAAAAAAGATGAACAAGAACAATCATAATATGAACGATAAGGATAACCACAATTTCAATTCTCAGACCGACGATGCCGAGATAATGGACAACGTGCCGGAAGCCAGCGAGGAAAACGAATCGGCTGAAGATATAGAAAATGCCGAAATGTCGCAGATTGATGCACTATGCAAACAACTTGCCGACGAGAAAGAAAAAGTGGAGAAGGAGAAAAAGGAATATCTTTTCCTGATGGCCGAATTTGACAACTTCCGCAAACGCACCATCAAAGAGAAAGGAGAAATTATAAAAAATGCCGCCGAATCGGTTCTGAAAAGCCTACTTCCCATAGTAGACGATTTTGAACGTGGCCTTGAAGCCGTCAAGAACACATCTGACGCCGATGCCGTAAAAGAAGGAATGGTGCTGATATACAATAAACTCATAAAATTCCTTGAGCAGAACGGTGTGAAACCGATAGACAGCAACGGGACTGAGTTTGACCCCGAGATACACGAAGCCATCGCCATGGTACCCGTCGATGATGAATCCATGAAAGGGAAAGTAATAGACACCCCTACCAAAGGATACACTATCAACGATAAGGTACTTCGCCATGCAAAAGTTGCGGTCGGACAATAAACCCCATATCACCTCAAACATAAGTCACAACGGCTCACTCCAATAAACCCCAACTCATAAAATGGAAAAACGAGACTACTACGAAGTACTTGGTGTAAGCAAAACGGCGACAGCCGATGAGCTGAAAAAAGCATATAGAAAACTCGCCCTTAAATACCATCCGGACAAGAATCCCGGAGACAAGGAGGCCGAGGAGAAATTCAAGGAAGCCGCCGAAGCCTACGATGTACTTAGCGATGCTGACAAGCGTGCCAAATACGACCAATTCGGTCATAACATGGGCCCCCAGGGATTCCCGGGAGGAGGCTCGTATGGCTACAGTACAGGCGGAATGTCCATGGACGATATATTCTCAGCATTCGGGGATATATTCGGAGGTCATGTTCATTTCGACATGGGTGGTTTCGGATCGGCCACCGGCGGAGGACGCCGTGCCCGTCCTCGCCAGAACCGTGGCGATGACCTTCGCATAACACTGAAGCTCTCATTGGAAGACATTGCCAATGGCGTTTCCAAAACACTTAAATTAAAAGCATTCTGCAAGGATGAACATTGCAACGGTACCGGAGCGAAAGATGGCACCTCGTTCACCACATGCCCCACATGCCATGGCACCGGCACAGTAACACGGGCACATCAGACATTCCTCGGCATGCAGCAGGTTCAGGCCGTGTGCCCCGATTGCAACGGCGAAGGGAAAATAATCAACGAAAAATGCCATTACTGCAATGGCACCGGTGTTGAACACCGTGAACAAACAGTTTCATTCAATATACCCGCCGGCGTGTCAGATGGCATGACTCTCACCATCAAAGGCAAGGGAAACGCACCGATGCATGGAGGCATAAACGGTGATTTACTCGTGGTAATTGAAGAGATAAAACATCCCGAGCTGATACGCGACGGCAACGATGTTGTGTATAATCTCATGCTCGACTTCCCTACTGCCGCACTTGGCGGAAGTGTCGAAGTTCCCACAATCGGTGGTCGTGCCCGACTAAAGATAGCTCCGGGAACACAACCAGGCAAAATCTTGCGACTTAGAGGCAAAGGCCTTCCCTCCACAGATGGCTACGGCAAGGGGGATGAGCTGATCAATGTAATGGTCTATGTGCCGGAAAATCTTACGGACGAAGAGAAAAATGAAATTGAAAAACTCAGAAACTCTCCTAACATGCAACCTACGGCTTCTGTAAAGGACCGCATATTCAGCAAACTTCGTCATATTTTCGACTGACAACACATCACTCCAAAATAACTCGGGCGGAAGCATTGAATCGATGCTTCCGCCCGAATTGCTTATCGGCGAACATTACAACATGTGTATGCGTTTATTTTTTACAATTCATCACAAACACGCTAACACATGAAGTTCTCACATCTTTTACCGGCTACTATTGCCGTCATGCTCTCAGGCGCACCTGTCACAGCCAAAAGCCTTGTCGACATCCAACACGACTCTATAGTGCAATCACACAAGATTATAACCATTGGCGATGGCCATAGATCCGGCACTTCTGCTTATGCCGATTCCGTGCGGAACCTTATTGAATCCTTTTACTATGACCAATTCAGGCATTTTCAGGACCCCGAGGCTCCATACTTCCTATTCATGAGCAAAGATGCCAAACTCGCAATGGGTGTAGGTGGAGCGGTGAGAATGAGAGGCTATTTCGATTGGGATGGAGCCATCCCCGCATCCGGCTTCGCGCCCTACCTTATTCCAATGCAACCTAATCCGGCCAAGATGCGTCATTTCGACACCACCCCGGCCGGAACATGCTTGTTTTTTAGAGTTATAGGCCAGAACAAAGCTATAGGCAATTACCAAATTTATATAGAAGCTAATTTCAACGGTTACCAAGCACGTGATTTTCATTTGAAAAAGGCTTATGCCATTGTCAACGACTTCACAATTGGCTATGCCAACTCAACGTTCAGCGATCCAGCAGCTGTTCCGGCCACAGTTGACGCCCAAGGCCCCAACAATAAACTTGCCAATACGGCAGTTCTTGTTCGTTGGATGCCTCGGGTGAAAAACAATTGGGTTTTCGCCATATCGGCAGAAACACCATCCACAAAAATCTCTACCGACGATGTGAACACTGAAAAAGTAGACAACTGGATTCCTGATGGAGCGGCATTTGTTCAATACGAATGGGGACGGACATCCCATGTAAGACTGTCAGGCATAGTCCGCGCACTATCTTACCGCGATCTGATAGCGAAGAAAAATCACTACAAGACCGGATGGGGTCTGCAACTAAGCTCCGTGGCCCACCCCATAGACCAGCTTACCACATACATCACAGCCAACTATGGCCATGGATATGCCGGTTTAGGCGGCGACCTTCTTATTGGGAATTACGACCTTATACCCAATCCCGGCAAAGCAGGTTCGCTCTATGCTCCCGCATCATTCGGATGGTGCCTTGGCGTGCAATACAACATAAAGCCCAACCTATTCTTAAGCACTTCATTCAGCCAAACACGTTTCCTGCCGAAACATGCGGTAGCCCCGGACGAGTACCGCCATGGAATATGGGGCAATGTAAACGTATTTTGGAATATGACTGCCCGAATGCAGGTTGGAGCCGAGTTTGACTACGGACGGCGTACAGACATGGACGGACAATCACGATGGGCCAAGCGAGTTGGAGCCGTAGCCCAATTCTCATTCTAAAAAGAATGAGTTGCAATAAAAAAGGAGATTGGGTACCCAATCTCCTTTTTTTGTAGCGGGATCGAGAATTGAACTCGAGACCTCCGGGTTATGAATCCGACGCTCTAACCAACTGAGCTATCCCGCCATCATTTCTGAATTGCGGTGCAAAGTTAGGTCATTCCGTCTTTTTATCCAAACTTTTGAGCGAATATTTTCACCACTCAATAACGCTGCACTACTTAAATTACTATAAATCAAGCAATGCAACCTGAAAAATATTTTACATCTCTGTTCTTATTTTTTCAGTCCACTGCTTTATGCGCTCATCGGCGGTGTCTTCGTGATTAACATTATCTATCAGCAGACCTACAATTCGTCCATCAACATCGGCAGCTGTGGTAGAATAATCATATCCGTCAGTGTTGAACTCGCCAATAAATCGTGCATGCGTCGGCAACAGCTTTCTATACATCTCACCAACACCATTGCAAAATGTATCCGACATAGTTTCATCGCCACAGCCGAACAATGCCACGGTCTTGTCTCCAAGTTCAAGGGACGACACTCCATCCATGAAATCTTGCATGTCGTCCTGCATGTCGCCATCGCCCCATGTACTGCATCCAAATAGCAACACATCGTAATCGCCCACAGCATCGGGGGCTGTTTTTGACACGTCATGCACATCGGCCGCCGGAACGCCCATATATTTCGCGATAGTATTAGCCACAGATTCAGTAGTTCCCGTGGTCGATCCAAAAAAAATGCCAATCTTTTTCATACGTATTTAATATTTTCAAATTACTACTGGTGCGATAAAAATCGCGTTAGTTTAGAAGTCATCAAATAAAG
>CANSRU010000002.1 GCA_947649495.1 uncultured Porphyromonadaceae bacterium | reverse complement strand
AAAGTTACGGCGACTTTTTCATTCCACCAAACTTTTTGCCAACTTTTTTTGTTTTTACCCCTCAGACCTCTGCCCGGGGGCGCCCTTTCTCAAAAGCGAGTGCAAAGGTACAAACTCTTTTCGTAACCTCCAAATTTTTTGATGAGTTTTTTTTGAGAAAATTTTAACAGATAAATCCCTATCCGGATAAAAGACACTATTTATCAACCAATTACATCAAAAAAAACGAAGCATCCAAATTAGAGCGATTTTCGATAGGCCCGACGGCGGCGGTGCTGACGGCGATTGAAATATTGCCACTGAAGCCGCACACTTTCGTTGCCCTCCAGCTCAAGATTGCTTTCAGCCACCTTAAATCCATGTTTATTATACACCGGAATGAGGTCCTCAAAAATAAGCGCGTTGACCCCACGGCTCATATATTCTTTCTTGACAGCTATGAGGAGCAGGTCGACCGTATCATTCTTTCCATAGATACCGCGCAGGAGATGCCACCATCCGAATGGGAACAGACGTCCACGTGTGCGGCGCAAAGCCTTGGACAGTGACGGAATCGAAATACCAAGCGCCACAAGACGGTCGTCGGAATCGACCACCACACTCACGCAATCGAGACGTATCAGGTCAAGGTACTTCGAAATATAATAATCAATCTGCCGCTGCGACAGCGGTGAATAGCCATAAAGAGAGTCGTAAGCCTCGTTGATCAATTCGAACAAAGCCTGACCATACTGCTCCTTGATAGCTTTTCGCGAAGTGAACTTCAGAGATTTCAGCCCGTACTTCCTGCGGACTATGTCGGATATGCGCCTGTGCTTCTCGGGCACATCAGCCGGGACATCCACCCGATATTCCACCCAATCCACATCTTTATTATAGCCGAGCCTCTCTATATGATTCGGATAATAGGGATAATTATATATGGTGGCCATCGTGCCCATTTCATCAAATCCTTCTATGAGCATACCCTCATGGTCCATATCGGTAAATCCCATAGGGCCTATCATCTCCGCCATGCCGCGTCCACGCGCCCAGTTTTCGGCGGCGGAAAACAATGCTTGCGACACCTCGGCGTCGTCAACAAAATCAACGAAGCCAAACCGGGCCTCCTTACGCCCCGACCGCTCGTTGACCACATTATTTATTATTACGGCAATACGCCCAACCGGAACACCGCCGCGATACGCCATGAAAGCCGATGCCTCACAATAGTCGAACGCGGGATTCTTTCCGGGCAGCAAAGTCTCCACCTCATCAAATATGAGTGGCGGGACATAACATGAAGAATCGGAATAGAGGTCTATCCCGAACTTCACAAATTTCTTCAATTCTTTTTTCTCAAGGGGTATCTGACGTATTTCCACAGACATCGCTATTCACTTATTTTATATGGGTGATGGCAGGCACTCCTGAATCGGTAGCCACGGAAGCGAGCTGCGATTTTGGTGCCCACGCCGAGCTGAACCACACAAGCAGAGCTATCATAACCAACAGAAAGGCTATAATGGCCACATACAATTTATTGTCGCTGCGATGTGCCAAAGCCATACGCAGCTGATGCACGCTCTTATACCGCTGCCTTTCGTCGGCATTACAGCAACGGTCGGCTATGCGGCGCAGATACGATGGAGCTCCGTCGACATTGTCGAGCACCTCCGACAGCACACGGCCGAAACTGCATATATCCTCCGTGGCCTCGGCAGGCGACAGATGCTCACATTGGTCAAACCCGACATCTATCAGCTTGAGATTACCGATATTTTCGGTAAAGATAATGGTCTCCGGCCGTATCGGGAAATGCACCACATGATTACGCTGGATATAGTCGATTGCCTCGACAAGCTGCGTGCACACCTTGTCGAGATGCGCATTCGTCACCTTTCCGCCATCAATGAGCTTGCGCAACGAATCGCCATACACATCATCGGTTATTATGCAGCGGCCAAGCCCGGGCACATCCTCGAAATCGTTTATCATCACTATGCCGGGATGAGCCAGATTGTATCGCACATCAAATTCCTTTTCTATCATGGACTGGAAGCGGGGATCGTCCTTGTAGGCCGGCTTCAGCGTCTTGAGCATCACCCACTTGCCATGTTTCTTGGCTGTGTACACATCGTAGAACTGCTCATCCCATTCAGGAAGCAGCTCTATCTCAGTCCATTTGGCATCTGTATCGGTAGCGTGGTGGGTCATAATCAATATTCCTGAAACATGAGCAAATCGCCGGTGTCCATATCCGTCAGATACATAAACCAGCACGGCCTGTTGTAAAAATCGTCGTAACCGGACTCCATGCGCACTATGTAACTATACTGATAGCCCTGGTAGTCCTCGACATAGAGGTATGTGGCCCCCATATTACTTGTCGATTCCGACCACACGAACGGCACCTTGTAGGTAAAATAGTCGCGCACACCCTCGCCATTGTCATAAAATATATAGTCGAAGCTGTTATTCTCGGCTACCGGCACATTATTGACAGTCATCAATGCCCATCGACCCACTATATATGAGTTCTCATAATCGTCCTCGCCACACGAAGACACCGCGACAGCCATCACAACGGCCATCATCCAGAGGTAAAATCTTTTAGTTATGTTCATTTTCATAAAAAACCGGAGTTTCCGACACTGCGGAAGCATCCTGAAAAACAAGAGTTATCTGATTGCAAATTTAGTTATTTAAATCCACAAAACAGACAAATACCTAATTTTACAGCGTTTTTACTAAACATTTATCCCCGGAAAATCATTTTTTATTTACTTTTGTCGCTTAAACCATGTCATCACATGAATCTGACCAAAATAATCCGACCATATTTCCGCCGGCGCATAGACGCTCTGCAGGCCCTGATTGGACACACTGAGCAAGTGCAGCGCGATGTGTTGCGCCGACTCCTTGAGAAGGGACAGCACACGAAATGGGGTCGGCAGCACAGATTCGGCTCGATAAAAAGCTACGAAGACTATGCCGAATCAGTCCCGGTGACACCCTACGATGAGCTGCGGCCCACCGTGATGCGCATGATAGCCGGCGAAAGCGATGTGCTATGGCCCGGTGTGACACGCAATTTCGCCCAGTCGTCGGGCACCTCCGACGGGAAAAGCAAATACATCCCCATTACCGCCGACTCGTTCCGGCTCAACCACTACCGTGGCAGCGCCGATGTGGTGGCCCATTACCTGAATCTCAACCCCTCATCGCGGATTTTCTCAGGAAAGGGACTGATACTCGGTGGCAGCTTCGCCAACGAGCTCAACCTCCCCTCCGGCTCAAAAGCCAAAGTGGGCGACCTGTCGGCCAACCTGATAATGAACATCAACCCCATCGCCAACCTGTGGCGCACTCCATCCAAGAAAATCGCCCTGATGGCCGACTGGAACAAAAAGCTCCCGGCGATAGCTCGTGCAGCCATGAACAGCGACATCACTAACATATCGGGAGTTCCATCGTGGTTCTACACCGTATTGAGCGAGATTCTCAGACTCAGCGGAGCCGAACACATCCACGATGTGTGGCCCAACCTCGAAGTGTTTTTCCACGGTGGGATATCCATGGCCCCCTACCGTGGCCTATACGACGGCATCATCGACCACTCGCGCATGCACTATATCGAGACATACAATGCCTCCGAAGGGTTCTTTGCCGTTCAGGACACCCTGGAGTCCGGAGCCATGCGCATACTGCTCGACGGAGGTGCCTTCTTCGAATTCATCCCTGCCGCACGAGCCAACGCGAAGCCCATACCGGCATGGGAGGTGGAGCAGGGCAAGATTTACGCCCTCGTGCTCACCTCCTGCAACGGTCTTTGGCGCTATCCGCTCGGCGACACTGTAAAGATCGTGTCCACCGACCCGCTGCGCATAGTCATTGCGGGCCGAACCAAGCACTTCATCAATGCGTTTGGAGAAGAGGTGATGGTACACAACACCGACGCCGCCCTGGCTAAAGCATGCCGCGAATGCGGATGCAAAGCACTGAATTACACCGCTGCGCCGGTCTACACCTCAAAGGGTGAGCGCGGCCATCACCAGTGGCTTATCGAATTCGCCGTACCGCCGGCCGACACCGACGCATTCGCAGCGACGCTCGACCGCCGGCTGATGGACGAGAACAGCGACTATCAGGCCAAGCGGCAGGGTAATATATTCCTCGACCCCCTGACCGTGACCACCGCCCGGCAGGGACTGTTCGACAGATGGCTCGCCTCGACAGGAAAGCTCGGAGGCCAGCGAAAAGTGCCCCGGCTCAGCAACGACCGGAAGCTGATAGACGAGATGCTACGTATCAACAACGAATATTAACCCAGAACAAACCCTCAACCCCCAAAAAACATGAATCTACTCAAATACATCGCTTGCGCCGTATGCGCCATCGCAGCCGCAACAATCCACGGCGCCGACCTCCGGCAGACTGTAGCCGAAGGCGCAGGATCCTACGCCACCCTCCTCTCACGCTTCAACGCCGGCGAGACCCTGACTCCCGGTGAAATCACCGTGGTCTACTACGGAAGTGCCTCGCAACCGGGATTCAACGCATCGGCCACCTACCCCGCCGTGATGAATGCCTACAATGCCGGCGACTATGCCAAAGCATATTCCCTCGCCACAAAAGCGCTTGACACCGACCCCACCAACCTCGCACTGCTGTTCAAGGCCTACGCATGCGCGGCGTCCATGACCGACCCCACAGCCAACGCCCAGGCATCCAAGCTGCAGAACCGCCTGCTGCAGATATGCGACATAATCTTCGCTTCGGGCCAGGGCGTAACCGACAGCAGCCCATACATGGTGATACGCCCCTCCGACATGGACGAATTCCTGTCGAAATACATCCAGCCCACAGCTATCAGAAGCCGGGCTACAGTGGGCGAACTTCAGGCCGTGAAAGCCACAATTGAAGGAGTGCCCGACGAAGTGATTCTCTACTTCAGCCAATTCAAATAAAAAAACTACAGATACACAAATAATATACATAATTTCCCCATGAAACCATCGTCTATTATTTCAGCCTCTATTCTCGCCGTCGGCATCTTAGCTCTCGGGCTATGCGTGCGAAGCGGCCTCAAATCTTTCAACGACAGCCAGCGCACGGTCGAAGTGCGTGGTCTGGCCACACGTCAGGTCAATGCCACTCAGGTCACATGGCCCATCGTGTTCAAGCAGGTGGGCAACGACCTTCCGGCCGTCTACAATCAGGTTTCAGCCACCAACAGCGCCATCATGGCATTTCTAAAGGACAACGGCATACCCGAGAACGAAATCTCCGTCAGCGCCCCATCAATGACCGACCTTTCCACCGACCGCTACAACAATCAGCCCATACCGTTCAAGTACAGCGTGACATCGGTGGTCACCGTAAGCTCGCGGCAGGTCGACAAAGTCCACGCGCTCATCAACCGTCAGGGCGAACTGCTGAGCCGCGGAATAGCCATCATATCCAACGACTACAGCAATCAGGTGACCTACGACTACACCGAGCTCAACTCCATCAAACCCGAGATGATAGCCGAAGCCACAAAAAATGCACGTGAGGCGGCAAAAAAATTCGCCGACGACTCCGACAGTAAGATTGGCAAAATCAAGTCGGCCCGCCAGGGACAATTCTCCGTCGAGGACCGCGACTCCTACACACCTTATATAAAAGAAGTGCGCGTAGTCACCACCCTGACCTACTTCCTTGAAGATTAATCACATCCTTGAATCATTATAACATTTCCCCACATGAAAAAGTATCTTTTTGCAGCAACTGTCGTTGCCGCCCTGTTTTCCCTGTGCTCCTGCAATTCCAACGATGGTCCTGAACCCGAACCCGTGGGCGACGAGTGGCTCGACCCTGAGTTCGGAACAATGCTCCAGCAGTTGGGATACATCTCCGACGAGACCACAGCTACCCCTACCGACATCAAAAACATAACCGAACTTAAAATCCCGGCACCTGACGCTCACGAGGAGCGACTGACATCACTGCGCGGCATAGAATATTTCACCGGTCTGAAGGTGCTCAAATGCAACAACCACCACATCACCGAGCTCGACCTCAGCCACAATCAGGAGCTGGTTTCGGTCAACTGCAGCTACAACGACCTCACATCGCTCAACATCTCCGGATGCTCCTTGATGGACTCCCTCGACTGCAGCGCCAACAATCTCACCACCCTCGACATAACATCCAGCTCCGAAATCACATATCTCAATTGCAGCTCCAACGCTTTGGAATCGCTCGACCTTTCCAACGCACCCAAGCTCGACCAGCTTTACTGCTACACCAACAAGCTGACCGACATTGACCTCAGCCACAACACGGCCCTAACATGGCTCTTCTGCTACCAGAATCTGCTTCAGGGAATCGACATATCCCACAACACCAACCTCGAGTGGTTCTACACGCTTTACAATCCCGGCAAAGACGGATTTTTTGTTGTGAAAGCATGGTTTGAGGAAGAGGATGTACCCGACAACTTCACCTACTCCGATTGGAAAGTAGAAGGTGAATGGGTCATAATCACCTACGAAAAGGCCATCTGATTTTTCAAAAAGTTTACGTTATGCCGCAAACTTTTAGTACCTTTGCGGCATAAATAAACGTATCGGAAAATGGATTTATTCGACAAAATCAGCGCTGACATAAAGTCGGCCATGCTGGCTAAAGAAAAAGTACGTCTGGAAACTCTCCGCGGAATTAAGAAAGAATTTCTCGAAGCCAAGACAGCGAAAGGTGGCGACGGAACATTGCCCGACGATGTGGCCACCAAGATATTGGCAAAAATGGCAAAACAGCGCCGCGAGACAGCTGTGATATATTCCGAACAGAACCGTCCCGAGCTGGCCGAAAACGAACTGGCCGAAGCGGCCGTAATCGAGGAATACCTTCCCAAGCAGCTCTCCGACGAGGAACTCACAGCCGAACTCCGGAAAATAATCGAGCAGACCGGCGCCACATCCCAGAAAGAGATGGGAAAAGTGATGGGCGTTGCTTCAAAAGCTCTCGCCGGACGCGCCGACGGAAAGGTAATATCGGCCAAAGTTCGCGAACTTCTTGCTTAAACACCAACACACCGGCACCATATCCGCTACCGGCTAAAAACTCATACCGACATGCTTACACTTCAACAGATAAAGGAAAATCCCCAGTACATCATCGAGCGTCTGGCTGTTAAAGGCTTCGACGCCAACGAACCCATAAACCGCGTGCTCGCACTCGACGAACGCCGCCGCGAGCTTCAGCTCAACAACGACAACAAAGCTGCCGAGCTCAAGCAGTATGCCGCCAAGATTGGCTCACTGATGAAAGACGGACGGAAAGAGGAGGCCGAGGAAGCCAAAGCAACCGTGGCCACCCTCAAGGAATCACAGAAAGCCATCGCCGACGAGCTCGCTCAGGCAGAAACTGCCATACGCGACATCCTGCTCACCATCCCCAACATCCCATGCCGGATGGTGCCGGAAGGACGAACCGCCGACGACAACGTTGTGGAAAAAACCGGTGGCCCGATGCCCGAACTGCCCGCCGACGCACTCCCCCACTGGGACCTCGCCAAGAAATACAATCTTATCGACTTCGACCTCGGCGTAAAGATTACAGGAGCCGGATTCCCGGTCTATATCGGCAAGGGAGCACGCCTGCAGCGCGCACTCATCCAGTTCTTCCTCGACGAGGCCGGCAAAGCGGGCTATCTTGAGATTCAGCCCCCCTACGTGGTCAACGAGGCATCTGGCTACGGCACCGGACAGCTCCCCGACAAAGAGGGACAGATGTACTATGTCAACGAAGACAACCTCTATCTCATCCCCACCGCCGAAGTTCCGGTAACAAACATATACCGCGATGTGATTCTTTCCGAGGACTCACTTCCCAAGAAAAACTGCGCCTACTCGGCATGTTTCCGCCGCGAAGCCGGAAGCTACGGCAAGGATGTGCGTGGTCTCAACCGCCTGCACCAGTTTGACAAGGTGGAGATTGTACGCATCGAGAAACCCGAGAATTCCTACGCAGCTCTCGAAGAGATGAAGGATCACGTTCAGGGTCTTCTTGAAAAGCTCGGACTCCCGTGGCACATACTCCGTCTGTGCGGTGGCGACATGAGCTTCACTTCAGCCATCACATTTGATTTTGAAGTTTACTCCGCAGCCCAGAAACGCTGGCTTGAAGTGTCGTCAGTATCCAACTTCGAGACATATCAGGCCAACCGTCTGAAATGCCGTTACCGTGCAGCCGACAAGAAAACACGTCTATGCCACACACTCAATGGCTCGGCTCTTGCACTGCCACGCATAATGGCGGCGCTGCTTGAGAACAACCAGACACCTCAGGGCATCACAGTGCCCGAATGTCTGCGCAAATACACCGGTTTCGACATCATTGATTGACCACGCCGTGGAGAAAAAGACTATATGGGACCTCGGGCGCGACACTGTTGACCAGTATCGCGCCCGTCCTAAATTGCCTTTGGTGGTGGTGCTCGACAATGTCCGCTCTCTCAACAACATTGGCTCCATTTTCCGCACCTCCGACGCCTTTCTTGTGGAGCGCGTGATGCTGTGCGGCATTACGGCAACTCCGCCATCGCCCGAAATTCACAAGACGGCTCTTGGTGCTGAGCTGTCCGTGAAGTGGGAATACTTCCCCGACACACTCTCCTGCATAGACCGGCTTAAAGAGGAAGGCTACACCATCTGCGTGCTCGAACAGGTCAAGGAAAGTGTCGCTCTGCAGCAATTCCGCCCCGATTCTCACAGAAAATACGCCATTGTGGCAGGCCACGAAGTGCATGGCGTAGACCCGCAGGTGGTCAACGCCGCCCACACATGTATTGAGATTCCTCAGTTCGGAACCAAACATTCCCTCAACGTCAGCGTATCCACTTCGGTAGCCCTGTGGCACTTCTTTTCGACTCTCTACCTCACGGAAATGTAAATTCACACATCATCGGCTCGGCATCCTCTTATCTTTGTGGCTATAAACCACAATATCGACCCGCCGATGAAATCATTCCGATTCAAAGAGACATGGCTCAAAGCCGTTGAATCAATTTCCGACCCTGCCATTCAGGCCGAACTTATGCTTGCCATAGCCCGCTACGGCATCCACCGCACCTACACACCGTCAGCTAACGACACAGTCAATTCCGTGATGCAGATAGTGATTATGGAAATTGACGCAAAAGCCTCGTCGCAAAAGAGCAGTGACTCACAGACAGTTGAACAGATAGAACACGAACAGGAGCTGTTCTCGCAAGCCGAGGATACGGCTCACACCGTTGCCATGCATGCGTCTACCGCCGCCCACAGCACCGGCATAGGCAAATGCTTTCTGCATTTCAGGTCTGAATGCCTTGCCCACAGACGGTTCCACAGTTCACGACACGAACTTCTGAACGACTTCCGCCGGCGAATAAGCAAGGATGTCTATGGTATCCCTAAGGCCGAATCACATTTTTTCAAAGAAAAGCCACGTTAGAAGCTGTCCCGCAGGACGCTCCGTGTCGTGTCCACATCCCTCTGCAGCTGTTCCCGCAACTCTTCAAGCGACCCGAAACGCATCTCGTCACGCATACGCCTCACAAACTCTATCCGCAGCCGTTGTCCGTAAATATCCCGGTCAAAATCAAGCAGATGAGCCTCTATGGTCACATCGCCCGCCGCTTCCACCGTCGGTCGGCGGCCTATGTTCACCATAGCCATGTAAGTCAGGCCGTCCGGCATCACAGCCCGGCAAGCATACACTCCGGGAGCCGGTACTATCTGGCGCTCCTCATCCGCACTGACATTGGCCGTAGGGAATCCTATGGTACGCCCCAGGCTCTTCCCATGCACCACAGTGCCGGCAAGCCCATAGTCATAGCCGAGAAGAAGCGATGCCCCCGGCACATCTCCCGCCTCAAGCAATTTTCTTATGCGCGACGAACTCACCTTGCACTCCCCTGCCATAGCCTCATCGCCACGCTCCACCTCCATTCCAAGTCGGGCAGCCACCGCGGCATAGTCGTCGATAGAATCAAGCCCGTCACTACCGAACCGATGGTTGTAACCCATGTATATAACACTCACGTTGTAGCGGTCGCGGAGATAAGCCATGAACTCACAGGCGGTCATGGAGCGCAGGTGTGCGTCGAAATCAAGAACAGCCACCTCATCCACCATACGGCGCAGACTTTCCACGCGTTCTTCCATGGGCATCAACAGCCTTGGAGCGCGCGATGGAGCAATCACATCGAGCGGATGCGAACTGAAAGTCACAGCCATCGACACCAGCCCCCGCCTTGCTGCTTCGTCCGACAGTGCCTCAAGCATGGCCCGGTGCCCGGTATGCACACCGTCAAACATGCCTATCGCAGCTATACGCCCCTTCTCCGCTACACCACTCATATCCTCCGGTTCACTTCTCCTCCGTAAGCTCCACTCCGGGATAAGACCCGAGCAACTGCATGAATTCATCGCCGGGCTTTACAAGTATTGAATGGAATCCGAACTCGCGCGCAGCCTCAAGATTCTTCTCCGAGTCGTCGAAAAACACAGTCTCATCAGGCTTTATGCCAAGCCTCTCTATCACCGTGCGGAATATCGCGGGATCAGGCTTCATGGCGCCGGCCTCATAGCTTTTCACTATACCGTCGAAATAATAATCCACATCATGGCCATCCTTGCGGAAATTACGGTCTATGCCGTCGGCCCACATTATCGGATTGGTATTGCTCAACATGTATATGCCGAACCGCCGGTGCAGTTTCTCAAGTTCCCTCAGGCGCTCAACCGGTATTCCGGTAAGGAATTTGCCGAAAGCCGTGTCTATCGCCTCATCGCTCACCTCCTGCGGTATCAGTTTACGTATCTCTTCGTGAAAGCGGTCTATGGTGTACGAACCATCCTCTATGCCCTTGAACGGACCAGCCTGGCTGTATTCACCAAGATACTTGTCGGCATCGGCCATCCCTATGGCCTTGAACGCCGACACGCAATCTTCCCGGCGTATGTTCATTATCACGCCACCAAGGTCGAAAAGCAGATTCTTTATCATAATGCTTGCTCTTTATTCTGCAAAATTACCAAAATCACTACAAAGTATGTATCCGTGGCGCCCCTACATCATTTAATAAATGTTTATCAAAACTTTTTTTGCTTAATTTTTATTATGTTTGTAGCCTGTTTAACTACACACCCTTATGAAAAGACTTCTACACATCGTCATTGCCATAATCTCGCTACAGCCTTTCAGCGCTGGGGCCGAAGCTCCTGCCGGTTATTATACATCGCTGACAGGCAAATCAGGTAGCGCGCTGAAAACGGCTCTCTATCAGATTATCAATCCTCACACACAGGTATCGAGCTATAACTCCCTGCCCGAATATTTCGCCGGACGCCGTGGCGCCCCCGCCACAGATGTCCGTCCCGGCACCAACTATTGGTGGGATATGTATTCCGACATGGATGTGCTCACCACAATCCAGTTCGGCACCTACATGAACCGCGAGCACTCCCTGCCCAAAAGCTGGTGGGGCGGTTCTACCAGCATACCCGCCTACGTCGATCTCAACCATCTCTATCCTGCCGAGGCAAAAGCCAATCAGGCCAAGAGCAACTATCCCCTCGGCGAGATTGCACCTGGAGCCACCCCTACATTCAATAACGGCATAACCCGTGTAGGAACCGGCATAAACAGCGGCGGTGCGCCTTACGTGTTTGAACCGGCCACTGAATACAAGGGCGACTTCGCGCGCACATATTTCTATATGGTAACATGCTATCAGAACATGAACTGGACCAACACATGGCAGGTGATGAATGGCGTTTACCCATCGCTTCAGCAGTGGACCATCGACCTGTTGCTGAAATGGCACCGTGCCGACCCCGTGAGCCAGAAGGAAATAAACCGCAACGAAGCTGTCTATCAGGTTCAGAACAACCGCAACCCCTTCATCGACGATCCCGAACTCGCCGAATACATCTGGGGTAACAAAAAAGGTCAGGCTTATCACCCCTCAGGCACCGTCACTCCAGGTGAAGCGACACTCATAACTCCCGTCCATGGCATGTATCTCGATTTCGGACAGGTTGCATTAGGGCACTCCGTTACCGCCAACCTGATATTTCGCGGTGAGAATTGCAGCGGACAGTTTGAGCTCGCCATTACAGGAGGAATGAATCCATCGCTATTCTCATTCCCATCCAATCCCTCAAAGCCACAGAGAGCCACTGTTTCCGGCTCCCTCGCCAACAACGCCGGAGGCACATATATTCCTATAAAATATACTCCTACATCCACAGGCACACACTCTTCACAAGTTATGATTTCTGATGGCGGTATGCCTGACGGATTAACTTACAAGGTATACCTCAAAGGCGAATGTCTCCCCGAGCCGACACTCACCAAGCTGACTGCCATCGAACCCGCCAACGTCACATCCTCCTCCTACACCGCACGGTGGGAAGCCCCCGCTGCTGACGAGGTTGTGGACTACTATATGGTCACCGTAAAGCGGTATAAGGATGGTGTGGTCACCACTACCGAATACCCGGCCGAGACCGATTCGCTCGACATTGACGGCCTCGACCTCGGCGATTACGACACCTACGCCGTGCAGAGCGTGCGCCTTGAAGTCCGTTCCCCCATGTCCAATTATATCACCGTGCGCCCCACTGCCGCCATCGACAATATTCTGGCCGACGAGCCATTCATTGTCGAGTCTCATCCCGGAGGCCTCATACGTATCCGTTGCAGCTCCCCGCACACCAATCTGATGGTCTACGACATCACCGGACGCCCTGTCATGTCAATGCCCGAAGTTACCGACCTCACGGAGATTTCACTGCCGGTGGGCGCATATCTCATTAACACCACACAACACCGCCGGCCGGTTAAGGTTATAGCCCGATAAACTACACTTCCGTCAACCGCAACATTACAAAATGTCGAAATAATAGCTCTTATGGATGCAAAATGTCAGATTTAACGTCTGTTTTTTGCATCCATACTGTTTATTTCGCTATATTTGCATCGTAAAAGTAACTATAGACTGACGCCTGCATGGGAAAAATAGACAATCTCGACCGTAAGATTCTGGAAATAGTGATGAACAATGCCAGAATAGCCTCAAAAGACGTTGCCAACGAGTGCGGAGTATCGCGTGCTGCCATACACCAGCGCCTGCAGCGAATGATGGATCTTGATGTGATAACCGGCTCAAGCTACAATGTCAACCCCAAGGCGTTGGGCTACCGCACATGCACCTTCATCGGTGTGAACCTTGAGCGTGGTGCCATGTATCGCGATGTGGTGCCCGAACTCGAGAAAATCCCCGAAGTGGTGGAATGCCACTTCACCACAGGCCCATATACAATGCTCATAAAGCTGTTCGCACGCGATAATGAACACCTCATGGAGCTGCTCAACAACAAAATTCAGACCATACATGGTGTGTCAGGTACAGAAACCCTGATTTCGCTCGACCACTCAATTCACCGCAAGGTGCCCATCAACCACGATTGACAGTCACAATCACTATATAAATAGAAAAGTCCGGCTTTTGACCGGACTTTTCTATTTATATTCCTTTATATCTATCAGAACACAATCTGATTGCCATGGGGCGCTGAGCCCCCTTGAGCTGCCGGACGCGTCGTGGCTGCCATACCCTTTTTCAAGTCCTCAACCACCCTGCGGTCGCGGTTGTAGGCAGGCGATTTCTCAAGAACCTCCATCACAGTGTCATCATCCATCTGCTCCGGCTTCAATATTATATAGTTGGTGCCCATCTCTCCTATGGCACCGCCATATTCCTCCTCCAGACGCTTTGTGGGTGTCTTTGCCGTCTCAGGCGCCACTGGCTGTTCCGTCGGTTTCGGCCCGGGAAATCGAGTTGTGTTACCGGCCTGGAGTTCAGCCTCCTCATCGCGGATGGTCACATCGAACCCCGCGGCGAGAATTGTGATTTTCACCTTTTCACCAAGCGAATTGTCCACTGCGGCACCCCATATCACATCCACCTCGGGATCGATGGTCGACATGAAGTTCTTCAGTTCCGACATCTCGCTCATGGTCATCGGGGCTGCCATGCCCTCCTGATTGGCCATATACAGATTCATCAGCAGCTTCTTCGAGCCGAGAATGTCGCGGTTCTTGAGAAGCGGTGAGTTGAGGGCATCCTCGAGAGCCTTTGTTATCCTGTGTTCACCCTCGCCGTAGCCGGTGGAAATTATAGCGGTTCCACCGTTGCGGAGCGTGGTGTCCACATCCTCGAAGTCAAGGTTTATATATCCGTCGCTCGTTATTATCTCCGATATTGAGCGGGCGGCTGTCGACAGCGTATCGTCGGCCTTGCCGAACGCATTGAAAAAGTCAAGGTCGGCGTATATCTCAGCAAGGCGCTCATTGTTTATTATAAGCAACGCATCCACATACTTCGACATCTCGTCGGCACCGTCAAGAGCCTTCAATATCTTTCTCTTACCTTCGAATATAAACGGAATGGTCACTATACCGATAGTGAGAAGCCCGCGTTCACGAGCCACCCGGGCCACCACAGGAGCCGCACCTGTACCGGTACCGCCACCCATGCCGGCGGTGATGAACACCATACGTGTCTGGTCGTCGAATATAGCCTCGATTCTCTCGATATCCTCCTCGGCAAACTTCTTGGCCTTCTGCGGATCGTTGCCCGCTCCGCGTCCGTCGCCTATTATCACCTTGTTCGGCACAGGCGATGCATTGACAGCGGCGGCATCAGTGTTGCACACCACGAATGTAACCTTCTCTACACCCTGGCGGAACATGTGGTTCACGGCATTGCCGCCACCACCGCCTACGCCCACCACCATTATATCGTTGACCTCGCGGGGAGTGTTCTTATCATTTATACGGTTGGCCAAATCGTCCATATTCAGCGTTGCGTCCATATCTAATTCGTTCATTTTATCCTATTGTTGTCTGTGTGTGTTGTGTATGGGAATGTATGTCACTCATCGTCCTTGAAGTCCGACTCATCTTCGTCGCCGTCTGAATCGTCCATAGCATTGGTTATGGCATCCTTCAGTTTGTCAAACCACTTTTTCCGTGGACGCGGGTCAGGCTCCGTCGGCATCTCTATATCCTCGGTCTTGGTCTCCGGTTCAGATTCCGGCTCCGGTTCGGTTTCTGCATCCATTGCTACGGCAGGAGCTGTCAGACACTCGGCAGCACCGTCGAGTGCAGCCTTATACAGCACCGAAATCACATCGCTGGCATCGGCCGACGAGATTACACTCGACGAGAAGCGGATCTCAGGCATGGTGATGTTGCCCGACCGTACCGGAAGTGCGGTTACAGCGGCCAGACGCTCATTGAATCCGGCCAGGCGCGCTCCGCGACCCACTATCACGATTCCTGCGGGAAGCTCGGCGGTGGTGAATCCGGCCAATTTTATCTGCTCCTTGATGTTGGCTATTATCTCTGAGGCGCGGTGGCTCACATAATTGTTTACAGCCGTATAGTCTATGCTTCCAAGCGAAGGATACTGCGACTGGGTGCCCGATGCGTTACCCATGTTGCATTTCAGCTCCTCGGCCTTCTCCTCGAGGAAATTCAGTTTGGTGATGTCGCGTGTTATGTTGCGCGAGCCGAGCGGCAGCGTGGCCATATACTGCAGGCGTCCATGCTTATATATGGACACTGTGGTGGTCTCCGCTCCGAAGTCCACCAGCATACATCCCAGACGACATTCATCGGAAGTAAGAATCAGGTCGCCCAAGGCCAGCTGACGCACCTGATAGCCCCCCACCTGAAGTTTGAGTTTCTCGGTGAACAGGCGTTCCAGATTACGCTTGGTCTGCGGACGGCAGGTGACCAGATTGGCCGACATGCGTATCTTGCGGCCGACAGTCCCCTTGGGACGCACCACACGCGAATTGTCTATGACATACTCACGCGGCACCACGGCGAGCATCTCGCGGTCGGGATAAGGCGACACACGCACATCCTGTTCAAGGCGGGTAAGAATATCGTCGGTGATTTCCATCTCATCGGGAAGCTGACGCTCGACATCGCGGGGCACCGTGCAGAACGAACGCCCCCCTATGCCCACATACACGGTGGTTACCTTTCGGGGCGACACGCGGTTCTCGATTTTGCGGACAACACGTGCCACAAGCGTGGCCACCTCCTCCACATTGCTCACCGCGCCGTAGCGCACCCAGTCGAGAAGAGGTTCCTCCTCCACAGCCTGCACTGTGAGTATACCTCCGGAGTTGAATGAACCTATGGCTCCTTTCACCTTGGAACTGCCAATTTCTATGGCTATGATATTCTTTTCTTCCATCATGTATGTTTGGGATTTTTTTGTTTGTTCAATGAATCGGGTGCGGGAGCTTTCGGCTTTTCAGGCGCGAATTTTCCCGGTATCGGCTTATCGTCGTGCGCGGCCACTCCCGGCAGTGTCTGCCCCGGCGCCACATTCTGTCCGGCCATCATGGTGCTTATAGACACCTCTTCCTCATCCTCCACATCATCGTAAAGCGGAGGCGGAAGACTCTTGTCGCGGCGGGTGGCCACCACCTGCCCGCGCCATTTCACCGAAAGTGTATCGTAGAATTCCCACCCCTTCACGCTGAGCACCTTGGTGTACATTGCCTGGATGCGGCGCAATTTATCATGGAGATTGTCGGGACTTCCGAGATTGATCACATGGCCGCGTATCACAGGCACGAGTATCACATCGCGGGGCGAATCCACTTTGATCATCGACACGGCATCGCACCATGACGAGTCCGACGATATGTAATCGACCAGCGGAAGTATATCGCGGGGTGTGAACGATGAATCCTTGAAGCATCCGTGCACCACAGGCACATTGAGATGATAGCGGGCATCGGCCAGTATGCGTTTGCCCGAACGGTTTATATAGTAGGATGTCCCGTCGAAATCATCGAATATCCTCGCCACAGGCTGCATGGGCCACACATCTATCAGCACACGGCCGTCGGTAAGGGTGTTGACCGATACCGATTCTATCTTGTCTATACCCGAAAGCAGACGCTCTATGCTGTCAAGATTTATGGTACACAACCTGCGTGTGTGGGCTGTCGACGGTAAATCGCCGAGCTCCATGGCGAGTTCGGCAGCGGTGACAAACTTGAGTCTCGCGGTATCGTGCACGGCTATGCGCACTCCGGTGCACATCCTCGACGAGGATGCCTGCGAGGTGAACAGCGCGGCAAACACAAGATAGGCTATGAGCACACACGAGAGTATGCCCAGACCCCATGTCCTGTATGCCTGACCGTTTTTCTTCATTCCATAGACGTCACGTTTGCCAATATCTCCGGAAGATAATTGCATATATCTCCGGCACCGGCCGTGAGCAGAATCTCAAAGTTAGTGTTTTTTATCGTATCCACCAATTCTTCCTTCCGCACCATGGTTTTGGACGGAGATGTTATTCCGTCGAATATTATTTCTGATGTTACACCCGGTATCGGCAGTTCTCTTGCAGGATAGATATCAAGGAGCACCACTGAATCGGCCTCCGATAGAGCCGAGGCGAAATCACCGGCGAAATCGCGCGTGCGGCTGTAGAGATGCGGTTGGAAAGCCACCGTGAGCTTGCGGCCTGGGAAAAGCGCCTTGACCGAACGTATCGAACTGCGCAATTCATCGGGATGATGGGCATAGTCGTCAATTATGGCGCGGCCCTCCTTCTTATACCAGAACTCGAACCTGCGCTTCGGCCCCATGAACGAGGCCATGGCCTCGCGGGCTGCATCGGCATCAAGCACACCGGCTGCCCACACTGCTGCAAGTGCGGCAATAGAATTCTCGATGTTTATTTCCACCGGCACACCGAGTTCGATATCAGCCACCACGCCCGATGGCGTGATAAGGTCATAGACTATCGAACCATCGCCACGGCGTATATTTGTGGCATGGAAATCGCCCTCATCGCGTGAATAAGTATATACCTTCACTCCATCGGCCACACGCTCACGCATTTTGAGTCCGGTGTGCTTTATCAGCGTCCCTCCCGGAACAATCAGTTCAGTGAAATGCGCGAAGCTCTCCAGATAAGCCTCTTCCGTGCCATAGATGTCGAGATGGTCGGCATCGGTCGATGTGACCACCGCCACAGTGGGGCGCAGGTGATGGAACGAACGGTCGTATTCGTCAGCCTCGATCACACTGAAGTCAGACTGCGTGTCGAGAAGAAAATTTGTGTTGTAATTGCGGAGCACACCTCCGAGAAAAGCATTGCAGCGGGCATCCGAATTATGAAGCACGTGCGCTGCCATTGACGAAGTGGTGGTCTTGCCATGAGTGCCGGCGAAGCATAACGCACGGCTGCTGCGGGTGACAAGACCGAGCACGGCGGCACGCTTCACCACCTCAAAACCATTGTCGCGGAAATATTTAAGTCCGGGATGCGTGTCGGGCACCGCCGGAGTGTACACCACAAGAGTGTCGGCCGGATTGCGGAACGCTTCAGGTATACTCCCTACACTGTCATCGTAACTTATCTCCACACCTTCGGCCTCAAGGGCGCGGGTGAGGTCGGTGGGCGTACGGTCGTAGCCTGCCACCTTCTTACCTTTGGTAAGGAAATAACGTTCGAGAGCCGCCATGCCTATACCTCCGGCCCCGACGAAATATATATTCTGTTTATCTGCCATCTGTCAATTATTTTTCAAGTCAACAAGCCGGTATATCTCATCAACGATTCTGGAGGCGCTGCCTTCAAGCGCCATGGTCCGTATGTTGCGGGCCAACGTGGCGCAGCGCTCCGTATCTGCAAGCAATCCGACCACCACGCCGCCGAGTGTTCCGCGTGCATCGGCATCAAGCACCATCACCGCCGCACCGGCATCTACAAGCGCCTGCGCATTCTTACGCTGATGGTCCTCAGCCACATTTGGCGACGGCACCAACACAGCCGGAAGTCCTAACAGCTGCAGTTCGGAAATGGTTCCCGCACCCGCGCGCGATACCACAATATCGGCAGCGCGATAAGCAGTGGCCATGTCAGATATAAAAGCAGTGGCCTTTACATCGCTCCGGCCCTTGGCCACAGCCTCACACTCATCGGCATATATCTTGCCGGTCTGCCACAGAATCTGCGCGCCGGCACCTGTTATGGCATCCATCGCAGCGGCTATGCTTTCATTTACCGTACGGGCGCCAAGACTTCCGCCCACCACAAGCACCAACGGCTTTCCGGCATTCATACCGAGTTTCCGCTTGGCCTCGTCGGGAGAGAGTGTGCAATTGAAAATATCCGCCCTCACCGGATTTCCGGTCTTTATAATCTTCTCAGCGGGGAAGAAACGCTCCATGCCATCGTAGGCCACACAGATCGCTCCGGCCTCTTTGGCGAGAAGCTTGTTTGTGACACCGGCGTATGAATTCTGTTCCTGAATCAGCGTGGGAAGTCCTTTCTTCTGCGCAGCCTTGAGCATAGGGCCGCTGGCATATCCGCCAACACCCACCGCTATGTCGGGTTGGAAATCAGCGAGCACCTTACGGGCTTTGCGCATGCTTCTCATCAGCTTCACCAGCACAGGGATATTACGCCATAACCGGCGGCGGTCAAATCCGGCCACAGGCAATCCGGTGATATCATATCCGGCGGCAGGCACACGCTCCATCTCCATGCGCCCCTCGGCACCGACAAACAGGATGTCAGTTCCGGGCAGGCGCCTACGCAACTCATTGGCAATGGAAACGGCCGGGAATATATGTCCACCGGTTCCACCGCCGCTTATCAGAACTCTAAGAGGTCGTTCTACCTTATCTTGCATATATCGTTACAATTGTGTGGGATTCTCAGCCCTGATCTCCTCGGGAAGAATCTCTATCTCATTCTTTATATCCTTTTTCTTAGCCGTGGTGCGCACAGCGAAACGGCTCACGCTCAACATCACGCCAAAAGCTATCGATGTTACCAGTATGGAACTTCCACCCTTGGATATCAACGGCAGCGGCTGACCCGACACAGGCATAACTCCGGTCACGATACAGATATGGAACAATGCCTGGATAACTATGGTGAGCGCCATTCCTATTACAAGCAATGCCGGGAAGGCCCTCGAACAACGCGACGCAATGGCACTCGCCCTCGCCAGCAACCACAGATAGAGCACCAGCACGAACAGTCCGCCCACAAGTCCCATCTCCTCTACTATTATGGAGTAAATATAATCGGTGAATGCAAGCGGCAGACGCGAAGTCTCGCGGGAATTACCGGGAAACACACCGATTACCCCACCGTTTGCCTGCGCAATGTATCCGAGCATCTCCTGACGGTTATCGCTCGTTATCGGTTCCTCATATTTTGGTGTGGACTTACCGCTGGCGTAATTTTTCAGACGCTCAACCCATGTATCCACACGCGATTCCTTTTTCTCCTTCTTCACTGTGGTGGTCTGCTCGGTAGTCTCCGGGGCTGCGGCATCGCGCACCAATGTAAATCCCACATAGGCTGAAAAACAGACCAGATAGACGGCACCGACCACACATAGTTTCTTGAAGCTCGTGCCGCCAATCACCATCATCGATATACTTATACTTATGAGCAACAACGTATTGGTAAGCCCCTGCGGAGCAAGCATACCGCAATAGAGAAGCACAATTGCCGCACACCACAGCACCCCTTTCATGGTGGCGCCACCACCTTTCACCTGACAACGCGACATGATGAGAGCCACGAGCGAGGCCGATGAAATCTTAAGGAACTCCGAGGGGTATATCGACACACCGAGCAGGCGGAAATTGCGGCGGGCACCGTTGACAATCTCGCCGAAACCCATTGTATAAGCCATCATCACCACACTCACCACCGCAAATATGGGAATCCACACAATCAGTTTGCGATAGTGCGTGCGCTGCAGGTAGCAGATTATGCCGAACCCGGCAAGCAGCATGGCGGCATGGCGCACTATCGGGCCATATACGCCGAGAGCCGAGGCTGCCACCTCGCGCGACGAAGCGCTGTAAAGCTCTATCACCGAAATCAGGCATAAGAGCAGATATATGCCCCATATATGCTTGTCGCCTTTGGCCACCGGAGCAAGCTGCTGCTCATCGGCCTTAGGCATGAAAGCCGCGCCCCTTGTATCATCTACGGGTTCGGCCACAGCGGGTGAAGAAGAGAATAAATCGTCCATGGTGAATCAGGTGTATCTATATTTACCGGTTTTCTTTATTTTTCAGAGCCATCACAGCCTCCTTGAACAGGGTGCCGCGCTGCTCGTAGGAGTTAAAGAGGTCGAAGCTCGCGCAGCATGGCGAAAGCAGCACGGTGTCGCCGGGCGACGCAGCCTTACGGCATGCCTCCACCGCCTCTTCAAGCGAATGCGTGTCGACTATTTCAGGAACTTTCCCGGTGAAGAACCCGAGAAGTTTTGTATTATCCTTGCCCATGCACACTATAGTCTTAACCTTCCGGCTCACAAGCTGCTCTATCTCGGAATAGTCGTTGCCCTTGTCTTTGCCACCAAGTATCAGCACTATGCCGGGTTTCTGCCCCTCGGGCATGCTTTCGAGCGCATACCAGCATGAGTTCACGTTGGTTGCCTTAGAGTCGTTGATATAACGCACACCGTCAATATCGGCCACATATTCCAGACGGTGCTCCACACCATCGAAATCGCTAAGGGCGCGCCGGATATCATCTTTCTTGATATCGAGCAGACATGCCGACAGACCTGCGGCCATGGAATTGTAAAGGTTATGAAGTCCGTTGAGCGACAACTCGGCACGCGGCATGCGCAACGATGTGGCCGAAGTGGACAACACAAGCTCACCATCTGAATCGTCGACATAGGCGTGAGTGTCGCGCTCCACATGCTCGGCAAAAGGATACATCCTGGCCTCGGTGGTTACCTGAGCCAGCTGCGACTGAATCACAGGGTCGTCCTGCCAGAACACGAACGCATCCTCAGGAGTGAGATTGTTGAGTATACGGAATTTTGCGTTGATATAATTCTGCATCTTATATTCGTAGCGGTCAAGATGGTCGGGCGTTATATTCAACATCACCGCCACATTGGCCTTGAAATCATACATATTCTCAAGCTGAAAGCTCGAAAGTTCTATCACATACACATCGTGAGGGTCGCGCGCCACCTGCAAAGCCATGCTTTTCCCCACATTTCCGGCAAGACCTACATTTATACCGGCCGTTTTAAGTATATGGTACGTAAGCATGGTGGTGGTGGTCTTTCCGTTGCTGCCGGTTATGCACACCATCTTGGCATCGGTGTAACGTCCGGCAAACTCTATCTCGGAAATAACAGGGATACCCTTCTCCACAATCTGTCTCACGATAGGTGCCGTGGGGGGAATGCCGGGGCTCTTCACCACCTCGTCGGCCTGAAGTATGCGTTGGGCCGAGTGCGAGCCATCCTCCCACTCTATACCTTCAGCCTCAAGCATCTCACGATAGCGTGGAGCTATTGTCCCCATATCGCTGAGGAACACATCCATGCCCTTGTCCTTGCCGAGTATAGCTGCCCCGACGCCGCTTTCGCCACCTCCGAGCACCACAAGACGTTTCTTTTCCATATATCTGTTGAATATGATGTTTTACCGTATTTTCAATGTTACAAAAGTTACTGCGGCCAGCAGAATACCGACAATCCAGAACCGGGTCACAATCTTCGACTCGGGAACTGCCCGAAGCGGAGCCTGAAGCAGAGCGTCGATGCCGCTGTTGCCCGGTTTCTGAAAATGATGGTGCAGCGGTGTCATCTTGAAGATACGCCGTCCGGCTCCGTAGCGCTTCTTGGTGTACTTGAAATATGCCACCTGAAGCATTACCGAAAGGTCCTCGATGAAGAATATGGCGCACAGAATGGGGATGAGCAGCTCCTTGCGTATGAGAATCGCAAACACGGCTATGATACCACCGATGGTGAGTGAACCGGTATCGCCCATAAACACCTGAGCCGGATAGGCGTTGTACCACAGGAAACCGATCAATGCCCCTATGAACGCCGCCATAAACACCACCAGCTCGGAGCTGTCGGGTATATACATTATATTAAGATATGACGAATAACCAATGTGACCGCCGAGATATGCCATTATTGCAAGCGCCACACCTATTATCGCCGAAGTTCCCGTGCACAGACCGTCGAGACCGTCGGTGAGATTGGCGCCGTTGGATGTGGCGGCGATAACAAAGATGGTTACAAGCACAAACACAATCCATCCGCCGGTAGCGGCATGCTCGCCCATCCATGCGGTGATATAGTCATAATCGAAGTTATTGTTCTTGACAAAAGGTATGGTGGTCTGCGTGGATTTCACATTCTCGGCCTTATAGGTAACGGTGACTTCCGTATTGTCGGCCGCAGGCACCTCCACATTCTCCCTCATCACCACATTGGGATTGAGCCACATGGTCAGACCGACAATCAGCCCGAGCCCTACCTGACCGACAATCTTGAAACTGCCCTTCATACCATCCTTGTTGTGACGTTTCATCTTCAGATAATCGTCAAGGAAACCGAGCGTGCCGAGCCACAATGTAGCTACAATCATAAGCTGCATGTAGACATTCCCGAGATTTCCCACAAGCAGACATGGCACGAGGATGGAAAGAATTATTATCACTCCCCCCATGGTGGGTGTACCCTTCTTCTCAAGCTGCCCCTGCAAACCGAGATCGCGTACAATCTCGCCCACCTGCATGAGCTGAAGCCTGTCTATAATCTTGCGGCCGAACACTAAGGCTATGAATAGCGACAGCATGAGAGCCGCACCGGAACGAAAAGTGATGTAGTCCATCAGCCTCGCTCCCGGAAATCCCAACCCCTCGAGATAATCGAACAGATAGTAAAGCATATTCCTGATGTAAAAATAGCGTTGGTTTTATTTTTGCTTCAAGGCTTCAGCCACCACCTCACGGTCGTCGAAATGGTGCTTAACGCCCTTTATTTCCTGATAATCCTCATGTCCCTTGCCGGCCACGAGCACCACATCGCCGGGTGCTGCGAGCGCCACGGCCGTGCGAATTGCCTCGCGGCGGTCGGCTATGCTGAGTGTGTTGGCGCGCATCTGCTCATCAAGTCCGGCTTCCATGTCGGCAAGAATGTCGAGCGGGTTCTCATCGCGTGGATTGTCGGATGTCAGCACCAGACGCTGGCTACGCACCGCAGCCTCACGCGCCATTATGGGACGCTTGCCCTTGTCGCGGTTACCACCCGCACCAACCACGGTAATTATAGTGCCGCCGGCGCCAACTACATCGCGTATGGCCGAAAGCACATTGACCAAAGCATCGGGAGTATGAGCATAGTCCACGATTGCCGTCACACCCAAAGGGCTGCGGAAAGTCTGGAAACGTCCGGCCACCGGTACCAGCCGGCTCATGTCGACAAGTATGCGTTCGGCATCCCAACCAAGAAGTGTGGCCACACCATATACGGCAGTAAGATTGTAAGCATTGAAGCGGCCGGTGAACAGCACCTCTACCTCGCGTCCGTTAAACGACATCAATGTGCCGTCGAGCCGGCTTTCCACCACACGCCCCATAAAATCGGCATGCTGACGCAGAGAATAGGTATATTTCCGTGCACGGGTGTTCTGAAGCATCACCTCACCGTTGCGATCGTCAAGATTGGTCAACGCGAACGCCGATGCGGGAAGATTGTCGAAGAACGATTTCTTAGCGGCGAGATAGGCATCGACCGTCTTGTGATAGTCCATGTGGTCGCGCGTAAGATTGCTGAACACACCACCGGCAAACTCCAGGCCCGCAATTCGATGCTGATGTGCGGCATGAGAACTCACCTCCATTGCTGCATAGGAGCAACCGGCCACCACCATGCGGTGCAGAAGTTCGTTGAGCGTAAGCGGATCGGGAGTGGTCTGGTTGGTAGGTACAGCTTCCGAATCAATATAATTGCAGACAGTAGAGAGCAGACCGGCCTTGTAGCCCATGAGCCGTGCCATCTCGTAGATCAGTGTGGCTGTGGTGGTCTTGCCATTGGTTCCCGTCACACCCACGAGTTTCAGCTTGCGCGATGGATTGCCCCACCACTGCGAGGCAAGGTATCCGAGCGCCACCGATGTGTTGGCCACACGGATATATGTAACATTTGACTCCAAACGCTCGGGCAGTTCCTCGCAGACTATCGCCGCCGCTCCGGCCAGAGTTACCAGTGGAATGAATTTATGGCCATCGACGTTGTAACCGCGCACAGCCACAAAGAGCGAGCCGAGTTTTATTTTTCTCGAATCGCACTCAAGCGAGGTTATCTCGCGGTCCTCGCTTCCTATTATTTCCTCCACCATTATGGCGGACAATAAATCTGACAATGATTTCATATTGTTATATCTCTATAGTGTTTGGAGTGTTATTCTTTAAGCATCAGGGTGACGTTATCGCCACGACGCAACGTGGTTCCGGCAGCCGGCGACTGTGCCGCAACATAGCCTGAACCTTTGAACCGCACATTGTAGCCAGCCTTCTCAAGCAGGGCCAACGCATCGCGCAGACCATAGCCCTTGACATCGGGCACGCCATTCTGTATCTGTTTTGGATTAGGCAGCACGCTCTTGCGCTCGCCCAGCTTCAGGCGTTGCTGTACCTTGGCATTGCGCTTCGGGTCCATGGCGGCATACATGGTAGGCTTGTGTGCGGCAGCGGTGACCCCCGCCTTGAAATCGGAGCTGTTGCCAAGCATGCCGCGTGAGTATAGATTCTCAGCAATCCCCTTTAGCACCGCACCACTTGTAGATGCCGCACCCATGGCATTCTGTTTTGGATTGGAAGTGAGCACTATGCAAGAATACTGCGGAGCCTCGGCCGGGAAAAAGCCGCAGAATGCCAACCGCTTCTTGCCATGATTGTACACGCCCTTCTCTATCATGTAGGCCGTGCCTGTCTTTCCGGCCACGCGTACTTTATCGCTGCGCAGACGCCGTGCCGTGCCATGGTCGCCCCACACCACGGAGGTGAGCATTGAGCGCAGTTTGGCAGCATTGGCCTCGGAACAAATCTCAGGCCGGATGTAAGTAGGAGCAAAAATGGTATCTATTCCGGCACCCTGAAGTCCGCGCACCAGACGTGGGCGTACATATTTACCACCGTTGGCAATGGCGTTGTAGACCGACAATGTGTAAAGTGGCGGAATCTCAGTGGCATAACCATAGCACTGGCGGGACAGGCCTATGCGTCCGGCATTGTCGTTGGGCAGTGAGTCGACGCGGGGTATCAGCTCTCCGGCTATACCGGTTCCCATCGGTTCGAAGAATCCGATACTTTTAAGGCGTGAATAGAATGCGCCCGGATTACTTCCGTAACGCCGTGTTATAATCTTGGTCATGCCGATGTTGGACGAGCGTTCTATCACCTCGCGCACAGGCATCGACCCCACCCCGTGGGAGTCGGATATGGTGGGACCACCCGAATAGGCATATCCCTTACCGGTGGCTATAACCTCGTTGACATTATTAACAATACCGTCCTCAAGGGCTATGAGCATGGAAAGAGTCTTTACCACAGAACCGGGTTCGAAACCGAGCACGGCGCGGTTCATGCTCTCGATATAACCCTCGTCGGGATTGGGGCTTTTCTCAAGATTGGATATAGCCTTGATGTCGCCGGTGGCCACATCCATAAGCACAGCCACACCCCAGTCGGCCGCACAATATTCGAGCACGCGGTTAAGTTCGTTCTCTACGATATCCTGCATCTTGATGTCGATAGTGGTGCGTACGTTGTAGCCGTCGCGCGGCGGAACATCAGTCCAATTGACAATAGCTTTGGTAAGCGGAACTTTCTTTGATATGCCGGGCTTGCCGTAAAGAAGGGTGTCGAGAGCTTTCTCCAGACCGTAGATACCATGGAAGTTACGGCATGTTTCAGACTGACCCACAGCTCCGATACTGCGGCGTGCCATGTCGCCGTAAGGACGCACGCGCGCCAGACGGGACTCCACATAAAGGCCGGTGTGCTTCTTCTTGCCATTCAAGAACGGAAGCGACTTTACAAACTGTGCCTCCTCGTAGCTGATGTTGCGTATGAGCGGGAAAGCCCTTGGCCTAAGGCTGTCGGGCTTGGACATTGGCTTGGAAAGGTGCTTGTGCCATTCATCGCGCGAACGTATGGGGAAGTGATAGGCAAGACTGTCGGCTATGGAGTCTATTCTGGTGACATAGCCTATTGAGTCGAACCGCGAGGTGCGGAAATCAATACGGCAGGTGTAGAGCCTCATGTTTGTGGCAAGAATGCTGCCGTCGGCGGCAAGGATATTTCCACGGACAGGCTGGATGGTATCGACACGCGACAGCTCCTCCATGGCCTTAGTGTTCCATTTGTCGGCCGAAAGCACGGTATTGTCCACAAGGTTGTAGCATATCAGCGATGATACCACGAGTATCACCAACACCACTATTCCGTAACGAAAAAGTATAGCCCTGCGATTTTCCTTCTTCATAGACTCTATGTTTTGCTATTCGACTTCAAGGGTATAAGGTGGCAATTCCTGCACCTGAAGATTGAGATGAAGAGAATCGACCAGCCCGCGCATGGCCGATTCGCGTATGCGACCCATGTATTGGCTTCTGGCACGCACGCGCTCGGCATTGACCACCTCGAGCTGATGCTCAAGACGCTGCACCTCCTCCATCTTGGTCTTGCAGGTATATTTTCCCGATATGTAGGCTATCATCATAAACACCCCGACCAGAAGCACAAGCCAGTTGCGGGCGAAAAAATCGCCCGACACCATCTGCCCGTACATCAGACGGCGCAACACAGTTCCTGTGGTTTCGTGCTGAGCCGATGTTCTTTCGTTCTTCTTAGCCATGGCGGTATATCCGATTGTACATACAAAAATGCTATTTCTTCTGAGCCACACGCAATTTGGCACTGCGGGAACGCGGATTGCGCTCCACCTCCTCGTCCGACGGCACTATAGGTTTGTTGGTCAACACCTTAAACGGGGTGTTCACAACACCGAAAAAATCTTTTTCCACTTTACCCTCGAAATTTCCAGTCTTCATAAAGTTCTTGACCATGCGGTCCTCGAGCGAGTGATATGTAATGACGGCAAGGCGGCCACCGGGCTTGAGCACCTCCAGGGCGTGTGTGAGCATCCGCTCAAGCGCGTCCATTTCGTGGTTGACCTCAATACGTAGCGCCTGATATACCATTGCAAGCTCCTTTTTCTCCTTCTTGGGGGAGAGAAACCGGGAGACGAGTTCTGTCAATTGTGAAGAGGTCGATATCTCCTCCCCGCTTTCGCGGGCTTTGACTATGGCATCGGCTATGCGCCGACCCTGTTTTAGCTCACCATAGAGCGTGAAGATGCGGGCCAAGGCATCGCGGTCGTAATTGGCAAGCAGCCATTGCGCCGTGTGTTCCGATTTGCGGTTCATGCGCATGTCAAGCGGGCTGTCGAAACGGAAGGAGAATCCACGGTCGCTGTCGTCAAAATGATGGAACGACACACCTAAGTCGGCCAACACGCCATCCACTCCGTCCACACCATAGTAACGCATGAAATTCTTGAGGTAGCGGAAGTTGGAGTACACGATTGTAAACCGCGGGTCGGTCACAGCCCGGTTCACGGCATCCTCGTCCTGGTCAAATGAATACAGGTGACCGCCGGCATCCAGACGCTCCAGAATGGCATTTGAATGACCACCACCTCCATACGTCACATCGACATAGGTGCCGCCGGGGCGCACATCAAGCGCCTCCAACACTTCGGGCAGCAGGGCCGGTATATGGTAAACCTGTTCATCCATAGGCTTCAACGGGATAGTTCAAGGGTAGTTTAATCTGTTGGTAAAGTTACGGATTTTTACGCAATGTTTACAAATACAAACTTTTATTTTGTGTGTTTTTTCACATTAAAGTTATCAACATCCAACTAATATTCAGATTAACAGCAGGATATCAAAACAAAGGCGATGATCCACATTGCGTTTGCAAATGTAAATCATCGCCCATATCATAATGGAGAAACCGCTATGGCCTAAGCATTTCTATAAGCCGGGCCACACCTTCGGTGGCCGTAGCCCGAATCACGGTGATATTGTCGGGGACGGGAGCGGGATTGGGGTCGATATAATAGACCGGAACACCCCGGCGGGCATAATTGACAAGACCCGCGGCAGGATACACAGCCATAGATGTGCCGATAATAACCACGACATCAGCTTGCTGCATAATATCGATGGCCGGTTCTATATTAGGCACCGCCTCCTGAAAGAACACGATGTGCGGACGCACAGGGTCGCCATATTCATCGCGGGAATCGGGCGAGGTGGAGAGATTGTCGGGCGTGAGGGTATAAATCCGCTCGGGATGCCTCATTGAGCGCACTTTCATCAGCTCGCCATGAAGATGCAGAACAGACGAGCTTCCGGCACGTTCGTGCAGATCGTCGACATTCTGCGTTATCACCTTAACGTCGTACCATTTCTCAAGCTCGACAAGGCCGGAATGGCCACTGTTGGGCCGCACTCCGAGCAATTCGCGGCGGCGCGTGTTGTAGAATTCGTGCACCAAAGCCGGATTGCGCGCGAAACCATTGGCACTCGCCACATCCATCACCGGATACTTATCCCAAAGACCTCCGCTATCGCGGAATGTGGAGATACCGCTTTCGGCACTCATTCCGGCGCCGGTAAGCACTACAAGTTCAGGCTTTACCATACGATTACATATTTAATGTCACTCCTCGATCACTTTTGCGGGCTGAAAACCAAGCACCTCCACGTCAAACACCAGCATCGCACCGGGTTGAATCATAGCTCCGGCTCCCTGACGGCCATAACCTATCGAAGCGGGGATATAGAGCGTATATTTCGAGCCAACAGGCATGAGCTGCAACCCTTCGCTGAAACCTTTTATGAGATTGGCGGCAACAAACCGCACCGGCTCGCCGTTGGATGAATCGAACTCCGTGCCATCGATAAGACGTCCGGAATATATCAATTCCACCTCATCACTTTTCTGTGGAGCATTCCCTTTACCTTTTTTCAGCACCTTGTAGGCCAGTCCGCTCGGAGTGGTCCGAATCTTCTTATCCTTGGCCATGAGAGCGGCAAGATATTTAGCCCCAGCCTCCTCGTTAGCAAGAGCGAGAGAATCGGCCTTTCTGCTATTTTCGGCGTTCAGCGCATCCATACGGGCGCTTACCACCTTTTGCGCATCAAGATAGAGCGGCATCAGAATACGGTTGAGCGAATCGGCCTGAGCCTCAGACACATTACCGGAAAATGTCTCGGCAAATGCCTGCGCGAGCAGACGCCGGTCGAGACTCACCCCGGCATCAAGCAGACCGGCCAGACGACCGGCCATATCCGCCCCCATCTTCAGTCCATAGATGTAGCCCACATCAAGAGTGTCGCCCAAGATGGCAGCGCTCACGCCTTTAATAAATGAATCCTTATTGAATCTGGCCAAATCGCCGGCCGGCATGGAGCTGAGCTGAGATTCGAGATAAGCGCCCTGCGTGGCACCGAGATAATAGGACAGGGAGTCGGTGGCATTGGCGGGCTTTGGCGCCGAGGCCATGGAAACAGCCGACACAGCCAGAGCCATTGTCGCTATAAATATCTTTTTCATAGATTGTTGAAACTATATATAAAAAACGAACGAAATGCGGTGGCGGAACAAGCCCGCTGCCGCATTTCGTGTTTGTTTTCAGTGTAATGAAGTCAGATTATTTGCCGGCGGGCTCGATATCTACCACTTCCAATTCAAATACCAAAGTGGCCATAGGAGGAATTTTACCGTCGGGGGTACCATTCTGACCGTATGCGAGCTGCCCGGGGATGTAGATGGTGTATTTAGAACCTTTGTTCATCATCTTGAGGGCTTCGCCGAAACCGGGAACCACCTGGGTGGGACGGAACGAAACAGCCTCGCCTTTCGATGAGTCGAATTCAGTGCCATCGATGAGCTTGCCGGTGTATATCACCTTGGCAACGTCGTTTTCACCTACCTTAGCACCTTCGCCCTGCTTCTCTACCTTGTAAGAGAGGCCAGATTCGGTGGTCTGGATAGTGTTGTCGGCAGCTTTTGCCTTCTCTACAAATTCCTTGCCGGCGGCAGTGTTCTTCTCAGCCTCAGCCTGCTGTTTCTTCATGGCTTCCTGCTGATCCTGCTGCTGCTTGGCGAGCATTTTTTCGTGAGCGGCCGACATGAGTTCGTTAAGAGTTACATTGAGTTTCTCCATCTCTTCCTGCGAAACGCTGTCCTTTTTGAAAGATTCGGCAAACTGGGCGTAAAGCATCTTGCGGTTTACAGGAACACCCGAACGGTCCATCATGGCGAGCTGCTGGCCAAGGTTCATACCTACGCTGAGACCATAAAGATAGCCTATTTCAGCAGTATCGGCCTCGAGCACGGTCTTCAGACCGCGGAGGAATGATTCCTTATCGAATTTAGCACGGTCGGGCTCAGGGATAGTAACGATGTTCTGAGCGAAATATGCGCCCTGGGTCTTGCCCATGTAGTAGGAGAGTGAATCTTCGTAGGTGGTGGGAGCACCGGTGCTTGAGCCGGAGCAGCTTGCGATGCCGAGAGCCACAGCGGCTACTCCACATGCCATAAGTAATTTTTTCATAATTGGTTAAATAGTTTATTGTTAAGTTATTTTTTCTGTTCTTCAGTGTGAGGTGCGTCCACATGCCGGAGGTCGAGAAGCTCGACATCGAATATGGTAGCGGCACCTACAGGTATCGTGCCGGGGATTCCGCCCTCGGCATCGTATCCGAGCGAGGATGGGATATAGAGGCGATAGCGGCCGCCTTTTTTCATCATCTGTAATCCTTCGCTGAAACCTTTGATTGTTTTCGCGACGTCGAATGCCATCGGCCGTCCCTCTTCAGAGCGGTTGAATACCTGTCCGTCGATAAACGCGCCCTGATAGTTGACGAGGACCTTATCGTTAGGACCGGGCTTTTCGCCCTCGCCCTCAGTAATCACCTCAAAAAGCAGTCCGGAAGGAGTTTTCACCACACCTTCGCGCTTGGCCTGCTCCTCAAGAAACGCCGCAGAGCCATCGACTATCTTAGCCTCGCGGGTGAGTTTAGTCATAAGGAATGTAATGAACGCATCGGCCGATGCCGCGGTGTAGTTGCCGGCGGGACGGCCTTTGGCTATGCGCGAGAGATAGTGCACGAAGCGCGAGCGGTCCACGCTAACACCTCCAAGCTCCTCCACCTGCTCAAGCCTATTGTTCATGGTGATACCTTCGGCAAGCCCGCGGAAGTAGGCGTCGTTGTTTTCAGCCAGCTTCATGGCTTCCTCAACCCCACGCATATATTCGGCATTCACCTCAGCACCCTCTTTGGCAACCTTATTTTTGATATAGTCGCCCCAGATAGTGGCCAAAGCGGCCGACAAGGAATCGCTCTCCATGCGTGTGAGCGTTCTGCCACCAGCATTGCCCGCACCACAACAGGCCACGAGCAACAACAGGGCGACAAGGGTTCTGCCTAAACTCATTTCTTGATTACCTTGATGAGTTCCACATCAAATATAAGCGTGGCATTCGGACCAATCACACCGCCGGCACCGTTAGGACCATAGGCGAGATTCGACGGGATGAACAGACGCCATTTGGCACCCTCTTTCATCATCTGGAGAGCCTCAACCCATCCGGGTATCACCTGGGTAACGCCGAATGTGGCCGGCTCACCACGCTCTACCGAGCTGTCGAACACAGTACCGTCGATAAGTTTGCCGGTATAGTGTACCGTAACCTGATCGCCCGACTGAGGCTGGGCGCCGGTGCCCTCTTCGAGCACTTCATACTGAAGGCCGGAGGCAGTGGTCTTAACCTCAGCTCTTGCCCCATTGTCCTTGAGGAATGCCTCGCCGGCGGCTGCATTGACCTCACCCATCTTTCGGGCGGCCTCCTGCTGGCGCTCCTCCATGGCCTGGAAGAATGTGCGTATCTCCTCTTTAGCCTCGTCGTAGCTCATGCGGGGAGTCTCGCCACTGAACACAGCGGCCACACCTGCGGCAAAGTCGGCTACATCGATTTTTTCAATTCCGCTACTTCTGAAGTTGTTTCCCATGCTCAGACCAAGAGCATAGCTTATACGGTCAAGTTCTTTGTTTTCCATATTATAGTTATTTGTTTTCAGTTGAATGCAACATTAGTGTTGTGACTGGCAAAGTTACTCCAAATCTCCCGCCCAATGACACATTTTTAAATAAAAAATATTAAATATAAAACATCGCACACGCGCGTGTGTCATCAATCAGAACAAACGCCGGTTTCAAAAGTTAGCCGCCGACACCTGCCGTAATCGATTATATAACCTACGGGTAGACAAAGAAACAGAAAATCATCAAATTTGTAACAAAATTGACACCGACAATTTTAAAATTTAAAACACTATCATACAAACTATTACATACCACTGTAACAACTTCGTGATTATTTTAACATTCTTTAATTTGCATATTCTTTGCTTTTCTCATTTCTGCGTACCTTTGCATCAGAGGTCGATAATGACCCTGACGCTTTTTCAACACTTTGTTTATTCAATCTATAAAATCTGCTGTTATGAACTCCGACGCTTTCCAGACAAAACTCATGAGCCTTCAGGCTAACATGCTCAACTTCGCTTTCATGCTGACTTCCAACCGCGACGATGCATACGACCTCCTGCAGGATACCACCCTGAAGGTGCTCGACAACAGAGACAAATATGTCGAGAACACAAACTTCAAGGGATGGGTGTTCACCATAATGCGTAACATATTCATAAACAACTACCGCAGGATCGTACGCTCGGCAACAGTCATAGACCAGACCGAGGACTGCTACCACCTCAACCTGTCGCAGGACTCCGGTATCGAATCGCCCGAAGGTTCTTTCTCGGCTGCCGAGATCACCGACGCCATAAACGAGTTCCCCGAAAAGTACCGTGTACCCTTCTCCATGCACGTAGCCGGTTACAAGTATAACGAGATCGCCGACGAGATGAATCTTCCGCTCGGCACTATCAAAAGCCGCATTTTCTTCGCCCGCCAGGAGCTCCAGAAGCGTTTCGCAGACTACCGTTAAGAACTGATACAGCAGATTATATAAATCCCCCCTCCCTCACAACCAATAAGATTCAAGATACAATAGAATAAAGCAACTATCCCCAAACACATTATCCTTAAAACATTTTGCAGGGGTGCCCGGAACCAGATACCGGGCACTCCATTTTTTATAGCGCATCGGAAAGAACGGATGCAAGGACAATGGCATTATTGCGCACCCGGTCGCTGGAGCTGTAGAGCAATGTGATTTTACTGTACGGCTTCAGTTCCTGCACAAAAATTTTAAAAGCCGGATTGGTCCGGAGTTCGGTCCTGTACCGCTCACAAAATTCTGGCCAGCGGGTCTCGGCGTCCTGATGAAACCACCGGCGCAGTTCATTGGATGGCGCCACATCCTTGGCCCAAAGGTCGTAATGAAACTTGACCTTCGACTCCCCACGCGGCCAAAGGCGGTCGACATACACACGGAATCCATCGGCAAGTTCGGTTCCGTCGGGGTCATCATAAACTCTTTTCACTTGAATTCGATTGTCCATAAACCAAAAGTCTTTCTCCATCTAACAACATTATACCATAAAAAGATATGCGCCCGACGCAATATATACGCGGGCGCACCATAATGTTTCGTTGAATTATCGCTTCATCAATCGCGGCTGCTGCCGAAGAAACGGAGCAAGTAGAGGAAAAGGTTGATAAAGTCGAGATAGAGCGACAATGCGCCCACGGTAGCGAGACGGCCTACGCTATCGGCAGGCATACTGAGCGCCATGGCCTTGATCTGCTGGGTGTCCCAGGCAGTAAGTCCTACAAATATAGCCACACCGGCCAGGGATATAATCCAATCCATAGTGCTTGAATGGAGGAAAATATTAACCAACGAGCATATAATCAAGCCGATTAGGAGCATGAACAGCACCGAACCCCAGCGCGCGAGATTCTTGGTGGTGAAAAAGCCGTAGACGCTCATGGCACCGAAAACGGCTGCCGTAATGAAGAATGTCTTGGCAATCGAGCCGGGAGAATAGGCGAAGAATATCGGGAATAGCATCAGGCCGTTGACCACAGCAAAGAGATAGAACAACAGTGTGGCCATACCCGAACTCATCTTGGATATGGCACCCGATATGGCAAACACCATGCCGAGCTCAACGGCTATCAGAGCCCACATCACCCATCGGTTGGCTACGAAAAAGGATATCACAGCCGGGGTCTGGACGCACCACAGCGACACAAATGCTGTGACGAGAAGGCCAAGAAACATCTTGACATATACGCGCTTCATAACCTGCGACACGCGGTTTTCGAGCGAAATAGAGTCGGAATAGTATTCCGGATAGTTATTAGTATTCATAATTCGTATTTATCGTTTATTATTACAACGTAGTTAACACACGTCTTATTACATTCGTTCAGGAACCTTGATACCCAGAAGCCCCATGGCAGCCTTGACGGTGCGCGCGGTGCATTCGGAAAGTGCCAGACGCAGTGAGCGTACGGCAGCATCCTCCTCCTTGAGTATGGAACAGTCGTGATAGAACTGATTGTATTCCTTCACAAGCTCATAGGCGTAGTTTGCTATAAGCGCGGGGCTGTAGCTTCGGCCGGCTTCGGCCACCACCGACGGATAGTCGGCAAGGCGCTGAATCAATGCCACTTCCCGTTCGCCGGGCTTTACGGCTATATAGTCGCCGATTTCCATTCCCGATTCGGCGGCTTTGCGCAACACCGAACGGATACGGGCATAAGTGTACTGAATGAACGGACCGGTATTGCCGTTGAAGTCTATCGATTCCTTGGGATTGAATGTCATGTTCTTGCGTGGATCGACCTTGAGCAGGAAATATTTGAGCGCACCCAATCCCACCATCTCGGTGATGGCCGAGATTTCTTCGGGAGTGCATCCGTCGAGCTTACCCAGCTGCTCGCTCACGGCACGCGCCGTTTCCACCATATCGTCCATGAGGTCGTCGGCATCCACCACTGTTCCCTCGCGGCTCTTCATCTTTCCTTCGGGCAGTTCGACCATGCCGTAGGAGAAATGCACCAGGTCTTTGCCCCATTTGAAGCCGAGACGGTCAAGCAACAGGGATAGCACCTGAAAATGATAGTTCTGCTCGTTGCCCACCACATAGATCATCTTGTCGATGGGGAAGTCGCGGTAGCGCAATTTGGCGGTACCGATATCCTGTGTCATGTACACTGAAGTGCCGTCGCTGCGCAGCAGCAACTTGTGGTCAAGCCCGGCATTGGTAAGGTCGGCCCACACGGAACCATCCTCCTTACGGTACATTAAGCCCTTTTCAAGACCTTCGAGCACCTTCTCCTTACCTTCGAGATAAGTCTCGCTCTCATAGTATATCTTGTCAAAATCCACACCCATGCGGCGATAGGTCTCGTCAAAACCGGCATATACCCACGAATTCATGGTTTCCCAAAGTCCGCGCACCTCGGGGTCCTTAGCTTCCCATGCACGCAGCATGGCACGCGCTTCCTGCATGAGCGGGGAGGCAGCCTCGGCCTCCTCTTTGGTCATGCCCGATTCGATGAGCGAAGCCACTTCGGCCTTGTAATGCTTGTCGAAAAGCACATAGAAATCACCAATAAGGTGGTCGCCTTTCACGCCACGCGATTCGGGTGTGGCACCCTCGCCCCATTTCTTCCACGCCAGCATGGATTTACAGATATGTATGCCACGGTCGTTGACAATGTTGGTCTTTATAACCTTGTTGCCACATGCCTTCAGAATCTCTGCGAGTGAATAGCCGAGCAGGTTGTTACGCACATGGCCGAGGTGGAGTGGTTTGTTTGTGTTGGGCGATGAATATTCCACCATTACCAACGGCGACTCATCGGTAACGGGAACAGTTCCGTAACCGGGGGTATGCTCAATGTGGTTCAGCACCGACGACCAGAAACTCGGTTCGATAACGATATTGAGGAAACCTTTTATCACATTGAAGCGGTCGACAGCCGGTTCATTGTTGACCAACCATTCGCCAATCTCCTGACCCACAGCCTCGGGCGACTTGCGCGCCGCCTTGACCCATGGGAACACGACGATGGTGAGATTTCCTTCAAATTCCTTCTTTGTTGTCTGTGGCTGAATAGAGCCGGGGGCAGTCTCGACACCGTACAGTTCCTTCACCGCACGTGCCACAGCCTGAGCTATTATGTTATCTATGGACATATCTTTTTTATGTTTGTTTGATGAGTAATGGAGTGCAAAGTTACATATTTTCTGCAACTTTATCCTTATGCAGCAGTTCTTTGAACAGTTCGATGTAGCGCGTGGCAACAGACTTCGACGAGAAACGGCGCCGCACATCCTCATGCATCGCCTCGCGGTCGGCCTCGCCGGTGAGCGCCCATGTTATGCCTTCGGCCACACTGTGCGCGTCGCAATAGTCGGCTATATAGCCGTTCACCTTGTGGTCTACGATGTCCGACTGTCCGCCACGTCCGAATGTCACGGCACGGCAACCTGCGGCAAGCCCCTCAATCAATGTTCCGGGCAATGTCTCGTAGAGCGATGTCGACAGCACCACTTTCGAACAGGCGTAGAGATTGCGCAATGTATTGGCATCGTTTATCCTTCCGATTGCCTGATGCGGGAAACGCAGGTCGGCAAGAGCGTTTTTATCGCGGATATCTCCGAAAAACACCGCCACACTGTCGCGCGACAGCTCCGGATTGTTGTCAAACAGATAGTTGAGCGCCTCTACGGCATACGGCAATCCCTTTATAGGGTCGTCGAGCCGGGCCGCTCCCATCAGGATAATGTTGGGACAATTCTTAAGAGTTATCCACGACAGCGGCGCCGACGGCCGGGTATTGAACGAATCGACCGGAAAAGCATTGTGTATCACCCTCACATCACGGCCATTCATAAGACCGCTTCTCCGGCAGCACTCGGCCAGCCATGTGCTCACGGCCACAAAGGTTATTCCGCTGTTATCGTAAAGTTTCTTTTTCTTACGCCATATCTTATTCGACAGGTCTTTTGGCGACGACGATGCCAGCAGCCGGCATTCGCCACACTCATTCCTATAGTTGGTGCACTCATAGGCATGATGGCATATACCGGTTATGTTCCACATATCGTGCATGGTCCACACCACCGGCTTGCCCATACGCGTCAGTTTCCTTACTCCGCGGAGCGAGAGCATACCCTGATTCACCCAATTGAGCACCACCACATCAGCCTCCTTTATCCACGGATGGCGGTGGAGGGCCACCCCGGTCGATGCGGTGGACACCTTAAAGAGGTTCTCGCGCGAAAAACCGTTGGCCATGGCTATCCCGAAACGTTCGCCAAGAAAAGTCCAGCCGCGCACCACACGGTTTGACACCTCAAGCACACGGGCGTCATCGGAAAGACGGCTGAACACCACCATTCGGGCATCGACCCCTTCGGCACACAGCGCGTTCATCAGACGGTAAGTGACCACCGCCGCACCTCCGAGGGTATCGCTGTGGCACACGAGCGCCACCTTCATGCGATGGCCATTAACTTTTGTGTCTTCCTGCATATCGTTATTTTTTTTCTTTCTTGTTATCCCTGCCTGTCACACTGCCTGTAGGCACAATCTCTATATTTTTCAATTTCAGCCGTGCCTCAAGATATTCCCGGAACTTAGCTTTCGTAGCCACAGGCATCTGGCTCGAAAAGTGAACCAAAGCCACATACACAGTGTCGAGCGCCTGGCTCTCTATATCCGAAAACACACTCTGACTCACCGCAATCTCCTCCACCTGCGGAAACAGCACTTTCAGCTCGGGAGATATCTCGGCGCTCACCGCCATGGCCGAGCGGGTCTGTACCAAGGCCTGACGCAACGAGTCTATCTGTTGCTGCTGACGCGATATGGTGGATTGCGCCAGATCGAAAATATCGCGCATGTTGGCATTGTCGGTATCCGCGCTCATCGCCACCCCGCCCTGCACAAACTGCAACCGCGTCCCGGCCAGTCCATAGAACTTCAATCTCGACGACAAGGCCAGTTCCAATGAATCCACCGGCAATGTGCGTCCTATGAGCGTGATGGATATTATGCGCTGGCCATTCTCGGTATATGCCCTGTCTGACAGCACCTGAGTGTCGGGGAAGCGGCATTCACGGTTCACGAACTCACCGGCCTGCATGGCAAACTTACTTTCGCGCAACATATTGTATGTGAGCCATATACTGGGAAGCATGGTGAGTGCCGCAAGCACATAGACTATCCGGCGCACCTTGCGGGCACGCTGGTCGTCGACCACACTCACACCCTTGTAGCCCAACAGCTTCACACCTATGAACGTGGCGAAAGCTATGTAGATTGAATTAATCAGAAACAGATAGGCCGCGCCGAAAAAATAATTGAGCTGCCAGGTGGCCAGACCATACCCCGCAGTGCATAGCGGCGGCATAAGAGCCGTGGCTATGGCCACACCCGGAATCACATTGCCTTTGCTCTTGCTCCCTATGGCCACTATGCCGGCGCCACCGCCCACAAATCCTATCAGTACATCGTAGATGGTGGGCGACGTGCGGGCCAGCAGCTCGCTATGCCCCTCGTTGACAGGCGAAATCAAGAAGTAAAGCGTAGAGGCGAGCACCGAAAATCCCGCCGCCATCACCAGATTGCGCAAAGCACGCTTTATCAGGTCAAAATCGTGTATGCCCACACCCAGCCCCACACCTATTATCGGCCCCATGAGCGGCGATATGAGCATGGCGCCGATTATTACAGCGGTGGAATTGGTGTTCAATCCCAGCGAAGCTATAAGTATGGCCAGCACAAGAATTATCATGTTTGTGCCGCGGAACGACACACCGTCTCGTATATCAGCCTCGGCATCGGCCTGCGGGACAAGCTGATGCGACACCGCGAAATAATTCACGAGATAATTGCTCAGACGTGAGGCGAAATTATTTTTCATTGCTACCCGGTTTTAGTCTGTTCATTATTACATCAAGTGGCAGAAGCTGCGTCAATTTCACACGTTCATGCCTCAGCACCGCCAATAGATATCCCGCAATCAGTGCTGTGCGCAGCGGTATGTTGATCCATTGCGAAGGCGATGTGAGCAGCTCCCCCACACCATATATGGCCATCGCAAGAACGAAATAGGCTGTCAGACGGCGGGTTTCATAGCCAATAGGATACTTTTTAAGTCCCACGAAATAGGATGTCAGCATCATCACCCCATAGCATCCGAGTGCTGCCCATGCACATCCCATATATCCCATGCGCGGCACAAGCAGCACATTAAGCCCCACCGTAACGGCAAGACCGAGAAGCGAGAACCATACACCCCAGTGGGTACGGTCGGTGAGTTTGTACCACAGCGACAGGTTGAAAAACACACCGAAGAAAAATTCGGCGAGCATTATCACAGGCACCACCTTAAGGCCGCTGAAATAAGCCGGGGAGATAAAATAACGCAAAAACGGCAGATAGAACATCACGCCAAGAAATATCACCATGGCAAACACCACAAACCATTTCATGGCGTCGCGGTAGGATTGCAGACGCCCCTCGCCGCGCTCCTTGTTCTGCGAGAATATAAACGGCTCGTAGGCAAACCGGAATGCCTGTATGAACATCACCATCACTATGGCTATCTTGTAGTTGGCGCCGTAGATACCGAGTTGCTGCATGGCGGTGGCCTTGTCGGCCACAAGGTCGGGCAGCAGAATCTTGTCAAGCGTCTGATTCATTATACCGGCCACACCGAGCACCAGAAGAGGAAAGGAATAGACTATCATCTCCAGCCACAGGCGGCGGTTGAAACGCCATCTGAAGCCGCGGAGCTCAGGATACAGCAACGCCATAGTCACCACCGAACTAACAAAATTGGCCAGGAATATATAGCCTATGCCATAGTCTGGATTGTAAAACCAGCTCACACTCCATGACAGATGTTCAGACAGCCATGGACATAACAGAATGAAAAACAGATTCAGACCTATATTCATTCCGATATTGACCACCTTCAGCAGTGCAAACCTCATGGGCCGGTGGCGGAAGCGCAGCATGGAAAACGGAATAGCCGTCACCGCGTCTATACCCACCGTGGCCGCCATGAGCCATATATAACTTTTGTGTTCACCGCAATCCATGGCCCGGCTTATAGGGTCGAGCAACAGCAACACAGCCGCCACAAACAGTGTCGAACTACCGATAAGCGAAATCAGCGATGTGGAGTAGACCTCCACCGGATCTGTATAGCGGTCGTGGTTGGCGAAACGGAAGAATCCGGTCTCCATCCCATATATCAGCACAACAAGTGCCAGAGCCACTATGGAGTATATATATGTAACCATGCCATACTCCGCGGCCGGAAACATAATGGTGTACAACGGAACAAGGCACCAGTTGAGAAATCGTCCCACTATGCTGCTCATTCCGTATATCGCCGTATCCTTGGCTAAACTTTTTACTCCGCTCATAGTTATTTCACCTATCGATTCAACGTGGGGTCAGAACAATGTGCCCTCCTGAGGCTTCCTCGTCTGTCCGAGATGCACGTACGCCAATTCTGTCACCTCGCGTCCCCGCGGTGTGCGCTTTATGAATCCCTCCTTTATGAGATACGGCTCATAGACCTCCTCTATCGTTCCGGCATCCTCGCCGAGAGCGGTAGCTATGGTGCCGAGTCCCACCGGACCACCTTTGAATTTGGTTATTATAGTGGTAAGTATCTTATTATCTATCTCGTCAAGCCCATACCGGTCGATATTCAGAGCCTCCAGAGCATAACGCGCTATCTCAGGCTCCACTATTCCCGAACCTTTCACCTGCGCGAAGTCGCGCACGCGACGCAGCAACGCGTTGGCAATACGTGGCGTGCCGCGGCTGCGCATGGCTATCTCATGGGCCGCCTCGCCCGTACACTTCACGCCGAGCAATCCCGCCGAACGGAGGATGATGCGTTCCAGCACCTCATGGTCGTAATATTCCAGATGACAGTTTATGCCGAACCGCGCCCTGAGCGGCGATGTGAGCAGACCGCTGCGCGTGGTGGCGCCTACAAGCGTGAAGGGCGACAGCGTGAGCTGCACACTTCTCGCACCCGGCCCCTTGTCAATCATTATATCTATACGGTAATCCTCCATTGCCGAATAGAGATACTCCTCCACCACCGGGCTGAGGCGGTGAATCTCGTCTATGAACAGCACATCGTTCTCCTCGAGCGACGTGAGAATACCGGCCAGATCGCCCGGCTTGTCGAGTACAGGCCCGGAAGTGACCTTGAAACCCACGCCAAGTTCGTTGGCTATTATTCCCGAGAGCGTTGTCTTGCCAAGTCCGGGAGGGCCATGAAGAAGCAGATGATCAAGAGCCTCGCCACGCATTCGGGCCGCAGCCACGAACACCTTGAGATTCTCCACCACCTTTTCCTGACCGCTGAACGAGTCAAACTCCGAAGGGCGCAGAGCCTTTTCGATATCGCGCTCGCCCTGCGGCATGGCTCCGCTCTCGCGGGCATTTCTTATATCAAAGCTGTCGTCCATCGCAGGTTGCATTATTTTACTTTCGTAGGACGCGGTGTGGTGTTGGGGCTGCCGTCGCGCAGACGCATCAGATTCTCATAAACCTGATGCAGGTTTATGGATTCCTTGTCGGCAAGCTCCGTGAGCACCCTTACATTGGAACGTTCCGTACCGCTCCCCTTGGCCGCCCACAGCAGGTCGGCAATCTTGACGGCTGTAGCGTTAGAGGCCTGTCCCTGTATCATGAAATAGTCGTGTTCCACCACCTTGTCGATGTTGCCCGACGTCATGGCATCGTACAGCGAACGGTATTTCTCCGATTTCAATCCGGCGCGCTTCCACACCTTGCCGGCGTTCAGATATTCAATATCGGCCTTTTCATCGGCCGGAATCTCCACGGCAACCGCAGTTTCCTCTACGGTTTTAACCTCAGTAACCGCGGGAGTAGTCTCCACCGCGGTGGTATCTGCATCTGGTACTGCCTGCTCAGCGACAGGCGCTCCGACCACATCCTCACCGCGCACTTCGTCTGATGCCGGACGCGACATCAGATACCAGATTACTCCGGCGGCCAAAATAATCGACGCGCAGAACGCCGCTGCCACAATCCAACGACGGCTTCGGTTACTGCGCTGTTCCTCCACGGTTTCTTCTGTCTCAACTTCCGGTTCCTGCACCGGTTCGTCGGTTTTTTTATCAAACACAGGTGCCACCAAGGGCTTTTTCACCTCGGCTTCGCGGGCAGCCACATCGCCCACCGGCATCCCGCCGCGTAAGTCCACATTGTATGTCTCGGGCGAGGTTCCAACAAGCCGGTGAGCGCGGAAACTGTGAAAACGTCCGGCCCGCAGCTGATTGTACTCGGGTGTGTTCTTCTCTATGTGGAGACTGAACTCAAGCACCCTTGCCACCCCGAAATCCAGACGCAGCAACACCTCGCGCGACTCCTTCTCGAGCACTATCTCAAGCGGAGCCGCGGCAAGCAGCTCACTGCATGAGTATTCCTTGACATAATTATAATAGTTGGTCGAAGATACTGTAAGCGTAACAGGGCCGTCGGCAAAATCCAGATTGCTTATTTCAAAACCGCCCTCAGTGCGTGGCGCGGTGCGGCCGTTGATAAGCACGGTATATGTATCGACATCTTCACCACCGGCAGCTTTCACCATATAAGGTATCCTCTTGCGGAACACTATGCCGGCATGGCGCGCGTTGTTGACAATCAGAGCCGGGCCGGCTATGCGCACATAGCGGTTGGTGGTTCCCACCTCAAATGTCTCGCTCACCGGGTCGAAGCCATCGAGAGTATATGTCACGGTCAGCTTGTCGGTCAGCTCCACCCTGTAGGCCGATGCCTCGACACCTTCCGGACAAACCACCATAAGAGACTTATCCAACGGCTCGGTCAATTGTTTAAGCCGTGAATCGGGCTGTGCCGACACTGTGGCGGGCACCACTATCACCCCCTTGAAAGGCATATAGTCACGCTGCCGGGAAAAAGCGAATATATTGGCGAGCTCGCTGCCCGACATATATGTGCGGTAGCACACACCCTTTCCATCCAGATAGCTTTCCAGTGCTCCCTGACTACGCAGCGGTGTCTCGGGGAAACCTGCCGATTCGAGCAGTTCGTCAAGCATTGACTCCGTAAGCTCCTCATTCCCATTTATACGGTTCTTTATAGCCGCCAGTAAATTGACCACCGGACGTCCGGCAGCCAGAACATCGAAATCCATACGCAACGTCACCGTCAGCCTGTGGTCGGCTCCGGCCTCATCGAGCATAAAATAGCTGAATGCCCGCCGGCTTCCGGTGTTCCACATCAGATAGCCATCGGTGAGATTGACAAAATGAGCCGATAGCTCGGTGGCCGCCGGCAATTTTATGGATGGGGCGGAATTATACGACAGTTCATGGCATTGCGACTCCGCGTCGCGATACCATACAGCTATATCAAGATAAGGATATTTTACGCTCATGTATAGATATGTGTTTAGTCGCCCCGCTTCCGGGGCTATTTCTTGCAAATTTACTATATGTCGAGTGCAATGCCAAATTTATTGAGCCAATTAGCCCTAATTAGGTTTACGATTACATAAACAGGGCGCGGCCCCATGGCCACGCCCTGTCATTGAATATCAGTTTACGTCAACTGCGTATCAGTTGGTCCAGGATATATTCCAGATAGACACACGGTCAACATTCTTATCGGTGCCGGTCTTGCAATCATTTACAATCTCTATCACGAAATCGCCGGTAACGTTTATATCGCTCCAGCTGAAATCAATAGCTGTAAGTTTAGTCACAGTGGCCACATTCACAGTTTTGGTCTTGACCACACTGCCGTTTTGCTTGATATTGATGGTGAAATCGCACTGCTTGTCGCTGAAAGCGAAGCCATACTTGAATGTCAAAGTCTTGATACCGCCGGTGAGTGTTGGCGATGTCAGCGAACCGGGAGCCGATGATTTACCATTAAGACAAACAGCGATATCATCAGAAGTACCTATGAACTGGAACACAGGATTAGCATCCTTATCGCCACCCGACTGCACGGCGCAGTTGGCTGCTACCCATCCGTTGGTGGTGGTGAAAGTCTTGTACGAGCTCGACACCGTAAGGGTGTTGAGGTCGGCGGTATTACCGCCGGTCACCGGAGGATTGGGAGTCTCGGTGCCGCTGCCCGAACCGCCACCGGGGAAACTGGTGTCGGGAGTGGCTGTGATGGAACCGGATCCGGTAATCGACAGATTCTTTATCTCCCACGAACCGGAAGCTCCATCAGTGCTGGTATAGTGGAAACCAAGCTTGATTTTCTTGCCTGCGTAAGCAGCAAGGCTTATGTCGCCTGAGTTTACAAATGTCCAGTCGCTGTTGGTCGACCAATTGGGTATGGCCACTGTCTGCCAGTCGCCGCCATCAACGCTCACTGCAAGCGAAACCTGCTGTTTAGCCACATCGAGCGAGGGGAATTTGTTGGTCACGTGGTCAAATTTCAGCACAGGGTTCTGGGCGGCCGAGAGATCGAGCACCGGCGACATGAGCCAGGAATCGGAAGCATACGACTGTCCGCTGAAAGCCGAAGCCTTCATGTAGCCATAGCTGGAATCGTGAGTCCATACGTAGGTAAGAGACGGCGACAGACTTACATTGTGTATGGTGAAATCACCCTGCGAAGTCTTGAATGGCTCTTCATAGAGAGCATTGCCGGGTTGCGGAGTGTCACCACCCTGTCCGTCGAGTTTGTAATTGCTTGTCTCCTTCACGCCGGCCACCAGGAAGTATTTTATCAGATTACCGTAGACTGAACATACCTTTCCGAGGTTTCCGGGATTACTCTGCAGATTGAGAGCGGCGCGCAAAGCCGACTGTGCCGAGGGGAGCTGCACAGGCACGCATTTCTTATAGTCCTTTTCATCGGGCGTGGTGGCTATGAGTATATTCGCATTGCTTGTTGCGGGAACTGTGAACACAGCCTCCTCGAGTTTCTTGTCAGGGATATAACCTACGATGTAACCGCTCACCCATTTGCCGGTTTCATTCACGGCATCACCCTTGGCAAGAACCTGAGTGGGATTGTAGGGTTTGGCTTCCGTACCGTCGCCTTCAGCTATAGGATCGGTATCCTCGCCACCGGGAACCTTAACGCCCTCGATACGGAATTCGTTGGCTGCGCCGGTATTGCCGGTAAACGCGTTCATATCCATCACCGTGCCGGGAGTGGCAAGTACCCATATCTGCTTCTTGTAGTTTTCAGGCACATCGCGCAGGTTGCCGTACTCGCGGAGAGCGGAACCTTGCGGCAGAGTAATGAGCATACAGTCGGCCAATGTATTGGATTCGGCTGTCTGACCGATTACGAGAGTATTGTTAACCTCGGCCTCAGCACCCCACAGAATGTCTTCGTCGGAAGCTACCTCAGTAACGCCGGCTTTGAGCGAGCCTACAATATAACCTGTATACCAAGCCGAAACAGCATTGCCTGCTGCAACCATATCGATAGCCTCGAGCACATCGTAAGGATTGGTCTCAGTACCCTTGGGCAATGTCGGGTCGCCGAAGTTGAGAAGGTCGGATGTCGAGCGCATCAGCAGCTGCCACTCAAGATTGCCGTTTGACTTATAGGTGGACAATATACCCACCACATCACCATGCTCGGCGGGAAGCATCACGCTCCAATAGTTGGCATAGCCGCTTGTGCGCACTGTTATCTTATTGCCGTTATCGTCCTTGAGGGTACGGTTGGTGTTTATCTTATGACCGTCGCAGAACGATTTCTCGCCGCCGTCCTCAAAATATACATTGTTCAGGCGCACCAACTGGCTCTGATATTTCATCTGTGTCTCGTTTCCGTTGCCAAGGTCGCCGAGGCTTATGGTCAATGTGTCGATAGCTGCCGGTTCAGGCAAGCCGTTGAGCTGCACATGCTCCTTGAAGAATTCGAGAGGCATGAATGTAGCCTGCCAGCCGTAGGCTGCTGAATAATCAGGGAAACCGAGCTGCTGGAGAGTGCTGTACTTGCCTATGTACATGTCGGTGAGGTCCACCACTATCTCCTGACCCACACGGTAGTCATTGTAGAGCGAATTGGCGTTTATCGACATTGCAAGGGCGCCGGTAGCATCCTGAATCACAAGGCTCTTATAGATATTGCCCGAAGCATCGGAACTTATCACACGGCCCGACACCACCACATGCTCGTCGTTGTTGTCCTTGAGCTTGATGGTATCAATATAGTTGTCGGCATTGTTCCAGTATTGCTGTTTCACTTCCGCTATGGTCTTGTTGGCCTGAAGTGTGGCCACCGGCACTTTCATTCCGGGGGCATCCACATCGTCCTGACAGGCGGTAAAGCCCGAGCAGGCGGCCACGGCGGCGAACGCAATGCCTATATATTTTTTAAGATTGTTCATAGTCTATATTATATATAAGGTGTATGGTGGTTTAGTTGACTTTCTCGTAAAGTGAGGGAAGCGTGCCTTTTGACTCGGCATAGCATCCGTAGGAGTTGTACTGCGAGTCATATTGCACGAACTTGTTGGTCGAAGCGTTGGTAATCTTGAATGTTCCATCGTTCTGGGCTGCTATGGTCCATACGGCACCTTCGGCATCAGAATCGGTGAAATTGAAACTGTTGAAGTCTCCTTTCTGTATCACGAAACGACCGTCAGACATCTTGATGCTGTAGCCACCGGTCACCGTAGTGATAGTAAATGCGTTGGCATCGTCGGCCTCAATCTCGCCGCTATTGTCGGTAACGTCGGCCACCTGAAGATAGCCGTAACCGGCGGTGTTGAGCTGGGCAGCTTTGCCGGAAGCCACGATAAGATATTGCTTGCCTGAGGTTATTGTAGTCACCTTCTTGAATTTGGTGGTTACAACAGGGGTGGTGTCGCCCTTGTCGCCCCATACATACTTAGAGGTGCTCTTCATGCCGTTCTTAGTGAAATAGCTTTCAAGATTACCCTGAAGTGTGATCTGCTTGCCGAGATTACCTACATTATCCACAAGATTGAGAGCATCGCGCAGTGCTCCGGCAGGAAGCTGTACAGGCACACACTTGGTAACATCTGTTTCGGTGGCCGAAGCGGCAATAAGAAGATTGGTCTTCAACGAGAATGGAGCCGCAAAAGCCGCATCGGAAATACTCTTGTCGTTGACAGCTCCGACTATATAACCGGTCATCCATACACCGGTACCGGTAGCGCCTGCTATCACCTGATCGGCGGTGAAAGGAGTGGCGGCTTCGCCATTGCCATCACCCTCAACAGGAGGAGTGGGAGTAGGAGTGGTTCCGTTCTCGTCGCCCTTATCGCCCCAAGTGTAGAGAGTGGGGGTCTTTATACCGGCCGAACCGAAATAGGAAGTGAGTTCACCTTTTATGCAGACCTGCTTGCCAAGATTGTCGGCATGGTCCTTGAGGTTGAGCGCGGTGCGCACATCGGTCTGAGCCACGAGCTGCACAGGTATGCAGTTGGCCACATTGGTCTCGTCGGGCGATGCCGCAAGAAGAATGTTTGACGCCACAGTCGCAGGCACGGTGAAATGTGCTCCTTCACTGAGCACCTGACCTTCAATCCAGCCTACAATGTAACCGGTAACCCACTTGTCGGCACCGGTAGCGCCGGCAAGCACTGAACTTACAGCGTATGGATCCTCGGCTGTTCCTTCACCGCTCACCACGGGGGCATAGCTCTCGCCACCGAAGTCGGTGCAGTCGTCGGGACTGCGGAACAGGAACTGCCATGTACCGTTGTAGTAACCGAGAATGCCTTCCACATTGCCGTGACCGGCGGGAAGTTTCTGATCGCAGAAATCTGAACGGTTGCTGTTGCGTGCAAGCAGACGGTTGCCTTCGGCATCAATCAGGTAGCGGTTCTCGGCTGTGGAGCTTGAACCTGACACACCCCATGTTTCAGTTCCGCCACCTATCCACGACACATTCTCTATCTTCACCAGCTGGCTTTGATATTTCTGCTGTGCCTCTACCGAAGTGGCGGCATTGATTTCAGCAATGGTCATGCTGATAGACTTCACTTCGTCGGGCTTGGGCAGACCGTTGAGGAATGTGTGGGCGAGGAAATCGGTAGCCGGCATCTTCGATGTCTGGGGAGTACCGTTATAGTCGCCGGCGGTTCCAATCTGGAACAGTCCGGCATACTTGCCGGCATAAAGTCCGGTCACGTTGATGTACATCTCCTCGCCTACTTTGTATTTGGTGTAGAGATGTGCCAGACCGTCGTTGGACGATGTCAGGGTAGCGATGGTGATTGCACCGGTCTCGTCCTGAAGCATCACATTCTGATAGATGTTGCCACCGGCATCGGAAGCTATTATGCGTCCGCCGAGAATTATATCCTCACCTTTGTCGTTCTTTTCGACAAGCGTGCAGAAGTTATTGTCGGTTTTCCAGTATTTGGCCTTGAACTCGGCAATAGTGGTGTTGGCGCGCACATCGGTCGAGGGGATGGTCAACGGCGGAACCGCGAGGTCCTCGTCGCAACCGGTCAGCGCCACCGACGATGCAGCCAGAGCCACAGCAGCCAACAGTGTTTTATATAGTTTCATATCGTTTATTTGTTGTAATTGGATTTACTAAATATTACTGCTTGCATCAGAAACGCAGACCTACGTTGACAAACACCTTTATACCCTGTGCGAAGAAGTAGCGGTTGGGGTATTTCAGACGGTTGAAGTCAGTGTAGTCGAAACGACCCTGCTGATAACCGTAAGTCATAATGTTTTTGCGGTTGAGAATGTTGTCTACATTCACATTAATGTTGAGAGCCGTGCTGCCTTTGAGGTATATGAGCTTACCGATAGAGGCGTTGAGCACGAAAGCATTCTTGAGCTTATCCTCGGCTGTGATTTCCTTAACAGCCTGCTCGAGCTGTGCAGCATCGGGATATGCGGTCCAAAGGTCGTTGAGCGCTTCGTGGCGCACCGGCGACTGGTTCACGTAAGCGTTGCCCATCCACGATGCGTTGATGTTGAAGAACCACATCTTGGGAGCCGCCCAGTCAAGACCGATGTTGACAGCGGTCTGAGGAGTGCCTCCTATATGATAGTTCTTGAGGTAAACGGTGGTGGCGGTATCGGGACGCATTCCGTTCTCGTAGCTGCGCACACCGGTGGGATTGTTCTTGTAGCGGTAGCTTGCTATGGTACCGGCAGCTGTGGCGGTGAGGCTCGGGGTAATCTTGAAGGCCATGCCGAGTTCTATACCCTGATAGTTCTGGCGTATGCCCTTGGTTACGTAGTTCATGAATGTAGAGTACTGGTCGTCGTAGTAAGATGTACGCTCGGTCACATCGTACATGTTGGTGTAGAACGCACCGATTGTACCGCGGAAACGACGGTAGTTCCAGTTATAGGCTATGTCGGCTGAGAAAATACGCATGCTTGTCAGACCGTCGATAGCGGTATCCTTGATACGTGGAGAAACGTAGGCATATTCAAAAAGCGGGGCGCGTGTAGCATATTCGGCGTGCAGCGAAATAGCATTGCGGCCGTTGATTTTGTAGGTTGCACCGGCCTTTATGGCACCATTGTCAAATTTGTGCATCTTGCCTTCGCCAAGCGAATTGTTGGGAGCACGGCCATTGCGCATCTTGCCATCACGCTGGAACGAGGTGTAGCTCAGTTCGAGACCGTAGTTGATGTCCCATTTGGGCAGGTTTATCATATTCTGCAACCAAGCCCGAGCCTGCACGGCGTGGATATAGTAGTTGTAACCGAATATGTCGCCATCGGTCACGTGACGGTTGGGATTGTCGAGGTTGTTCTGGAGTATGGTGGCATCGCCGGGGAAGTCACGCTCCGAGAACTGGTCGATATCAAGCCAGAACTCACCGCCCAGCAGGTCGCGGATGGTCTTGTAGTAATGAGCAGATGTGAAATTGGCCGACACACCTGCCTGAAGCGACATGTGGTCGTTGATGCGGTGGTTGAGAACCGAGTTGAAAATCCAGTCCCACTGGTTGCTGTGACGGTTTTCAAGAATATAGGTCGAGCCTTTCTGGGTGCCGTTGGGATTAGCGGCGTTGGCGGCATTGTTCAGGTAGTTGGCCTGATACATGGCATCCCAGTTGATCTGACGGAACGACTCCTCTTTCCAAAGATTGGTGTAGAGGTCGTAGGCCTGCTCGTTGTCAATGTAATAGGAGGGGAGGTAACGGTAATAGTCGGGGCGCGGATCGCGGGCATTGTACCAGTTGAGCGCCGAAGTCGAATAGTTTACGTTGTGCATAGCCACACCGGTGTTGAGTGTGGTTCCGGCCTTGGGTTTCCAGATCCAGTTGAGAATTACAGTGGGGTCGAATGTCTCCACAATCTTCGAGCTGCGCTTCTTTCCATCCTGCCAGCCCCAGTTGGGGTTGTAGAGATTATCACCAGCGAGGTCGTATGCCTCAAGATATGTGGCCGAATTGGTGGCACGCTGAGTGGGAGCGCCGAAAGCAGTAAGGGTAAGCGAGTGTTTATTGTTGAACTGCTTCTCTACCGAGAGGAAGAGACCGCCTGAATTGTAGAATGTACCGGGCACCACGCCTTCGTTGGCATAACGCACCACGCCACCTACTGTAAGGCCCCAGCCATGACGGTTGATGCCGTTGGAGTACATGGCCATTGCACGCAACATATAGTTGCTGTTGGTGTAAGCCACCGAACCGTTGAAGCCTTTGGCATAGCTTTCGGTTATGGTGTTGATGTTGGAGCTGCCACCTATATCGCCGAAACCGTAGCTTGAGGCACCCATGCCTATAGTGGTTGTGCGGTTGCGGAACACACGGTTCATACCTCCGAGCATCGAGTAGTTGAAACGTCCGCGGGCAAGGTCGTTGAACGGAATACCGTTGATGTAGGTGGTATTGAGATAGGAGTCGTAGCCACGCATGCGGAAACGCATCAGGCTGAAGTTATAGTTGGCGGCATTGTAGTAGATATTGTCGGATGCGCCTGTCAACACACCTACCGACTGGGCATTGCCCTCCTCATCCTCCAGAACCGACTGGTCGAACAGCAATTCCTGCTGTGTCTCGGCAAAAGCGTTGCGCGACTCGGCTGCAAGACCCATCTTGAGTTCACCGAGGTCGGCATTCGAACCGGCAAACAATTCTACCGGCTGGGTGAGATCATTGAATCCGTAGGCAGCGATGGTAATCACGTCCTTACCGGGGGTAATGTTACTGATACTGAAATCTCCGGCGGGGCCTGTGGTAACCACCACTCCCCGGTCGTTGAGCATAACAGCCGCGCCCGACACCGGATTGCCGGTAGAGGCGTCAATCACCACTCCGCGCAGTCCCGACTGTTGGGCCAGGATGGGGAATGCAGCTGTCAGCAGCAAGAGCAAAAACAGTTTGATTCTCATAAATGTTAAGGTTAGTTATTTGATGTAATTTATTTCAGTTCTATATTCACTTCTTTTCATGCCGGATTTCCGCGCCGCATACACTTTTGTGAACGCGTCCCGGAAAATCTCCTTTTCACGAATATTGTAATTCGTTTAATTTTTTTCAAAAGTAGTGATTTTACTTGAATTGACGAGGGTTTCAGCGCGTTTTTTTACTTCAGGAAACGTTAAAATCACATATCCCCCGCAAATATCGCCGAACAGCATGGACTATGGGAGGATTTGCAAATATTTTACTATATTTACGCACTTTTTACAAACAACCACATACCACATAATGAAACGCATATTCACAGCCATTATCATCTCAGTCATGGCATGCTCCATGACCTGGGCGCGGGACAACGCACGCTACCAGGCGTTTGGCGTAGCCTTCTACAACCTTGAGAACCTTTTTGACACCATCCCCAACAATCCGCTCGGACGCGACCTCGAGTTCACCCCGCAGGGTAAGAATTCATGGGGGAGCAAGAAATACTGGAACAAAATCCAGAACCTCGCCACAGCCATATCGGCAATGACCACACAGACCACCCCCATGGGGCCAGCTGTAATAGGCGTGTCGGAAATAGAAAACAAATCGGTGCTCGACGACCTTGTAAGAGCCGAACCGATAAAAAAATGGATGCTTCAGGTGGTGCACCACGATTCGCCCGACCGCCGTGGAGTGGATGTGGGATTGCTTTACAACCCGCGCCTTTTCCGTGTGATTAATGTAACCAACCACCGCCTTGACATAGGCTACCCGACGCGCGACCAGATGTGCGTTGTCGGCCTGATGGGTGGCGACACCGTAGCAGTGATTGTAAACCACTGGCCGTCGCGCCTCGGCGGACAGGAGAAATCCTCGCCAAGCCGCGAGGCGGCGGCAGCCCTTTCAAAGCATATTGCGGATTCACTTTGGAATGTCAATCCCAATATGGGTGTGATGATAATGGGCGACCTCAACGATGACCCGCAGGACAAATCGTGTGCAAAAGTGCTCGAAGCGAAGAAAAATGCCGAAGATGTCTCCGACCACGGTTTCTATAACCCATGGTGGAAAATGCTTGACCAGGGCATAGGCACCTTAGCCTACAAAGGCTCATGGAACCTCTTCGACCAGATAATAATTTCAGGCAACATGCTCAAGCATAATGACCCCGACGGACTTTACTTCTGGAAATGTCAGGTTAATAACTTCGACTTCCTCAAAGACAACGAGGGAACCCGTCAGGGCTACCCGTTGCGCACCCACTCGGGCGGCGTATGGCTCAACGGCTACTCCGACCACTTCCCCACAGAAATATTCCTGCTCAAGAAAATGTAAATCAACCATATACCGCACAAAAAACACCGCATGCCACATGCGGTGTTTTTTGTTATATCTCAGGCTCATAGCTGACCGAGCTCCACGCCTACGGCCACGCGCTCTATTATAGCATCCTTACGGTCTTTGTCGGGCTTATAATCCACCTTGAGGTTCACACCGAAAAAGCGGCCGAACGTCTGCCAGAATCCGGCACGGAATGAGCCGAGAAAGGCTTTGATTATGCTGTAGCCCGATTGATTGGTCTCGCGTTTGATAAGCTTGCAAAGCATCTGCGCCTGCGATTTGGTGAATTTTTTCAACACCGGCTTATACTGCTCGAAGATAGCGCTCTCCATGCGTTTCAGATAATCTTCGCGCTCCTTCTGGGTGGGAAAAGTCTCGATGTATTCGTAGGTTTCGAGGAGTGTCTCGCAAATCAGCTTCGCATAAGGGAGTGTTTTCTTGACGTCGCGCACCGTGCGCCAATAGAACTCCTCCTCCTTCTTGTTTCTGAACTTCAAGGGTGGATAGACAGTGACATCATTGAGCACAATCATCTTAACCTCCTCGCCGTCAATCTCCGTCATGTAATAGCCACGCGCATAGTCTATACGGCCATCGCCCGGCTCAGGAAGCACAGGTGTGCCGGGTTGCTGCGCACTGATATCGCACAACATCCCTGCAAACATCATCATTGCTATGGTTATACCGGTCTTCATCGAACGCGACGGAATAAGGATATTTATATTATAACGTGGCAGAGAGCCAAAAGATTGCACCGGCACAACACTTCTACGGCTTATCGACGTGAGGATAATCGACCGTATAGTGGAGTCCGCGCGATTCCTTACGCTCCTTGGCCTGACGCATTATGAGGTAACCTACGTTGATAATATTTCGCAGCTCGCATATCTCGCGCGACGCCTTGGAGCATTTGAACAGACGCTCGGTCTCCTCATAAAGTATGTCAAGGCGGTTCCACGCGCGGTCCAGACGCAGATTGCTCCGCACTATTCCCACATAGGCGCTCATTATCTGCCCTACCTCCTTGATGCTTTGGGTTATGAGCACCATCTCCTCGGTATGGCTTGTACCGTCGTCGTTCCAATCAGGGACATCGGTGCGGAAATCATAATGTGAGATATTGGCGGCGGCATGACGTGCGGCAGCATCGGCATAGACCACAGCCTCGATAAGGGAGTTGGACGCAAGGCGGTTACCTCCGTGCAAGCCGGTACAGGAGCATTCGCCCACTGCATACAGACGATTTATTGACGACTGCCCGTCCAGATCCACCTTTATACCACCGCAAAGATAGTGGGCGGCAGGTGCGACCGGGATATAATCTTTGGTTATATCTATACCCAACGAGAGACACTTGGCGTAGATGTTAGGGAAATGTCGTTTGGTCTCCTCAGGGTCCTTGTGTGTGACATCGAGATACACATGGTCGTCGCCATACAGCTTCATCTCCGAATCGATGGCGCGGGCCACTATGTCGCGCGGAGCAAGCGACAGGCGGGAATCGTATTTCTGCATGAATTCCTCACCGCGCAGATTACGAAGCACGGCGCCATAGCCACGCATAGCCTCTGTAATGAGGAACGAGGGCCTGTCGCCGGGATGATAAAGCGCAGTGGGGTGGAACTGAATGAACTCCATGTCCTGGACGGTTCCCTTGGCACGGTACACCATTGCTATTCCATCGCCCGTAGCCACCAGGGGATTGGTGGTGGTGGTATAGACTGCGCCGGCGCCACCGGTAGCCATCAAAGTGACTTTGGCAAGAAATTTATCGACATCGCCAGTGACGGGATTAAGCACATAGGCGCCATAACATGTTATGTCAGGCGTGCGGCGTGTGACAATTTTACCCAAATGGTGCTGTGTGATAATCTCTATTGCGAAATGATTTTCAAAGATATCTATATACGGATTCTCCCTCACCTTGCGTATAAGGCTCTGCTGAATCTCGTAACCGGTATTGTCGGCATGATGAAGGATACGGAATTCGGAATGGCCACCCTCGCGGTGCAAATCAAAATCACCCTTCTCATTGCGGTCAAAGTCCACACCCCACTCAAGAAGCTGACGTATCTGTTCCGGGGCTTCTGTCACAACCTTTCTGACGGCCTGAGGATCGCTCAGCCAGTCGCCGGCTATCATAGTATCCTCGATGTGCTTGTTGAAATCATCGACCTCAAGATTTGTCACCGACGCCACACCTCCTTGAGCGAGAGCCGTATTTGCCTCATCAAGAGTAGTTTTGCATACCAACGCAACTTTTGAGCCTTCACCCGCCACTTTCAGGGCGAAACTCATACCGGCAATGCCTGAGCCTATCACCAGATAATCATATTCGTATGTCATAGTCCAAATACATTAGGATACCGCCACAAATGTACCAAATAATTGTGGTTTTTGACACACTTTCATCCGGATTACTTGCGTGTCGTGCGCAAGAAGTAGTACAGAAATAGCGCGGCTGCAATGAAAAGGCTCACCGAGAAGCTGAGTATTATACCATATATTCCCATGCCGCACGGAAAGCCGAGCAACCAGGTGGCCGGAATGCCGAACACGACGTAGCTTACGAATGATATCCACAGCATCGGCATCACATTGGAGGTGCCCCGGAGAGCGTTGGCAAAGGTAATCTGTGTGGCATCGCCGTACTGGTAGAGAACGAGCGGGACAATAAGCGTAAGCGCTGTGGCTATAACGGCCGGATCAGTGGTAAATACAGGTATAATATCGGCACCGGCGAAAATAAACAGCGCCGACGATGCAGTGGCCAGAACAAGCAGAATGCGGTATCCGGCAAATGCCGTGCGCCGCATCAGCATACGGTCGCACAATCCGGCAGCATTGGAAACAAGAACAGACACCGCGGCTGCCACACTATAGTAGACACAGAATCCAAGGGTGCCAAGAATCACCACCACCTGAAACGCAGCCAACGGAATGGCTCCAATCCATCCCGCCATGACAGCAGCCATGGTGAATGAACCTGATTCGAAAGCCATCTGCAGCGAGACGGGCCATGATGTGAAATTAATCTGCCGCACGGCTCGGCGCGTCACCTCCCCTTCAATAAACCCATTGCGATATGAACGGTACGGCTTATGAAAAAAGAAAATAGCGATGATGCTCACGGCGCATATAATACGTGCGGCGAGAGTAGCTATCCCGGCGCCGTTCAGCCCCATTTCGGGACAGCCGAAATTACCATATATCAACAGATAATTGCCCGCGATATTCACAACATTGGCCGCAAGAACTATCCACATGGGCATTCGTGTGCGGTTTATGGCATAACTCCACTGCGCGAACACATTGAAGAGTGTTAGGGGAACCAATCCGGAGAGAACTATAAGGAAATACGGGCGTATGGTAGGAAGCAGTTCCTCCGGTTGGCCCATGCGGTCGAGATTGAGATATATAACTCCCATTATAACAGTGAGCAGGAGCGCGAAAAGCAGATTAACCACCATTGCCGACCGCATAAGCGCTCCAATCTCACCATGACGTTTCTGCGAGAAGAGCGCACCGACCAATGGAGTCATGCCATAGGAAAAACCGAGCGATGCGAACACGGCAACATTGAAAAGATTGTTGACAAACGATGCCGAGGCCAATGCACCGGTGGAATAATGGCCCACCATGGTAGTATCAGCAAACCCAACCACTATAGACCCGAGCTGCCCAATCAATATGGGCAGCCCGAGGCGTATTATCTTTATGTACAGATTGCTGTTCAATATCGTTCAGATTCGTTGGGGAAATCCACCGCCTTCACATCTGAAACATAGCGGCCGAGGGCAGTTTCCATCAAATCGGCCATATCGGCATAACGGCGCATGAACTTGGGGGAGAAACCGCGGTTCATTCCGAGCATATCCTGCACCACGAGAATCTGTCCGTCGACATCGGCTCCGGCACCGATTCCGATAACAGGAATACTTACCGCCTGCGCCACCTTTGCAGCCAAAGCCGCCGGAATCTTCTCAAGCACTATGGCGAAGCATCCGAGCTGCTCAAGCATCCGGGCATCGGAAAGCAGACACTCAGCTTCGGCATCCTCCTTGGCACGCACTCCATAGCCACCAAATTTATTGACTGACTGCGGTGTGAGTCCGAGATGACCGCATACCGGTATGCCTGCGGAAAGAATTTTTTCAATGGATTCACGAATCTCGCTTCCACCTTCCATCTTTACAGCCGACGCACCTGTTTCCTTCATTATGCGGACAGCCGAAGCTAAAGCAATGTCAGGACATCCCTGATAATAGCCGAAAGGCATGTCCACCACCACCAGCGCATGCTGCGCACCACGGGTCACGCCCTTGGCGTATGTTATCATGTCGTCGAGAGTGATAGGGAGCGTGGTATCGTAGCCCATCATCACATTAGCGGCCGAATCGCCCACAAGGATAAAATCGACACCGGCGGCATCGACTATCTGCGCCATAGTATAATCGTAGGCGGTAAGACATGCTATCTTCTCACCTTTGCGTTTCATATCCTGCAGACGGGTCACAGTGATACGTGGACGTGCATTTTCGTTGTAAGTCGACATCTTTATAACTTTTAAGTAGGTTGTTTTCTCTTTTTATTAATTGAGCCGCAAAGTTAGCAACTATATTCCACAAGCCCAAAATAGGGTTATTATTGTAGGATTATTCAAAGTTATTGTATATCTTAGCGCTCCCAAGCCATGGTTTAATGGCCGTAACCTAAAAACATATATGAGCAGCAACCATAGATACTGTGTGATAATGTGCGGAGGAATAGGCAGCCGGTTCTGGCCCTACAGCCGCACTGATATGCCCAAACAATTCATAGACTTTTTCGGTACCGGGCGCTCCATGCTTCAGATGTGCTACGACCGTATCCTTCCGGTGGTTTCGCGCGAGAATATACTCGTGATAACCAACAGCCGCTACGCATCGCTGGTCAAGGAGCAACTTCCCGACCTCGACGACAGCCAGATTCTTCTTGAACCTGACCGCCGCAACACCGCCCCCTGCATAGCCTGGGCCGCCTACCACATTGCGGCACGCGACCCGCAGGCATCAATGATAGTGACCCCGAGCGACCATCTGATTACGCGTGAACATATATTTGAACAATGTGTGCTGCGCGGATTCGACTTCGTGGAGACCCACGATGCACTTCTGACTCTCGGTATCAATCCTACCCGCCCTGAAACCGGCTATGGCTATATACAGATAGGCGACGAGGTGGAACCCGGATTGCTCAAGGTAAAGACCTTTACCGAGAAACCGGACCTGGAGCTCGCACAGGTGTTTGTGGACTCTGGCGAATTTTTCTGGAATGCCGGCATATTCCTCTGGACAGCCACAGCCATAAAGGAGGCTCTTCATAAGTATGCCCCCGACTTGGCATGTGAGTTTGACAAGGGAACCGATGATTTCGGCACCGACCGTGAGATGGATTTCATCAACCGCCAGTTTCCGGCATGCCCGTCGATATCGATAGACTTCGCGGTGATGGAAAAGGCATCCAACGTCTATGTGGAGTGTGTGGATTTCAATTGGAACGACCTCGGCACATGGGGCTCGCTCTACGATAATTCGCCTAAGAACATCACAGGCAATGTGACCCAGAAATGCAATGTGATAGCCTACAACTCATCGGGCAACATATTCATGGCTCCCGACGATAAATTAGTGGTTGTGTCAGGACTCACCGACTTTATAGTGGCCGATGCCGGCGATGTGCTGCTGATCTGCCCCAAAGATGAGGAGCAGAAAATAAAACAGATGGCAAACGATGTGAAGGAACGATTCAACGAACGGTTCATGTAAAAATACACATCGAGAGATAAAAAACATGGGGCTGCGGTGCAGCCCCATGTTTTTTACGTTACACTGTCAGGATTTCCTTTTCCTTTGCAGCAAAAAGGTCGTCGATTTTCTTCAGATACTTGTCGTGAAGTTTCTGGGCTGTAGCTTCGGCATCTTTCTCAACATCCTCGGGCATGCCCTGCTTAACGGCTTTTTTCAATCCATCTATAGCATCGCGGCGGGCATTGCGCACAGACACTTTGGCGGTCTCGGCTTCAGCCTTCGACTGCTTGACCAAAGCCTTACGGCGCTCCTCGGTGAGAGGCGGAATGGAAAGACGTATCACCTCACCGTTGTTTTCGGGGGTTATGCCAAGTTCAGAATTGATTATTGCCTTCTCAATCTCGCGGAACATAGCTTTTTCCCAAGGAGTTATGGCGATTGTACGGGCATCTGGCACAGAAACATTGGCCACATTGGAGATAGGAACGGCACTGCCGTAATATTCCACACGTATGCCGTCGATGATCTTAGGGTTGGCCTTACCGGCACGAATGTGTGCCAAAGCCTCATCGAGGTATGCCACAGCCAGTTCCATCTTCTCTTCGGCTGGATTCAAATAATCGTTTACGTCCATGATATAATTGATTTTTAATTAATATACTAATGTGCCTATAGGCTCACCGGCTATAACCTTGGCCAGATTGCCGGGAGTGTCCATATCAAACACCACTATTGGCAGTCCGTTTTCCTTGCACAATGCTGTAGCCGTGAGGTCCATCACCTTCAAACCCCGGTTGAGAACCTCGGCATAGGATATCTTGTCGAACTTCACTGCTGTGGAATCTTTTTCGGGGTCGGCCGTGTAAACACCGTCTATACGGGTACCCTTGAGCATCACATCAGCACATATCTCTATACCACGCAGTGCACTGCCTGTATCGGTCGTAAAGAAAGGGTTGCCGGTACCACCTGCCATTATCGCCACGGTACCTGAAGTTATAGCCTCGATTGCCTTGCGGTTGGAGTATTGCTCACCGATAGGGAACATATTTATGGCGGTGAACACCTTGGCCGGCTGCCCGATAGCCTCAAGAGCCGAACTGAGAGCCAACGAATTGATGGTTGTGGCAAGCATGCCCATCTGGTCGCCCTTAACCCGGTCGAAACCTTTGGCCGCACCTTGAAGACCACGGAATATATTGCCACCGCCTATCACAATGCCAACCTCCACACCGAGGCGCACTATTTCGGCTATCTGTGATGCATACTCGTCAAGACGCACGCGGTCTATGCCGTAACCCTGATGCCCCATGAGCGATTCACCACTCAATTTCAGAAGCACTCTTTTATATTTCGGATTCATATATATTTTAATGTGTATGTTATACTAATTTTCAGTTGCCGGTATTCAGCACAGGCTGTGCGGGCTCGTCGGCGCAAAGCACCACGAGCAGATTGCTCACCATAGCGGCCTTACGGTCCTCGTCAAGCTTCACCACACCGTCGCTCTCGATACGCTTAAGGGCCATATCGACCATGCTTACCGCACCCTCCACTATCTTCTCGCGTGCCGAGATTATAGCGGCGGCCTGCTGACGGCGCAGCATGACGGCAGCGATTTCGGGGGCGTAGGCCAAATAGTTGAGGCGCGCTTCCACCACTTCCATACCGGCCATGGCCAGACGGTCGTTGATTTTACGTTCCAGCAGTTCGTTTATCTCATCGCCTCCATCGCGCAAAGTGAGTTCATCGTTGTCTGTTCCCGATTGGTCGTAAGCATAATGTCCGGTAACCTCGCGAAGAGCCGCATCGCTTTGTATGCGCACGAAATTCTGCAGTGCAGCACTGCTCACTGACGTACCGGTGGCACCGAGCGAAGCCGAGTCTATGTCAAACACCGCACGATACGTATCCTTAATGCGCCATACGAGCACCATGCCTATCAGCACCGGATTGCCCACCTTGTCGTTGACCTTTATCGGCTCGATATCCATGTTGCGTATGCGGAGCGACAGCTTGCGACGGGTCATAAACGGGTTTGTCCAGAAGTAACCAACCCTGCGGCATGTGCCTTTGTACTTTCCGAAGAATATCATTACACGTGCCTCGTTAGGCTCCTGGGTGAAATAACCCACGCAACCCATTATAAAGAGTATGCCGCCAATAACAGATCCACCGGCCGAGAGCCACATATTGTCCTCTCCACCTACCACCACGCAAAGGATGATAAGAGCCGGTATCAGCACGAATGTAAAGAACAGCATTACAAAGCCGTTGACCAGCAAGCCGCCGTATTCATATTCTTCATTTTTCATAATCCTGTAATTTTTGGTTTCCACAAATATAGCCATTAGCCCACATAAATCCAAACTCTATCTGCCGTCCTGATGCAAAGATAACATATCAGGACACCGGGCAAAGGTAAATTCACACTATTTGCGTTTTCCCGATGTAGCGAAACATGCGGTGACCATACTGATCACCAGTCCCACGACCACCACCACTGCTATGACAGCCAGCAGGTCGGGAAAAGCCACACGCACCGGATATTCCGAGATGGACAGCTGCGAAGGATCGCCGCCAAGTTTGATAAAACCACCATATTGTTGTGCCAGACATAGAACCACTCCGAGCACAATGCCCGACAGCCCACCGACCATGGACACAAGCCACCCTTCCCACATGAAAATTCCACGCACCATGGCTGCTGTAGCGCCAAGCGACCGCAATGTCAACATATTGTCGGATTTCTCTATTATAAGCATCGACAAGGTGGATATGACGTTAAATGAAGCGATTACCAAAATAAAAGCGAGCATAACGAAGGTAATCCATTTCTCCACGGATATCATCTTGAAGGAGCTGCTTTCCTGCTCAAGACGATTTTTCACAACGAAATCAGGCCCGAGCAAAGAACGTAACTCTTCAACAGCCTGCTTCTCATCGGCTCCGGGGATAAGAGCCACCTCCACGGCCGATGATTCGGTGGTGTAATCGAGCAGATTTCTTGCCACCTCCACCGGTACCAGTACGGTCGATGCATCGTGGTCGCTCTCCTCCACTTCATAGACGGCAGCCACCGTCAGCGAATCGGCACGAAATGCAGCCATGGGATTTGCGGGATTGATGTTTCCCACCCTGCGTGGCACATACAGAGCCATTTCACGTTCCATACCGGGCCTAACACCGAGGCGTATGGCCACCCCTACGCTCAATGTGGCATAAAGCCGCTCGCCATCGTCAAGCAGATACATACCGTCGATTACCGCCCGCTCCACATCAGTCACTCCGGCATATCCTTCGGGAACACCATGGATGGTTACCGCCATCTGACGGTTGCCGAACATGGCAAGAGCCTGATCGCTCACCGTAGCCACAGCTTTTGCCACAGAAGGTAAAGATGACACTATACCGGCTATGGAGTCGCCATTGGCAATCACCTTGCCCGACACAGGCTCTATCTTTATCTGAGGGTCAACCATCGACAGCCTGCCATAGGCCAGATCGGCAAAACCGTTGAACACCGACAGCACACACACCATAGCCATGGTGGCCACCGCCACACCGGCCATGGATATGACCGAAATGACATTGACCGCATTATGACTCTTTTTTGAAAAAAGATAGCGCAGGGCTATGCGGAGTGTGAGCATACGTGATAATGATGAGAACCTGTGGTGGATGGAGCTTACTCTTCAGTTCCGGCAGTATCGGGAGTCTGAGGATGAGCCTTGGCATCGGCTCCGAGCAGATTGTCAATGTTTTCTATATAGTCGAGCGAATCGTCGAGATAGAATGCCAGCTCAGGAGTTTTCCTCAACTGATGACGCACAATCTGCGCAAGTTCGTAACGGATGGTTTTGGCACTCTTGTTTATGCTCTCTATCATCTCCTGGGCTTTAGCCGAGGGAAATACCGACAGATATGCGCGTGCAATACTCAAATCGGGCGACACCCTCACGGCGCTTACCGACACGAGCACACCGTGGGTCTTGGCCGTCTGGCGACGGAATATCTCACTCAGTTCTTTCTGAAGCAATCTGGCTATCTTGGCCTGACGGGTACTTTCCATAATCGTTTATATTTTTTATTGATTAGACATTTCCAAATTATAACATCGGGAAACGGCTATTGGCTCACAAAGTTACGCAGAATTTGCCGAAATCTGTGTAACTTTGCACCAAACAATACATAACCATATATGGGAAAGAACAAGCTAAAGAAATTTAAGGAGATGGAGGAGATTGACTTTGTGTTTCAATATCCCTGGGCCGAGCTTCAGAAGGAGGGATTCCCGATGAAGGGTCGCTGGCACTCCGATTTTTTCCACAACGACAATCCGATAGTGCTTGAGCTGGGCTGTGGCAAAGGCGAGTACACTGTAGGCTTGGCAAAGGCTTTTCCCGACCGCAATTATATAGGCATTGATATAAAAGGCGCCCGCATGTGGACCGGAGCCAAGGAGGCCCGCATGCTTTCGCTGCCCAATGTGGCGTTCCTGCGCACCGACATAGAGCTCTTGCCATGGTTCTTCGAATCTGGAGAAGTGAGTGAGATATGGATTACATTTCCCGACCCGCAGATGAAGAAGGTGCGCAAACGCCTTACTTCCACCAGATTCATGGAACTATACCGCAAGGTGATGGCCGACGGTGGCAGAATCAATCTAAAGTCAGACAGTCCGTTTCTCTACACATATACCCGCATAATGGCCAAGCATAACGGGCTTGAGATACTGGCAGACACCGACAACCTCTACGCATCGGAGCATGCCGATGACATACTGGGCATACGCACCTTCTACGAGCAGCAGTGGCTCGACCGAGGGCTCACCATAAAATACCTATCGTTTCTGCTCGACCGCCACACCCCGCTCTCCGAACCCGAGGTGGAAATAGAGCACGACACCTATCGAAGTTTCTCGCGCGGTGAACTTCAATGCCCCGAATTGTGTAATCCTAAAGTAACGATAAAACATCAGAATTAATGGAACGTCTGTATCCTCAGCTTATACTCGACGCACTGACACACGTGCGCTATCCCGGCAACGGCAAAAACATAGTGGAACTCGACATGGTGGCCGACGACATACGCATAGATGGCGACCGGGTGAGTTTCTCAATAATATTCGCCAAAAGCACCGACCCGTTCATGAAGTCGCTGCTCAAATCGGCCGAGACAGCCATACATACTTATATATCGCCCGACGTTAAGGTGACGGTCAACGCCCAGACACCGGCCGCTCCTGCTGCAGAAAAGGCTCCGGTGCTTCCGGGTGTGAAGAACATTGTTGGAGTTTCGTCGGGCAAAGGTGGCGTAGGCAAAAGCACGGTGGCAAGCAATCTGGCCGTGGCTCTGGCCCGCGAAGGATATAAAGTGGGGCTGCTCGACGCCGACATATTCGGTCCGTCGGTACCTAAGATGTTCGGTCTTGAGGATACAACACTTTATATGCACGAAGTGGATGGACGCCAACTGATAATCCCGGCTGAACGCTACGGCGTCAAAGTGCTGTCAATAGGATTTCTCGTGGACAAGAACGCTCCTGTGCTATGGCGCGGAAGCATGGCGTCGAACGCCTTGCGGCAGCTTATAGAGGAGGCCGACTGGGGTGAACTCGACTATTTCCTGATAGACATGCCTCCGGGAACGAGCGACATCCACCTTACATTGGTTCAGACACTTGCCATGACCGGAGTGGTGGTGGTGAGCACGCCGCAGCAGGTGGCTCTGGCCGACGCTCGCAAAGGCATAGCCATGTTCACCGGCGACAAAGTGAATGTGCCGGTGCTCGGACTGGTGGAGAACATGGCCTGGTTCACACCTGAAATTCATCCTGACGAACGCTACTACATATTCGGCCGCGAAGGTGGAGTGGAACTTGCCAAGGAGCTTGGCATACGTCTCCTTGCCCAGATTCCGGTGGTAGGTTCTATATGCGACGGCGGCGACGGCGGTCATCCCATAGCCCTCGAAGATACAATTACCGGACATGCTTTCATGCATCTGGCCCATGAGGTGATTGATGCCGTCAACGAACGTAACAGCCAGCTGCCTCCCACGGTAAAGGTGAATGTGACACGCAAATAAACCAATTCGGGGAAACAATGCAGACAATACTCTTTCACGACACGGTCTTCGGGCCGATACACTCCCGGCGTCTCGGCACGTCGCTCGGAGTCAATCTGTCGCCACGAGATGGAAAGGTATGCTCTTTCGACTGCCTTTACTGCGAGGCGGGATTCAACGCCCAGGGTCCGGGTAAGGCCGGCCTGCCGCCACGCGAGGAGGTGTACAGACTGCTTGAAAAGCGGCTCAGCGACATGAAGGCGCATAACGAACGGCTTGATGTAATCACATTCTCTGGTAACGGCGAACCCACCATGCATCCTGATTTCCTCGGAATCATCACCGACACCATAGCTCTGCGCGACAAATATTATCCTGAGGTGAAGATAAGTGTGCTCAGCAATTCCACACGCCTCGACCGTCCGGATGTGGCGGAAGCGCTCAGACTTGTCGACAATAACATACTCAAGCTCGACTCGGCCATAGAAAGCACCATGCGTGCCATAGACCGCCCGGTGTCGCCATCGTTCACCACTGAAAAGGTTATAGATATGATAGCGGACTTCGGTGGACAATGCATAGTGCAGACCATGCTGCTGAGAGGGGAATACAACGGCTCAGCCATTGACAACACCACCCCCGCTGAGATAGACGCCTTGATAGCCGCCTACCGTAAGATAAATCCGAAAGAGGTGATGCTTTATTCCATCGACAGAAAAACGCCGGCCGAGAATCTCAGAAAGGTGCCGCGCGAGGAACTGGAGGCAGTGGCCGAACGGATACGGCGCGAAGGAATCGATGTTCAGGTAAGCGGTTAAATTTGATATACCAATGGACGAAGAGGTGATAATACCGGCCCCTTTGAAACCGGGCGACAGAATAGCGATGCTCTCTCCGGCAGGAATAGCACGCCCGCAGAATGTTTACAATGCCATGGCTGTGCTGCGCGACATGGGGTGGGATCCCTATGTGGCCGACCACACATTCGGCAGGCACGGTACATACAGCGGCACTGACAATGAGCGCTACAGCGACCTTGAGAAAGCCCTGCTCGACCCTGATACGAAGGCCATACTGTGCTCCCGAGGAGGATATGGAGTGGTGCACCTTCTGGAACGCCTCGACCGTCTACCCCTACGCGATAACGCGAAATGGATAGTGGGATTCAGCGACATATCAGCGCTACATGCCCTGATGAACGCACACGGAATAGCAAGTATCCACGGCCCGATGGCAAAGCATATAGGCAGCAACGAGGGCAAGGACGACGATTCACTCGCTTTATTTGACATGCTCCGCGGAAAGCATGTGAGATACACCATGGACCCGCATCCCTACAACCGGCCGGGCACAGCAACCGGTATGCTCGTAGGTGGCAATCTGGCGGTGCTTGCCGGACTTATCGGCACTCCGTTCGATGTGTTCCATCCGGGTTCGGTGCTTTTTATAGAAGATGTGTCTGAGCCTATTTACAAAATAGAGCGCATGATGTATCAGCTGAAACTTAGCAGAGCCTTGAAAAATCTTGCCGGACTTATCGTGGGCAGCTTCACGGAATATTCGCCCGATGCCGACAATGCCTCTATGGAAGATATGATCCGCGACATGGTGGCTGACTACGGTTATCCTGTGGCATTTGATGTTCCGGTAGGACATGTAAGCCACAACATCCCTTTGATGGTGAGCGCTCCGGTCACACTCGAGATAACCGACAGCGGAGTTACAATAAGCCAATAACCACCATCAGAACAGCGTGAGCTGATTGTCAAGCAGTCTGAACGACATGCGGTGGTGAACACATGGGCCGTTGGCGGCGATTGCCGCACGGTGGGCGGGAGTGGGATAGCCCTTGTTGACATCCCACGCGTACATCGGGAACTCCTTGTGCAATCCACGCATATATTCATCCCGATGGGTCTTTGCAAGAATAGAGGCCGCGGCAATATTTCCGAAGCGCCCGTCGCCCTTGACAAATGTGGTCCATGGTATTTCGCCATACGGCTTGAACCTGTTGCCGTCGACAATAACCGCTCCGGGACGCACATCCAGCCCGTCGAGCGCCCGGTGCATGGCGAGAATGGAAGCATTGAGGATATTGATACGGTCTATCTCTTCGGCGCTGACCACACCGATGGCCCACGCCACAGCCTCAGCTTCTATTATAGGACGCAGTTTATCCCTGCGCGCCTCGGTGAGCTGCTTGGAATCGTTGAGCCATTGATGATGGAAATCGTCGGGCAAAATCACGGCCGCTGCATATACCGGACCTGCCAGACAGCCACGTCCGGCTTCATCGCAGCCGGCTTCGTTTATGCCACATGTATTACAATTGGGAAGCAATGGCATGGCAGTGGTTTACTCCAGAAAACCGTAACCGAATCCCTGACGGTTGACTATCTGCTGGCCATATTCGCCGAGTTTCTTGCGCAGACGCGATATGGTGGTATCCACGGCTCTGTCGCTCACCTCCTCATCCTGCCAGGCCTCCGACTTTATCTGGGAGCGGTCGAAGAAGTGACCCTTCTGCCGCAGGAACATGGCCAGGATAAGATACTCCGTACGCGATATCGAAACAGGCTCTCCGGCAATGGTGAGACTGCCCGACCCCATGTCGAGCACAAGCTCGCGGAAACGTATCACATTGAAAGCGCGGCGCGCGCTCATCATACGCTTACGCCGCATCACCGACCGTATGCGCGCTATCAGTTCGCGCATAGAGAATGGCTTGCTCACGAAATCATCGGCTCCGGCATCGAGTCCGTTTACGACATCATCTTCCGAAGTGCGCGATGATATTATTATAACCGGCACATTATATGTACCGGGATTGCTTTTTACTGACTGGGTGAACTTGAATCCATCGAATTCACGCCCCATCAGGTCGACAAGTATAAGCCCGAAAGACGCCACATCAAGATTAAGGGCTTCGTGACCGTCGTGCATCACCACGGTCTTGAATCCTTCATCCTCAAGTTTGAACTGCATCAGTTCGCACATCATGGTCTCGGCATCGACTATCAAAAGTCGATTCTCTGCATCGGTTGTTGTATTTCCAATTACTGGCATGATATACGTGACTTATGCTGCAAATATACGCATTTGCGACAAAATACGGCAGTAGCACCTCAATTGTGACGGTTTTGTTGCCGTTTTTTAATCGTTTGTAAAAATCCTATTCTACAGTGCGACGCACCTGCTCTTTAATGGCATCGACAACGTTCACTATATAGTCTCCGGTCTTTTCCAGATCGGATACGAGATCCATGTAATATATACCCGACTGGTACTCATAGTGACGGTTGTTGATATTCTCGATATTGGCCGTACGCAACTGATTGCGCAGGTTGTTGATTTCACGCTCTTTATTGTACGACTTGATGATTTCCGGCTCGCGTGCGTGCTCAACATCCGACAACAGATGCACCATATTGTCCATTGCCGATTTCACGTAAGCAAACATGCGGTCGATATTTCCATATATCTCATCGTTGAAATCAACATGTGCCTGATTCTTGCGAAGCATAATCTTACCGGCACCCATACAGCAGTCGGCTATGCTCTCTATCTCGCTCACTATACGCAACATGGCAGCTATGCGCAGTTTGCCTTCATTTGAAAGACGTCCTTCCGAACACCGGTTGAGATAATGGGCTATCTCTATCTCCATGCGGTCTGATATATCCTCGTATTTCTCCAGTCGCGAATAGAGCTGCGAGAAATCCTCGCTTTCGCCTTTGGTATGCACAAGTGTCTGCGCCATATCAATCATGCGTCCAACACGCTCGCCAAACACTGCTATCTCCTTTTCCGCCTGAGCTATGTTGAGTTCGGAGGCATTGAGCAGACCGCCGGATATAAACTTCAACTGGAATTCCTCATCCTCCTTATGCTTGACAGGCACAAGATATTCCACCACCTTTACATAGAAGCCCGTAAGCCATATCATTATCGAAAGGTTTATGAGGTTGAACACTGTGTGGAATATGGACAGTCCGAACGATACACTCAGCTGCATGCTTCCTATCTTGGCAAGCACCGGATGCCCGTCGGGCAATGAATTGTCAAACAGATGGTCGTATATATCAGGTTGTGTAGCCTCGAGATGGTTCACATATCCGGCCAGAGCCTCGGGATTGCCGGCGCCGATATGCTCCGTGATCCATGTGTTCAGCTCTACAAATGGATTGAACACACATAGCACCCACGCACACCCGAGCACATTGAACAGCAGGTGCCCCATGGCCGTTCGCTTGGCCGCTACATTTCCGCTCATTGATGCGAGTATTGGCGTGATGGTCGTACCGATATTGCTTCCGAGCACAAGGGCACATGCAAGATTGAAATCTATCCAGCCCTTGCTGCACATAATCAATGTGATGGCAAATGTGGCAGCCGACGATTGAATTACCATTGTGAGCACAATGCCCACGGCCAGGAATATCAGCACTGAACCATAGCCCATTGAAGAATATTGCTGGAGGAATGCAAACATCTCCGGATTGCTTTGCAGATCGGGGACATATTTACTTATAAGGTCCAGACCCATGAACAGGAACGAGAATCCCACAAGGAATTCACCCATGGATTTGGTGCGGCTCTTATTGGAAAACAGCAACGGGATGGAAAGACCGATAAGCGGAAGTACGAATGCCGATATATTGACCTTGAAACCGAACAGCGCTATAACCCAAGCTGTGAAAGTGGTACCCACATTAGCTCCCATAATAACGGCCATTGACTGCGCGAGAGTCATCAGACCGGCATTAACAAAGCTGACCACCATTACGGTAGATGCCGATGAACTTTGGATAAGGGCTGTGATAAGGAAACCTGTAAGTGTGCCTGTAAAGCGATTGCGCGTCATTGCCGACAGAATGTTGCGCAGGCGGTCACCGGCAGCTTTCTGCAGACCTTCGCTCATCACTTTCATACCATAAAGGAACAAACCTACTGCCCCTAAAAGACCAAGGAAATCTAAAAAACTATAATTCATTGAATATCAAAATGGTGAGTATCCTTATTCACTTATGTGCACTGTTATTCAACAATGCTCATATATCTTCTATTTACGCTTACAAAGATAAAACAATTATCACAAAATCCTAAACAATTTTAACATATTTCATGTTGCATGAATCGCGCATTTTATATGATATACCTACTTGAAATACCCTTTGTATTGACAAAAAATCTAACGTAGACACACAAAAACACACCATTTGTAACAGTTTTGTAATTTAATTTTTACAAATTTATTTTATTATATATCAATACACTACATAGTATTGTAACAACTTCGTGATTATTTTAACATTCTTTAATTTGCATATTCTTTGCTTTTCTCATTTCTGCGTACCTTTGCATCAGAGGTCGATAATGACCCTGACGCTTTTTCAACACTTTGTTTATTCAATCTATAAAATCTGCTGTTATGAACTCCGACGCTTTCCAGACAAAACTCATGAGCCTTCAGGCTAACATGCTCAACTTCGCTTTCATGCTGACTTCCAACCGCGACGATGCATACGACCTCCTGCAGGATACCACCCTGAAGGTGCTCGACAACAGAGACAAATATGTCGAGAACACAAACTTCAAGGGATGGGTGTTCACCATAATGCGTAACATATTCATAAACAACTACCGCAGGATCGTACGCTCGGCAACAGTCATAGACCAGACCGAGGACTGCTACCACCTCAACCTGTCGCAGGACTCCGGTATCGAATCGCCCGAAGGTTCTTTCTCGGCAGCCGAGATAACCGACGCCATAAACGAGTTCCCCGAAAAGTACCGTGTGCCTTTCTCCATGCACGTTGCCGGTTACAAGTACAACGAGATCGCCGACGAGATGAATCTTCCGCTCGGCACTATCAAAAGCCGTATTTTCTTCGCCCGCCAGGAGCTCCAGAAGCGTTTCGCTGACTACCGTTAAGAACTGATACAGCAGATTAAATAAATCCCCCTCCCTCACAACCAATAAGATTCAAGGACTAAGGCCAACAATAAACGCGCCATTAATTTGATTTCTAACTTTCAGCAATTATCTAAACGAAACAATAATCATATCAGCTTACTCATAAGATATATATTACTATAGGTTTTTAAAATATAATGGCATGGATTTGAATCCATGCCATTATATTTTATGTTCAGTCGCTTATCTTTCTTATTAACGTCAATCCATCGCGCAGCGGAAGTATTACAGTCTCCACCCTCCTGTCGTGGGCCACCATATCATTAAACTTCATTATGCCCTGAGTCTGCGCATCTGTGGGAAGAGGGTCCTCCACCACCTTCCCGTCCCAAAGCGTATTATCGGCTACTATATATCCTCCTGTATTGACCATAGGCATCAGCATGTCGAAGTACTCGGGATAATGACGTTTGTTGGCATCCATAAACACCATATCCCATCTCTTGCCGAGCGTCGGCACCACAACGAGCGCATCACCTATATGCAGATGGATACTCTCTCCGTATCCTGAGGAGGCGAATCTCTCGAGAAGTTCATCCTCCAGTTCATCGTCTATCTCCACCGTGTGCAATTCGCCACCTTCGGGCAATCCTTCGGCAATGCACAGTGTGGAATATCCCGTAAACGCTCCCAGCTCCAGCACACACCGCGGAGCCACCATGGCGGTAAGCATCTTCAGCACACGCCCCTGCAGATGTCCCGAGCACATTCTCGGGTACAGATGATGAAGATATGTGTCGCGATACGTCTTTGACAATACCGGTGGTTCTTCCGATATGTGCGACAATATATATTGCTCTAACTTATCCTGCATCTCAAACCGTGATTTTCAATTGAATCGATTGTTCGTTTCATCATGCTGACACATTCCACCGGGTAACATCCGGTAGCCGTCTCACCGCAAAGCAACAGTGTTCCGGCACCCTCCATCACAGCAAGAGCTATATCACTGAGCTCGGCACGTGTGGGATAAGGCGACGACATCATGCTGTGAAGCATCTGGGTTGCCACTATAGTAGGCTTACCTGCTGCCCGGCATGCCGTCAGCACATCATACTGCGTAGCCGGAACATCCTCAAGAGGTATATTTGTACCAAGATCTCCGCGTGCCACCAATATACCGTCGCTTGCGCCAACTATACCCGAGAAATTCTCCAACGCCTCGCGACACTCTATCTTTGAATAAAGACTTATACCCGACCCTTCAAGTTCAGCCCTCACGGCATCCACATCATCCACACTCCTCACAAACGAATGGGCCACGATGTCAATACCGGCCTCACGGGCCGCATGGATGTTAAGCCTGTCGCGGTCGCTCACGGCGGGTAGCGGAGGCAGCTCTACACCCGGTATAGCCACTGTTTTACGCGAACCCAGAACACCCCCCTTTACCACTGTAGCCAGTATCTTTCCATCGGAAACAGTCTTTACACCAAGACGTATATCACCGTCATCAAGCATTATCTCATTTCCGGCAGCGACATACCGGTGCAGATCTTCTACCAATATCGATATGCGGTTCTTATCCGTAAGAGCGTTTCCAGACACAACCTCCACCTCATCGCCGTCGGCTAACCGAATATCGCCGTCGACATTTTCCGTGGTGCGTATCTCAGGGCCTTTTGTGTCCATAAGAATCACAATACCGGAATCAACACCCTTTATCACCGACACCATCCTTCTGATATCGTCGGGTGTTACATGCGCCGAATTTATACGCACGCCATCCAGTCCTGCGCAACGCAGACTTTCTACAAACTCAGGCGTACACCTCACATCGGCCACAGTGGCCATTATCTTTGTCTGCCGCATATCAACGCTTCTATAGCAAGTCTGTAACTGTCAAGCCCAAATCCCGATATTACCCCTTTGCACACCGGCGCTATGAGCGACTGGCGGCGTATGGCCTCGCGCGCTGCCACATTGGAGATATGCACCTCCACCACAGGAATTGAAACCGACGCTATGGCATCGGCTATGGCAAGCGATGTATGTGTATATGCACCCGCATTGAGCACTATCCCTGCGAATTCGCCGGAACAGCCTGCTGTCTGGATTTTGTCTATCAGACTACCCTCACAGTTGCTTTGGTAGTACTCCAGCTCAATTTCCTCATATCGGCCGCGCAAATCGTCAAGACACGACTCCATTGTGTCCGATCCATATATCTCAGGTTGGCGACGGCCGAGCATATTCAGATTCGGACCGTTAACTATCAGTATTTTCATTCTATTCTCATATTATGGGTGTTGTGACCAGCAGCCACATAGCCACATGCGACATCACCATTAAAACTAGCAGTATCCATGAAAGCACCGGGCGTTCGGCATAACTTCTCCATGCCAGATAGGCTGCCACCACCACATAGATTGGATAAATCCACACCATGGCGCGCACGGCTGTCACATCGGGGCTGTTGGCCAAAAGCACCGGAAACTGAAACACCGGAAGAAGCACCAGTATAACCACCACGGCAAACCACCGTGGCGTGTCATTATTAATACGTATCATTTACCCTCCTTCTTTTTCGACTCCATGTAAGCCGCAACCGTATTTCTTATACCATCACGCAGCGAATATTTCGGGCTGAATCCGAAATCATTCACAGCATCCGATATATCGCAATTCCAGTTACGTTGTTTCATTATCTTGAATTTATCGCTGTTTAATGTCGAAGGTTGCATCTTCGCCACACCATATTTCTCCGCCACCACCGAAGCTATATACACAGCCCAAAGAGGCAGGCGCACAGGTATCACCAGCTTGCCACCCAGCTCCTCCGCCACAATCCTGCGGAATTCCTTCTGAGTGTAAGCCCTGCCCTCCGATATGATATATTTCTTTTTGAGAGTACGCGGCGTCACCATAGCCTCAAACATGGCATTGACAAGATCCTCCACGTACACGAACGTCAGCATCTGTTTTCTGAATCCCACGCCGAAATCCCAATGGCTGTCTATGCTCTTTATCATCATCAGGTAATCCTTCTCGTGAGGACCGTACACACCTGTCGGACGGAATATGGTCCAAGGCACATCGGGGCATGTCTCAAGAAATGTTTCAGCCTTTATCTTCGACACACCGTAGCGTGTGTTGGGGTTAGGTATCATACGCGACGTCATCGGGGCATACCCCTTCTCATCGCCGGGGCCGAGAGCACTCAGGCTGCTCATGAACAGAAACCGCTCGGGAATCTTGTCGGCTCTCCTCAGAGCCTCTATGAAATCCTTCAGATAAATATAATTTATTCGGTTGAAATCCATAAAGTTGACACACTTGGTGGCTCCGAGATTATATATTATATAATCCCAACGCTCGCCGGCAGGCAATGCCCCCGACAGCACTTCAGCCATCGCCTCGGCATTATCATAGTCAAGCACCACAAATTTCAGCCGTCCGTCAGTCAGATACCGGCGTGAAGTGCTCTCCCGCACCGCCACATAGGTATCGTAACCGCGTTCAAGCGCTTCCGATGCTATGAATCCGCCTATGAATCCGCCGGCGCCTACCACAAGTACTTTCTTACCCATAATATAGTTCATCAGTTTATGTTACAAATGTAAGTATATATGCACAACCGTGCAATTTAAAATATATATTTACTAATTTTGCGAATGTAATATATCAATGTGAAATATGAATATAGCTCTTATAGGTTACGGAAAAATGGGCAAGGCTATCGAACGCTTCGCCATCGAACGTGGCCACCGCATAGTGTCGGTGATAGACGTTGACAACCGGCACGATTTTGACTCCGAAGCATTCCGCAGTGCCGACGTGGCCATAGAATTCACTACACCCGCCACCGCTTTCGACAACTACCTCATGGCCTTCGACCGTGGTGTGAAAGTCGTGTCGGGAACCACCGGATGGACAGCACGGATGGACGAACTTAAACAGATATGCGCCGAAAAAAACGCCACTTTTTTCTGGACATCCAATTTCAGCATCGGCGTCAACCTTTTTTTCGCCATAAACAGATACGCGGCACGGCTGATGGCCAACTTTCAGCAGTACCATCCGCACATCTCCGAAGAGCATCACATACATAAACTCGACCACCCGAGTGGCACAGCCATATCCCTGGCCGAAGGAATAATCGAATCAGACAAAGCCATATCATCGTGGAGCGAGGACAAAGACGCCGCCGATGTAGTCCGCATAGATCATATACGTCTGGGCGAGACCCCGGGCACACACACCGTGACATGGGACTCGGCTGTCGATGAGATAACACTTCGCCATCGTGCCAAAAGTCGCGACGGATTCGCCCTCGGCGCCGTGATAGCAGCCGAATGGGTGGCATCCCAGCAGGGATTCCTCACAATGGACATGCTGATGGACCGTATCATTGCCAACGCAAAATAAACTTTAAGACTCTTTTTTTCCAATGCAAAACGATACACAACCTTCATTCTCAGCCGACTTCATGCGGCGCATAAAAGAGGTGAAAACCACACGCTGGATACGTTTCGGAATAGTGGCGGCACTGTTCATAGCCTGGGTGGCATGGCTCGGAAGCTGGTGGGTGCTGATATTCCTGCCGCTCCTCTTCGACATATACATTACAGGTTACATCCCTTTCACCTGGTGGAAACACAGCAAGAACAAAGTGGTCCGCACTGTGATGAGCTGGGTCGATGCCATAGTATACGCTTTGATTCTTGTGTATTTCGTGTTCACATTCATCGGACAGAACTACCAGATACCATCCTCATCTCTCGAAAAATCACTTCTCGTGGGCGACTATCTTTGGGTCAACAAAATGGCCTATGGTCCGCGCGTCCCGATGACACCTATTCACTTTCCGCTTGTGCAGAACACATTTCCAATCATCAATACAAAGAGCTATGTGGAATGGCCTCAATGGAAATATCATCGTCTGAAAGGACTTGGCGATGTACAGACAGGCGATATAGTGGTGTTCAACTTCCCCGCCGGCGACACTGTTGCCGTAAAGGTACAGAACCCCGACTACTATACGCTCGTAAAGATGTTCGGTCGCGAAATGATTCTGAACAACAAAGCCGATTTCGGAGATGTCATTTACCGCCCGGTAGACCGCAGGGAAAACTATGTGAAACGTGCCGTAGGGCTTCCGGGACAGAAACTGAAAATTGTCGATGGTGAGATATACATTGACGGTGTGAAACAGCCTATGCCTGCCGACGCACAGTTCAACTACTATTTCCAATCGGCCTCCCCTCTTTCCGACATGCAGTGGGAAACTCTCGGTATAGCCCGCGACGACCGGATGCAAGTCACCATAACTCCGGCTGACATAGACAATATGAAACTGCTCGGTTTCACCGTCAACCCCGACGGCTCCGTACCACCGGTATATGTATCACCGCTCACAGCATCCATGCTCGACCGATTGAAATCAACATCAGGTATACTTCAGATCATGAAAATGCCGGCTCCTCAGGGAGAATATCTTTTCCCCGACGGCGTGAGCCGGGAGTGGACCCGCTCAGACTACGGCGAGATATGGATACCGAAAAAAAATGCCACGATAGAGCTTAACGACTCCACATGGCCCATATATGAACGGGTGATACGCAACTACGAATATCATCCCGACGCATATCTGCGCGATGGTAAAGTGTACATTGACGGAAAACATGCCCCGACATACACTTTCCTTATGGATTATTACTTTATGATGGGCGACAACCGCGACAATTCGCTCGATTCGCGCTACTGGGGATTCGTGCCTGAGGACCACATCGTGGGAAAACCCATGCGTGTGCTCGTTTCGTTTGACAAAGACAAGGGTCTGCTCAACGGTGGCATACGATGGAACCGTGTGTTCAAGAATGCTAATCCCGCTCTGGAATGATAGCCGCAAGCCGGTTTGACAACAGACACGTGATACTTCCCACACGCTATCTGGCGTGTGTGGACTACTATGCCATGCTTGCGGCCTATCCATCGGCCACAATCGAAACCGGCAACAGATTTGACAAACGTCGGAAAGAGACACACCGCACGGTGATAGCCGATGCCAACGGCACCATCAATCTCACCATACCAATAGAAAAGCCTGTGAGCCTTACACAGGCCCGTTGGGACGATATTGTTATATCATCGCACGGTAAGTGGTGGAACGTCCATCTGACGGCTCTTAAATCGGCCTACGGCCGCACGCCGTTCTTTGAATACTACCTCGACGATTTCCTACCATTCTACACATCTGAATGCGCCGGAATGCGTCTCACCGAATACAACAGCCGTCTTGATGCTCTTCTGCGCAGGCTGCTTTATATCGACACTGAAATGTCAGCCCCGGGAAAAGATATTGCCACCGACAATTTTTCCCAATGCAATTTACCGTCTCTCGATGCTGTGGAATATTATCAGGTGCGCAACCTCCGCTATGGATTCATACCATCTCTCAGTGTGGTCGATCTCCTGTTCAACATGGGGCCTGAATCACAGATTATCCTGCATGAAATGACCGGCAACCATGAACCTATCCAAATCTGACAGGAAAATAGCATTTCCATTGTTCTGGATTCTGCTCTCGGCTCTCTATTGCGGCATATTCACCACACTGGAATTCGCTACATTGCCCATTTCCGATGTCAAATCGTTTTTTATGGTCACCATCCAATGGTGCATTGTGGCCACATGCACATCGGGCTTATTAGGTCTGATTTCCCTCAACAGAACGGTTTTCGCCATACTGTTTCCGGTTCTGAACCTAATCAGCGCAGTGATGGCCTACTATTCTGTCTCTATTGGAATAAAACTGAATGCCGTAAGCATAGAGATAGCTGTTGTCAACTCCTGGACAATGTGGCACACGGTGATAACACCTGCACTTGTAACCACCATATCAGCAGCATTGGTAATATCTGCCGGCATAGTGTATGTTCGCTATAGGTATGTCAGGTCAGCTAAACGACAAAAAGCCTTCTGTGCCATTGCTGCAATAGTGATGGCATGCATACCTGCAGTGGCTCCTTCACGGGTACGCAATGCCGTATTGGCACGCATGCCCTATTCCATATATTCCGCCGTTACCGATTATCTGTACAGCAACAGACAGATACAGAACATACGTCACACATTCGACAACACCCCGGCCGAAGCCCACACAACACCTCCCGATGTGATAATAGTTCTGGGAGAATCACTGCGTGCCGACCATCTGCCGATGAACGGTTACCACCGTAACACCATGCCGCTGTTCGGAGCTGATACCGCAACCGTATCCCTGCCTTACGTGACAACCGTGGCAACACACACCTATACCAGTGTTCCGCATATACTCACACGTGCCGATTCCCTCAACCCCGACATAGCCTACTCCGAACAATCCTTCATAAGCCTTTTTTCAAAGGCCGGTTACCGTTCGGCATGGTTCGCCAATCAGGATATAAGCGGCTCGTACACATACTTCGCCCACGAGACCGACACCATAGCTTACTGCAATGCCGCACGCTCTGTCTACACTTACGATAAGTGGCTTGACACCGAATTAATTGAACCTGTAAAAAAATGGCTTTCCCAGGACAGCACGAAACCATCGTTGGCTATTCTGCACACCATCGGTTCGCATTGGTGGTACAAATCGCACTACAACGATTCGCCACACAACTTCATGCCCGACACACCACACAAGGAAATCGGTTACCTAAGCGACGAACAGATAGTTAACTCCTACGATAATACAATTCTTGCCACAGACCAATTCTTGTCTCAGCTTACCGGAATACTATCCGGACGCAATGCAATAATAATATTCATTTCCGACCATGGGGAGGCATTGGGCGAAAACGGCGCTTATCTGCATGCCGTAGAAGCCGTACCTGTACACCATCCGGCATGTATGGTATGGTACACACCGGGATATTTGACGCTTTTTCCATCAAAAATAAAGACACTGCGCGACAACAGGCTCAGACACTATTCCACCGACGCCATATTCCACACGGCTATAGATGCAGCCGGAATATCAACACCGGCACTTATGGAATCTAAAAGTATATTTTATGAACCATAGAATCGAATGGATGGAAATCAAAGCATGCTCAACGCACGCAACTGTTCCATGACATCCATGCGGGTCAGACGGCGACGGCGCTTCAGCACATCGGCAAAATCGTGTGCTATGCCCTGCACACCTGTGTGATTGAACACACGGTGAAGATACATATAATTCTTGTCAAAAAGCCTTCCCGATTCATCATCCTCAAGGTCGCAGATATCGTGACCTGCCTCAATAACACATTCACGCAGATAATTCTTTATATCTGCCGACACCGGAGTATGGTCTAGTATCACACTGCGGCACATCACATTGGCTATAGAAGCGGCCATCGATATATTGAAATTGCCAAGCATACGGTTCCAGGCACTTTTGGCCGAAAGTCCCGGATTGCCTGAAAAATAAAAGTCCTCGGCCAACTCGAGCATGGATTCAGGAGCAGCATCCAGATCCACTGCAGAAAGCATATCCTCTCCATCAAACACCACCACGGCTATGGCCATACCTGTGGCACCATAGCATTTATCATCTTCATTACGATAACTCAGTTTGGTATCTTTCATTGAACTCATACTTTTATTTATTTTAAACGTATGCCGATTGATTTCAGTTTACAACCATTATTTTTGTAACCGCACCCGAAGCGGAACCGGTGGAATTTTGTGAAACCATCACATAATATACTCCGGTTTTCACCCTGCTTCCTGAAGCATTACATCCATTCCATGTGAACAGGCCTCCTTCCGACCGTCCCTGATAGACCACAGTACCCGATACATCAGCTATCTTGACCAGCGAATTATCCATAAGTCCGCGTATGTATATCGGTCCTGAATAGTCAGGCCTTACCGGATTGGGATAGGCGTATATATCAGAATAGTCGTCCATTGAAGGAGTGGCATCAGAACTGTAGGTGTACATACCTTTGGCAGTACCTATATATATCGTGGAACTACGAGGATCGGCAAATACGGAATTGACCATATTGCTTGGCAAAGGTGAGTTGTCGGAAGTGAAATTTGCAAGTATTTCATCGCCATCGGCTGTTGTCAGGAACAATCCTGATTCTTTTGTAGCAAACCACTTCCTATTGGCAGCATCCTCAGATATAGCATATATCTCCTCCGTATTAAGAAGATAATCGGCCATATTCGTGCCATCATTGCGCGGAACTTTCACATGTGTCACCGTCATGCCTGGATTTGTGGCATTGGAAGGCGACTGCAACTTTATTACTCCTGCATTTGTACCAAACCACACATGGCCGTTTTTATCCTCCATAAGGGTGCATTTTCGGCCGGGATGCAGTTCCTGTCCGTCCTGATCCACAAGTGTACGCCACAAATAAAATTTGTCATCGGCAAGTTTATCAAATGTACCTCTTGTATCGCAAGCGAGCAATGTCCATGATGTATTATGGTCAACCACAAATATCATGTTGGACTTCTCGCACATAAGGAACATTGCATCCTGCCCACCGGTATATCCGAGTGAAATGAGGTCTGGAACATACCAATCTTCAGGTTTTACATCTTTCGGATCAAGTTTTCTCTTAGCCGAAGGCAATATCAATATAGGTTGACTGCCTTCTGCCGAACTACCCGATTGCATAACCCACAGATTACCGCCCCGGTCCACTCCGAGACCGTAGCATATATACCTGTTGTCAACCAAAGTATAGGGTGAATTGCTGCTGTCGTACCGGCCTACCATCTTTCCATCCTTTACCTTGAACACACCCTCCTCCATCGAACCTACGAAATAAGTGTCAATATCATCAGGATCGGGGATTATGCTCGTACACGCAGTGAGATATTTGTCAATGTTATTTGCCGGTACACTGTTCAGTTTCGTATCTACCGGATACAGCGTTATATCTTTCTTATCGCCTGTAGCCAGTTCTATGCGGGCGGCATTCTGAATTTTACTGCGTCCTCGACGCTCGATATTTGTCGTCATACCGAATTTGTACGACGTAGCACCGAGATTCTGCACATACAGATGTTTTTTATCACGTGCAGGTACCAGATAATAAGCTCCGCTCACTGAAAATTCTTCAGGACGGAAACGGTCTATGTTCACAGTCACTCCTCCATCTTCATCGAAAGAGTGATTGGCGATACCCTCGTTATTGAGCGACCATACCGACGGTATGCCTTTATATGTTCCTATCCTGGCGTTACCGAAATCTTCAGGAAATTCCGCAACAACAGACGTCTGCTGATAATCATCGCTCAGTTCATAAAGCCTGCTGTCGGCAGCATAATATAGCTTCCCTGATTCACCATGAATCAACTTGGAAAATGAGGAATGTATATTTGCCAGACGTTTAATGTCGGTATAGTTTTCCTTTTCAAAATCTATGATGAACAGAAACATTCTGTCGTTCTGCGATGTGGCCAGTTTCAACAGCTGAGTGTCTGACACAGCATGAAGTTCCATAGGCTCGGAGGTGGAAAACAGCTGTCTGAAAGCTGTGGATTGAGAGAATATCTTATCCTTTCCAATATATCTTACAGCCTTGTTGAAATAAGCCACAAGATTGTCGCCCATCACTGTGATACCCTTAACCGGCACATTGTATATACCCGACTGAACCACTTCGTGACGACGGCAATCGAACTGGACTATACCGAAATTCGTGGCCATATACATATAATCGCCGTCAAAAGCAACATCGTTGACCTCAAAATCTGTCTTATATGTCGAATCCTTTATATCCGACATATTGTACACATTTCCGTCACTGTCCATTATATCGACATTGCCGGATGTGTACACAATTACAAGATAATTCTTGTCGTAATTGTAATATATATCAGATATTCCAATGTCCGACAGCTTATTATCTACGGTATAGCTGTAACTTTCGTCATTTTTTTTATCGTAGGAAAACATATTTCCTCCCGATATATAATAGACTGTCTCACCTATATCTATAACTTTTTGTGCCGGAGCTGAAAATGCAGGATGAAACTGCCATGTTCCTATTGGCTGATTCTCCGCTTTCAGTGCCGTAACAGCAAAAAGCATGCATGTTATTATAAATGCTATGGTATATTTTTTCATGGAGAGTATATAAATATTGTGATTTGTTATTTCCTATCTGTTCAGGTAATCAATAAGTCGGGCGGTGGCACGTCCGCGGTGGCTGATGGAGTTTTTTTCTTCAGCGCTCATCTGTGCGAACGATTTTTCGTAACCATCGGGACGGAACACGGGGTCGTAGCCGAATCCCTCGTCACCGGCTGGTTCACGTAAAATCTCACCATCTACACGCCCCTCGAAAAAGGTAAGTTCATCACCTTTTATAAGAGCTATAACTGTAGAGAAATGAGCTTTACGGTCTGTTTTATCCGCCATATTACGCAGAAGCAACTCCATATTGGCCGCTGAATCGTGTTCCGGTCCGGCATATCGTGCAGAATACACACCGGGAGCACCGTCGAGAGCATCGACAAGCAATCCGGTATCATCGGCAAAGCAATCGTACCCGTAACGCTCCTTGATATATCTTGCCTTTATTTCAGCATTGCCCTGTAGAGTACAGGCCGTTTCCTCTATATCGTCAAAGCAATTTATATCTTTAAGCGACAGTATATGCCATTTATCGCCCATTATACTGCGTATTTCACTTAGCTTATGAGCATTGTTGGTGGCGAATACTATTTTTCTCGGTTCCTCTATGCGCACTTGATTGATATTTTACAGTAGGATTATAACGGTTTTCACACCATTATATTGTCATCACGAAATCACTATATTTACAATCTTGCCCGGCACCACTATCACTTTACGGATAGTTTTGCCATCAAGCCATTTCGCCGCATTTTCATTTCCAAGCGCAAGTTTCTCCACATCTTCACTGGAAATACCCGCAGGAACCTCCATGCTGAAACGTGCCTTACCATTGAATGAAACGGCATATTTCACATTATCCTCCTTCAGATATTCTTCATTGTAAACCGGCCACTGCGCATCGCAAATGGTAGTGTCGTGTCCCAAAGCATGCCACAGTTCCTCGGTGATATGCGGGGCAAATGGTGCGAGAGTCACCAAAAGCATCTCAAGTACCTCACGGCTATGGCATTTCTGCTGGCCAAGTTCATTGACACATATCATGAAAGCGGCTATGGATGTGTTGTAAGAGAAGTTCTCTATATCGTATGTAACTTTCTTTACAAGTTTGTGTACAGATTTCAATGCCTCTTTCGACGGTGCTTCATCTGTCACCAGTAAATCATCGCCTTTATAGAAGAGTCCCCACATTTTTTTCAGGAAGCGGTTCACTCCATCTATGCCGTTTGTATCCCATGGCTTGCTCTGTTCGAGTGGCCCGAGGAACATCTCATACAGACGTAGTGTATCGGCACCATATCTCTCCACAATATCATCGGGATTCACTACGTTAAACATCGATTTCGACATTTTTTCAACCGCGTACCCGCACACATATTTGCCATCCTCAAGTATGAACTCGGCAGTTTTGAATTCAGGACGCCAGTTTTTGAACGCTTCAGTATCGAGTATGTCGTTGGACACAATGTTGACATCCACATGTATGGGAGTAACATCGTAGTTCTTGCGCAGGTTGTAGCTTACAAATGTATTTGTATCCTTGATTCTGTACACGAAATTACTACGTCCCTGAATCATACCCTGATTTATGAGCTTCTTGAAAGGTTCCTCCTCACACACCGCACCGAGGTCGTAAAGGAACTTGTTCCAGAAACGGCTGTAGATAAGGTGACCGGTGGCATGCTCCGTACCACCTATATATAAATCCACATTACGCCAGTATTCGTCGGCTTCCTTGGATACAATAGCATTATCATTGGCAGGGTCCATATAGCGGAGATAATAGGCCGACGATCCTGCAAATCCGGGCATGGTGCATAATTCTATAGGATAACCTTCGGCTGAAGTCCAGTTCTTGGCGCGTCCCAGCGGCGGTTCTCCGTTTTCTGTGGGAAGATAGCTGTCAACTTCCGGCAAAAGAAGGGGAAGTTTGCTTTCATCCATCATACAGGGTATGCCATCCTTATAATAAACCGGGAACGGTTCACCCCAGTATCTCTGACGGCTGAAAATGGCATCGCGAAGACGGTAGTTAACCTTCACCTTACCTATTCCTTTTTCCTCTATATACCGTTTTGCAGCTGCTATTGCATCTTTAACCTCCATGCCATTGAGATCAAGACCATCGCAAGAGGAATTTATCATCTTACCGCTTTTGGCATCGAAACTCTCCTCGCTGACATCCGCCCCCTCAATAAGAGGAATTACAGGCAACTGGAAATGACGTGCGAAAGCATAGTCGCGGCTATCGTGGGCAGGAACAGCCATAATAGCTCCTGTTCCGTAACCGGCGAGCACATAGTCGCTGACCCACACCGGTATTTTAGCTCCGGAAAGAGGATTGATGGCGTATGCCCCGGTAAACACACCGCTCACCTTCTTATCTATCATACGCTCGCGCTCCGTCTTGTGCTTTATGCTGTCTATATATTCCTTGACAGCCTCCTTACGGTCGGCAACAGTCACCATATCCACATATTCACTTTCAGGAGCAAGAACCATGAAAGTGACACCGAACACAGTGTCGGCACGAGTGGTGAATATCTCGAGTTTTACATCCGAATTATCTACGGCGAATATCATTTCGGCTCCTTCAGAGCGGCCTATCCAGTTACGTTGCGTTTCTTTCAGTGAATCTGTCCAGTCTATGGTATCCAGACCTGAAAGCAATCGTGGTGCATAGGCAGATACACGCAGGCACCACTGATACATCAGTTTCTGCTCAACAGGATAGCCACCACGCACAGACACACCCTCGCTCACCTCGTCGTTGGCAAGAACTGTTCCGAGCTTCGGACACCAGTTGACCATAGTGTTGCCGAGGTAAGCAAGACGATAGTTCATAAGCGTATCGCTTTTCTCCTTATCGTTCATAGCTTTCCACTGGTCGGCAGTAAAATCGAGTTCCTGCGAGCATGCAGCTTTCACACCTTTTGAACCGTTAGCCTCGAAATGCTCTATGAGCTTATCAATAGACATCGCTTTGTCGGCTTCCGTATCATAATAGTGGTTGAACATCTTTATGAACGCCCACTGGGTCCATTTATAATAGGATGGATCGCATGTCTTGATCTCACGGTCCCAATCGTAACAGAAACCTATCTTGTCAAGCTGCGAACGATATCTTGCAATGTTGTTACGCGTGGTTATCTCGGGGTGCTGTCCTGTCTGTATGGCATATTGCTCCGCCGGCAGGCCGTATGCATCGTAACCCATAGGATGCAACACATTGAATCCCTGCAGACGTTTGTAGCGTGAATATATGTCAGAAGCTATATAGCCCAACGGATGCCCTACATGCAGTCCGGCACCGGAGGGATAAGGAAACATGTCAAGCACATAAAACTTCGGACGACTCTCATCAACCACAGTTTTGTAAGTCTTGTTGTCGCGCCAGTACTGCTGCCAGCGTTGCTCTATATTTTTATGGTTATATTCCATCTTCTATATTATATATATATTAATGTATGATTACTTCTTTATATTTTTCGACAGTTCCAGCATGCGTTCTATAGGCTTGCGCGCCTTCTCCATAAGTGAAGCATCGACCGTCACTTCGGGCTGTCCGTATTTAAGGCAATTGTATAGCTTTTCAAGAGTGTTCAACTTCATAAACGAACAATCGTTGCATGCACATGTGCTGTCCTCAGGCGGAGCCGGAATAAAAGTCTTGTCGGGACACAGACGGCGCATCTCATGCAGTATGCCGGCTTCTGTCACCACTATGAATTCCTTGCAATCGCTCTCACACGCATATTTCAACAATACAGCGGTAGAACCAATCTTGTCGGCTATAAGCTGAAGAGGTTTCTTACATTCGGGATGCACGAGTATCTTAGCCTCGGGATGCTCTTTTTTAAGCTCTAAAATCTTTTCCAACGAGAATTGCTCGTGAACGTGACATGCTCCATCCCAAAGCACCATGTTTCTTCCGGTCCGGGAATTTATATAATTGCCGAGATTCCTGTCGGGACCGAATATTATTTTAGTATCCACCGGAAAACTCTCCACAATCTCCCTGGAATTTCCTGAAGTCACCACCACATCTGTAAGAGCCTTCACTTTGGCTGTGGTGTTGACATAGCTTATCACGGTATGCCCGGGATGTTCCTTGATAAATTCGGCAAACCGGTCGGCCGGACAGCTGTCGGCAAGCGAGCATCCTGCATTCAGGTCAGGAATGAGCACCTTTTTATCAGGACAAAGTATCTTGGCTGTCTCGCCCATAAAATGAACACCGCACATCACTATGACTGGAGCCTCTATCTCTTCAGCTATCCTGGCAAGGGCAAGTGAATCGCCTATGTAGTCGGCCACGTCCTGAATATCCCCATTCTGATAATAGTGGGCCATAATCACGGCACCTTTTTCTTTCTTGAGCCTGATTATCTCTTTTTTCAAGTCCATATCATCATCTACGGGAGCATCCACATAGCCTTTATCCACATTCATATCTTTATATTAAAAAATAAGTTTTTCAAAAAATTAAAATTCAATAGTAACAATAGTGGATGTTAATAGCTGTGATAACTTTCCGGCTTATTTCTTTCACATTAAGTTATTGATTAGTGAAAAATGGTTGTTTACCGCTTATCAACATCTTTTAATATTGCATTTCAGGTAGTTACCATTGTTATTAACATGCTGTCAATAATATGCAAAGTTAACAACTTTCCTCCACATTCCACATCAATAACTATAGAAAACGCAGTTAAAAACCATGTTATATGTTATGGTTTACTTATTTGCGTGAATGCCTGTAATGATTAGTATGAGTGCCGTATGTTAAATCCAAATATATTTATTGAAACTTACCCTATTCTTATTTACGGTTATCAACATACTTTTGAACAGTGTTTATATATAGTGAAAAACGGCTGCCATGGTAGTGGCAGCCGCTGTGTGAAGCAGATGTTTTATGTATGTGAGGTATATTATTCCTTGATTCCGTAGGCAAGATCGCCTGCATCACCGAGACCTGGCACTATGTAGGAGTGGGAATTTATCTCATTGTCTATGGCGCCTGCCCAGATTGTAGTCTTTGCGTCGGGGAATGTTGATTTTATATAATCGATGGCGGTCTGAGATGCTATAACGGATGCCACGTGTATCTTTTCAGGCTCGCCTTTTGTGAGGAGGGCGCGGTAGCTCAATTCCATTGAAGCTCCGGTGGCAAGCATCGGGTCGGCTATTATAAGTGTCTTTCCATCGATTCGGGGTGATGCGATGTATTCAATGAACACATCGAAATTTTCTTTCTCTTTATATTTACGATAAGCCGATACGAAAGCGTTTTCAGCATGGTCGAAATAGTCGAGGAATCCCTTGTGAAATGGTACGCCGGCACGGAATATTGTGGCAAGCACTATTTTTTCATCAAGAACGCTACATTGTGCCGGAGCAAGAGGTGTGTCGACCGTTACGGTGGCATAGTTGACGGTCTTGCTTATCTCGTAGGCCATTATTTCTCCTATACGTTCGAGATTACGGCGGAAACGGAGCATGTCTTTCTGAATGTTGACATCGCGCAGTTCGGCCATGTATTGGTTCACCAACGAGGGTGTATCGGCAAAATTTATAACTTTCATAGGTATATGTGGATTAGATTTTATGGTGCAAATGTACTAATTAAAATTCTTTTTATGTTGGCAGCCGATAAGTCGAGTATGTCTGACGATGAAAATCTGGTATCTTTTTCAATTATATCAGCCACCTGCTCTATGGTTAACGGACTTGCGTCTGTTTCAATAAGAAATTTTTCGTCAGGAATGAGCCGGAGTGTTTCAGGGTTGAAAATTTCGCCGAACGACATCAGTATATCTTCCTTGAGCATCGCTTCGGCTATAGATGGTTTCAGTCTGAATCCGTGAAATATCCATGGTTGGCGTGGTCTGATGTTACGGTGCATGTCAATAAGCAGCTGATGGGCGCGCACGCAGTGTATTATCATCGGTTTGCCCATTTCCTCACTCATGCTTATGTGTTGCTCGAAAATTTCGATTTGCCTGTGAATATCCGCACCTTTCAATTTATCAAGTCCGCATTCACCAATAGCCACAGCCCGTGGGTGCGACAATGTGGCTCGCAGCAATCCGAGGTCGGGTTTACAATCTGTGTCCCAAGGATGTATTCCTGCCGAAAACAATATTTTCTCAGGTATATCACCGCGGTAGTCTATATTGACTATGGCATTGTCTGAAACGCGATGTGAGTGCAGGTCGGTTATAGTCATGGCACGGGGTCGTAACCGCATCCTCCCCATGGATGGCAACGTGATATTCTTTTAATGGCAAGCCAGCTACCTTTTATCACTCCATGTTTCATAATTGCCTCTATGGCATATTGGCTACACGTGGGTACAAAACGGCACGACTGTGGAAGCATCGGTGATATGCACAGGCGGTAGAAACGCACCGGAAGAGTGAGTATGTATCGTAGCATAAGAGGGGGTCAGATGTTGTCTGATTTATGTTCTGCGACAGTGGCCGATATACGGCCGAGTATCTTTGTGATGGATTTTACCGAGAGATTGTATGCGGTAAGTTTGTCGGCTACGTATATGAAAGCTATGTCCACCGGTGTTTCCTCTGTAAGGAGATGGCGGTTAAGTCTGTAGGCTTCCCGCATGCGCCGGCGCATTGTAACGCGGTCCACTGCTTTTCTCAACCTTTTTTTGGGAACGGTGATTAGAAAGCGGGAGCAATCGCGAGTGTCTGTATTGTCGGTTTTCCACACGGCTCTCCATGGATAGGCCATAATGCTATTGTTCCCGCCCTTGGCTGTGGGCGAGAACAATGATTCTATGGCTGTAAGGCTGCAAAGTTTCTCTTTTTTATATAGACGCAGACCTTTCAATGTGTGTGGTGTTATTATTTCTTGGATTCTTCGTTGAGAAAGAGGTCGAGAGCAGCTGTCATTGACGGGGCTTTCACTGAGGGGGCTTCCATGTCGAGACGTAGTCCGGCATTTTTAACCGCTTGCGCTGTTGTGCTGCCGAAGCATCCTATTTTGATGTCGTCCTGTTTGAATTCGGGGAAGTTTTTAAGCAGTGATGCTATACCGGAAGGGCTGAAAAACAACAGCATATCGTAATCAAACGGTTCGTCGGGTCTGAAATCATTGCTCACCGTGCGGTACATTACAGCTTTGGTGTAGTTGATTTTGTTGGCATCGAGCACGTTTGTGTCCTCTTTGTGTACGTCGCTCACCACGTAGAGATACTTCTCTTTGTTGTGCTTTGTGAGGGCCGGTAGCAGACCGTCAAGTTTACCGGTACTGCCATGGAATATCTTACGCTTGCGGTACACGATGTATTTCTGCAGGTAAAGGGCTATGGATTCCGTGGTGCAGAAATATTTCATGGTGTCGGGTATGCTGACGCGCATCTCCTCGCATAAACGGAAAAAATGGTCAATAGCTGTACGTGCTGTAAAGATAATTGCGGTAAAATCGGAAATCGCTATTTTGGACTGGCGAAATTCCTTTGCTGTCAAACCTTCAACTTTAATAAATGGTCGGAATTCAATCTGTATGCCATATTTTTCAGCAATTTCATAGTATGGCGACTTTTCCGATGAGGGTTTAGGCTGAGATACTAATACTTTCTTAACTTTCACGCTTCGATGAAATTTAATTAATCTAAAATTGGAATGAGAAAGAATGCCGCTTTAATCATAAGAAGCGGGGGTATGATTTCCAGAGTGCAAAGGTACAAAATAAAGTAGAGCAAAGAGAAAGATTGATGGTAAAAAATTCTAAAACCCTTTGATATAAATATAATTCTTGCAACGAGATAGAGCGCGGCACCGATATAAATGAGTGCTTCCGCCATGTCGGGATTGAAGAGTATGACGAGAGCCGGAACCACCAGTGCCATGCTTAGCAGCGATTGAGAGGCGTTGAATCCCTTGAGCCATTGTGCGGCCTGATTTCCGCTGCCGAACACGTAGCCTACGGTGGAGTATGCCGCGAGTTGCCACAGGTAATATAATATGGCGAGAATAGTAGCGCTTCCCACTCCAAAGAACACGTTGATTCCCGGAACGTCAATGTTTATAATAGAGAAAAGCAATATACCCTGGCATGCGCATCCCAATATGATCAGTGATGCAAGCACGCGCACTTCGCTGGTGGTGTTGTGGTCGTCGAATGCATTGGCTCTTGTACGGACGGTGAAGAGATTCTGCATGAATGTCTTGATGAATGTGGAGTAGTGGCGGAAGTTGAGTGCTATGATCAGGAACAGAGCTATAAGCATTCCCATCACTCCGGTGTCGTAGCCAGGGAGGAGTGTGCGCGGCAGTGCCGGCAGACCTTCGGTGTACGGTATGCGTCCGGTGGTGGTGATGTCGCGTTCGCGTGCGGCCGACGGAGCTTCCGCTTCCACGCATGTAGCGCGCATGGATGTGGCTGAAGCGATACTATCGCCATAGTTAATGGCGAACATGTTTATGCTGATATGTTCTGATGCCTGCGGCATGACTACAGGTCAATTGTCAGTGTATTTTCTGTGTGAATCCCGATTCATGACATGGGGCGAGAGCCATTTCAACCGCTTCTTCAGGGGTAGATGCCACAGACCATAACCCGGTGTGGTCGCCACGCATGAATCCGCGTTCGATTGTACGCTCAAGCATTTCAATCAACGGGGCGTAGTAGCCGGCGGTGTTGAGTATCACCACCTGTCCGTGGTAGAGATTGAGCTGGCGCCATGTTATTATCTCCATCAGCTCCTCGAAAGTGCCGCATCCTCCGGGACATGCTATGGCTGCCATACTCATCCGTGCCATGGAGCTTTTCCGGGTGTGCATGTCGGGTGTGGAAATCATTTCCGACAGGCCTGGATGCTGCCAATTGCGTGCCACCATAAATTCAGGCAGAACGCCTATGGTGTGTCCGCCACGGCTCAATGCTCCGTCTATCGCGGCTTTCATAAGTCCGGCTTTGCCACCGCCGCACACTAATGTCTTTCCCGCGCAGGCAATAAGCTCTCCGAGCCTGAATGCGTCGTTTTTATATACGGCATCAATATCTTCGCTTGATGCGCCGTAGACGGTTATCGCTTTTGTTGTTTCCATTGCGTGCAAAGTTACGCAAAAAAGCGATAATGGTAAAACGGTTGCAGGTCAGAACCGTTCGTAGTGTATGCGTGCGGCGTCGTACTTATCTTTCGGTTGCTGTCCGGGATGTTTGGGGTATCCGATGGGGATTATGTTGAGCGGAATTATGGTGTCGGGTAAGGATAATAGTTCCTTTACCGTTTTAACTCTTTGTTCAATGGGGTAAATGCCGCACCACACGGCTCCGAGCCCGAGTCCATGGGCTGCAAGCAACAGATTTTCGGTAGCTGCCGAGCAGTCCTGTATCCAATAAGCCTGACCATCTCCATCAAGTGTCTTTCCAAGGTCGCCGCACACCACGACAGCTGCCTGAGCCTGTGCAGCCATCTTTATGTTATTGAATCTTGATGCTATGGTGTCGAGTGTGGCGCGGTTTTTAATCACCACATATTGCCATGGCTGTTTGTTGACGGCAGTCGGTGCGGCCATGGCGGCACGCAGCAGGGTGTCTATCTGTCCGTCGGATATCTGTCGGTCGCTGTAGGAACGTACACTTGTGCGGGTGAATATATTGTCTATTATCTCAGCAGGTGAGTCTGTTTGCGGCGCTGCCGGAGTTTCGGTATTTGATTTTTCAAAAAACACGATTTTAACGGAAAGCAATACGAGCGCTATGGCGAGCAGCACGTTTAGCAGATAGGATGTTTTCATATACGGTCAGGAATTAGTGTTTTGCGACATGTGAAGCAATGTGCCCGTGGGGCAGATGAAGCGGCAATATGGCCGCGGAATGAAAATAGATATAAGAAGCATTAAGGCACCGGCAATCAGTACACCTGTGGCGGCCTCCTCTACCATAAACGATGTGAACAGTTCATAGTCTATCCAGCTGAACCATGCTCCGGTCCATAGGCACAGCATCAGTGCGGCCCATAATGATTTTCGAAACCATGTTAGTTTTTTTACAAGGGCCGGGCTAATGTGGAGCCTGTGACGTGGGTTGCACCGCAGGGCAAGTTCCTGCATGGATCCGAGTGGACATACCCAGGCGCAGTAGTAACCATCTTTGCCAAACATAGGATATATGAATGCTATGGTAAGCATTACCAATGGAATGATGGATGATATGGCTACCGTACCGTTGGCCATTATGCCAAGCATCATTGTATAGTCTACGAATGTTCCGCTCCAAAAACCAAGTATACCTGCATTGAGCAACTGCTGTGCCACGCGGTAGTGTTTGTTTTTTGTATAGAGCGGTATTATTGCTGCCGACAGCAGCACGGCAATTGTGCAGTAGAATTGCCATCCCTTGTGCCCGGCGGCCGGTGTGTCTGCTTTAGGCCTGGCAACCACATCGCTTTTCATGTAGTGGTTGAGACCGGCCTGGACATTTGCTATAAGTGCTTTTGACGAATATGTGGCTCCGGTAACTCCGTCCACTTCCATTTCCACTGCTTGCTGCGGTGTCTTTCCAACCCATGTGTCGAGCAGTCCTGAGGATGTGACACGTTTGAAAAATCCGGGTGTCTCCTCATTGTCGAGGGGCTTTACGGATTCTATTTTTCCATCGGTAATGCTGATTTCCACCGGTACTTGTCCGGAATAACCTATAATTTTCTCTCCAAGTGTGGTGGTGTTGATGGTTACGGTGCCATCGGGCGATGTGGTTATAGCCGAATCGCCGCCCGGTCCACTGAGTTCAATTTTATGTCCGAACAGTGAACCGCTCCGTGTTATTGCAGCCGAAGCCATCATAAGGAACACGGTGATGAGGCTTATTATGTTTATGACACGTTTGTTCATTATCTGATGATTTTTCCAACTGCAAATTTAATCAAATAATATTTAGAGTGATATACCTAAAAGTAGGTATGCCGGAACGATTCACATCGCGCCGGTGTTGTTTTTAGAGGGTATCAGTTATTAGACATCCCCTTATTGTCGCACTCAATAAAAACATACAGTATGAACGGCAGGATAAAGGGCAATGTGGCCATGTTTGTGTCAAAGACATTTTCGGGACTCAACGAAAATGCCTTGCGCTATCTGTTGCCGGCATGGATGTCGGCTTATTCGGGAGTGGTGTTGCGGCTGGTGTTCGGGACTTTGTTTTTCTGGACTGCGGGAATATTCACTGAAAAACATGGTGTCACCTCTACGCTGAAGCAGCGGGCGGCTCTCTTTTTTCTCGGAGCTGTATGTGTGTTCGGGTATATGTTCGCTCTTCTCATGGGACTTACCTACACAACACCTATCACATCGTCCATATTCATAAGCATGCAGCCTATATGGGTGTTCCTGATATGCGTGCTGTTCATGCACGAAAAGGTCACTGTGCGTAAGGTGACAGGCATAGTCCTCGGTCTGGGAGGTGCGCTTATAATAGTGGCCACACAGAAAGCGGGCGATGTGGCGTCCGATCCGTTGCTGGGAAGTTTATACTGTTTGTTGTCGTCGCTGCTCTATGCTGTGTATCTGGTGATTGAAAAGAGGATGTTACTTACTGTCGATAAGATTACTGTGCTGAAATGGACCTTTCTCGGTGGTGCATTTTCGGCTGTTGTAATGATATGTTCTACAGGTTGGTATGCTCCGGTTCTTTCATCGGGTCTGTTCTCTGTGCCTATGCTTACGCTTATGTTTGTTCTTTTATTCCCTACATCCATAAGCTATCTGCTTCTCACTGTCGGGTTGCGTAATCTGTCGGCCACGGTGGTTGCTCTTTATGGATATCTCATTCTTATAGTAGCGGCTGTGGTAAGCTATATTCTCGGTCAGGACCAGTTCAGCTGGTGGCAGATTCTTTCCATGGCCATGATTGTGGCTTCGGTCTATTTTGTGGAAATTGCCGAGATGAAGGAGGTGTCTTCTCCCCTATCTGAACCGTCGTCTGAGCAGAAGTGATGCAACAATAGCGGCTGCCGCTATTATCGGTAACCATATATTCACCCTTTCTTTATGTTTGCTCACAGTGTCGAGCCGTGTTGATGCTTCCGACTTTACATGGGTTCCTGCAGCAGTGGTAAGTGTGGCGGTACTGTCGGCCGACATTTTTCTTTCGTAACTGTGCGCGGCAAGCATGCTTTTAGCCGTGAGCCGTGCCGATGCTCCGTGCATTGTATCGCCGGTGAGCAGAATGGTCACACTGTCGAGTGCGATGAAGTGCGTGCAGCCCGAAGAATCGGACATCGACCCCGATTCGATGTATCTCCGCGTGAATGTGGCAGATGAGTCGGTATATACTGATTCCGATGTTTTTTCAACAGTACGTCGGCTTTGGCAGGCCGCCAAGGTCATTGCCGCCACGATAATGAAGATGATGATTGATGTGTGTCTCATGCCGTAAAATGTAATGTCTATGCAGTGTGTCTCTCCATCTGCAAAGTTACGGCACTATGTATGCTGTCGGAGGGTGAATTTACACATTTGTGTATAAAGAAAGCAGGCTCGAATAGTCGTGCCTGCTTTCCGCGTGTGTGCGTGGTTGAGATTTATCTAATATATTCCTTATACACTTTCGAACCCTGACGTACAATGTAGATTCCGGCTGTGGGTTTCTTTATTTCAATGCCCTGTAGATTGTAATATGTTTTCGGCATATCGGAATTGTCAGTATTTATGTCGTCTATATCTGCTGATGTGGCAGGAAGTGTTACCGTAAAATCGCCGTTGCTGTTGGTGTGATAAGTGTTGCCGCCTATTTCAAGATGGAAAGCATCGGTCGGAAATGAGATGGTGCGCGTGGTTCCATTGTCGGTCAACTGACCCATGAAATTTTTCGCGTAGTCGGGGAGGTAGAGGTATTTATAGGCAAGGGATATGACTTTTATGTTACCATCGCCAATGTTTATGCCGGTCTCGTGGTGTTCCATATACACATTTTCGGGGTCGGAGCAGTTGATAATCATGTAATGTTCCATGTCTTGCCTCACAGTATTGTCTGATGTCATGTTGGTGGTGAAGTATTTGGATAAGGACCAGTTGCCGTTGGTATACATATCTTTTAGAAAATAGTAACCTGGTGCCTGGATTGGATTGGTCCATGTTTCTACCTCAAATTCCTCGGCATCGATACCGTATGTGCTTGATATGAATCCTTCGCGCACTATGCTTTTTCCATTGTTCACAGTCATAGGCACTGTTATCAATTCTATGTCTGAGTATTCCGGATGCAGTATGTTGCCATCCTTGTCAACGGCCACGGCTACAACAAATGCTTTCTCGCGGTATTTAATATTGTACTGTGACAGATCCATGTATCTATCGGTCGGATTCATTCGGCTTATCTCACCGGTTGCTCTACCCGATGTTTTTGCCGCTGCTTCCACACGTGATATTTCTTCGGCCATATTGTTTTCTCCAAAGCGCCCTACGGTATAATATATATAAGCCACTTCGTCAGTGTATTCTGATATCTCGGCACCGCCCGCCTGGTTGGTGGACAGACTGAATTTGCTGTCCCATGGGAGTTTGATTTTTAATGTGCTGTCATCGTCCATGTCGTTTTCGGTTATCAGGAACCCGCGCATGCTGAGAGGCGAACTGTAACCTGCATCACCGGTGTACATTGGACGTTTGTCGAACAAAGGATTGTGATGGCTGAAAGGTGTTGCACATTGGTACACTTTCACGTTAGATGGGTCGGATATATCGACTGTCATGTAGTAATCGTGTTCACTGTCTGCATCTACGGTCGTGGTTACAATTCCGTTGTCGTATTGTACAGGAGTGGTTATGCAATGATTTTTGTTGTAGGGGTTGACAAGACGCAGCAGTTTCGGATTGTCGACATGCTGCTGCACTTCCACTTCGTGCATATCTGTGTTGGCGAGCGGGTGGAAAGGTGTTGATAAAAGCATGATGCTTTCGCGGAGTGCTCCCGTGCCTGCTGTTTTCCATTTTTCAGGTACTGGATTTACTACAGATATTGGCAACAGATCCAACTGCGTCATGGCATGTTCATTGCCGGTATATATTCTCACAAGGGCATAGTATATCCCGTCCATATCGAATGTGATGTCGGCTTCGGAGCCTGGTGTCATGTTTCGGAGCAAGTTGCTGTTGTCTTTCAATATTTCGTCCAGCCCGGCGCTGTTATATGTTACCCCGTCTATTATATAGTCTCCGTCTGCAGACATGCGTAACACAAGAAAACGTATGGACTTGATGTCAGGATGGGCTTCGGATGTCAATGTGGCGGTGTTGCCATCAAAGAGTACCGGAGTGTTCCATTGCACGGAATTCCGTATGGCTATCTGTTCCTGCGGTTCTATGGTAATGGCATGCCGGAACCCGGCCATATCGGATGTTATCGCAAGCAAAAAGTTGGCGAGGTACATTTTCTCGCCGGGATGGTAGTAGTCTGAATGTTTCTCAATCCCCAATTGAGCCACGGACGATATGGTGAAATTGTCGAGGTAGTCCAATTCGCCGAATTCCTGTTTTATATCATCGGTGATGGCTATCGGTATGGTTTGTGTGTCCCAATATAGTTCGCCGGTCGATGGAATCCAGTTGAGAATAATATCAAAATCCTTTATCGCACCGACTATTTTCAGTTGTGCGAGGTCGCTGTCACCGGCTGCATCGCGTCGGAATATTGTCACATCAACTCCCGAATGCTTGCCGAAAACAGCCACGGATACTTTGGAATAATACTCCACGGATAGTTGGCCATTGGTTTCCAAGTACCATTCTCCAAAATTTGCATCGGAGGTGGTTTCTGTGGTGTTGGATATGGTAACATGCTGCGGTGTGCTGAGAATTTGTGTGAGTACTTTCTTTTCCTCCGATTGTGCCGAAATACATCCGGCTATTAGAAATGCAATGAGTAGAAAATGTTTCATAAGCGTAGTGTTTGATTGGTGTGCTTGCAATGCTGTGATGACAGCATTATGCTATGTGTAAGTGGTTTGGCAGTACTTGTGTGCAAATATAGATAAGAATAGTCAATTCACCCCCCCCTATAGTTAAAAATAGTTAACAATACAATAAAAGGTGGCTCCCCGTAATGGGAAGCCACCTCGTGGTTGAATTTAGTTGAAAGGGAGGTTGTGTTCTGCGATAATGGTTTAATCGATTTCCTCGTCGGCTTCGTAGCCACCCATTTCGCGGATTGCGTTCTTAAGCATTACATACTGCTGGAAGAGGTGGTTTACAGGAACTTCGCCCTTGGTGTAATCGTGCATCGGGCTCTTGAGGAAGAAGCTCAGGAAGCGCTGTATGCCGTGGCGGCCTGCACGTGCGGCAAGGTCGCTGAGCAGCACGAGGTCAAGACACAAGGGAGCTGCGAGAATTGAATCGCGGCAGAGGAAGTTGATCTTGATCTGCATGGGATAGCCCATCCATCCGAAGATGTCGATGTTGTCCCAGCCTTCTTTGTTGTCGTTGCGCGGGGGATAGTAGTTGATGCGCACCTTGTGATAATAGTCGGTGTAGAGATCGGGCTGCTCTTCGGGCACGAGGATTGACTCGAGTGTGGAGAGCTTGGAAACTTCTTTTGTGCGGAAGTTGGCGGGCTCGTCAAGCACAAGACCGTCGCGGTTGCCGAGGATATTGGTAGAGAACCATCCGCTGAGACCGAGGCAACGTGTGCCTATGATGGGTGCGAAACCTGATTTCACAAGTGTCTGGCCTGTCTTGAAGTCCTTGCCTGCGATGGGCATGCCAGTCTTTTCGCTGAGTTCCCACATGGCGGGTATATCGACGGTGGTGTTGGGAGCGCCCATGATGAAAGGTGCACCTTCGGCGAGTGCTGCATAAGCGTAGCACATGGAGGGTGCGATGTGTTCCTTGTCGTCGGCTTTCATTGCTGCTTCAAGAGCGGCGAGAGTACCGTGTACATTTTCATCAACGGGTACATAAACTTCGGTAGATGCGGCCCAAAGAACCACTACGCGGTCAAGTCCGTTTTCTTTCTTGAAGTTGCGGATATCCTCGCGGAGCTGTTCAACCATTTCCCAGCGGGTTTTGCCCACCATTATGTTTTCGCCGTCAAGACGCTTTGCATAGTTGTGGTCAAAAGCTGCTTTCATGGGCTTGATGGCTTCAAGCTCATCCTTTACAGGGTTGATATCCTTTTCTTTCAATACCTCGCAGTTTATTGCGCTTTCGTATGCATTGGCGGGGTATACGTCCCAAGCTCCGAACACGATGTCGTCGAGTTTGGCAATGGGAACTATATCTTCGTATTTCAGATATTTTTTGTCGGCACCCTTACCCACACGTATTTTATCGTACTGGGTCATTGAGCCTACAGGCTTTGACAAGCCTTTGCGGGCCATAAGTACGCCGGTCATGAATGTGGAGGTAACAGCTCCAAGTCCTACTACCAGGACACCAAGTTTTCCTTCAGCAGGTTTTACGTTAGTTGCGTTCATAATTTACTGAGTAATGTTATGTTTTTTTGTTTTTTATTCATGGTTAAGTTCTGCCAGCAGTTGTTGAAATAGGCAGATACCCTTTATGTGAGGTGTAAAAGTACTCCTAATTTTCCAAATGCAAAATTTTTTTACTTTAATATTGTATTATATTTGTTAATATGGTGAAAAAATAGGCCAAACAGGTGTGTTTTTAATTAAAATATATGAATAAAATGGTTGTGTAGTTAATAAACTATAACAATACATCGGTTAGCTCACTCAGCTTATTTATAATGATTGTATCCGCAGTTGTTGTCTGTTGGTCGTCATCGTCCCATCCGCGGCCTTTGAGCCATGCCGTGCGGCATCCGATGGATGCGGCCGGAATAATATCTTTTCTGTAGCTGTCGCCTACCACGAGCACTTGTTGAGGCTTGAGGTTCAGGCTGTCAACTCCAAGCTGGAATATTTTCGGGTCGGGTTTCCGCACTCCTACCACTGCACTCTCTATAACATCTTTGAAATAGTGCTTTATATCGAAATCATCGAGTACGGAGTTTACATTGCCGTAAAAATTGCTTACGAGCACCATCGGCCATCGTTCATAAAGGAATTCCAATGTGGGACGGCAACTTTCTATGGTGGAGCGTGCTGCTTCGTAGCATCCCCATGCCACGGGATTGATGAATTTCTGAGCCATTTCAGATGAAATGTGGCCCTCCGCCACAAGTACATCGAGTTCAAGCCCTATTTTAATCTCCATCAGGTGCCTGAAATTATGGTGAGGCAGAATGTGACGGTGGCGGGCGAGTTCACGCTCAGTCTCCACATAGGCGTGTCTGAAAGTTTCTTTGTCAACAGGCACGCCGCATTTGCTGTAATTATCCCAGATTATCTCGCTCCAGTGCACCCCGTGGCTGTCAATGGTGCCGCCGTAATCGAGGATTATACCTTTAATATTCTCCATTTTGAAGTCGTGAGGTGAGTATGCGGCATATTTTTTCATGTTTTGCCACCATATATATCAGTATATTGTTGAGCACGCTAAGCTCGAAAGCGAAGTACAGCCACGGCATCTGGAGAAAGAGGGATGTGAACAGGGCTATTGTGCGCCAGTTGAATGAGAGTATGTTGGTGTACTTCATAAGCGGAAGACTCATGGCACGGAAATCGCTTCTGAACGAGGCCGGTATGTTGCCTGAGGGGAACCGGTGGCGCAGTTCGGCGCGCAGATTCTGCATTGAGCGCGATGTGAGTTCCTGATTGGCAGTATAGTTTGCGTAGACTGACAGTGTGAGTTTTTTCCAGAAGTGAGTGCGCCACGACATGGTGTCGAGACGTTTGCGCAGTTCGTCGCAGGTGTCGAGCTCGCTTCCCTCCTTACCCTTTAGGAAATAGAGGTGGAACTGACGGTAATAGTCGGCCATAGCGGCCTGTTTGGCATGGCATATTCCGGTTACTACAGCTATAAGCCATATAAGCCATGGATGAGCCATGAAAAATGTCGATGTGTCGTTCTCCCGCAGACAGATGGCTATATATATGGTGGCAAACCATATATCGCCGCTTAGACCGTCGAGTATGCGTCCGAGGCGTGAGTATTGGTGGGTCATGCGTGCGAGCTGTCCGTCGGCGCTGTCAAATGAGTTGGCCCAGATGAGCAGAAGCATGCCCGCTATGTTTATCCATAGATTGTTGAAGTAGAACGCTATGCCGGCTCCGATGCCGAGAAATATCGATGCAATGGTTATGGCGTTGGGTGTCACGCCAAGTTTTTTTGCGGCGCATGCCCAGGCATAGCCTATGGGGCGGTAGAAAGCAAGGTCTATCCCCTCTTCTGTGTCGAGCGATTTGAGCGAATCGCGGTAGGCCGACGTCTGTTGTCCGTTGTGTGAATCTTCTGTAGCCATCGTTTATCGGTACATTTTACGCAATCGGTAAGTCTGTTGGCGCAAATATTTTCCGAGTTCTTCGGGTGTGGCGCCATGTTGAGCCTGTTCTTCAGGTGAGATGGGGCTGCCGATGCTCACGTGGATCTCTTTCCCGACTTTGCGCCACACTTCGGCCGGAAGACGTAGCGAGCGTCCCTGCCAGAACGCGTGGCCGAGGAAATTGAACCACCAGCTGTTGCTGCCGTGGAAGAATATGGGGATTACAGGCACTTTGGCTCTATGGATAATCTGCAGGATGGTGGGTTGCCAGGGACGGTCCTCGAGATTGCCTCGCCAATCGGTCTTGCTCATGGCTCCGGCCGGGAAAAATCCCACCGGCTCCCCTTCTTTGAGCATGCGCAACGCCTGACGGATGCCGTTGACGGACACCTGACGTTTCTTTGGGTCGGGCGACGACCATGCATCAACGGCTATGAAGTTGGGGCGCATGGCTCCGATCTGGTTCAGAATCATGTTGACCATGACGCGGAATTCAGGACGTCGCGACGCTATGAGGTGTATGAGTGCTATGCCGTCGAGCGCACCGAAGGGATGGTTGCTCACGGTTATGAATGCTCCTTCGGGAAGATGGTCGAGGATATCCTCGTTGTCGATACGTAACTTTATTTTGAATTCATCGAAGAGCAGGCGTCGCACGAATTCCGGTCCGGGTGTGTCGCAGCATTTTGCATGAACGGCGTTGACCTTGTCTACCGAGAGAAAATGAAGGAGTCGGTTCACGAGTTTCTCATGTCCGTCAAGTTTCGGCACAAGTTTTCGCAAATCGTCGTAGTTGAGAACGTCAGGGCGTATTTCGGAGTATTCGTTTTGGGTCATCTGACAGTGGATATTGATTGGTTAGCTGATGTAAGCGGTATATCGTCTGATGAAGCTGCTTACAGCCGGCAGGCGCATAAGCAGTTTTTCCATCAGCAGGTACCCGCATAATGCGCAGGCTATGCCGGCGAGGACATCAATTATATAGTGGTGGGATGTGTACACGGCTGTGAACCATATTCCCAATGTAATTATGGCGAGAACTGCTGTCCACCAGCGCGACACGCGGTAATGCACGGCATATATGAGCGCTACGAGTGTATAGGCGGAATGGAGCGACGGGAGAGCCGCGAATATGTTGGAGTTGCGGGCATAAAGTCCATGGAATATACCCCATCCTGTCATCCGGTCGAATGCTCCGAGACCGGCCACATCGCCGGGCGTGTCGAGTATGGGTTCAAAGCCATGAAGCGCCACGTACCATGGTGGAGCTGCCGGATGGATATAGTAAAAGGTGAAGCCTATGAGGTTTACGAGCAGGAACACTATGGCAAAATGAAGATATTGCTCGCGCCGGTGCTTGAAATACAGCCATAGGCCGAAAATAATCGGCACCGGAACCCAGCAAAGGTAGAATACTCCGGCAAGGAAATCGGCTACCCGGTTGGTGTGTAGGGCGAAAAATTCGTTTGGGGTTAGTGTTCCGAACATTGCCGTGTCTATTCCGAACAGTGATTTTTCAGCGGTGTAAAGCCCGATGGTATCTATGGGATTGACTTTGTAGTTGGGACAAAGGTTCATCCAATCGTAGGATATGCCGAAAAGGAAAAATGGAATCAGGGCTACGGTGAGTTTGCGTGTGGCCGGATTGCCGAAAAACAGAGCGGCTATGAGCAGAGCCATCACCGTGTGTTCGGGACGGAAGCCTATGAACAGGGCGGTGACAATGAGCCATATAATCAGGGCACATACGCACCAGAGCGATTCCTTAATATTGGGGAGTATGTGGCTTTTCATTTCTTTTCAAGCAGGGCGCGACGGCTGTGTGACAGACGTGCGAATGCGGTGATATTGGCAAATACGGCTATGAAAGCCATGGCTATAACAAGAATTATGTCGGGCTTGAACGACAGGTCGTGGCAGCATTGACCCACGATTCCTGTGGCGAGGGTGGCGGCACTCGTTATCACCACTCGCTCGGGCCGTTGCAGGAATCCTATCTTGCATTCCACTCCGAGACCCTCGGCGCGGGCACGCACGTAGCTTACCATTATGCTGCCTACAAGGGCGAGGAAAGTGATGAGTGCTCCGACAATGTCGCCGGTCTGAATAAGATAGTAGGATATGGCGCCGAGAGTGAGCAGTTCACAATAGCGGTCGAGCACAGAATCGTACATGGCTCCGAATGTGGATGCCATGTTGCCCAGACGAGCCACTTGTCCGTCGAGCATGTCGAAGAGCGAGAATCCTATAATCAAGGCTCCGGCCCAAGTGAGCATACCGTAGTTTACGGTGCCTGTTACCGATGATTCATAGCCGGCCCATACTATCACGCAGGCGGCCGCGAGATTACCTAAGAATCCTATGGTGGTCACTACATTGGGAGTGACTTTGAGACGTATAAGCAGATAGACGAACGGATTTATCACCTTGTATATGCCTTGTTGCAATGAATTGCGGCTTTCGGAGGCTATTTTCTTGACTTCCATAGCTATAGTTTTGTCGATGTTTGGAGATTACTTGTGGAAAAGGCGGTTTACAATATCGTCGAATGGTGTGACCCTGTACACGAAATAGCGCTGCAGCAGAAAATTCCAGAACCACGACACGAGCAGCGATGTGGTGAGACGTGCGGCGGCATAGTAGCCATCGGGCCGGAATCCTATTGTTTCAAGCCAGTGCCAATGGTTCAGCAGATAATAAAGAGCTTCGGTGCCGAACGAGTTGAGCAGCACGCTTCCTGTCCATACCATGGCATATTTCACCGCTACGGCTGTCCAGGTGCAGTCTTTGGCGTGGAATGTGAAGCGGAAGTTGATTATACAGTTTATTACGCCTCCAAGCATGGCACCGATGGCGGTGGATATCCATGGCGCCAGACCTACCCACGCGAAGAGTGCGAATCCGGTGAAAAGGTCGACCCACGATGCTGTCTGCGACGAAGCTGCGGCGCGTATGAATGAATACACGAACTTATCGCTGTTTATGAGATTGTTGCCAACATTTTTTATCCGTCCCATCGGTCTAAAGAATAAAATGATTTACAATCAGCAGTATAATCACGGTGTATATGCCCGAAAGAATGTCGTCGGCCATCATGCCGTAGCCCCGCGGAAGCCGTTCCATGGCGCGGATGCCGAGCGGTTTGAATATGTCGAAAAACCTGAATAATGCCAATGAGAGCAGGATTTCCCACCATGGGGTGATGGCGATGCCGGAGAGAGGAAGCAGTGATATCCACTGCCCTACTGTTTCATCGGCACACGCTATCACAGGGTCTTTGCCCCAGTATTTTTCAGATTCGGAACTTGCCCATGTCCCCGCTATGGTATAGACCACGGTGGCTGCAAGCGTGGTCCAGAATATCACATCCGGCCGGGCAAAGAAGTAGAGCGGAAGCCATAGCGCTATGGCCACAATGGCACCCCATGTGCCGGGAGCCACAGGCAGGAATCCGGCTCCGAATGAGGTGGCTATCAGCTTCGGCAACAACGGAAATTTCTTATTGTCGGGATTTTTTTCGCTCATAATCGTTAGATATGTTCCTTAATCATGGACATCACCATTTTGGCAATGTGGGGTGCGGCTTCGGCACGGCATGGCGCGAAGCTGGGCCAGTCGTTGAAATCGATTATCTGTATGTTTCCGTCGCGGCCTATTATACAGTCGCCACCGTATATCCTGACATCAAGTGTCTCAGCGGCTTTCAGGCATATCTCACGCAGGTAACCGAGGTCGAATTCAGCTCCTTGCGGCTTGCCGTTGATGCTTTCAAGCCCATATTTGCTCTGACCCTCGTTGTAGGGATAGAACCAATAGAAGAACGGCGTCCCCTGCACTCCATAGAATTTTATCAGGTCGCCTTCAAGGTGGCGGTTTATAACCGCTCTCTTGATTCCACGCAGGAAGTATTCCTGAAGCATCTCCTGCGCCTCCTGGTGGTGCCGGGCAAAACTCACATCCTCCTTGTGCATTGCATGTGAGTCGCCGCGCTTTATCCAGCATTGTGTGAACCGGGCCTTGGCCAGCGAGTCCTTTATGGCCTCGTCAGTGCCTACAATCAGGCTCTCCGGATATGGAATGTTGCTGCCTATGAGTATGCGTGTCATGCGCTCGCGGGTACAGTTCTCGATTCCGTAGCCGGAATTTATCACCAACGCACCGGCATCCTCAAGTTCCTGCAGGCGTGTTATGGAGCGCCGTTCACGGCACATGTTAAGAATGATACTTTCGGTAACTTTCCCGTTTATGAGCTGTTCCTCGCTATAGGTTGTCACATCGCAGCCACGTTTGCGCAATTGGTCGGCCACCATGTTGAATATGGTGGCGTCGTTGCCTATATGATTGGGCGAAAATGCGCCCGCTCTCATTATGCCTGCTATTTTTATGTCGGCCATTGTATTGTTGACAATGAATTTGGTTATTTTTTTACTGCAAGAAATTTCTGGCTGTGGCTATGTCGGCAGCATGGTCCACATCTATTATCTTCTCAAACGGATAGGCTTTGATGTCAAGTCCGGTCGCCAGGAGGGCGCGTTGGTAGTTGCGCATGCGGTGTATGCCTTGTCGCATGCAGTGGTCCAGTATGTCGAGAGCTTTATGTCTGAGACCGTATATGCCGCCGGAAACGTGATTCACACCGGGCGATGGTGTGTCGTTGAAAGCCGATATACGCATGTCGTTGCCGGGTTGAATATCCACATACAGTGGCTTTTCATCGTCGATAAACGTTGTTACGGCCATCAGACCATCGGACGATTCATCGCTTTCAAAGGCTTTGACATAACGTTTGAATTCTTCCGGCCGGAAAATTGTATCAACTGTGGTGAGACAGAACTTTTCAGCGGTCAGAAATTTGCTCAGCTCATGGAAACTGTGCATGGAACTTGGAGTGCTTTTTTCTATTACGTTCAGCGATACAGGAAGCGACAGTGTCGCAAGATAATCCTTCACCTGAGGCATATCGGGATTGGTGATTATGCTCACTGACGTGGCCCCGCATTCAAGGAATATGTCGATAAGGCGTTTTATCATAGGCTGTCCGCACAAGTTCACCAGAGGTTTAGGCTGGTCTATTCCTTCATGGCTCAGGCGTGAGCCTTGTCCGGCTGCTATGATTGCAAAGTCCATGGTTTATTCGTCGGTTTTGGTGAGGTCGAGCACTACATTGTCTTTTTTATTGCGCTCCACATATTGTTTGCGCAATGGATTGCGGTGGGCATAGTCGTGGTTGCGGCGGCGACGGAGCACATCGATGGCGGTGTATATCGCCTGACGCATTGATTCTTCTGAGGCGATGCCTTGTCCGGCAATGTCATATCCCGTTCCATGGTCGGGCGATGTGCGCACATAGTCAAGGCCTGCGGTGAAGTTCACGCCTGCATCCATGGCGAGGGTTTTGAACGGTGCGAGCCCCTGGTCATGGTACATGGCAAGCACTCCGTCGAATTTCTTGAACATTCCGCTCCCCCAGAATCCATCGGCTGCGTAGGGACCGAAGCAGTTTATTTTCTGCTCGCTGGCCTCCTCTATGGCAGGCGTTATCTGTTCTTTCTCTTCAGTTCCGAGCATTCCGTCCTCACCGCTGTGCGGGTTGAGGGCCAACACTGCTATGCGGGGATGGGGCCGGCCGAAATCGCGTTCGAGCGAAAGATTGAACGCTTTTATTTTATCAGCTACGGCTTCGCGTGTCACCCCCTCGGCCACTTTTGCTATGGGTGTGTGGATGGTGACGAGAGCCACGCGCACTGTATCGTTGCACAATATCATCAGCGCCTTGTCGCTGCCGTTGCCAAGCGAGCTTTCGAGATATTCCGTATGGCCGGGAAATGTGAATTGCTGGCTCTGTATGTTGTGCTTGTTTATCGGTGCTGTAACCAATGCGTCTATCTCACCGTTGCGAAGGTCGGCCACTGCCCTCTCAAGTGCGGCGAAAGCTGCTTCACCGGCCTCGCGGGAATCCACTCCCGGTTCCACTTTAGTGTTTTCACCCACCACATTTATTATATTGTATTGGTCGGGTTTGGCCTGCTGGGCATCGCTTATCTGATTGAGGTTAAGAGGTTGCAGATTAGCGTTCTTGCGGTAGAATGCCGCAATTTTGGCCGAGCCGTATATCACCGGGATGCACAGTTCGAGCATTCTGGAATCCTCGAGGGCCTTGAGTATCACCTCATAGCCTATCCCATTGATATCGCCTTGCGTTATGCCTATCTTATATTTATGTTCTGCCATGTCTGGTTTATATATATGTTTTGCAAAGTTACATTTTTTTTTGTGTTTCTGGTGCACTGTGTGTTTATGCAGTAATCCTGTGGTGTTTTTGCGGTTGGAGTTTATGGATTTTAAACTGTCAGGACTGTTGTTTAAGGATTGATTGGGCGTTGCGTTGGAGGCCGGTGAGTTTTGTGCGTTTTATGGCTGAGTGGCGCATCATGGTGGAGAATTGTTCCTGTGTCAATTCGGTCGCTTGTGCGGCTGTGAGGGCTGCTACGGCGGGGCGTGGGGTGAATTCCGGTAATATGTCGGTTGGGGGGTGTGCATTGTGTGGACAAACTCTTGCGCAGGTGTCGCATCCATACAGGCATCCGTGGAGGTCTGTGCCTTCCGGCAGGTCGCCTTTGTGCTCAATGGTGAGATACGACAGGCAACGTGAGGTGTCTATGCTTCCATCGCCCATTATGGCCCGTGTAGGACATGCCCTGACGCATCGCCCGCATCGCCCGCAGTCCATGTGGTCGGGCAGGGGAGCCGTAGGTTTCAGTCTTACAGTGGTCAGTATCTCGCCGAGAAAGAAGTAGGATCCCGCCCCGGGAATTATTAGCTGGTTGTTGATGCCGATAAAGCCAAGTCCGGCTCTGACGGCCCAATAGCGTTCGCGTATGGGGGCTGTGTCCACACACACTCTTGTTTCTCCGCCGAAAAGCCCGCGCACACGTTCGGCCACCGTCTCAAGTCGGTTACGCACCACTTCGTGGTAGTCATCGCCAAGTGCATACGATGATATGGCGCAGCCCGCCAATGGTGTGTGATAGGGTATGGCACATGAAATTATCGATTCTGCACCTTCGAGAAGCAGGTGTGGATTATCGCGCACTTCGGCATAACGTTCCATATATTGCATTGTTCCATGCCTGTGGCGGGCTATCCATTGCCGATAGTGGAGAACGGCAGTTTCATCTACAGGGCTGATGTCGGACACGCCATAGCGGAACACTCCCGTGCCGGTCCATATATCGGCCGGAAGTTTATTCCATTGGCATGGCTCGGAATTCATAACCTTGATCTTTGAGCCACTTCAATGCCAGTGGAAGTGCATAGCGGAGATTTCGTTCAGCTTTAAGTGAATCGTGAAATACGATTATGGAACCGTTGCGCGTGTAGCGTTTTACATTTTCAAGGACTTCTTCGCCGGTAAGTTTCTTGCTGTAGTCGCGTGTTACCAGATCGTACATCACTATGTTGTAGTGATGTTTTATGCAGGCGGCTTGTGTCCACCTCAGCAAGCCGTGCGGCGGTCTGAACAGTGAGCTTCCTATCAGATAATCGGCCTCGGTGATGTCGCGCATATATCGCGGTGAGGGTACTTTCATACCTTGCAGGTGGTGCATGGTATGGTTTCCCCAGCTGTGACCACGACGTTTTATCTCCTCGAACAGTTCCGGTGAGCGTCTCACATTGTCGCCTACGAGAAAGAATGTGGCTTTTATACCATATTCATCGAGCAGGTCAAGCACCCATGGGGTTACTTCCGGCACCGGACCATCGTCAAACGTAAGATACACCACTTTGTGCCCCTTGTGCTTTATGCGCCAAAGAGCCTCGGGAAAAAGCAGGCGGTACAGTAACGGTGGCTGTTCGATGAACATCTTTTCAGGTTACTTTTGTTGTGCAGCGCGTTCCTGGGCCTCTCTGAATGCTACCTGTCGGTTGAGGTTTACTCCGCGTGCTGTAAGCTCATCCTGTAGTGCCTCGATGTCACCTCCGCTATATCCGTAATCCTCTATGAGGTCCATGAAGTGATAGCGGTCAATGAACATGTCGTTGCGGGGCAGGGTAGAGTACTGTACAGGCGACAGACTTTGGTAATATACCACATTCTGAGCGTAGCGGTCAATCTCACTCTTGAGCAAGTCAAGACCTGTGCGGGTGTCGTCGGCATTGCCGGTGGCTTCGCCGAGTCGCAGATACAATTGTGCTATCTGCTGTCCTACCTGTACGGCATAGGGCATGGCTTTTTCAGGAAGTTTCTCACGGATGAGATTGAGCATGGTGCGTGCACGTGTGTAACGGTCGGCCTTGAAATCCTGTAGTCTCTTTGTCTCGTCGGCAGTCAGCGTATGCTTTGTCGAGTCATCTTCGAGCACCACTTCAGCCTCGAGGGCTTCATTTATCAGCGCTATGGCCAGGTCAAGCATGGCCGAGCGGTTGGTGGTGACCATGCGGCGCACAGTCTCATCGAGATATATCTGCCCTGGCTCGGTTACTTTGTCAAGTCCGCCCCATTGGAAGCGTTCTGTAATGTTGCGGTACATCTTGTCTGTGTTCACTCCCATTTCGCGGCCGTTATTGAAAATAGGGCTTACCTCATAGGCCAGACCTGTGTTGCGCATAAAGGGTGACAGGCTGATATAGTAGCTTTCCGGAACAGTCATCGCGAAATATACCGGGCGGTTCCAACCATTGGCTGCGGAGGTCGAGAGCATGTCTACAGCCATTATCGAGTTCAGACGTAGTCCGCGTTCGCTTTGCGACGACGGATCGTTGAGCAGGTCTATCAGTATGGCGTTTTCGGCAATCTGGGCTTCGTCGGAGGTGATTCGTCCGGCTTTGACCATAGCTGCCGTATCCACAGGGATAAACATTCTGGGATATTTGAATTCGGTCACTCCGTAGGCATTCTGTTTTGATGCCGGAGAATAGAGGTGCCGCACAGCTCCGAGTGCGTCGACAAACATAGTGTCGGGGTTGAGGAAATAAGCAAACTGGAGTTTGTCGTAGGCATAATCTTCAGGAGTTGCCTGCATCGCTATGCCCGGGGCGTCGTAACTGGGACGCCGTATCTGGTCCACATACCAGTCGGTGGTGAGATACGACAGGTTTACCACCTTAACATCCGTGCGTCGTCCCTCGACTTCCTGAGCATACCACAGCGGGAATGTATCGTTGTCACCGTTAGTGAATATGATGGCGTTTTCATCGAGACTCTCGAGGTAGTTCATTCCGAAATCGCGTGCTGCATAGCGGCCCGAGCGGTCATGGTCGTCCCAAGTCTGTGACACCACCTGAATGGGTATTATTATGGCGACCACAGCGGCTATCAAGGCGGCTGTCATAGAGCGTTTGTAGAGTGGCGAACCGTTGTCAGGGTCGAAATCGGCTTCATTTTCCGGTGCTCCAAGTTGCTTTTTGCCTTTTCGGGTAAGGGCTACAATCATGCGCCAAAGTCCGGCTACACCCATTCCTACCCATATAGCGTATGCATAGAACGAGCCGGCGAATGCATAGTCGCGTTCACGTGGTTGCGAAGGAGTCTGGTTGAGGTAAAGCACAATGGCGATACCGGTCATAAAGAATAGGAAAAATACCACCCAGAATTGTTCGATACCGCGCTTGGAGGTGAACGCCTGCCATCCGAGGCCTATTATACCCATGAGCAACGGCAGAAGGAAAAACACATTGTGTCCGGCATTTCCTTTTCCCATTTCGTCGGGGAGCAACGATTGGTCGCCCAGTCGCGGATTGTCGATGAACGGTATGCCTGATATCCAATTGCCCTGGTTAACCTCTCCGTTGCCCTGAATGTCATTCTGGCGTCCGGCGAAGTTCCACATGAAGTATCGCCAGTACATGTGGTTGAGCTGGTATGTGAGGAAGTAGGCCATATTCTCGCCCATGGTGGGCTTTATGGCCGAGGTGCGCTGAAGCGGTTCTCCATCGGAATTGACATATTGCGTAGCTTGCACAGTGGTTCCTTTCAGGCCTCCTATCCATTCGGAGTAGGCGGCTTTATGGGGTCCGCTGTATATTCGTGGGAACACCATGTTGAGTTCCGGCGACATTACATAATTCTTCTTTTTTCCGGTCATTATGTAGCTGTCGGTGGAATCCGACGGAGTTTTCACGCGTTTGGAATATAGCCTGCGGCCTTCGTCAATGATTGGCACGGTGCGCTCTCCTTTCACTTCATATACAGGAGTGGAGTTTATGGTCTCGCCATAGAATAGCGGACGGTCGCCGTATTGCTCGCGGTTGAGGTATGAACTTAGTGCGAATACATTGTCGGGTGCATTCTGGTTCATCGGTGTGTGTGCCGATGAGCGTATTAGCAGGAGCGCATACGACGAGTAGCCTATGAAGATCACCAATATGCTTATGGCTGTGATGTTGAGCACCCGTATAGGCAGGCGTTTGGCTGTGAAAAGGTATATGCCGAGCGCCGCCAGTATGACCACCGGTATCAATAGACTGTCGCCAATGAACGGAATGCCTGATAACAGCACGCTGACCATGAACGAAAGTTTTATCATAAGCGGATTGGTCTGCTTGTAGAGACATGTGATGGTCCATACGAACGATGCCACCATGAATACGGCATAGATGAGAACTCCGACATTGAATGGCATTCCAAGCACATTGACGCAGAACAGTTCGAAATATTGCGATACCTCGATGAATCCCGGTACAAGTCCGTAAAGAATCAGAGCCACTATGGCAAAGGAGATCAGCAATGCTGCCAACGAACCTTTTGCGGTGGTGTTTTTCCACTTCTTGTAGTAGACCACAAGCACGATAGCCGGTATGCAAAGCAGGTTGAGCAGGTGTACGGCTATGGAGATTCCTATTACGTATGCTATCAGTATCAGGTATTTGTCGCTGTGAGGAAGGTCGGCGCGGTTTTCCCATTTGAGTATGAGCCAGAACACGAGTGCGGTGCAGAATGATGAGAATGCATATACCTCACCCTCTACGGCCGAGAACCAGAATGTATCACTCCATGCAAACATCAGCGCGCCGCATATTCCGGAGCTGAATATCACAAGCATCTTGAGTGTGGATATCTCGGTAGCTCCATCGCTGACAATCAGACGCTTCACAAGATGGGTTATGGTCCAGAACAGCAAAAGTATGGTGCCGGCGCTGAGAAGCCCCGACATGGCGTTGACCATAAGGGCCACCTTCGTCACATCGCCGAATGCGAAATTGGCGAAGAAACGTGCGGCGAGCATGAATATGGGGTTGCCCGGCGGGTGGCCGACTTCAAGCTTGAATCCTTGTAATATGAATTCCGGACAGTCCCAGAAACTTGCCGTAGGCTCGAGTGTGAGCATATATGTCACGGTGGCTATTGCAAAGCATAGCCAGCCTAAGGAATTGTTAATCAGATTATACTTTTTCATTACAGAATGAGTGTGTTGCTGTTTTGAAATGCATGGATATGGTTACGGCATAATATGCCTTAGCAGCTGCAAATTTAGCTTTTTTAATTGTCAATAATGAATGTATGAGTATTAAATTAACGTAAAACCGGCCATTTGAAATGCTTAAGTTCCTTATTCCACATCTGTTCCATGCCTTGGCAATATGTATCGCACAGTTTGTGAAACTGATTGGAGTGATTCATCTCGGTGAGATGTGCCAGTTCGTGGCATATTATATATTCGCGCAGATGTGGCGGTAGAAACACCAGCAGGCATGAGAGTGTTATGTGCCGGTCAGCGTGGCATGTCCCGAGGGTGCGTTTCCCACGTCCGATATCCCATCTTGTCGGAGTTACACCGGTGCGGCGGGCTATCTCGATGGCTTGCGGTATGATGCTCTGCCGTGCTATTGCAAATGCAGCCCTGCAAAGTGAGCCGCTTATGGCTCGATGTGTGGCAATTGATGTGATGTCGAGCCTGTCACCCACGCCTATGCCTATTTCGAGGCCATGGCGTGTGACCACAACCTTATCGGGGCGGTAGGTTTGTGTGTGTATGTGGAATCTGGTATCGCCGCACTCGATTATATCCCCGGTGCTGTATGTCGGTTCTGTCGCAGTTCTGATGGGTAGACGTGTAAGCAGTGTGCCGATTGAGCTTACCGCATGTTGCAGAGGCATTCCGTAAGGGACGCTTGCACGGAGTTCTCCCGCTCCATTTTGTCGCAGAGTTACATTTCGTGCGTTTCGCCGTGGTGTTACGGTGACGCTCCGGTGGTCGGAAAGCTCGATATGGAGTGATTGTGTAAGGCGCATCAATTACCCTCCATGCCCCAAAGAAGTTTGCGTCTGAGTGTGTCGATGAAATTATTGTCGCGGGAGTGCACGAGATTAACACAGTGTGGCGCCTTGACCAGCCGCAGGCGGGCATCGGCGGGCATCGGCGTGGCTTTTCCGTCGATTGTGAGCAGGAAGGTGTCGGAACGCAATTGCACGGAAATGTCTATGTTCATGTCATCGTGAACCACGAGAGGCCGCATGTTGAGCGAGTGTGGCGCTATCGGCGATATAACCCAGTCGGCGGCATTCGGTGCCACTACCGGACCGCCCACACTGAGATTATAGCCTGTGGAGCCTGTCGGGGTGGCCACTATGAGGCCGTCGCCACGGTATGATGCGAGCGGGGAGCCGTCGAGCGATGCATCTACGGTGATCATGGAGGCTGAGTCGCGCCGCAGTATGGCCACTTCGTTGAGGGCGAACGGACGTTCAGGCAGAGTGGGGCAGTCGCTTTGAACTTCTATCACCGAGCGCTGTTCGATTACGAAGTTGTGCGATACGATGTTTTCAACCACCTGTCGGGCATCGGTGATGCTTGCGGCGGCGAGATAGCCGAGGTGTCCGGAGTTGATACCCATAATGGGTGTCTGACGGGCTCCGATGCGTCGTGCTGTCTTGAGGAATGTGCCGTCGCCACCCACGCTGAGCACAAGATCGGCGTCCACCTCCCGGTCTTCGTCAATGGTTATGATTCCATGACATGCGGCGTTGAATCCGATTGCCGAGTGAAGGAACTTGATGTAGCGGCGGTCGATGGAGATGCTTGTGAATGCCTGTTGGCGGCAGAGCAATTCAAAAAACAGGCTAAGGCTGTCCAGATGTTCTTTCTGGCTCTTGTTGCCGAATATGGCCAGCCGTGTTTTCGGTGTCATATCGCTATTGGTTTTATAGGATTGGAGAAACGATTGTTGTCACACGTTTATATGGCTCAGCAGTTCATCTATGCGTCGCTGTAGTATTTCTGCATGGCGGTCAAATCCATATCGCATTCCTGTCACCCGGTAGCCATATCGTTCGAGCGAGCGGGTGGCCGCACCTGCGTCCCTGTGGCTTATGCGTATGTCGGCTATGACTTCGCCAAGTTCAGTGGTTTCGGATGTCACGTTGAGATTGAGCAGATGAGCCTCAGCGTCTTCTATAGCGTGGGCTATGCGAGAGGCGCTGTACTCCTCCCGTCGGCAGGCCACCGAAAGCTCGCAGCTTTCCTCGTTCGGTGGAAACAGCCGTTCCTCCGAATGAAGTGTGCCGCCGGTGTGCCGTGCGTTTTGAATCAGTATGTCATCTTTTGATTTCAATCGTTTTTTAATCCGGTTAATTCTGTCTAAATTTGTAGTCGCGTTCGCGGATTGCAAATTTAGCAATTTTAGTTGACAATATGGCTATAGTATGTTAACGTCCGCGTGGCGCGTCAAGTTTTTAAGAAAAACATGCAGATGACCAACTTAAGTGTAAATATCAACAAGGTAGCCACGGTGCGTAACGCCCGCGGTGAGAATGTGCCCGATGTGCAGAAGTTCGCTTCTGAATGCGAGCGTCTCGGGGCCAACGGTATTACAGTTCATCCCCGTCCCGACGAGCGCCATATAAAGCGCAGCGATGTGTTTTCGTTGCGTCCGCTTGTCAAGACTGAGTTTAATATAGAAGGATATCCTTCGCCTGAATTCATGGATCTGGTGCTGAAAGTGCGTCCTGAGCAGGTTACCCTGGTGCCTGATGCGCCAGATGCTCTTACATCAAGCGAGGGATGGCTTGTTGAACCCAACATGGAGTTTCTGACCGCTGTGGTGGACCGTTTGCGCGATGCCGGTATCCGTACATCAATTTTCGTGGGTACGGATGTCGATAATATCAAGGCTGCGGCCCGCGCGGGTGCCGACCGTGTTGAGCTGTTCACAAAACCGTATGCCGATATGTATCCTTCCGACCCCGAAGCTGCGGTGGCGCCTTTTGTCGAGGCTTCGCGGGCTGCCCACAGTGTAGGTCTTGGTGTTAATGCAGGGCACGATCTGAATCTTGAAAATCTTGCGTTTTTCCATAAACGGATTCCTTTCCTCAACGAGGTTTCAATAGGCCATTCCATAATAGCGGACGCGCTGTATCTCGGGATAGGGGAGACGATACGCCGTTACAAGGAGTGTCTGGTATGACCTCCGGCGGTTCATTAATATGCAAATGTTTACTATAATGACAACTCTATTTACCCCGGTGGCTCTTCAGGTGCAGGACACCATGGCCACAACCGTTGCAAGTGTTCAGACTCCCGCCGCACCTGCCGTGCAGGAACTTTCTGTATGGGAACTGTGCATGCAGGGTGGCTTTATCATGGTTCCTCTCGCTCTTCTTGCCGTGATTTCTATTTATGTGTTTGTGGAGCGTGTCATGGTAATACGGAAAGCTGCCCGCGAGGACCGCAGCTTTATGAGCCTGATACGTGATTACATACACGATGGTGATCCGGAATCAGCATTGCGGTTGTGCAAGAGGACTGACTCGCCGTCGGCACGATTGATAGCTAAAGGAATAAGCCGTATCGGGCGTCCGATGAACGATGTGCTCGTAGCTATAGAGAATACCGGCAATATTGAAGTGGCTGCTCTTGGCAAGGGGCTTCCTTGGCTTGCCACTACTGCGGCAGGCGCTCCGATGCTCGGTTTCCTCGGCACTGTGATAGGTATGGTGGAGGCTTTCTATAATCTTGCGAGTGCCGGCTCAAGTGCCAATATCGATGTGCTTGCAGGCGGTATCTACGAGGCTCTTGTCACCACAGTGGCCGGTCTGATAGTAGGCGTGATAGCATTGTTCGCTTATAATTATCTTGTGGCCAGGATAAATGGTGTGATGTCGGCTCTCGAGGGGAGCACCATGGAGTTCATGGATCTTCTGAATGAACCGGCCTGATAGCGTGTTGCATAAACCTAAATTTTTCTGCTGATGGCGCTTAAACGACAATTTGACATGACATCGTTGTTCTCTATGGCTTCGATGACCGATGTTATATTTCTGTTGCTTATATTTTTCATGGTGACCTCCACATTCGTTTTTCCCACGGCATTGGAGATAAATCTGCCTCAAAGTTCGGAGCAGACGGCCATAAAGCCCGCTACGAGGGTATATGTCGACAAGAATCAGGTGATATATGCTTCGTTTGATGAGGCTGAGCCTCAGGCTGTGACAGCCGATCAATTGCTGGCGTTTCTTCAGCTTGCCCGTGCGTCGCAGACCGACAGTGTGGGTCAAGAGCAATATATTGCCATTTATGCCGATAGCGAGGTGCCTTACGGAAAACTGGTGGAGATTCTCGATCTCGGTGCCCGCCATGGGCTGAAAATGGTGTTGGCTACCAAACCGGCTCCCGAATCGGCGCGCCCTGCTCAATAGATAAATGTACTGCATGACCACTGCTGAAAATAATAAAATCAGGCGTGTTGCAGCCGCTGTCACATTGATGGTTGTGGCTGTTGCCATAGTGGTCATACTGTGTCTGAAACTTCGTTATAATCCGTTGGAAGAGCGCCGGTGGCCGCCTGAGGATACTTCTGAGCTCTTGTTTGAGGGTGAGTATGTGATGGCCGGCGATGTTGCTGTTCCGGAGCAGTCTGAGCCATCGAGGATACCTGAGCAGAAAATGGCTCCGGCCCAGGAGGCTCAGGATATTGCCAATGGCGGTGAGCAGGCTCCCGAACCGGCTCCGCTCGTAGCCTCCGAACGTAATTCGCCCATGAAGGTGGCTCCGAAACCGAAGCCTGAGAAAACAGGTCCAAGTAAGGAGGAGCTTGAGCGGCGGGAACAGGAGAAGCGTGAGCGGGAAATGGCCCGCGAGATAAACAATCGGATGAAATTCGGCACTACATCCGCATCTGACGCTGGAAAGGGAACGGCGGGCAAAAGCGGTTCGCCCAACGGTAATGCCGCTTCAGGAGCGCTTAGCGGTACTCCCGGAACAAGTCTGTCGGGCCGCACGCTTGAATCGTGGCAGAAACCGTCGTCCACCGCATCGGGTATTGTGAAAGTAAGGGTGAAAGTGGATGCCTCGGGCCGTGTGGTCGATGCTGCATATTCAGGCGGGTCAGGAGCGGCAGCGGCAAGTGCCGCCATACGTAAGAGCTGTGTGGCGGCAGCCCGGAATTCCCGTTTCTCTGTAGCTCAGGATGGCGGACAGATGCAGTCAGGCACTATCACCTACCGTTTCAATTGAGCGGCGACTGCTTCCGCGGGAGTTGTTGTTGACAAAGTAGACACCTATGAATATCAGGATGGTAGCCGCTATTTTCATCGGTCCGAAACTACCTACGCCTATCCACACGGCGACAATCGCTGCGAATACAGGTTGGAAATAATTGTAAATGCTTACCACCGTGGGTTTAAGATGGCGCTGTGCGAATGGCAGTGTCAGATAAGCCGCACATGTGGCGAGGGCTATGATGTAGGCAAGCGACCACCATGTTTCGGCCGGTAACGAGGTGTAGGGTACTTTTATAAGTTCTCCGGCACAGCATGGCACGTAGGTGAGAGCCGACAGATAGAACATCCATTTCATCAAAGTGAAAGGCGCGTATCGTTTTATGAGCCCGCTGAACATTACATAGTATAAGGCTGCGCACAACTGCGCCCCGAGGCACAGCGCATCGCCGAGAAGTGGGTTGCTTGCTATATTGTCGCCGCTGTTGCCGGCCACGAGCATCACCACACCGGCAAGCCCTATCGCGACGCCTATGAATTTGAGACCGGTGATGGGGAAGTGCAGCACCACGGCGGCGAGAAGCATGGTGAGCATCGGTGTCATGCTGCTCATCACAGCCGAATCTATAGGGCTTGTGTAGCCTATGCCGAGTATGAACAGTCCCTGGTTGGCGCTGATCATCAGGATGGAGGCTATCGCTATCTTCCACCAGTCGCCGCGCTCTATGCGCTCGCGCGGTGCCACCGACTGTGGGAGCACAAACGAGCATAGCAGGAATAGCATGGCGCCTCCACCTATGCGGAGAGCCGACAACGCCAGCGGAGTTATGTCGCCACCAAGAAGCAAAGCCTTGGATATAGGCGACATAACTCCCCAGAACAGATTGGCCAGCAGCAGAGCTACATGGGCGGCCAACCGGTTGTCGTTATTTTTTAAGGCTCCACTCAAAGCCGTTTTTCGTATCTTTTACATCGAAACCTATTGCAGCCAGACGGTCGCGGATAAGGTCGCTTGTGGCCCAATCCTTGTCGGCTTTGGCTTTTGAGCGCATTTCGAGAAGCAGCTCCACGGCGTCCTCAAACGGCTTCATGGCGTTGCCTGCGGCTGAGTCCGCCGCCGCTCCCTCAGCCCGGATGCCGAGAATGTCTATCAGGAATGTGTCGAACAGTTCTTTGAGCGCTTCAATGTCGGCAGCGGTGGCCTTGGCGGTTCCGTCATTGATTTTGTTGATCATGGCGCAACCTTCAAACAGATGAGCCAGCAGCACTGGTGTGTTGAGGTCATCGTCCATAGCTTCGTAGCATTTGGTTTTAAGCGCATCCACGTCAATGTCGCTTGTGTCGGATGGCTTCAGGCCTTGCAGGCGCTTGTAGCCTTCGAGCATGCGCTGCAGTGCTTTTTCGGCCGCCTGCAACGCTTCGTTGCTGAAATCCACGGTGCCACGGTAGTGGGCCTGGAGTATGAAGAAGCGTATGGTCATCGGCGAGTAGGCTTGAGTGAGGAGAGGGTGGGAGCCTGTGAAGAATTCATCGAGGGTTATGAAATTGCCGAGCGACTTGCCCATCTTCTGTCCGTTGATGGTTATCATGTTGTTGTGCATCCAGTAGTGCACGCTGTCGTGTCCGTTGTGAGCCACAGATTGCGCTATCTCGCACTCGTGGTGGGGGAATTTCAGGTCCATTCCGCCGCCATGTATGTCGAATGTCTCGCCGAGGTATTTCTCGCCCATGGTTGAGCATTCGAGATGCCATCCCGGGAATCCGTCGCTCCAGGGCGATGGCCAGCGCATTATGTGTTCGGGAGCAGCCTTTTTCCATAGGGCAAAGTCGGCCGGATGGTGTTTCTCCTGCTGTCCGTCGAGTTCGCGGGTGGTCGACAGGAGCTCATCGATGTTGCGGCCCGACAGCTTTCCGTAGCGGTGGTCGCGGTTGTATTTCGGAACATCGAAATATACCGAACCCTCGCTCTCGTAGGCATATCCGCTCTCAAGAATCTTCTTGATGTATTCGATCTGCTCTATGATATGTCCCGAGGCATGCGGCTCGATTGACGGAGGAAGCACATTGAGCTTCTCCATGGCGTGATGGTAGCGGTTGAGGTAATACTGCACCACCTCCATCGGCTCGAGTTGCTCTATGCGGGCTTTTTTTGCGATTTTGTCCTCACCGTCGTCGGCATCATGCTCAAGATGTCCCACATCGGTAATGTTGCGCACATAGCGCACCTTGTAGCCGAGATGGGTCAGATACCGGTACAGTATGTCGAAAGTTATTGCCGGGCGGGCATGGCCGAGGTGGCCGTCGCCATATACGGTGGGTCCGCACACATACATGCCCACACGGTCTTCGTGTATGGGCTTGAAAAGCTCCTTGTTTCGCGTCAGCGAGTTGTAGACGGTAAATTGGTTGGGTTTCATGCCTTGGATGGATTACGTGGCTTCTGAATGCGTTTTTCCGGCTTGTGGCCGGCGGGTGTTAGTTCAGTTTCCCTCCGTTCATAAACGGATTGGGTATATCGTTGCCCCCTTTGGCTATCGGGAGGGTGCGTTTGATTTCGCCGAAGGTGGCTTCGTACTTCTTTATGTTGTCGTTGAGGGCAAACATAAGGTTCTTGGCATTCTCCGGTGTCATTATTATGCGGCTCTGCACTTTGGCCTGAGGCATGTTGGGAGCCATGGTTATGAAGTCGAAGAAAAATTCGCCACCGCTGTGCGATATGACAGTGAAATTGCTGTAATGTCCGCCGGCCACTTCGGGCGTGAGCTCTATCTTTACTTCCTGGGGTTTCTGTTCCATGATGTTGTTATGTCGTATTTTTTTTGATTTTGTTTATTTTCTGAATTCAAACACCTTCTGCGGATAGGTGATGTTGGAGTTGTTGATGTGCACCTTTATGCCGTTGACCGTGGGCTGGTTCCATACGGATGCTATGTCGAACGATGCGAGTGCGAGCGAGCTGTAGTTGTCGGGCATCGTAGTGGTCCCGGTGGTTATGTACAGTTCAGGCATGCCGCTGTCCATGGTAGCCTCGTCGGCATAGATGCTGAATGTGCGGCTGGCGCAGTTGGGCAGTGTTACTTCGATGTTGATGAATGTGCCTGTGCGGAACACACTGTATTTGCCCTGGAAGTAGAGCACATCCATCTCCTCGTCGGCCTCCTGGGCTGTGGCTGTTGGGACAACCTCTACCGACGATGTCGGCACTGTCTGATAGGCGAGCAGCTCTATCGGGCCGCTCTCACCCACTTTCTGCTCTCCGGCTATGGTGTAGCGTATCACCATGCGCTGTCCTGCCTTTATGGCGGGGTTGGAGATTTTGTTCAGGCTGTAGAGTGTGGCCGGGGCGGCATCGTCTATCTCCTGAAGTGTGAAATATGATGCATTGTCCACATTACCCGCAAAGGTCACGAGCGATTGCAGGCCGGAGTAATTGTCGTCGTCCGATGTGCTGCATCCCGGAAGGAATATCAGTGTCAGTGCGGCCATCATTGTGGCCATTGCCATGTTGCGCAGACTTTTCATATTATCGCTGTAGGGGGATTATTTCTTGAATTCGAATGTTTTCTGCTCCGGGTAGTTGGGGTTGGAGTTGTTTATGTGGATTCTCACACCCTGCACGTCGGGACGGCGCCATACGCTTTGTATGTCTATCGAGCCTAAGGTGGCGTTTGTTATCCCCTGAGTGGGTTGTGATGCCGTGGTTGTGAGGTAGAGATCCGGCATGGCGGTGTTTACGGTGGCTTCATCGGCCACAATGGTGAATGTGCGGTCTTCAACGTACGGCATGTAGGCCTCGATGTTTATGTAGTTGCCTGTGCGGCTCAGTGCCGGCTGTCCGCTGGTGTACAGCAGGTTTATCGGTGCATTTGCGGCCTGGGCTGTGGCTGTGGGTGCGGTCTCTACGGTGGTTGTCGATATGCCGAGACAGCGTGTCACGGTTACAGGGCCGCCGGCCAGAGGGTTGGAGTAGTCGGCCGGATTGAACCCTATCACGCAGCGCTGACCTTTCTTTATGCTCGAGGGCATGTCGTATTTTGCCAACATAATGACGGGCTGTGCATCGTTAAGGCCGTAGTAAGTGTAATATGCTGTGGCAGTGTTTCCGGACTCGGTAGCCGGTACGGAATAGTCGTAGGTTACGAGTGCTGTGAACTTGCCGTTGGTATCCGGACCGCCATTATCGTTGCTCACGCACGAGGTTACGGTTATAGTCGATAGGGCCAGCAGTGCGGCCATGGTGAGATTGCGAAGTTGTTTCATTGTTTTCATCTGTTTTTCAGTCGTTTTTAAGAAAAGTGAATACCTTGCGGTATATATTGTTTGTGTTGTCTATATGTACTGTAACTCCGGTTGTCCCGGCTTTGTTCCACACCGGACCTATCCAGAGCGAGGCCACGGTGGTGGTGCGGTAGGCCGTAGGGTCGTCGGGTGCGGTGGCCGAGATGTACAGCTCCATGGTTCCATCGGTTGCCGGGGTGCTTATAGCCTCCACCGTTATCTTCCTCCCTTTCACGGCGGGCATCTGCGAATAGATGTTGAGATATTCGCCCGAGCGTTCTATGGCCGTCAGATAGAGGGGGCCGATGCTTTCCGGAGCCACCGCTACAGTCTCAACCGTGTCGGTAAGCACGCGCTGCAGTCCGATTATGCTCACCTCGCCACCGTCAGCAGCCATGTCCGGGCCTGCATAGTAGCGCATCAGCAGCCGTGTGCCGGGCTCCACCTCCTTCTCGTCGAGGCGTCCGTTGCCGTGGAGTGTGATCAGCGGCGAGTCGCCCACCTTGCGGTATTCGAACCAGGCCACGCCCTCACGGTTGCCGGTGAAGGTAACCACCGACTCACACAGCTCTCCCGCCGTGCCGCCATTGTCATCGTCACCGCAGGCAGTGGCCGTAATAATAACGGCTAAGGCGAGCAAATATTTTAGCAGACGGTTCATCGTATAGGGTTGCTGTTGGTTATAATCTCGGTTATCATGCCATCGCGCATCTCCACCCTGCGGTCGGCCATGCGGGCAAGGCTCTCATCGTGGGTCACTATCACAAACGTATGTCCAAGGTCTCTCCGCAGGTCAAAGAACAGGCGGTGCAGTTCGCTGCGGTTTTTCGAGTCGAGGCTTCCCGACGGCTCGTCGGCAAGCACCACCTTGGGGCCGTTTATAAGCGCCCGCGCCACGGCGGCACGCTGACGCTCTCCCCCCGACAGTTCCGACGGCCTGTGGCCTCTCCTTTCCGAAAGACCCATATAATCGATGAGTTTCCTGGCTTTTGCCATAGCCTCATCCTTGCCCATGCCGCCTATCATTGCCGGCATTGCCACATTTTCCTCCAATGTGAATTCAGGCAGGAGCTGATGGAACTGGAACACAAATCCCACATTGGCGTTTCGGAAATGCGCCAGCCGGTTGTCCGACATCTTGAATATATCCTCGCCATCGATGCTCACCGTGCCGCTGTCGGGCCGGTCAAGCGAGCCCATTATCTGTAGCAGGGTGGTTTTGCCGGCCCCGCTCGGACCCACTATCGACACAATCTCGCCCCGGGCTATGTCAAGGTCTATGCCCTTTAGGACTTTCAGCCCCTCGAACGATTTTGTTATTTGGCGTAATTCAATCATCGGCTTCGTGCGTAAAATATATATACCCGCAAAAGTAGCTAAAAATTCCCATGCCCGCAACACAGCCACATCTGCCATCCCTTTTGCTATGTGAGGGCAGGAATGCCCTCCCTCCTGCAGGTGCATCCGTCTGCGCACCCGTGCCTGCTTGATGTGGGTTACATCACTGCCGCCGACATCTCCTTGGCTATAGCCTTGATGCCGTTTTTTATTTTTGACATATTCTCATCGTTAGGTGTCCATACACCATACCTGAACTTCGCGAGCTTGGTCCAATGCATACCGATGTATTGGGCAAAGGCTTTCATGTCAAGCCATGGAAACCGTGACAGAAGATGGTTTACATCATTGTCGTAATTTACAGTCTCTGATTCAAAGAAGTTCGATATATGTATATCCTCGTCTATATCTTCCCATCTTACGCTTTTGCCGTTGTCCCATACATAATACTGCTCACGTTGACTTTGAGTAGCATCCATCAGTGCCGGAAATAATTCAAGCGGTTGACTATATATCCGGTTCTCTTCTGTTTTTATGAATATGCGGTTGTTGTCAAACCACAATGTTGCGATTCGTTCGTTCATCTGTTGTCTGTTTTTCCGGTGAAAACTTCATGCCATGCATTCACTATATCATTCTTATAAAAAACAACCGTATCGATTGCTTTGGCTATAGTCTGTGGTTTTATGCCATTGTTTTCTATTAGTCTCACCGATGGTTCTACCTGTATCTTTGCTGAATTTCCTTGGTATTCCACATGCACATGTATCGGTTCGTGGTCATTGGGATAAAAGAAAAAACGGATTCCGAATATGTATAGTACTGTGGGCATGTTTATTTAGAAAAAGATGATTTGTCGCAAAAATGGTTAATGTTTTTTATATTACAAAATTCCCGCTGTGTTTTTATTGAAAATTCAGGATAAGGTTGCGGGAAGCCGTAGCCTATTGAGCGGTCATCAGTGATGGATAGTAGGACAGAATGGCACCGCATGTAGTGGGTAATTGGTTAATTAAGTATGTTTTCCTGTATCTGTTTGGATATTAATGTGTTCGGCGTGATAATTACATTTTTCTTAGGGTTCGTGCAATGAAAAACCACATTTTTCTTAGGGTTCAATTCTGTAAAAACCACAAAAATCTGAGGGTTCAGGCTCAAAAAACATATCAAATGTCGCCATAAAGTAGCCCCAAGTCATGTTCAATCCGCTTGCAGGTTGTATTCTGTGCGAGGGCAGGAATGCCCTCCCTCCTGCAGGTGCATCCGTCTGCGCACCTGTGCCTGTCCGGTGTGGGTTAAATCACTGCCATGCGTGTAGGTGTTCACCGTAGATTAGGGAGGGGAATAAAAAACCGGCCCACAGCATCACTGCTCCGGGCCGGCTCTCAAATATTAAATTTGAGCAAAGGTTGGTTTCTTTTTACCTTATGTAAATCAAGTTACGGTTCATAGAATTTAAGTGATTCGGGATTAATGCCATATCCTACTCCTTCACCAATTGTAAATTCTATTTGTTGAACAGTGGTAGTGTATGAGAACTGGTACTGTTTCGAAGCTAAATACCAATTGGCTTCGCTTTCGCCCCAGTTTTTCCATTTATTACCATCAAGGCTGGTTTTTACGGATGTAAGTTTGTTAAATCCGTATTGCCAGAAGCCTGCATAGAAGTTTATGACAAAACCGGAGATTGTGCGCGGAGAGCCGAAGTCAATCACAATGGTGCTTCCTTCTTCCCATGGGCCGACGTAATAGCCGCCAAGAAGATATGTCCATTCATACTCTTCGCCGTATTCTTCATCTTCATATACATCTTTGCCATTTACAGTAATGGTCCATCCGTCGTCTTCGTTATAAGCAATTACATTACCGGTGGGAGTTCCTGATATTATAGCAGGGACACGTCGGCAGATAAGAATGTACGATATGTTTGCTTTGTCGTCGGCAGCAGCACCAAATCCATCAACGGCAGTCATGCGTACGGGAATTATAAATCCATCTTCAGGCATGTTACTGTAGTCGCCTACATTTATACCAAGGTCAATTGTTTTTGCTCCTGTAGGAATGGTGATAGTGTTTGCTTTGAGGGTTGCGTCGCTCATAAAAACATAGTCTGTGCCATTGGCTTCATTGTATGCTTTTACAAGTGTTCCGTCAATATCAATATTAACATTGATTGGTTCTTCAGCATCCCATAGGCTTGTTGCAAAATCAGTAATATTAACGTTGGCAAGTTGTGTAGCCCATGTGCTTTGGTCGTTACCGACTTCAACTGGTGAAATGTTCTTTAATGAAACAAAGTTGGCCGAGTAGTTGAATGCTATGAAGAGACGGCTGCTTTTGCTTATGCTTACGTTGCTCGCTGATATAGACTTGATAACAATCGGAAGCATAAGGTTATCGCTATTGTTCTCAAACTCGCTGTGGTCGGCAAGGCTCACCGAGATTACTTCCGGTGATACGTACTCACCTTTGGCTATTGTGAGCGTCGTGGTGAGAAGTTGTGCACCGGTCACAGGCTTATAGGCTGTGTTATTGGCTGCATTGTATTCATCAACCGCAGACGGATCAATAGTTATTTCCACTGTCAAGTCGGCAGGTGCAGGCTTGGTCAGGCGTACCGGTACCAACTGCAATGGGTCATCTATATTTTCAAGAAAATTGCCGTTGGCACGGTATTCTATAGATGGATATAGATTGTCTTTCTGATAGCAGTAGATGTAATTGATGTCGTAGGGATCTACTGTATCGTCGTCGTTACACGCCACGAGAGGCAGAAGCATAACGGCGGCTGCACAGGCAGCTATATATTTCCAAAATTTTTTCATTGGTTTATTAATCAGAATTTTAAAATGATTTAGAATTCATATTCAGTCCATGCATTGGCCTGATTGTTACCGCCATTGTCTGCGGAGCCGATTTCCACATCGTGGCCGTTGCCGGTCACATCGTGCAAGGTTGAGCCTGAGCCTTCGTTCATGGGGAGGTAGAACACGAGATTGGGGTCGGTATACTTAACCTCTTTCTTCATGAATTTCTTGATCTGGGCTGCGGAGCGTGTTGTTTTCCACAAACGTACCTGAGCGAGTTCAATGTAATCGCGGAAGTATGTTTGACTGCTACCGAGTATTGAAAGACCTGTAGCGTTGAACACCTTTCCGGCTCCACCATTGGCACGGTTTACTTCAACACCGTTCATGTAAAGAATAACATCTCCGGTAGCGCTGTCAAATGTATGTGCGAAGTGAATCCATTCACCCCATGGAAGTTTCTTTGATTCTTCGTTGGGGTCTCCTGAGTCATAGTTTGCATCAATACCCATAGTCTTGATCTGAAGGAATTCCATAAGACCTTTTCTCTGGTCGTTGCCACCGTAGGTTGTATCGCCGAAGCGTACATAAAGCTCATGGTTGGCGTTGAGAGAGAATAGCGCTTGATTGTTAACGGAGAATCCTCCGTTTCCAGCCGTATTGATTACACGACACCACCATTCGAGAGTGAGATTAGTGAGGTCAATGGTTCCCTCCCAGGGCATCTTCATGCCATTGCCAAATGCAAATTGGGGTGCTTTCTGAATAAGAGGTTTGCCAAATGTAATTATGTATGCTCCTGAACCTTTGGATACAGTCTGTCCTTCAGCTGACACAACCTTGATGGGGGCAGCGTAGTCCACACCTTTCTCTCCATCAAAAGAGGTGATGGTCAAAGGAACTTCGACCGTTGAGGTTCCGGCCTCTACTATTACTTCGGCCGGAAATTCAATATATTCTGACGGCAGAACGGCAAACTCAGTATCATTGCGCTTGTTGTAATTCTCAAGAGTCTGCGGGTCAAGAGCAAGCTGTACCTTTGTATCGACGGCTGCTTTTTGCCCCATGCGTACAGTGATGGTTGTGCTGGATGTCTCTCCGGTCTTGCCAAGTATTATTTCTGTGGCCGGTTCTGAAGCAGCCTCAGAAATGTACACCATATTGTCTATCGCATCGTTTTTTGCATCATCGCAGGCTGTAAATGCTATGCCGATCATGCCGAGAGCGAAGATATTTAATGCTATTTTTTTCATGTATTATATTCCTTTTAAGCTAAAATGATTAGTTGTTGATAGGAGGATTCTGAGCAGATATACCGGCACGTACGTAAGGGTAGTCGGGATTTCCGGGGTAATCGTACTCGATGTGGTATGCTCCGATACCGGCATGGGGAAGTCCGGTATGGTTGCGGTAGGTCTGATGTGTTTTGAATATATCCTTTTCAGAAGCATGTTCGAAAGTAGCTGTGATAATGGATTTTCCCAAAACTTTGTCAAACAGAGCCGGACGATTGTTCTGCACTCGGTCGTAGAACCAATCAAGGCCTTCATGATCAAGTTCGTATGTCTGCCAAATTATGTAATCCACATTTTCCAAAACATCATCATCGAGCATTTTGAAGAAGCGGAAGAACATTGGGTCGCTGGAACTTCCTACTTCACCTCGGAATGCTCCTGGGATATCAACGCAAAGCATTTTGCCTCGCTTGTCGAATTCTTCGCGAAGTGTGCGGAGGAATGTGTTAACAACTTCGGGATTGTTGGAATCGGAAAGAGTGCCTTCGTCTTCCATATCGAAATCGAAACCGTCGATGTTGTACTTGTCGCAGGTGTCAACAATTGCGTATGCATACTTCTTGGCTGCTTCAATGCGTGAATTCACATCGTTACGGTCGTATTCCCAGAATTCTTCAAGTTGGTCAACAGTATGCGATGCAAACCATATATCAGGTATAAGGTTAGCCCCGATGTCAGCGGCACGCCAACAAAGTATGGCTTTAGAGCCACGTTTCTGGAATTCCTTGAGGTCAGCTTGCTGTTCTTTTGTCAGGCGACCATTTACAAGCCATAGGCTTACAAAGTCTGTACTGTCGGGCAGACCTACGAGCTGGTTACCTTTACCTCCGGTAGACCATGAACCGAACCATCCAAACATCACTTTGTGAGGTGATGCGAAATAGTCTTTCAAATTATTTTTATAGGCCGGGGTCTGAGGCTTGTAGAAATCCTCTGCTTCAGGCTCCGTCCAGTCGCTGCACGATGACACTACGGTGGGTACCGCAATGAGTGCCGCAGCGGCAAAGATTATAGATTTTAGTCCTTTCATTGTTTTGATAAAAAATAATGATTGATTAAGATATAAGGGTTAATTAGTTCTTTTTAGCCCACCAGAGGTCGGTTGCACCGGTGTCGGGGCCGCCGAGCATCTGGATGGCAGCGCGTACGTTGGCCTCGTTGGTATTGAATTCCGACTGCGGGAAGGGGAGACGACGCATGCCGCGCGATGAAGTCACACCACTGGTAGAAAGGTTGTCGACAACCGGGAACCATTTGGGATAGCCTGTGCGGCGGAAGTCAGCCCACGATTCCCAACCGTTGGGGAAGTTGCCGAGCCATTTCTGCACTATGATGCGCTCGAGATTTGTTTCAAACCCGGCACTCTCGTCATATTTCGGGCATATTGTGCTGGCTGCATTGATGTCGTATGCCGAACTTGCGAGGCTTGTATGATTGGCCGGAGTGGCTGTGCTTTCAAGGTAGTCGCCGATGGTGGCGCCACGTTCCTGGAACGATACGCTCACGCCTTTTTCATAGAGCTCTTTGGCTGTTCCGCCCATAGCCCAACCGCGGAGTGCACCTTCAGCGCGTGCGAACCATGATTCGCTTGCTGAGATGGAGAGAAGTTTGCTGTTCTCATCAACTTTGGGCAGCGAGCATCCTTCGTAGCCTGTGGCGTGATAGATACCGCTGCGCAGCCCGGTGTAAGAGTCATCGGATGCGGTTTCGAAATATACGTTGCGACGAGGGTCTGAGTAGCCGTTCATATAAGAGGTGATGTCGGCGCTCACACGGCCTTCGTCCCAAAGACGGTTGGTCTTGTTGAGTGCGTTGCCACCGGGGATGAACGATGACCATGCGGCATCATTGGGTTCGCTGATCAGGCCACCTGCATCGTTCACTGCTTCTTCAGCTTTCTGCTTGGCAAGGTCGGGCTTGACATTGACAAGGCGCATGGCCATGCGGAGCTTGATGGTGTTGCCGAGTTTTACCCACTTGGCTATGTCGCCACCGTAGATATAATCCACATTGGCGAAAAGAGCGGCAGTTGTGGCGTTTCCGGCAGATTCTTTCAGGCCGGCAATGGCTTCGTCAATCTGCTCAAACATTGCGTCGTAAAGCTCGGGCATGTCGTCGTAAGCCACCTGATAGCTGTTGCCTCCACCAATCAAAGAGAATGGGGTGGGACCGTAGCAGTCGCTTATACGGAATGTTCCGGCAACGCGGAGCAGGTTGGCCCAATGGTATGTCAAACCTTCGCCGCCCGATATGTCGCGGATCTGGAAGAATGGGGTGTATATTTTCGGCATATTGGTGTCGAAAGTATTACCGATCCATCCTACAGGTGGGCTGTATGTTGCATAATATGCACCGGTGCCCCATTGGTTTTTGGCAGCAGTCATGCGGCCATATTCACAACCAATCATCTGGTCTATCATCTGGAAGTCGTTTTCCTGACCCAGAGCAAGCACAGGAACCATGTTGCCTATGAGGGTGGCAGTCGAAGCGAAGTCACCCTCCATCTGCTCGGGAGTCGGAGCCTTCGGGTCGGTGTTGAAATGCTCGAAGTCGTCGGTACAGCTTGCCGCGCCGAACACGAGTGCGCCACCGAGCATCAGGGTTGCTATATTTTTATACATTTTTGTGTTCATAATATTCTTGTTGTGGATCAGAATGTGAATTTAACATTGAAACCGTAGGTGCGGATGCTAGGCTGCTGGAAGTAGTCGACACCCTGATAGAAGTTGTTGGTGGTCGATGATGTCGATTCGGGATCGAACGGAGCCTTGCAGTAAATCACCCAAAGGTTTTTGCCGGTGAGCGAGAGGGTTACGTCGGCAATGTTCTTGAGCATAGTGCGGGGCAGGGTGTAAGACACTGTGAGGTCGGCGAGACGGATGTTTGTAGCATCGTACACATAGTAAGTGCCGGGAGCCTGCGATACAGTCTCGTAATAGTTCTGAGCGTCTACCATACCGTTGCCGGGAATTGCCACACCACCGTTGAGACGAGCCTGTGCTGAAGTTTCAGATACACCGTAGCGGTCAAGAACGGCCTGAGTATCGCTGATTACGTTGCCTCCGAAACGGCCTGTCACAGCCCACGAGAGGTTGAGGTTCTTCCAGCCGAGATTTCCGGTCCAGCCCATATTGAATTTGGGAAGGAGTGAGCCAACCTTGAAGTAGTCCACAGTTTCGAGAGCTACCTTGCCGGTCTGGGGGTCTTTCCACACATAGCCGTTGGCCGACTGACGGAGACGCTGGTTGCTGTAGAGGTCGCCCATTGAGCCGCCCTCATAGAGACGGATGGCGGGACCACCGCTCATACCGAGGCAGCCTGTAGCAGCGAAGTATTCCATTTCGATGGGGAGACCGGTTTCGGGGTCAAGAGCGCCATTGGCAAGCGAGATAACCTTATTGCGGTTGAGCGAGTAGGTTATGCCGGTGTTGAAGCGCCAATCGCCCCACTGGTTGTTGTAGTTGACAGCAGCCTCGATACCGCGGTTGCGTATGTTACCGGTCTGGATGAGGTTGGTCTTGTAACCTGACGAAGCAGAAGCGGGAATTTCGAATGTCTGGTTGAAAGTGTTGGCATTGTAGTAGGTGAACTCAAGGCCGATGGTGTTGTTGAGGAACTTGGCGCTGAGACCGATTTCGTAAGAGCGGGTGTTCTCAGGCTTCAAGTTGGGGTTGTAGTGTTTCGACGGCCATTCATATTGCTTGGTCTGGTCGTTGTAGACATACTGCATGCGGGTGAGGTAGCGTGACGGAGAGCTTGCCACTTCGGCCCACGAACCACGTACTTTAAGGAAGGAGATGGCCTGGGGAAGCTGTTCGCGGAAAGTTTCGCTAATCAACCAAGAACCGCCCACCGAGGGGTAGAAGTAGCTGATATTGTCGGTGAATGCGAGCATAGAGCTCCAGTCGTTACGGCCGGTTACTGTCAAGTAGTACTGGCTGTCCCAACCGAGTTCAACGCTGGCGAATATTGACTGTGTCTGGTCATGCCATACGGTCTCGTTCACCTTATTGTTGGTCGGGTTGATGTTGCCATAAGCAAAGAAGTTGGGAATCTGGAAAAGACCACCAGTAAATGTTTCACCCTCTTCGCGCATATCATTGATAGAAGCACCGAGCTGAGCGTTGAGGTTGAGGCGGTTGTTGATGAAGTTCTTGTTCATCGACGCCATCACGTCGGCGTAAATCGAACGGTCCATTGTGCGGGTTTTGCCATACATACCTTTGTCAGAACCGGCAAGTGTCATGATGGTGGTAGCATTGAATTTCTCCTCGTATACAGTGTTGGCATTGTCAACACGTACGCGGCCTACTACATAGAGCCAGGGGAGAATGTCGTATTTCAACGAGCCGTTGAACATGTAGCGCTGCTTGCGTGCTTCGCGGTTCATGCGTTTCTGTGTCCAGTAGGGGTTCTGCATGGTGAATGCCTCAGAATATTTCTGATTCCAATACTGGGTGTAGATGTTGCGTGAGGGATCCCAACGCTCGAACATGCGCACGTCGTCGAAGTTCTCACCGCGTGGGAAGAGATATAGCGATGCGAGAGGGTTGAAGTATTCACCCGAACCTACGAAGTTCTTGTTGTTCTGGATGATATACGAAGCACCGAGGTCGAGGGTCAACTTGTCGTTGAGGAACTTGGTGGTGTTGCGTATAGAGAAGTTGTAGCGGTTGTAGTCAGATTCGGGCATCACGCCGGGAGCATTGGTTACGGCTGCCGAGGCGAATGTCTGGTTCTTCTCATTGCCCACAGTGAATGTGAGGGCGTTGATTTCTGTAAGACCTGTCTGGAAGAAGTCCAATGGGTCGTAAGATGTAGGGGTGTCGAGTTTCTTACCCCAGGAGGAGTGTTCACCTTCCACGTTGCCGTAGATGTTCTGGAACTTGGGTGTCATCCACACGTTGCTGAACTGGGTGGTGTTGCTGTAGGTGAGCTTGGCGCGACCTTCTTCACCTTTTTTTGTTGTAATCAAGATCACACCGCTTGCGGCTGCTGAGCCGTAAAGCGCGGCTGCCGAGGGGCCTGAGAGCACAGACATCGATTCGATATCGTCGGGGTTGATGTCGGCTACCGAGCTTGAACCGGGCTGCTTGGCCATTGTACCGCCATCTTCATCGCCGGTATTGACGTCGAACATGGGGATACCGTCGATTACGTAGAGGGCATTGTCGTTGCCTGTCAGCGACTTGGTACCGCGCATGATTACACGGGCTGCCGAGCCGGAACCGGCTGAACCGGAGCTGATGTTGACACCTGCCACCTTACCGGCGAGCGAGTTGATGAAGTTGGCGTCCTTGTTGGAGGTGAATGCGTCGCCCTTGAGGGTCTGCACATTGTAAGAGAGCGCTTTCTGTTCGCGCTTGATGCCGAGTGCGGTCACCACAACCTCGTCGAGTGCGGTGGCTTCCTCTTCCATGACGAGGTCCACTTTGCCATCGGCGGGGACATTGAGCTGCACGGGACGGTAGCCGATGTAAGAGAACTTAAGCACATCGCCCTGCTTGGCTTTAAGAGTAAATTCGCCGTCGATGTTGGTTGACGCGCCCTGGCCTGAGCCGGCTACGATCACGGAAACACCGATCAACGGTTCGCCACTTGTGTCAGTTACGGTTCCTTTGACGGTGATGTTCTGTGCCATCACGCTCATCACAGGGAACAGCAAAAGCATCAATAACAAGCTTGTTACCTTTGACTTCATAATTTTTTGTTGATTGGTTAGTAAAATAGTTTAAGGTTGGTTGTTTTTTTCGTTTTAGTTGTTTGCTGTCATAGCCTGACAGCGATGCCGGCCATCCCGAATGGCGTCAGGGATGCCGGAATATCTGTAGTGGCCTGATGGCCACATTGTGTAAGTGTTTCTGTTATCGGGATTAATGATTCGTGGTATATGTTAAGGTTTCCGACACAAAATTAAATATAAAGGGCAAAATTACCCCCCCCCATTAGTTAAAGAAGGTTAACAAAATGTGTTTTGTGTGTTTTTGATGACTTTTTGCTAAAAAGCAGGCTCGTCAGGTTAAAGGGAATGAAAAAAACGGCACAAAGCAGGATGTCCCGCTTTGCGCCGGCTGAATCAGTCCAATTGATTCTCTAATGCTAATACTTGAAGCTGCTGCCGCCGAGAAACTCGCGCAGAAGCGATGTGGATGGGATGAACTCTTCGGATATCGGGGCGAAGTAGCCGAGGAATGTGCGTAGGCGTGCCGCTTCGGCATATTCCACCACATCGTGTGGCACATGGCGCAGCAATTCCTCTCCGCGCGACTTCATGACACCGAGTTCGAAGAGCAGCGATGAGTTGAACATGGCATCGGCATTTTCCTGATAGGGAAATATCCACCGCTCCTCTCCCCGCCGCACGCTGGGCCATCGGCGTATGGTCTCCTCCGGACGTACGCCACGGTAGCGGGCGTCGCGTATGATGCGGCGCAGCAACCGGTTGTCGGTGGTGGGTATCCAGTTGTGGTCGTCGATGGCTATGGTGGTCAGGGCCGACACGTAGATGCGGTATTTCATCTCGTCGGCCACCTGGGCGGTAAGCTCCGGGTTGAGTCCGTGGATACCCTCGATGAGCAGTATGGAGTTGCTGTCGAGGCTTATGATGTTGCCGCGGTACTCGCGCGCGCCGGTCTCGAAATTATAGTAAGGCAGTTCCACCTCGAGGCCGTCGATGAGTGCGTTGAGGTGGGAATTGAAGGTGGCGAGGTCGAGGGCGTAGAGCGATTCGTAGTCGTAGTCGCCGGTCTCGTCCTTGGGGGTGAGGTGACGGTCAACGAAGTAATCGTCGAGCGAGATCATCTTCGGCTCGAGCAGATTGGTCATAAGCTGTATGGCCAGACGCTTGGTGAAGGTGGTTTTGCCCGAAGAGGAGGGCCCCGCTATCATCACCACTCTCGCTCCCCCCTGCCGGAAACGGCGGGTTATCTCGTCGGCTATGGTGGCTATGCGGTTGCCGTGCAGGGCTTCGGCCACATTGATGAGCATGGCCGAGTTGTCGGCCTGGACAGCCTCGTTAAGCTCGCCTACGTTGCTCACCCCTACTATGCGGTTGAAGGCGAGATGGTCGGTGAATGCGCCAAACATCTTGTCCTGGACAATCGGTGTGTTGGGTTGCGCGGGGTTGGCCTCGGAGGGTCCGAGCAGCAGCATCCCCTCGCGGTAGGGGATGAGGTCGAACACGCCGAGCATGCCGGTGCGTGGAGCCAACGCGCCATAATAGCTGTCGCAGAGACCATCGAGGCGGTAGTAGACCGTGTAAAGTTCGTGGAGCGTGTCGAGGAGCTTCACCTTGTCGTCGAGCCCCTGGCTGCGGAACAGCCCGGCCACATCGGCAGTCAGACGCTCGCACCGTTCGAACGGAAGGTCGCGCTCCACAAGCCGCATCATGGCGTCCTTGAGACGTTGTACGGTAGCGTCGTCTAACGGCGCCTCCATGCCCGACAGGCGGCAGTAGTAGCCGCGCGACATCGAATGTTCTATCTTGAGCCTCGCTCCGGGCAGGCAGGTGTGCACGGCATGGTACAGCATCATGCACAGCGACCGCACGTAGGTGCGTGAGCCGGTGGCCGAAGTGACAGGCATGTATTCAACCGTTTTGGGCGCATACACCCTGAAGTTGAGATCTTCCGACTTGTTGTTGACTCTCGCGTTGATTGGTGTGAATGGAATTTCCGCACTGATGCGTGCGTAGATGTCGGCGAGGGTGTCGCCACCGTTCACATCGATGTAGCGTGAGGTGTTGATACAATATATCTGTAGGTCGGTGCTCATATATATAGGGTGTGGTTTAATCGTTGGTCTGTTTCTTTTTCCTCAGTTGCCGGGCCATGGAGTATGCGCATTTGTCGGCGTGGTAATGGTGGCGGCTCAGGGCCAGCCCAACGGAGCCGTCGAGAATTCCGCCGCGGGCTATGTATGTGTCGAAAAACGCCCGCATCCCTTTGAGCACCGGTTCTATCGGGCTTATGGTGCCGCCGGCGGTGGCGAGCTCGTGCGATTTGATGTCGGCGAGTTTCTCAAGTTTGCCGGCATATTCGCGCTGGGTGTCGCAGCGGTAATGCAGCAGGTCGCCCCGCAGCAGGTGGGGCTGCACGGAGTCGCGGAATATCACTTTCTCGTGCACGTCGCGCAGATTCCAGTTGGCATATCGTTTGTCGAACAGGCGCACCTGCACATCGGGATACCATCCGCAGTGTTTCACCGCAAATCCGCAGAAGAAGTTCAGTCGCGGAAATGCGTAGCCGCGGTGGGTCAGTGTACCCTCCTTGAGTTTCAGGAGGCTTTGCCGCAGGGCAGGGGAGAGCACTTCGTCGGCATCGATGGCCAGCACGTAGCTGTGGGTGGTGAGCGAGGTGGCATATTGCCGCTGCGCACCGAATCCGGCGAGCTTGCGTCGGCTCACCCTGCATCCGTGGCGCTCGCATATCTCCACGGTGGAGTCGGTCGAGAATGAATCGACCACAATAATCTCATCGGCAATGCCGCGGAGCGATTCCAGGCAGGCCTCTATGCGTTTCTCCTCGTTGAAGGTCAGTATGGTGGCTGAAATTTTTGTCATGGCATACTCTGAAGGCTATCGCCCGCAAAGTTAATTACTTTGCGGCCACGTTCAAAAAATATTTTTTTCGGCTCCGCTTTTTTGCTCCGCGAGATTTGAAAATACGGTATTGCTGCTCCGGTGTCGGCCGAATTTTTTAATCTCGCGGCGTTAAAAATTCGGTATATTTCTGATTATTAGTTGGTAAGGTCGGTTTTGTTCTGTCGGGAAAAATGACCGGAAAATGTAAATGTGCCTCGCTAATTCCTATTTTGTAAAAAATTACTACTTTTGCGTGTAATATCATTTGAATGATGGACGATTTGATACAGTGGAACACCGACGGGGTGGAGATGCCCGCGCTCGACACCACAGGGCTTGCAACATGGCTCGATGGGGTGGCGCGCTCGCACGGCTGTATTCTCGGGCCGTTGACCTATGTGTTTTGCAACGACGAGAAGATTCTCGAAGTCAACCGCCGCTTTCTTAATCATGATTATTACACCGATATAATCACCTTCGACTACACCCACGGCCGGCGTGTGAGTGGCGATATGTTCATATCGCTCGACACCGTTAGATCCAATGCCGGGTTGGTCGGCGCCACCTATGGCCGCGAACTGCACCGGGTGATAGTGCACGGCCTTCTGCACCTTTGTGGCATTAACGACAAGGGGCCGGGGGAGCGTGAGGTGATGGAACGCCACGAGGACGAGGCTCTTGCCGCCCTCGGGGCACATTGTAACGAAGATTAAGATACTAAGTATATTTTTTGATACATGCAGTTTGATTACGATGTAATCGTGGTTGGTGCGGGGCATGCCGGTTGCGAGGCAGCTTCGGCTTCGGCTCGTATGGGGTCGAGCACGCTCCTTATCACCATCGACATGAACAAAATAGCCCAGATGAGTTGCAATCCCGCGGTTGGTGGAATTGCAAAAGGTCAGATAGTCAGGGAGATAGATGCCCTTGGCGGCCGCATGGGTATAGTGACCGACCGCTCGGCCATACAGTTCCGCATGCTCAACCGTTCCAAGGGGCCGGCCATGTGGAGCCCGCGTGCTCAGAGCGACCGCATGCGCTTTTCCGCTCTTTGGCGCCACGAACTTGAGAATACCCCCAATCTCCGTATCTGGCAGGACTCGGTGACAGGACTTTTGTTGTCGGCCGACGGCCATGTTGCCGGAGTGCGCACAGCCCTCGGTGTTGAGTTCTCCTCTCGCGCCGTGGTGCTTACTGCCGGTACATTTCTCAACGGTCTGATGCATGTGGGTGAGGTGCAGACTCCCGGCGGGCGCGTTTCGGAACCGGCCTCCTATGGCCTCACCGAGCAGTTGCGCGACCTTGGCTTTGCTACCGACCGCATGAAGACCGGCACGCCGGTGCGCATCGACGGCCGCAGTGTCAAGTGGGAGCTTACCGTGCCTCAGGATGGCGACCACGATTTCCATAAATTCTCTTATCTCCCCTCGGTACACCGTGAGCTGAAGCAATTGCAGTGCCACATACTTTACACCAACGAGGCCACTCACGAGGTGCTTCGCGGCGGTTTGTCGCGCTCTCCTCTATACAATGGACAGATTCAGAGCATCGGTCCACGTTACTGTCCGAGTATAGAGACTAAAATTGTGACTTTCGCCGACAAGACGGAACATCAGCTCTTTCTCGAACCCGAGGGTGAGGATACGCAGGAATACTATCTCAATGGATTCTCTTCGTCGCTTCCTCTCGATGTGCAGGTGGAAGCTCTCGAAACCATACCGGCGCTTGCCGACGTGGCGATATATCGTCCCGGCTATGCCATAGAGTACGACTTCTTCGATCCGACCCAGCTCAAGCATACCCTCGAGACTAAATTGGTACCCGGTCTGTTTTTCGCCGGACAGGTCAATGGTACCACCGGCTACGAGGAAGCTGCGGGGCAGGGGTTGGTGGCCGGTGTCAATGCCCATCTGTCAGTTGCGGGCGAACCTCCGTTTGTGCTCGGCCGCGACCAGGCTTACATCGGTGTGCTTATTGACGATCTTGTTACCAAGGGTGTCGACGAGCCTTACCGCATGTTCACCTCCCGTGCCGAATATCGCATACTCCTCCGTCAGGATGATGCCGATATGCGTCTCACGCCTCTTGCCCATGCCATAGGGCTGGCCGACGACGAGCGTTTCAATCTCATGTTGTCGAAACGCAACCAGCGTGACGCGCTTATTGATTTTGCCAATACATTCTCGGTTAAGCCTGATAAGGTCAATGCCCGGTTGGCTGAGCTTGATTGCTCTCCTCTCAAACAGACATGCAAGCTCCACGACCTTATTGTGCGTCCTCAGCTCAACATGTCGTTGCTCATGGATATGGTGCCGGAGCTTTCCGATTGGATAGACGTGAACATAGAGCGTGAGCGGCGCGATGAGATAGTGGAGTGTGCCGAGATACTCATAAAGTATCAGGGTTATATAGAGCGTGAGCGCCTTATCGCCGATAAGATTCATCGCCTTGAGGATGTGAAGCTCGGCGACAGGATAGACTACGATTCCGTGAAATCCATATCTACCGAGGCTCGGCAGAAACTCAAACGCATCGCCCCCGAGACTATCGCTCAGGCATCCCGCATACCCGGCATATCTCCGAGCGACATCAATATTCTCTTGCTGTTGCTTGGAAGGTGATTGTTTCACGTGGAACATAGATAAAAATAGAAATATCAAAAACTTATCAAAATAATTTATGATGGAATACGTCAAATCAAAAGTACGCGACGTGATGGACTTCCCACAGAAGGGAATAGTGTTTAAAGACCTGACCACGGTGTTCAAGGATCCCCGTGCCCTTCACATAATAGGTTGGGACCTGTCGCAGCTTTACCGCGACAAGGGTGTGACTAAAGTTGTGGGCATAGAGTCCCGCGGTTTCATTGGAGGCTCGATTCTGGCATTTGAACTCGGTGCCGGTTTTGTTCCCGCCCGCAAGCCCGGCAAGCTCCCCGCCGACACTGTCAGCTGCTCCTACGATAAGGAGTATGGCAAGGATACAATCGAGATACATCGCGATGCAATCACCCCCGACGACATCGTGGTGATTCACGATGATGTCCTGGCCACAGGTGGCACAATGGCCGCTGTCTACAATCTGGTCAAGAGCATGAATCCTAAAAAGATTTATGTCAATTTCATTATTGAGCTCGGTGCGCTCAATGGTCGTGCGGCAATGCCGGCCGACGCCGAGGTTACATCCCTTATCAAATATTGATTATTCAGGGCAGGGCGCAAAACCATGCGCTTTGCCTGATTGTTTTCTATAGTTAGACCAATCGGATCAGGATGCTCCGGCTGGTCTAATTTGGATTTTAAACGCATGGCCAAACATAAGAAATCTCCCGAACTTGAGGAGAAAATCTCCATTCTCCCTTCCACCCCCGGTGTCTATATGTACTTCGACGCGGAGGGTACGGTTATATATGTGGGTAAGGCTAAGAATCTCAAACGCCGTGTCTCCTCATACTTCAACCGCACCCACGATTCTCTCCGCACCAATCTTCTTGTGCGTGCCATCGCCGATATGAAATATATTGTGGTGCCCACCGAGCAGGATGCGCTTAATCTCGAGAACTCGATGATCAAGGAGTATCAGCCGCGCTACAATGTGTTGCTCAAAGACGATAAGTCCTATCCCTGGATTGTGGTGACCAAGGAGCATTTTCCACGCGTGTTTATGACACGTAAGCGCATCAAGGACGGTTCGAAATACTATGGCCCGTACACCGACACCGCTTCGGCAAGGGCAGTGCTCGATCTGATTCGCGAACTGTACCGGTTGCGCTCGTGCCGCCATGCCATCACCCCCGATTTCATTGCCAGGGGCAAAGGGCGTCTGTGTCTCGACTATCATCTGAAGAAGTGCGACGGCGTTTGCACGGGCACTCTTTCTGAGGTTGAATATGGTGCGCAGATTGAGCGGGTGAAGCAGATATTGCGCGGCGATATGGCCGAACTGCTCGACCATCTGCGCGGCGAGATGGAGGCGTTGGCCATGGAGCTCCGGTTTGAAGAGGCACAGAAGCTGAAGGATAAATACGACCTTGTGGAGAGATATACGGCCAAGAGCGTTATTGTGAGCCAGACCATAGGCGATGTCGATGTTTTCGGTGTCGACGACGACGGTGGTACGGATGTATACATCAATTATATGCATGTGCGTCGGGGTGCGGTGGTGCGCAGTGTCACGTTGGAATATAAACGCCGTCTCGATGAGTCTGTGCCTCAGCTTCTTAGCTATGCCATGAATGAGGTGGCGCGCACGCTCGACGTTGATTTTGAGGAGGTTATAGTGGCTGAGATGCCCGATGTGGAGATGCCCGGAGTGACATTCATCGTGCCTCAGCGAGGCGACAGGGTGAAACTGCTCGAGGTGTCGCAGCGCAATGCCGCCCAACATAAGGTCGATGCGCTCAAGCATCTCGAGCGCCATAATCCCGAGCAGCGCACTCTTAAACTGCTGCAACGTATGCAGGCCGATTTTCGCCTGAATGAACTTCCGCATCATATAGAGTGTTTCGATAATTCCAACATACAGGGAACGAATCCCGTGGCATCGTGCGTGGTGTTCCGCGACGGCAAACCGTCGAAAAAGGACTACCGTCATTTTAATATCAAGACCGTGGTGGGGCCCGACGATTTCGCTTCAATGAAGGAGGTGCTCACACGCCGTTATACGCGTTTACGCGACGAAGGGCAGGGATTGCCTCAGCTCATAGTGGTTGACGGCGGTAAAGGGCAGCTGAGTGCCGCTGTCGAGGCTCTTGATGCTATGGGACTGCGCGGCGTGATTGCTGTGGCCGGAATCGCGAAGCGTCTGGAGGAGATCTATTTTCCCGGCGACAGCATTCCGCTTTATATCGATAAGAACAGCGAGACCCTTCGTGTGGTGCAGCACATGCGCGATGAAGCACACCGTTTTGGCATAACGCACCACCGCAACCGCCGTAGCAAGGGGCAGACAGTGTCGGCTCTCGATTCAATTCCGGGTATCGGACCAAAAACGCGCGAGGCATTGCTCACCCGGTTCAGAAGTGTGAAGCGTGTGCGGGAAGCCGATCTTGATGAGATTGCATCCGTAGTCGGTCCGGCCAAAGCCTCGATTGTGTTCCATGCTTTGCGTCCCGAGTCTTAATTTGGCGGCCTTCTGTGCGTGCAGTCACCTTATCAGAATGTTCTGATTGATTGTAATCGCCTTAAAAACGCGTGGTTTTGCGTGTAATTTGCTGTGCTGTAGTGTGTTGTGGTTTGTTTCTCCTGTGCGGTTTCCTGTGCCCGAAAAATCAGGGGCTGTTTTTGAATCGCAATATTGGTTAATCAAAAGTGTAAATTCACATATATTCCTCTTTGGTCGGATTTACCTTTGCGTCATATTGCACATTCAAACAGTTCTTCTATGGAAACCAACACATCATTCACATTCAAGCGTTCGTGGCTCGAGGCGGTGCGCGAACTTTCCGACCCCATGGAGCAGGCGGTGCTTCTGATGGCTATCGCCACTTATGGTATAGAGCGGCGTTTTGTCCCCACATCCAGCCCTGCGGTCAATGCCATTATGCGTGTCATCATGGCCGATATCGACTCCCGTGGCTCACGCCGCACTCCGGTACAGGAGTCGGAGATTCCCGGCAAGGTCAAGGCCGAGCTTGAGATGACTAAGGAGCTGATGCGCGATGAACAGGATTTTTATCGGGAGGATGCTTCCTGCGATATAGAATTGCTTAAGCAGGGGGTGAGGGGCTATATCGAGCGGTTCGGTCACGAATGTGTGGCCCGTGGACGCTTTCACGCATCGCAGTCTGATTTCAATGCCGATTTCCGACGCTGGTTCACTCCTGGCATCTGCGACGACCCGTCGGCATCGTCACGCTATTTCCGACAACGTCTGCCCGCTCATTGATATCTGCGGCTGCAGCGTTCGGCTACTTTTCCGTTAGCGTCAAGCAGGTATATGCACGGTATTGTGGGGATGTCGTAAAGCTCCCTCTCCTCTATTTCACCCTCCGGCGAGTATCCCACAGTCCATTCCTCGGGCAGGGTGTCGGCGTAGCTTTTCCATAGCTCCGGGTCTGTCGCAACAGGTGTTATTGCTATCACCTGTATCTCCCCGCGGTCTATTTTTCCTTGCAGCTCCCTGTCGGCGGCTATCCGTTTGGCGAGCAGATGGCAGTCTTGGCAATCTGGGTCGAAAAACATGAGCAGAGTCTCACTCCCGGTCTTTATAGAGGCTTTCAGTGTTGTGCTGCGGCCGTAGCGGTCCAAAAATCTGAAATCGGCAGGCTCGCTGCCGGGCCGGTTCTTGGCAAGACGTTGTGCCTGATAGCTGAAATATTGTTGTTCGGCCGAGCCGTCAGGGAATCTCGCCATCAGCTCGCGGCACATTATCTCGTGGCATGCTTCGTTGAACACCGGCGATTCTTGCTCGCCCAGATAGCGTTCCGATAGATCCGACAGCATGCGCAATGATGCGACGTCGGCCGCGAAATTCCCCACAAGCGATTTTAAGGCCTTCTCAGCCGCTTTTTGCGGTGCGTGCGGTGCGATGCTCAGGAAGTTCACGAAAGTCTGTTCTACGAAGGCTGTATCGCGCAAAGCCGTTGTGTCGTCCCACTCCATGGCGTCCCAGAAATGGAGCATAACGTAGGCGGCGCGGTCAGCCGGCACGGTCAACTCCGACGGTACTTGTGGCAAAGGCAGTTCGCGACCTGCGCAGATCCCGCTCATTCCGGCTGCTGCAAGGCATATTATCACTGCGGTTCTTGACATATAACCGGTTGTGGTTTAATTTCCGCTGTTGTCGGTCACACAGCGCACGAATCCGGCATCCGAACCGTTCATTGCGCCTTTATTCTTGCCCATGCCGAAACTACCGCTGCACGAGGTGGCGTCAAACCAATAGGAATAGAAGTCAAATGTACGGTAGTTCACGTCCCATGCTGTTGTTATATTGGGAGCCAGATCGTCAAGCGTTGATTTTGTGTCTGCCTCCTGCAGGAAATATATCGCTCCCTGCGAAAGATACACATCGTAGAACAATGGACGTTTATCCACATTTCCGTTGCTTGCGTAGGCTGTCATCACGTGCGAACGTGCCGCGTAGCGAAGGACACCACCGTAACCGCCATCCACATCTTCGTCATACTGGTTTTTGCGGTGTCCGTAGCCGGTGGCGCCGATGGGGAAGAACACATTGTTGCCGTTGTCGTGGTTGTAGATAAAGCATCCGCGCATGCCGTATGAGGCCGGGCCTCCGCGGGTGTATCCGTAGGCTTCATCTTCATTTTCGGCAGTGGCGGTAGCACCGTCGCCGTAAAGCACGCCATAGCCGTAGTCTATCTTTTTGTCTTCATAGAGGTTCTTGAAATCGCTGAACTTGGCCACCCTGACATTCTTGCCCATTGTGGTCGGTGCCGAGAATTTGTTTTTATGCACCTGTTCCTTGGTCATGTTTTTACCGCATGGCTGAATCTCTTCCCAGGTTTTACTTCCGCCGCCGGCCAGCTTGAACTGGTAGGTTTTGCCGGGTGCCACGCCGTATCCTTTCTCAATGTTATTTTCAGCAAGAATGGCATCGTCCCAATTGCCGAACTTGAACATCGAGCCCTCCTCAAGCGGTGATTCCGTTTCCTGTTCGGCCGCATACATGTTTTTTGTATGCCATAGAATTCCGTTGCCGCTGATGTCTATCGGGTCGTAGCCCTGGCGAAGGAATATGTGGTGTATGCAAGAGTTGTCGTGATAGGTCACCTTTATCATACCGCACCTCACATCGTTACTGCCTATGGCGCTTTTCGGGCGCACCCAGAATTGCACATCGCTTCCCGTAACCCCTGTAACGTCGTCGGTGCCATAGGTGCCATTGTCGGCCGATATCTCGAAATATTCCGAGCCATGTTCGAAGGTAGCTGTCCAGGGGCCTTCCGAATTGATGTTGATGAATTTCTTGTCCGACTCTTTTTTACGCACTTTCAGTTCCACATGAAATGGATCGGTGATGGTGGATGAGCGCCATATTCCTTTGGGGTTCACCACGCGTTCCACCTGTATAATCTCGGCTTTGGCCGTGTAAGGTTTTCCATTTATGGTTGCCGTGAATGTTATCACCGCTTTACGCCGGTAGGCGGTATATGGATTGTTGCCGGTATAGCCGGTTGCGGTGATGAGCTGTTTGGCTCGTGTGTATAGAGGTATCGAATATACCAGTTCGTCACCCTCTTTCTTCACCGTGTAGCTTCCTATGCCGGTATCTTCATCGTATGGCTTGTCGCTCGGCACATTGCTGTAGTCGCGGGTTCCCCGGCTATTGTCCTCCCAAAAACTTTGGTTGTTCTGCTTCCCTGATTCCCATGTCCATGAACCGGTCACCACCGCATCAGAGGTTTCGCGGAGAGCAAGGAAGCCATGCCATGGTCCAGGTTTGTAGACCGTGCCTTTGTAGTAGTCAAATCCGGCGTCAGGTTGATATGGACCCCACGATGTCTTGTTGAGTTCCTCGTCGGCACTGATTTCTGCATGAAGCGGGCCTTCAAGATTGCCCACCACGCTCACTGGCAGTTCAAGACTTTCGTTGTAGAGATACGATATGTAATAGGGTACCGGGAAATATATGCCCGGTTCCTTTGTGTAGTCTATATGCCAGTCCACATCGTTGGCGTTGCCATTGAAGCGGAGGGTGAGTTTATAGTGATGGTTGCGCTCGGCGTTGTAATCCTTCTCGGTATCTTTGCCGAGCATGAAGCGGTAGACTATACGGCCTGAGCTTGAGTTGTCAAAGAGCTGGGCGCGGTAGTAGGCTTCAACTTCGATATAGGTGCCGAGCGAGCGTCCGTCTTTGTTGTCCTTGAAATCATCATTCTCCGGGTCGTTGGCGCCGGGGAAGTCCACTTTACCGTCACCGTCGGCATCCTGCCATTTCTCTTTACCGTCACCTTCACCCTGCATGTTCTCGAAAAAATAGAGGGCGTTGGCTGTTGATGAATGGTCGGAGCTTACAGTCTCAGGTTCGCCTGCAGGGTGCTCTTTGGTGACGCATGGCCATGCTTTGGCGCTTTCGTACTCAAATGCTCCCTCGCCGAATATTATCGACTGCGATTCATGCTCTTCGGCATATTTAGGCTCATCGGTGTCTTTCACGGCATTGCCTTCGCCGAGCTGCGAGGAGTAGGGTATATCCTTTATGCTTACTGATTTGATGTATATCTCCACACCTTTGCGTAGCTTGGAGCCGTCGAATGCCACTGTCACCTTCGATGCCACACGTTTTATCCAGGCATTCAGCTTGCGGGTTGACCCGTCTATGCGCACCACCGGAGCCTCGGTTCCGCCCCAGTTATCGCCATCTGCCGAGAAGAATCCGAACATCTGCGAGTTGGAGGCTATATCGCTGTTGTTCCATTTGAAACGTATGGATTTCAATCCCTTTTCCGATGCCACTTCATTGCTGTATTCCTCAAGATTGCCCACATTGGCCGCGGCATAGACGCGGTAGTGGCCGTAAGGTACGGTGAGTTTGAACGTGGCACGCTCGGTTTTGTCCTCGGCCTTGTTGAAGTCGGTTCCGGTGTCGGCATCGGTACGGTCGGGGTTGGATATGGTGACATCCTGACGGTTGAGCTGCGTGGAGAACACAAGGTTGCCGTCGGTTGAGTACATCAGCACCCATATCTTGTCAATCTCGCTTATGGCATCGCCGGCGGCACGCGACAGTGCGCCCGAGAGCGGACGGAAGTCCACCGAGGCCTCCAAGGTCACTTCGCCTTCGCCTGTGGGGCCGAAGCCATCGGCGGGAAAATCGTCCTCGCAGGCTGTGGTGCCGAAAAGTGCGGCTATGGTTATTATTGTCAGTCTGATTATGTCGAGTGGTCGCGTCATCGTCATTGTTGGATTGTGTGTTGCGTTCTGAGGTTTGTTGAGAGTGTTTGTTGCGATTTACTGCTGTGTGTCGTCGGCGTCCGACGGTGCTTCCGGATAGGGGAGCCCGAAGTCTGGATTGAGCACCACCGACGAGTAGGGGCGCAAATCTATCTGCCAGTCCAGATTGTCAAGATTCTTTATGTCGACATTTACCACCACATGGGTGTTGCGGGGCAGCTGAGGCAGGTTGGGGAAATACTTTGTGTAGTTTTGTCCGTTCATGCGCAGGGTGAGCGAATAGTTCCGGAGTCCGTCGGGGCTGTTGGGGTCGGCATATTTACCTTCGAGCAGATAGAACGAGGGTAGTGTTACGGTCGAGCCACCGCTCTGTGCCGTCACTCCGCTGTATGTGCGGTGGAATGTGTAGTATTCGTTGTTGCCTATGTTGGGCACCTGATAATTTGTTATCTCGCCCGCATCGTTGTAGGTGGTGTTGCGGGGCAGGAAGAATTCCTTGCTCGACATCTTGTTGATGCGCACCTCGTCTATATTGAAGTCGTTGAGCATCGACGAGTTGGTGATGTTGAGAGTGAACTTCACGGCTGCGCGGGTCACGAACAGCTTATAGGGAATAGTTGGAATCGTAGGCTCGATGGGCTGGGGATTCACGAACGGCACTTTCACACGGTGGCATTCGCTCATGGGGAGCACACCGTTGAGGGTCTCGGTGTTACTGCCGAGATTGATCAGGATGTTGCCCACAGCGGTTTCGGGAAAGGCGCTGCCGGGAGTGAGGGCTTCGAAGTCGTAGTCCACCATCTTCACGGTGCGGCCTGAGTGGTCGGTGCGGGTGGCCGACTCATTCACTATCAGATACACGAATTTGGTCTCGCCCGACACCACTTTGTATTCGAACGCTCCGGCTGTGATTACCGGATTGTTGAGGAACGGTTCGGTGATATGGTCGTTGTGCTCTATGATGCCGTTGGGGCGCACTATTATTATACGGAGCTCCTGCATCATCTCGTTGGCTCCCGTAGGGTCGGAATAATCTGCCCGCGAACCGGCGGCGCGCGACACTGCCTGCGGTGTCGACATGGCTACCTGCAGGTGCAGCTTGGCCTCGCCCCCGGTCTCCGCAGGAGCATCGGCGCTGTTGCCGGAGCATCCCGTCACCGTGGCGCCCGACAGTATGATTGCTGCTGCGGTAAACAGCTTGGATAATATGTTTCGGGGAGATATCATTTCGTTATTGTTCTATGTCGTTCACACGCACGGTCCAGTCGTTGACAATTATCTCGGTCTTGTGCCATACGTCGTTTTCGTTGAGGAGGAAGAGCATTGACCAGTCGCTCTCGCGGTCGAGGAATTCCTGCGGAGGCATGTCGGCATATTTCTCACTGCGCAGCTGCATCAGTAAGCGCAGCAGAGGATAGTCGAGCACGGTACCGCCATCTTTCACGCGGGTTATGCGCAATTGGGGCGAGTTGGTGGTCACCAGGCGTCCCACCGAAAGCTCGGCATAACCGTCGGTTATCTCATCGCCATTGTCCATGAAGCCACCCACTGTAGTGCCTGTTGTCCAGGGGTTGTAGGTTACGTTGCCGTTCTTTACCACGAGGTTCTTATGGTCCATGAGGGTGTTGTCGTCGATTATCTCCCATTTGAACATGGTGGGATCCACCGGTTTTCCGTTCACATGTTGGAGCACGATGCGTATGTTGTTGGTGTCCTTTATCATCTCCACGGTGGCTTCGGTGTATTCGCCGAGGGTCTCGGTTATGGTGAAGTCTACCGTGCCCCAGAAGAGGTCGTGCATCGCTTTCTCAGGCTTGGCCGCGAGAGGTTCGGGGTTCATCTTGAGCGAGAGTGATGTATAGTGGTCGCCTGCTTCGGGCGCTCCGTTGGGATGGGCAAACGAGGCCTTGTCGCAGTCTATGCCGCCGTAAGCTATGGCGCGGTAGTCGCCGGCAGGAAGGTCAACTATCATGCGGTAGTTCTCGTCGGCGAGCTCCGGGCCGTTCACTATGCGGGTGGCCACATGCTTGCCGTCGGTGTCGTAGAAGTACACGGTGAGGCAGTCCACGTTGCGCATGAACGAGTTGGCATATTCCATATTATAGTCGTAGATAAAGCGGAGACGGGCGCCGGTCACGCATTCGGGCAGGTCATCGTAGATGGCGTTGCACGAGGATATGGCCATTAGTGCTGTTATGGCTGTAACAGCCATGGAGAGAGCCTTTATATGTAGTTTTTTAAGAATAGTCATCATCAAGTGTCAGTTTCAAATGAAAAGCTGAATGATTTTGTGTGTGTTGAGCAGAGAGGTTGTGTTAGTCTTTGTAGTCTGAGGAGTTTGGAGGAAAAGGGTTGTGGAGATGTTTTTTTTGAAGGGAAATAAAAAGCTGCGGTGCGGTTCTGCACCGCAGCTTTTTATGATGTGTAGGGAGTGAATTTTAGAATTCGATGTTGTTCACACGAACCACCCAGGGGAGCACATGGCACTCTACGGTCATGTACACGTCGCCCTTTTCGTCGGGAGTGTCGGGCTTGGGATCGTCGGGGTCGTTTTCAGAGATGCGGGGGTGTCCGAGCTGACCGATTTTGGTAACGGCGAGCTTGTACACGTTGTTACGTACCACGGCAAATTCCATCGGGCCCATTTCGCCGGGAACGAGGTTGTCGTTGTGACGGTTCCAGTAGTAATAGTAGCAGTAGTAGCCCCAGCCGTCCTGAGCGTCGTTGCTCGACTGATAGATGGTGATGCCGGCTGCGGTGGCTGCTGCCTTGAACTGGGGAATGTAGTTGTCGTCCTGAGTTTTGCCTTCGGGTTTCCACTTGTTCCAGAAGTAGTTGGGGCTATCTTCGTCGAGTGATGTCATGGGGTCGTAGCTCTCGCCTGTGCCACCGTCGCCAAACACTGCTTTGTAGAGGGTGTTGGTGCGGTTCCATTCCTTGGTGGTCTCGTTGTACGATTCCTTGATGGCGCGCTTGCGGAGGTTGGGCCAAGTGCAGTAGAGGTGACCGCCAAACTGATAGAGGATGGGGTCGGTGTTGGTGTTGCCGAGCTGGCCGTCCTTGTTGGAGATGGCTGCAGCGAGCTGCTGGTCGGCTTCGTCGGTGCTGTTGAGCAGAGCCTCGGTGGCTACCATCTTACCCTTGAATACCACACCGGTGGTCACGCCGTTGAGCTGGTTGGTGGCACCGGGGATGGTGTTTTCGGTTACATAGCGCCAGGTCTTGTAGCGGTTGTATTCGCCACCGGCGTTCCAGCTGTCGGTGTTGTCGTCAAGACCGTTGCTGAGCACTTCGTCAAGGCGGGTCACATACCAGCGGTTGTTGGACTCGGTGTTGTCAACAATGCCCTTGTCGTCGAAGAAGGGATAGTTGAAGTAGCTGGAGAAGCCGGTGGTAATGTTGCCTGCGGCTTTCTGGGCAGCGTAAGCGTCAACCACGTAGTTGCCTGTGAGTCCGGGTACGGGCTTGCCGTTGCTGTCGGTGTACCAGGGGAGCTCGGGCATGCAGAGCTGGCTGTTGAGGTCGGTGCCGTCGGCCGATACGCGGCGCAGATAGTAGAACTTGTTGTTCATGTTCACGAGGGCCATCTTGTTGAGGGTGATGTTGACTATGAAGTCGCCCTTTGTGCCGTCGGCGTTGAGAGTGCGCACTACAGGATAGGTGTTGGCGGGCAGCTCGCTGTAGTTGTCGCGGCTACCGTCGCGGAAGTCGAAGCGGGCCACAGAGCGTTCAACCTTGATGGCACCGCGGTCGCTCTTGTTGTCGATTGTGGAGCCGCTCACGGTGTTTACGCCCGAGAGGTTGAAGGGGTTGCCTTCGGTGGTGAATGCGTTCCAGTCGTCAAGGTTCTTGGGGAGTTCACGAAGTGCGATGGCGTTGTTTGACATCAGGAAGTTGTTGTCAGACCATACAGATTCACCCTCCTTTATCTCGCAAACGGTGTTGTACCAGTCGGCCGGAACGGGCTTGCTGTCGTTGAACAGGCTTACGAGAGTGGTGGTGGGGTTGCAGAATACATACACGTTGACCTCGTGGTTGGTGGGGTTGGTGTTGTAGTACTCGGCAAGTGTGCTCTTGGTGATTTTACCTGTGGCGGTGTAGTGGTCACCCTGGTTGAGAGCGGTGAGGTTGTTGTCCACAAAAGAGTGGGCTATGTAGGCGTTGTCGCCGGGTTTGGCGAGCACCAGAAGCAAGGATGAAACCTTGTTTTCAGTTGGGCGGCCTATTTCAGTGCCTGTGTTGCTGCCGCCTTCGCTGCCGTCGGTGAAGCTGCGTGAGCCTTTGGCTGAGGGCATGGACACGAGTACGCTCATGTATACGCCTGCGTCGTTGCCGCCGGGTACAGGGGCTATGCCTCCATCTTCAATGGCATCGTTGGAGCAGGACGCAAACATGGTGAGTGCGAGCATTCCTGCAAGAAATGATTTGATTTTCATGTGTTAAAAATAATTATGGATTAATTACTATTATTGTTTCTGTTATTTACGGTAAACTCAGCCCTTTACGTTGACCTGCTTTACGTTGCTGCGGTTGAGCATGCGGTCTATCTGTTTCACGGCATCGGCTGCCTCGGGCATCTCTCCGGCTATGGGCGAGAGTGTCTGGCGGGCGGTGGTATAGTCGCCCTGCAATGCCTGAAGTATGCCCCGGGCGTAGGTGGCCTGATGGCTTTCTCCGGCACGCTGGAGATATTGCGATGCGGCGGTGTAGTCACCACGGCGCATTGCCGTTACTCCGGCGTTGAGATTGGCCACGGGGTCGTTGGGATACATGCGTACGGCAAGGTCGAACACCTCGACATAGTCGGCCGATTCAGGGTCGAGCGACTGTGCCAGAACGAAGAGTTCGTTGAGCGACAGATTGGCCGGATTGGTCTTCATCACGCGTGCTATCTCCTTGACATCGGTGTAGGTACGAATCTCGTAGTCTACCGTATAGTCGGAGTGGCGCAGGCCGGGGTACACGTTGGCGAGCAGGTAGGCATAATCCTTTGGATAGTCGCGCTTGAGCTTGCGGTCCTTTGCATCAGGCTCCATGTCGGAGTCTATCAGGCGCAGCATCGGTTCGCGCCATTCGAGATCGCTCTTCTCAACAAAGCGACGCAGACCTGCCCAGTCCTCAGCCTCCCAGTCGGAGTGCATTATGGTGGGGTCGAAGGCGTAGAGGCCCTGTACGTAGTCACGCAGAGTCTGTGTACGGCCTTTGGCGAGACGCACGTTGTTGGAATATGAACCTTCGGGCGATGCGTAACCCTTTATGGTGATGGCTGTTATTTTCGCATCGGGGTCGTTGCGCACGAGGTCAATCGATGCGCGTATGCGTGCGAGTTCCTCAGGGTTGCGGCGGTAGTCGGTGTAGAGTTCGGTGCGGTTAACCGGGAAGTCCACGTAGGCCGAACCTTTTATCTCGCGGCTTTTTGTCAATTCGGCCGGAGGGGTCATGGTGACGAATGTGGGCGCGAATGTAAGGGGAGTGAAATCGAGCGATGCGAGAGGGGTGTTGATGCGGTCAATCGGGGCGCATGCGCATCCGCAGAGATCCGTGACCATATCGAGGTCGCTGAGTTGCATCCACTGCTGGTAGGGTATCGATGCAGTGTAGCGTATGGTGTCCATGCGTCCGGCGCGCACAAGGGTGTCGGGGGCTTTCACGTCGGCGTCGCGCAGATGCAGGTAATAGCGGCTGCGTCCGGCGAGGTACACCGAAGGGAGCGATACCTGCTGCCCCATGGTGTCGGCAAGGACGGGGGTTAATATTATTTCGCGCGAGGAGGCGAGTTTGACCTGGGAAGCGTCGAGCGTCAAGGCTATGTTCATGGTCTTGCCGTCCTGAGCTATGCTTACGTTGGAAACCGGAACGCTGACCGGAACGGCAGTCTTGGCCATTGCGGGCATAGTGGCCGCGGCGGCCATTGCCACGAGGGCTGATATCATTGCTGTAGTCTTCATTGTTGCTGGGAATGGGTGTTAGAAAACGTATATCAGGTTCACAGCGGCTTTTGTGGGGCCAACGTAGTTGTGGGCTTTGTCGTTCTGTATCTTTGTACCGCACTTGGCGCAGGGGTAGCGGTCGTAGCGGGTATATGCCCATCCGAAAGCTATCTCGGCCTCTATGTTCCAGTGGCGCGATAGAATCCAGCTGTATCCGTAACCTATGCCGGCACCGGCATACCATCCTTGTATGCGTGTGTTTTCAAGATTGCTCGGGTGGTTGCCGAGAAAGTCAGGTATGCCTGATATGTTGCCAATGTTATACTGGCCGCCAAGCAGGTGCATGGCCACGAAATGACCGCTCATGCGGTCGCAGAACCAATAGCGTGCTTCGGGTTGCAGCATCCAGTGTTTCCACAGATGTCCGTTGACTGACCATCCGTTGAAATTTCCCGACAAGTCAAACGACCATTTGGGTGCAAGTGTAATCTCCGCTCCTAAATTGATAGTTGTTGTGGCGTCGTAAAGAAGGTTTGTCTTTAACGACACATCGTGCTGTGCGTGTGTGCTGAATGTAGCGGAGAGCACCGCTACTATCGCAATCAGCGTTCGCGGAATAAGTCCGCGGTTTTTAGTCAAATACTTTTTCATCACTATCCTAACTCTTGTGATAAAGAATTAATTACTATTGCTATATGTGTTGTGTGTGATCCGCAGGCCTCTGCCGCGCGGACGGTAGTTGTTGATTAAAATGTGTCGCAAGTAAGAAACCTAATCAATATGCTATGATTCAAATTACTATATTGTACCTTAGGTGTGTTTTATAGCTGTCAATTGGAAACTTTCTTACTATATCCGACGTCAGATTCAATTTTGGTGCGCAAAATTATATATTTTCCGCGAAATGTTGAAATATGGAATTCGTTGGTTAAAAAAAAATAACACAGTTGAGGTGTGCTGACGAAATGTTAATTTGAAATGGGGGGGGTAAAATACTGATTTACAACACATAGTGTGTTTTTATATACGGAAGGTGTTCACAAGTTGCGTTAACCTATTTTTGCATTTAAGGCCGGTTGCTGCAATTTTCGTCCATCGGTCCGATGTCACTTTTTAGTGACACGAGCGTGTCGGCCGGGGTTACAGCCATGCGTTCTGACGGTCGCGCACGGCTATCGAGTCGCCGAGCATTCTGATGAATTCGAGCATCGATTGCTTGCGGTAACTGTCTTTGAGGGTGTGTACACATCCGGCCATTTCGCCTTCGGCAATGTCGAGAGGTATGGCTCTTACGCCCGATTCGTTGTGTATGGTGGCTTCGGCGAGAACACTCACTAGCATGCTGTTGCGTATGAGTTTCAGAAGTATGTTGACCTCGTTCAGTTCTATGCGTATGCGTAACCGGTGATTTTGCGGCAATATGTTGTCGAGGGCGTTGCGTGCCTGCAGTCCTTTAGCGGGAAGGGCTATGTCGTAGTGTTCGAGTTCTTCGAGCGTCACTTTGTCTTTCTTAGCCAGAGGATGGTGCGCCCCCACTATTGCCGACAGTGGATTCTGGAACAGGATGTGTGATTCCACTCCATCTGCAGGGCGTGTGGGTCTGAATGCCAGAGCGAAGTCCACGGAGCGTCCGCGAAGCAGCTCCATCAGTTCGTTCATGGGTCTGTAAAATATGTTGAGCTTTACACCCGGATATTTCTTTGTAAAGGATAGGATGGTTTCCGTAAGGATAGGGCTGAAGGAGTATGTCACGCCGATGTTCAGCGTGCCGGCGGCAAGACGGTTCAGGTCGTTGATGCGTTCGGCGCAAAGTCCGGCTTCGTATATCGCCTGTTTTGCCTGTGGCAGAATCAGTTGTCCGGCTTCTGTAAGGGCCACCATGTGGCTGCTGCGGGTTAGTAGCCGTGTGCCGAACTCAGCCTCGAGCTGTTTGATCTGTTGCGACAAGGTGCTTTGTGTTATGCACAGTGATTTTGCCGCTTCAGAAAAGTTGAGTGTCTCGGCTACTTTGGCAAAGTATTTCAGTTGTCGCAGTTCCATAAGCATTAAGTGGTGTGCAAAGTTAGTGTTAAGAATCTATCTTGTGGCCTGGAATGAGATTTTTTTTAAGATGAATATGGGTAATGTCCCTCCCACCACCATGCATAGGAGTATGGCGCAGCATGTCAGGGAATTGTATGCAAGCAGATAGAAGTTGGTTGTAAAACCGCCGGAACTTTCGGAGAATAGGCATAATGCCAATCCTCCGAAGGCCTTGTAGGCGTAGACTCCCGGAATCATGGGGAGTAGTGATGGAAACAGGCATGTCTCGGCGGGAAACCGTGCGTGCGAAGCCATTAACACGGCGAGGAATCCTATGGTGAGGGCTGCGATGAGGGTTGCGGGTATGATGTTTATGCCGGCGAACGATGCAGACATGAGTATGAACCGGAAAGCGTGGCCGCAAGCGGCGAGTATGGCGCAATAGATGTAGGCCTGTCGTGGCGGATTGCTTATTGCAGCGAATCCTGTTGCCGCTATTGCCGCGAAGAGAGCGTCCTGTAGTGTCTGGTAGAGCATTGCTGTGGAAATTATGTGGTGTGTGTCAGAACATGCCTATGCCCATCAGCGACATTCCGGCACATAGGCCTATTGACAGGCATCCTGTGAGAATTGTTGCATCGGCCGCACGGCTTATGGCACAAAGATAGTGGCGGTAAAGCATGTCGCTGAAGGAGTTGAGCAGCGGTATGCCCGGAACAAGATACAGTACGCTGGTCCCGATGGTGATGGCGGGGGTATCGCCTATGGAGAAGAGTGTGTCTGTGGCTCCGAGTATGGTCGACACGAAAGAGCATGCGATGAACGCTGCCCGGGTATCCACATTGCGATTCAGCAGGCATGTCTTTATATGGAATCCTACGGCTGTGGCTATTCCGGCTATTATCATGGCCGCGGGGTCGCCGCCGAAAAGCCGGCAGAAGGCTGCGTTGGCTATTGTTACAAGTATAAGTGTAGCCCATGTGGGATGCGTGCTGATTTTGCCTATGCGGTCCAGCTGCCGGGAGGCGCTGTGGAAGTCGAGTTTTCCATCGGCTATTTCCCAACTCAACCGGCTTAGCCGTGTATTGATGTCGAAAGAGGTGGCACAGTGTCGCATCGTGGCTATGGCAGTCGTGGCTCCTGTGTGGCCATCGCGCCATATCGACAGGTGAATGTGGCGCGGCATTATGGTGAGCTCCAGTTCCATGCCGTAGGCACGGGCTATGCGCGTGGCATTTTTTTCAAGCCGGATGCATGTGGCTCCCGCCCCAAGCAGCCTGGCGCAGTAGCGCGACAGAAATAGCGACAGCTCTTCGGCTGTAGGGTGGCTGTATGAATCAGAAATCGTCGGGTCCGTCATAACTATCGATGTTTTTAGGGTCGGGGTCGCCCGGCAGGAAGAACTCCTCTCTTTCTGAGCCAAGTTCTATTAAGTGATGTTGACCGCTATGGCGGTATGCTGCCTTGATCAGTTTGATGGCGAGGGCTAAGATGAGGGCTCCTACCAGGCAGCTCCATGTGATGAGGGGTGTGGTTGACATTGTCCGTTATAGCTGTAGTTTTTTACAGCGCAAAGGAACGGAGTGTTTTGCCGTAAATTTCCGAAAATCTATTGAAATATTCGATAGTGGCGATTGACAACAGTTATGGCCAATTCAAAAAAAAGAAGCGAATCTTACAGTGCATGCAAGATTCGCATTATGTGGAGTGTGCTGTGGTATTATCGAGCTTCTTCCGGGGCTTCTATGCCATTGTCGGGTTCACCTTTTCGCCTTTTTGCAAAAGATAAAGGCGTTTTTGGAATTCGATTTCGGAACGGAGTTCTTCTTCGGATGGGAGGTATGTGAGGTATTTAGAAGCGAAGAGTTGTTTGCTCCCATTGAGTATGGAGTATTTGGCAATGTCTTCACTGGTTTCTGCGCATAGGAGTATGCCGATTGTCGGATTGTCACCCTCGGTGCATTTTAGTTCATCGTACATTCTGACGTACATATCCATCTGTCCAATGTCTTGGTGGCTTATCTTGGTTGTTTTTAGATCAATGAGAACGAAGCATTTCATCAGATAGTTGTAGAAAACAAGGTCGATCTTCCTTTCGTGGCGAGGCCAGTATCCGATGATAATATTGAGAACCTATGTTGCGTTCCAATGTCTTGACCGACCACATCTGCTCGGCTGCTTCTTTCAGATACCAGTTGCGCCCATCTTCTGTCTTTTCGCCGAGAACAGCCTGAATATGAGATCAAGTAAGATTTTGCAGACACGTCTGCAAAATCTCCCAATCTGGGAAATAAGCATATAACAGACGGTAGTATGCAAGGCTACGATAACTATAACCTTTGCCCAGTTCGAGGGTTAATTCTTTGGAAAGCACATTTAGAAGTTTTGAACCATATTCAGCTCGGAGTTCTCCTTTTTGGTCTTCTTCCACTATGCGCTGTCCTATTTCCCATCGTTCATGGATGATGGAAATATTGATGGATTGAGCGGCTTCTATGCGGTATTTCCGCACTATGCCCCTAATGTCGTCAACGAATTTTGAAAGGCACAAGTTTCATGTCTTGATGTATATAATTACAAAGTTGGTGATTTTATTCGTAATATCAATGGTTTGCGGTTATGGTCGATGCAAAAAAAAGAAGCGAACCTTGCAGTGCATGCAGGATTCGCTTTATGTGGAGTGTGCTGTCGGTTATCGAACTTCTTCGGAGGCTTCTATGCCATTGTCTGGTTCAGCAAAAAAACCTTCGTAAGATAAATCTTCATCTATGTCGGGCCAGTGAATGCCAAAATAGGACAATATATAATTCTTTCTTTGCTCTTGTGTGGCTTGTGACAGCCGTGCATAATCAGCAAAACTTTCTTTGCCTTTACGTCCGTCGGTCAACTCAATCCAAATAGCAGAATCTGTAAGCCAGATGTTGGAGACTTGTGTGCGATTCATCAATTACCCTCCTTTCTTGAAGAACTCTTTCCAACGTTCTATTATGATCGATTGATTTTCGTCTATAATAGATTCAATCATCCGTAATTCATTCTTTCTAAAGCCGAAATTCTCAACGAGTTCAAGCGTTTCAACGTTATACTTAGCTTCTGAGTCCCCTTTTGCTATATGCACGTGTATTGGTTCGTGGTCATTTGACCAGAAGAAAAACCTATAGCCGAAAAGAATAAAAAGCGTTGGCATTTAGATAGATGTTTTCAGCAAAGGTAGTTAAAAAAATAACACATAACAATAAACAGACTTGGAATTAATTCCAAGTCTGTTTATTTGGTGGAGTATAGCGGACTCGAACCGCTCACCTCGACACTGCCAGTGTCGCGCTCTAGCCAGATGAGCTAATACCCCATGGTTTGCGGTGCAAAGTTAGTGTTTGTTTTTTAGTTTTGCAAGTTTTTTCGCCGGTGATTTTGAAATGTGTGTGTAAGTTGCTGATGGATAGATGTATGTGTTCGGTAACCCGGATGGGGTGGTAGGGTGGTGGAAATAAAATTTGCAATGTTGACATTTTGTCGTTAAATTTGCGAGGTATCTATCAAAAAGAAATAAAAATAAAGAAAAGACTTACTATTAACAAATCAAAATTAGAAAGATGAAAAAAGTATGGATGATGGCATTGCCTTTGATGGCCGCCTTTACAGCGTGTTCTGACGATGACGGCCCCAAAGGTCCGGTAGTGGAGTATGAAGTCATCACATTTGAAAATTGTGAGTTTGCCGAAGGTGCAAAGAATAATGTGGTAAAGAATGCGGAATTTTCGTATGAGGATCTGGGCGCCAAGTTTGTGGGCCAGGATTATTATTCAATGTATGGTGGCTGCGTTGTGTCGGGAGCTGCCAAGATTCAGGATTCGGGTACTCCTGTGCCGTTGACTGTGGCATTGCCTGACGATACCGAGCATGCCGGAGCTGATGGTTCAGACAAGTTCTGTGTGCTTCTGAAGCACGACTATGTGGAACATGAGCCTCAGGTGGCATTTGAAGATGGTGTGGAGCGTGAGATTGTGTCGTTTGACGTGATGAATGCTACCGATATGTATGAATATATGAAGTATGGCTGGTACAGCTATCAGCCTTTGGCTGCCGGCGATTGGGTAGAAGCTACGTTCACAGGCTACGATGCCACCGGTGCTGAAACCGGCAGTGTGACAGTGGTTCTTGCCGATATGCGCGACGGCAAGGATTACATAATGGAAGAGTGGACTTCTGTCGACGCGGTGGCTTTGGGCAAGGTCAACAAGGTGGTGATGACCATGAAATGGTCGGATGAATGGGCAAAGCCTTCGCCTAAGAACTATACTGTCTGCATAGACAATATAAAAATGGTAAAGGAAACTGAGACTGAAGAATAACAATTCTTTTTCAGACGGATACAAATAAATAATCCCCGACCTGATTGGTCGGGGATTATTTATTTGTATTGTGTGCCGTAATCAGCGGATGATTCGGATGGCGTCGTTGGTTGCGGCGCGTTTGCGTATCGATGAGGTGTTGCCCTTCTGGGTGTAGTCCTCAAGTTCGGGAACGCTTACGGTTGCTGTTCCGGTGATGTGGTGGGCCGGTTCGGCATCGTCCTCAAGGTCGTAGGTGAAGGTGTAGTCAGAGCCGTTTTTGGTGATTGTTAGCTGTCCTCCGGCTGCCGGTGCGTAACCAATCACTTCGTTCTGGTCGTCGTTGTACTTGACATAGATTGTGGGGCTGAGCTGTCCTTCCAGTTCATTTATAGTGCCGGGAACCAGAGTGCCTGCCACAGGATCTGAGCCGATTGTGAATGTGCCGGTGGGCAGTTCGGTGGCGGTGCCTGTTGCCGAGAGGAATTCAAACATGATGATCTCAGTTCTGTTGGCAAGGGCTACGCCGTAGTTGACGGTTCCATTCTGGTAATAATCGCCGTAGTAGTCGGCATAAGAACACTGTGTGGGTGTTACGGTGATGTCGGATGTAAGTGTGGAATAGACGGGTTTAACGCCTGTTATGTCCTGAATAGTGCCGGTGTACTGCATCTTGATGGTGTAGCCTTCGGGCGATGTGCAATCGACATTAACGTTGTAGGTGTCGGGGGCGGAGCCTGCGGTTATGGTTACTTTACCATCGGAGATAAGTTCGTAACGTACGCTGTAGTCGTCGCGCACCTTCTCTACATAAGAGCCGGTTGCGGCTGAAGCAAATCGTTCACCGATTACGAATGTGTTGGCTTTGTCGGTGCTCGAGGGGGTGTATGTTCCGGTCAATCCGTGTCCGTGGTCAGTGTTGATTGTAACCTGGAGTTTGTGTCCTATACCGTTGGGGTGGTTTCCTTCGGCTGTGACGAGGTTGGTGTCGAAGAATCGGATAATGTATTGGTCGCATCCGGTGGTTTCGGAATCGTCGTATTTCACGAGATTTGCACGCAGCGGATCAATTGTGATGTCGGAGTGGAATCCCCACCAGTCGCCGTCTTCTTCACCGCTTTTGTCTTCGAAAGGCACAGGGCCTTCGTAAGTGAACAGCCATTTTGAGCCATCTTCCTTGGCTATCATGTCGCAAACGATTTTATAGCCATCGGGGGTGTGGGTAACGGTTATTGTACCGTCGGAGAAGCGGATGTAGCGTATGCGCGATGAGCCGTCGTCGAGTTTCTCGCTATTGTAGACAGCCATTGTGTTCTGAATGGAGAAGACGTTGCCCTCCTCGCGCTGGCCGGGACGGTAGGTGCCTTCGGGCAACACGGGGTTGGCATGGTCGGGGTCAAGGGCAGTATATATGTCGAGGTCAAGTATATAGTCCCCGGCATTGAGCGGATATGAGAGCATGCCATCCATGCCTACTGCTCCGGTGGTAAGTTCAAAGAAATAGTTGCCATAACGTTCAGGTTCGCCCACTTCGTAGGCAATGAAGTAGTAGCATTCCCATGTTTTGTCGAATGCGACAGTGTGAACGTCGTCGCCTCCGTCGCCTCCGCCTCCGGAGTTTCCGTCGTCGTCATTGCAAGCGGTAAGAGTGCCGAGCGACATTGTTGCGGCCACGGCAAGAGCTAAGGCCGATGTAAACCGGCCGAAAAAGTGCTTTTTCATTTTGATAAAATGCAATTGTAAATATGTTAAATTGGTTAATGTGTAAACTTCTTGTTGCTTTGTTGTGTCAACAGAGGTTTTGTAAGTGCAAATATAGTGACAAATTGTCGTAGTGACAAATGGCTGAACGCAATGATTTAGCCTAAGGGTCCGGCCACAGATTTTCTATGTGTTGTGGGCTAACGCTTTATGGTGTCGGTAAGAGTGTCAGAAGGGGGTGGCTTGGGATGTGGCTCCCCACGATGAACGGTCGAGATTGCGGTAGGACACGGCCTCGCGCATGTGGCGCGGGAGGATGGATGGCGAAGCGTTGTCGAGGTCGGCAATGGTGCGTGCCACTTTTAAAATGCGGTCGTAGGCGCGTGCGCTCATGTCGAATCGTGTCATGGTGTCGCGGAGAATGGCGAGGCTTTCGGCGTCGAGACGTGCGTGGATGCCGAGCAACCGGGAGTTCATCTGGGCGTTGCAGTGCACTCCGGGTTCTGAGGCGAAACGCTGTTGCTGTATGGCGCGTGCTTCTATCACCCGGCGACGTATGGCTTCGCTTGGCTCGCCCGGGGTGGCTGAGGCTATGCTGTCGAAAGGCACCGGGAGTATCTCTACCTGGAGGTCGATGCGGTCGAGCAGCGGGCCGGATATGCGGTTGAGGTATTTCCGCACAGCTCCCGGAGGGCATTCACATTGCTTGGTGGGGTGGTTGTAGTAGCCGCAGGGGCAAGGGTTCATGCTTGCCACGAGCATGAATCCTGCGGGATAATCTATGGCGTATTTCGCCCGTGCAATGGATATGTGGCGGTCCTCAAGCGGCTGGCGCATAACTTCGAGCACGGAGCGCGAGAATTCGGGGAATTCGTCGAGAAAGAGCACACCGTTGTGGGCAAGCGATATTTCGCCGGGGGTGGGATTTGTGCCACCTCCCACGAGCGCTACGGGCGATATGGTGTGGTGTGGCGCGCGGAACGGCCGCCGCGTCATAAGCCGCGAGCCACGGCTGAGCTTTCCGGCCACGGAGTGTATCTTGGTGGTTTCAAGGGCTTCGCTGAGAGTGAGCGGCGGGAGAATGGACGGGATGCGTTTGGCCATCATGGATTTTCCGGCTCCGGGCGGCCCGATGAGGAGTATGTTGTGGCCGCCGGCGCAGGCCACCTCGAGGGCGCGTTTCACATTTTCCTGACCTTTTACTTCAGAGAAGTCGAAGTCGAAATTTCCGGCCTCGGCGGCAAATTCCGCCCGAGTGTCGACTATGGTAGGCGGAATGTCGGTTTCGCCCGAGAGGAATCCGACCACCTGACGGAGATTGTCGACTCCGTAGACTTCGAGGCGGTTCACCACGGCGGCTTCAGTGGCGTTGGCCGCAGGCACTATCATGCCTTTGAAGCCGAGCTGCCGGGCGAGTATGGCCATAGGGAGTGCGCCGCGTATGGGTAGCACGGAGCCGTCGAGCGACAGTTCGCCCATTATCATGTAGCTGTCGAGCATTGTGCCGACGTTTATCTTGTCAGAGGCGGCGAGCATGCCTATGGCTATGGGAAGGTCGTAGGCTGCGCCCTCTTTCTTAACATCGGCGGGCGATAGATTGATGGTGATGCGTCGGCGCGGGTAGTCAAATCCGCTTTGCGTTACGGCTGCCATGACGCGGCGGTAACTTTCCTTGACGGCCGCATCGGGCAGGCCGACGAGGTGATATGATATGCCTTGCTCGGCTACCACTTCTATGGTTACCTGCAGTGCGTCAATGCCTTGTACGGCGGCTCCGTATGTCTTGACAAGCATGTTGTTTTTGTGGGGGGAGGAGGGGTTATTTGAGTTTGCCGGAAATGGTGTTTTCGGCAGTGGATATGGATGGGCCGCGGTAGATCTGCGCGCCGGTAGAGTCGGCCACTATGAAGTAGGGGAGGCGGGGAATGGAGAGTTTGCCTATGTTGGTGGATGCCACTGAGCCGGGGGCCCAGGTCTGGAGCCATATGGCGGAATCGGAGGCTATGCAACGCTGCCATGCGGCAGAATCGGAGGCGGTGGAGATTTCGATAACTTTTAGCCGCCGTGATGGGTAGCCACGGGCGAGACGGCGCATAAGAGGGGTGATGCTGTCGCGTGCGGCACGCAGGTCGGGGAGGAAGCATAGCAGCGATGCCGAATGGCGTCGTGGATTGTAGGCGGTGATAGTGTCGCCTGCCGAATAGAGGTTCATGGGCTGCAGGTCGGCATGGGCTGTGGTGGAGAGCTGTGCCGAAAGGACTGTGGAGAAGTTCTGTACCACCGATGCCGGACGTGCCGATACGTCGATGAGTGAAAAGAGGGAGTCGGCAAGGGTTTCAAATCCTTCGGTGCGGAATTGCGTCACCATCAGGGCTGTAGCTGCGGTGTTGGATTTGTTGGCCGCGACGAAGCGGGCTATGGATTCGTTGACGCTGCGTGCGTCGCCGTCATGCAGATGGTGGGCATTGTCGCGGAGCCATGCCGCAATCTTCTCTGAGGCGCTGTTGCCGCTGACATCGAGCGAGAGGGGGTCGTCGACATTGGTGGTGAACGATACCTTGTCGCCATTTTTCACCACGAGGGTGGCTATGGGGGTGCCGTCGGCCAGTGTGACAGTGGCGAGGGTGGGTGTGACAGATACGCCGTCGAATGTCACGCGACCGTCGGATGCTGGCACCTTTACGCGTTTAAGTCCACCTGCGGCATAGTAGGTGAGGGCCAGGGTCTGTGAGCCTATGCCCGATATGCGTCCTTTGATAACGAAACGGTCGCTTTTGCCACACGATGCGACGATTATGGCGATGAGCGCGACTATGGTGAATCTGATACAGCGGGTCATTGCGGGTGTTGGATATGGGTTAATGCTGACAAAGTTAACCATAAGCGGTCACTAAAGCAAGAAAAGGAGTGAGGTGGGGGTAAAAAGTGGGTGGAGTGTGGTTGCTGTTTTGCGGCAACGTGTTAACTTTGCGGGTATGATTGGTGCAATGTGGAGACGGATTTTGCCGTGCGTGCTGCTGTGGCTCGCATTATGGCCGTGCCTGCCTGCGGCGGGTCAGATAGTGGCTCAGGATTCGGTGGCTATCGATACTGACAGTCTGCGTCGGGCTTTCGACAGCCAGCCGTCGTTCGGCATCTACAAGGACAATTATTTTGTGTTCGGCGTGCCCGTGGGAAAGCGGCCTACGCGCGATAATTCCAATGTGAAGTTCCAGATATCGATAGCGCAAAGGCTTACCAAGAGCACTTTGCCGTGGAACACATATCTGTTTCTGTTCTATACGCAGAAGGTGTTCTGGAATGTGCTCGAGAATTCCATGCCCATGACCGACCTTAACTTCAATCCCGGCATAGGTCTGGTGAAGCCGCTGTTTGTCAACGGACGGTTCGTGGGCAAGCTCCAGCTTCTGCTCGAGCATGAGAGCAATGGCCGCGACGGTGTGAAGTCGCGCTCGTGGAACAAGGTGAGTCTCGGCGGCAGCATACTGATAGACCCCAATTTCGTGGTCCACGGCAAGTTCTGGGTGCCGATAGTGGACGGAGTGGAGAATAAGGATATTCTCGATTACTGCGGTATATATCAGGTGGGAACATCGTTTTTCTCGTCAGACAGGCGTTTCGGTGCGTCGGTAACGCTGGTAAAACGCCGCGGATGGAGGTTGAACTACAATACGATAGTGGAGTTGAACTATCGTCTGTTCAAACGCGACAATCAATATCTGTTCCTCCAGTATTACAACGGATATGGCGAGGGGCTGCTCGACTACAAGCAGTTTCATTCGATGCTGCGCGTGGGGATAGTGATCAAGCCCCGCATATTCAGCGATTTCTGACGCGGTCTACAAGATGTTGCGTCCTATCCACCAAGCTATTATCACAATGAACCATGTCCATATCACCGCCGGTGAGTTGAGCGCACGGTGAAGCCGCTGCAGGTGTCGGGGCATAGCCTGAGCCAGCAGCATGAGCGCGACAAAGGGGATGGCCGTAACCATGAATGCATTGTAGCTCCAAGCTGCGGCTATGTCGCCGTGGAGCAGGGCATGGGCAGCCCGCTGTGAGCCGCACCCCGGGCAGTCGATGCCGGTGATGGATTTTATGACGCACCGCGGAAACAGGTGGGTGGCGGGATCTACAAGGGCATACAGCAAAAGCAATGCGGCGCCTATGATGATAAGCGCCGCTATTGCCATTTTTTTACGTTTGCCCTGCAGTTGTATCACAGCAGTGTGAAGATAATCTGGAAGGGTAAGGCTATGAGTCCGGCCACTATGGTCACTATGAGCCATATCTCGGCATTCTGCGAGGCTTTCCGGGCTCCATCGTAGTCGCCCCGCATGTAGCGCGGCTGTACCATGGTGGAGTATATCAGCCCTACCAGTCCGGTGGGGATGCAGCAGCATATCATCACCACGATGTTCCATGCGAGATAGGTGGGCGGGAGCGGTTCAGCCTGCCGGTTGGCGCCATGTGGCTCCGGGGTTTCCTGTAGGCCATTCCGCCAAGGAATTGGCGGAATGGGTGCCGGCGCCGGCACTATATCTGACAGTTCGGGCAGCGATGCAGCGCGGCTCCAGTCGCGCAGGCCTTCGTGCCACACGAGTGTGTCGCGCTGAATGTTGAGGTTTTTCAGTTCCTCGACAGGCAGCGGGCCTAAGCGTTGGTTGTTTATTATTACCCAGTAAAGCATGCGTGGTGGTGATGTGGGTTAGAAAAATTTTGTCTCGGTGCCGAGAATGTCGGAGAGCAGATTGTTGGCCAGACGGCTTGCACCGATGCGGAAGTATTCGTTGTCGAGCCATTTTTCGCCAAGCACCTCTTTGACGATTGTGTAGTAGGCAATTGCCTCGTCGGTGGTCGATACGCCACCGGCAGGCTTGAAGCCTACCATGCGTCCGGTCTGTTCGTAATATTCCTTTATGCACTGGCACATTACGTAGGCCGCTTCGAGCGATGCGCCGGGATAGCCCTTGCCTGTGGATGTCTTGATGAAATCGGCTCCGGAGTACATGGAGAGAATAGAGGCAGCGCGTATGTTTTCGGCAGTCTTGAGGGCTCCGGTTTCCAATATCACTTTGAGATGAGCCTCGCGGCAGGAGTGTTTGAGTTCCTGAATCTCGTCGCACACCTCTTCCCAATCGCCGTCAAGGAAATTGCCGAGGTTGAGCACGATGTCTATCTCATCGGCTCCACCTTCCACGGCGAGCGCGGTCTCGGCCACTTTGACCTCAGGGAATGTCTGTGACGAAGGGAATCCTCCCGACACGGCTGCGATGTTGACCGAAGTTACGTCGAGCACGGCGCGCACCACCGGCGCGAAGCATGGGTAGACACAGATGGCGGCCACGTTGGGCAGGTCGCCATGTTCATTCTCAAAATCGTTGACACGTTCGGTAAACCGCGCCACGGAGCTTTGTGAGTCGGTGGCGTTGAGTGTGGTAAGGTCTATGCAGTTGAACAGGAGTTTCATCACATCGTGAGTGCGGTTTTCCTCCATCTTGTCGGCCAGAATCTTGGCCACGGTGTCCTTTACCAGCTGGTCGTCGGTGATTACCTGGCTCTTAGCCACTGAATCGTGATATTTATCTGCCATAATTTCAGTATTTTGTTTTGTTTATGAGGTCTGTGTGGAATTATCTGTGAGCTTGGGGTTTGAGATATGTCTCTCTTTGTCCCTAATGCTTTTCTTGCGTATATTGTTCATGAAGGCTTCGTTGAGGTCTATGCCTTCCTGATTGGCTATGGCGGTCAGCACCCAAAGCATGTCGGCGAGTTCGTCGGCCAGGTCGGGGTTCTCGCCATGCTTCCACGACTGGTCGCCATGGCGCCGCGCCATTATCCGGGCCACTTCGCCGGTCTCCTCGGCAAGGATAGCCATGTTGGTGAGCGGTGAGAAATAGCGCACTCCCACGGTGGTGATCCATTCGTGGACCATCTGCTGCATCTGTTTCAATGTGATATCCGAGGCATTCATTCCCGCAGTCGTGAATCGATTATTATTGTTACCGGCCCATTGTTGGCGATGTCCACTTTCATGTCGGCGCCGAACACTCCTTTGGCCACGTTGCGGCCGGTGAGTTCGCCCACCAAGGTGCAATAGGCATCGTAGAGCTCCTTGCCCGGTTCCGGCCTGGCGGCGCGTATGTAGCTCGGCCGGTTTCCTTTGCGTGTCGAGGCCATGAGAGTGAACTGGCTCACGGCGAGAATGTCGCCACCCACGGCTGTGACGGGGAGGTTCATCACACCGTTGCTGTCGTCGAAAATGCGCAGTGCCGCGGTTTTCTCGGCGAGCCATCGTGCATCGTCGGCAGTATCGCCGCACTCCACGCCCACAAGCACAGCCATGCCCATGCCTATGGAGGAATGGAGCTTACCGTCGATGGTGACCGATGCTTGCGTTACACGCTGTATCACTATGCGCATGTTTTCTCTTCGTTTGGTGCCGTTAATAGCGCAAACTTACTCAAAATATCCGAAATTTTGAGTAAGTTTGCGCTAAATTAATCAATTAACCTCAATACCATACTTTTACCATCATGTCACTGACCAAGCATATTCTCGCTCTTTTCGCCGCGGTGCCTCTCATGGCATCGGCCTATCAGGAGCCTGCCGATACGGCTACGGTCGACACCTCGGGCTGGGAAACCGAGGGTGTTTCCCCCCGCCTCACCTGGGTGTCGAAAAATGTCCATTACCGCCAGCTGGCCACTCCGCCGCGTGTGGCTGTGGCCGACACGACTATTAATGTGTGGCGCGGCGAGCGTGCCGGTATCGAGGCGCTGTTGGTGAGCCCCGGCGGTTCCGGTCCTCTCTCTCTCCGCATGTCGGGGCTGAAGCGGGGCGGAAAAACTTTCGACGCTCCCGGAAGCTCGGCTTCGTGGATGCGCTATGTCACCACCACGGCCTGGAACGCATGCGGCTATCCGCCTGACACTTTGCCCACCTACACCGTACCCGACATGATAGACCTCCCCGGCATTCCGGCGGAGTTGCCCGCCCGCTCGGTGCGCCCGATATGGTGCACTGTCGAGGTTCCGTCCGACCTTGCCCCCGGAGCCTATACCATGACGCTCGATGTGGTCGACGACCGCACCAAGGCCACTGTGGGGTCGCTCGGGCTTACCCTCAAAGTAAATAAACGTGCGCTTCCGGCGGGAAAGGATATGGATTTCTATCTCGACCTATGGCAGCAGCCCTATTCGGTGTCGCGATATTATGGCGTTGAGCCGTGGAGCGACGACCATTTCCGCCTTATGCGGCCATATATGGAGAAGTTGGCGCGCGCCGGACAGAAAACGGTGTCAGTAATACTGTTCTATGAACCATGGGGCGAGCAGAGCCACGACAAGTTTGAGCCGATGGTGGCCACAACCCGCATGCCCGATGGCTCCTGGCAGTTCGGTTACGATGTGTTTGACCGCTGGGTGGATTATATGGATTCGTTCGGCATCAATGCCAATCTCTCATGCTTCACCATGGTGCCGTGGGAGTTGAAGTTCCGTTATCTCGATGCGGCCACCGGAAAGTACGAATTTCTCGAGGCCAAGACCGACTCTCCCGAATATGAGAAGCTGTGGACCGACTTCCTGCGCGATTTCGCATCCCATCTCCGCAAGCGTGGTCTCTACGACAAGACCATGATAGTGATGGACGAGCGCGGTCTCACCGATATGCTCAACGCCCGCCGTGTGGCCCAGAAGGCCGTGCCGGGCATAAAGATGTCGCTTGCCGGAAGCTACCACGAGGAGCTCGTCGACTCGCTTGAATCCTACACGCTTATAAAGGGCGATTTCTTCCCCGACGACGTGATGCGTCGCCGTTATGCCACCCCCGGCTTCATAACACTGATGTACACCTGCTGCGCCACTCCGGCTCCGAGCCAGTTCAGCAACAGCGACCCTGCCGACGGAGCTTATCTTCCGGTCTATGCCACTGCCACCGGTCACGACGGCTATCTACATTGGTCGTACATGAACTGGCAGGACAATCCTCTTGAGGATACACGTTTCCGCATGTTTGCCCCGGGCGACACCTATTTCATATATCCCGACGGCCGTTCATCCATACGCTACGAGCGCATGGTAGAGGGCATACAGATGAGCGAGAAGCTGCGGCTGCTGCGCGAGGAGCTGCTTGCCGCAAAAGATGTCGACGGGCTTCAGCAGCTTGAGCGCGCGCTGATTCCCGTGCGCTCCGGAGCGATGAACAAGTGGTACACCACCGGCAATGTGGTCGACGACCTCCAGCATGCCATCGACGTCCTCTCGCGCTGATTTGGATTTCCTGACGATATAACAAACCCGCCCATGCCTGCATGAGCGGGTTTGGCTATTTTATATAAGCCTATGCTTTCCGTTCCTTTCCCGCGAGCATTCCGCAGGCGGCCATAATGTCCTCGCCGCGCGATGCCCTGATTGTGGCTGTTATGCCCAGTTCGTTCAGGCGGTCGCGGAATGCGGTCATGTTACGTTCGGAGGCGGTGTTCAGCTCCACTCCGGGTATGGCGTGGAATCGTATCAGATTCACCCGGCAGTCGAGTCCGCGCAGCAGTCGGGCCAGGGCGTCGGCATGACGGCGGTCGTCGTTCACCCCTGCCCACATTATATATTCCATCGATAGCCTACGCTGGTGGGCCCAGTCGTATCCGCGCAGCATGTCCAGCACCTCGGTCAGCGGATAGGCGCGCTCCACGGGCATCAGGCCGGCACGTTCGCTCCCGAAGGGCGAATGCACGCTTATGGCCACGTGTACTTTCGTTGTGTCCAGAAGCACACGCAGCTCTTTTATCTTGCCTATGCTCGACACGGTGATGCGCTTCGGGCTCCAAGCCATCCCCCACTCGGCCGTAAGTATCTCTATGGCTCCGAGCACGGCATCGAGATTGTCCATCGGCTCACCCATGCCCATGAACACGATGTTTGTGAGCCGTTCGCTCTCCTCCACCGCCAGCACCTGATTGATTATCGCGGCCGTGGTTAGATTGCCGTGAAATCCCTGGCGTCCCGTCATGCAGAAACTGCAGTTCATCTTGCATCCTGCCTGCGAGCTTACGCACAGGGTGGCGCGGTCGCCGTCGGGTATCATCACCGATTCGATGTCGCGGCCTCCCACACCCTCAAACAGATATTTCACGGTGCCGTCGGCCGACACGGTGCGCAGCTTGGGAGCCTCGCGCCCCACGCGATAGCGCTCCTTGAGGGTCTCGCGGGCGCTTTTTGAGAGGTCGGTCATGGAGTCTATGTCGGTGGCGCGTTTCACATATAGCCACCGGGCCATCTGTTTGGCTGCAAAGCGTGGCATTCCGCACTGGGCCGCCACATCCTGGAGCTGCCTCAGGGTCATTCCGGCCAGAGAGGGCAATAGGTCAGTCATCTGTCGTTAGGTTTTTGGGGTTGGTGTGCAAAGTTACAATAAAAAGGCGTAAGGCGTGCAAGTGTTAAAATCGGCATTTGCTTATTTTATAAACTTTTCACACTCATGCTGTTGTGGGTCAGTGGATTATCTCTTAACTTTGCATTGTCGGCAAAAGGGATATTGACGGCAACGCTTATCCCCGCCCACGTAAAGACAACACCTATTATAAATAATATATACTTGAATTTTGGTTATGAGGGAGGTGCGCTTCTGCGAAGAAGTGCATCTCGTGTTTTATATAGCCTGTGATTGCGGCAGCCGTATACAATTAACTTAATATGCGCATTCTATTGTTAAATGTGAATTTTTTTTGCAAAAACCGAAGTTTTTAATAAACTAATTTTATATCTTTGTCGTGATTTAGTTAATTGACGCCGTGCGCTTTAGCCCATCCGAATCATTCGCAATGGGCTTCGGTCGTCCGATGTTGTTGCCTTAAATCGTTGTAATCCATGAGATTGCGGCATGCTGTCGCATCTCTCTATGCAAAGGAAAAAGAGAAAAAACCATAGTAATTATTTACCTTATGCTAAAACCAATCAAATCAGTAAGCAAACTTCTTTTGGTCGCTTCCCTGATGGGTGTCGTGGCTGTGCCCGACATCGTCCAGGCCGCTCCACTGCCTGCTGAGGCTCCCCAGGCGGGTGCCAAAGCCACCGGTGTGGTCAAGGACGAAATCGACGAACCGATGATCGGTGCCACTGTCCGTGTTGCAGGCAATCCCTCGCAGGGTGGTTCCACCAACATCGATGGCGAATTCTCCATCGCCAATGTCAAGCCAGGTACCAAACTTCAGATCTCGGCTGTGGGCTACAAGCCCATGGAAGTGGTGTGGAACGGTACGCCCATCGACGTTACCATGGAGCTCGACTCCAAGGTGCTCGGTGATGTGGTCGTTACCGCAATGGGTATCCAGCGTGAAGAAAAAACCCTGACCTATGCCGTACAGACCATCAAGAACGATGAGGTGACCCGTATCAAGGAAACCAACTTCGTCAACGCTCTTCAGGGTAAGAGTGCCGGTCTGACCATTACTCCTAACAACTCCGGTGCCGGCGGTGGTGCCTCGCGCATCGTGCTCCGCGGTTCCACCTCTATCCTCGGCTCCAACCAGCCCCTTATCGTTATCGACGGTGTGCCTATGACCAACGGTATGGGCGAACAGGTCACCGACGGTATCTCGATGGGTGGCGGAAAGTCGGGCGACGACCTCCTCTCAACCATCAACCCCGAGGACATCGAGAACATGACCATCCTCAAGGGCCCGAATGCTGCCGCTCTTTACGGTAGTGCCGCAAACAACGGTGTGATCGTCATCACCACCAAGTCGGGCGGTCAGGGTGCCGTGCGTGTCGATATCTCAAGCTCGACTTCTATCGACCGCATCGCCATGTGGCCCAAGCAGCAGCGCACCTTCGGTATCTCCAACACCGGTAACAACTCTCACGACCAGTGGGACGCATGGGGCCCCATGATCGGTACCCGCACCGCCGAGGACCTCGCCACCAACCCCTGGTTGATGAACAGCGCCCGCACTTCGGCCCGCGACTTCTTCCAGACAGGTGTCACCCTCAACAACGGTGTTACCCTCTCGGGCGGTACTGAGCTCTCGCGCACCTACTTCTCTTACAACAATACTTACCAGACTGGCGTTATCCCCAACAACAAATTCCTCCGCCACAACGTGATGTTGAAGGAATCGTTCTCGCTCTTCAACAAGAAGGTCAACGTAAGCACATCACTCAACTGGATTCACCAGACCACTGAAAACGCCCCCACCGTAGGTAAGGCGCTCTCGAGCCTTTTCGCGCTCTACCGCTCGCCCGCCGACGTCGACATGCGTTACTTCAAGAACCACTATGCCCACAAGGGTGTGGCCGGTGAATACCTCGTGTCCGACCCCATCCAGGGTAACCCCAAACTCGTAGGACAGCCCGTTCAGACATGGAACTGGTTCAACGAGTACCTCAACAACCCCTTCTGGGTGGCCAACATGGTCAACGACAAGCAGACACGCGACCGTATCCTCGGTAACCTCACTCTCGACTGGACAATCTGGAAAAACCTCAAGTTCCAGACCCGTCTCAGCGTCGACATGGTGCTCAACAACAGCCTCAACGAGGAATATGCCACCATGTACCGCAAGAACTTCGACTACAAGGGTGGTAAATACTATTCGAGCAACAGCCGCTCATCCGACCTCTACAACGACTACATGCTTACCTGGAACGACCGTTTCAACGATAAGTTCGACGTCAACGTGGCATTCGGTGGCAGCTTCACCCGTCACTACTCACGTTCCACCAACATCACCGTCGGCATCGACACCGCCGGTATGCCCAACGCATTCGTGCCTAACAACAACTCGGCCTACCGCCCCAACAACCCCGGCGGTACCACCGGTGGCGCAGGCGACTCATGGGACTACACCGACTGGTCTTCGGCCCTCTTCGGTACAGTGTCTGTAGGTCTTTGGGACAAGGTTTATCTCGATGGTAGCTACCGTCGCGACTGGAGCCAGTCGTTCCAGCAGTTCACCCCCAGTGGCAAGTACCTCTCGTTCGGTTACTATTCTGTTGGTGCCAACGTGCTCCTCGACAAGTTCATTCCCCGTCAGGACTGGCTCGACCAGTTGAAATGGCGTGCGAGCTGGTCTGTTGTCGGCAACGCCGTCCCCAACCAGTTCTTCTCCCGTCAGTCTGTACAGGACTACCACACCGGTGTGATCAACCCCAAACCCCCGACATTCGACGATCCCAAGCCTGAGACCACATCGGCATTCGAAACCGGTCTCGACACCTGGATGTTCAACAACAAGTTCAACTTCGACGTAACTTACTACAACTCTACCCTCCGCAACCAGTTCCTCTACATCTCCACCGACAATGGCGAGTCCAAGCCCGTCAACACCGGTAAGATTCAGAACTACGGCGTTGAGCTTTCTGCCGGCTACCGTTGGGTCATCGACCGCAACTGGACATGGCAGTCCAACCTCAACTTCGCTTGGAACTCCAACAAGATCAAGGAAACCTACATCAAGGACGACGGTACACCTTATATATATGAGACCGGCCCCAACGCTTTCCACATCAAGTACAAGCAGGGCGGTAAGTTCGGTGACATATATGTTAACTCCTTCCAGCGCGACGAAAACGGCTACATAAAGGTCAACAACATCGACGACCCCTCTACTGCCGCTCCCGTAATGGCATCGACCAAGTATGAGACCTATGTGGGCAACACCGCTTCGCCCTACACCCTTGGTTGGAGCAACACTTTCACCTTCAAGAATTTCACCCTCTACTTCCTCATCGACGGACGTATCGGTGGTAAGGTGATGTCGCTCACTGAGGCCGACCTCGACTACTTCGGCGTTTCTACACGCTCGGCTGCCGACCGTCTCGCCGCCATGAACAATCAGGACCTCCAGGCCTACGACGCCCAGGGCAACCTCGTGCTCATGAAATATCTCCCCGACGGTTCAGGCCGCAAGGTTTCGGTTCAGAAGTACTACGAGACTGTAGGTGCATTCCCGATGGAAGACCACGTTTACGACGCCACTTCCTTCCGCATGCGCGACATCTCTTTAGCTTACACTCTGCCCAACCTCTTCGGTACATCCAAAGGCATGACTGCCCAGTTCTCGGTTAAGAACGCGTTCTTCCTCTACAAGAACTCTCCCGTCGACCCCGATATCTCCGTATCGGCCGCCAACGGCTTCTCCGGCATCGACTCCTACGCTCTGCCCACCCTCCGTTCTTACTGCCTAACTCTCAAATTCAACTTCTAATCTCCGATATCTCTATACAATGAAAAAAATAATTTTGTCAACCTGTCTCGCTCTTCTTGGCGGTGGAGCCATGCTCTCCCTCCAGTCCTGCGGCGACGAACTTAAGCCCTATCCCTGGATTATCGACGGCGATGCTGCCGACGAGGCGGGTTCGGGCGCTCACGACATGTCGGTGTGCGAGGCCGAGCTTCGCGGTGCAATACCCTTCATGCTCAACTATTCTCACGAACCCAGCGGCACTTGGGCTCCCCACAAATACCAGTACTATCGTTCCAATACCATCGACAACTACGCCGGTTATTGGACCACCACAAAGGCCAACTTCGCATTCGGCCCCGCTCTCCCCACCCTTTACTTCGAGCCTAACGGCTACATGGGTGGTGCCATGGACAATCAGCTCTTCATCTACTCCAAGAATGCCGTGCTTTATGCCGCTACTATGGAGGATGAGGATGGCAATGATATCCGCAAGCCCGAATGGCGTGCTGTGGCCCTTATTATCCAGGCTTACCTCGGTCACGATGTTGTCGATGTGTTCGGCGTGGCTCCCTTCATGTCGTGGCGTAATGGCGAACGTACCAACCTCACTTACCAGAGCGGCCCCGATGTCTACAAGCAGATTTTCGCCGACATCGACGAGGCTATTGCTATCCTGAAGGAGACTCAGCCCTCTGAGGCCGACTTCCAGCGCGTGGAAGGTACCGACCCTTACAAGTCGTGTTGCGACTGGGATTGGCGCCGTTGGGTCAAGTTTGCCAACTCCATCAAGCTCTCCATGGCCATGAACATGGTCGATTACAATGATCCCGATCCTGTTTACGGTCCCGATTCGAAACCTTTCGTTGCCCAGAATATTGCCGAAGAGGCCGTCAAGGATGAAGTCGGCGTTTTGATACCCGGTGACCGCGACATTGCTTACATAACCCCCAAGGACGATACACGCAAGGTTTGTGTCTATGCCATCGGTGAGGACTGGGACGATATCCGTCTGAATGCCTCGATGGAAAATATCCTCAAGCACTTCAAGTCGCCCCTGCTCAGCATCTGGTTCGCTGCCGGCTCTTATCCGGTCAAGAACCCCGCAGGTGTTCAGGCTCCCGCCGGAATCTATGGCGTGCGTGCCGGCCTCATGGCCCAGAACATCCCCTCGAAGCAGGCAGGCTACGGTCCCTTCGCTATCCTCAACCGCAATCAGATGGCCATGGACCAGCCCTTCATGAAGCTTGCCGAAGTCACTTTCAACCGTGCCGAGGGCGCGCTCCGCGGCTGGGATATGGGTGGCGACCCCAAGACTCTCTATGAGCAGGCCATACGCGAATGCTTCGACAAGTGGGGTGTCTCCGACCAGGCCGACGCCTATCTCGCTCAGGACGAACTTCCCGCAGTGGAATATCGCGACTACTACGACCGCAACAACGACATCATGGGCCGCGTAACCATCGGTGTGGCTTGGAACGAGTCTGACTCCAAGGAGCTCAAGCTCGAGAAGATCATCACCCAGAAATGGATTGCCAACTTCCCCATGTCGCTCGCTTCCTGGTCAACTTACCGCCGCACAGGCTATCCGCGTCTCTTCCCCGTGCGTTTCAACAACCTTGAGGGCGTAGACACCGAACTCCAGATTCGTCGTCATAAATTCAACGAAACTGAAAACAACGCTACCCAGATGTCGCAGATTCTTGAACTCATGGGTGGCTCGCAGACTTGCGGCGACCGTGTGTTCTGGGATGTCAACTCGGCAACCTGGACCAAAGATGCCAATGGATGCTATGTTCCCGATAACCACCTCTAATAATTTATAGCGAAACATGAAACTTATCAATAAGATATTCTTCGGCTCGGCTGCCATTGCTCTTGCTGGCTCCTTCACCGCTTGTAAGGAGGAGGCTACCCTTGGAGGCTCCGATGCCGTCTACATCGAGATCGCTCAGACCGATGTCACCATGCTTGTGGGCGACACACTCAAAATTTCAGCCCGCGTGAGCAACGTCAGCGGCCACGACATCAACACCCCCATCACCTGGTCGGTCGATAACCCCGAGGTGGTGAAGCTCGTCGAGGTTACAGACACAATAGTGAAAAAACATAAATCGCGCTCACGTGCCGACGAAGGCGAGGGTGGTGAACCCACCACTCCCGGCGAAGGTGACGGCGAAGGCGAGACCCCGGTTGATCCCGGCAAGCCCGATACCCCCCAGCAGATGGACACCACCTTTGTAACCTATCCTGTGCTCATCGCTCAGGCAGGTGCCCAGGGTAAGACCACCAATCTCCGCGCCACCATCGAGACAGGCCAGTTTGCCATGACCACCATCACCGTGGGTCGCAACGCCCTCTCCGGTTCCATAACTCCCGCTCAGGACGAACTGACCGCCTATATCCTCCAGAAGATGGATACCGCATGGTTCAATGTCAATCCCATTGCACTTGTGGACGATTACGACGTGTCCTATCAGTTCAACATTATCGAGGCTGCAACACAGTCGGCCAATCCTGACGAGAACGTGTTCACTCACCCCGAAGACGATATCTGCATTGACCGCAAAGGTGGCCGTGTGGGTATAGTTTACACCGGTCCACGTATGGCCGGTAAGGCTGAATGTGTTCTTACCATCGGCAACGATACCGAAAGCGAGACCGCCTCAATTCCTGTCTATATCTTCCCGCAGATCACCGGTGGCCTTACCTATACCAATGGCGAAGGCGTGCGCACCCGTCCAGGTTATGGCCCCATGACCCCCTCCAACCAGAAGCCGATGCTTATCTCCGAGTCTATGGATGTCAATTCCGAAATGCTTGTTGAGGTTTGTCTCGGCGTGGCCGACGGCTACCAGGAGCAGATCGACAATGCCAAGGCTGCCCAGACCGCCGGCTACTTCAAGTGGTCGGTTGAAGGCAATGCCGTTGTCACCGTCGAGCAGGGCTTCGACGATGAATATGAAGGTGGTGTAGTTACCTACCTCAAGGTCCGTTCCGGCATCACTCCCGGCACCGCCCGCGTCACCTACACCATGCCCGGCATGACTTACGACCGTGCCGAGAACAACACCGAGCAGATATTCATTTGCGACATAACTGTTGAGGACTATGCCGTTGCTCATCCGGTGGAATACATCGTTGTCAATATGCCCGGCCAGACCGACAAGAATATTTCGGAACTCACTGTCAAGATGGGTGAGCCCCTCTCGCTTGACGTCTACACTTACCCCGATGCCTCCTTCACATACCACATCCCGGTTGTGACCTCTTCCGACGAATCTGTGGTCACTGTTGTTCCCCGTGGTGGTGGCGATGGCTATTCACGCCGCTTCGAGCTCAAGAATCCCGGCGAGGCAACTCTCCACATCACATCGCTCGATAAGGAGAAGGATGTGCTGGTTACCGTGCTCGACAAGGTTAGTCAGATTCGCTGGGCTGCATCAAGCGCATCGTCTGTCCCCGTAGGTGGAACAGCTGAGCTTACAGCCAATGTGATCATGGCTTCCGGTCAGCCCATCACCGGCGATGTTACCTTCGAGGTTTCCGATCCATCTATTGCCACCGTGGCTCTCAAGCCAGGAACCAACAATGTGGCTGAGATAACCGGTAAGCAGGCAGGTTCTGTACAGGTAACCGCAAGCTACGATGACGTGACCTCCGAACCGTTCACCGTTACGGTGACTTCAATCGAGGATATCGATCTTCCTGCCAACACCAATGCCGAGGCTCGCTGCAAGACCAACAAGGATCTCACCCTCCGTCTGCATCTGTATGAAACTTCCACCGGCTCCGGAAGCACTGACCGTATCCGTATCGATTTCCCGGCCATCACTTCCAACTACTGGAACAAGCAGCATACCGGCAGCAATGCAGCAGTTACATTCCGTGGCGCAGACTACACCGCCAACTACGAGATTACTCTTGTGTCGAACGGCGACGGAACTTGTACCATCAACGGTTATGTCGAACTGCCCAACGGCCAGAAGATCAAGTTCACTAATCTCACCGTGAAGCAGGCTTCAAATCTGAAATAATATCGGCAAAATATTGTGAAGATTCTAAAATAAATGCGGACGCGTCGAATTTTATTCGGCATGCCCACATTTATTTGAAAAATCAAGCTTTTTTATCAGTATATTTGCATCTGATATCTTCTGTAAATCAATCGTGCTTAACCCTAATCAATAATTATATATCATGAGTAAAAAATCTATCTTATTTTGTGGTGCGGCTCTCATTGCGGGAACCGTCTCTGCCCAAAAGTTAGTTGATGGTTACATTACCATGCCCGAATCAGGTTCGTTGCACACTTATGTCAGCGCCTGGAACGGTGGCAACGGTAAGATAACCATGAACGGCTCTACTTGGGAAGATGAGGAGTTCTTCATCTCCCGTGTGAAACCCAAGGCCCGTTTCTACAACAACGCTACACAGGTGCGTCCCGAGCTTACACAATGGTCTATGAGCAACCAGGGCGGTACCGACAAACGTTACGTCAACTGGGTGCCTATCAACGACCCTGCGTTCAATGCCATCCCTAACGGTATCTGGGACCAGGAGGTATTCTCGATGTGGAGCTATGTTGACCACTATGGCGACTGGACTGCTCCTTACGGATGGGTCCCCGGAGCATTTGCCGACGTGGCTCACAAGAATGGTGTGGCTGTGTCGGGTGTGGCAAGTGTGCCGTTTGGCTCCATCGGCTCATGGAACACCACTTTCACCAGCCTTTCGAATCTGAATCACGACGCTGTGGGTAAATTCCTCTATTATCATGGCGTCGACGGTCTCGGATATAACTCCGAATGGGGTAGCCCCGGCGCTCAGTCGCTCGGACTGATTTCACTCCACAACGATCTCAAGACCTATATGGCCGACCGCAATCCTATTTGGGAAAACCTCTGGTATGCGGGCGTTACCGACGGTGGCGGTGGCAATGCGTTCGATAGCGGTATAGCCAGCTTCACCGGTCTCTACAATTCATCGTCAATGTTCCTTAACTACAATTGGAACAAGCCGGCTCAGATGACCAGAGACGTCAATACCTCCAATAATATGGGCAAGAGTCCTTTCTATATCTATGCCGGTATGAACCAGCAGGGTGGCGAACCCAAAAGTGGTGAGAACTACTCCATGCTTAAGGACTATCAGCATGGTATAGGTATATGGGGTGCTCACTCGTGCAACATGTTCTGGGAAGGTCGCGGTAACTATGGTACCAGTGTGGAGGCTACCCAGACTTACTATCTTGACATTACCGAGAAGTGGTATACCGGCTGGGCACGTAACCCTGCTGTGAAAAAGGCTGTGACCACCGTGCGCAACCACCGCCCCAATGAATCGTGGGCCGGTATATCGGCCATGATGAGCGCCCGCTCGGTGCTTAACTGGGATATAGCAGACGAGCCTTTCTACTCTTACTTCAACCTCGGTAACGGTAAGTTCTTCAACTGGATGGGCGAGCGCGTCAGCGACAATCAGTGGTACTCCATAGCCCTTCAGGACTACCTCCCCACATGGCGCTACTGGTTTGCCCCCGAGTTCTTGCAGACCACTGTTGCCGAAGGCACAACCGGTCTCGACGCAACATTTACATGGGACGACGCCTACTTCGGCGGTTCTTGTATGCAGATTACCGGTTCAGCATCTGAGGAGTATCTCCACCTCTTCAAGACCAATTTCATCATTGACTATGGCCAGATTATCACCGTGCGCTATAAGCTGCTTGAGGGTGAAGGCAATGTGTCGGTGGTTATGTCGCCCGTAAGCGATCCCACTGCAGCCGATGAGGAGATGATGTATGGCGCCACCGAGTTCCTCTCTGTGGCTACATCTGAGGCTGCTATCAATAAGAGCTACAACGGTGAATGGTGCGAGGCCACATTCGAAGTGGGTGGCGATTTCTCTGGCGACTACCTGTGCGATTCAGGCGTAGGCGTGATTGCACTCCGCTTTACCGATGCCAAGAATCTGAAGCTCCTTTTGGGCGAAATCTCCATAAAGGGCGACGAATCCCCCACCCCCGTAATGCCGCAGATACTCTCCACCAAGGTGCTCAGCAACAATATGGCCGGTGTTGATGGCAAGATTATATGGAAAATGGCCAACTCCAAGGCCGTTGGCGAACCTTGCTACAACTCCGATGTCAATGTGTCGATGTTCAAGGTTTATGCTCAGGAGGAGGGCGGCCCCGAAACATTCGTGGGTGCCACCACATCGTGGGCTGCAATCGCTTTCCGTTCGCCCAACACTGACAGCTCCAAGAAGATACGCTTCGGTGTGAGCGCAGTGTCTATGGACACCAAGAACGAATCGGCCATCGCATGGGGCAACTACCTCAGCAAGGGAACATACGTGCCCAGCAACGATATAGAGATTGACAAGGCTATTATCAAGCCTAACGAGGCTTTCACCTGCCGCTATGTCGATCCTCTTCACGCATCGTCTAAATGGACCATAGTCAATGCCGCAGGCACCACAATGGCTGAAGGCAATGGCGTGGAAATCTCCGTGCCCAATGGCCTTGAGCAGGGTGGCTACGATCTCTATCTCGACAAGGGTACCGCCAACGAGCGCCAGTTCGGTTACTTCGTGCAGATTACAAGCGAAGAGGTTGGTGCACTTCCCGTGGTCTACACTATGCAGCATAATGGTGCCGATGTGGCAGAAGGCGCTGCAAAAGTGGAAATCGAACTCACCGACACCCCCACGCTCTCCTATACAGGCCGTCCCGCCGATGGCTCGGCATCGCGCTGCGTGGCTCTTGCATCACGCTATATCGGTGCAAATATCGGTGAGCTCGGCATTTCATCAGGTCAATCTATCTCAGTGGCCGGTTGGTTCAAGTTCCGCTCTATCCCCGATAAGACATGGAACTTCATGAACATCTCCAACAAAGCTGCCGGTTGGCCTCAGAACACATGGGGCTGGGCATGGAACGCCGGTCACCCCGATGGTACAATCGAGTGCGTGTTCCGTGGAAATGCAACTGACGACGTTGCCCCCGGTGAGCTTCACTATAACTTCCCCGACACTAAGTTCCAGGCAGGTGTGTGGACACACATAGCATGGATCTGCGACTACACCACCGCCGGTTTCCGTTGCCAGCTCTACATCAACGGTGTTAAGCAGAAATCGCTCGTTTACCAGTATGCAAGCAAACGTGGTGGCGCAGGCCGTACATTCACTTACGGTGGCAAGACCTATACTCTCAGCTATGATAAGATTACCGACGGCAGCTTCGGTGTATTCGAAAGAAAGGGTCATACCGATGGCGATACCTATATTTACGGTCAGAACTATGCCATAGCAGCTACCGACCGTGTTTATTTCGGTGGTGCCGCACATACCGGTTCGGCTATCGATGGTATTGTTGACGACTTCCAGGTTTGGAACAAGGCCATGACTGCCGACGATGTCAAGAAATCAATGAACGGTCTCGACCCCAACAATCTCCCCGCAGAAGTGCTCGCATTGTGGGACTTCGAGGTTGACACTGCTTCCGACTTCTCATTCTCTGCCAAGGGTTCCAAGGCCGGTGTAAAGGCTTACTCTTACGACTATGAAGGTAATGCTGAAGCTGGTGGCATGCAGTTCGCGGCTTACGAACCTGTGTTCGAGCCCGGATGTCCCTTCCTCGCAGGTACAGCTTATCCCGTTGTTACCGAGGCTGTATGGAAAGACACTGACCGCAAGACCACATTCACCAAGGCTGCCGGCTCGCGCGCCGCTGCTACCGAAGGCGAAGGTGGTGCCGCTACCGTGAAGTTCAACACTCCCGGCGACCACACTGTAACCCTCAGCCTTGAGAACAAATATGGTGCTGACGTGAAGACCTTCCCCGTATTCTCGGTTAAGGATCCCCTCTCGGCTATCGAGGATATCGATGCCGACGGTTCGTCGCTCAACAGTTACACCGTTGACGATGTGCTCTTCCTTGAGTTCGGTGCCGATGGCAACTACGCTGTTCAGGTTTACAACACTGCCGGTATGCTCGTTGGCAGCAAGCAGCTCGCCGCTGTAGCTGGCCAGAACGCACGCATCACTCTCGGTGCAGCCGGCGTTTACCTCGTGAAGGTTACTTGCAACGGTAAGGAGCTCCGCACCCTCAAAGTGCTCAGCAAATAACACTCCCGCCGCATAAGCGGATCTGATAAGCCGGGGGCGTCCATTCGGGCGCCCCCGGCATTTTTTATGTGTCATTGATTGGTCCAATTAGTCCAATTAGTCCAATGGGCAGCGCGATAGGAGAGAGGGCTTTCCAGCCCTCTTAATGCGGTGGCAGGGGATGGTCGGAGACCATCAGACATGCGGAGCTCCTTGGCGGGGTGATGCCGGAAAAGGGGGTAGGGACGCGACATGTCGCGTCAGCCGGTGGATAGGGAATGCTGGATGGGCGTTTGTTTTTGCTGACGCGCCGTGGCGCGTCCCTACAGTTTCCACACGCCCGCCAAGGGGCCATGCCCCATGACGGGCCTAAACATATTTAATGGTCTGCGACCACTGGTTTGATGGAATTAATATTTTTTAACCTGAATGTGATGCCATTTCACTTCTGCGGATATTAAAAAATGTTGTATTTTTACGGTTGATTTGACTTAAAGCCTCCACTGCGTAGCATTCCACCGGGTGCAACAACTGTGAAATGGAACCTTAAATCATCAGAAAATAAACCAAATTAATATACCTAACATGAAAAAAACTTTACTCTTTGCAGCCGGATTGGCCATCGTTTCGATGCCTGTGGCAGCACAGCGTCTTGCTGAGGGCTATGTGACATGGCCCGACGGACAGTCGCTCGCCACCTACATCAATGCATGGAATGGCGGAAACGGCACCATCACCATCGATGGTAAACAGTGGGAAGACCAGAATTTCTTCATCTCACGTGTTAAACCCAAGGTGAGATTCTTCAACAATGAGTCGCAGGTATATCCCTCGCTCACACAACACACCTACAATGGTACCCAATGTAATTTCGACGGTAAGGACAAGCGTCTGGCCTTCTGGGTGCCCATCAGCGATGAGAAAAGAAGCAGTGTGAAACTGAATGCAATGCCCGACGGCAACTTCGACGGCGAGGTGTTCACAATGTGGAACTATGTGGACAACTACGGTAACTGGAACAGCCCCTTCGGCTGGACTCCCGGTGTGTTTGCCGACGTGGCCCACAAGAACGGTGTGTCGGTTCACGGTGTGGCCGGTGTGCCTTTCGGTAACTGTAGCGGTTCGGGCTGGGGCTCCTCATTCACCAGCCTCACCGGTCTGAATCACGATGCCATAGGCAAGTTCCTCTACTATCACGGTCAGGACGGTCTCGGCTACAACTCCGAATGGAGTGATTATGGTGTTACAGGCCTTATCTCAATGCACAATGACCTCCGCGACTATATGAAAACCCGCAACCCCCTTTGGGAGGTGATGTGGTATGGCGGTACAAACGACAACGGCGCTTGCTCGTTCGACACCGGTCTGAACAACAACACCAAGCTTTATGCCGGCGCATCGTTGTTCATGAACTACAACTGGCAGGGCTACATGTCAAGCGCCATCACCGCCGCCAAGAACATGAACAAAGACCCGTTCTTCTGCTATGCAGGTATGAACATACAGGGTGGCGAGCCCAAATCAGGCGACAACTACAATCTCCTGAAGGACTATCAGTACTCAATCGGTCTGTGGGGTGCCCACCAGGTCAACATGTACTGGCAGGACCGCTACGCCAACGGTAGCTCTCCCGAAACCAAAATGAACACCTATCTGAAAGAGATAGAGCAGTGGTTCGGAAACGGTCCGCGCAACCCGGCCATCAAGAAGACCATCACGCTCAACCGTACCCACCGTCCCACCGACAGCTGGGCAGGTATGTCGAGCATGGTTTCGGCCCGCTCAACTTTGGCATGGGACATCTACGACGAGCCTTTCGTTACCTACTTCAACCTCGGTAACGGTAGCTATATGAACTGGAAGGGCGAACGTCAGAACAACAATGCATGGTACAACATCGGTGTGCAGGATTATCTGCCCACATGGCGCTACTGGTTCGCCCCCGAGTTCATGCAGAAGGATGTAACCGAAGGTTCGGTAAGCCTTGATGCCCATTTCACTTGGGAAGATGCCTATGTAGGCGGTTCATGTCTTGCCATCTCCGGAAGCACCGAGCAGGAGTATCTCCACCTGTTCAAGACCAACTTCACCCTCGACAACAGTCAGGTAATCACCGTTTACTATAAGCTCATCGACGGTTCGGCCGATGTAGACCTCATCCTCTCATCGTCGGGCAGCCCCACCGAAGCCGACGAGGAGACTCTCGACGGAGCTCTCAATATCTTCACCGTAGCTAATTCAGAAGCCGTTGCCGACGAATCTTACACCAATGGATGGCAGAAAGCCACATTCGAGCTCGGCGGTGATTTCTCAGGCGACGACATCCTCGACAACGGTCTTGGTGTGATAGCCCTCCGTTTCAGCAATGCCGAAAACATGAAGCTCCTCCTCGGTGGTCTCACCATTGAGGCTGAAGGCGAATATTCCAAGCCTCTCAAGCCTGAAATAACCTTGTCGCGCGTACTTGCCTACAACAACTCAGGTGTTGACGGCAAGATTATATGGAACATGGCCAACTCAAAGGCCAAGGGCGAGCCCTGCTACAACTCCGATGTCAACACCTCTATGTTCCGCATGTGGGCGCAGCAGGAGGGTGAAGAGCCTGTGATGATGGGTCTCACCACCTCGTGGGCCGGCATAGTGTTCGGCGCTCCTGTCAATCCTCAGGGTTCGAAGAAGATCCGTTTCGGTGTGAGCGCTCTCGGTCTCGACAACACAGTGGAATCGGATGTGGCATGGTCCAACTATCTTTCTACCGGTGAGTATGTTACTGTAGATAATGTCAAGATTGACAAGAGTATAATCAAGCCCAACGAGAAATTCACACTCTCGTTTGCCGATCCTCTTCACGCATCGGCCACCTGGACCATCAAGAGCAGCGACGGCACAGTGGTATGGACCGGAAACGGCGTTTCTGTGGAATGTCCCGGTATCGATGGCATCGGCGCTTACAATCTTGAGGTGGCTTTCGATGGCAAAACAGCTGAATATACCGGCTTTGTGGCAATATCCACCGAAGCTGTTGGCGCACTCCCCGAAATCTACTCCCTCTCTATTGACGGCAAGGATATAGAATCTGTGGGCAACAGCGTGGATATCGAAATCAATGCACCTAAGGAATTCTCCTACACCGGTCGCCCCGCCGACGGTTCGGCTTCGCGAAGCATTGACCTTAACGAAAACTGGTTTGGTGTGCAGTGCGACCAGATCAATCTTCAGCAGAACCAGTCGTTCTCAGTGGCAGCCTGGGTTAAGTACGACGAACTTCCTGCCGGCCGCTCCAACTTCATCACTATCGAGGACCGTATCGGTGGCGGATGGCCATACGATAACTGGGGCTACTTCTGGTCACGTATCAACGAAGAAGGTAAGTTTATCTACGACGGTGTCGACACCGCTTGGGGATGGCGTACCGATGGCAACAACACTGAGGGTGGCCGTATATTCTACCGCTACACCGACGCCAGGGTTGATGTGGGCGCATGGGTTCACGTGGTTATTGTGTTCGAATACAAATCGGGCACCAACCAGATGCGTAGCCGCTTCTATCTCAACGGCAAGCTCCAGCGAGTATCGGAATGGGTGGCCTGCCAGAAGAGCACTTTTGAAGCTGCTGTAAATAATGGTAAGGGTCAGTGGAGTGAAATCAGCAAGGTGGCAAGCGCTATTGGTGCATCGAATGGTACAAACACCTACGAACCTCCATATTCCGCACATAACTATCCTGTGACCTCCGGTACATGGATTACATTCGGAGGCAGCTCGCAGGATATCTCGGCTGTGAAGGGTGGCGTTGACGACTTCCAGGTTTGGGGCAAGGCAATGACTCAGGAGGATGTTAATCTTTCCATGTCGGGTCTTGACAAGAATAACCTCCCCGCCGATGTGCTCGGTTTCTGGGACTTCGAGACCGATGTTGAAAGCGACTATGGTTTCGTGGGCTATGCCGGCTCAAACGCAACCAAGAAATCGCCCAAGGCTTACTGGTACAAGATAGACTCGAAGGGTGAGGGCAAGAACACCCGTATATTTGACCGTCCCGTGTTCCTCGCAGGATGTCCGTTCATCTCCGGTACAGCATATCCTGTTGTAACCAAGCCTGAATGGTCAACCCGCCGCGCCACTGTGGTAGGCGACGGTACCGGTGAATCAGGTGCTGCCACCATCCAGTGGAGCAAGGCCGGCGACTACACCGTGCAGCTCAAGCTCGCCAACGGTCACGGCTCGGCAGTGCGCGACTATCCTGTGCTCGCTGTCAAGGAAACTCTTGCAGGTATTGACGATGTTGCCACCGATGGTTCTGAATTCTCTACCTACACCGTCGACGACGCTCTCTTCGTAGAGTTCGGTTCCGATGGCAACTACACAATCGATGTCTACAACATGAGCGGTATGCTCGTGGGTCAGAAGCAGGCTTCGGTTGTTGCCGGTCAGAACGCCCGCATCTCGCTTGGCTCAGCAGGTGTTTACCTCGTTAAGGTAACCCGCGATGGCAAGCTCCTGCGCACCGTCAAGGTGATACGTAAATAAACCTCCCCGCACAAGCGGATTTGATAAGCCGAGGGCGCCCGATTGGGCGCCCTCGCTGTTTTTAGTGCCATTGATTAGTCAAATTAGGGGAGAGGGCATGATCGTGAGTACAATTAGACAAATTAGGCCAATTGGTCCAATAGGCGGTGCGATAGGAGAGAGGGCTTTCCAGCCCTCTCTGCGGTGGCTTTCCTGCCACCGCCCCTGTGGTTGCCGGCAATGGGGGTGGGATGGTCGGAGACCATCAGACATACGTAGACCCGTCATGGAGCGGAGCTCCTTGGCGGGGTGATGCCGGAAAAGGGGGTAGGGACGCGACATGTCGCGTCAGCCGGTGGATAGGGAATGATGGATGGGCGTTTGTTTTTGCTGACGCGCCGTGGCGCGTCCCTACAGTTTCTACATGCCCGCGAAGGGGCCACGCCCCATGACGGGCCTAAACATGTTTAATGGTCTGCGACCATTAGTTTGACAGGATTAGTGGCGTACCCAAGGGCACGCAGATTCACACCACGGTGCGCATACCGCGCACTACGTACGCGGCTACATTCCGGCTTCCGCAGGCGGAAGCTCAATAAGACGCCGATTGGCGATGTTAGGGGAGAGGGCTTTTTAGCCCTCTTTGTGCGGCGGCAAGAAAGCCACCGCCCCTGTGGAAATTAGTCCAATTGGTCCAATTGGCGGCGCGATAGGGGAGAGGGCTTTCCAGCCCTCTTCGTGCGGCGGCAAGAATGCCACCGCCCCTTGTGGTCAATTAGCCCAATATGAGAGGGTGACGGCGCGTCAGGGGAGAGGGCTGATGTGTTAAAAAACGGGTGATGGTTAAAAAATTATAATGCAACAGGGCTGTATTTATATATTAATCCGTAAATTTGCGACATATTAACCCTTTAACCATAAGTCTATGAGGAAATTTCTACTTCTTTTATTACTACTGGTGCGATAAAAATCGCGTTAGTTTAGAAGTCATCAAATAAAGAG
>CANSRU010000001.1 GCA_947649495.1 uncultured Porphyromonadaceae bacterium | reverse complement strand
ACAGTCACAGCACGCGGCTCTCTTCTTATATACCGGCGGCAATTGGACCAATTAGCCTAATTAGTCCAATTGGTCTAATTCGCCGCTTTACGCATTTAAGATTATTCGGTGCGTGGCCGGGATTCGTTGAGCCATTGGGATGGCGCTTGCCAAAACCAAGTGTCGTCGGTGGTGACGATATGGGCGTTGGTGTAGTTGCTTCCTTGCGGGGCAAGTGCGGCAACGCGTCCTTGAATATGGTTGGAGGGACCTTCAGGTTCAGCTTGATTGAGAGTGTTGCATGAGATGATATATAGGTTTTTGGCCATATAGTTGTCGAGGTAGTCTTCTTTTGTCTGAGGTTCACGATTGTTCCAGTTGGCATCCGGATTAAGAATCAATGGCATGTCGTGTTGTAACCGGTAGCGCACTTCGCCGGGATGAAGCATAAGTCCGGTCTCGTCGGTGACGTATGCCGCGAATGTGGGATCAACCCATATCCATTTGCCAAGAGTGCTGCTCCATGCTATGCAGATTACATGGCAGTCGTTGTCGGTGTCCCATTTTTTTGATTCGCATGTGAGATAGCGCGATGGAATGCCTACTGAGAGGAGAGCTTCGCATAGGCTTATGGCCAGGGCGCGGCAGTTGAAGCCGCAGCTGTCGCGTAGGGCGGAATCGTGGATGTTGCGGATGTTGCGTGGCCCTTTGGGAAATCCGTTGCTGCCGTCGTGGACAATGTTGTTGTGTACCCAATAGAGCAGATTTTTGATTTTGCTTATATCATCGCCGTTTCCGGCTATGCTGTCGAGGTTGAATCGGTTGCGCGACAGTGTTAGCATCGAGTCTGAGGGTTGCACATAAACGAATTGCTCGGTTCTGGTGGTGTCGGTAGCATAGGCCGGCGACTCTTTGAGTATTTCAAGATTTGTTTTTACATCATCGCCAAGATTCCAGGCATGTTCCATTGCTGCCTTCAATGGTTCAGCTTCCGGACTTCCGAGACTTGAAAGTACCGGCAACAGGATACGCGCTCCACTGTAGGCACAGTTTCTCATCCATTTTATGTCACCGTCGGCTGTAAGCACGTCGGCTTGCCAACGGGCAATGGATTCGAGTTCGGAAATCTGTTGCCGGTTTCCCCGGATCCGGTTGATATCGGTGGGTGGCGTCAGACTGTCGTTGTAGGCTGTGAGTACAGCTCCATGCATGGTGTAGCTTTTCAACATCGGGTCGTATTGCGGATAGATGTTGAGACCGAAATCGCAGACTGAGCTTTCGAAAATCACGGAGTCGAGCTTTGTGCACCGGTATGTGAAACCCGGACCTCCGGTGCTTGAAACCGGACCTTTGAAAACGATTTTCCGCAATTTGGGGCAACATCGTACAAATGTGCAGTCAAAATGACCTACAAGGCCATTAATCACAATTTCTTCCAGGTTCGGCATGCTGTCAAATGCCCCGCCGGGCATATAGTCCACGTTGCCGATGGTTACTTTCCGTAGATTCGGGAAGTTGTAGTCTCCGAGTCTCACGAAAGTGCCCAAGTCGGGAAATTCGATTTCCTCCGCCTCGCTGTCGAAGCATAGGGAGTCGGGGAAAACGGCATGCCCGTTCCTGATAGGCGATGTGAAGTATCCCGGATTCTTGATGACAATAGTTTCAGCGGCTGCGCTTATTCCGATAAGGGATGATAGAAAGATGTTGAATAGACGTTGTTTCATATTGATAAGTGCTATGTCTGCGCAATTTAGCGAATTCTTTTGTGCGCGGCAAATATATTACGCAATAGTTCGTGGCGGGATGTTTGGCTGAAACTGATGTAAACCTTTTGCCAATAATATTTGTTTAATTGAAGTTTTGATGCTAAATTTGTAGTGTTTTAATCGATTTGTCTTCAAAATGGACATCGGCCGGAGCGCTTTGTTAAAGTTCCGGTGCGACGAAAAAAATCCAATATCACAATCATATTGTTTATTCCTGATGTCGGCTTAGTCCGATGTGTGTTTGTTTGTCATGAAACCGGACAGTCAGTTTTGACTTATGGACGTGCAGCAATGTCGCAGGAGTTTATTCCAAGAAAATCTCACATTTAATTTATGTATAATATATCTGACCTTAGCGCTATGTCTGAAGTGGAACTTAAAGGCATCGCTGAGAATATGGGTCTAAAAAAAGTAGATGTCTCTGACAAGGATGGATTGATGTACCGTATCCTTGACCAGCAGGCTATCGATATGGCGGCTTCGGCCACAGAAAAGAAGCGCCGTGGCAGTCAGGAACCCAAGCCTAAGCGCGGGCGCCCGGCTAAAAAAGATAAGGAAAAGGCAACCGAGGCTTCAGAACAGCCGGCCGTGGAAAATAAAACAGACGAACCGCAGGCCGATAAGATGGCTGAGGTTCCGGCGGCACCGAAACGCCGTGGCCGCAAGCCTAAGCAAGTTCAGGAGGCGGAGCCGGAAGTGAAAAATGAAGCGGCCGGGGAATCCGTACCCGAAATATCAGAAGCCGTTCAGGCTCCCGAAGTTAAGCCTGCTAAACCTGCCAAGGCAAAACGTGAGCGCATAGCTCCGGCCACGGCTGTGGAGCCGGAGCAGGAAGCGGTAGCATCGGTTGAGCAAACTGAGCTTATCAAGCCGATTGTGCAGGTGGTGGAAAAGGTGCAGATGGAAGCAGTGGATATGCCGCAGGTACCGGCAGATACAAATGCTCTTGAAAACGAGCAGTCGGGTAAACGTAATGATCGTCAGCAGCAACGTGCGCAGAATAACGGAAACCGTGACTTCCGGCAGAAAGATTCATCGTTCGGAACATTTTTCCCAAGGGCGGAGGGTAAGCGTTTTGTTCCCCGCTCGCAGCGCGAAAAGGAAGAAGCGGCTGCTGCCGCTGCCGAAGCCGCTGCCACTGCTCCTATCACCATCGCCGAACCTTGGCAACAGGACAAGCAGCAACAGCAGCAGAAAAATCGCAACAACAAGAAGAACAGACAGAATAACGGCAATCAGAATCAGCAGCGCCAACAGGAACCCGCATATAATTTCGATGGCATAGTGGATACTTGTGGAGTGCTTGAAGTGATACCCGAAGGATGCGGTTTCTTGCGCTCAAGCGATTATAACTATCTGACATCGCCTGATGATGTGTATGTCACACCGCAGCAGATAAAAATGTATGGCCTCAAGACCGGAGATGTGGTGGAAGCCACTATCCGTCCGCCAAAAGAGGGTGAGAAATATTTCCCACTGAGTAAGGTGCTGAAAGTGAACGGCCGTAGCCCTGAGTTTATACGCGATCGTGTTCCGTTTGAACACCTCACGCCTCTGTTCCCCGACGAGAAGTTTGATTTGACAAGTGGACGCTCGGCCAATATATCTACCCGTGTGGTAGATATGTTCTCGCCGATAGGCAAGGGTCAGCGCGGACTTATCGTTGCTCCGCCTAAAACCGGTAAGACGCTTTTACTTAAAGATATAGCTAATGCTATTGCCGAAAATCATCCCGAGACTTATATAATGATTCTGCTCATTGACGAGCGCCCTGAGGAGGTGACCGATATGAGCCGCAATGTGAATGCCGAGGTTATTGCCTCTACTTTCGATGAGCCTGCCGAGCGTCATGTGAAGATAGCCGGTATCGTGCTTGAGAAGGCCAAGCGTCTGGTGGAGTGCGGCCACGATGTCGTGATACTGCTTGATTCGATAACCCGCCTGGCGCGCGCTTACAACACCTGCGCTCCGGCTTCAGGCAAAATCCTGTCGGGTGGTGTCGATGCCAATGCTCTTCAGAAACCAAAACGTTTCTTCGGTGCGGCACGCAACATAGAGCATGGCGGTTCGCTTACCATCATAGCCACAGCTCTTACTGAGACCAGCTCTAAGATGGACGAGGTGATATTTGAGGAATTCAAGGGTACGGGCAATATGGAACTCCAGCTCGACCGCAAGTTGTCGAACAAGCGTATATTCCCGGCTGTGGATATCATGGCCTCGAGCACACGCCGCGACGATCTGCTGTTGCGCGACGAAACACTGAACCGCATGTGGATTCTGCGTCGCTTCCTGTCCGACCGAAACAGCATCGAGGCTATGGAATTTATCAAGGACCGCATGGAGCGCACCTCCAACAATGACGAGCTCCTGCGGACCATGGGCGACTGATTACAGTAATTGAAACATAATAATATAAAATGGACTGCCAGTTATTTAGCAGTCCATTTTATATTATATATATGCGTGATTATGGTTTAAATTTATTGCTGTCCGATAAAACTCAGCAATAAATTAATACATATTAGTGCGGTCGGTCATACTATTTATTTACCATATAGTGAAAGTGTAATAAAAAAGTCCTACTTGCAAGCAAATAGGACTAAAAATTTGATTTACAGGATGCTCGTTTATTCCCACTCGATGGTTGCCGGTGGTTTGGAGGAGATGTCGTAGGTTACGCGGTTCACTCCGCGCACGGTGTTGATTATTTTGTTAGATACTTCGGCCATGAAGTCGTAGGGGAGGTGGGCCCAGTCGGCGGTCATGGCATCGGTGGATGTGACGGCACGGAGGGCAACGGCACGTTCGTAGGTGCGTTCATCGCCCATCACTCCTACGCTTTGCACCGGAAGCAGGATTACACCGGCTTGCCATACCTTGTCGTACAGTCCCCAGTCGCGTAGTCCCTGAATGAAGATGTGGTCGGCTTCCTGAAGAATATGTACCTTTTCGGGAGTGATGTCGCCGAGTATTCTTACTGCAAGTCCCGGTCCGGGGAATGGGTGGCGTGTTATCAGATGCTCGGGCATGCCGAGTTCGCGACCCACGGCGCGCACTTCGTCTTTGAAAAGCAGACGCAGCGGTTCGCAGAGCTTAAGATTCATTTTTTCGGGCAGTCCGCCTACGTTGTGGTGGCTTTTGATGGTGGTGCCGGTGATGGAGAGCGATTCTATGCAGTCAGGATAGATGGTGCCCTGTCCGAGCCATTTAACATCAGATATCTTGTGTGCCTCCTCGTCGAAAACTTCTATGAAGCCTTTGCCGATAATCTTGCGTTTCTTTTCAGGATCCGTTACACCGGCAAGCTCACTGAAGAATTTAGCCGATGCATCAACGCCGATCACATTCAGCCCGAGACATTCGTAGTCGCGCAACACGTCGGTAAACTCGTTTCTGCGGAGCATGCCGTGGTCCACGAATATACATGTGAGGTTTTTGCCGATAGCTTTGTTGAGCAGCACTGCGGCTACCGAAGAGTCCACGCCGCCGCTCAGACCGAGCACCACGCGGTCGTTGCCCAACTGCTGCTTAAGTTCTGCAACGGTCGATTCAATGAACGATGCCGCGCTCCAGTCCTGCTTGCCACCGCATATATCAACTACGAAGTTGCGAAGTATCTGCATGCCACATGTGCTGTGGAACACCTCGGGGTGGAACTGTACGCCCCATAGCTTCTCGCCTTTGGCCTGATATGCTGCTACCGGAACCTGAGCGGTGGAGGCTATGATTTTAAAATTATCGGGAAGCGATGTTATGGTGTCGCCGTGGCTCATCCATACCTGGCTGCCTACGGCCACATCTTTCAGCAGAGGATTGGATTCGTTGACTTCGGTGAGCAGTGCACGTCCATATTCGCGGCTGTTGGCGGGTTCGACAGTGCCACCTTCCAGATGGGCCATGAGTTGGGCGCCGTAGCATATTCCAAGTATGGGATAGCGGCCACGTATACCGTCAAGGCTCAGCTTGAATGCTTTTTCATCGTAGACCGAAAATGGCGAGCCTGAGAGAATCACGCCTATCACCGAGGGGTCGGAATGGGGAAATTTGTTGTAGGGCACGATTTCGCAGTACATGTTGAGCTCGCGCACGCGCCGCCCTATGAGCTGTGTGGTCTGTGACCCGAAATCGAGGATTATTATCTTTTCCTGCATAACGTATAATGGTTGGCTTTGTTATGCCCGCAAAGATACGAATAAGCAGGGGTAAAAGCAAGCACACATTTGTTTTATGCCTCGATTATTTCAAGCGCGTCAATACGGCAGGATTGCCCACAAGCCAAAGCACATCGTGGGGCTTGAAAGTAGTGGAGGCATCAGGTGTGATGTATTTTTCGTCGCGCATTATCGATACGAGCAGCGATGCATAGGTTGTGGAAAGTTGCGATTCTGCAACATTTTTCCCTAACAGCGGCGACGTTTCCGATAGCTGCACCGAGGTCAATTTCAAATCTGTAGCTTTCACGGGACCGTCGAAATCATCGGGCTGGGCTTCTACAATCGGCAGCAAAGTCTGAATTTCCTCGTCAGTGCCTATCACACCGATGCTGTCGCCGGGAAACACGCGTGTCTCGCCCGATGGAACCGGAATGAGGGTGCCTCCGCGCTGTATGGATGCGATGCTCACTCCATAGCGGGTGCGGATACCTGAATCAATGAGGCGTTCACCCACAAATGGACACGCATAGCCCACAGTCATGAATGCCAGATGCAGATTGCTTATTATATTGTTGTTGCGGCCCGACCGACGGAGTTCGCGTTCATTGAGATTGTCGAGAAATTTTGTCTCGATGCGGCTCATGCGGCGTTTGACTCTTTTGGAGAATACAAACAGAATCATAATGAATATCGCCATGCCGAATGTGATGCCGACCCCAAGCGAGTAGATGGAACTCAGGAGATACATTACAAATCCGAGGGCTATAAGCAAGCGGAATATTGTCATGACCACCAACGGTACGTCAAATCGTGCGTTGGCGGCAATCAGACGTTCGCGTTCAGTCTTTTTAGAGGCAGGCAGCGACATGGCCAGAAGGAATGGAGCCATAGCGGCGATGGATGCCGATGCGCACAAAAACCTTCCCCACCGCGGGGCTACATCAAGCAGCCATGGCAGAAGCCACTTTTCAGCAACCAGGGATATGGCGATGAGAACTGATGAATATAGTAGCACGCGCCACACATAGCGCTTGAGAAGGGTGCTCCACAGCATTCCGGTTTCGCTTTCCGCGCTGGCATGGGATGTGTAACGGTTTATGAGGAAATGCAGCCGTTCGGGCAGGTGTGCGGCCACGAAATCGTAGACCGGATCGGCCATACGAATGAAATAGGGTGTGGTGAATGTGGTCAGCACCGAGACAGCCACCACTATGGGATATATGGTGGGGTCAAGAACACCGAGCTGCATGCCGAGTGTCGCGATGATAAATGCGAATTCGCCTATCTGCGTCAGCGAAAATCCTGATTCAATGGCCACCCTGAGGGTTTGTCCGGTGACAAGCATGCCGAAGGTGCCGAATATAATCATGCCGGTGATAACCACAGCCGACAATATGAGGATGGGGGTGGCGTAGTTTACAATTACGGTAGGATTTACCATCATGCCTACTGATATGAAGAACACGGACCCGAAGAGATCTTTAACAGGCATGGTCACATGCTCAATTTTCTCAGCGAAGCTTGTGCCGGCAAGTATCGAGCCCATTACAAACGCTCCGAGGGCAAGTGAGAATCCACAGTAAACGGAGAATACCGCCATTCCGAGACAAAGTCCCATGGAGACGATGAGCAATGTCTCAGAATTGAGGAATCTACGGTTTTTGTTGAGAATCGTGGGCAACAGGAATGTGCCGACAGCAAACCACATTATGAGGAAAAATATGAGTTTGCTTACACTTTTGAGCATCTCGACACCCTCTACACTGTTGTTCAATGCTATCGACGACAGGATAACCATCATCAGCACGGCAAACAGATCCTCGACAATCAGCACAGCGAATACCTGTGATGCAAATTTCTTGTGACTTAGGTTCAGGTCGTTGAAAGCCTTGATTATAATAGTGGTGGACGACATGGAAAGCATTCCGCCAAGGAAAAGGCTGTTGATGTTTGAGAACCCGAGCAGATGTCCGATGGCAAATCCCGCGCACATCATTCCGACCACAATTATAAGTGCTGTAACCACTGCCGAGCCTCCGGCATTGAGCAGTTTTTTAAAGCTGAATTCAAGTCCCAGCGAGAACAATAGAACCACGATGCCTATCTGAGCCCAGAATTCAATGTTGCTTTCAGTGGTAACCGATGGCAGATATACGAAATGTGGACTGGCAAGAAAGCCTGCCACTATGTATCCGAGCACCACCGGCTGTTTTATCCATTTGAAAAACAAGGTGGTTACGGCACCAAGTATGAGTATGAACGCGAGGTCGCTTATCAGGCTCTCGACATCGATGGCCGGGGCGTTGACCGCAGCCAGCATAATTGTGTGCAGAATCATTGTTTATATGGTGACTTGATTGGCCAGGGATATGGCCGCTGTTGGACGGATTTTTCTCAGGTCATCGAACACTGAGATGAAATCAGTTGTCTCGCGCGACAATGTTACGAGATTGAGGCGGGTGGATGGATCGGTATAGTCATATTCCACATACACGTTAACCAAATCCACATTGTGGTTGCGCAAGCAGGTGCGGTAGGCCTCGATGTCGGTTACCACCTCCATAATCTTAAGCCTTATTATGCGCGATTCACCACCGATATGTATCTTATGCTCGAGACGCTCTATGCTTACGAGTGTCACAATGATGAGAGCGGTGGCCACAATGGATATGACGTACAAACCCACACCTATGGCCATGCCGAGAGTGGCTACCATCCATATACCCGCGGCCGTGGTAAGGCCACGTACCGATCCCTTGCTCTGTATTATGGCTCCGGCTCCGAGGAATCCGACGCCGGTCACCACCTGAGCGGCAATACGCCCGGGGTCGCCGTTTTTCAGTCCGAGATATTCCTGAGGGACATATATGGACAGCACCATGGCCAATGCGGCACCCATGGATATGAGGGCGAATGTGCGCACGCCGGCTATCTGTCCCTTGCGTTTGCGTTCAAGCCCTACACAGCTACCCAGAAGCATGCTGAGCACGAGTTTATAGATAGTGGACACCGTGGTGACTTCCACGGTGTTCACACTGTCGTATATAGCCTTCAGTATATCGGTCATGTTTATGAACCGGGTTCTTTGTTTATTTTTTCAAAGTAAAGTGTCTGGATGCCAGCCGATAATTGTCGGCAAACAGTTCTACGGTGTAGTCGCCCGGATTAAGCGTGGTGTTCACGTCCCAGTAAATGGTTACTCCGGCCATCTCCTGACCTTCGTATTCTATTGTTTTCTTGGCAGTGCACGGCACGCTTCCACCTTCAAACGGGAATGACCCGGCATTTCCAAGCAAAGACCCCTCGGGGTTGACTATGCGCAGGAATATGGTCTTGCTCCCCACGGGTGTAGAATTGTTTTGCGGGATGGTGAATGTTACTTTCAGCTGTTTAGCCTTTGTAATATTCTTTTCATTCTTTCCGTTGCCTTTGAGCGGAGTGAGGGTAACTCCGGTGACATTCAGTTTCTCGGCTAAGGTCATACGCTCATTGAGGGTCTGATTCTTGCTTGTCACTTCAGCTACTTGCGACGATAGTTGCTCGTTGCGTGTGCGGATTTCTGCATTTTCAGCCTTCAACCCTGCATTTTCACGGCCAAGCGAGTCTACCTGAGCTATGTAGTGGCGCAAAAGTCCCCTCAGGGTCGCTATCTCGTCCTGAAGTTCCTTTATGCGTTTTGAACTTTTGACTTTTTCGGAATTCAGTTCCTTAATCAATTGTTCCACTTTGTTTTTGGCGGCAGTATATTTGGCTACGATTGGGTCGTCGGCAAGTCTCACGGCCTGATTCTCATATTGTGCGAACTCGGCGTTAATGGCATCGTACTCGTTGGACAGCGCTAACTGTTCGTTGGTGAGCCGCAGCTGCTCTTTCTCATCATTGGCTGCCGCGAGGTCCTGCTTCAACGATGCCACCTGTTTCACACCAAATGCAATGGCACCTAACAATAACACTGCCAATACACCGGCTATTATATAAATGTTTTTCTTGTTCATGTGTCGTTACAAATAAATGTTTTATGATTGGTCTAAATGAACTGTTTTTTAGATATGGATTGGGTTACATTCCACGTCCGTGGCAGTTCTTGAACTTTTTACCGCTACCGCACGGGCATGGGTCGTTGCGTCCCACTTTCGGTCCGACTTTCACCGGTTGCGGGCGCTGCTGTTCTCCCTGGCGGGCCGAAGCTGCGGCACGGTTGGCATCAGCCCCCGGCACTTCTTCCTTGGATGTGCGATACTGTGAATAGTCGTTGCGGCGTTCGGGCATGGCGCGCTGTACTTCGGGAGCCGCTTTATGCTGCTCGCTTTCCGACGACTGCTGCTGTTGCTGCGGAATGTAGATCTGTCCGCGCATCAGTGCCGATACAACTTTCACGTTGAGCGAATTGAGCATCTGCTCGAATAGATGGAACGACTCTACCTTGTAGATTACCAACGGGTCTTTCTGCTCGTAGGATGCATTCTGCACCGATTGGCGTAACTGGTCGAGTTCACGCAGATGTTCTTTCCAGAGTTCGTCAATAGTTACGAGCAGTATGGCTTTGTGCCATTCCTTTACAATGGATTTGCAATCAGTATCGTAAGCCTGACGCAAATCAGCACGCAGGTGGAACATACGTTTACCGTCGGTGAGAGGAACGATAATCTGTCCTTCCATGGCGCGGTTGTCTACGCAGTCTTTGATTACCGGCTGTGCTATTTCGGTGATTCTTGCGCTCTTTCTGTCGAAAGCTTCGATAGCGGCGGCGTGTATTTCATTGATTACATCTTCCTTGGCCATGTTGCGGAACTGCTCGGCAGTGAACGGTGTCTCGATGGTGAGTATCTTGAACAGTTCGAGCGAGAGTTCGTCGTAGTCGGTGGGTGCATCGTAGTTGTTGACGAGATTCTCAATAACGTCATAGAACATGTTGGCTATGTCTATACCGATGCGTTCGCCGAGCAACGCATGGTGGCGGCGTGTGTATATGTAGGCACGCTGCTTGTTCATAACATCGTCGTACTCAAGCAGGCGTTTACGTATGCCGAAGTTATTTTCCTCCACGCGTTTCTGGGCATTCTCAATGGCATTGTCAATGAGTTTTGACTCTATCATCTCGCCCTCTTCGAGTCCGAAGCGGTCAAGCATCTTCATAACCTTGTCAGTTACGAACAGGCGCATCAGCTGATCCTCAAACGATACGTAGAACACAGACGACCCCGGGTCGCCCTGACGTCCGGAACGTCCGCGCAACTGGCGGTCGACACGACGCGATTCGTGGCGCTCAGTACCTATTATGGCAAGACCTCCGGCATCTTTCACCTCTTTTGGAAGCTTGATGTCAGTGCCTCGGCCGGCCATGTTGGTGGCGATGGTCACTGTTCCGGCTTTACCTGCGAGAGCCACGATGTCGGCCTCTTTCTGGTGCAGTTTGGCATTGAGCACATTGTGAGGTATGTGGCGCATGGTGAGCATTCGGCTCAGTAATTCGGATATCTCCACTGATGTGGTGCCGACAAGCACCGGACGTCCCTCGGCCACAAGACGCTGTATCTCGTCGATTACGGCTGCGTATTTCTCTTTCTTTGTCTTGAACACGCGGTCCTTCATGTCTATTCGGGCCACCGGACGGTTTGTGGGGATTGTCACCACATCAAGTTTGTATATGTCCCAGAACTCACCGGCCTCAGTCTCGGCTGTACCGGTCATACCTGCCAGACGGTGGTACATACGGAAATAGTTCTGGAGGGTGATTGTGGCGAATGTCTGAGTGGCAGCTTCCACTTTCACACCTTCCTTGGCTTCGATGGCCTGGTGCAGACCATCGGAGTAGCGGCGGCCTTCCATTATACGGCCAGTCTGTTCATCAACAATCTTAATCTTGTTGTCGTCAATCACATATTCCACATCCTTTTCAAAAAGGGTGTAGGCTTTGAGTAATTGAGTCACTGTGTGCACGCGTTCGGCTTTCACTGCATAGTTCTGCATCAGATCGTCCTTGCGTTGCTGGCGTTCAGCGGCATCGGTTATGGTTTCTGTTTCAGACAGCTGTGATGCGATGTCGGGCAGAACGAAGAACTGCGGGTCGGAACTTGTACCGGTAAGTTCGTCAATACCTTTGTCGGTAAGTTCCACGCTACGGTTCTTTTCGTCAATCACGAAATACAGTGGCTCGGTGGCCTTCGGCATCTCGCGCGAGTTGTCCTGAAGGTAATAGGCCTCGGTTTCGAGAAGTATGTTCTTCATACCTTCCTGACTGAGGAAGCGGATGAGAGCGCTGTTTTTGGGCAGACCTTTGTAGGCACGGAACAGAAGCAAAGCTCCCTCCTTGCGCACATCCTTGTCGTCGGATGCGAGTTTTGTCTTGGCTTCCGAAAGAATCTGGGTCACCAGACGGCGCTGTGCCTGAACCACTTTCTCCACGTTCGGACGGTATTCCATGAAAAGCTGGTCGTCGCCTTTGGGTACCGGACCGGATATGATGAGCGGAGTACGGGCATCGTCAATAAGCACTGAGTCAACCTCGTCGACAATGGCGTAGTAGTGTTTGCGCTGTACCATGTCGGCCGGCGACATAGCCATGTTGTCGCGGAGATAGTCGAAGCCGAATTCGTTGTTTGTTCCGAAAGTGATATCGCAGTTATAAGCTGCACGACGGGCAGGTGTGTTGGGCTCGTGTTTGTCGATGCAGTCCACAGTTGAACCGTGGAACATATATAGCGGTCCCATCCATTCGGAGTCACGTTTCGACAGGTAGTCGTTGACAGTCACCACATGGACGCCGCGTCCTGACAGGGAGCGGAGGAATACCGGGAGTGTGGCCACGAGGGTCTTGCCCTCACCGGTGGCCATCTCGGCGATTTTTCCCTGCTGCAGAACCACACCGCCTATGAGCTGTACATCGTAGTGTACCATGTCCCATGTAATCTCGTTGCCTCCGGCTATCCAGTGGTTCTTGTATATGGCCTTGTCGCCTTCGATGGTGAGGAAGTCCTTGCCTGCGGCCGCAAGGTCGCGGTCGAGCTGTGTGGCGGTGACCTCAACCGTGGGGTTGGCGGCAAAACGGGCGGCAGTTTCGCGCAGTGCTGCAAACACCACGGGAAGATGTTCCTCAAGTTTCTCCTCGATTATGTCGAGTATGTTTTTCTCGTGGTGGTCTATCTCATCCCAAAGTGGCTGGCGACGGTCGAAAGGCAGATTTTCAATCTCTACACGTTTCTGTGCGGCTGCATCTTCGTCGGCCTTTATGGCAGCCTTGATGTCGGCTCGCACATCGTCAATCTGCCGGCGCAGACCATCAGGCGTAAGCTCCTTCATCTGCTGTTCGAGAGCTTTGATTTTGTTAATTATGGGACGTATTTCTTTCAAGTCACGCTGCGACTTGTTGCCGAATATTTTACTTAAAAAAGAGTTGAATGACATATTGCTGTGATGGTTGTGTTATTATATACAGATGTTGGCCAAAGGTGTTACTTCAGCCAAATTGAATGCAAATTTAGTGAAAAAGTGCGAGATACGGTGTAACATGCTCGAATTTTGCGTTATTGCTTTGGTACGGGCGGGAGAGTTACAGAAAAATGTGGATTGGGGGTGTGTTGCGAGTGCACCACGTGGAGTAAACGGTTAACCACGTCCGGATGTTCGGTAGCCACATCATAATCTTCGTGAATGTCTGTGTCGAGATTGTAGAGTTGGGGCACTCCTTTTTTTACTATGAGCTTCCAAGGGCCTTGGCGAACACCAATCTGGTCGGTCTCGTTGAACTCCCAGTAAAGGAAATCGTGAACTTTATCCTGTGGCTGACCGAGAAGGGCCGGGGCAAAAGAAATGCCGTCGAAGTAATCGGTTTCCAACCGTGGATTGGCGTATTTACCGGGGAATTCCGATATTCCTATAAGTTCGCAGAATGTGGGCATTATGTCGTAGAAAGCCACAGGTATATGCTGCTCGGCTCCGGCCTGTATTTTCCCTGGCCAGCTGACAATGAAGGGTACGCGTATGCCACCTTCGTGAATCTGACGCTTTAGACCGCGGAGCTTGCCGTCGCGCCCGAAAAATTCAGGGTCGGCGCCACCCTCTTCGTGGGGGCCGTTGTCGCTGGTGAACACCACAATAGTGTTTTTATCAAGTCCTTTCTCCTTGAGCAGGCGCATAATGTCGCCCACATAGCTGTCAAGACGTGTGATCATGGCAGCGAACTGGGCATGTGTGTGGGTAGTGGCATTGTAACGCGACCATGGCTGACCGGGCCAGTCCTTATCGTCGGTGAACCGCTTGCGGTATCCGTCAACTATCGAGTCGTCGGGCTGCACGAGCTCGGCATGCGGCAACGTGTATGTGAGAATGCCGAAAAATGGTTTTTCGCCATTCTGCCCATCAATCCATTCCATGGCTTTCCGGTGGATTATATCGGCCGAGTATTGTGGCCGTTTATAGTAGTCGGGGCCTGACATGGGGTATTTGATGTTCTCGTCCATCACTATCCTGACTGTGGCGGTGTCGCCTTTTTGCCGGCTGAAGCGGTTGAGGAAGTTGGGGTAGTACAGATGAGCCTGGAACTGGCAGATGTATCCGAAAAATTCATCGATTCCCCGCGTTTCGGGAACGGAGTGGGAGCCTTCGTATCCACCGGCCCATTTCCCGAACATCCCGGTGGTATAGCCCCTGTCCTTGAATATTTCCGGCAGCACCACGTGGGCGGAATCGTAAGGGTGCTGGCCTACAATTGAAAAATCTTCGTTGTCGCCGTATTTAACAACGGGTGTGTCGGGCCAGTATTCTTTGTTGCCGCGCACTTCGCAGTGGCCGGAGTGCTGTCCTGTCATAAAAGAGGCGCGCGAGGGTGCGCTGACCGGACTTCCGGCATAGGCTTGGGTGAAGCGCATGCCCTGTCTGGCCAATGAGTCGATGTTGGGGGTGGATATATACGGTTGTCCGTAGCAACCGAGGTCGCCGTAGCCCATATCGTCGCACATTATATATAATATGTTTGGCTTCTGGTCGGCGGCTTTGGCAGTATTTGGAGTGAGGGCAATGGCACCTCCGAGCAATAAAAGGAGTTGTTCCTTGTCCATGTGTTGTGTTTGGTTGTATTTGTTGTGTTGTGATATTGAGAATTATAGCTGAACTGGCGGAAGCGAAGCCGCGTTGGGCGAGCGAATGTGCAAAGCCTTGGCTACTGTCGGGGCTATTGAGCGGGCATCGGTGGGGGTGTCTATACGCAATATGCCAACCTGTGGCCCCATAAGGAACACCGGATATATGGCGGGTGCCGACTGTTCGGTGACTGGTGATGAACCGGAACCATCGTCGGTTATTTCCCAACCCGGGTTTATCTCAATGAACACATCGCCTGCATGTGGCACTGAAGTGTTGCGTTTCAGCGCCTGTGGATAGTCGCCGGCACGCGATGCTATGATGTCGTCAATGGTGTGTACGCCACTCACTCCGCTCATGCGGGCGAGGAAATCGGCTACCTCTCCGCGGAATGCAGCTAAATCCAGACCGCGGTCTTTTATCAGCTTGCGGTTGAGGTAGAACTGTTTGTCAAAGTATCCGAGTACCCAATCGCCATTGCCATGCACAGCCATGAGGTACATGTCGAGCAGTGAGTTGGCTTTTTTTACTGAAAATTGGCCTGAAGGTATTCGCCATCGTGAATTATCGGTACGTGTGCGGGTGGCCGAGGGTATGCCTGCCACGAACACGGTGTAGCCATTGCGTCCGGCTGTTTTCTCAAGCGCGTCAAATAGTTTGGCGAGCTCGCGGTCGAGCCGTATGTATGAGTCTATGGTTTCAGCTTTGGAACCGGTGGTGGATGTAACGGCGGGATCTACCGAATAGGCGAGCGACAGCATGTCGATGGCCGCGTCTTTTCCTAATCCGGATGTGTTTATTATGTCAAGTCCAAGCGCTGTGACTTCGGCATTGCCCAGGGCCGACGAACGGAATCTGGAGTAGCTGTCAAGCTGTTTGCGGGGGTATGTGTGCTTGAAAGGTTTGCGCCGTTGGTTACGCGACAGAAGCGGAAATGCTTCCATCGGTATGGCCGGGGTCCATTGCATGGTGTCAATCCGCAAGGACAGTGGAGAGCGGTAATTGCGGTTGTTCACCGCCGGGTTAAGTTCGGGATAATAAGTGGATGTGGCCCAGTTGCCGGTGTGTCCGTTCAGCCAGTATGCTCCGTTGGCGGCATGCCCGGCGGCAATTATGGCCTGATGAGGTTGTGGCGCTACGGAATATACATATCCATCGCCATCGGAGTCCACACGTACTTCATCGGCAAGAGTTGACACTTTGATTGCAACCGGAGAGTATGTCTCGTCGGTGAAGTTGCCCATCTTGGATGGGTCGTATAGAATGTGGCGGGTGGTGTTGGTCTCAACGTTGTAGATGTGAGCCGCCGGTATGCCGTTGACCATAGGGGAGGCCCCGGTGTATATCATTGCTGTGGCGGCGGCAGGGTCTATGCCGGGACCATAAGCTACTGACGAAAGGTAAGCACCTGCGCGCATCAATTTTTTAAATCCGCCCTCAGTGAAGTATGGTTGGAGTATGTCGAGATATTCATCAGACAGTCCTTCAACCGTAATTCCGACCACTATTGCCGGCCGTTCCACAGATGTCTGCGCGGTGGCTCCCAATGTGGTGGCAAGAGAAGCGATTATGCTGTAAATCCATCGGTAGTAAAGCCGTTTGTCAGTCATTTTCTTTTGATGTGGTTGGAGGTTAATATGAAATTGATTGAGCGGATGGTATCGCATAATATCATGGGAATGAAAGCTGCATTGACCCATGTGGCGCTGAAGCAGCAGGCTGATGCGTAGATGGCAATGGCCACGAGATTCATCATCAGAATATAGCGTGTGATACGCCGCGATAACCAGATGCTAACCGGGATGATGAGTAACAATGGGTTAAGCCAGAGAATCAGATGGTTTGGCGACGAGGCTTCGTGAACTGAAACAAATACCAGAAAGGCTATGACACATCCGGTCAAGCCGTAAGCCGTATATAATATTGTGTCAAACCATCGGCTGACTTTGCGGTGACGCCAATCGTAAATGGTGATGATGGCGGCAAATGCAAATAGCGTCCACATGGCTGCAAGCGGTGTCAGATACCAGGGGGTGGCACTGTCAGGTATGCCGTCGGGCGCTCCGGGCGACAATATTGAAGTCTCGGTGACAAGTGGAATGGGCTTTCCATCAGGACCGGGAATAGTGGCATCTTCAACCATGATTTGCAGTGAGCGTGGTGCGAAAGCCACTTCGCGCGATGTTATCGCCCTGTCAAGTCCGTATCCGAGGGCGAGGTCTATGCCAAACTGATACCACGGATAATTGGTGTGGTAATGCCGCATCACTCCGCGGAATGTTTTGGCGAGCCGTGTGGCGCAAGAATCTGTGCCAAGGGTGATTGTGTCGCCAATTGCTTTTTCTATTATGGCAAGCGGTCGGGTGGCGCAGTTGTCAAGCACATAGTTGTAACGGTATACACGGTTTTCAGGCTTTATATTCTCAAGCACAAGCGATATCACATCCATGGCTTGTGCCGGTGTCAGGGCAAGTGCCTGTTCGGTAACGCGCCGTCCGTCTGATTCGTATTGATGTATGAAATATGGCGTCGGGCAAATTCCGGCGCAATAATCTGTTTCACCTTTCACGAAACGGTAAACGAAATTTGGTGAGTTGAAGTCGAAAAGACCCCAGTTGGCCACCATGTCGTTTCCCTCCCATTGCAGCCTCAATCCGGTGTGGCCTTCGAGTTCATAAATCTGTCGGCCCGGGGCGCATGTGAGCAGCGACACTTTGGCTGGCGCTATGGTGTCGGTTGCCGTAGTGAGACAAACAGACTGCGCCTTGACCTGAAAAAGCACGGTCATGGCGCAGAAGGTGATGAGCAGACGGATAAATTTCATGGGCGCGGACGGACGTTACATTATGCCGCGTTCACGCAGCTTGCATTGCCATGCCCATGCCGACCGCATGGTGTCCTCAAGAGTTGAGCCGGCGGTCCATCCGAGCACTTTATTGGCATGTTCTGGATTGGCCCATACTTTCTCAATGTCTCCTTCACGGCGTCCGACAATCTTGTGCGGAACTTTAACGCCGGTTGCGCTTTCAAACGTGTTGATGAGCTCGAGCACAGATGTTCCGCGGCCTGTTCCGAGATTGAATATTTCAATCTGTTCGTCGCTCTTGTCCTCAAGCATGCGCTGCACGGCAATGACATGTGCTTTCGCGAGGTCAACCACATTGATGTAGTCGCGTATGCAAGAACCGTCGGGGGTGTCGTAGTCATCGCCAAACACGCTGAGCTCCTTGCGTATGCCCATTGCGGTCTGTGTGAGATATGGGATGAGATTCTGAGGTACACCGTTGGGCAGCTCTCCGATTTCTGCCGATGGATGGGCTCCTACGGGGTTGAAATAACGGAGAATCACGCTCTTGAACGGCGCACCTGAGTTGATTACATCGGTGATTATCTCTTCCGATATCTGCTTAGTGTTGCCGTAGGGCGATGTAGCTTTCTTTATGGGCGACTGTTCGGTGACCGGATTTTCGTCGGGCTCGCCGTAGACTGTGCACGATGATGAGAACACAATGCCTTTCACATCATTCGGCGTCATAAGGTCGAGAAGGTTGAGCAATGTGTTGAGGTTGTTACGATAGTAAAGGATAGGTTTCTGCACAGATTCGCCCACGGCTTTGCTTGCCGCGAAGTTGATGATGCCTTTTATGCCGGGATAATCGGAGAAAAGTTTTTTCAGCGCATTGATATCGGTGCAGTCTGCCTCCACAAAATCGGGACGCTGTCCGGTGATGCGTTCGATGCCGTCGAGCACATCGCGGCTTGAGTTGGAGAGATTGTCGATTATCACTACCGGATAACCGGCGTTCTGCAGCTCGACCACTGTGTGCGAGCCGATGTATCCGGTGCCGCCGGTTACAAGAATTCTATCCTTTTTCATGTTTCTGATAACAATATGAACATTATGTGGCAAAGTTAGCATAAAAACTGAAAAATCGCCAATAAAAACTATTTTGTGGTGTGCACGTGCATGCGGCAGTTGGTGCAGTCGAAAGTAAGACGTAGTTTCATTGGACCTGACTGCAGGTAGAGTTCGTCGGGCCACAGTGCTCCTTCAGGAGTGCGCCGGCATCGGTTCATCTCACGTCGCAGGCAATATCGGGTGGTCATCACGCACCTGCCGCTTTCCGGTTTTTCAGAAGATGTTTCAATGGCGGGGGCTATGGATTGTGCGCCATGGTCGCGGTAGAATGTCCCGGCTATGCCGTTGGCTATGTTGTCGTGGTATGTGAGTTGGGCGCTTGGCAATACCGCTGATTTATCTTCTTTACGGCGGTAGTCGTAGCTATACGATGCCCGGATTGATTTTTCCAATGCTGAGATTGCTTCGCGACGCAGTGACGCAAGTGTGGATTTGGGAATGAACACTTGTCCGAGAGTGTCGGAAATGGACTTGACCGAATATATGGTGTCGCCGGTTTTTGTCAGGACATCGCGTCGCGCATCGTTCTGAGGTGTGCGGGCTTTGTCCATATCGATTGCAATGGATACCGATGCACTATGTCCATGGCAGTCAGATATGTCAAGAGCTGCCCCATGGGGAATGGGACGCAGCATGAAGCTGATGTCGATTGTGCGTCGAGCGGTGTCCGACTCCATCATGCCGCTGTGGATATGGTCGTGGTTGCGGTAGAGGGTTGTGCCGGGCGTGATTGCAAGCGGTTGCACAGGGTGTATGATGTCGTTATCTATGCGGTTCACCCGGAATCCCTGGAAAAGGTGCATGTCGTTGAAGTATCCGAGTCCGTCGCCATTGGCCACCGGAGTTGAAAGTCGCACTTTCACGCCCCGGTGTGAGGACGATATTACTTTCCCAACCGGTTGGCCAATCCATTTAGGAGTGTCGATGGATGCCATTTTTACCGTCGGACGTGGGCCGGATGTGAAATAATCGGTGTATCCGCGGTTGAAGCTCTTGTCGAGGTCGGGTGTGAACGACAATGAGGTATGCCCTATGGAGGCGCGGCGGTACAGTTCTGGATTGGCATCTATAATTCCATCGATAAGCTGTCGGTAGGCGGCAACCACATTTTTTACGTATGCGGCATCCTTTAGGCGCCCCTCTATCTTGAAGGATGAGATTCCTGCCTTCATCATTGCTTCGAGGTGGGCCGAGCGGTTGAGATCGCGCAACGACAACAGATGTTTTCCCTCAATAAGTTTTTTACCCGAAGCATCGGTAAGGTCGAATTTGTGGCGGCATATCTGCGGACATTCTCCCCGGTTGGCACTACGCCCCATGGTGGCGTAGCCAGCCTGACAGTCGCCACTGTAGCTCACGCACAACGCACCATGGACAAAAGCTTCCAGCGGCACATCCACGCGGCTGTGTATCTCTGCCATCTCTTCAAGACTGAGCTCGCGTGCCAGCACCAGTTGGGAAAATCCGGCACGGGCAAGAAATTCGGCTTTTGCCACCGTACGGATGTCGCATTGGGTGCTCGCATGGAGAGAGATGGGGGGAATGTCCATGCGAAGTATGGACATGTCCTGAACAATGAGTGCGTCAACTCCTGCATGATACAATTCGTGGATGAGACGACGCACGGATTCGGTTTCGTGATTGTATACTATTGTATTGACAGTAACATATACCTTGACCAGATATCGGTGGGCATATTCCACTACGCGGGCAATGTCGGAGATGCTGTTGCCGGCGGCCGACCTCGCGCCATGGCTCACGGCTCCCATGTATATGGCGTCAGCACCGTGTTTTATGGCTTCGATGGCGATTTCGGCATTACGTGCCGGGGCGAGCAGTTCGATAGGGCGTGGTGGGTTCATATATATTATATAGGTGTATCAGTATGCAAAAGTAACTATTTTTTACTGAATGGTTCTAAAAAACGGCATGCCGGGAGAACAATTGACATGTTTGCTATGTTGTAATGTGTAGTTAAAACTATAAATTTTATGAGCGAAAAAAGTATAAAAGGTACGCAGACCGAAAAAAATCTGCTTAAGTCGTTTGCCGGGGAATCGCAAGCCCGTGGCCGTTACACCATTTTTGCTGAAGTGGCTAAGAATGAAGGTTACGAACAGATAGCTGCAATATTCTTGGAAACAGCTGAACAGGAATACAGCCATGCAAAAGGCTTTTTCAGCTTCCTTGATGAGGGCATGCTTGAAATCACAGCCTCTTATCCGGCGGGTCCGGTAGGCGATACCGCACGTAATCTCCGTGAGGCAGCTGCCGGAGAGCATGAGGAATGGGCCGATATGTATCTTGAATTCGCACGTGTGGCGAAAGAGGAAGGGTTTCCCCGTATCGCCAATCATTTCAAACTTGTTGCATCGGTAGAGCAAGGGCATGAGGAGCGCTATCTGAAACTTCTCGAGCGCGTTGAATCGGGAACTGTGTTCTCAGACGATGAGGAGGAAATCTGGCAGTGCCGTGAATGCGGATATATCCATCGTGGCAAATCGGCTCCCGGAAAATGTCCTGTTTGCGGTAAGGAACGTGGATATTTCGAACGTAAAAAGAATAACTATTGACAATAGGTTGTTTCACCTGACATTAGGTCGCTTCACTACGAGGCGGCCTATTTTTTGTGTCAGACAAGCGTGGGTTATCAACAGTTGGTTTTGTTGACTATTATTAGCCACCGGGTGACTGATTATCCGCCGAATGTTACGGAGCGGTAGAATAAAGCTCCGGCTGAGGATGTGTCAATGCCTGACATCACTTCAGCCGGAGTTTTTTGTTTCAGAAAATATTCTGCCGGCTATGCGATGTTATGATGGAGTATATTTTGTTTAGGCGTGAGCGGAGCGCGGGTTGCAGTATGTCGGCTTCCTTGGGGTCGACCATCCTGAGGTCGGCGTATCGATCCTCTCCGTTAATGAATGGGATAAGCGAGCCATCGGGAGCCGGGGAGTCCACGATGAGCGGATTCTGTCCGTCGGCTGTCAGCGCCGGATTAAATCGGTAGAGTGGCCAATATCCGGCTTTTACAGCGAGTTTTTCTTCCACAATGGCATGGCTCATGCCTGCGCGTATGCCATGGTTGATACAGGGGCAATAGGCTATCACTATCGATGGGCCTGGATAAGCCTCAGCTTCGGCAAGAGCTTTGATGGCCTGCATGTAATCGGCGCCGAGCGATATTGAGGCAACGTAGATGTTGCCGTAGGTCATCATCATTCGTCCGAGATCCTTCTTATAAGTCCGTTTGCCATCGGCAGCATATTTCATCACGGCACCAAGCGGAGTGGCTTTTGATGTCTGTCCGCCAGTATTGGAATAACATTCGGTATCCATCACAAGTATGTTGATGTCGATGTTCTGTGCCAATACATGGTCTAAACCGGCAAATCCAATGTCGTAGGCCCATCCGTCGCCGCCAACCGCCCAGATGGATTTTTTAGTAAGCAGGTCGGAACGGTCTATTATTTCACGGTACTTCTCAGCTATATCCTGTTGGCTTTTTAATGTCTCAACTAAGCTCTTGCCTGTCTCGGCCGATTTTATAGGGTCGTTGAATGCCGACACCCACGCTGCCGCCGCTGAGGTTACATTATCGGGCATTGCGCTGTCGCCGGCCAATGATTCGGCAATGGAGCGCAATCTGCTTCTCCTTGTGTCTATGGCACATGCCATGCCGTAGCCATATTCCGCATTGTCCTCAAACAGTGAATTTCCCCATGCAGGGCCGTGTCCATGCCGGTCGGTACAGTATGCGTTGCTTGGGAAGTTGGCTCCCCATATCGAGCTGCAGCCGGTGGCGTTGGCTATCAGCATGCGTTCGCCGAAAAGCTGAGTGAGGAGTTTTATATAGGGTGTTTCTCCGCATCCGCCGCAGGCTCCTGAGAATTGCAGCAGAGGTTGGTGGAACTGAGAGCCGTTGATGGAGGTGCGCGGCAACAGATTGTCTTTGATGGTGACATTCCGTTGGATATAATCGAGCAATGGTATCTGTTGGTCCATTATCGTTTCGGCAGGCACCATATCGAGTGCTTTGCCCGGACAGATAGTGGCACAGGAGCCACATCCGGTGCAATCTTCAGGATATACTTGTATGCGGTAACGGTAGGGTCGGAGTTTGTCACCGCCATGTGCCGGCACGGATACAAGGCTGTCGGGCGCTTTTGCCGTTTCTTCCTGCGAAAGGAGAAATGGTCGTATGGCCGCGTGTGCGCACACAAGGGAGCATTCCGTACATTGCACACATTTCTGTGCAGTCCATTGAGGTATAAAATCAGCAATACGCCGCTTTTCATAGGCCGTGGTACCCATAGGCATAGTCCCGTCGGGACTGAAAGCTGATACCGGCAGATTATTACCCAACAATTTCAGACATGGCTCGGCCACATCCTTTATAAATGCCGGTATGTCATCGCTGACCGTGGTGGCGCTATCGGTTGCCACGGCCCATGATGCGGGATATTGTATTTCTTTAATTTCTGTCACGGCACTTTCCATAGCTGCGATATTGCGTTTCACCACATCGCCGCCTTCGTGCATGTATGTATCGGTGACAGTCTGTTTGTATTGGTCCAAGCATTTGTCGAAGGGTAAGGTATCCTTCATCAGATACATGAACACGGTAGCCATTATAGTGTTTATCCGTACGCCGAGTCCCGATTTCCTGGCAAGAGCGCGGGCATCTATGTTGTAGAACCTGACATGTCGTTCTGCAATCTTCCTGCGCAGAGATGCAGGGAGGCGAGATTCCATGTCGTCGGCGGTCCACGATGAGTTCAGTACGAAAATTCCATTATCCTTTATTTTGTCGAGCAGTTCGAAACGGCGCACATACACATCCTTGTTGCATCCGATATAATCGGCTTCGATTATCGAGTATCCCGCGCGTATCGGATTGGGCGAGAATCGGAGTTGGGATATTGTGTAGCCACCCGATTTCTTTGCCGAATAATTGAAAAAAGCCTGAGTGTGGAGCCCGGCTGCTTCAGATATTATGGATGCGGTCTGTTTTGTCGCTCCCACTGTGCCGTCGCTCCCCATTCCGTAAAATATACTTTGTATGGTTTCGGGAGCGGTATCTATGAAATGAGAACCAGATAAGTCCAGCGACAAGCCGGTGACATCGTCGGTAATACCAACGGTGAAGCCGTGGCGGGGCGATGTGGATTGCAATTCATCGAACACAGCTTTGGCCATCAATGGATTGAATTCCTTGCTCGACAGCCCGTAGCGGCCTCCTATCACTTTTATGTCCCGACCAGCCGAGAGTATGGCCGACGCCACGTCGAGATATAAGGGTTCTCCCGGTGCGCCCGGCTCTTTTGTGCGGTCGAGTACGGCTATCCGCTTTACAGTGTCGGGAAGTGCCTTAAGCAGAGCTTCGGTAGGGAAGGGACGGTAAAGGCGAATTTTTATCACCCCTGTTTTGTAGCCATTTTCATTAAGATAATCGACGGTTTCCTCCACAACTTCGCCTGATGATCCCATTGTTACTATCACATCGGTAGCATCGGCAGCACCGTGGTAATCCACAAGATGATATTGGCGACCGGTTATGGCAGCCACTTTATCCATGGTCTGTTGTACGATTTCCGGGAAGGCATTGTAAAAAATATTCGCAGCCTCACGGTTCTGGAAATAAACATCGGAGTTCTGTGCCGAACCTCTAAGTTCGGGGTGCTCCGGATTCATAGCCCTGTCGCGAAACGCCTTAACCTTGTCCCAATTGACAAGTGGACGCATCAATTCGTATGGAATAACGTCAATTGATGCCAGCTCATTGGAAGTCCGCCATCCGTCAAAGAAATGCACTACAGGGAGCGACCCCTCGATGGCTGCTACGTGGGCAACCAAAGCAAGATCCATGGTTTCCTGGACAGAAGCCGATGCAATAAAAGTGAATCCTGTGGCGCGACATGCCATTATGTCCTGATGGTCGCCGAATATTGACAGGGCATGGGTTGCCAGTGACCGTGTGCCTACATGAAACACCCCGGGGAGAAGTTCACCCGCAATCTTGTACATGTTGGGAATCATCAGCATAAGCCCCTGCGAGGCTGTGAACGTAGTTGCGAATGCTCCGGCCGAAAGTGCTCCATGGGTAGCACCGGCAGCACCGAGTTCACTTTCCATCTCTTTGATGGAGAGGGGGGTGCCGAACAGATTCTTGCGGCCAGCAAGTGTCCATTTCCCGGCGGTGTCGCCCATGGATGCAATGGGTGTTATAGGATAAATGGTCGCGACCTCGCTCAGTGCGTAGGCCACATGTGCGGCTGCTGTGCAGCCGTCCATCACTTGTGTTCGGTTCGGTGCAGACATGTTTTGCGGTGTGTGAAATCCCGCCATGGAGTCAACTTCTGCCTATCCACGGCGGGATTTGTCTATGGTTAAAATTCAAATGTTAGAATGCATTCAATGCCAGGTCGGTAATCCATATCCAGAGAGGACAGAATCCGATGAACAATATTACGCTGAGGGTAAGCGATGACGTTCCGGTAGCTACATAAGTGTCGTATTCGTCGGCGATTATAATGCCGGAGAATGCCGGGGGAAGGGCACATGCCACCACGAGCATTTTCAGATTAAGCGGATCCATGTGGAACAACAGGCCTATGATCAGTGCGGCAGCCGGCATGACTATAAGTTTCAGTATGCTGCCGAGTATGCCTTGCCAATTGATTTTGAACTGGATTGCCGATAGGGTTATACCGGCTGAGAAAACAGCCATAGACGCATTGGCTTTGGCCATAAGGTCAAACGACGGACTGAGATATTCCGGCCATGGTATGCCTGCAAGTACCCATATCACGGCTAAGATAGGGGCCCATGCCACCGGTTGTTTCAAGGCGTTGATTACAGGAACCCACGCGCTTTCCTTTTTGCCGGTTCGTGCTGTGCCTTGCTTTTCGAGCGACGCATTAAGCAGCGATAGTCCTACCGGTATGCCTACTGCGTTTACCACGATGCCTACAATGGCCACCACAAGAGCTACTGCCGGAGTTGTGCCGAAAATAGGTTCAAGCACAGCAAATCCGAGGAAGCCTATGGTAGGAGAGCCATTGATGAGGGCCGCTATGGCACCGTCGGCGCCCGTATTGCCCTTGAAGCACTTTGCAAAAATGAAATATACCAGCATGAAGCACGCCATGATTACTACCAGTGATATTATGGACAGCTTCAAGTCGTGATAAAGCATTTCGCGTGTCGATTGAACTATGGAGACAAACAAGGCTGCCGGTAACGCGAAGTCAAGAACCACTTTATTGAATTTCTTGGCATCATCGCCGCTGAACACACCTTTCTTTCCCGATATGAATCCGGCCAGCATGATTACCACGATAGGTACGATGGCGTATAGAATAATGTGTAACATATCTGTAGAGAATATAGGTTAGAAAAAGGGATTAAGAGGAGAGAGGTTAGTTGTAGTTGCACATCGTAAACCTCGTTGCGGGGTTTAGACTGTGAACGGAATCAGCGTGGCGGGATTGAGGAAACCTATGTGACCGCTTTCCTTGCCGGAATCGGCAGCGAGCTGTACATCAATCAGACAGGGTTTCTTCGAAGCTATCGCTTCGGTAAGTGCTGTGAATAGTTCAGCCGGTGTGGTTACATAATAGGTCTGGGCACCGAATGCGTCGCCGAGTTTATCGTAACGAGCCTTCACATCGAGGGTGGTCGGGGCAGGGTCGCCGTTGTCGCTCGGGTTTACACCGATACCGTTATAGATACCTCCATTGTTGAAAATCACTACTGTAACAGGCAGATTGAACCGGCAGGCTGTGCTGAAATCCATGCCGGAGAAGCCGAAGGCACTGTCGCCTTCCACTGCCACTACGCTTTTGCCGGTGGCTACCGCGGCTCCAATCATCGAGCCCATGCCCATGCCCATAATGGCCCATGTGGCGCAGTCTATGCGGTGACGAGGCAGGAACATGTCAACAGAATCGCGGGTGTCATCGAGAGTGTTGGCACCTTCATTTATCAATATCACGTCGGGATTGGCCTCAAGCACCTTTTTTACAGAACCGAGCGCGCTCCAATGTGTCATAGGAACGGTCTGCGGTTGCAGGCGTTCGAGGAACTTGGCGTTTTTGACCTTGCTTTCAGCCTGAATGCCCGATACCCATGCGGGATCCATGCTCATCTTGACATCTTTGAGTTTTGCGAGAATGGCATCGAGCGAGCTTTCTATATCGCCTACCACCGGTGCGGCAATCGGACGGTTGCAGTCAATCTCTTTCGGATCAATCTCAAGTTGTATGAACTTGCCGTCGGGATTCCATTTGCCATGTCCACGGGAGAGTAACCAGTTGAGGCGTGCTCCGATAAGCATCACCACATCGGCCTGCTCCATGATTGTGCTTCGAGCGGAGATTGCACTCAGCGGGTGATTGTCGGGCAATAATCCTTTGGCCATAGACATCGGATAGAAAGGTATGCCTGTCGATTCGACAAGTTGCTTTATTTTGTCGTCGACCTGAGCGTAAGCGGCGCCTTTACCGAGAAGTATGGCAGGGCGTTTTGCGGAGGCGAGCAACTGCACGGCACGTTCCACCGATTCATCCGAAGGAATCATTGCCGGACATGGATCTACGGGCTGGAAGAACAGCTTGTCGGCATCAGCTTTGTCCATTACCGCACCGAGACAGGGAGTTGTCACGTCAAGATATACACCACCGGGCCGTCCAGATATGGCAGCGCGGTATGCGCGGGTCACCGCTGTCGGGATATCCTCGGGTTTATTCACGCGATAGGCAGCTTTTACAAGGCCTTTGGCTACGTTGAGCTGATCAAGTCCTTCGTAGGTGCCCTGATCGAGGTCTATCGGTTCGCGCACGCTTGAACCAGAAATCTGAATCATCGGGTAACAGTTGACGGTGGCATTAGCGGTGGCGGTAAGACCGTTCATAAATCCGAGTGACGACACGGTAAGCAGCACGCCCGGTTTCTTAGTGAGAAATCCGTGGGTTGCGGCAGCCATACCGGCCTGCTGTTCGTGGCGGAAACCGACAAACCGTATGCCCTCCATCTGAGCCAGGTAGGCAAATTCTGTAACAGGAATGCCCACAAGGCCGTACATTGTATCGATACCGATGTTTTTCAAGGCCTTGGCCAATATATACATACCTGTAACCTGCTCCGGATATTGCGGTGCGGTTTGAGGTGTGGCGGGGGTGGTATTTGTTGTAGACATGATATAATCTATGTAAATAAATAGGTGATATGGATTAAAAATGAACCGGCCGGTGCAATCTGTCCGTCAGTGAATTGCCGGAATAGCGCCGGCCGGTTCGGATATATATAGAGAGATAGTGGATGCTTTGGGATTACATCTGTCCGTCGGCAAGGGGAGCTGTTGTTCCGTTCTTGGCGAAAGAGGCAATCTGTTCGGCGGTATATCCGAGTGAAGAGAGCACTTCGGTAGTGTTGCCACCAAGAGTAGGACATGGGCCGTAGGTAGGTTGATAGTTGGATATGGTGAAGGGACAGCCGACAGTGACAAATTCACCTATCTTGCCACCCTGGTTTATTTTAACCAATGTGTTGCCATCGTAGAGCGACTGGTCGTTCATAAGCTCCTTGGTGGAAATTACCGGACCCACAGGCACGGCTGCGGCCGAAAGAAGTTCGGTTACCTCATATTTATCCTTGGTTATTGTCCATGCTTCGATACGTTTGTATATCGCCTGCTTGTTGCGGTCGCGTGCATCGGCGGTGTTGAAGTCGGGATTGGTGAGCCAGTCCTCGAATCCGAGAGCCTTACATGCTTTCTCGAAGCTCTTGGCATCGCGCTGGAGAATCACGTATACATAATCGTTGGGGTCTGTGGCCCAGTTTTTACATTTATAAGTCCAGCCAAGCACACCTGAACCCTCCTGGTTGCCCGAACGCGGTACGTAGTCGGCAAACTTTTCGTTAGGATACTGCGGGAACTGGGTGAGGTAGCCTATGCGGTCGAGTGTGAGCTGGTCGCGGGTCTTTATACGGCAAAGATTCAGCGAAGCGTTGTGCATCGACTGATATACATAGGAACCCTCGCCGGTGCGTTCGCGCTGCATGAGTGCAGCAAGCAGACCGATGAGCAGGTGCATGCCTGAGTTGGAGTCGCCGAGAGCCGCGCCGCTTTGTGTCGGCACATTGTCGGGGCCTTCCCACCATCCGGTGGTTGATGCGGCGCCTGATGTAACCTGGGCTATAGGCTCGTATGCTTTAAGGTCCTTGAATTTTGACGAGAGCGGGAATCCCTTGATGGTACCGTAGATACAGCGTGGATTCAGTTGATGAACCACTTCCCAGCTGAATCCAAGCTTGTCCATGGCTCCCGGGTGGAGATTCTCAACAAATATATCGGCTTCTTTTATAAGTTTGGTCAATATTTCTTTTCCGTCGGGTGTGGCGGCATCGAGAGTGAGCGACTTCTTGTCGCTGTTGAGCTGGAGGAAGTAGTAGCTTGGTTCGTCGGGGAGGAACTGGAGTTCCTTACGGGTCGCATCGCCTGAGCCGGGACGTTCGATTTTGATTACCTCGGCACCGAGCCATGCGAGCATTTGTGTACATGAGGGGCCTGATTGTACGGCGGTGAAGTCCACTACCTTGATTCCTTGAAGAGGAGCTGTATTCATAATTTAGATAATAAAAGAGTAATTAGTAATTAAGAAATTTCAAACAAGCGTTTTATAGATTGTTTCAGTATTACAACAATGTATCTCTCCAAAAGGTTGCTTGTCCCATCCATCGCACTGCGAAATAAATACACTTTTAACACTGCCCCGCTACGCAAAAAAATTGCCCGTTTGTAACCAAATTAATCCGCTATTCGTCTAAGGGGTGTAAATAATCGTAATAAGACATGATACCAACCTTCCGTTTCCTATTGGTCACTGCGACCGCCGTTTCATCTATAGTAAGTACCTCAGCACAGGCTCCGGCCGATTCCGTATCTACCGACATTCAATTACAGGAAGTGGTTGTGCAAGCAGCCAAAGTTATCCGACGCCCCGATATGGACGTGTACTACCCCGCAGCTTCTGCCGTGGAGCAGTCCACCAATGCCATGACACTGCTCGGCAACATGCTCATACCGTCGCTTTCGGTCAACACCGTTATGGAGACCATACGCACCGCCGGACAGGATGTTCAGTTGCGCATCAACGGCCACGAAGCCACTATTGCACAGGTCAAGGCCATATTGCCGCAGTCGGTCAAACGCGTGGAGTATATTGAGAATCCCGGGTTGCGTTACGGCGATGCTGTGGCGGTAATCAATTTCATCGTTTCCAACCCCGACAGCGGCGGTGCCGTGATGCTCTCGGCCATGCAGGCGCTCACACAGCCGTGGGGCAATTACAATGCCGACCTACAGCTCAATTTCGGAAAGTCGCAGTTCACGCTCGGCGCTTACGGCAAGCTCTCGCATAAACTCGACATGTACCGCGAATACAGCGAGCGCTTCACCTATGCCGACGGCTCATCGCTCACCCGCGATGAAAAGCCGCTTGGCGGATACGTAAGCGGTGATTTCATAACCCCCTCCGTGGGCTACTCCTACATCGACCCCGACAAGGCCACCGTGTGGATTGGTGCCGGATTCACGCGTGACATGAACAACGGCACTTGCTATCATGGATTGATGTCACTCAGCGACGGTTCCGATGATATCGCTCTTACGGACTATTCTATGTCACAGAGTACCACTCCGTGGGCAAGTGCCTATTTCGAGCGCAAACTACCGCGCAAACAGACACTTGTGGCAAGCGCTTCCATGAGCTACGTTGCGGGTGACAATCTACACCGCTATCTCGAACGCATCCCCGGTCAGGGCATGAAGCTTACCGACGTATCCACGGATATACGTGACCATAATCAGGCTTACCGGGCCGAAATAAACTACATCAAGCAGTGGAATCGTTCCAAGTTCACAGCCGGGGCAAGCTATTCGGCCAACCGCAACCGTTCCACATACCGCAATCTCGGCAACGCCGTATTCCATCAGACACAAGACCGCATATATATCTTTGGCGAATACTTCCAGCGCGTAGGCCGCGTCAACCTTACCGGCGGCATGGGGGCGCAGTTCATCGACATCGCCTCTCACGAAAGCGGCACTTCCAGCCACACATGGTCATGGCGTCCACGCTTCACCGCATCCTACCGTTTCTGCGACGCAGCGCACTACCGCATGTATTTCCAGACCTGGACCACCGCACCCACATTGAGTCAGACCAATGCCGTTCCGCAGCAGATCGATGGCTTTCAGTATCGGGTAGGCAATCCCAATCTCCGTCCGTACGCTAACTATCGCGTGTCGGCTTACTACAATTATTCATTCCCCCGTATCGAAGGTTCCCTCTACGCCCGTTGGGGCAGAAGTGTCGATGCAGTTACTCCGTTCATGCAGTGGCATGGCGACAAGCTCGTCACCTCCTACGACAATGGCGGTGCTTTCACCCGTTGGGAGATTACCCTGTCGCCGCAGGTGGTCATAGTGCCCGGATGGCTCAATGTTGAAGGTTCGTTGCGCTTCTCGCATCAGAAATCCAATGGTCGTGGCTATACCCATATCTACAATGGATGGAGCGGCGATGTCACTCTCATGGCCATGCACTGGAACTGGACACTCCTCTTTCAATATGAGAACCGAGGAGGGGAGTTATGGGGCGAGACCATCGAACATGGCGAAAAGATAGGTGTCGTCGCACTACAATACCAGCATGGCCCATTTCAGTTCATGGCCGGTATGCTCATGCCTTTTGCCCGCTACAGTTACGGCTCGCAACTGTTGAGCGAGTATAATTCCAATAAGTACACCATGCGTGGCAAGAACATTGAAAAAATGCCGGTGCTCAAAATCAGTTACAATCTGCAATGGGGTAAGCAAAAACGCCGTGCCACACGCCTTATCGATGGCGATGCCGACGTGCAGACCTCAAAAGCCGCCGCACGCTGATTCCGCGTTGCCACCATGGTCTGTTTTAACTCATGTGTTGCCATCGTAACAGGATTACAGGCATGGCTGCGGCAGAAAGAAGTTCAGCTACTTCATAATTTTATCTTTGGCGATGGATTTGAAATATGATTGTATGATGTTAAATATAGTTAAATGATGGGGGGGGGTGAAAATGGGTGCGTTAGTGTCGGGATGTGGAATTTTTATACTTAATTTGCATGTTGAAAAATTTACACATGTTACTTCGTTTACTTGCAGCGATATTGATACTGGCGGGATGTGCACCGGTTGCAGCCGGGCGGATTGTCTTGTCGGGCACGGTGACCGATTCGATAGATGGGGGAGCTGTGCCGGGAGCAAGTGTGAAGTTGCTCGATGCCAAGGGTAAGATAAAACGCTTTACATCCACGTCGAAAGAGGGCACGTTCGTGTTGAAGACAGTGCCTGCCGATGCTGTGACCCTTGAGGTGTCAATGATAGGATATGCTAAGAAATCAATGCCGGTCGACACCGCCGTGTCGAAAGTTGAAATCATCCTCTCGCCTAAGACCACAACCCTTAAGGAGGTGGCGGTGACCGCAGCCCGGATACGTGAGAATGGCGATACGGTTACTTACGATGTCGCATCGTTTTCTCAGAAACAGGACCGCAACATTGGCGATGTACTTAACCGCATGCCCGGAGTGGAGGTGGATAAAAGTGGACGTATACAGTATCAGGGTACGGATATAAACAAATTCTATATCGAGGGCAATGATTTGCTCGGAGGCAAATATGGCCTGGCCACGAAAAACATCGACCATACCGATGTGGGGTCGGTGGAAGTGCTCGAGAACCATCAGCCCATGCAGGTGTTGCGAGGATTGAGTTTCTCCGACCAGGCCGCTATAAATTTGAAAATGAAGTCGCGTGCCAAAGCCACTTTGGTGGCCCACGGCAATTTCGGCGGCGGATATTCCATGCAGCCGGAAGGCGCCTTGTGGAAAGGCGATCTGTTTGCCATGATGCTTTCAGGACGATATCAGATGCTTACCACCGCAGGCGCCGACAACACCGGCAGCAGTCTGAATGCACAGCTCATGAATTTCAGCGCGGTGGGCAGCGGCGATGACTTGCAGGGTTATCTCAGTCTCGCCACGCCATCAGTGCCCGGCTTGAAACGCAGCCGCACATTGATGAACCGCTCGTGGCTGTTTTCGTCGAGCCATCTGTGGAAAAACAAGTGGGGAGGCGAGTTCAAGGCGCAGATTGATTATGTCAACGACCGCACAACAGCATTGTCGTCGGCCACCACCACATATTTTCTCGAGTCGGGCGACAGGGTTATTTCCGAGCGTAAAAACTCGTTGGAGCATTACAATGCCCTGACAGGCATGTTTAGCTACGAGGTCAACGAGAAAACATACTTTCTCAACAATACACTCAGCTTCAATCTCGGTTGGAACGACCTTACCCTTGCCACTTCCGGCTCCTTGACCAACACTCAGGAAGCCCGCACTCCAAGCCATGACGTGACCAACAGCCTTAAGATAATAAAGAGATATGGTGGAAAACATCTGGTGACATTTTCCAGTATAAACCGCTGGGAATCCATGCCCGAGCGGCTAAGTGTGGATAATAGCGGCGATATATACGGGCAGCGCATAGGCCAGCGTGCGTTTTTTACAGACGAACGTGCATCGTATGGATTTGTGGTTAAACGTTTCCTCGTGTCGCTCGAAGCAGGGCTGGGCGGTTATTTCCGCCGTCTCACCACCGGACTTTTTGGCGTGTCTGATACCGACATGCCCGGCCTCGCAGGCGATGGTGCGCTCACCACCGACTATTTCCGCGTGTTCGCATCGCCTAAGCTCGAATGGAATCACCGTCGCATAGAGCTGACACTGAAAGTGCCGCTCAATTTCTACACTTATTTTTTCAGCGCGGGGCTGAAAAACCGCACGGAACTTTTCGCCTCTCCGTCGCTAAGCATGCGGTGGAAAATCACACCTCGCATGGATCTTACTCTTAATGGTTCGGCTCGCCGCTCTCCGGCATCGCTTCATAACATCCACGAGTATCTTACATTGTCAGACTACCGGACTTTTCAGGCCGGTGTCGACGACTATTATTCAACCTCCGGCCAGTCGGTGTCGCTAAACTATCAGTACCGCTATCCGGCCAAGGGATGGTTTGTCAACATGCGGGCATTGCACTCGTGGAATAAATCAAAATATGGAAGCGCGCAGACCATAGCGGGCGATTATATAATTTATTCCTACCACGCTCAGCCAAGCCGTTCGCAGAGCACCAATGTCTATGTGGCGGCAAATAAATCGCTCGATTTCATGGGCGGGACGGTAGGTGTGAGCGGTTCGTATGCCACAAGCCACAACAATGTGCTGTCGCAGGGTGAGTCGGTCGATTACCGTAGCCGCACCTTGACACTCTCGCCCGGCATCAGCGGCCGGATATCGGATTATGTCAACTGGTCATACCGCTTCAATTTTGCCCGGATGTCTCTTGCCATGACCGATATGCCCACCCGTCATACCGACAACTATTCACACTATTTCTCGTTGACAGCCACACCTGTCGACAAACTGAGGTTTACCGCGAGTGGCGAATATTATCGTAATGCCATAGAGGCACACCGCTATAAGAACATGGTGATGGTTGATGCCAATCTTACCTATTCCATCAACCGCAAGATAGATCTTACGGCATCCGTCACCAATATATTGAATCACCGGACATACTCCTATTCCACTTACGGCACCCTGTCGGTAATGGAACGGTCGAGCAGTCTGCGGGGTCGCGAATTTTTAATAACCATATACATCAAAAAATGAAAATCAGATTGTTGTCCATGTTTCTATGCGCCGCAGTGGCTGCCGTGGCAGTTGCCGCCGATTATCCCAAATCGGTGATGAAAGCGCAATACCGTTATCATTACATCACCACGAGCATGAAGGGTGAGGACGTAGCGCGCACGAGCGATTTCATACTTCAGATAGGCAACGGTGAGTCGCGTTTTTACGACATCAAGACCCAGTTCATCGATTCGCTCCGCGCGCAGCCAGGCGGGGAGGATATGTACCGTGGCATGGTGTTGTCGGCCATGGAGAAGGGTGGTGCTGTAAAGCGTGGAGCCAATGGAGCCATAACATCCATAAATCTGGACAAGGGAAAGCTCGACATACCCACCAAAGGGCAGCTGTTTCAGGTGTATAAACATGCCGACAAGGGTGAGATGACAGTCTACGACATGATTTTCACCGAGGAGTTCACCTACACAGTCCCCATGGACGAGATTCAGTGGGAGATGGGCGATTCGATAAAGACTGTCATGGGCTACGAATGCCAGCAGGCGGTGGCCGATTATCATGGTCGCCGCTGGACAGCGTGGTTCGCTCCCGAAATCCCGGTACAGGAGGGGCCATGGCAGCTTTATGGTCTTCCCGGTCTGATAATGGAGGCTGAGACCGATGGTGGGGAATACCGATTTGAGATTTCAGGCCTTGTCAATGCCGTGGAGAATATAGAGCCGATTCCCGGTAACCACGACTTCATAAAGACCGAGCGCAAAAAGCATCTGCGTGCCAAGAAGCAACACATGCTTAACCCTATGAAAGCACTTGCCGCCACTACCGGAGTGGCAATGCCCGGATTGGACAGCAAGGAATTGAAACACGATCTGATGGAGACGGACTACAACGAAGACGATAAATAGCCGTTCAGATATTCACGGCTATGGCGGGATTGACCGTCAGCAGCATATTGACGAACTCCTCGGTGCTCTCAGGCGATATGAGCACTGAGGAGCGTTTGTTATAGCTGATTTTAATTCTGTCGGTGGACAGTGCCGGCGATGAAAGCCATGAACCGGAGCGGGAGATGGCCGTTATGTTACGTATCGGAATTTTAAGATTGACCAGCACGCCACCTTTAATATATAAGGTGGCGCCCTCTATAGTGTAATATGTATGCAGATATATGTCGACAACTAATGCTATGGATGGGAGTATGGGTAGGAATATCATTATTTTAAGAGCCCACCGCACATCCATCATCACGTATATCGCTATTATTGCGATGAACAACGCCACGAACAGCGCCGCGAGACTGTAGCTTATCTTTGATTTGAATCTCATTATTTACAAATTTAGTCAGTGTTGTGGGAATATGTCCATGTAGTCGATGTCGGGCATGGGAGCATCGGGATTCGACAGTACTATCCGGTTCTTGCCTTTTCGCATCTTTGTGGTCAGGAAAATTACGCAATGGCCTTCGGCGGTGAACTCGTTTGATGTTTCGCCGTTGACGCTTATGTGAATTTTCCGCCGCTCCGGAGCCGAGCACTCCGGTACCGGCGACAGACACTTTATATATAAGGTGTAGAGTCCATCTTCAGGGCATATCACCTCATTCCATTCAAGACGGTTGTCGGGGTCTCCTCCGAGCTGTGTGGCAATCATGCCTCCGCTGCAAGTGCCGTCGGCTTTGTAGTAGCCGGTGTTAAGGGCAATCGGATTCGCCAGTTCCTGATAAGTGGGTATGAATGCTGTTTCGGCCTCATAGCGTGTACGCATAAGCCGTTTTTCGCCTGTCAGCCGGAAAAGCCTCACTCCATGAGGTGGCACGCAGGCCGATATGGAATCTGACATAGGCCCGGATTGTGAGCCTGAAATCAGGTCTAAGACGTTCACTTTGCCTCCAAGCTGAATATCGGCAAAATCAATATCCATCCATGCGGTCGAATCGGTGGGGTTGTAAAATGCCAATGCCCTCCACACGGAATCGCGGGCCACCACGTCGCGCACAAGTATATATCTGCCCATATCTGCCTTTGCCACGTATGCCTGTTGCCCTGCGCGGTCTTGGTTGAGTTCTATGAGATTACGGTTTTTCAGCAGCGACAGGGTCTGTTCATTGAGTGAAGTAAGGTCGCACCCTATAAGCAGCGGGGAAGCCATCATGCACCACATTCCGAAATGTGTCTGCTCCTCCTCCGGCGTAAGGCCACGTCCCACCTCGAGCATGTCCATGTCGTTGAATTTGCCGTTGCCGGCGTATGCCGACAGATATAGATTCTCGTTTATTATACTTTTTATCGAATTCCACGAGCAAGATATGTCGGAGGTGGTGCGCCACGACGATGCCACCTCGCTCACCCATGTGCCGGGATAGTTCCATCGGCACACATTGAGTCTCACATCCTTGCGCCCGGTGCGGTCTATAGCCGCGCGTATCTCGCGGTAACGTTTCTCCGGGTCAAGGTCAAGTTTCTGTTGGTTTTGCCTGGCATCGCCTCCGCAGAAATCCACTTTTATGAAATCGAAGCCAAGCTCGCCGAACATCATGGCACAGTCTGTATCATCGTGGCCGTAAAGCCCCACATTCTGCCCCAAAGAATCCTTGTCCCAGAAATGTCCGCATGTATTCATGCCTGCGTCGCTGTATATTCCGGCTTTAAGTCCGAGCGAATGTATGTGGTCCACCACCGGTTTCAGCCCATTGGGGAAACGCTGCGGGTGAAACTTCAACTGTCCGCTGACGCTGTCTCTTCCGCCGAAATAACCGTCGTCTATGTTTATATATCTGTAGCCTGCGCTGTCGAGCCCTGTTTTCACCAGTGCGTCGGCCTGTCGCATTATGAGTGAGTCGGATATGTTGACGCGGTATGTGTTCCACGAGCTCCATCCCATGGTCGGGGTGTCGGTTGCAGCCAGGCATGTGGATGCTATTGCGGCAATAAAGCCTATTGCGATGTGTCGGTTCATGTCAAGAGTTTTAACAAAAGTAATAATTTTATCCATTCCGGAAAATTATTACTTTTGCAAATAAGAAGAATATATCTGATGGACCGTAGGCAATTTTTCAAGATAACCGGATTCTCGGCATTGGCCATGTTGGTCAATCCGGCTAAGGTGTTGGCGGCAGTGGCCAGGGATGGCGGTTTGCGTCGCGGTTGCACTGTGGAGGTGTTGCGCTGTGAATGCTACAGCGATTTGCAATGCCGTTATCTCGACGATCCTGAGGCCGGACGTTGCCCCCGCTTTAAAGTCGGTCAGAAAATATCTGTTACGGCAGGCAACATATCACGGTTGGCCGACGACCGGCAGTTTTGCTCTAAGGCCTGGCGGGTTCTGGAGCCGTATGTCAGAACGGCAATCGGGAATTCTGAAAAGGACCTGTGCATGAATTCCGATGGGCAAGCCGCGAAGATAGTGTGCTGCCCCGACGGCACGCGCCCCGTGGTGTTCAAAATCACTGCGCATTGATGCTGCATGATGTTTTTCGGTGGGATTGCGCACGATTTTATCGTTGCTTTTATACAAAAGTGTGAATTTACAGTATTGTCGGGTTGTGTTGATACTATCTTTGCCATAGGATTTTTTCATGTGTTTTATGTGTGTTTTGAAAATGAGTGTATTTATGTGTGTCGAATTGTGCGGGAATCAAATAAATAAGCTAAATTTGCGGAGCTTTTAGCCTCGGAGCGTCCGGCGCCGGGGTGTCGTGCATGATTAATAATTTGATATACGATGATAAATATTACATTTCCCGACGGTTCGGTTAAGCAATTTGAAGGCGGAATAACTCCGCTTCAGATAGCCGAAAGTATCAGTCCGCGTTTGGCGCAGGATGTGCTCGCTGCATCGGTCAACGAGCAGGAGTGGGACTTGACCCGCCCCATCGATGAGGATGCAAGCATAAAATTGTTCAAGTGGGACGATCCGGAAGGCAAGCATGCTTTCTGGCACAGTTCGGCTCACCTTTTGGCCGAGGCTCTTCAGGAGCTCTATCCCGGTGTGAAGTTCGGTATCGGTCCGGCTATTGAAAATGGTTTCTATTACGATATCGATCCCGGAGAACACACCATCACAGCTGCCGATTTCCCTAAAATCGAGAAAAAGATGCTGGAACTCGCGCGTGAGAAGCAGGCCATAGTGCGTGCCGATATCAGCAAGGACGACGCTCTCAAGCTGTTCGGCGACCGTGGCGAGGAATATAAGTGTGAGCTTATAAGCGAACTTGAGGATGGCCATATAACCACTTATACACAGGGTTCGTTCACCGACCTTTGCCGTGGTCCGCATATCCCCAACACCGCTCCTATCAAGGCTGTAAAGGTGATGTCGCTTGCCGGAGCTTATTGGCGTGGCGATGAGAAGCGCAATCAGCTCGTACGTGTATATGGCATAACTTTCCCCAAGCAGAAAATGCTCGATGAATATCTGCAGGTGATTGAGGAGGCCAAGAAACGCGACCACCGCAAGCTCGGCAAGGAGATGGAACTCTTTGCATTCTCACAGAATGTCGGTGCAGGTCTGCCTCTATGGTTGCCTAAGGGAGCCGCTTTGCGCGACCGTCTCGAGCAGTTCCTCCGCAAAATCCAGAAACAATATGGTTACCAGCAGGTAATCACTCCGCATATCGGCAACAAGAACCTTTACGTTACCTCAGGCCACTATGCCAAGTATGGTAAAGATTCATTCCAGCCTATACACACTCCGGAGGAGGGCGAGGAGTATCTGCTCAAACCGATGAACTGTCCGCACCACTGCGAGATATTCCGTGCTTTGCCCCGCAGCTACCGCGACCTTCCATTGCGTTTGGCCGAGTTCGGTACCGTTTACCGTTACGAGCAGAGCGGTGAGCTCCATGGCCTGACCCGAGTGCGTGGATTTACGCAGGACGATGCCCATATTTACTGTGCCCCCGATCAGATTAAGGATGAATTCCTCAAGGTGATGGATATTATATTCTATATCTTCAAGGCACTCAAGTTTGATAATTTCGAGGCACAGATTTCACTGCGCGACCCCAATAACAAGGAGAAATATATAGGTAGCGATGAAAACTGGCATCTCGCTGAGAACGCCATTATAGAAGCCTGCGAGGAAAAAGGCCTCAAGGCCCGCAAAGAGCTCGGCGAAGCTGCATTCTATGGACCTAAGCTCGATTTCATGGTTAAGGATGCCATAGGCCGCCGTTGGCAGTTGGGTACCATCCAGGTTGACTACAATCTTCCCGAACGCTTCCAGCTCGAATATACCGGTTCTGATAACCAGAAGCATCGTCCGGTGATGATACACCGTGCTCCGTTCGGTTCGATGGAACGTTTCGTGGCTGTGTTGCTTGAGCACACCGCCGGCCGCTTCCCGCTTTGGTTGGCTCCCGACCAGGCCGTTGTTCTCCCTATAAGCGAGAAGTACAACGACTACGCTTATCGTGTGGCATCGGAACTTAATGCCGCTGATGTGCGCACCATCGTCGACGACCGCAATGAGAAAATCGGTAAGAAAATTCGCGACAACGAACTCAAGCGAATACCTTATTTGCTCATTGTCGGTGAAAAAGAAGCAGAAAATGAAGAAATTTCTGTAAGAAAACAGGGCGAAGGTGATAAAGGTACAATGAAAATTGCTACCTTTGCAGCGAATTTGGCTAAAGAAGTCGAAGAAATGATAAATCAATAACCCCACTGAATGGAGAAAAAACCGTTTATTCCCGGGCCGCGACGTAACAATGGCCCGCAACGCCGGGGGCCTAATGCCCCTAAAGACCAGTATGCTATCAACGACCGTATACGTGCCCGCGAGGTGCGTCTGGTAGGTGATAACGTGGAAACTGGTGTATATTCCATTCAGGAGGCTATACGTATTGCCGACGACCTCGGTCTTGACCTCATTGAGATTTCTCCCAATGCAGCGCCTCCGGTATGCAAGATTCTCGACTACCAGAAATTCCTCTATCAGCAGAAAAAGCATCAGAAGGAACAGAAAGCCAAAGCTACTAAAGTTGTGGTAAAGGAGATAAGGTTCGGACCCCAGACCGACGACCACGACTATAACTTCAAACTCAAGCATGCAATGGGATTCCTGCAGGAAGGCGCGAAAGTGAAAGCCTATGTGTTCTTCCGCGGTCGTTCAATCCTGTTCAAGGAACAGGGTGAAGTGCTTCTGCTCCGTTTCGCCAACGATCTGGAAGACTATGGAAAAGTCGAGCAGATGCCGGTGCTTGAAGGCAAGCGCATGACCATCATGCTCACTCCTAAAAAGAAATAAGAGAGACAATCTCAGATATAACTCGAATTAAAATTTTTAAAAGTAACTCAAATGCCTAAGATTAAGACTAATTCCGGTGCCAAAAAGAGGTTCGCCCTTACCGGATCAGGAAAGATCAAGAGAAAACACGCTTTCAAGAGCCACATTCTCACCAAGAAAACCAAAAAGCAAAAGCGTAACCTTACTCATTTCTCTTTGGTGGCCAAGGTTGACGAAAGCAGCGTTAAGTCCCTTCTGGGAATGAAGTAAGCACGGGCTTTCTCGATATCTCACATTTAATTCGTGATTTTATATTCATTTTTACTAACCGAATGTTTAGCACTCAAGAGCATTAGCCGCTAACTTTCAAAAATCATTTATCAAAATGCCAAGATCAGTAAATCATGTAGCTTCAAGAGCTCGCAGAAAGAAAATCTTAAAACTCACCCGTGGTTATTTCGGTTGCCGCCGCAATGTGTGGACCGTTGCCAAGAACACTTGGGAAAAAGGTCTCACCTATGCATATCGTGACCGCAAAGATAAAAAACGCAACTTCCGTGCACTTTGGATTCAGCGTATCAACGCTGCTGCACGTATGGAAGATCTTTCTTACTCCAAACTTATGGGCCTTATCCACAAGTCGGGTATCGAAATCAACCGTAAGGTGCTTGCTGACCTCGCCCTCAACAATCCCGCCGCTTTCAAGGCTATCGTTGACAAGGTGAAAGGTGCGTAAATATCACCGCGCGTTTTTTTAACGTACTATAAATCGGATACAGCATCCCGTAAGGGTGAAGTATCCGATTTTATTTATTTTCAATGATTGCCTTTGCGTGAGTTCTGATATAGATTATGCGTCGACTTAATGTAATATGCCGTGCCATTATGGCTCCGGTTATCGCCAATTCCGTCTTTTTTGTTGCCGTTGTACTGCTCGGAGCCATAACTCCGCTTTGTTTTGTAGCGGTGGAACATGGTCGAATATTCCGCTTTCTGGCTTATGCAGGGTTGCAGAGCGTGTTCTTGGCTTATGTGTTCTGTGCCATATTGTATGCCGTAAGAAAGCACAGTATGGTTGTGAACGCGGTGAAATGGACTGTGATTTCTATAATGTCGCTGTGGGCGGCAGTGGAAGTCGGTTCGATAGCGGCTACCGGCATGCCGGTAGTGCCATCTTCGCTGGCACTGATATTGGAGACTGACCTCTATGAGATAAAGGGATTCCTGGCACAATACTTTTGTGTAAAAGTCATTTTAGTCTATCTTGCCACGGTTGTGGTAGTGGCATCGGGGGCTTTCCTTTTCAGCAAGTTGCTGTTGCTGATTGCACGTTGCCGAGTGGGGGTGTGTGCGACGGCTGTCATTATGCTGTCGGTATTGATTTACGGATGTGTGCATTTCAGCTCGATATTGCGTATGGCCCTTATGGATAACTATGCTGATTTTCAGTTGTGGGAAGGGGTAAGTCCGGAGAATCAGCATCTGATTAGGGCTACGGAGATGCGGTTCAGCGATCCGGTGTCAAAGATGGTGTATCTGTATAAAAGTGTCACACTGCAGATGGCAGATTTCGACCGGTGGTCTGAATCCCAACTTGAGGCGCTGGAGGTACCGTGTGCGTCCCCCTCAGGCAATGATTTTAATGTGGTTGTGGTCATCGGTGAGTCGTTCATAAGAGCCCATTGCTCACTTTATGGCTACTATCTGGATGTGAATCCCCGGCTTACCGATGAATTGGAACAGGGCAGGCTTGTGGTGTTTTCAGATATGTTGTCAACGGCCAATTTCACCACGCCATCCATTCGCAATATGATGAACCTCAACGATATTTCGGCCGGCGAAAAGTGGTATGACAGCGTGTATTTTCCGGTTCTGTTGAAGAAAGCGGGTTGGAATATATACTGGTACGATAATCAGTGTGCCGATTCCAACTTCAATATCGGTCTGGGTAGCATGCTGTATGCTTCGGTCAATATGGAGCATGTTTACGATGGCGTATCAGATAAAATGTTCCCCCTCGACGGCGAGTTTCTGGACTATGTGCATGGCTCTTTGTCGCCGCGCGAGCAGGGCGGCCGGAGAGCTGTATTCTATCATCTGTGGGGGCAACATTTTCCCTATAAGTCACGTTACAGCGGCCCGCCGCATTTCAGCGCTTCAGATATCACTGTGGAGCGACCTTGGCTCACAGATAAGCATCGTGCCGAAATTGCCGCTTACGATAATGCGACATTGTACAACGATTCAATTCTCTATGCAATAATCGAGCATTGGCGCGAACGTCCCACGGTGATGTTTTATTTTTCGGATCATGGGGAAGATATGTGGGATTTATGTGAAATAAAGTCGCGTAACAATCCTGCGCCCGGCGATTCGTCGTGGCTCGACAGACAATATCGGATTCCGTTCATGGTGTGGATGTCCGATTCTTTTATGGACGGATATGCTGATAAGGCTGCTGCTTTGCGCCGGGCGGCGTCAACGCCCGGCATGATGGACAATTTCGGTCAGATTGTGTTGGGGTTATGCGGTATCGAAACTCCGTTTTACCGTCCGGAGAGGGATATGCTCAATCATCGCTATGTCAGAAAAGAGCGTATAACCTCTGAGGGATATCATTTTGATGCGGGGCAGAAAAAAGCGGCTGCCGGAAAGTAGCCGCGTATAATTTTCTACAGGAATATAGGTGATATTTCAGGCATCTGGCGACAGCCTGTTGAATAATTTGTCCATCAGCGAGGGTTTATGCTGGCGGATGTGTATGTGCGATCTTGAATCTTTCTTGTTTAGAAATATTATGGACGAGTGCAGCACTATGGCGATTTTATTTTCGAATTCCACAATGGCATGGATGCGGTTGAGCGACAATCTGTGGAACGGAGAGCCTACCGGTATGCTGTTTATAATCAGATGTGCTTCATCGTCAATTGCTATCTCGTGAGTGTCCATCAGATTTTCAAAAAGCAGGGCGATATCAAGTTCATCGGCGCTTGCCGGACGGTCTTTGTAGGTCTTGTATAGGGTGTCAATCACCTTTTCTGTTATCATAGTGAGGTCGTGTTTGTTAAGTAAGGAGGAAATGCAAAGCCATTTCGACAGTGCTTAAAATCAAATCCCAATATAATAACGCGAAGTTAATATTTAGGTTTTTGGAATCCGGTTACAAGTGTGTTACATTTACAAACGGGGCGCATTTTTTATTGAAAAATGCGCCCCGCAGGGTTGAATAGTAATAATGTAGAGTAGTAATTTCTCTTTTCAGGCAGATCAGGCCAGGAATCCGAGAAGCACACCGGCAGCCACAGCCGAGCCTATTACACCGGCTACGTTGGGACCCATGGCGTGCATGAGCAGATAGTTGGACGGATCATACTCCAGACCGAGGTTGTTGGAGATTCGTGCCGACATCGGTACAGCCGAAACGCCGGCATTGCCAATGAGGGGATTGATTTTCTTGTTGGCGGGAAGCACAAGGTTGAACAGCTTCACAAACAGCACGCCCGACGACGATGCTATGATGAATGCCATGAATCCGAGTGCGAAAATGCCGATGGTCTGGGCGGTGAGGAACTCTGAAGCCTGGGTGGATGCACCGACAGTCATACCAAGAAGAATGGTTACAATGTCGGTGAGGGCATTGCTGGCTGTTTTGGCCAGACGGTTGCACACACCGCATTCACGCAGCAGGTTGCCGAAGAACAGCATGCCGAGAAGAGGCAGACCGGAAGGAACCACGAAGCAGGTGAGAAGCAGACCCACGATGGGGAATATGATTTTCTCGTTCTGCGACACGGCGCGGGCCGGACGCATCTTTATCAGACGCTCTTTCTTGGTGGTGAACAGGCGCATCAACGGTGGCTGGATAACCGGCACGAGTGCCATATATGAATAGGCCGAAACTGCTATGGCACCCATGAGGTTGGGCGCGAGTTTCGACGAAAGGAATATGGCAGTGGGGCCGTCGGCGCCGCCGATAATAGCTATGGCACCGGCCTGGTCGGGTGCGAAGCCGAGAAGCAGCGCCACCATATAGGCACCGAAGATACCGAATTGGGCGGCTGCACCTATGAGCATGAGCTTGGGATTGGCTATAAGAGCCGAGAAATCTGTCATGGCACCGATGCCAAGGAAGATAAGGGGAGGATACCAGCCTGCGCTTACACCATTGTAAAGGATGTTGAGCACAGAGCCTTCCTCGTAGATGCCTATCTCAAGTCCGGCAGTGGCGTTGAACGGAATATTGCCTATGAGCATACCGAAGCCTATAGGCACGAGCAGCATCGGTTCGAAGTCTTTCTTTATGGCGAGCCAGATGAAGAACAGACCTACGGCAAGCATGACGAAGTGCTCCCATGTGGCATTATAGAAGCCCGTCAAGTGCCAGAACTGCTCGAGATTAGAAAGTAAGAAATCGCTAAATTGCATAATCTATGAGCTTTTTATCGATTAATTTATTGATACCAGAGGCGCACCTTCAAGCACAGCATCGCCGGGGGCTACGTTTACGGCTGTGATAACGCCGTCGCGGCCTGCATGGATGGCATTTTCCATCTTCATGGCCTCGAGCACCACTACAGTATCGGATGCTTTCACTGTATCGCCAACCTTCACGGCTACAGAGAGCACGGTGCCGGGCAGCGGAGCCTTCACCTGTGCGCCTGTTCCGGTAGCTGCAGGTTTGGCTATCACTTTCGCTCCGGTCTCGGTGCGGGGAGCGGCCGATGGACGCGGGGCTGATACTACGGTTACCGGCTTCTTGGCCGAGTCAAGTTCCACTTTGTAGGGAATACCGTTGACTTCCACCTGGGCAACGTTGTTGTCAATGTCTCCTACGGCTACTTTGTAGGTGTTGCCATTGATTTTATATTTATATTCTTTCATTGTCGTGTTAATGATAAACTTTAATATAATTAATGTGTGAAAGGATATGGTCTATCGGCGGGGAACTTCGCGCAGACCGTATATTTTCGAGCTCCAGGGTGAGTAGGCACGTTTCACTTTGTTGATGGTGAGTATGGTGTTTTCCTGGTCGTGGGTGTCGAGATGCTCGTGCAGAGCCATTGCGATTGCCGCAATCTCCTCGCCCGAGTCGTGTTCGGGACGTTCCTCTTTGGCAAGCTCACGCAGTTTGGCTCCATGCGACTTGGCTTTGTTGTGTTTCGACACGCGCTCTCCAATCTTGCTTATTATATAGAAGCAGATGCAAAGCAGGAGAAGTGCCGAGAACACTATGCCCATGGCCATGATGGTCATGGCAAAGCCGTTTTCATCCTGTTCGGAGAACATCTCCACCTTTGAGTTGGTATCCTTGATGATGTTGTTGCTCGAAGGGGTCACATACTTGTCGCCGTTGCCGTCGCGCACTTCCCATGCTTCGGCGCCTTCGCCCTCACCGTCGGCCTTGCGGGCGTATGTGGTGTTGGGGAGAAGCGATGCCGGGATAGTCACCTCGTCAATGAGTGTGAGGCCGTCGGCATCGTACACGCCAATCCAGTTGTCCTGTCCGGGAATCAACTCGAAGTTCATGTGGAATGTGCCGCGTGCGGGTTGGCCGTCGGCCCAGAAAATGATGTGCTGGCGCGAGGGTATCTCGGTGTTCACATCGCCCAGGGGCACGGGATACTTCTTGGGGTTGTTCTTATCGTTAGTGATATACACGCTCGAGATTTCGAGTGGCGCGAAGGTGGAGTTGAACAGCTCCACCCAAGCCGAATGGCATCCGTAGTCGTCTACAAAGTTACTGTCGTTCTGCACCATCACTTCGTTGATGCGCAGTCCGCGGCGACCTTGTGCCGATACTACAGTGGCGCATGCCACCACAGCCACGAGCAGTAGTAATAGTTTCTTTTTCATAAACTTGTAATCTCGTTGACTGAAATTATAATGGAATGTTACCGTGCTTCTTGGCGGGGTTGGTCACCTTCTTTGTGGCGAGCTGCTGGAGAGCGCGTATCACGCGGAAGCGGGTGTTGCGGGGCTCAATTACATCGTCGATATAGCCATAGCGTGCTGCATTGTAGGGGTTGCAGAACAGTTTGTTGTATTCTGCTTCCTTTTCTTTGAGCACGGCAGCCGGATCTTCAGATGCTTTAGCTTCTTTGGCATAGAGCACTTCCACTGCGCCGGCGCCACCCATCACGGCGATTTCCGCTGTGGGCCATGCGTAGTTCATGTCGCCGCGGAGCTGCTTACAGCTCATCACAATGTGGCTGCCACCGTAGCTCTTGCGGAGTGTCACTGTCACCTTGGGCACGGTAGCCTCGCCGTAGGCGTAAAGCAGTTTCGCACCATGGAGAATCACACCATTGTATTCCTGTCCGGTGCCGGGGAGGAATCCGGGCACATCGACGAGTGTTACCAACGGAATGTTGAAAGCGTCGCAGAAACGGACGAAGCGTGCGCCCTTGCGCGATGCGTTGCTGTCGAGCACGCCTGCGAGATATTTGGGCTGATTGGCCACGATACCTACAGCCTGACCGTTGAAGCGGGCGAAACCTACTATGAGGTTCTTGGCATAGTTGCGCTGCACTTCAAGGAATTCGCCATTGTCGATTATAGCGCCGATTACCTCGTACATGTCGTAGGGGCGTGTAGCGGAGTCGGGGATTATGTCGTTGAGGGAATCCTCCAGACGGTCGATGGGGTCGTTGCATTCCACCAACGGGGGTTCCTCAAGATTGTTCTGAGGAATGTAGCTGAAGAGTTTGCGTATGATTTTGAGGCAGTCCTCTCCATCTTCGGCCGCGAAGTGAGCCACACCGCTCTTCGACGAGTGTACTTCAGCGCCACCGAGTGCATCCTGGGTCACATCTTCGCCGGTAACGGTTTTCACCACTTTCGGGCCGGTGAGGAACATGTAGGATATACCCTTGGTCATAATGGTGAAGTCGGTGAGCGCGGGTGAATATACCGCACCGCCGGCGCAGGGACCGAGGATGGCTGATATCTGGGGAATTACGCCTGAGGCGAGGATGTTGCGCTGAAAAATCTCAGCATATCCGGCCAAAGCGTTGATGCCTTCCTGGATACGTGCGCCACCCGAGTCGTTGAGACCGATTACCGGGGCGCCCATCTTCATGGCCATATCCATGATTTTGCAGATTTTCTGAGCCATTGTCTCGCTGAGAGAGCCACCGAACACGGTGAAGTCTTGTGCGAATACGTAGACGAGACGGCCGTCGATAGTTCCGTAGCCGGTTACTACACCGTCGCCAAGGAAGCTCTTCTTTTCTTGACCGAAGTTGTGGCAGCGGTGACGTACAAACATGTCAATCTCCTCAAACGAACCTTCGTCGAGGAGTTGGGCTATACGTTCGCGGGCGGTGTATTTACCGCGTTCGTGCTGCTTCTGGATGGCTTTCTCGCCGCCACCAAGGCGGGCTTCATTGCGCAGGGCAATAAGCTCCTGTACTTTTTCAAGCTGGTTACTCATTGTTTGTAAGTAATAGTCAGTTATGCGAAAATGAGTGAGTTTGATTATTTGTTGGGGTCCTCGCAGAGTTCAACGAGTGTGCCGCAGGTCGATTTCGGGTGAAGGAATGCGATGTTAAGACCTTCAGCACCTTTGCGGGGGGCTTTGTCGATGAGACGGCCACCTTTGCTCTCAACTTCGGCAAGAGCGTTGGCCACACCGTCTTCTATAGCGAATGCTATGTGCTGTATACCTCCGCGGCCACCGTTGTTGGCGATGAATTTGGCTATAGCGCTGTCGTCAGCAGTGGCTTCGAGAAGTTCGATTTTGGTCTGTCCGACTTTGAAGAATGCGGTGCGGACTTTCTGGTCAGCAACTTCTTCGATGGCAAAACATTTAAGGCCAAGCATGTTTTCGTAGAACGGAATCGCTTCCTCGAGAGAGGTTACGGCGATACCAACATGTTCAATGTGGGAAATGTCCATTGTAAATTGATGTTTATGTTATGGTTTATGTTTATTGTCTGTGATATGCACACACGTATCAATGTGCAAATTTAGCAAATATTATTAATTAATGTGCCCGAGTGTGCTTAAAGTTTGGCCACAGGCAGGTCTATGGCGGGGAATTATGATTTTGGATGTGGTGAATATTGCTTCAATACTATGTCATAGGCTCGTTTCACGAGACGAAGAAGCTGCTCCGTGGATATGTCACCGCCGAAATGAATCTTTATCCAGTGACGCAGACTGCGGTTTATGGGATTGCCGAGCGATGTGTGGTTGGCGCGGAGTTCAGCTATTTCTTCAGGTGTGGATTTGATGTCGGCACACGTGAAATTGTCGATATCGATGAAACAGAACATGTGTCCGCACACATAGAATGCGAGGATAGAATCGTAACGCCGTGCAAATTTGCCGAACGGCATTTTCTCCGATACGTCTCCGAGCGACAGACAATATTCACGGAAAGATTCGATGTCCATCATCTCATTATTCCTTTGGGGCGAGAATGGTTATCTGGTTATCGGCTGGATTGAGTTTCGGTCCGGTTGTCTCGGTGCATGTTATCCGTATGAACCGGGCTTTGACCGGTTGGTCGAAAATTATCTGCTGCGGAATGGGGTTGGCTTTGATGTTGCCGAACTCTCCGTTTACCGGAACTTCACGCCATCGCTTGCCCACGGTGCTGATTTCGACACGGTATCTGAACATCGCGCCCTCGGTGGATTTTTCAGATACAGGGGGCGTGTAGATGAATCCCGCTACGGTCTGCGGTGAAAGCATGTCGATGGTATATGACGGCGTGCGTCCGGTAGAAACGCTATGTTTCCAGTCGGCGGATGTGAGCGTGGGATATGCGGATTTGAATTTCTTCACCTCGCCCGGCCGGGTGATATGGTGGGCCGATGCCAGGCGTGCGTGCGGAGTGCCGCGCGACGACAGAATGTTAAGTTTCAGGGAGTCGGCTTTGATTTCCGGGAATGTCAATATGCGTTTTTTACCGATTGTCGTGCCTTGGCTCACGGGTTTCCACACGGAGTCTGTAAGGGCAAGGACTTCAAACCGCTCTACCCGTTGCCCTTTTGTTATATCCTCTTCGAGTATCACTGCGTTTATTGCCGAATCGGGACAGTTGATGAGGTTTGTCGAGAAGTTGGTGTCAATCCACCGGCGCAGTTCCATGAGCCGGGTCTCGTCTTTCTTGTTGATGCGTCCGGTGCGGTCGGGAGGAATGTTGAGGAGAAGCACTGAGTTGCGTCCCACCGACTGGAGGTAGATGTCGGAAAGCTGGGCGAGGGTGTGAGGCTCCTGGTCGTCGTGGTAAAACCATCCCGGACGAATCGAGACATCCACTTCCGACGGCCACCAGTAAAGTCTGTCGGCTTTTTCCACAAGTTCACGGCTACCGAGGTCTTTCGAAATAGCGTCTATTCCAAGTGCGTTATTTACGGAATCGGAGTATGAATAGATGCTGGGCACGAGTGGGGTGACGCTCCATTCCGTTTCGCGTCCGCGTCCGCCCTCATTGCCCACCCAGCGTACATCGTCGCCGGTAATGGCGAGCACAGCATCGGGTTGCAGGTCTTTCATCACTTTGCGGAAACGAAGCCAGTCGTATTCCTGACGTTTACCGTTGGGGCCTTCGCCGCACGCTCCGTCAAACCACACTTCGTCAATTTTGCCATAATTTGTCAGCAACTCGGTCAGCTGAGCCACAAACATATCATTGTAGCGGGGGGAGTCGCCGTAACAATCGGCGTTGCGGTCCCAAGGCGAAAGGTATATGCCGAGTTTCATGCCATATTTGTCGCATGAGCGCCGCAGGTCGGCCACCACGTCGCCCGCTCCATCGCGCCAGGGCGACGAAGCTACCGAGTGGGATGTTGTGGCGGTGGGCCAAAGGCAGAAGCCGTCGTGATGCTTGGCTGTCAGAATCACCATTTTGAATCCGGCGTCTTTCAGCACACGCACCCATTGGTCGGTGTCGAGCGAAAGTGGATTGAACAGTGCGGGCGATTCTTTTCCATCGCCCCATTCGCGGCCGGTGAATGTGTTCATGCCGAAATGAAGGAATGCTGTGAGTTCGCGGTCCTGCCATGCTAGTTGCCGTTCATCGGGCACAAGACGCGAGGCCATATCTATTTTCTGCTGAGCGGTTGTCCCCTCCGGGAATGTAAGTTCCTTGACGTATTTTTCATGCGCCTGCGGCATGAGAGCGGCAAGCGAGAGTATAGCGGCTATGGATGTTTTCATGTCAATGTAGTTTATGGTACGTGTCAAAGTTAATATTTTCCGCGTGTTTAATCAAAAAATAAGCATATTAAGGTTTGTCCACAAATTCAAATTGGCTTACCTTTGCAAGCCAAAATATCGTGCTTGATATGAATAAAATATACGTTGCGTTGCTGATATGTGTGTTGTCTGTATTTCCGGCTCTTGCCGGGGGTGGCGGGCCCGTCGGTGAGCATGTGGTGATGCTTGGCGATTCCAATACATGGATCGGTGGCGACGATTGCTCAAAACCGCGCGGGTGGAACTACTGGTTCTTGAAGGAATACGCGCCCGAATCATGCCGGAGCTATGCCCGCAGCGGGGCTACATGGACCAACACAGGCCGTACGAAAACCAATCCATCAGAAAATATAGGTGTGATAGGCGATGATAATGTGATATACAACCAGATAGTGCGTTTGGCACAGGATGTCTCCGCGGGGATTCAACCGGTTCCTACCCTTATATTCATCTCGGCAGGGGCAAACGATGCCTGGTTCACAAAAAAGCGCCCGCGGGCTTTGGAGTCTCTTACGGATGCTTTTTCATCAGATTCTGTGATGGCAGTCAGGAAGCCGTCTGAAGTCGTAAGGCTTGGTGAGGCCGTGGGCTTTTGCTGTGCATTGTTGCGTAAATCCTATCCCGATGCGAGGATAGTGCTTCTTACGCCATTCCACATGAAGTCGGTGCCTCAATCGCGCATTACCCGCGCCGGCAATATAATAGAACGGAGTGGAAAGGAACTTGGCGTAGATGTGATACGTCAGGATGAGGGAAGCGGAGTAGACGGACGTGTTACTTCCCCGGCCACGACCTACGATGGCAACCATACCAACGAATATGGAGCCAGAATGCTTGCCCGATACATAATAGAACAGTATAATTTAATAAACAACAAGAGATAACAATGGTCTTTTCCGACTTGCTCTTTATTTTTGTATTTATCCCCGCTTTTATAATAGCCTATCTGATAGCTGCTGTTATAGATAAGCGCAAACTGACCACCGATCCGCTGCATCCGTCGATGACGGTGCGCAATGTGGTGCTGATGCTTTTTTCCCTGCTGTTTTACTCGTGGGGAGAGCCGGTATATATATTCCTTATGCTCGTGTGCGTGCTCATAAACTATGTGGCCGGAGTGGGCATATCGCATTGCCGTTCGTGGGGAGCCAAGATATGGCTTGCCATAGGGCTGGTCCTGGACCTTGCCATATTGGCTACGTTCAAGTATCTGGGATTTTTTGCCGACACTCTCGGCGGATTTGGGATGGAGGTGGATGTACCTCGGTTGGCGCTTCCCATAGGTATCAGTTTCTATACGTTCCAGTCCATTTCATATCTCGTGGATGTCTATAGAAGAGAGTCGCCCGCATTGAAAAATTATTTTGACCTGCTGCTGTATATAGCTATGTTCCCGCAACTTATAGCAGGGCCTATAGTGAGATACGGTACAGTGGCCAAAGAGATTCATAACCGCAGGGTAAATGCCCGGGATGTGGCCGAAGGGTCGTACCGTTTTCTTATAGGATTATCGAAAAAGGTGATTGTGGCCAACATAATGTCGGAAATTGTCGAGCTTTTCCTGGTGAAGAATATCGACAATCTTTCTACATCCGGAGCATGGATCGGTATCATAGCTTTCACATTGCAGATATATTTCGATTTCTCGGGATATTCCGACATGGCCATTGGAATGGGGCGCTGTCTTGGATTCCACTTCAATGAGAATTTCAATCATCCGTATGTGAGCCGTTCCATCACCGATTTCTGGCGCAGGTGGCACATGTCGCTCGGAAGTTTTTTCCGCGACTATGCCTATATACCTATGGGGGGCAACCGTCGCCACCAGACATTGAATATCCTTACGGTGTGGTTCCTTACCGGAATGTGGCATGGAGCAAGCTGGAACTTTATAATGTGGGGATTGTACTTCGGTCTGATTCTGATGATAGAGAAACGTTACATTCTTCCGGTGCAGCATAAGGTTCCTGTGGTGTTTATGCATCTCTACAGCCTGCTTATAATAGTGGTGGGATGGGGTATTTTCTATTTCGACGATTTCCATTCCATGGGGCTTCTTTTCAGCTCCATGGCCGGCTTCTCCCCGGCCGATTCCGGACTTGTGGAGCGAACTGCCCTGATGGACAATTTCTGGATATGGATAGTGGCATTGCTGTTATGCATGCCATTGCGTTCGATAGCGGAGAACACAGCCGATAAAATTGCCGGAAAACTTGGAGTGGTGGGTAATACCACTTTGGCTATGGGGCGTGCCGCGGTAAGTGTCGTATTGCTTGTGGCATGCGTGGCACTGCTTGTCGGAGCCACAAATAATCCGTTCATATACACTCGTTTCTGATTTATGCTTGGAATGAAAAGAAATATATATGCCGCCTTCCTGTTTCTAATGTGTGTACCGGCTATACATGCGCAGGCTTTCTATCCCGACGAGGCGGAGACAGACAGTGTGGTGGAAAATATCGCCGACACACTCGATGTGCAGCCATGCACCGACCCCGAGGTGGTGGTGCGGAAAGGTGCGCGCGGTATAGTAGTGGTGGATTCCGGATATACGGTGAGGGCTATGTCAACGTTCAGCGGTGCTCCGGTGTATGGCGGGAATTATGCCGCGGCCATCAACCGCTACCGTAGGGAGTTTAATGATTCGGTCCGCATATATTCCATGGTGGTTCCGATAGCCATAGCTTACTATGAACCGGAAGATAGTCCGATACGTACCATAGATCAGGCTCGTGCCATAGATGTGATATATGATAACCTCGATGGAGATGTGGTGCCGGTAGATATCTACGACGCCCTCTGGGATCATGCCGGAGAGCCTATATATGCCCGCACTGACCATCATTGGGCCCCTCTTGGAGCATATTATGCGGCCGAGGAGTTCTGCCGTATAGCCGGGCTGCCGTTCCTGCAGTTGAATTATTACGAGCCCCGGGTGGTGCACGACTGGGTAGGCACTATGGCCCGGTTCTCGCGCGATGCCTCGGTGAGGAGGCATCCTGAGGAGTTTGTGTACTATGTGCCGCAGGGAGTGGACTATACCACGACATACATCACCTATCGCCTTGGCAAGAAGCAGCGTGTGATAGGGGAGAACCCGCCGAAGGAGGGGGAGTTTTTCGTGCACTATAATGATGGCAGCGTTGCCGCCTACAGCACGTTTATGGGTGGTGATGCCCGTACGGTAAAGGTGCAAACCGGTGTGCCCAACGGACGCAAACTGATGATAATAAAGGATAGTTTCGGCAATGCCCTGACGAGTTTCCTGTTTGCTTCGGTAGAGGAGATTCATGTGGTGGATTTCAGGTATTTCAACCGCAATATAAAGGAATATGCCGCGCAGAATGGAATAACCGACATAATGTTTGTCAATAACATAAGTCATGCCTACACCCCCTCTACAGCAGTGGGGCTTACACGTATGCTCGACAGGTAAACATAGATATAAATATAGCATTATGCATCACAAGATATATATAGCGATAGTGTCTCTGGCGTTTGTGGCGCTCACGGTGGTTATGCTGTGTTTTCCCCGCAGCCGGTATTCAGAACTGGAGAAGCGCGATCTGGCTCAGTTTCCGGAGTTCACAATCGAAAAATTGGTTGATAATACATATTCCGGCGAATTGTCGTCGTGGTTCAGCGACAGCGAGCCGTTTCGCGACGATTTCATGTCGCTCAGCATGCAGTTGCGCCATGCCTTGAAGCTCAGCACCGGCAATAATGTGACATTTCATGCAACTGCAGCCGAGGGCGACCCGTTTGTTCCCGAGAGTGACGATGATATTGCCGATGGCGATGAGCAGGAAACAGCCGACTCGATAGCCATACCGGTGGTGGATGGAACGGCTAAGATGGCCAACGCGGGAATAATGATAGTGGGCTCGGGCGATGATGTCAGGGCTTTGATGGCGTTTGGCGGCGGTGCATCGGGCGGCAAGGCATACGCTTCGGCGCTTAACAGGCTTAAAAGTGAGCTTCCCGGTGTGAATGTCTACAGCATGGTGGTGCCTCTGGCCATAGAATTCTATTGCCCCGAAAGCGCGAAGAAACATACCCGCCCGCAGAAACCGTTCATAGACCATGTGGCGTCGATGCTTTCGGGTGTGCGGCCGGTCGATGCTTATTCGGCACTTGCCGCGCATGTCGGTGAGCCTATTTACCTGCGCACTGACCATCATTGGGCTCCATTGGGGGCATATTATGCCGCCGCGCAACTTGCCAAAACGGCAGGCGTGCCATTCAGGGGGCTTGATGCCTATACCAAGCACACGGTAAAGCGGTTTGTGGGTTCCATGTACGGCTATTCAAAGGATATATCAGTGAAGAATGCGCCTGAGGATTTCGATTATTATGTGCCCTCGGCGGTGGATTACAACACCACATATATAGTATATACACTTAACAAGGACTATCATATAACAAACGTGAGCAAGCCGCATAAAGGCCCATATTTCTATCATTTCAAGGATGGAAACAGCGGAGCTTACAGCACCTTTATGGGTGGTGACATGAAGCTGACAAAGGTGCAGACAGGAACCAACAACGGCCGTCGCCTGCTAATAATAAAGGACAGTTATGGAAATGCCGTTCCAGGCTACATGTTCTATTCGTTTGAGGAGGTGCACGTGATAGATTTCCGCTATTTCACCAAGAATCTGAAACAATATGTGGCCGACAACGGGATAACGGATATAGCTACCGTGTTCAATGTGTTCAATGCTTATTCAGGGGCCGCAGCAGGAAAGATAACCAAATATCTGTCGCAATCGGGTTTCACGCCCGCCCCATCCACTCCTGCCGAGCATAAAAAGGATGTAAAGACCGATACGGTGAAAAGCGCCGGCAAACCGGTGGTTGCAGAATCAGAACCGGAAGAGGACACTGTTGCAGAAGTGCCGGTGGAATCAGCCCCTGACGTTGTTGATGAAACGGCTGATGAATAGTCAATAATATGATAAGTACGGCTTGTACAGCGTATACAAAAAATCAGGCCCCGGTACCGGAGCCTGATTTTTTGTAGTAGTTAGTTTCAATCCACATTTATCGGATATTGGAAACGTATGGGGTCATCGTATTGTTCCTGTGCATTTTTGAGCAACTTCATCATGCGGCGGGTCACCTCTTCTGTTCCTGGCTGTCCGTAGATGTTGTGCATCTCAGTGGGGTCGTTCTGAAGATCAAAGAGTTCCCAACGGTCTATGTCGTTGTAGAAGTGAATGAGCTTGTAGCTGCTGTCGCGCACCCCGTAGTGGCGCTTCACTGCGTGCTCGGCCGGATACTCGTGGAAGTGATAGTAAAGGTTGTCGCGCCAGTCGGCAGGATTTTCCCCTTTTAGCAGCGGCACTATAGAGACGCCCTGTATATCGGCAGGAATCTCTACGCCGGCAAGGTCGAGGAATGTCGGGGCATAGTCAATGTTCTGTACCATCTGGCCTATATCGCCTTTGGCATTGAATCCATCGGGCAGCATCATTACCAACGGTGTGCGGAATGATTCCTCGTACATGAAACGCTTGTCAAACCATCCGTGCTCGCCCATGTAGAATCCTTGGTCGGAAGTGTAGACCACAAGAGTGTTGTCGAGCATGTCGTGCTCCTTGAGATAGTCGAGCACTCGGCCTACATTGCGGTCGAGCGAAGCCACCACTTTGGCGTAGTCGCGCATGTAGCGCTGGAATTTCCATTCTGTGAGCGAGTCGCCCGACAGACCGGCTTTACGGAAGTCAGCTATTATCGGGTCGTAGTGAGCGTTCCATCTGGCGAGTTGCGCTGAATCCATACGGCTGAGCATATTCTCGTAGCTCTGACGCAGGCGGGTCTGTTGGCCGGGAATCAGAATCTTGCAATCGTAGGCTATGTCCATGTCGTGAGCGCTGGCAATGGACATCTCCTGCTCCTTGGCAGCCTGACGGCCTTCGTAGTCGTCGTAGAAGTTGCCGGGGAGCGCGAAAGTGGTGTCTTCGTACAGGTCGAGGTCGCATGTGTCGGCAAGCCAGTTGCGGTGAATGGCTTTGTGGTGTATCAGCAGACAGAATGGCTTTGTGGTGTCGCGCTCATTGTCGAGCCACTGCAGGGAGCGGTCAGTGATCAGGTTTGTCAGGTAGCCGTGCCGCACTATGGTATCGCCTGATTCGAGTATGAACTGCGGATTGTAGTAGTCGCCCTGGCCGGGTACAATTTCCCATTTGTCGAATCCGGTGGGGAGTGTGTGAAGATGCCATTTGCCGAATATAGCGGTCTGGTAACCTGCCTTTTGCAGGTATTTGGGGAATGTGGGCTGAGAGCCGTCGAACACGTCGGTCTCGTTGGAGCGGAAACCATTGGTGTGGCTATGCTTGCCGGTGAGCATGCATGCGCGGCTCGGTCCGCTCAGCGAGTTGGCCACAAAACTGTTGGTAAATCTGACCCCATCGGCGGCTATGCGGTCGAGATTGGGTGTGGATATGTAGCGGCGGTCGTAGCAGCTCATCATCTGGGCTGTATGGTCGTCGGTCATTATATACACTATGTTGGGTTGTTTGACCGGTTCCTTCGGAGCCTCTTTTTTTGCCGCTCCGAAAGCCGGGAGTGCGATAAGGCCGATGGCTGCGCCGGAGATAAGATTGTGGCGGTTGTTGTCCATGGATGTAGATTAAATGTGTTCAATGATATCGCGAAGATAATGAATTTGCAGTTAATGCCAAAGAATCTGCCATATTTGACATGTCAGACCTGACATGGTTGTTGTTTTGTAAAGTGTTGATGGCTAATGGGAAATGTCGTTGTCAACCTTTTTGGCATGATATTTGTTTTTATTATGACATGAAGATAATTCAGTAAATAATCAAAATTCAATAAACATATAAACTTATTTTATTATGGGAAAAATTATAGGTATTGACCTTGGAACAACCAATTCATGTGTGGCAGTACTTGAGGGTAAGGATCCCGTTGTGATTCCTAACAGCGAGGGTCGCAACACTACCCCTTCGGTAGTGGCGTTCGTCGACGGTGGCGAGCGTAAGGTGGGTGATCCCGCCAAACGTCAGGCTATCACCAACCCCAAGCGTACCATCTATTCCATCAAACGTTTCATGGGCGAGACCTGCGATCAGGTCACCAAAGAGATAGAGCGTGTGCCCTACAAAGTGGTGTGTGGCGCCAACAATACTCCGCGTGTTGATATTGACGGCCGCGAATATACCCCGCAGGAAATATCGGCAATGATTCTTCAGAAGATGAAGAAGACCGCCGAGGATTATCTCGGCCAGTCAGTGACTGAAGCTGTGATTACCGTTCCGGCTTACTTCAACGATTCGCAGCGTCAGGCTACCAAAGAGGCAGGCGAGATTGCCGGCCTTACCGTGAAGCGTATCGTGAACGAACCTACCGCAGCAGCTTTGGCCTACGGTCTCGATAAGAGCGATAAGGACCAGAAGATAGCCGTGTTTGACCTCGGTGGCGGTACTTTTGATATCTCTATTCTTGAGCTCGGCGACGGTGTGTTTGAAGTTAAGTCGACCAACGGTGACACTCACCTCGGTGGCGATGATTTCGACCAGGTGATTATCGATTGGCTTGCCGATGAATTCCAGAAAGAGGAGGGTGTGGATCTCCGTCAGGACCCGATGGCTCTCCAGCGTCTTAAAGAGGCTGCCGAAAAGGCCAAGATTGAGCTTTCGAGCACAACAAGCACCGAAATCAACCTTCCTTACATAATGCCTGTCAACGGTATTCCAAAGCACTTGGTAAAGACGCTTACCCGCGCTAAGTTCGAACAGCTCGCCGATAAGTTGATTCAGGCAACTATAGTGCCTTGCGAGCAGGCTCTCAAAGATGCCGGCATGACAGCAAAGGATATCGACGAGGTGATACTCGTGGGTGGTTCGACCCGTATCCCCGCCATCCAGCAGATTGTGGAGAAATTCTTCGGCAAGGCTCCTTCGAAGGGTGTCAATCCCGACGAAGTAGTGGCTGTGGGTGCTGCCATTCAGGGTGGCGTGCTCTCAGGCGATGTGAAGGATGTGCTTCTTCTTGACGTGGTTCCCCTTTCGGTAGGTATCGAGACACTTGGCGGTGTGATGACCAAACTTATCGAGGCAAACACCACCATCCCTACCCGCAAGAGCGAGACATTCTCGACTGCTGCCGACAATCAGCCTTCTGTTGAAATCCATGTGCTTCAGGGCGAGCGCCCCATGGCCAAGGATGACAAGACTCTCGGTAAATTCCACCTCGACGGTATTGCTCCCGCTCCCCGCGGCATTCCTCAGATTGAGGTTACATTTGAAATCGATGCCAACGGTATCCTCAATGTTTCGGCTAAGGATAAAGCCACCGGCAAGGAACAGAGTATACGTATCGAGGCATCAAGCGGTCTGACCGATGCCGAAATCAAGCGTATGAAGGATGAGGCTGAAGCCAATGCCGCTGCCGATGCCAAGGAGAAAGAGCGCATCGACAAGCTCAATCAGGCCGACGCTTTGATATTCCAGACCGAAAAGCAGCTCAGCGAACTTGGCGACAAGATTCCTGCCGACAAGAAAGCTCCTATCGAAACTGCACTCGCGGCTCTCAAGGAGGCTCACAAGGCTCAGAACATCGAAGGTATCGAAGCCGCTATCAAGCAGATTGAGACTGCGTTCGGCGCCGCTCAGCAGGATATACTCAACGCCCAGGCTCAGGCTCAGCAGGGCGGTCAGGCAGGACCTCAGGCCGGCCCGACACCCAATCCCGGCAACGGCGACGGTGTAACCGACGTTGACTTCGAGGAAGTGAAGTAAACGGTATCATAAAAATAATCAGATGCGGGATGCCGCCCGATTGGGATGCGTCCCGCATCTTCCAATTAATAACCTTTAATTTTTCTTTTCTATGGAAATCAATGAAATTATCAGCCAGTTGAAGGACAAGTTAGGCGATTCTGTCAATGTAGAGCAGATAACAGAGAAACTGGGCGGATTTGACCACTCCAAGATGTCGTTTACGGAGATTGTGGCTAAACTGAAAGAAGGCAATATTCTCGGCGACCTTGATGGCGATGGCAAGGTGGAATCCACTATCGATGAAATCAAAGGAAAAGCCTCCCAGATGTTCGGCGGCATCTTTGGCAAATGACCCCGAAACAAAAAGTACGGAATTCCGTAAGAACGATTACCCCCAATGATTAAAAAGGAGCATAGTCAACCGGCTGTGCTCCTTTGTGTTGCTGTCAACATTAGTATTGATGATGTGATGTAACCCAAAAACAAGAGACTGCATCACAAAGAAGTGGTGCAGTCTCTTATGGGAATTTCAGCTTCTAATTAGGTTGGTTATAAGGTGGCAACTATGCACCTTACATAGCAGGTACGCTGGGCAGCTACGCTTCCAACGCCTGAAGATGAGTAGCTATAAGCTGATCTTGAAGTTGAACTCTCGGTACTTGTCCAGTAAGAGTTGGAGCCCAATGATGTTCCTCCATAGGTCTGTAGTGCGGTATTTAGCGAAGACCAATTCTGGACTATCACGTTGGCTTGAGTTTGGGTCGGTAAGGTTCCGAGTGCGTTCGCTTCACTGAATGTCTTTGCGGAGCTTGTTGCATTATTAAACGCCAGAATGAACGATGTGGAGCCGGAGCTAAGTGTTATACCTTCCTTGGTGTATCCGGTGGTGAGTGATGCGGTATATGATGAAAGAGGTATATAATATCTTTTTCCACTCTTTTTCACGGCCAATGCCAGGTTTATCGGGGTTGTCGATAGTGAAACTGTGACATCGCACGTGGCTTCGTGCGAGCCATCTTCTGAGGTTACTGTTATTTTGGAAGTACCTAATCTGATGGCACTTATTATTACCGATTGTCCGCTTTTGGTCACAGTGGCAATGGATGTGTCAGAGCTGCGGACGGAGAAATTTTTGTTAGATGCGTTACTTGGGGATACTGTAACTGTCAAAGTCCCTGATGAGCCTAAATTCAGATTCATCGCGGAATTATTCAGACTAATGGCTGACACCGGTTGTTTTACGGTGATGGTGCATGACCCTTTTACAGCCGTACCATCTTTTGATGTGGCTGTTATAACGGTGGTTCCGGTAGCGAGTCCATTTACAAGTCCATTTTGAGAAACCGATGCGACTGATGCATTTGAACTTGACCATAACAGTGATTTTTCATTTGCATCAGCTGGATTGACAGTGGCGTTCAGTTGCAAAGTGACGCCAATGTTAAGTGATGCTGATGCCCGGTCCATTGTAATGCTATTTACATATTGTCTGACTTCTATGTTGCATACAGCTGCTTTGTTGCCTTCCCGCGATGTGGCGGTTATCTGTGCTGTTCCTTTACCAACGGCTGATACAAGACCATTTATGTCAACGGTCGCGACAGATTCGTTGGAGGTTTTCCATGTCACTTGTTTATCAGAAGCATTGGCCGGATTGACTGTTGCTGACAATTGCTGTTGTGTTCCTACGCCTAATGTAAGCGTACTGTTGCTTAATGTCACGGATGCGACATGCTGCAGGACTGTTACCTGACAAGTAGCTGACTTTCCCGAACCATCTTTAGCTGACACGGTGATGGTTGCAACTCCGGCTGTTTTTGCCGAAATATTTCCCAACTCATCCACACTTGCCACAGATGGATTCGAACTGTTGAAAGAAACCTCCTTGTTGTTTGCATTTTCCGGAAGTACGGATACGGAAAGTGTGGCATTATCACCGTTGTAAAGTTGCATTGAGCTGTTCATCGTAATGCTATTTACATATTGTCTGACTTCTATGTTGCATACAGCCGTTTTGTTGCCTTCCCGCGATGTGGCGGTTATCTGTGCTGTTCCTTTACCAACGGCTGATACAAGACCATTTATGTCAACGGTCGCGACAGATTCGTTGGAGGTTTTCCATGTCACTTGTTTATCAGAAGCATTGGCCGGATTGACTGTTGCTGACAATTGCTGTTGTGTTCCTACGCCTAATGTAAGCGTACTGTTGCTTAATGTCACGGATGCGACATGCTGCAGGACTGTTACCTGACAAGTAGCTGACTTTCCCGAACCATCTTTAGCTGACACGGTGATGGTTGCAACTCCGGCTGTTTTTGCCGAAATATTTCCCAACTCATCCACACTTGCCACAGATGGATTCGAACTGTTGAAAGAAACCTCCTTGTTGTTTGCATTTTCCGGAAGTACGGATACGGAAAGTGTGGCATTATCACCGTTGTAAAGTTGCATTGAGCCATGGTTGAGTGTTATATTTGCCACATAAGTTACTACGGTTACCTGACAGGTAGCTGTAAATCCACCGTCGACAGTCGTTACTACAATTGTTGCGGTACCGGGCTTGTGGGCTGTAATCTTGCCGGATTCATCGACAGAGGCTACTTCGGGATTAGTTGAAGTCCATTTAACATCTTTCTTGAGTGCAGTAACAGGCAGGACAGTAGCTTTGAGTGTGGATGTGCCACCTGCAGGCAATGTCACGGCTGTTCTATCGAGACTGACCGATGCAACCTCTTTTGTGTCAACGGCGTTATCCACAATTGTTTTGATAAACAATTTCGCACTTTCTTTTAAGGACTTGAAGTCGTCTTCACCAAGCGAACTGGAACAGTCCAGGTTGAGAATTATGGCTGCCGACCGCTTAATCTTCTCAAGTCCGATATCTCCTGGATCGAATGTGAATTCCTCATCGTGGTTCCAATATCCTTCCTCGGTGAACCAGTGCTGAACGTTGTCGACAGGAATGGCTGTGCCATCAAGAGATTTAAGATTCTCAAATTTAAATATGTACATTTTTCTTCCGGTTTCCGAGTCTTCCACAAATTCACCGGTGACTACGGAACCTGATGACGAAGTAAGGCCAACATACTTTATATCTGTAAGAGTGCGGTCCTTTCTATTGAATGTTCCCTCAATATATTGTTTTGATGAATTGTGGCTTGTTACATTGTCAAATGTATATCGAGATTTCTCGTTGTGCGACAATCCATATATTTTCATTTGAAATGTCTGTATATATTTGGTTTCGCTAAGAAAGTTGGCAATATTCATGAATGCTTCGTTTACCTCGGCCATATTGTTGACTTCAAAGACGTTGTTCGATGAAGTCGCCAACTTCTGAAGGTTATTCCTGAAGGATGCGATATTGTATTTTGCATCGTCGCCGCATACTCCTACAGAATATGATGAAATTTTCTGGCCTGAGACAAACTCATTTGTCAGCCGATTGTTTAACGATGTCAGATATTCTGTAAGAGTCATGAAATCATCGGTCCAGTCCAAAGAGCCTCGGTCCAGTCCATCCGTGAATGTCACAATTGCCACTTCGCTTAAATTTTCAGGATAAGTGGCAGCTTGAAGATCATCTATCGATTTTCCCACGACATTATATAGCCTTGTTCCATCCAGAAGTGTAAGGCCATCGATAAATGAATCAAATCCGGTGCGAGCATCATCGGAGAGAAACATTATAGGATATGAATACAACCGGTTGTTAAATCCATTGATGCCTATATAGAATCCATTCCCCGATTCTGATACGTTGTCCCATGTGCTTGCCACTACAGACGAGAATCCGGTCGACACACCATCAATTACAGCTTTGACTTTATAATAATTTGCGCCGGCAATAGGGTGTACATCTGTATATGTTGTTTCGGTAATATCGGTCGCAAGCAGACTGAAGTTGCTGTTGTCAGATGAACGGTACACATCATATGTAGCGCCCTCTATTTCATCCCATGTAATCGTGATGCCTTGCTTCTCAGTATTTGCATGGACTCCTGATGGAGCGCTCATAACATCGTTTATTTCTATATAATCAATGTCTTCAAGGTTGTATTCCTCCACGACAGTCCCATTCTTGAATATTTGGAGCACTTTGTCGGTCGAAGCTAATGCGGCGGATGCGAATCCGCAAATCAGGACAAGTATTATAGACTTGATAAATGTTTGTTTCTTCATCAGAGCTTATTTTATTATAAATTTTTTTGTCAATTGGATTTTATTGGCTGTGGCGACTGCGATATACATTCCCGGGGTATAAGATTTGAGATATAATTTCTCTCCCGGCATGGTTTTCAGGCGTGACATAATGGCTCCGGATGAATTTAGAATCCATACAGTGAACGGTTCTGATAAATCGGCCGTTATCTCCAGTGCATTTTCATCCGGAATATAAATCAGCGACGCGTCCGGCGATAAGATTTCTTCGATACTTGACAGCACTTCATCCGAAAACTCGATGTGATTGAACATGGCATATGGCAATTCAGCCACAATGTTTCCGGGGTTTTCGGAAGAACTCAGGCTCATGGTCGTGTTCCCGAAGGTTATTCGATTATACCTTGATAATTCAAAGTTTTGTTTCTCTCCCGATGTCCCTGAAACCACGATATGGGTTATGTTACCATAGACGCACATCGTAATCCCTGCTAAAGCCATCCCGGCGAGAAGTGCGATAGATTTTTTTACCATTTGATACTTGGCGATGATTTAGACTCTACCGGACTCTCCTGTGTAGGATTATAACAAAAAAGAAAACGTGAGAATCCGTACTCTTTGCTCTTCCCGCTTTTCGAGGCTCTCGCATTGCCCGTTTGAGTAGAAAGAGCAATGCCGAAGTCTCACGCTGTATGATACGTAGTGACGAACCGGCAATCAAATGCTGGTTCAAGACAGAGGTATATCATACCACAAGACATTCACCATTGCTGCTTTCTTGACTCAAACTTTAGAATTTGCGAGATTCCGAAAAGCCAAGAAAAACGCTAAGTAAACGCTTTCAAATATTTTATGCTCCCGCCCACTGGCCCTTACCGGACTTCGGCAGACGATATGCAGTCGCAAAATTAATGCTAAATTGTGAGCCTTGCAATAACAATCTTATTTTCTTATCTTTATATCGGTTGAATTTTGGTGCTTTGGTTGTCAGGGTGTAGGATTTATCTTCATATCCGTTGGCAAGGTGAGAAACACCAAAATGATGTTTCAGGGTTTGTGAAACCTCAAAATGATGTTTCAGACAATCTTCCCGAAGGTCTATCGCTGAAAGAAACCGCTGTGCTGAAAGCAATAATAGCCAACCCCAGCATTTCCATAGCTCTACTTGCTGTCACCACCCGCTTATCCACCCGCACTATTGACCGAGTGATCAAATCCCTAAAAGCACGGGGCATTCTATCCCGCAGTGGCTCAACCAAGCAACTGCAATGGCAGATAAATCAGACATAACACTTATTGGGTGGTTTACATTTGGCTTAAAAATGGATAGATAATATTGTATCAAATTTTGGACATCTATTGGTATTGCGTTGATTTACAAGTGCTCTTATATTTGAGGAAGCAGAAATCGGCTTTAGTGTGGCACATAATATTCAGAAATATTTTAGCTGAATTGTTTGTGATATATTAAAAATGGTTGGTATATTTGCAAAAAGTTTTGAGTATGATTAAAACAACAGGCTATATCCCGAGGCCAAATTATCTTGATAAGATTTTAAGATATGAGGGCAAAGGTGTGATAAAGGTGCTGACGGGGCAACGGCGCGTTGGGAAGAGCTGTATATTAAATTCCGTTGAGGCGAAACTCCGTCAGTCATCGCCGACTGCTAATTTCATTCGCATCAATCTCGAAGATTTTGCTTTTTCTCATATAAAAAGCGCGTCAGATTTAAACGAGGAAATTGTCATGCATCTGTCAGATTCATCCATGAACTATATATTTATTGATGAAATTCAGGAGATTGAGGACTTTGACAAGGTTATTCGTTCGCTATGTCTTGATGAACGGAACGACATATATGTAACAGGAAGCAATTCATCAATGTTGTCTTCTGAAATAGCCTCGCGGCTTGCCGGACGTAGCATAGAGATAAGAGTGCATCCTCTTTGTTACGATGAGTTTCTTCTGTTTCATTCACTTGAAGATTCAGATGAAAGCATAGACCTATATTTGCGATTTGGAGGAATGCCATATTTGAGGAATCTGCCCCAACGTGAGACATGGAATGAATATCTCACCGGAATTACCGACGCTTTGGTTTACAGAGACATCGTAAGCCGGCATTCCATCCGCAACAATGATTTCCTGCAAAGATTGCTGCTTTTCTTTGCCGATAATACCGGACAGATTTTTACGGCAAAACGCATATCCGACTATCTAAAATCGCAACGTGTATCGGGTACTGTAAACAGTGTTCAGGCGTATGCCGATTATATTTGCGATGCCTATATCACTAATAAAGTGCGGCGATGGGATATCGAGGGAAAGAAATTCTTTGAGATAGGTGAAAAATATTATTTCGAAGACATAGGTATTCGGAATTCAATCATAGGCTATCGGCCAATGGATACCGGAGCAATTCTTGAGAATGCCGTTTACAATAAACTGTCAGTAGATGGATACGACATAAAGGTCGGTGTACTTTCAAGGAACAAAGAAATTGATTTTGTAGCTGAAAAAGACGGTGAGCGTAAGTACATTCAAGTTGCGGTAAATGTCTATGATAAAGCTACGGCTGACCGCGAGTTTGGCAATCTCGAATCAATCGGCGACAACTATGAAAAGTTGGTTGTCACATTACGCGATTCGACGCCAAACACCCAAAACGGTATCAAAATGCTTTCTCTCCGTGACTTCTTGAATATGCCTTAACTCACGCATGTTAAGACTATGCAAGCATGTATTATTGATTAATTGGCTTGATGACAATAGATTTTGCCGGCAAAATCATGGAAATTTGGCATAGTTCTTGACTTATCCGTATCTTTGCAGCTGTTTAATCGGTTAGCATTTGATTTTTATATGGCAGATAAGATAATTATCAAGACTTACCACTCGCCGTGCGGGGAGCTGTTGCTGGGTTCTTACGGCGGGCGGTTATGCCTTTGCGACTGGCGGGTGGAGCCGCACCATGGCCGTGTGTTGTCCCGTATCAGCCGATATATCGATGCTGACTTTGTCGAGGGCACTTCGCCGGTGGTGGCGATGGCTGTTGCGCAGCTTGATGAATATTTCAGGGGAGCGAGGCGCGAATTTGATGTCCCGTTGTTGCATGTCGGGACTGATTTTCAGAAACGTGTTTGGCGTTCGTTGATGACAATTCCTTACGGCGTCACGGTATCGTATGGTGAGATGGCGCGGCGCATCGGGAGTCCCCGGTCAGTAAGGGCCTTGGCCAATGCCAATGGTGCCAACCCGATTTCCATCCTTGTGCCATGTCACCGTGTGATTGGGAGCGGAGGTTCGCTCACCGGCTATGGTGGCGGATTGGATGCAAAGAATTATTTGCTGCGGCATGAAGTGAAAGATTAATTATATAGTTGTTGATTTTTAGGTTATGTGGGTTGCGTTTGCGTTGATGTCAGCCTTGTGCCTTGGTTTCTACGATGTGATGAAGAAACTTTCGGTGCGGGGAAACAATGTTTTGATGGTGCTGTTGCTTAACACTGTGTTCGGCACATTGCTTATGTCACCGGTGATTGTGTCGGGTGTGGCAGATGGAAATTTCGGTTTCGGCAACGACCTGACCGGTCATCTCCTGATAATGGTCAAGGCGGCTATAGTGCTGACGTCGTGGCTGCTCGGATATTTCGCCATAAAACATCTCCCGCTCACCATACAGGGTCCGGTCAATGCATCGCGGCCGGTTATGGTGTTGGTAGGGGCAGTGCTTATTTTCGGCGAGAGCCTCAATTGGCTTCAGTGGTCGGGCATATTGCTGGGTTTCGCATCGCTGTATCTGATATCGAGGATTGGGGCAGGCGAGGGGTTCTCGCTCAAACACTCCCGGTGGCTGTGGATGGCCATCGGAGCTGCCGTGGCCGGTGCGGTGAGCGCGCTTTACGATAAATATCTGCTCCAGTTCTACCGTCCGCTCGAAGTGCAGGCCTGGTATTCGCTTTACCAGTGCATTATAATGTCGGCGACCATCCTTATTATAATGAAGTCGCTGCCACGGGTGTCGGCGGTACGGTTCACATGGAGGTGGACCATCCCGCTCATCTCTCTATTTCTTACAGTGGCCGATGTGGCCTACTTCTATGCACTCTCGCTTGATGGCTCAATGATATCGGTGGTGTCGATGATAAGGCGGGGTAGTGTGATTGTGCCGTTTCTGTTCGGTGTGATTGTTCTCCGCGAGAGTAATGTCAGGGCTAAGGCCATCGACCTCGCTATTCTGCTGCTCAGTCTGGCTTTGCTTGTTGCCGGCTCGACAATTTAAGTACGCCTGTTAGGCGAATCAGTGGAGGGGGTGGCGTACCCAAGGGCACGCAGGGTTTATCAATTGCGAGTACCGCGCACTGTGTGCGCGGCTACAGTCCGGCTTCCGCCTGCGGAAGCGCAGCAGCGGTGGCAGGATTGTTGGCGGAACACGAGGGCATTTTTGCCCTCTTTTTTGCGGATAGGCTGGGCCAATTAGACCAATTAGGCCAATTGGACAGATATGTGGGGGATGGATGCAACAAGGGCACCGCCACACCGGCGGTGCCCTTGGTTATGGGGAAATAATGGATTGGATTATTTCACGAGGATCTTGGCGGTCTTGTCGCCCTGGCGTACGATGTAGAATCCGGGGATAAGGTTCTCGCCTGATACCTGCACACCCTGGAGATTGAAGTATTCAATCGGTCCGTCGGCGGGATCCATACCTATGCCGATTATTCCTGAGGTGCTGTCCTGGACGAATGTTACTGAAATTATGGCGTTGCCGGTGGTCTTGCCAAGAGCCTTGAATAGGTACCCTTCGTAGCCGTCGGCTGTTACATCCAGTAATTTGGTAATCTCATCGGCAGAGCCGTTACCCTTGTCATAAGTGGCGTTTTCGAATTTCCATCCTTCGGCAGCTTTGATGTAAAGCTTGAGTGAGGATTCGGCCGGAACTTCGTCGCCATTCTGATACTGTGTTCCTGAGGGTGCCACCTTTGCAGTGCCTGCGGTCCATACTTCTACGTTACCTTGACCTTCAACTGTAAGGCTGAAGACGTATTTGGCGTTAACGAAAGCAACGTTAATCACAGTGTTGCCGTCTACCGGTATGGTGCAGGTGTTGCCTGTAAGAGCCACGGCCTGGTCGTTGACAGTAACCTCAGCATCCTTGCCTGTTACAGGGCTTACGGTGATGGTGAGCATAGAGCCTGCTGCCACAACATCGCCGCTGGTCACACCGGCACCATCGATTGAGAATATGGCGTTGCCCTCACTGCCTACGGTGTAGGTCACGGTGTAGCCGAAGTTGGCTGTGAGCTCAATGTCGGTCTCGCCGGTGTAGGTATATGTTGTTTCGGTTGAAACCACTTCGCCATTGGCTGTCCAGTTCATGAATGCAGCGTCGTCGGCAGCGGTGGCTTCTACTGTAACTGCCTTCTGGGTAGTAGAAACGCTTGAGTCTTCGGTTGCGGGGTCGGTTATGGCCACGGTTCCGAGGGCTTCATTGGCTGAAATCACGGTTACTGTACGGGGTTCGGCGAGCTCCTGGCTTTCGATTACAAGCAGGAAGTCGGTTACGGCCTCTGCGTTGTCGCTTCCCTGACCCTGCGCGAATTCACAGGGGTTGGTGTTTGTCCAGTCTATCATGTGGCGCACACGGTAGGTGCCGGGGGCTTGATTGGCGGGGATGGTGAATGTGAATGTTCCCGCAGCTTCGTCGGAGTACATTACGCGGTCATTGCTGTCCAGGCCATCGAGATTGAAGTCTACATATATGAAATTATGCATTGCCCACATGGAAGCATTTACTGTCAATGAGATGGTGGCGCCGGCCGTGGTGGTGAGAATTTTTGAAGTCTCGTCCTTATATACCTGACGGCCGCTTGTCGAGCCGTACGATTCTGTCGTTATCGAATTTACTCCATCGGTAACTTCGAGGTTTCTCAGGTATCGGTCGGTACGGGTGGTTGTGGTACGGCTTGAACCGGTACCTGCGTATTCGGGAATACAGTATTCTATCGGAGCGTTGGGGTCGCGCAGGAATGACGCTGCCACAGTGATGGCTTCTGTGCCTACGGTGTAGGTGTAGACGCCATCCACAGCTTCGATAGGAGTGCCGTTGACAGTGATTTCGGTAACTGAGTAGTAAGCGTTGGGTGTGGCCACGATGGTGAGTACAGTACCTTCATCCACGCGGCTTCCGCTGTTTACAGCATCTTCGCCATCGAACACCTCAAGAGTGCCGTGGCTTGATGCCGGAGCGGTTATCGTTACGGCATATCCTGTAAGTTCGGTAACTACCAGTGTCGAGCCGGCATCTGCTCCTCCGGTCCAGTATGCGAGTTTGTCGTCGCGTTTGTTAAGTTTGTTGCTTGTTTGGCCGAGTTGGTGGAGGTAGAACCCATTGGCTCCGGATATGTCGTTGCTCTTGGTGGGAACCCAGTAAGTGTTGTGGGTGGAGGGTACGGGAGTGGCGGTCATCACCGGGAAGGTTGAGCCTCCCGTGTTGGTTGATGTGTCGTGGTTTGACGACAGAATCTTGCCTTCGCCCGCGCCTTTATTCACAATCTGGAATCCGTTTAATACGTCACCGATGAACGCCCACTGTGCGTTCTCGTCCGATTCAGCGGGTGTGGCGGTTGTTGTGGCGCCGATTCCTATATAGCTGCTGGAGCTGTGGGCTATGTAATTCTTGGATGAAGAGATGGCGAGATGGTGCCAGCGGGCGTTGGCGAAGTCCACGCTCGTCTTGAACGGCAGGTTCTGCTTGAGATTGAGCACAACCACGGTGTCGTTCTCCACAACACCTTCCGATGGTTTGGCACTCAGGGTATAGTATACGCTTGAGGCTTCGCTGGTGAATCCATGGTCGGGCCATTCGCTCCCCTTGGTTACCTTGATGGTTTTGGTGAGAATCACCTTTTCATCAAGAACCACATTGTATGTCACCTTCATGCGGCCATCGCCGGCACCTTCTTCCACGAACAGACCTTCTATGAGTACGTCACCGTCCATGTATTCGGCGGGAATAGTCACGCAATCCTCAGCATCGAATTCATCGGCATAAATTATCACATCGCGGTATTGCGGATTACCATGAACGAGTGAATCGCCGGTAAGATTGTAGCCATGGCGTATACGTATACCACTGTATTCAAATCCATTAGATGGAATCATCTTTACTTTCAGCGGTTGTCCGAAAGCTGCACGGTAGCCGTTGAGGGTCTCACCGGTTGCGGTTTGCACTTCACCGTTGCGGTTGTCGTTGGTCACGTTGCAATAGTCACCGTGAACGTTGAGCATCACATCGACAATTATACCACCGTTTGATATGAAACTGTTGATATCGCCGCCTGCATCGATATTGTTCCAGTCCACCTTGTAGCGCATGCGGTAGAAACCGTTGGCAAGGTTTGACGGAATGGTGAATGAGGGTGGGGTAATTGACACGTTGAATCCGTTGTTGGCATCGGATATTGATGTGCCGGCAGAATTCTTTCCGGTGCTTGCGCCATTGGAGTATAGCGTGTAGGCCATGAGGTCGCACGAGCTGTTGAGGTTCAGATTGTCGTCGACCATCGCCGAGAACTGTCCGTCGCCGTCGCGGTCAATATACACATATGAGTGCATCCAGCTTGAAGTGTAGCCGAATTGCGCTGTTACCGTTTCGCCTGCTTTGGCCTTGAACGGAATGTCAAACAGCTGATTGTAGGCCATCTTGTTGGGCGATGTGGGTATATTGATTGATTGGTTGCCATCGGCCGAACCGTTGAGACCTATTTTTGATGTCCAGCGTTCGTTAGCTCGTCCGTGGGGGGTGTCGGCGGTGAAGTTGAGTGTATAGTCGCCTGCACCGACACGAGGTATTGAGCTGTCGTCGAGATAAATATCGTCGACGTATGCCACGAAGTCATCGCCCAGGGTGTGCGGAGCTTCGCAGTGGGGCACAATAACGAGAGAGTATATGTCTATGCCGCCGTTGCCCTTGATGGGGAACACGGCATCAAACCATTCGCCGGTCTTGACTTCGTTGAGCGGATATGTCCAGAATTGCTCCACTTCGTTCGACTGTTCGGCTCTGTCTGCTCGCTTCCCGAGACCTATGAGCATCACTTTTCCCTCTACCGGTTTGTGCATCATCACGTGCACATAGCGCTGTGTGGGGGTGAGCTCAAATGTTTCTTTCAGGTTTATTTTAGCCCCGAATGTGTTGGAACCGAAGCGGGATCGTTGCACGCCAAGTATTTTTGCCGATGTGTTGGTTTCGTCATCGGTCAGGTGATTGTCAACGACCTGAACATTGCCGTTGAGTTGCCCGGTGCGGAACGGTGAGTCCACCCAGGTGTCGTACACACCGAGAGTTCCGTAGTCCTCGGTGTCGAATGTTATATGGGTCTGAGCCTGTGCCATCATGGATGTCATGGCCAAAGCTCCCCACAAACCTATATGTTTTGTTATATTCATCTGTTTGGGATTGATCAGGTTAGTAAACTGAAACTGAGCTCAGCAGCGGGCAAGCGCGGCTGTCGTTGATGGTGATTCTAACCGCCTTGGCAGTGTAACCGTTGGTGTAGCTTGCCGATGTGCTTCCGTTGAGGGGAATTATACGCTTGTAACCTATGGTGGTCTGGGCAATTTCGGATGCACGTTCCTCCCAGTTCTCTCCATCGGCGCTTGTTTCTATGGTAAAGCTCTTGACACGCTGTCCCTTGGCTATGTATTCCATAAGCGATACATAGTGTATGGTCTGCGGCTCGTCCCAAGTGAGGGTTATGGTGGCATTGGTCACGCCATCGCCTGTGGCCCAGTATGTTTCGGGATTTCCGTCAATCATGTTGGATGCATCGTAGGTGCGCGATGCTCCGTTGCTGCGCGAAGCGTCGGCCTCGATGGTGGCATTGCGTGCAAGGTCGGTGCCCAGACGGGTGGTGAGCATCTCACCGAGGCTTTTCAGCACATTGACTGAACTTGTGGGGAGAGTGCCTGATTTGTCAGGGGGAATGTTGAGGATGAGTGTGGAATTGCGTCCGACAGTCTCAAGATACATTTGGAAAAGACGTTCGGCCGACAGGTCCGACTGGTTGCTGTGCCAGAACCATCCGGCGCTGGTGGCTTTGGCGTCGCTTTCGCCCGGAAGCCATATCCAGCCCTCTTCCTGACCGGAGTTGCGCGATGAAATCTCGGAGCTGTGTCCGCGTTCCATCATGGCCCAGTTTGTTTCGCCGGCATAACCTGACTCGTTGCCTATCCAGCGGGCTTCACCGCCCACGCCCCACATCAAGCACATAGGGGCTATCTTATGGATATAGTCGCGGAGGTTAGGCACATCGTAGTAGGTGGCTTCGTCAACACTGCGGTTGTCGTTGGCGCCTCCGTAGTATCCGCTGCCTCCATTTGCACCGTCAAACCACATTTCAAATTGGTCTGAACCGTACTGTGCCAATTCGTCGCATTGTTTCATAAACACGTCCTTTACATATCGGTCGGTTCCATAATATGCACTGTTGCGGTCCCATGGCGATACGTAAAATCCGTATTTCATGTCAAGTTCACGTGCAGCTTCGGCAAATGCCTGCGGAATGTTGGTCTGCTGGGCATAGGAATTGCTGCTGTTCGTACATTTGTGGTCAGTTGTGGCGGTAGGCCATAGACAGAATCCGTCGTGATGCTTCACCACAGCTATGCCGCCTTTCATTCCGGCAGCCTTTACCGCTTCAAGCCATTGTTTGGGATTGGGTAACTGCGTGGGTGCAAATGTGCTCGGGTTCTCGTTTCCATTGCCCCATTCCAGTCCGGTATATGTGTTCATACCGTAGTGGAAGAATGCGTAAAATTCAGTCTCTTGCCATTTCAACTGTCGTTCTGTCGGTACCGGATGGCACGGTGCCGGTTCATTGTCGGGGTAGCTGTAGCTTTGCGATACCATCTGTAGTTCTTCAGCTCCCGCTGAAAAGAACATGGCGCATGCTGCTGCCGCGAGCAATGGTTTCATGGTAAAATTCATGCGATAATAAATTGTGTTAAAAAATTATTTGCATGTAAAGATATATCAAAAAACAGGTTATTACCCCCCCCCTATTTGTTAATAAATGCAAATGGGGTATTTTTTCGGTTTCCGTTCCTGAAATTATTATACGAAATGGTGTGTGGACAGTGAGTAAATGTGAGTATATTTGTATTCTGAATAATAACCGAAATTAAATCAACTAATACCTTTTATTTCATTTATGTCGAAAATCCATTCGATAGCTGCGGCTATGATGGTCGTGGCTGCTTCGGCGACGGCGGCTGAAGATTATACCCGATGGGTAAACCCGTTTGTCGGTACCACCAATTTCGGTACCACCAATCCGGGTGCCATAGTGCCCAATGGCATGATGTCGGTGGTGCCTTTCAATGTGATGGGCTCGGCCGATAATGTCTATGACAAGGATGCCCGCTGGTGGTCCACCCCTTACGAGTATCACAACAAGTTCTTTACCGGCTATGCCCATGTAACCCTCAGCGGAGTGGGATGCCCCGAGCTCGGCTCGCTGCTCACCATAGCCACCACAGGCGACCTCGAGCCTGACTATAAGAAGTATGGTTCGCACTACAGCGAGGAGAAGGCCGAACCGGGCTATTATTCCAACCGTCTGGCCAAATACGATATTTTCACTGAAGTTACCGCCACCAAGCGTTCGTCGGCCGAACGATACACATTCCCCGGAGGCAAGGGCAATATATTGCTGAACCTCGGCGAGGGGCTTACCAACGAGAGCGGAGCTTCGGTGCGACGTGTTAGCGACACCGAGATTGAGGGCTCGAAGCTGCTCGGCACTTTCTGCTATAATCCGCAAAAGGTGTTCCCGATTTATTTTGTTATGCGGGTGAGCAAGAAACCCGATGCGTCAGGCTATTGGAAGATGCAGCCTGAAATGCAGGGGGTGGAGGCTGAATGGACCCCCGACAACGGCACATATAAACTGTACACTCAATATGGCCGCGAACTGTCGGGCGACGACATAGGCTATTGGTTTACATACGATAATCTCTCACCCGGCGAGCAGGTGGAGGTGCGCATGGGCGTATCGTTTGTGTCCATGGCCAATGCCCGCGAGAATCTCGACAAGGAGCAGACCGGACTTACTTTTGACCAGATACGCGCTAATGCCCACGGAACATGGAACGACGATCTGGGGCGCATACGTGTGAAAGGCGGTACTGACAAGCAAAAAGAGGTGTTCTATACCGGCCTCTACCACGCGCTCATACATCCTAATGTGCTCAACGACGTCAACGGTCAGTATCCGCTGATGGAAAGTTTCGGCGACGGAACGGTCAGTGACGGCCACGACCGTTACACCGTGTTCTCGCTTTGGGACACTTACCGCAATGTGCACCAGCTTATGACTATGGTGTATCCCGAACGACAGCTCGATATGGTGCGTTCAATGATAGATATGTCGAAGGAATGGGGATGGCTGCCCAAGTGGGAACTCTATGGTCGCGAGACATTCACCATGGAGGGCGATCCGGCCATACCTGTCATTGTGGATACATGGCGCAAAGGATTGCGTGATTTCGATATGGATGCAGCTTATGCGGCAATGAAAAAATCGGCCACCACTCCCGGCGCGTTCAATCCCATGCGTCCCGACATAGACCCGTATATTGAGAAGGGATATGTGCCGCTCGGAGTGCATCAGGGCGACAACTCGGGCGATAACTCAGTGTCGCACGCTCTGGAATATTATGTTGCCGACAATGCTCTCGCATGGCTTGCCGAGGAGCGTGGCGACAAAGATTTTGCAGCTGAACTCCGCAAGCGTTCCAAAGGATATAAGAATTATTACTCGAAGGAGAGCGGTACCCTGCGTCCAATAAATCAGGACGGCACTTTCCTTACCCCGTTCAATCCGCGTGCGGGTGAGAATTTCGAGGCTGTGCCCGGTTTCCACGAAGGTAGCGCCTGGAACTATACTTTCTTTGTGCCGCACGATGTGGATGGCCTTGCAAAACTGATGGGTGGCAGGAAGAAGTTTGTCGACAAGCTCCAGATGGTGATGGATACCGGACTATATGACCCGGCCAACGAACCTGACATAGCCTATCCATATCTTTTCAGCCGTTTTGCCGGAGAGGAATGGCGCACGCAGAAGGAGGTGAGCCGTTTGCTCGACAAGTATTTCACAACGAAGCCCGACGGTATTCCCGGCAACGACGATACCGGTACGATGTCGGCATGGGCAGTGATGTCTATGATGGGTTTCTATCCCGATTGTCCCGGCGAACCTTACTACACTCTCACGTCGCCTGTGTTCGACTCAGTGGAGATAGACACACCGCAGGGCACTGTGACCATCGAGGCCGAGCGCGAATCACCTGATGCCATATTCATTGACGGCATGGAGCTTGGCGGGAAGCAGCTCAAGAAGTACCGTATATCCCACGATGAGCTGATGCAGGGTGGAAATCTGAAGTTTAAACTGAAAAATAATCATAAATAAATAATTTGTATAAAATGAAATTAGCTTCTCTTTTTCTGATTGGAGCTCCATTGCTTCTTGCCTCATGTTCAAGTAAGCAGGATGAGGCTCCGATGGAGACATTGACAGATTTTGTCGATGTTAAAATAGGTAGTGGAGGCCATGGCCATGTGTTTGTAGGTGCCGCGGTTCCTTTCGGCATGGTCCAGCTCGGTCCGACAAGCATTCCGCAGTCATGGGACTGGTGCTCGGGTTACCACGACAGCGACTCGACTGTGATAGGATTCTCGCACACGCACCTCGAGGGCACCGGCATAGGCGACCTTTTCGATGTGACCGTTATGCCGGTGGTGGGCGAAGTGACATACGCCCGTGGCGAAGAGAGCGACCCTGCATCGGGTCTGTGGTCGTATGGCGACCGCTCTAAGGAGGTTGCCGTACCCGGCTATTACTCAGTTCCTCTCACCCGCTACGGCGTTCTTGCCGAGATGACGGCTACCAACCGTGTGGGTGTACATCGCTACACATTCCCGGCGTCAGATTCGGCGGCCATAGTGTTCGACCTGCTCAACGGCGGTTGCTGGGATAAGCCCACCGAGACCTTTATGGAAGCCGAGGGCGACAACCGTCTGACGGGCTACCGCCATTCCACCGGCTGGGCCAAGGACCAGAAGCTGTTCTTCGCGGCTGAGTTCTCCAAGCCGTTCAAGTCGTTTGAACTTAAAGGTGAGAACAACATGTTTGGCCGTGTCAACTTCGATACCGATTCGGCCGAGCAGATACTTGTCAAGGTTGCCATATCGCCTGTGTCGGTAGAGGGAGCGAAAGCCAATCTCGCCGCCGAGATGCCCGGATGGGATTTCGATGCCACCCGCAAGGCTGCCGGAGAGGCTTGGAACAAGGAACTTAACAAGGTGAAGATCGAGACTCCTGATGCCGACGCACGCAAGAAATTCTATACCGCATTGTATCACACAATGATAGTACCGGCCACGTTCAGCGATGTAACCGGCGAATATCGTGGCGCCGACGGTGGAATACATAAGAGCGATGCTCCTCAATATACCATCTTCTCGCTTTGGGACACCTACCGTGCCCAGATGCCTTTGATGGCTATACTGCATCCCGAACGCAGCACCGATATGGTGAATACGATGATTAACATCGGTGAACAGCAGGGACGTCTGCCGGTGTGGCATCTGTGGGGCAACGAGACCGACTGCATGGTGGGTAATCCCGGCATAATCGCAGTGGCCGACGCTATTGTGAAGAATCAGCCCGGAGTTGACCGCGACCGTGCCTATAAGGCTTTGCTTGTGACCGCGGCCGACACTGCCCGTGGTGGCGCGCTTCGTCAGAAGTATGGATTCATCCCTTCCGACAGCATGCACGAATCGATAGCTTTCGATATGGAATATGCCATAGCCGACGGAGCTATAGCACGCGCTGCCGAGGCGATGGGCGATACCGCAAATGTGCGCAAGTTTACAGAACGCAGCCGGTCTTACCGTAATTATCTCGACAAGTCTACCGGCTTTGTGCGCGGCAAGTTCCTTGATGGCTCCTGGCGTACACCTTTTGACCCTAACTCAACCACGCACCGCGCAGACGACTATTGTGAGGGCAACGCATGGCAGTATACATGGCTTGCACCTCAGGATCTGGAGGGGCTTGTGGAATTCTTCGGTTCCAAGGAGGCTACCGTGGCCAAGCTCGATACTCTTTTCTCGACAAGCTCCGAACTGACCGGTTCAGATGTGTCGCCCGACATTTCTGGTCTTATCGGCCAATATGCCCATGGCAATGAGCCGAGCCACCATATAATATATTTCTATACCATGCTCGGACAGCCCGACAAGGCGGCCGACAAGATTCGTCAGGTGCTTGATGAGTTCTATACAGTGGAGCCGGACGGACTTGCCGGAAATGAGGATGCCGGTCAGATGTCGGCATGGTACATCCTTTCGTCGCTCGGATTCTATCAGGTTGAACCGGCGAGCGGACGGTTCTGGTTCGGTACTCCTGCGTTTGACAAGGCTGAGCTTGATGTGCCCGGAGGTAAGTTTGTGGTTAAGGCTGTGAATAATTCGCCCGAGAACAAATATATACGCGGCGTGAAGTTCAACGGCAAGGACTACGACAAGATGTATATAATGCACGATGATATAATGAAAGGCGGCGAACTCGTATTTGAGATGGGTCCGGCCAAGTAAATATTCATTCATCCAATGATGGCGCCGGGGCAGATTCCGCAATGGAATCTGCCCCGGCTGTTTCAGGAGATAGTATGAAAAAATTGTGTGTCTGTTACCTATTCCTCAGTATCCTTTTCCAGCTTGAATGATATAGGCAGGGTGTAGTTGATGCTGGCCGGCTGACCATTGACTTTGCCCGGCGTGAAGCCTTCGAGCAGTGAGACTATGCGTATGGCCTCCGTATCGAGTTCGGGGCTTACCGACCGCATTACCTGAGGGTTTATGGCGTTGCCTTTTGTATCGACAGTGAACTGCACCACCACACGTCCTTCGGTGCCGTCTTTCATGGCCTTTTCCGGATACTTCATGTTCTTGATAAGGAAATCCATCATGGCCATCTGTCCGCCGGGATATTGCGGAGCCTCATCAACCGCTTCAACCACCTGCCTGCGGGGAGCCTTGTCTTTTTTGTCATTTTTTGTAGCCGTGGCAGCTTTGGGCTTTGCGTTGTCTTTCTCAAGCTTGAACTGGATGGGAAGCGTGTAGTAGACACTCACCGGTTTGCCATCTATAGTGCCGGCGGTGAATCCCGATAGCTGCGACACGATTCTTATGGCTTCGGCATCGAGGAGCGGGGAGGCGGAGCGCATCACACTGATGTCGCGCACCTTTCCATCAGCTCCTACCACGAACTGGAGCACAACCCGTCCCTCCTGGTTGTTTTTTATGGCATCGGCGGGGTATACCATCTCGTTTGCGATAAACTTGAGCATTGCCTCCTGTCCGCCGGGGTACTGAGGCTGTACTTCCGCTGCATGATGCACCTTGTCGGTCTGTGGTGCGGGGGTGGAAGTGACGGAGAGTTGTGCGGCAGCGGGATTTTCACTAACTTCGTGAGCCGGAAAGTTAAGTGAGGCCTCGGATGTTTCCTGCAGAAGCGAGGCCACTGCCGGAAGATTTGTTACGGCTATGCCTATGGCAAGGGCCGGTACTAACGCCAGAGAGCGCATGCGCCTGCGGCGTGATGTCTTGGAATTGTACATCATAGTGATACGTTTTTTAAGTTTACTGTGATTCAGGCTGTTGGCCATGGCTGCAAATCGTGTGCCGACAGCTTTTTTTATTAATAGCATCTGATAATCCTTTATGTTTGCCGTGCCGGAGCGAATCACGGTGTCGTCGGCCTGATATTCGTGAATGGTCCTGAATTCCTCGCGCATAAGCCACGATGCCGGATTGTACCATTGAAGTATGCACACTATCTGGCTTGCGAGCAGGTCTATGCAGTGGTGGCGGTTTATATGGCTGCGTTCGTGCAGTAGAATCATCGGGGCATAGTTGTCGTAATCATCGCGGTTCATTACAATGGTGTGCATGTAGCTGAAGGGTGATATGTCGTTGCGTCGGGTTATCACTACGCGGTATCCGTTGCCATTCTCCACGGTTTCGCTGTCGCGCACTATGCTATGTATTTTCATTATGCACCACAGTGTGTGGGCTGTTACTGCCAATACACCTATTATATATATAATGATGGCGATGGTGGTCGCGGATATTAAGTTGCCGGCATCGGCTGCCGGTTCGCCAAACACTGCCGTCATGTATTCTATCGTCAGTCTGCCGTTGGGTTGTGCGGCTATGGTATGCCATGTTCTCTCTATTATCTTTGCAGCTGGCATGGCTGCCAACGATGCGAGATATATGCTCCACAGGGCTGTGCGGTTGAGTCGCATCTGCTTTTCAGGTGCCATGATCCATTTGTAGGTCAGGTACAGCAACGACAGTACAATGGATGAGTAAAGTGAGTATGCCAATAGTTGTCCCATAGTGTGGTTGTGTATATTATTGTCGGTTTTCGGAATTTGATTCGATGAGGCGTATTATATCTTTGAGGTCGTCCACCGATATTTTTTCATCCTCCACCAGTGCCGATACGGCATTTTTATAGGAGTTATTGAAAAAATTGCTTACGAGTTCGCTCAGTGAGCGGTTGCGGAAGTCCTCTTCCCGGGCTATCGGGTGGTAGCAGTAAGCGCCGCCGTGCGATGTATGGCTCACATGTCCTTTCTCCTCCAGTATCCTGACAAGAGTGGACACGGTGTTGAAATGTGGTTTCGGTTCGGGATACAGTTCCAGCATCTGGCGTACAGACATCGGTCCGTGGTTCCACAGCAGTTTCATTATCACCATCTCTTTTTCGGTGAGCACCTGAGGTTTGCGTCCTGCTTTCATATCAAATGGGTGTATGGGCTGTTAGTATTACTGTAACTAATTCTTTAGTTCTGACGCAAAGTAATAACTAAAAATTTAGTTTTCAAAACTAATTCTTTAGTTTTAATGTTTGTTAACGATTAATCGGGATTGTGTAATGGTTTATTCCGGATGTTCCAATGGGTTTGGAATCAATATAGGGTTGTATCAAATCTATGTTTGACAAACAATAGCGGATAGTTCTGAACAGTACAAATGTCAATTTCAGCCTGCTTTTTTGCAATTAGTCCGCAGATGTGTCAGTAGGGGATGGGTATATGCAAAAAAAAAATTGATTGTCTCCCGACAATCAACCTTAGTTAACCTTAAATCTAATACCATGAAAAACACATTGCAAATGTACGCGTGTTTATTGAACCATGCAAATATATGGTTAGAAAAATGTGTATTTTTAACGTTATTTTGCAGTAGAATGTGTTTTTAATGGCATAAATGGTGGCAAACTGCGGTTTTTGGTGGTTTTTGGTGGCAATATGTCATTGTGTTGGCGTGTATGGTATGCGATATGTGAATGTCGGGCGTTAACATTGGTTTACTATAATGAAAAACCCGGCCCGCAGCATCGCGCGGCAGGCCGGGTTAGGGGAATATAAAATGGGAATTGGATATATCTTATTTCAAGAGCGAGTGTCCTGTCATCTCTTCAGGCTGGGGCAGACCCATTATGGAAAGAATCGAGGGGGCTACATCGGCCAATTTGCCGTTTTCAACAGTGGCATCCTTACGGTTGGTCACATAGATGCACGGAACCGGATTGAGTGAGTGGGCTGTGTTGGGGGTGCCGTCGGCGTTAACCGCGTTGTCGGCATTGCCGTGGTCAGCTATGATAATCACTTCGTAGTCGGCTTCCTTAGCGGCTTCCACGGTGTCGCGCACGCATTGGTCAACAGCCTTGACTGCTTTTTCGATGGCTTCGTATACACCGGTGTGGCCTACCATGTCGCCGTTGGCATAGTTTACAACTATAAAGTCGAATTCCTGCGAACGGATAGCCTCAACAAGCTTGTCGCGGACTTCAAATGCACTCATCTCGGGCTGGAGGTCGTAGGTGGCCACTTTGGGCGAGGCCACAAGTATGCGTTCCTCACCTTCGTAGGGGGCTTCACGACCGCCGTTGAAGAAGAAAGTAACGTGTGCGTATTTCTCTGTCTCGGCGATATGGAGCTGCTTTTTGTCGAGCGACGACAGATATTCGCCCAATGTGTTGTTCACATTTTCTTTGTCGAACAGGATGTGTACGCCGGTAAATGATGCATCGTAAGGGGTCATGCAATAGTACTGCAATCCCGGAATGGTGGTCATGCCTGCTTCGGGCATGTCGTGCTGGGTGAGCACTACGGTGAGTTCCTTGGCGCGGTCGTTGCGGTAGTTGAAGAATATAACGGCATCGCCCTCTTTTATGGTTCCGTCGACATTGGCGTTGTGAATCGGTTTGATGAATTCGTCGGTTACATCGGCGTCGTACGACTGCTGCACTGCCTGAGCCATGTCGGTGGCCTGCTCGCCTTCACCTTTCACAAGAAGGTCGTAGGCCACTTTCACGCGTTCCCAACGTTTGTCGCGGTCCATGGCGTAGTAACGGCCGACGATTGACGCTATCTGTCCGGCCGATTTGTCGCAATGGGCCTGAAGCTGTTCGATGAATCCTTTTCCGCTGCGGGGGTCGGTGTCGCGGCCGTCCATGAAGCAGTGGATGTAGACTTTCTCAAGACCGTAGTGTTTTGCTATGTCGCAAAGCGCGAAGAGGTGGTCGAGCGATGAGTGCACACCGCCGTCAGATGTCAGACCCATGAAGTGGATGGCCTTGCCGTTTTCTTTGGCGTAGGTGAAAGCGCTCTTTATCTCAGGATTTTCCAGAATGGAGCCGTCGGTGCAGGCCTTGTTGATTTTCACGAGGTCCTGATATACCACGCGGCCGGCACCTATGTTGAGGTGGCCTACCTCGGAGTTGCCCATCTGTCCGTCAGGCAATCCTACATTCTCACCGCTCGCCTGGAGCTGCGAGTGGGGATAGTTGGCCAACAGATAGTCCCAGTAGGGGGTGGGGGTTGAGTATATCACATCGCTTTTGGAATGGTTGCCTATGCCCCATCCGTCAAGTATCATCAGTAATGCTTTCTTTGCCATTGTATTTCAGTGTTTATGTTTGAAATTGCGTTAAAATGGTTTGCAGGTGCAAAGTTAACAAAATAATCACTACCTTTGCCTGAAATAATCAAGGAAAAAGTTATGAATCGCAAAGTCTTTTCGGCAATAATAATATTGATGTCTATAATCGGTGTGTCCAATGCCTCGGCGCAGTTCCGCTATGGCCCTACGGCGAGTGTGAGCTACACTGATCTGTCGTTTGAGCAGAATCTGATGTCGGTTGATAAAAACCTAGGTTTTTCAGCCGGTATAATGGGTGAGATGATGTTTCCCGGCATAGGTTTCGGCATTGATTTCGGATTGCTTTACGACATGCGCGGTGCCACCATGCACCTTGGGGAGAGAAAGATGTGGGAAGAGCAGGGGCTCGGTACGGAGCGCAGCTATCTTCACTATGTGTCTATCCCGATTCATCTGCGTTTCAAATATACCAAGTTCAATGGCTTTGAGGATAAGTTGGCTCCGTTTGTATATGCAGGCCCTGTAATCGGTATTCTCGCCGGTCACAACCGTGTGAGCTGCATGAATTATGCTGCCGGAGAGATTGGCATAGAGGGCGGTATCGGTGCTGAGATAATGCGTAAATGGCAAGTGTCGGTGAGCTATACCCATGGACTTACTTACGCCCTTAAAGATAAATCGCTCACCGACTTTACGGCCAAAAATATCGCGTGGTCACTACGCGTGGCTTACTTGTTCTGATTCTGTACGCCGTTCTGCGGCTGCTGCATGCCGGCTATGGCTGCCGGCTGTGATGGCGATGCCGCGAGAGATTTCACATCGCGACCCGAGGGATTGTTGAACAGCCGCAATCCGAACTTAGGCGCCATGGCTGCTATGTGTTCAAAAATTTCACTCTGCACAGCCTCATAGGCGGTCCATGCCGTGGTGGTGTAGCAATAGATCTGCAGGGGCATTCCGTTGCCGTCGGGCACCATTATGCGCACCAGTATCTGCTGGTCGGTGCCGATAAGTGGATGGTGGAGCAGATACTCGCACATGTAGGCGCGGAACAGACCGAGATTTGTCTGGGTGGTGCCGTTGACGGTGGCAAGTCCCGGATCGTAGAATGCTCCTGATTTTTTTACACGCCCGAGAAAATCGTCCATGCCCGGAAGATTGGCCACCGACTGTATCATTGCGTCGTCGCACGCCACCACTGAATCAACATCGAATATCACCGAACGGCTTATCAGACGGTAACCGCTGTCGCTCATTCCGCGCCAGTTCTGGAAGGATGTGCTTACCAGCGTGTAGGGTGGCAGGGTGACTATAGTGTTGTCCCAGTTCTGTACCTTTACGGCTGTAAGCGACATGTCGATAACTATGCCGTTGGCTATGGTGGAGGGCACCACAATCCAGTCGCCTATGCGGAGCATGTCGTTTTGCGATAGCTGCACACCGGCCACGAAGCCTAAAATCGTATCTTTGAATATCAACATCAAGGCGGCGGCAAATGCACCGAGTCCGGTGAGCAACGCGGCTGGGGATTTATCGAGTATCACTGAGCCAATCACTATCAATGCAATGGTCCAGGCCACACCTTTGCATATATTCAGAATGCCGCGCAGGGGCAGATTTTTTGTATTCTCGCGTTTGTTGAATCTCGACCATACAAATGTTATCACGGCTGTGATGGCCACGGTTATCACTATTATGGTGTATATGACCACAGCGAGATTGAACAGGTGGAGCAACTGCGACTTGGTGTCGAACGCAAACGGAAGCAAGCCGAGTATCACGAGGGGAGGGATTATATGGCTGCATCGCGACAATATGTGCTGCCGGAGCAACTCCTCGCCGGTGTCGGTGTGTCGCCATTTCAGTATGCGCCGGGCGCCCCACAGTATAATCTCGCGTACTAGCCAGCCTATGAACAGCGCCAATCCCACTATCACCGCCACATAGATTATCTCTTCAATTGTCTTGTCGCGCGCCAATCCTATTTTGTCAAGCACTAAATCGATATTGGTCAACAGCCACGAAGCCACCTTGTGCGATGGAATCACTTCGGCCGGCAGAAAGAATGTGTTCATATTGGAATCTCTTAGATAAACAAATAGTGTTGCGGCATTGTCCGCTGTATTTTTACAACGCCGCGCCGCGGTGGAATGTTCCCCCAAAATTTGGCATTGCTATCAACTTATTCGTATCTTTGATTTTGTATGGATAAAGATATTAAAGATACGAATTCTATATCGGTGGCCAATCCGTTTGGCTCCGTGATGTATCTCATGGCCAAGCCGGCCGGGGCGGCATGTAATTTAGCATGCGAGTATTGTTATTATCTCGAGAAGGGTACTCCGGGTGTTAAGCAGACCATGAGCGACGCTACGCTCGAAGAGTTTGTGCGTCAGTATATCGAGGCGCAGACTGTCGATGAGGTCATGTTCACGTGGCATGGTGGCGAGGCCATGATGCGTCCGATTGCATTTTATGAAAAGGCGCTTGAATTTCAGCGCCGCTATGCCCAGGGGCGTAGGATAATGAACTGCATCCAGACCAACGGAACGTTGATCACCGAGGAATGGGCGCGCTTTCTGCGCCGTGAGCAGTGGCTTGTCGGGGTTTCGATTGACGGACCGCAAGAGTTTCACGATGAATATCGGCGTGCACGTGGTGGCAAACCTACTTTTCAGAGCGTGATGCGTGGCATTCGGCTTCTGCAGCGGTATGGTGTGGAGTGGAATGCCATGGCGGTGGTCAATGACTACAACGTGGAATATCCGCTTGAGTTTTACCGGTTTTTCAAGGAAATCGGGTGCCAGTATATACAGTTTACGCCGATAGTGGAACGTCGGCGCAGCGACACCGGGCGTCTTGCCACATTGGGCGACACTGGCGAGCTCACTCCGCATTCCGTCACCCCTGAGGCGTGGGGGCGTTTCCTTTGCGCGCTGTTCGATGAGTGGGTTAAAGCCGATGTGGGCAGGGTGTTCGTGCAGATTTTCGATGCCACTCTTGCTCGGTGGGTCGGACAGCAGCCGGGTGTGTGTACCATGGCCACATTCTGCGGGCATGCCGGAGTGGTGGAGCACAATGGCGATGTGTATTCGTGCGACCATTTTGTGTTCCCGCAGTATAAATTGGGCAATATTCACGAGCGCAGCATAATAGAGATGATGATAGACGAGCGGCAGCAGCGGTTCGGTATGGCCAAGCGCGGTTCGTTGCCACGGCAATGTCGCGAGTGCCGATACACAATGGTGTGCAACGGCGAGTGCCCGAAAAACCGTATCGCCGTCACAGCCGATGGCGAGCCCGGGTTGAATTATCTATGCGAGGGCTATCGCATGTACTTCGACCATGTGGCGCCCTACATGGATTTTATGGCCGCCGAGCTTTCGGCCGGGCGTCCGCCGGCCAATGTGATGACCCGTTTCCGCCCTTGATAATTGTATTATAAGGTAAAAGCGGCGTCGCTTTAGTGCAACGCCGCTTGTTTTTCGGGAATTAAATTTCTGTTTCGTCGTCGGATAGGAAATCATCGTCGAAGTCGAAATCCCAGCCGAGGTCGTCGCCATAGGCTTGTTCGGTGAAACGCGACAGTTCGCGTCCCTCGCGCTTGGTGGGGCGTCCGAGGCCCTTGCGGCGGTCTATGAATCCACTTATCTTCACCACCTCGAGCAGGTCGAGCTCGCTGCGGGGAGTGATGTTGTCCATATATTCCGGCACGAGCTTGGCTCCCAGCCTGTTTTCGGTCAGGGCAAGGACTTTGAACGAATATGTCACCGGTGGCTTGCGCACCTTCACCACATCGCCCACCTTTACCATGCGCGATGGCTTGGCCAGGGCGTCGCCAATGCTCACACGCCCTTTCTTGCATGCGTCGGTGGCTATGGTGCGCGTCTTGAATATGCGCACGGCCCACAGCCATTTGTCTATCCTAACCTCGCTTTTTGCCATGGCTATTTATTATTATAGGTGTTCATTGCGGTCTGTATGCCTGCAAGGCAGAATGTTTTCAGCGCATCAATGGCCACATCTATCCGTGTGGGCAGTTGTTGCCGCTGGTCGAGGGTGAAGTGGCCGAGCACGTAGTCCACCTGGCATCCGCGCGGAAAGTCGTTGCCTATGCCGAAACGCAGGCGTGGATATGCGTCGGTGCCGAGCATCTGTGCTATATTTTTCAGACCATTGTGGCCGGCATCGCTGCCGCGCGGCTTGATGCGGACGGCGCCGAAGGGCAGGGCCAGGTCGTCGACAAGCACAAGTATGTGGTCTATGTCCACATTCTCTTTCTCTTTCCAGTAGCGCACGGCGTTGCCGCTGAGATTCATGTAGGTCGACGGCTTGAGCAGCACGAGCTGCTTGTTCTTTACGCGCACGCGGGCCACATCGCCGTAGCGTTCGGTGGCAAAAGAAATATTGGATGCCTCGGCAAAGGCATCCAATATCATAAATCCTATGTTGTGGCGGGTGTTGCGGTATTCGTCACCGATATTGCCCAAGCCCACAATAAGATATTTCATAATCGCTATAAGGCTTATTATTGCGTTAAGCTGTTCATTACTTGCCGGCGGCGGCAGCAGCGGCAGCACCACGAGCGGCACGGGTGAGCTGAACGGCGCAAACCACAGCGTTCTTGGCGTTCATCAGTTCGAGGCCTTCGAAATGGAGTTCGCCAATCTGGAGGGTCTTGCCCAGACCGAGGTGGTCAACATTAATCACAACGCGTTCGGGTATCTGGGTGTAGGGAGCTTTAACGCGGATTTTCTTCATTGAGAGGGTGAGCTTACCACCGGCTTTAACACCTTCGGCGTGACCTTCGAGTTTAACAGGAACTTCGATAGCCACGGGCTTGTTCTCGTTAACTTCGAGAAGGTCCATGTGAAGGATGGTGTCCTTTACCGGATGGAACTGTATGTCTTTGAGCACAGCCATGCGCTTTTCGCCGTGGATGTCGAGCTCGATGGCGAAAATGTCGGGAGTGTAGATGAGGTTGCGCACAGAGTCCTGTGTTACAGCGAGGTCAGTGGTTATGAGACCCTTGCCATTGCCTATTTCAACCACCTTTTCACCTTCGCGGAGAGTTCCGGCATAGGGGAGGGTGATGATTTCGCCGCCGTTGAGCACCACGGGGATTTTGTTTTCTTTACGGAGAGCCTTTGCGGCCTTCTTGCCGAGGTCAGTACGGGGTTCGGCAGTGAGCTGATAAGTTTTCATTGTCTTGAAAAATAATAAATGTGTTACTAAAAATTAAGTTGTTGCTCCTTAATTTCCCATCACACGCGAGGGATGCTAAAAAGCGGTTGCAAAGTTACAACTTTTCCCCGACAAAACCAATAGCTGGATAGAGCGCCGCCAGAGTTGAGTCAAAAATTATCAAATTTGATAATTTGAAAACTATTGCTAACTTTGTAACGTTAACAGAAAATGTGAATATATGATAGTTACCTACGAAGACGATTATCTTCGCCAACTGTATGAGGAGGGGAGGTGTAGTGACAAGAAGCACCGCTACCAACCTGATATTGTGAGGCGCTATCAGAAAGCCATACGGTTTTTGATAGGGGCATCGTCCATAGAGGCTCTCTGGCAGATTCGTTCCCTTAGCTATGAAGTCCTGTCCGGTGACAAGGCCGGTAGGAGTTCTGTAAGGGTAAACGACCGGTACAGAATAGAGTTCACGGTAACACGAAATGAAAAGGAGCCGATATTGACTATCTGCAATGTTGTTGAACTGTCGAACCATTATAAGTGAGTAGCCATGTATATAAGAGTAGATGGAATAAATCCCGAAATGATTGCCAATAATCTTGATCCGAGTCAGCCTATCCACCCGGGCGAAATGATTAAGGATGAAATAGAATACCGTGGCATATCTCAAAAAGAGCTGGCTGCTGAAATAGGAATTCCGGCATCTGTGCTCAATGCTGTGCTTAATGGTAAAAGAGCTGTCACTACTGAGTATGCCCTTCTGCTTGAAGCTGCACTTGGAATAGAGGCGGATCTATGGCTTCGCCTGCAATCTGACTATAATAAGCAAATCGCTAAGTCCGACCCCTCATTTATGGAGCGGATTAATCGAATACGCAAGGTGGCGTCTTTTCTCTGAAAAGCGAACAGGCTTTGCAGTCGACATTGGATGAAGTTTTTTGTTGAATGTCGTGGGTATATCTGGCGTTGTCCAATATACTCTCGTTTGGTAAAATGTAGATTTATTTGCATTTGCTCTCAACTTATTCGTATATTTGTCACGGCAAAACGCTTCAGAGGAGGCGTGATGCCGACATTTTTTATTTAGAAAGCGTTTATCCGCGCTGATTCTTGACTAATCGGAATTCTCGCAAAATTTCATATTGATGTCAAGTAATAGCAACGGTAGATGCCCGTGGATATGTAATACCCTGCATTCGGCACGGTATCTCGGGAGAGATATGGCCGGAGGCATCGTTGCATATACAGGCGTGGGCTTCTGCGTTGCCGTTCGACATCAATAGGGCAATGCGAGAAGCCTCGATTAGTAGGACGGTAACAGATACAGATTCCTACGCTTTTTTCTTTTATATAACGACATTGGCCAACGAGGGGATGACCGCGGCTTTAGACCAATCTTATACGCTTATGCTTAAGTTTCTACGCTCTAATCTGCGGCTGCTCCCGATGCTGTTGTTCCTGACGCTACTCGGCGCCTCCCCGAACCCTCTCTCCGCCCGCGACTTCTTCACCTACACCTACGAAGGCCAGACAGTTTATTATACTGTAATAGATGAATCTACCAAAACCTGTAAAACACGTGAGGGAACATATTCTTCCCCCGGTCACGGCGACCTGAATGGTAGTCTAATTTTACCAGAACATCCAATGGACGGCGATACCGAATATAATCTTGTTGAAATTGGAAAATATTCATTTTGTAAATCTACCGGCTTGACGTCAGTCACCATCCCCTCTTCGGTAACCACAATCGGTAATGGTGCTTTTGATTGCAGCGGTCTTGCGTCCGTTATCATCCCCAATTCGGTAACCACAATTGGAGGTAGTGCTTTTAGCATGTGCAGTGGTCTTGCGTCCGTTACCATCCCCAATTCGGTGACCACAATTGGAGGTAGTGCTTTTAGCATGTGCAGTGGTCTTACGTCTGTGACCATTCCGAATTCAGTAACTACAATTAAAGCACAGACCTTTTTTGGTTGCAGTGGTCTTACGTCCATATCCATTCCCTCATCGGTAACAGCAATTGGCGACAACGCTTTTTTGGGTTGCTTCGGTCTGACTAAGGCGGAGTTTGCAAGCGTTGAAGCTTTATGTTCCATAGAGTTTGGATATGGGGCAAATCCATTAGAAGAAGCCGATAATTTATATATAAACGGTCGGGAAGTTAAAAATCTGATTATCCCCTCATCGGTAACAGCAATTGGGAATTATGCGTTTTACGGATGTGACGGCATTACGTCCGTAGTCATACCCTCCTCTGTAATTACAATCGGATATGATGCTTTTTGGGGTTGCAGCGGCCTTATGTCCGTTACCATCCCCAATTCGGTGACCACAATTGGTGGTGGTGCTTTTGGTGAATGTAGCGGCCTTACGTCTGTCACCATCTCGGAATCCGTAACCACAATTGGAAGTGGTGCTTTTGGTGGTTGTGCCAACCTTACGTCCGTAGACATACCCTCTTCTGTAACCACAATCGAATCGTATGCTTTTAGGGATTGTAGTGGCCTTACCTCTGTAACAATTCCATCTTCCGTGATTTATTTTGATGGCTCTGCATTCTTGGGATGTGAATTAAGACCATTGAGGTTTGAACGGAAATTGGCTGAGGATGAGGAAATTTGGATCTCTTTAGAAAGTGGTAGCGTTGTTCTATGCCACGGTTCTGATGTTAATAAGTTTTACTCATTATATGGTTGTTCAATATATCCTTTTGATTCTCCATATAGGTATAATGCTTCTAAACTTACTAATGGTGTTAAGATGTCCGCAATTGAGAATCCGTATTTTGACGGCAATGTAGAGTGGGGGAATATACGGGGAGTTGTGTATGACTCCAACAACGAGGCGGTTCGGAGTATCGATATTGAAGGAGATCCCGAATATGTAATAACAGGCTTGCAGCCGGAAAAATCGTATATTTTAAAGATAATGGCTACCGACGAAAACAATGCGTCTCAATGTCTTTTTTCGTACTCATTCGAGACCCCTGAGGTGACTTTCACCACGCTGAATCCGAAATGTGTGTCGTCGACATGCGCCATTGTGGCTGCTGAAACCAATATATCTGACCTGGAGCCGAGAGTCGGGTTCCAGTGGAAGAAGTATGACGCTCCGGCCACACTGGCTCCGAAGGAGGCATACGCAGCTGTTAACGATGGTGTGTTAGAGGGCTATATACGCAATCTGCAACCGACGTCTTACTACGATGTACGTCCTTTCTACAAGGATGCCGACGACAATTACTATTATGGCGAGTGGGTGACTTTCGATCCGAGCGATTTCAGTTATTTCGAGCCTACCGTGAAGACCTATCCCGTGCAAAACATGACGGCTTCCACCGTTACTGTGCGTGGCTACGCTTTGGCCGGCACAGACAACATCAAGCGCCAGGGATTCCAGTATTGGAAGACCGGCAGTGTCAGTGCACAGGATTTCCACACCATGGCCACACCTGGGGCGGTTAACACAGTGGAGGCTACCGGTCAGATTATGACCGCTACTTTAGAAAACCTTGAGCCGGGCACCACCTACACCTACCGTGCATTTGTGGAGACTGATGCGGGACACACCTACGGAGAAGAGCATAGTTTCACTACCGAGGAGGGTCAGGCCGGTATCGGTGTGATCGGCGACGATGAGGTAGTTACCGTGGTGGGTTATTTTGACCTCGCAGGCCGCCGCTACGATAAGCCTCAGCGCGGATTCAACATAGTGGTTTATTCCAACGGCACCACCAAGAAAATGCTATATTGATACTATGACCCCGCGGCTATGCCGCACACACTGCAATTGACAGAAATCAGGCCATGCGTACCATACCGCATGGCCTGATTTCTATTTATAGCACCCATTGGATTACCGTGCTTGGAGAATCTGCAGGGAGGAAGGGTATTGAGTATGATTGGAGGTTTGTGGTATTGAAAAATATATTATAAATGGGCTAAATGGTAAAATCGCCATTGTGGAGTGCGTTTTTTATGTAAAAATCGTCATTGTAGAAAATAATTATTATATTTGCGAAAAGGATAGATTAAGATATGGAAACGATAAACAGGATACTCCAAGATAAAATTGCGTCACGCATTGCGCCAAATAAGGCCGTATTGATTTTCGGAGCTCGCCGCGTGGGTAAAACTGTGCTTATGCGCGAACTCGTAACCAATTATCCGGGGCGAAAGATAATGCTCAACGGCGAGGATTACGATACGTTGGCTTTGTTGAAAAACCGCTCTGTAGCTAACTACCGGCATCTGTTGGAGGGTATCGACCTATTGGCTATAGACGAGGCTCAGAATATTCCCGAGATTGGCAGTGTCCTGAAATTGATTGTCGATGAAATACCGGGCATCAGCGTATTGGCCAGCGGATCGTCGTCTTTTGATTTGCTGAATAAGACAGGTGAGCCATTGGTTGGTCGCAGCACGCAATTTCTCCTTACTCCCTTTTCACAACGTGAGATTGCCCAGACGGAAACCGCGCTCGAAACCCGCCAGAATCTTGAAGCACGCTTGATTTACGGTTCTTATCCGGAGGTTATAATGATGGATAACTATGAACGTAAGACTGACTATTTGCGTGATATTGTTGGAGCGTATCTATTGAAAGATATTTTGGCTATTGATGGTCTGAAAAATTCGAGCAAGATGCGCGACCTGTTGCGACTTATTGCCTTTCAGTTGGGCAGTGAGGTGTCTTACGAAGAATTGGGTAAGCAACTCGGCATGAGTAAGACGACTGTAGAGAAGTATCTTGACTTGCTGGAAAAGGTCTTTGTGATATATAGGCTGGGAGCTTATTCGCGTAACTTGCGAAAGGAAGTTAGAAAAGCCGGCAAATGGTATTTCTATGATAATGGAATTCGCAATGCCATTATCGGAGCTTTTTCGCCACTGGCCATACGGCAGGATGTCGGAGCATTATGGGAGAACTACATCATTGGTGAACGTCGCAAAGCGAACTTCAACGAGAGGCTGCATAAGGAGTTCTATTTCTGGCGCACCTACGACATGCAGGAGATTGATCTGATAGAGGAGAGCCTCGATGGCCTGACTGCATTGGAGTTTAAATGGGGAAACAAGATGCCTAATGTCCCAAAGGTTTTCCACGAAGCATATCCTCATGCCGAGTTTCATGTGGTGAACAGAGAAAATTATCTGGAGTTCGTGTAATTCATATGCCTATATATTGTTCTAATGTGGCTACCGGGCTTGGAGGATCTGCAGGGTGGAGGTGTCGGTGTCGAATACACCGTACATGCCCTGGGGCTCGTGGGCGGGGTCGCAGCAATATGGCGCTCCGGGCGCCCACATTGTTGCGGTAGGGCGCGCTTCGCCGTTCCAACCCCAGAAGTTAATGCCGCCTAAGCCGGGAGTGTTGCGGAAGCGGTCGAGAATATAGGCATAATATTTGTCGCGGGCCGATACGGGCACGTCTATCCCGAATTTGAATCCGTCGCGCGGATAGCCGAATTCCTCAATCACTATCGGCCGCCGGTAGGGCGCTATCGCGGCTAAATGTTCGTCTATGTATTCCCCCGACAGACGGCAAGCCTCAGGCAGATGTGCCTCAACGCTGTCGCGCGACGCCCATCCCCAGTTTGTGGGCCAAAGGTGTATCACGGCATAGTCTATCTCGGGTAGCGCGTGGATGCGGGTCCATAGATCAAGGTCTATCTCACAACCGTATTTACCCTCGCTTCCGGTGGATACGAGGTGGTTTGGATCGACCGATTTTATGGCCTTGGCCATGGCGTGTATCCACTCAAGCAGCGCTTCCTTGCCCTCGCGGCTGAACGCCCGCGGCTCGTTGGCCACCTGCCATGCCATGATGGCCGGCGATTCGGCGTATGGGCGTCCGGTGACGGTGTTGGTGCGCGATGCCATGTAGCGTGCATGGTCTATGGCCATGCCTGAGGCTTTGGGGTCGAGCACAAAATCCTTGACATGCTCCACATATTCACGGTAGCCGTCGATTCCCGGCACCGGAGCCACACCATGGCCGCTCCATTGCAGATACGAACCGTAGCCGCCGCTCCACTCCCATGCGTTGGTGAGATATATCACAGCTTTCATGCCACGTCGCTCCAGCTCGGCCATGAAATAGTCGAGACCTTGAAGCAAAGTGTCGTTGTATACTCCGGGCGCAGTCTGGAGCACTGGCGATATGTGGTGGGGCAATCCTTCGGGGCCTTCAGCTCCGGCAAGTATGCGCAGGTTAGTCACGCCTGCTTGCTGCAGACGGTCTAGCTCACGGTGCAGTCTCCCGCGGTCACCACCCGGACCATCTGATGCAAGGATAGGCCCATACCAGAAGTTAGTGCCCACGAAGCGGTAGACTGTGTCGCCTGAATGAAACTGGCCGTCGTGGCCCACGGTTATGAAGTCGTTTTTCATTCCGTCGTTTTTACAATCGGCGGCCAATACTGCAAAAAGCAGCAGGATGGCCGACAATATATGCCTGAGCATCACATCGACAGAATTTGGTCGGCGTGAATCTTTGTCTTGATTGCCTTCGGCAGGAATATATGTTCTATCACACCGTTCTCATCAATCAGGAATGTGGTGCGGAAAGTGCCCATATATTTACGTCCGTACATGCTTTTTTCGCCCCACACACCCATCTGTTCCTGCAGTTTGTGCTCGGTGTCGGCTATGAGGGGGAAAGGCAGGGAATGCTTTTCGATGAAACGTTGGTGCGAGGCCTCGCTGTCGGAGCTAACGCCCACCACCTGATAGCCGCGTGCGCGGAGTGCGTCGATGTTGTCGCGGAGCGAACATGCCTCGGCGGTGCATCCCGAAGTGTTGTCCTTAGGGTAGAAGTACAGCACAAGTTTCTTTCCTGCGTAATCGCTCAGTTTTATCTCTTTTCCGTTCTGGTCCACTCCCAGATATTCAGGAGCTTTGTCGCCTACGTTCATAGTCTGTCGATGTTTTATGGTGATACATTATTGGCAAAAGTACATAAAAATAACATTACTTTTATGTACTTTTGTTCTATGGACGGAATAAAAACCGAAATAGAGATAACGGCCGATGGCTCGGCGACGCTTTATCGCCCTGACTTGGACGAACATTACCACTCGGTGAAAGGCGCTTTGACCGAAAGCTGGCATGTCTATGTGGAGTGTGGATTTCTACACCGTCTGGCTATGTCTCACGAATTGCCGCTCAATGTGCTTGAGGTAGGGTATGGTACGGGGCTGAACGCCGCGTTGACCCTTAAAGCGGCGGGGAATGACCGGGTGGTGTATAAATCGCTCGAGTTGTATCCGCTCGATGCCTGGCAGTTGGATATGTCGGGATTCGGTTATGACAATGCCGATGCAATGGTGGCTGTCAATGCCGCTCCATGGAATCGGGAGGTCGCCATGTCTCCGACATTCACATTGGTGAAACTGCAGGCCGATTTCACGAACTGTGAGCTTCCGCAGGATATCGATGTGGTATATTTCGATGCTTTCGCCCCCGAGAAACAGCCCGAAATGTGGACGCGAGGATGCTTTGAGCGGTTGTTCCGTGCCATGCGTACAGGGGGTGTTCTCACCACATATTGTGCCAAAGGAGCTGTGAGGCGCATGCTTCAGGATGTGGGGTTTGCAACGGAGCGTCTTCCGGGACCACCCGGAGGTAAGAGAGAGATATTGAGAGGTGTGAAACCGTGATAAGCTGACTATGGATACCCATGAATTTGCCGAACGGATATTTCTCAATCTGCCTTACGACCCTAATTCGCAACAGATTCAGTTGATTGCCGCATTGGCGCGCTTCTGTTCGCCGACGGCCAACAGCGACTCTGTGTTTCTGCTTAACGGATATGCCGGAACAGGTAAAACTTCGCTTACCGGGGCATTGGTGCGCGCTTTGCGCGAGGCCGGTGTGCCTGTAGTGCTCATGGCTCCTACCGGCCGGGCGGCCAAAGTGTTCGGTGCTTTCGCACGATATCCCGCCACCACCATTCACCGCCGTATATATCGCGGTACTGAAGGGGGGCTTATGGCATACGCCGGCGAGGTGGCCGACAATACGTTTCAAAATGCAGTGTTCATAGTCGATGAGGCTTCGATGATAGGTGAAAGCGGCGTGGACGACGGTGGCCTGCGCCGCAATCTGCTCGAAGATTTATTGCATTATGTCTACTCGGGAGTGGGGTGCCGCATGCTGTTGCTTGGCGATACGGCGCAGCTTCCACCGGTGGGGTGCGACGAAAGTCCGGCCATGAATCCGGCTGTGCTAAGGAGCTACGGCCTGAAAGTGACCCGGGTGGTGATGACGGAGGTTGTGCGTCAGGGGCGCCGTTCCGGTATATTATATAATGCCACATGGCTGCGTAAAGCCATGCTGCGCTCACCGTTGCCTGAACCGAAGCTGGCTATAGACCGCTTCAGCGATGTGGTGTCGGTGCCCGGGGAGGAACTTCAGGATGCCATATCGGCGAGTTACGATGAATACGGTATCGGCGAGACTTTGATGATAACGCGCTCCAACCGCCGCGCAGTGCAGTTCAATCTGGCTATCCGTGCCAATATATTATATAAGGAGGAGGAACTTACGCGCGATGAACGGCTGATGGTGGCCAAGAACAATTATCTGTGGAGCGCAAAGGTCAAGGGGCTGGATTTTGTGGCCAACGGCGATATCGCCATAGTGGAGCATATCTATGGCACGGAGGAACGCTACGGATTCCGTTTCGCCGATGTCACGCTCAATCTTCCCGACCGCGACATTTCGTTCGACTGTAAGATTCTTCTAGATACACTTACATCGGAGGCTCCTGCATTGGAGCGGGAGCGTTTCGCGGCTCTTTACGACCGTTTGCTCAACGATGCCGACCTGTTTACCCCATCAACTCCGCTTAAGGCGCGTATGAAGATTCTGCGCAGCGACCCTTATCTTAATGCTATTCAGGTCAAATATGCCTATGCTGTCACATGCCATAAGGCTCAGGGCGGCCAATGGCAGAGTGTGTTCGTAGATTTGGGTTATGTGCCTGACGATGCTTACGGCATGGAGTTTTACCGGTGGCTGTATACCGCCACCACTCGTGCCACACGGCGTCTGGCATTTGTCAATCCTGATACCGGAGCCATAAGCATCGACGATTGATTTATTTTTGCTCAATTGATGAAAAATAGTTTAATTTGTGTTCAGAATAAAATTGTTTCATAAAAATCAAAAAGTATGTATCAGTATCAAGTTTCATTTCAGGAGGCTATAAAGCGTGCATTGGACAAATATTGCTGCTTTACCGGCCGTGCTTCAGTATCGGAATACTGGTGGTTCTTCCTGTTCACATTCCTTGTTGGAATAGTAGTCAATGTTCTGTGTAACATTCTTGTGGCCTGTGGCTTGTTCTCTGCTACAGCAACTCTTGTTGTTTCCGGTCTTGTCAACCTCGCTCTGTTCCTGCCCAGCTTCGGTCTGCTGTTCCGTCGTCTGCACGATACCGGCAAATCCGGATGGTACTGGCTTGTAGGCATCATACCGTTGGTTGGCTGGATATTGCTTATAATATGGCTTTGCAAGGACAGCCAGCCCACAGACAACCAATATGGTCCTGTGCCCAATCTCATGCCTCAGCAATAAAGCCTTAAGGCAATAGATTTATAACGACCGGTGGTGCATCCTCTATAGCAGGATTCGCCACCGGTTGATTTTTTGTGTGAACTCTTTATGCCGCAAGTCCGTTGGTTATTATAGATAAAAATTAAAAATATAGCATTATGAATTTCATTTGGTACATACTTATTGGTCTGGTTTCCGGATTTGTGGCCGGCAAACTGATGCGCGGAGGCGGCTTCGGGCTTATAGTGAATATTGTGGTAGGTATAGTGGGCGGTGTGCTCGGCGGCTGGCTGTTCGGCCTTTTCGGTATCACTGCCGGCGGTATCATAGGAAGCCTTATAACGTCGGTGGTAGGTGCCGTTGTGCTTCTATGGTTGGTGTCGCTGATTTCACGGCGCTGAATAAATAAAAGTTTGTTAGATATAAAAAGGGCTGTCAGATATATGTAATCCGGCAGCCCTTAGTGTGTTATAGGGAAGAGAGCTTATTTAAGCGCACAACCTTTGCATTTCTCGGATATTTCTGTGAAGAAGTCGTTGCCTTTATCGTCAACGAGTATGAATGCCGGGAAATTCTCTACTTCGATTTTCCATATCGCCTCCATGCCGAGTTCGGGATATTCGAGAAGTTCCACTTTCTTTATGCTGTCCTTGGCGAGGATGGCGGCGGGGCCGCCAATTGAGCCGAGATAGAAACCGCCATGCTTGTGGCATGCGTCGGTAACCTGCTTCGAACGGTTGCCCTTGGCTATCATTATCATAGAGCCTCCGGCAGCCTGGAATTGGTCAACATACGAGTCCATGCGGCCTGCGGTGGTCGGACCGAACGAACCTGACGCCATGCCTGCCGGGGTCTTTGCCGGACCTGCATAATAAATGGGGTGATCTTTCAGATACTGGGGCATAGGCTCGCCACGGTCCAGACGCTCTTTGATTTTTGCATGAGCAATGTCGCGGCCCACGATTATAGTGCCGTTGAGCGACAGGCGGGTGGAGACGGGATATTTCGACAGTTCGGCAAGAACTTCAGGCATGGGGCGGTTGAGATCAATCTTCACGGCGTCGCCCTCGCCTGCCTTGCGGTATTCTTCAGGAATAAGTTCGCCGGGATTGGCATCGAGTTTTTCAATCCACAGACCTTCGCGGTTTATTTTAGCCTTTACATTGCGGTCGGCCGAGCACGACACACCGAGACCCACCGGACATGATGCTCCATGGCGCGGAAGACGTATCACTCGGATGTCGTGGGCAAAGTATTTGCCTCCGAACTGGGCACCGAGACCTATCTTGCGGGTCTCTTCAAGCAATTGCTTCTCAAGTTCCACATCGCGGAAGGCGTGACCGAGTTCATTTCCTTTGGTGGGTAGATTATCGTAATATTTCACCGATGCTTTCTTTACGGTGGCGAGGTTCATCTCAGCCGAGGTACCACCTATCACGAATGCGATGTGGTAGGGGGGACATGCGGCTGTGCCGAGCGACTTCATCTTCTCGACAAGGAACGGGATGAGTGTCTTGGGATTGATGAGGGCTTTTGTCTCCTGATAGAGATATGTTTTGTTGGCCGAACCACCACCCTTGGCCACAAAAAGGAATCTATATTCATCGCCGTCGGTGGCGTAAAGGTCTATCTGTGCGGGGAGGTTGCATCCGGTGTTAACCTCATCATACATGTTGAGGGGGGCATTCTGCGAATACCGTAGATTATTTTCGGTATAAGTCAGGTATACACCCTTGGATATGCGTTCTTCGTCGCCACCGCCGGTGTAGACGTTCTGTCCCTTCTTTCCTATCACTACGGCGGTGCCAGTATCCTGGCAGAATGGAAGCTGACCCTTGGCGGCCACCTCGGCATTGCGGAGCATGGTGAGAGCCACAAATTTGTCGTTCTGGCTTGCTTCGGGATCGTGCAGAATCTTGGCTACCATTTCGTTGTGCTCGCGACGGAGCATGAACGCATTGTCGTGCGTGGCTTGATTCGTGAGCACAGTGAGAGCTTCGGGGTCTACAACGAGAACTTCGTGACCGCCCCAGTTTTCAACTTTTACGTAGTCGGATGTCAGGTGATAATATTCCGTGGTGTCTTTCGACATGGGAAACATCTCCTGATATTGGAATGGTTTAGTTGCCATGACAGGTTGTTTTTTTAATGGTTGTTATTTTCTTCTGATGCAAAAGTAGCAAAAATCCTCAGGGCATCCAAACTAAACGCATAGTCCGCGCGTTAAAACTTAAACTACGTTTAACTATTATATTATAAGTATGAAACAGACTGTTTTAGGATTTGCCGCCGTATGTGCCATGTTGTTCAGTTCATGCAATGAGGAGGCTAAACTCGCCCGGGATATAGAGGGGACATGGAGTGGCGCGCCTGAGGTTTTTGTCAACGATGCGTCGAGCCGTTCAACCATCATAGAGACATTTACATTTGAACGCGATACAACCAAATCCGGAACAGTGATGATAGGGGCGCTTGTGTCAAGCACCGGTGCCGTGCAGGGTACTGATGCTATTGTTCAGCCGTTCAGCGTGTCGGCTGCGGCCAAGTCCACAATATCAGGAAGGTGGCAGGTGATTGACGATGACGAACTGGTGCTCACGCTCGATCCATCGACAATGAAGGTGGAGGTCGATCCATCGGCTGTGGTGCTGACCACCAACCTTCTTACCGGTGCCGAGGCTCCGTCCACCGAATCGCTCCGTCCGCAGATGGCCGAAGCTATACGCTCAAATCTTTCTCATGTCCTTGCCATGCGCTATCTGTCATATCGTAAACTTGACGATGTGAAGGTGAAAGACAAGGGTGCGATGCTGAAATTTGAGGTTGGAAAACAAGATTATATCCTCTCGAGGCAAGGCCCGGCCACCGGAAACTGAACCCGGCTTTAAAGCACACCTATGCGGTGCAACTTATCAATGTCGTGTTCCTGAATGCCACAGTCAATCAGGGGCACGGCTTCGTTATGGTCGTTGAGATATACCGGAACCGGCGTGGAGTATGCGGCATTTACGGTTGAGGCTGTCGGGTCAAATCGGGGAGTTGAAATTCCTGCCAGGTCAATTAATGTATGGAAATAGGACCGGCTTGATGCAACATATTTATCACCGTTGGCTTTGGCGTTTAGACCTAAGTCAGGATAGATGTTGCGGAATCCGGACGACAACCACACTATGTATGGCACATGTATCTGATAATAGCTCGGTATGGGCGATGCGTGTAGAAACAGATTGCGCTTATCGTCGAATATGTCCTCACCGTGGTCGCTGGTATATATCATGGCAGCCGGGATGTTTTCAGTTTCAAGTATTCCGGCGATTGATGCAAGGAGCGATGAAGTGAAGTGAATGGAGTTGTCGTAGGCGTTTATCAGTTTCGGTCTGTGAGCCGGTGTGGCGTCAAGCGGGCCATCGGGGGTAAATGCCGATGATTCGGCCGGATAGCGGTCGGCATAACTGAAATGTGAGCCGTATGTGTGAAGCACAATCAGCTGTTTACGGTGTTTCTGGGCAAGAATCTTTTCCATGTCGGGCAGAAGGGCGTTGTCGTAGCTTGTTCCACCTATCACCGGCATGGCATCTTTAAGAAATATGCAGGTATCGGCTTCTTCTCCGAAAAAGTCAATGAATGAATGATTGCGGCTTTGATTGGAAATATATGCCGTGTGGAATCCGGCTTCCTTGAATGCGGTTATCAGGCTGCGTGTCGAATATATTGAGTCGCCGAAAGTGGTGGCGTCGAGTTCAGACATCAGCATCGGTACACTTTTGTGGGTGGTGTTGGACTGGGATATGGCGCGCCGGTAGCCGTAGAGGCCATCGAGATTTATGAGGTGAGGGGTAGTGGGGCGGTCGTAGCCCATTAGTTGCCAGTTGCATGCGCGGGAGGTCTCGCCGATCACGGCTATGTACACTTCCGGTATGGAATCGGGTCGGGTGGAATGTGCGTCAAATGTGTAGCCGGCCGATGTGCGGTGATAGTCTGAAGTTTTTATAGTGCGCTCCACAGCAAGATACACATTGTAAAGCACATTGACAGGGTAGAGGTCGTTCAACGGATTATATGGGCGGCTGCAGAAAAAACTGCATGCGAAAAGCACTATGCCAAGCCCTGCCACATACTTTGACAAACGCTTGAACCGGAGCCTGAACCGGTCGCTTAGCCTCCAATTCTTTACCACCGCGATTATTCCGCCTGCTATTGGTGGAATGTACAGCAAGATAATCACGGCTATTATTATAAGCATGTTGCCGAGCAGTTCGCCTACCTCTTCAGGATTTGTCGTCACCAGATTGAGGAACATGTCCACGGCTATCACCGAGCGTCCGTACATGTACAGAAGCACAATCTGGAATGCGGCGAAAAACATCACTATAATCATCCATAGCGATGCGCGGCCTATTCTGGGACTTAAACTCATAAGCAGCATATATATGCCGCATGGAAGAATCACATTTGTGGCAGCCTGGACGGTGGCTAAAGATTCGGTGAGTGAGAGCCAGATGTTAGGTATAATGCTGACGGTCAAAACCCATAGCATCAGGACTGCCGACAAGCAAGAACTTGTAGGTCGGAAATCAGAAAGCTTCATTAATAGAGAATATGAATGCAGTTTCACCACGTGCCAAACCATAGTCTATGCGCACGTTGGTACGTTGTTTGAACTCCCACCGGTAGCCTATGCCACAGTTGGGAAGTATATGTCGGAAATGGAATTTCGAGAATTTGGGGAATACGCTTCCGGCACCGCCCCATACCACTATGCCGTTTCTGCGCCACACATGCTGTCGCAATTCCAGGGTAAGGTCCATCTCGCATTTGTCGCGGAATCGTCCTTCGTAATATCCGCGCATGGTGTTTGAGCCTCCGAATGTCGCCATCATGGCCCATGGAACATTTCCATAGTTGGCTTTTGCATGGAATCCGGTGGCGAGGACGCTGCCTTTCCAAAGATGGGTGTAAAAGTAGGCTTTCAGTTCGGTGTAGCTGAACGCGTATTTGTTGCCGAGAAATTTCGGGGAAAATCTTTGTTCAAGAGCCAGAAGCACTCCCGACTGTGGGGCGGTGAAATTATCGCGGGTGTCATATTGCAATCGGCCGCCTATTCCATAGGTTGATGTGTGCATTGGCAGTCCCTGCCATGCGGCTACGTCTTTTGTGTGGCCTGCGTGGGCGTAAGTGTACTCCAATGCCGGGCCTGCAAAGAAAGATTTGTATATGCGCCACAGATAATCTACCGATGCATGGATGTATATCTCGTTGAATTTAGTGGCATTGTTCATGTCCAGGCCGTTTTCGTAGCCTATGCCCCAGAATTTTCGCGGGAAAGAGTAGAAGTAAAGATTATAGTCTATGCGCCGGTTGTCTTTGGGGAATATATGGTTGCCTCGTATTCCCACAAGATAGAATCCTACGGTCGACACATCGCCGTAGAGCGATACATTTGATGGTGATGTAAGTGTGTCTGACAGGTTCGGACGGTAGAATCCCGCCGCAACCACTCCGATGCCTAATTTTGTGTCGGATGAGAAGTGCGGACCTCCGAGCACGCTGAAGTCAAATTTCTTATATTCCTTGGGCTTGTTGGCATTTTTGAAATAGTCCAGAAAACGGCCAATGAAGTTGCGTTTCGGTTTGATGCTGTCATTGGCAGTGTCGGTTGCGTAGATAGTATCGGAGAGCGCGGGCTGAACGTCGGCAATGGTGTCGACCATTTCTAAGGCATGTGCCATGAAGGCTGTCACCATGATGGCAAGTGTCGTTATTACCCTTCTTGTGTTCATCTTTTTAACCTTACTGTTTGAGTGTGCAAAGTTACGCAGAAAAAATGAAATCGGCATGTGATATTTTATACATCAGCGTGTTAAAGGGAAGTGTATGGCGTGTTGATGCTCGTTTTTAGAGGATTTTACCATAAAAAAGGATATTAGTGCAAATATATTTGTGTGACAATTTTGTTACAATTGTAGATTCACTATTTATTTACATACACGATGAGGGATTTTGTCAGCATATTGTTTTGCCTTATGGCCGTATTGCGGTCGGGGGCTATGAATGTGGAGGCGGTTCACAGTCCGGATTCCGTGTGCATGCCGGTGTCGGACGATAGTGTTTGTGCCGTGCTGTCTGATAAGGACCTTACATTGTACGATAAGCCGTATTCCACTACTCTGAGCATGAAAAATTGGAAACGCCTGTGGATTAATACCTCAGTGCTTGTAGGTGCTGGAACAGCCACAATGTTTGTCCTTGAGTCGCTTCCTGCTGATGCCACCGATTGGAATAAGAGTGAGAATGCCAAAATCCCTCTTTTCCGCCGGTGGGTGGAGAATGTCAAGGCAGGTCCGGTATGGGACAAGGACAGTCCAGTGCTGAATTATGTGCTTCACCCCTATGCCGGTGCGGCTTATTATATGGGTGCACGCAGTTGTGGGTTCAACTGCTGGGGGTCGTTCCTTTATAGTTTCTGTATTTCCACATTTTTCTGGGAGTATGGGTTTGAGGCTTTCAATGAGGTGCCGTCGATACAGGATTTGATTATTACACCTGTGGTTGGGTCGCTCATCGGCGAGGGATTCTATATGGTGAAACGGCACATCGTTGACAATGGTTACAGGCTGTTGGGCTCAAAGGTGCTTGGCTATATAGTGGCATGGTTCGTCGACCCGTTGAATGAGACCATAGGTTACTTCCGCGGCGACCAGCGCAAACTCTCACGGCGGGCCGATTCCCGCCGTATTGAAGGCGGTGCGTGGCTGTCGCCATCCCGCGGCGGAATTCAAGGCGGACTGTCACTGTCGTATTCCTTCTGAATCAGCGGCTATGGTTATTAATAGGATAAAAAGGCAAAGAATGTACACCATCAGGACATAAACAAACCGCGATGCAATAAATTAAATTACGTAACTTTGCAGCCGGATATATTGTCGACTATAAAACAAATTGACGCTTATGAAAAGAAAAGTGTTGTTATTGACAGGATTGATGTCGGCGCTGTGCGGAATGTACGCCGGAGCTGAAACTATAGAAAAGATAAAGTTCGGTGACTTTAATTCCTGGGTTACACGTCATATACATGAATCTGGTATAATCGGGGGAAATAAGCGTACTGTCTATGAGATAGGGCCGACAGCCACTATCGATGGTAACAAGGCTTATCACAATGGTGTATCCCCATGGGGCACGAGCAATGTCTATGCCAAAGTATCGGGGGTGGTCAAGACGTCAAACGCTGTTTATCCGGCAGTGAGAAGCGGCGCTAACAAATGCGCCAAACTCGCCACTCAGCTTGAACATATCAAAGTCCTCGGCATGATAAATATGGATGTGATGGTAGCAGGTTCGATATTTCTCGGAGAGATGATAGAGCCTATATCAAGCACAAAAAATCCTTATTCAAAAATGGATATGGGAATGGCATATACCAAGCGTCCGAAAGCGCTTGTGTTTGACTATAAGGTTGATATGCCCGATGTAAACACCCGAACCAAGGCTACCGGATTCGGCAGTATGAAGACACTTCAGGGGCGCGATGAGGCTGTGGTGTTTGTGTACTTGCAGCATCGTTGGGAGGATGCGAACGGAAATATCCATGCTAAGCGCGTGGCCACTGGTGGCCGTACGTTTAAAAAGTCAAGTCCATGGGTCAATGGTTACCATCTCCCGCTCACTTACGGCGATTGTTCTTCCAAGCCCGGAATGGGTTGGCTCGGGTTGCGGTCGAAAGGTAATGCCTATTATGCAAAGAATTCCAAAGGCAAGATGATGCCGGTTATAGAGGAGGGTTGGGATGCCAATGCCCAGCCTACCCACGTAGTGGTGATGATGAGTGCCGGCAATGGTGAGCCCTATGTAGGCACCGAGGGTCTGACGTTCTATGTCGACAATGTTGGCTTCGCCTTATAAATCGTTATCATAAGAAATAATATAGGGGACCGTGCTGTGGCACAGTCCCCTATGTTATTATATACAGGTTATGTTATCAAATGTCGTAGAAGGTTCGGAATACCTTTATTATATGTCCGTGATCGGTAACTGAGGCCGTTTCGCGTATGGAGTGCATGGCCCAGATTGCCGCTCCCATGTCTACTCCGCGTAAATCTATCTGTGAGGTGAGGATGTTGCCCAATGTAGAACCTCCGGCCACATCGCTGTGGTTTACGAAGTATTGGTATGGCACTCCGGCATGTTCGCACACGGTGCGGAACACCGCGGCGCTGTCGGCATCGGTCATGTACTTGCAGTTGGCGTTGACCTTTATCACCGGTCCGCCACCAAGCAGGGGATGGTTTGTCGGATCCTGTTTTTCCACATAATTAGGATGCAGCGCATGTGCGTTGTCGGCTGAAATCATAAACGATTTTGCCGTAGAACGCTGAAAATCCTCTTCCGTACCACCGCAACATTCGTTTATGCGTCGCATCAGGTTCATCAGAAGTGGCGATGCAGCACCCTGTTTGGTGCCGCTGCCGGTCTCCTCGTTGTCAAAAATGGCCATTATACGTGTCATTCCTGTGTCGGTCGATTCGAGCAGTGCCGACATGGCGGCGTGACACATGCTGAGGTCGTCCAGGCGCCCGGATGTGATGAATTCATTGTTAAGCCCGACCAGACATGCCGGTGTGGTGTCGAACAGGCTGAGGTCAAAATCAAGTATTTCGTCCACGGCTACATTCAGCTCGTCGGCTATGAGATTCAACAGCAGGTTGTCACGTTGGAGAGTCTCGTTAACTATGCCTATCACGGGCAGCATGTCTTTCTGCTTTGACAGGGGATTGCCTTCATTTACAGCACGGTTGAAGTGTATGGCCAGATGAGGTATGGTGAGCACCGGTCGCTTGATGTGTATAAGTCGCGAGATAGGGTTCAAAGTATCGTCGGAACGGAGAATTACACGTCCGGCAATTGAGAGCGGGCGGTCGAACCATGTGTAGAGTATCGGACCTCCGTATACTTCAGTGTTTAGTTTCACCACGCCTCCTTCGCAATACATCTCGGCATGTGGCTTGATGCGGAATCCAGGAGAATCGCTGTGGGCCGAGATTACCTTATAGCCACTGCATGATGGATTTTTGGCAAGAGCGAAGGCTATTACGGCGGAGCCGTTTTTAGTTATATAATAATTGCCTTCAGGTTCAAGATTCCATTTTTCAGTGGCGTCGAGCCGGGTATAGCCTGCGGCATCGAGCCGGGTGCATATTTCGTGAGTGGCCAGAAAGTTGACCGGTGAATGGTCGAGAAATGCTAACAGATTTTCTATGTAATGGCTGTTTTCCATGGATGGGTGTTGACTATGCTATGTTGTGATATGTTTGGTTGAGTGCCCGGAGCACATTGCAAAGAATCTGGCTCCAATAGTTGCCGAAATCTTCCTTTATCAGGGTAAGAGCGTCGGCTATAGTGGTCTCGGGGGCTTCCTTGATTGTTTCCACAAAATTGTAAAACACCTGAAACAGGTCGGCAAGTCCTTCAGATATGTTGGCTGCAATCGGGGTGTCGGAATACTTCATATCCTCCTCGAAAACCTCCAGATATGTATCGTCCTCGCCCATTATGGCTGCAATGTTCTGCTGTGCGGCGTTGTACAGTTCCTCGTCCATCACCGGTTCGATGTATGCTTCCTGAAATGACTCTTCGTTGTCGGTTAAATCAGATGCGGCGATATATATGCGCGGAAGCAGGCGAAGCATTGTTTTTACAAACGGTTCCTTGTCAGTCTGTCCGGCCGATTCGATTGCTGAACAATATTCATTGCACAGGCCTATGAATGCCAATGCATTGGTGGTAAGAAGCGAAGTCGTGTTCATTTTGCGTGGGAATACAGATTGTTGGTCTTTATATATTGATACACTCCGTGCGGCAGGAAGTTGGTCATGTCCTTGCCTTCGGCTATTGCCCGGCGTATGAAACTGCTTGATATATCCGTTACCGGGGCATCCACGAGTGTCACTTCCGGGGGGATGTTGTTTTTGTCAATGGTGTAGCCCGGTCGGGGATACACTATGGGACTGTAACGCTGCAATATGGCATCATGTTCACGCCATTGGTCGAACAGCAGCCAGTTGTCGCCGCCAATCACGAGTGAGAACCGGCAGTCAGGATTGGTTTCCTGGAGCTGTCTTAATGAGTTGATGGTGTATGATGGCCGCGGCATGTTAAGCTCGATATCGCACACGCTCAGGCGTGGGTTTGTGCCGACAGCGATATTGAGCATGTCTATGCGTGCATTGTCGTTGATGAGCTCTTCCGGATTGGACTTGATGGGATTGAGGGGGGAGAGCATCAGCCACACCATGTCGAGTTCTGTGAATTGTGCGAGGTAGTCGGCCAACATTATGTGGCCTATATGGACAGGATTAAACGACCCGCCCATTATGCCTATATGGCGTATGGGGTTCACTTTCTTGTGAAGTCAAGGATTATACGTTCGGTATGGTCAACGGCTTCGTTGAGATTGTCGTTGGTAACCGATGTGTCGTAGCGCGGTTCGAACGACAGTTCAAATTCCGCTTTGCCCACGCGCTGTGCTATGGCATCACTGTCGTCTGTGCCACGCGATTCGAGACGGCGACGTAATTCATCGACCGACGGCGGTTTTATAAATATGCTGCGGGCACGGTCACCGTACATCTCCTTTACTCTGACCCCACCTTTCACATCTATGTCGAGCAGCACGTTTTGACCTTGCGCGCAACGATGTTCGAGCTCACTTTTAAGGGTCCCGTAAAAACGTCCGGGATAGACTTCCTCGAATTCCACGAAGGCATCTTCGCTTATGGCGCGTCTGAATTCTTCGTCCGACAGGAAATGATAGCTCACACCATCGGTCTCCCCCTCGCGCGGCGGACGGTTTGTTGCCGATACCGAGAAATGCAGATCCACGTTGCCCCGCTGCATCAAAGCATTGATTATGGTTGACTTGCCGCATCCGCTTGGTGCCGAGATTACGATTATTTTGCCTTTGTCCATATCGTAGGTGTTTAAAGCACGTTAAGTACCTGTTCCTTTATCTGCTCGAGTTCATCCTTCATTCTCACCACGAGTTTCTGCATGTCGGCGTGGTTGCTTTTTGAGCCGAGGGTGTTGATTTCACGTCCCATTTCCTGGCTTATGAAGCCAAGTTTCTTACCTTGTCCGTGTGCCGCACCAAGAGTTTCCATGAAGTAGTTGAGATGCTGGGTGAGACGTTGTTTCTCTTCGTTGATGTCGAGCTTCTCAATGTAAAATATCATTTCCTGCTCCAGACGTGAGCGGTCGTATTCCACTTGCGGAAGGTTGCCAAGATTGTCCATGATGCGGGCGCGTATGCGCTCGATGCGTTCTGTTTCAAACTGCGGTACTTGGGCCAGAAGTTCGCGTATGCGTTCTATGCGTGCGCTGAAAAATTCCTCGAGCTTCTTTCCTTCGGCACGCCGGTAGCTGCCAAGAGCCTCGAGCGCTTCCTCCAATGCTTTTTCAGCGGCTTCAAAATCAGTGTTGTCGCCTGTAGGTGCCGATTCGTTTTTAAGAGTATCGGGAAATCTGAGTAACAGTGAATACCAGTCGGTCGGTTCAGGAATGTCAAGCTGACTTGCCATCTGCAGAACTTGCTGTTTGTAGGCTTCAAGCAATTGGATGTTGAATTGCATGGTTGTTTCCCCCTGCAGGGTCTCTACATAGATGTTGGCTTCCACTTTGCCCCGCTCCACGCTTCGGGCTATCTGGCTGCGGAATTCCATCTCTTTTTCGCGTAGCAACTGGGGCACGCGCATCGACAGATCGAGCTGCTTGCTGTTGAGCGACTTGATTTCGACTGTGATTTTCTTGTTCGGCATTTCCACTGACGATTTGCCGAAGCCGGTCATTGATAAAAGCATGGTCAATGGTAATTTTCGTACAAAATTACCAAATAAGAGTGGAAAAACGTAACTTTGCAGTAAAATTTTCAGGATATGGCCGTAATTCTTAATATAGAAACTTCTACCAACGTTTGTTCGGCGGCATTGACAGCCGAAGGCATGATATTGTGTCATTTTGAGGATTTTCACGGTCAGAACCATGCGGCTCTGCTCAGCGGTTATGTCAAGCGGTGTCTTGACTGGATGCGGGAGCATGAGATGACACTTGACGCCGTGGCTGTTTCCATGGGTCCCGGAAGCTATACCGGTCTGCGGATTGGTCTTTCGGAGGCCAAAGGACTTGCGTTCTCACTCGATGTCCCTCTTATCGGGGTGAGCACACTGCAGCTCATGGCCGTGCACGTGATGTTCAATCACGATGTGGAGCCTGACGATATTTTTGTGCCAATGATTGACGCTCGCCGTATGGAGGTATATACCGCGGCCTACGATATGGCCTTGAATCCGGTTATGGAACCGCAGCCGCTTATTCTGTCGGAAGATAGTTTTTCCGGTCTGCCGGGAACCGGACGTCTGCTGCTATTCGGAAATGGAAGTGATAAGTCGCGTGAGGTTATCGTTTCACCCCGTGTGCATTATGTGGCCGATGTCGTGCCGTTGGCTTCTGACATGGTGGCTCTTGCCGAGCGCGATTTCGCTGCCCGGCGCTTCATTGACTTAGCTTATTCAACCCCCGATTATCTTAAGGATTTTCAGGGTGTGAAGCCTAAAAAGATGTTCTGACAGATTATTTGTCGCTATTGTCAGAATGGCATTGACGAGGGATTGAGCACATAGTGTCTGCGGAACTCCTCATTTGTCATTCCGAGCATGATTATGCCTTGGATAAGTCCGAGCAATCCGGTTACTGTGCCACACGAAAAGAGGGTTATAATCAGATAGACGATTCCTCCGGTGGTCTTACCGAGATAGAAGTAGTGCAGCCCGAGACTGCCTGTGAATATGGCGAGCAGCATGGCTACGCCACGGCTTTTGCCTTCAGGGCCGTCGTCGAAAAGTCCGTTGCCATACACCGGTGGTGGATAGGATGAGGGGCGGCTGCCGTAAGCCTGTTTGTTTTCGTTGTTGAACTGGTTAGGTTGATCGTACTGATACATATTTCAATCTCTTTTGTTTTCTTTAAGAACGTGATATCTGCAGCCCGTGTTCAGATACACGCATATCTACGAACCGTGCGTTGGCATTCAGCGGGTTCTCACTTAACGCTCTACGTATGCGCATGGCTGCGTCGGGGTCTTTCGCCACCATATACAGGAATCCACCGCCGCCGGCTCCCGGAAGTTTAAGTCCGAGGGTGTAGTCGGCCACGCGGTTTATTATGGCCTGTATTGCCGGAGGATTTGTTCCTGAATCGAGTTTTTTGTTCTGTTCCCAAGTAGTTCCGATCAGAGTGCCATAACGTGTGAAGTCGCGCCGCTGGATGGCTTCGGCAACGTCTGAGGTATGTCTGCGCATGCGTTCAAGCAGCTGCAGCGTGCCTGATTCGTTGAGAAACATGCGTTTCACGATGTCGGCGAGTATTCCTTTGGCAGTGCGGGTTATTCCGGTGTAGTAAAGCATGTGGCACGACGCGTATTCAGGAGCGGTTATAATGCCGTCTGGCAGCCAGTTTACTATCGGTTGCTGTTTCCATCCCGGGTCAGTGCGGAGCATCTTTATGCCCTGAAGCACACCACCATATTGGTCTTGCCATCCGCCTCCGGTGGTCAGAAGCTGTTCGAGCGCCAATGTCCGTGAGCAAATCATCTCCTTGTCCCATGCAAGTCCGCAGAAGTCGCTGAGAGCGCCCAACACGGTCGAGGCCAATATCGAACTTGTGCCTAAACCGGAGCCTGCGGGCACGGCCGACAACAGTGTTAGTTCGATTCCGGAGCCTATGGCTTGAAGCTGCTCACGCAGCGAGTGATAATGCTCGCCGCAGAAATCGGGCGCGAATCCGGCCAAGGCTAACGCCGCTTTGGGTATTGAGAAGGGTGAGCCGACACGGTTGAACGCAAGCAGGCTTTCGTAGCTGTCCACGGTCTCGGTCGCTCCGAGGTCTATGGACCGCAATATGATATGGTGTTCCTTGGTTGGTTTGACAAACACTTGAAGCGGAGGGAGCCCGTTGAGTTCTATAGCTATGTTTACCACGCTTCCGCCATTTTGTATGGAATAGGGCGGGGTATCGGTCCATCCTCCCGCAAGGTCTATGCGCACAGGGCTTCTGCCCCATACTATCTGGTCATCGTGAACATCTACTTTAGGAGTGGTGCGGGAGGTGTCGATGGTGTGGACTATTTCCTCCCGGAGTATCTTTAATGCAGTCTCGCCTGCTGAACATCCGTTTGAACCGGATTTTAGTTCGTCAATCCGGTTCTGCAGCATGAGGTTGCGCATGCGTGTGGTGCATTCCGCGTATTCGCCGAGAGGAGCGGGTGCGTCTATTCCGAACCTGAACATCACCTTGGCCAGATGGTCGAGGTCGAGTTGATAGAATATGCTACGTTCATAATTGTCGGCCAGTGCGGCAATGCTTTTTTTCATAAACTCGTCGCGTTGACTGTACAGACGCGGCAGGTTGGCAAGTGCGCTGATATCGTCGGCCGATATTTTTTCGGCTTGCATCCACACCTGACGCCCTTCTGAAAGCCAAGGCTCCGATATCATCCACCGGGCCACCAATCCGGCTTGTTCTATATCTTCCACGAGCGGGAAAAGTTTCGCAGACTGGATATCGGCCGAAGGGATTATGCCGTCCAGATTCCGCTCGGCCATCCATTGCTGCATGCTGATTCCCATAAATACGGTGCCTGGTGCGTAAATGTCACCACGCATCGGGTCGTCGAATCCGTATGGCCGCACGGCCATGGCTCTTTCGCCCACCGGAGTGATGTCAATGCAGGCTCCCGGTGTTAGATTCAACGGCCAGTCGTTGACCGGAACTCCTGTAATGGCATGATTGTCGGTCATGGTCCATCGCTGACCTATATGTGAATTTTCCACCCACACATTGTGGTTGCTGTCGGTGAGCCGTGTGCCCATGGTGCAATTCTGCACGAAAAGTGCGGGTGTTGGTTTGGATGTGTGGTGCATCAGCCGCCGCTGGTCGGTGACTACAGACTGTAGCGCCAGGGTCGATGAAATTAGTTCGCGTGTGGTGCCGAAGTGGTAAAATTCACCGTCGGTGAGCGGCACGATTGCTACGGTCAGATCCGACAGGTTGCTGTCGGGTTTTGACGGATTGACGCCAAGGGCGCATCCGAAATCTGAATACATGTCGTAAAATCGGTATCGGCCGATATTGTCGTGCGACATGTCGCGCAGGCGCTTCAAGGCTTTGTCGCTGAGCAGCCATAGACCGATGTCCATCAGATAAAAATGAGTGTCGGTCAGGTGGTTGAGCTGATCCACCGATGGCTTCTGGAGCATGCAGTCGAGTATGTCGGGGCTCTCCCGGCGACTTGCGAACACTCCATGATGCGATGCCAGATGAGCCTCCGCCCAAAGACCGAAGCACACCACATCGGCCTGCGGTATGTCAGGTAGGGCGCCATTTTGGCGGATACATACATCGCCACTTGCAATCAGTGTGTTCAGTGGAGCCGGGGCAGCCTCCAGTATCTGTTCGTAAAGCGGTAGCTGAAGCGATAGCAGATTCTGGTCGATGTGCTGTCCGAGCGCCCACCTCATGGCCGGAATAGGGGCGAGCACCTTGCCTACCGATGCGTAGGCCGGTAATCGCCGGCTCTGGCCACCGGCATGTATTATAATTTTCTTTTCACCGGTGGCATTGCCGTGGGATTCTGATTTTTCCCAGCTATCCATCAGCCATGCCGTGCCGCCCCCTGAGCCGAGCTTGCAGTCGGCAGGGTCGCTGGTGCAGAACCATTCGCCACTGTTGTACTCAGGTGAGAGCGAATGGAAACTTTCCACAAGGTTTGGCGGGAGTGAAAGCAGTTTCTTCATCGTAAAAGTTATTTGATGCAAACATACAACAAAAATCCCATTAATACAATCGTCGCCCGAAACCGCAAGGTTCCGGGCGACGTGTATACATCAGTGTTGGCTGACGTTATCTTACTTAGCCTCGGGGTCAAGGATCACCACGCGGTAATTGCCTTGGTTGTTGAGGTTTTTCATAAAGTTCTTGACATCGTCAACAGTAATGCTGTTGATGGTCTCTATGCTGGGGTTGAATGTGTCAACTCCGTTGCGGGTCCAACCGGTTACGGCATTGAGCCATCCACCGTTTTTCTCCTTGGCTTCGGTGTAGTTTTTCACCATGAACTCTTTGACCTTGTCGAGTTCCTCAGGCTTAACCTCGTTGCCCATGAGCTGGAACTGTTCGTCGATAATGCCGAGCACTTCATCCTTCATTTCGGGCTTCATCGGGAACGATGTGAGCACTTCGGTGTTCTGGTCGCCGAGACGTTCCATGCTGCCTTGTGCACCGATTGAGTACACAGCGCCTTTTTCCTCGCGTACTATGTCGAGAAGTCGTTTCGACAGAATCTGTCCGGCCACTGATGCGAGCTGGCTGTTCTTGGTGGTGAAGGGTTCGTTGCCGAAGGCTGTGATGTAAACCCATGTCTGGGGAGTTTCCATCTTGGCGGTGTAGGTGTCGATTCCTTTGCCGCCCTTCATGTTGAACTGCGGATCGAATTCCTTCACGGTTTTGTTAGCTTTCTTGGCATCGCCGGGAAGCGAGGCTATGTACTGTTCAACAAGCGGACGGAGAGTCTCGATGTCCACATTGCCCACAAAGGTGAATGTGAAATCGGCGGCATTGGCAGTCATGGCCTTGGCCACTTCAATAATCTGTGCGCGCTGTGCGCCCTGTACGGCTTCTACCGAGAGAGCTTTCAAGCGGGGTGAATTGTAGAGAGCCTCGTAGATTTTTGTCTGGAATATGTATTGCGGGTTGTTTTCCTGATTGTGGAGCACACCGGCGTAAGTGTTCTGCAAGGCTTCAAATTCATCGGGAGTGAAGTTGATGTTTGTGAAGCTCATGTAGATGAGTTCCATGAGTGTGGGAAGATCCTTGGGGGTGGAGTTGCCTGAAAGTGTGCGGCTGTAAAGTCCGAACGACGGACGCACACCTGCCTGCTTGCCCGACAGATATTTCTGGAGGTCGGAGTTGGAATATGTTCCGAGGCCGGCCTGCGACAGTGCGATCTGAGCGAAAGCGAGAGAGTTGGCGTAGTCGGCGCCGTAGGCCGATGTGCCATTTACGGCAGTGGCTGCGAAGAGTATTTCATCCTCTTTGAATTTGGTGGGCTTCACTATCACGGTAGCGCCGTTGGAAAGGGTCCATTCGGTGGCATCCCACATTTTGTTTACAGTCTCCTTTACAATCTTGCCTGCTTTGGGCATCTGGGGGATAAGGGGTTCTGATTTCACCTCTTCTTTATAAGGTTCGATGGTCTCGGCATCTACTGCGGCAAGTGCATCGGCAAATTCCTTTTCTGTAGGATATTTGTTTTCGGCATTGTCGGGAAGCAATGCAAGCAGCACGCGGTTGTCGCCGGTGATAAGGCTGGGGAGTACCTGATTGATGGCCTGTACGGGAACAGCCGGTGCGAATTGCTTGATGAATTCATATTCCTCTTCAGCCGTGGGGATAGGGGTGTTGTCAAGGAAGTTGTTCACATATTGGTTGACATACTGGGCGTTCTCGCGCTGGTTGCGGTTGTTGAAGCGTTTCTCGCACTGCGAGAGATATTCGGCGCGGGCACGTTCGTATTCAGTTACGGTGAAACCGCCACGCACTGCGCGCAGAAGTTCACGGTAGGCTGCGGCGAGAGCCGGGGGAAGGTCTGAATTCTTTCCGAGGGTGAAAAGAGTGAAGGCATCCTTGGTCTTGGCAAGGAAGAAGTTGCCGTAGCTTGCGCCGGCGGCGGCGAAAGGAGCGTCAGGCTTCGACGAGATGTCGTTCAGGCGGGTGTCGAGCATCGATACTATCATGTCGAGGATATAGTCGTTCATGTAGTAAAGCTGGGTGTTCTTCAGCTCGCGGGGCATCGCGTCGGTCTTGAACATTAGCTGCACGATAGAGGAGTTCTGCTCCTTGTCGTGACCAATGGCGTAAATTGTGCCCTTGGTGTCGTCGACAGGGAAGTAGATGCGCTCTGCGGGATTCTCGGGCATCTCGATGTCGGCAAACATCTCTTTGATTTTACCTTCTATACGATCCACGTCGATGTCGCCTACCACAATTATACCCTGCTGGTCGGGACGATACCATTTTTCATAGTAGTCGCGGAGAGCTTTAGGCTCGAAATTGTCCACTACTTCCATTGTGCCTATAGGCAGACGGTGGCCATATTTGTTGCCGGGGTAGATGGTGGGTAGCAAATTTTCGAGAATACGCATCTGGCCCACCATCGAACGGCGCCATTCTTCATGTATCACACCGCGTTCGGCATCTATCTCCTCGGGGAGAAGCAGAAGGTCGTTGGCCCAGTCGTGGAGTATAAGCAGACACGAATCCTGCACGCCGGTGCGGGCTACAGGAACGTTTGAGATGTTGTACACGGTCTGGTCTACCGAAGTGTATGCGTTGAGGTTCTGGCCGAACTTCACGCCAACGGTCTCAAGCCAGTTGATGAGGTTTTTGCCGGGGAAGTGGGTGGTGCCGTTGAAGCACATGTGCTCGAGGAAGTGGGCGAGACCGCGCTGGTTGTCATCTTCGAGTATGGAGCCCACCTTCTGGGCGATGTAGAAGTCGGCTTGTCCCTTGGGATATTCGTTGTGACGGATATAGTAGGTCAATCCGTTGGGTAGGGTGCCTATGCGCACCGTCGGGTCTACACCCATGGGTGGCATCTGCTGTGCTTTTGCCATTGTAGGTATCATGGTCAATACCAATAGCAGAAGCGACATCAGGCGAAATGTTTTTTTCATCTTGGTTTGTTTATAAATGTGAAAAATAAATAGTCTATATCTCCTTAGACGCAAATATAATCAAAAAGTTACTCGGACGGTAAAATTTTTTTACTCGAACTTATGCTGATTGCTATCACCACCATCGCTGTAAGAGCCCACGGATAGTAGAGATATGGCCAGGGGGCAGCCGGTGATATGCCTGCAAGTCCGGTGGCGAGCAGTGTCTGTGCGCCGTATGGGATAAGCGATTGCACTATGCACGAGCATGTGTCGAGCAGCGATGCTGTCTTGCGGGGAGCGATGCCGTAGCGCGAGGCTATGTCGCGGCTTATTGAGCCTACGGTGATTATGGCCACAGTGTTGTTGGCCGTGCACAGATTGACAAGGCTCACTATGGCGGCTATGCACCATTGCGCGCCGCGGGTACTGCGCACATTGCGTGTCAGCACTCTGAGCATATAGGTTATTCCACCCATGGCCTTGACCATTCCGAGCATTCCGGCGGCAAGCAGGGTTATTATTATGAGCTGCCCCATGGAATCGATGCCTTCGCCCATCATGCGGCATGTGTCGAGCACCGGAATTCCTTCTGTCAGAGCCATGACTATGGCCGATACTATACCGCATATAAGCACAATGGTGACATTTATGCCCGATATCGCCGTTGCTATTATAATAAGGTATGGAATCATCAACCACCATTTTGCAGGGCCGGGAGTGGCCACCGGACAATAATTGCTGCCGATAAGCACATATACGGCTACCGTCGCTATGGCGGCCGGGAGCACTATCCTTAGATTGGCGCGGAATTTGTCGCTCATGCGGCATCCCTGTGTGCGTGTGGCGGCAATGGTGGTGTCGGAGATGAACGACAGGTTGTCGCCGAAAAACGCTCCGCCAAGCACCGTTGCCACATACATGGCCACATCGCCTCCACCGGTATGGGCCATCTCCACCACCAATGGCACCAGTGCCACCACGGTTCCTACCGACGTGCCTATGGATAGGGATATGAAGCATGCGGCCACGAAGATTGCAGGCAGGAGCAGTGACGGTGGAAACACATGGAGTGTCATGCTCACCGTGGCATCTATGGCGCCTATCCCCTTGGCGAGTGCGGCGAAAGCTCCCGCGAGCACGAATATCCACACCATATATAATATATTGGAGTGTCCGGCCGCACGCGAGAATGTCTCGATACGTTCAGCCAATGGCTTGCCACGGTATATGGTCACGGCCCATACTGATGCCGCGCAAAGAGCCACTGTGATGGGCATTACATAGAAGTCGCCTATAATGATGGATACCGCCACGTATAGCAATAGGAAAACAATAGCAGGCGACAAAGCCTTGATTCCGTGTCTCCATCCCGGTTCCTGTATCATTTTTAGTTGTGGATTCCTTAATATTGTGGCTTCAATTTTATTGAAATGCCGGTGGTTAATGTAGTTGTCCGTGCAAAGTTACGAAATATTATTGCATTAAATGTGTATATTCGCAAAGTGCCGATGCGATAATAGTGTTATCTTTGCACCGCTATGACTGATATATTATCTGTTTTTCGACATGGATGGACTGCAGCGGCATTGATGCTGATGCTTGTGGTGTGCTCGTGCAATATCGACGGTGAATACGAAGCTCTTCCTAAACCGGAGATACGTTTTGACCACGACGACGGGATATATACGGTGAAGGTGGGCGGAACTCTTACTCTTGCTCCCGATGTGACAAACGGCGACGATGCCCGGTGTGAGTGGAGCATGGATGGAGTGGTGGTGTGCACCGGGCGTGTATGGATCTCCGAATGGCCCGAGGCCGGAGAGTATTACGCCCTCTTTACGGTGACCGCTCCCGGCGGTGTGGCGCGTGAGGAGGTGCGCATAGATGTTCTTGCGGCAACGCCCCCCACAATATCTTTGTCTATTCCTCCCGGTGGAATCACGTTGCTCGCCGGCAGCACATATACTTTCGCCCCCCGCTATCAGCATCAGGACATGGAAGGCTTTTCAGTGGCGTGGTACGTTAATGGCGATAAGGCGGCCGAGGGTGCTGAATTCGGGTTCCGCGCTCAATCCACAGGGCACTACCGCGTGACTGTTGAGGCCTCTAACATCGACGGTACTACCGTAAAGGAATTTGAGGTTACGGTTGTTGATTCCATGCCGTCCAAGGTTACATTCATGCCGCTCTCTTATTTCGAGGATGCCGATGTGCGTTACACTGTGCCTGGACGACCGGTGAGTGTGCAGGCCATATCGTCCGGTTGCGCGGAGGGGGACTATGTATGGTCGGTCAATGGCAATGAGGTGGCATGTCGCGGTTCGCTGATGGTCTATACGCCTGAGGCTTTAGGCGACTATATCGTGAAGGTGAATGCTTCAGGCGCGGAGGCAGTTATGAAGATAGTGTGCGTCAATGCGGTAGCGCCGGGTCCTGATGGCGGTTCCGGTTCGGAAGTGGATGTGGTGGAATGGGTTCCGGCTCCCGGACAGTTCATTGGCGAGACAAGCAGCATCGGTGGAATGACTTCCGATATTGTTACGCGGACGCAGGCCGAGCGTTGGGCCACAGCCCGCTTGAAGTCGGGTAAATTTGTGTCGTTGGGAGCGTGGGGCGGATACCTTACGGTTAAATTCCCGCATGGCGTGACCGCCGGTTCCGGTCAATACGATTTTGCCATCAAGGGCAATGCTATCGACACATCCAACGAACCGGGCATAGTGTGGGTGATGCAGGACGTCAATGGCAACGGGCTTCCCGACGACGAATGGTATCAGCTCCGTGGAAGTGATTTCTCGGCCGTAGGGGTGAGCCACGGCAAGGCTGTGACATATTATCGTCCCGGTGGAGCGCGTATGGATGTGGAGTGGACATCGGCCGACGGTCTTTCGGGCATGGTGGCCTACATTGGCGGCTCGCACAATCAGCCGTTCTACTATCCCGCATGGATTGAACCTGAATGCTATACACTCTATGGCACATGGCTGCCGTCGCGCACGGTCTACGATTCTGCTACCGGACAATGGTCCAATCCGCCGTTCGCGTGGGGCTATGCCGACAATCTCGGTTCTGATATGATAGGTGGTGGCGACACGCAAAGTGGTCTCGGGCAGTGGATAGGTTTCAGCATCTCCAATGCTGTGGCGGCCGATGGCCGGAGCGTTAGTCTTGACCATATTGATTTTGTCAAGGTTCAGACAGGTGTGATGTCTTCGGGCGGACGCCTTGGCGAACTTTCCACCGAGGTCTGCGGCTTTACCACCGATTTCGGTGTCCTGTTGTGATTAAACTTGCCGATACCGGCAAGTTTTGCTATATTTGTTGAGGAAAATCAACAGTAAACTTGCCGATAGAATGGATTATATATCAGTAAAAGATTGGGCTGATTTGCACTGATTGTTCCGTAACCGGTCTGAAAAATCAAGATTCTGCTGAAAAAATTCCGTATCCCGTTTTAACTATCTTCGCATAAGATGTTGCGGATTGAGAAAAAGTATGTATATTTGCATCGCTTTCGGGCGAGGGAATCCGGTGTGAATCCGGAACAGTACCCGCTGCTGTAAGTCCCCCATGCATGGCACCCGCATATATCCATTGGCTGTGACGGCTGAGAAGGAGCGGCGATGCCGGGACGAGTCAGAAAACCTTCCGAAAAGCTCCGGGCGTTAACCTATGCTCGTAATCGGACCTGCGGGATTTTACAGGCCACGTCAATAGCGCATGGCGCGATGATTGGTTGCTTCAACCGGTCAATTGTCAGAAGTTAATCCCGCTAACCGGCTTTGGGCCAGGCTACGCGGGATAATTGTTTATATGCGTATTTGATAGAAATAACATAAAAAACGACAGAAAAATGAAAAAAGTAATTGACTTGAAGGTTGCGCTCGTGGCTCTTGCAGCCGCAGGTATGTTTGCATCTTGCTCCGACGATGGCCCCGATGGCCCCGACGGATATTACCGCGTTATCGGTTTCGAAAATTCCGGTCTCACTCTTGCCGGCCCTACCTCTAAAGGTGACAATCTCTATGAGAGCTACGATGGTACTAAATTCCTGGAAGGTCGCGTGGAAGTGGAAAGTGGTGTCGATATGGTTTTCGGAATCAACGAAAGTCTTTGGGACGATGAATATAATTTCTGGAATGGCGGCATGGCTCTTTCGCAGTGGAACATCCGCAGTAACACCGGCACAAACACCGGCGACTGGTGGTACAGCTGGAACAACCAGTGCAGTGTCTACAATACAGCTTCGACCGACGGCGCCAATACCGGCGCGGGAGCCGGTGGCTCTAACACATTTGCTGTAATCAACGGATATTCCGACAATAATTCCATGAGTTCGATGGCTCAGTTCTCGTTTACCGCCAATGCCGAATATACAGTGGAAAGCATAGAGATATGTCCTCCCTCTTATCTCTATGGCGTTATAACCGCAGGTAACCAGGTGGAAAGCCTCGATGCCAATTCCCTTATCAATGCCAAAGGATGGTTCAAGATAATGGCTTACGGTTACGATGCCAATGGTGACCCCACCAACGGCGGCCTGCCTGTCGAGAAATACATCTGCGATTATCGTGCCGATGCCAATCCCAAAGTGCCCATCGCCACCACATGGCAGACATGGGACCTTTCGGCTCTCGGCAAGGTTAACACTGTCAAGTTCAATTTCGACGGTTCCGATAAGGGTTCATTCGGCTTGAACACACCGGCCTACATGTGTATCGACGACATCCGTCTCAGACTTAACTAAACAACTAATCTTTTCTGCGATATTCATGGCACGGGGCTGTCTTAAGGCAGTTTCGTGCCGCGAATTTTCTAATCGGCCACATGTTGACATACGTGCGACATATCATTATTGCCCTCGTCACCATAACTGCCACGGCATGTATGGAATGGGACTATGGCACACCCGAACACTTTGATTTCTCCGGACGCGGATTGTTTATTCTCAACGAGGGTAACTTCCAGTATGGCAATGCCACACTCAGCTACTACGACCCCGAGCGCGACAGCGTGAGCAATGAGGTGTTTTTCCGTGCCAATGGTATGAAACTTGGCGATGTGGCACAGTCAATGACCATCCACAACGGCTTGGGCTGGGTGGTGGTCAATCATTCGCACGTGGTGTTTGCAATAGACCTCATCACCTTCAAGGAACGCGGCCGCATCACAGGCTTCACCTCTCCACGCTATATCCATTTTGTTGACGATACCAAGGCTTACGTAACACAGCTGTGGGACAACCGCATTGTCATCATAGACCCTCGGCGCTATGAGATTACAGGCTATATCGATGTCCCCGCCATGAATCAAACCTCCGGCTCCACAGAGCAGATGGTGCAGGCCGGCCGGTATGTCTATGTCAACTGTTGGAGCTATCAGCGCAAAATTCTGAAAATAGACACGGAAACCGATCGTATAGTCGATGAGCTCGAGGTCGGTTTTCAGCCTAATTCATTGGTGCTTGATTGTTACAACCGTTTGTGGACCATCACCGACGGAGCCGGTTACGATGCTCCCGACGGACCGGAGACCCCTGCGCTTTACTGCATTGATTTAAGTGATTTCGCCGTCGACCGTCGTTTTGAATTTTACCCCGGCGATACTCCGTCTGAGCTTGCCATCGATGGAGAGGGAGAGAAGATTTATTGGATTAACGGCGATGTATGGTGCATGGACGTGTCGGCCACGCGCTTGCCGCTGCGTCCGTTGGTGCGCTCCCGCTCCACTATCTACTATGGGTTGACTGTCGACCCTGTGAGCGGAGATGTATATGTGGCCGATGCCGTTGATTATCAGCAGAACGGCACTGTCTACCGCTACGCTCCCACAGGTCTGCTCACCGATCGTTTCACTGTCGGGGTCACTCCTGGAGCATTTTGCTGGAAGTTGAATTGAATCAGGGGATATGGTAAGAATAGTCATATCATTGTTCGCCATAGTGGCCGTCGCGGTTCCATTGTTGGGGCAGCGCACCATCTCTTTGCCCGAGGTCGTGTCGGCTACAGCGCGTCCCATGGGTGATATCGGCCTTCAGCGCACATCTCTCGATTCACTCGCTTTGAAAGAAAATGTGGCGTTGTCCATGGCCGATGTGTTGGCCTACAACTCCTCGGTGTTTGTAAAAAATTACGGGCGGGCCACGCTGTCCACTGTCGCATTCCGTGGCACATCTCCTTCGCACACGGCTGTCACATGGAATGGCATGGAGATAAATTCCCCCATGCTCGGCATGACAGACTTCTCCACCATCCCGGCCTTTTTCATCGACAAGGCCTCTTTGCTTCATGGCACATCGTCGGTCAATGTCGCGGGCGGAGGGCTCGGAGGTGCCGTCCGGCTTTTTACCGAACCACGCCGTTCCGATGGTTGGGGGCTACAGTATGTGCAGGGGATAGGCTCGTTCAACACATTCGATGAGTTTCTCCATGTTAACTACGGCCATGGACGGTGGCACACATCCACCAGGGCTGTCTTTTCATCCTCTCCCAACGACTATAAGTTCCGCAATCGCGACAAGAAGGAAAACATCTACGACGACAATCACAACATCATCGGGCAGTATTATCCTACCGAGCGCAACCGCAGCGGAGCCTACAAGGATTTGCATCTGCTGCACGAGACTTACTATGACAGCCCGCGCGCAGGCGATTTCGGCCTTAAGTTATGGTATTCGCGCACAAATCGCGAGCTCCCATTGCTCACCACCGACTACGGCGACGGTGGCGGCTTCGAGAACCGTCAGCTTGACAACACATTCCGTGGTGTCCTGTCGTGGAAATATCGCCGTAAGGCTCTTACGCTTGATGCCGATGCCGGATATGCCTACACACGGTTGGCCTACGACTACCGCCGCGACACCGGTGGCGGCACCATGGCTGTGATGACACGCTCGCGCAGCACTGTCCACACTGTCTATCTCAATGCCGCCGCGCAGTATGTCGTGAGCGGCAGGTGGATGTTCAGCGCATCGCTCAAAGGCCATCAGTATCTTGTCAAGAGCCGCGACCTGAATCCGTTTGAGGGAGTGTCGGGGCATACCATTTATGGCTACGATAAAGGGCGCGTGCATCTCACCGGTGCTCTCTCTGCTCGTTGGCGTCCAGGCAGTCGCTTTGGCATGTCGCTTGTGTTGCGCGATGAGATGGTAGCCCGGGAATTTTCACCTGTCATCCCGGCTCTATTTGTCGATTACACTCTTGTGCCACGCTGCAATCTGGTGCTCAAGGCTTCCGGCTCGCGCAATTATCGCTATCCCACGCTCAACGACCTTTACTTCCTGCCCGGGGGTAATCCACGCCTTAAAGCCGAGAGCGGCTGGACCTACGATGCCGGCATGCAGTTCGCCATAGGGCGCGGTGGCAGATACGCCCTGAGCGGTTCGGCCACATGGTTCAGCTCCTATATCGACAATTGGATTATATGGCTCCCCACCACCAAAGGTTTCTTCTCCCCACGTAACATCAGGCAGGTTCATGCCTATGGAGTGGAACTTAAAGCCGATTTGTCGGTGTCGCTCGGTCGGGGATGGATGGCCGGAATTGATGGCAGCTATTCCTGGACCCCGTCGGTCAATAATGGCGAGCCTGTTTCTGAGTCCGACAATTCCGTAGGGCGTCAGTTGCCCTACGTTCCCCGCTCATCGGCAAGCTGCAACTTCCGCCTTTCATGGCGCGACTGGACACTGCACTACAAATGGCTTCACTATAGCCGCCGGTTCACGCAGTCGAGCAATGAGCAGTCGCTCACCGGTTCGCTGCCGGCCTACTATATGAACAATGTGAGCCTTGAGCGTATATTCCGTTGGCGTCCGCTCGACATGTCTGTGAAGCTGGCTGTCAACAATCTTTTCAACGAGGAGTATCTTTCTGTCCTCTCACGCCCTATGCCGGGGATAAACTTCGAGCTGTTCCTCTCCTTCACCCCTAAATTCTGAATAAGCGGTATCGCGAAGGAATAAATTTTTCGATATACGGAATTTTTTCCGTAATTTTGCGATGTAATTCTGTCGCGAGGCAGAAACTAAGGTAAAAAAGAAGATATGAAAGATTTATTGAAACGTTATGCCGTTTTCACAGCGGGATTGTATTTTCTCTCGATGGGCATTGTGCTGATAGTTCGTTCGGCACTCGGCACCACCCCTATATCAAGTGTCAATTATGTGCTGAGCAATCACACCCCGCTCACTCTCGGCATCTGGACATTCATCATTAATATGGTGCTGATTGTAGGTCAGTTCTGGCTCATTTCAGGTCGGCGTACACGCCGCGACACTGTCGAGATTCTGTTGCAGATACCATTCTCGTTCATATTTTCAGCGTTCATAGATTTCAACATGTTCATCACTTCCGAAGTGGTACCGACCGGTTACCTTATGTCCATACTGCTTCTCGGGGCCGGATGTCTTGTCCAGGCCATCGGTGTGGTGCTTGAGTTGAAACCCCGCGTGGCCATGATGAGCGCCGAGGCATTTGTGCGTTATGCCTCTCAGCGCTACGACAAGGAATTTGGCCGTCTGAAAGTGTGGTTCGACGTCACACTCGTAAGCCTCGCCGTAATCATCTCGCTTGCCATTTCAAGCCGCATCGAGGGTGTGCGCGAAGGCTCGGTTGTAGCCGCATGTGCCACCGGATATATCGTCACATTCCTCAACACTCGCGTTATCACCCGCGGCACACTCCACCGCCTCACCGGCATCCTTCATCTCAAGCGTGCATAATTAAAAAGTCCATCCCCGCCGATAGTGGGGATGGACCGGATGTGTGTTTTTTCGAAACTTCAGTGGCTTATTAGATTTTGCCAACGAGCTCTATGCCCGGACGCAAGGTGGATTCACCTTTCTTCCAACGGGCGGGACACACTTGATCGCCATGTTCCGCCACAAACTGGGCTGCCTGTAGCTTACGCAGCAGTTCGTCGGAGTTGCGACCGATGCCGTTGTCGTTGACCTCGGCTATTTTGATTATACCTTCCGGATTCACTACAAAAGTACCCCTGTAGGCCAGGTAATCGTCGGGGTTCAGCACTCCGAACGCCTCGCTCAGATAGCCGGTCTTGTCGGCAAGCATCGGGAATTGCACCTTGCGGATACTTTCCGATGTGTCGTGCCATGCTTTGTGGGTGAATTGTGTGTCGGTGCTTACGGCATAGATTTCGGCGCCGAGTTCACGGAACTGGTCGTAGGCCTCGGCCATGTCTACAAGTTCTGTCGGACATACGAATGTGAAGTCGGCAGGGTAGAAGAAAAATACTGACCAATGGCCGAGAATGTCATCGCGGCTTATGGTCTTGAACTCACCGCCGACAAATGCCGGAAGTGAGAATTCTGGTACATTGGTGTTGATTATTGTTTTCATCATATAGTGTTATGTGGTTTTGCCAGAAATAACACCTGATGAACGCGGAAGTTAGTTAACGAAAGGTTAAATGCCTTCTAAAACCGCACCACAAGCTCTATAGTGGCTTTGTCACCGTTATCGGGAGTGATGGCCGCACCATGGTGGTAGAAGTATTTCTCGTAGTTGGCTCGCAGATCCAGAAACATATTCTTGGAGCGTATGTAGCTTATGGTTGTGCCTACGGTTACGCGGTTGCGGGCAGGATGGTTGGTGCATAATTCCTTATTGGCGTCGCGTGTGCCCGATGAATGGGCCGTCATGCCGTCAAATCGGGCCTGAAACGACAGCCGGTTGAAGAACCGGGTGTTAAGGGGCATCCGGTAGTCGGCAAACACCTGATAGGCGTGCGATGCACGGTGGCGGTGGTTGGTGTAGTGTTTATACATATATTCACCCTCGGCAATCCACCGTCCGTATTTCCATGTCACGGCGGCATCGGTTATATTGAACCGGACGGAATCGGGCGCTGTAGACATGTGTCCTGCTGCCCATGTCACATTTCCTGTGCGGTATGTCAGCTTGGCTGCGTAGGCCATGGTGTTGTGCCATTTTGAGTGGTCGGCGATGGTCGATGGATTGAACACCCCGGCTTCCAATGTCAGCGGTATATCGGTGGGATGCCACATGGCTTTGGCTCCTACGGCGCGGAAATTGCACACCTGATTGCCTAAGAATGAGCGGTTGGCGAAATAATATGTGTGGGGAGCGCGGAACGGGTCCACTCCAAAAGGCATTCTGAACTGTCCGGCCTGAAATCCTACGGATTTGGTGGCCCACAGGCGTGCCCACACATCGAGAATCTTTATCTTGCCGCGGTCGCAAAAATCAGCTTGGATAAAGTAATCGGCTATCGGAGCTATCTTTCCGTCGAGGCTTACTCTCGCATTGCGCACCTGAAACCGGTATTCGCTCTTCATCGTTGATACTTCGAGCCGTCCCCGTATGGTGCCGTGAATGTTGGGACGGTAACTTATGGAATCGTTGGCCTGCAGCGCATTGCCGCACACAATGGCCAGTAGTAAAAATAATGTGGTGGATAGTCTGTTCATAATCGGGTGCAAAATTAGTTAAAAAGTGAAAAACAGCCAACCCCGATATATTAAAGAAACATGAACTTTCGTGTGTGGCACTGCGTTTGGAATATAGTGAACAAACAAATCTATATATGCTTAAAGAATTAAAGACAAGACCCATCATAGCGCCGCAGCCGGTGCTGATTGTGGGCACCTACGACGCCGACAGAGTGGCCGACGCCATGAATGTGGCCTGGGGTGGCCAATGTTGGGACAAATATGTGGCTCTTAACATCTCGTCCAATCACAAGACTACTGAAAATATCCGTAATAACAAGGCATTCACTCTGCACATTGCCGATGTGGACCGAATGGAACTTGCCGATTATTTCGGACTGGTATCAGGTCATAAGGAACACAAGATGGAGCATGTGCATGCCCATACTGTGAAGGGAAAGATGGTCAATGCTCCTTTGATTGAGGAATTTACCCTTGCCATGGAATGCCTGGTGGTGTCTATGGACGATAATGGCGACGGCGGCACACGTGTGGTGGCCGAAGTTGTACGTACTGTAGCCGACGATTCTATTCTTGACGAGAACGACAAAGTCGATTTCAGCCGTCTGCGTCCCATCACTTACGATTCCGAGCAGCATCTTTACCGAAAGGTAGGGCAGGCCGTAGGTCGTGCGTTTCATGATGGCGCCGCTTTAAAATAACTGTCTGTCAGAATCTGATAAAACATAAATCCCCGCTTTCCGGCAATTACGGATGGCGGGGATTTCAATATTTCAATTCTCCAGCTCCTGTTTCAGATATGCAGCCGTGGGTGAATCGCCGGCGGCTATCTCCTCAGGGGTTCCGGTGGCTATGATGCGGCCTCCGTTCTTGCCTCCGCCGGGCCCCATGTCTATTATGTGGTCGGCCGATTTTATTATATCGAGATTGTGCTCTATAACAAGCACGGTGTTACCTTTCTCCACCAATCGGTTGAACACACCGAGAAGCACGTTGATATCCTCGAAATGCAATCCGGTTGTAGGTTCGTCGAGTATGAAAAGGGTCCGCCCGGTGTCGCGTTTGGCCAGTTCGGTCGCCAATTTCACTCGCTGGTTCTCACCTCCGCTCAAAGTGCTCGATGGTTGCCCGAGTTTGATATATCCGAGCCCTATCTCCTGAAGAACTTTTATCTTTTTCAGTATTGCCGGCACTGAAGCGAAAAATTCCACTGCCTGATTTATGGTCATGTCCAGCACATCGGCTATGGATTTCCCCTTGAAGCGCACTTCGAGTGTCTCGCGGTTGTAGCGTTTTCCACCGCACACCTCGCACGGCACCAGCACATCGGGCAGGAAGTTCATCTCTATGGTGCGGTAGCCGTTGCCTGAGCAGGCATCGCATCGTCCGCCGCTTACATTGAATGAGAAACGTCCCGGTTTGTAGCCGCGTATCTTGGCCTCGGGCAGATTTACGAACAGGTTGCGTATGTCTGAGAACACTCCGGTGTATGTGGCCGGATTGGAGCGTGGAGAGCGTCCGAGGGGAGTCTGGTCGACGGTCACCACCTTGTCTATGTTGTCTATGCCCTCTATTCCCCGGTAGGGAAGAGGTTGTTGCAGCGACCGGTAGAAGTGGGCGCTAAGTATAGGTTGCAGGGTTCCGTTTATAAGGCTCGATTTGCCACTACCCGACACACCTGCCACCACTGTGAGGGTTCCGAGCGGCAGTGTCAGGTCCACATCATTGAGGTTGTGGCCTGAAGCTCCGATTATACGCAGTGTCTTGCCATTTCCTTTCCTGCGGGTGGCCGGTATGGCTATGCTTTTCTCGCCGCTTAGATATTGGGCCGTTAGAGTATTGGTGGCGAGCATCTGTCCGGGGGTGCCCTGAAACACCACCTCGCCACCTTTGCGTCCGGCCTTGGGGCCTATATCCACCACATAATCGGCTTCAAGCATCATGTCTTTGTCGTGCTCCACCACTATTATGGAGTTGGAGGCATCGCGCAGTTTCTTAAGCGATGATATAAGGCGGTGATTGTCGCGTTGGTGAAGTCCAATGCTCGGCTCATCGAGTATATACAGCACATTGACCAGTTCCGAGCCTATCTGGGTGGCAAGTCTTATACGTTGGCTCTCTCCGCCCGACAGTGTGGCCGAGCGTCTGTCGAGCGACAGGTATTCGAGACCAACATCGACAAGAAAGCCGAGGCGGGCGCGTATCTCCTTTATAATCTCGCGGGCTATGATGGCTTGTGTGGGCGACAGACGCTCCTCCACCGTGCATGCCCATTGGTAAAGGTCGGCTATATCAAGTCTGCAAAGGTCTGATATGTTTTTGCCGTCGATAAAGAAATGCAGAGCCTCGCGGTTGAGCCGTTTCCCTCCACATTCCGGACACACGGTGCGTGAGAAGAACTTGCCGCTCCACTTCTGGGCTGTAGCCCCTGCCTCGTCGTCTTGCTGCATCTCAAGATATTTCACCAAACCCTCGTAGGTAAGGAAATAATTGGACATTGACATTGTGGAGTTGTTTATCGCCAGACGCTCGTCGGTGCCGTTGAGTATGGCATCGATTGTTTCCTCGCTAAGGTCTTTTATCGGTGTTTTCAGCGTGTACCCATGTTTCTGGCAGATAGCTTCTATTTGCCAGAATATCATTGAGTTCCTTTGTTTTCCGAGCGGGAGTATACCCCCTTGCGCTATAGATAGTGCCGGGTCGGGTATGATTTTCTCGCGGTCCACTATGTTGACCTCCCCGAGACCTTTGCAGCATGGACATGCTCCCTGAGGCGAGTTGAACGAGAAGTTATGGGGTGCCGGTTCGCGGTACGACAGACCTGTTGCCGGGTCCATGAGTTGCTGGGAGAAGTGGTACACACTGTCGGCATCGACATCGTAGACCATCATCTGCTTGTCGCCCTGACGCAACGCGTCGGTCACGGTCTGGCGCAGCCGTGTCATATCCTTGTCGTTGACTTTAAGCCTGTCGACAACCACCTCCACCGAGTGGTTCTTGTAACGGTCAAGTTTCATGCCGAGCGTAATCTCGCGTATCTCGCCATCGACCCTCACAGTGAGAAATCCTTTCTTTCTTATCGACTCGAAAAGCTCCTTGTAGTGTCCCTTGCGGTTCTTGACCAATGGAGCGAGAATATAAATCTTTTTACCGGCGAAGCGCTCCAGAATCAAGGCTACAATCTTCTCTTCGGTGTACTTTATCATCGGCTCGCCCGACAGATAGCTTATAGCCGTGCCTATGCGGGCATAAAGCAGACGGAGAAAGTCGTATATCTCGGTAGTGGTGCCGATGGTGCTTCGCGGGTTGCGGTTCACAGTTTTCTGTTCTATCGCTATCACCGGGCTCAGGCCTGTGATTTTATCTACGTCGGGTCGCTCGAGGTTGCCGAGCATGTTGCGGGCGTAGGAGGAGAATGTCTCGATGTAGCGGCGCTGGCCTTCGGCAAATATCGTGTCGAACGCGAGGCTCGATTTGCCGCTTCCGCTCAGGCCGGTTATTACCGATAGCTTTCCGTGGGGTATGGTTACATCGATGTTCTTCAGATTGTGCACGCGCGCGCCCCACACTTCGAGAGCGTCGGCCGGTGTCATGTCAGTGTCTTTTTCCGAATCTTTTACCGGGTTCATTTTGCAATCCAATGGCTGTTGTAGGTGCGTTGTTTCTGGGTGGAACGGTACATCGATTCCTTTACCGGAATCTTTACGGTATATGTTTTCCCCTGCTTGTTGGGGAGAGATTTGGCGCGTATCCATGGGTTGTTCTCACGCAGAGTCATGTAGTCCGTGCCGTGCTCTTTGGCCCATGTAGGCCAGTCCTCCACCGGTTCGCTCACTTCCACCATAGTGAAGTCAAGCGGTTGATACAGCTGGTCGGAGGTGAGATGGAATCCATAGCGCTGCGGATGCTCCATAATCATCTTCATGGCCAGCAGCCGGAACATATAGCGCGATGTCTCGTCTGTGAGATAGAGATCGTAGGCTGTGTCGGCCTGCTGTGCGGCAAGCTCACCCGATATCCGCCCCATGCCGCCATTGTAGGAGGCGGCGGCCGATTCCCAGTTGCCGTATTTGTAGTATGCCCGTTTCAGAAAGCGGCATGCTGCCTGTGTGGCTTTCTCCACGTTGAAACGTTCGTCCACATATTCATTGACTTCGAGCCCGTATTCTTTCGCGGTGGCCGGCATGAACTGCCACAGTCCCGCGGCTTTGGCCGGCGACATGGCACGTGTGTTCAGACTGCTCTCTATGCAGGCGAGGTATATCAGGTCGGCCGGAATTCCATTCTCCTTCAGTATAGGGGCTATGACAGGGAAGAATCGGTTGGCACGCTTTATGGTCAGCAGGGTGTTGCCATGGGTGTAGGACATGGCGGTGAGTTCACGGTCCATGCGTTCGAACATGTCCACGCGGTCAAGGGATATCTCCTTTCCGGCAAATTTCACCTTTGCGGGGACTTTCGGATTTACCACCTGTGCGGTATGCTGTGTGTCGTGTGCCGCTACGGTTTCAGGTATCACCGGGCACAGTGCCAGTGTGTATGTAAGTATGGTTAGCAGTGATATTCTCATAATTCAGTTACAGTATAGTCAACAAACAAACCTGCCATGGAGGTTGTTCCGGCGTTCAGCGGCGTTTGGAGCGTACAATGTTGATGTCGCCGCTGAGATTGTACTGTTTGCCATCGGAGCCTTTGGCCTTTATTACATAGTAATATACGCCTGCGGGCACAAGTTTGCCACCCTGTTTGCCGTCCCAACCCTGCGATGGGTCGTGGAATTCAGCCATTTTCTTACCCCAGCGGTTGAATATGTAGCATTCAAACGACACTATGGACTGGTAGCTCACCTTCCATTCGTCGTTGACACCCTCGCTTGCTCCTGGCGAGAACGCGTTGGGGCATTGCAGTCGCGACTGACCTATGTTGACAGTGTATGTATCGCTGTAGTATTCGCATGTACCCGAGGCGTCGGCCGCCACAAAACGCACGTATGTTGTGCCCATGTCGCGGAATGTGTGTACGGTTTCAAGTTCGTTGAAGCGTGTCACTATGTCGATAAACTCGGGGTCGGTGGCAAATTGCCATTCCGTGAATACCGCCGCATCGCTCACAATGGCGCTGAAAGTGATTTCGGCCGGAGCTGAGCCTCCGAGGTCTTCATCGCTTCGTATCTCGTTCTCCGAATCGCGCGTTGTCTGCATGGCTTTGCTTTCGGCGGCGACTGAGCGTGTGGTGAAAAGAGAGGATGTGATCTGCTGTTCCATGCCCCATGTGCGCAGGAAGCGGTCGCCCGCCATGTGGAAATAAGTGTCGCAAAGCGGTGCCGGTACATTGAATGTATTGTCGGAGATGTATTCGAGCGATCTATGTTCCTCGGCACTTGTGTAGCGGAAATTGTCAATATCGGGAACGAGTGTGGTGTAGGATACCGTTATGTCGCGGTCAAGAGTGTACGAACGTCCGTTGATTCCGTAATATATTATTCGCTCGGCTGAACCTTCTGTGGCAATGAACGCACGGTCGCAGTCCTGGTCGGGTGCTTCGTGAAGTGCCGTTATGGTAAATGGGTGGGCGGAATAGTCGGTAAGCCAGAAATAGTATGGCTTGCCGTTCTCGGTGATTATGTATCCGGTGTCGCCTTTAGGAGCGGTAAGTGAATGTTCCGCACCCGATTGCGATATGTCGGCGGGGTTTACCTCCTCAGGATAGGATGCTCCGCGCACTCCGTAGGATTGCCATGTGACAGTGGCTGATGCCGACGATGCGGTATATGTGAGCGACACACCGTCAAGGTCGTGCACTATGTAGATGTTCTGCAATCCGGTCGACGCCGCGGGGCTGTCGGTTATGGCCGGATATGCGCCGCCATCCACGCGGAGCGATGCAGCACTCACGCCTGATATGGTTGTGAGTAGAAATAGAGTTATGACGGTGAGTGTTCTATACATATTGTTTTAATAACGTTATTGCATTCGGGGTTATTGTCCGGCGGGGGATAATGATTCGGTGGCCCGTATTGCCATTATTATCGCTGTGACCGATGCCCGGTCTATAACTCTGTCGCGTGAACCGGGGAACCTGAATGTGTGGCTTGTGATGCCATTGCGGGTAGCCACGGCTATGCACACTGTCCCTACCGGTTTTTCCTCGCTTCCTCCCCCCGGACCGGCTATGCCGCTCGTGGCCATGGCTATGTCGGCTCCGGTGGCGTTGCAGGCGCCAAGTGCCATCTGTTCCACAACCGGGATGCTTACGGCTCCGTGCTCATCGAGTGACTTAGCGCTCACGCCGAGCAGATTCCGCTTCACGTCGTTGCTATAGGACACAACTCCGCCGAGCATTGATGCGGAACTTCCCGGCACTGAGGTGATGAGATGGGCTATGTTGCCGCCGGTGCAGCTCTCGGCTGTTGCCACGGTGAGATTTTTCTCCGCAAGTTTCTCAAGCAGAATCTCGGCCGGTTCGCGGTCACCATCGTACAGGAAATGTTCTCCGCACAGCGATTTCAGTTCCACTGCATAACGGTTTATCTCCCTGTCGAGGAATCCGGTATAGGGGTAATGCCCGTCAAGACGCAGGCGTATCAGGCCGGGCTTGGGCAGATAGGCCAGATGGATATAATCAGGAAGCGAAGCCTCCCACTCTCCGAGTAGGGTGGCAAGATCTGATTCGCTTATACCTTCCACCATTATGGTGCGGTGTTCCACCACTCCGTCGGTAGGAAATTTCTCGGCAAGCTGTGGGAAAACTTCGGTAGTGAACATCTCGCGTGTCTCAAACGGCACTCCCGGCATGGCCACGAGCACACGTTCACGCACCGGATCCTCAAACCACATTATCGGGGCTGTGCCCACGCGGTTCTGAATTACCCGGGCCGATGTCGGCACCATGGCTTGCGAGGCTGTGAGGTCGTTCAGCTGAAGGCCACGTTTGCGGAATATCTCCTTGACATTATCAAGTACCGAGCCTACAAACTGCATCTCGCCTCCGAAATATGTCCTCAGCGCTTCCTTGGTTATGTCGTCTTTTGTAGGCCCCAGACCACCTGTGGTCACAACTACCCGCGACCGCGAGAAAGCGCGGTCTATTGCCGAGGTTATGGCTTCGGCATTGTCGGCCACAACCTGCACATCGCGCACCTGCCATCCGAAGGGGGATATGTGCCGGGCTATGAATCCGCTGTTGGTGTCGGTGACTTGCCCTATAAGAAGCTCGTCGCCTATCACTACTATAGATATATCCATTTTTCTGATTCGTTATACCGTTACACGTGCGAATGGAACCTCATCGTAGCCACAGAACTGGCGGTCGAGATATTTGAAATATCCGGCTATGGCCACCATGGCTGCATTGTCGGTGGTGAATGCGCGTTCGGGTATGAACGCTTTCAGTCCGTTGCGGTCGCAATAATCGGCCACTGCCTGCCGCACGCCTGAATTGGCCGACACGCCTCCTCCTATTGCCACTGATTTCACTCCGGTCTGTTTCACAGCCTTGTCAAGTTTGTCAATCAGGATTTCGATAATGGTTCGTTGTAGCGAAGCTGCCAGGTCGGCACGGTTTTTCTCCACAAAGTCGGGGTCGAGCTTCACTGCGTCGCGCAGGGTGTACAGAAACGATGTCTTCAGCCCCGAGAAACTATAGTCGAGAGCCGGTATGCGTGGCTTGGCGAACTTGAACCGCGACGGGTCGCCCTCCTTGGCCAAACGGTCGATATGCGGGCCGCCCGGGTAGGGGAGCCCCATCACCTTGGCGCATTTGTCGAAGGCCTCTCCGGCGGCATCGTCGATAGTGGCTCCGAGTATCTCCATGTCGTTGTAGCCGCGCACAAGGATGAGCTGGCTGTTGCCTCCCGATATGAGCAGGGTGAGAAATGGGTATTCGGGTACGGTGTCGGAAACCTCCTTGCGTATGAAATGCGAAAGAACATGGCCGTGCAGGTGATTCACATCCACCAGCGGTATGCGCAATCCGAGCGACATTCCTTTGGCAAATGATGTGCCTACGAGCAGCGAACCGAGCAGCCCCGGCCCGCGGGTGAAGGCTATGGCCGATAACTCTTTCTTGTCTATCCCGGCGCGGTCGAGCGCCGCTTTCACCACCGGCACAATGTTTTGCTGGTGGGCGCGCGAAGCCAGTTCGGGCACCACACCGCCATATTCCTCATGCACACTCTGCGACGCTATGACGTTGCTCAAAAGGAGGCCGTCGCGAATCACGGCGGCCGAGGTGTCGTCGCACGATGACTCTATGCCCAATATTGTAACACTCATAATCTGTACCTTGAATAATAACAGACTGCAAATGTACAAAAAAACTATGTATTGACTTATACATTTGGTTAAACGGAAATTAAAGTGTAGTTTTGTCGCAGACCATGTTAAACTCATAAAAATCAATCGATACAGGGTATGTGGCGTAGAATACCGACAATTCTTGCTTTGGCTATATACGGGGTGTGCATTCATGCTCCGGAGGTGATTGCGGACACAGTGTGTGCCGCTCCGGTTCCGAAAATAAAGAAGGCCGATGTGCCACCGGTGGTCCACAGTCAGGTGGGCGACAGTTCGGCCGGTGTGGCGGGGTCGTTGAAAATGGTAAACATAGGCAAGCGGCAGCAATACTCCGGCGCGATGAGGTCAACGTTTGATACTGATATCATATCGCCTAAATCGGCTACGTTCAGCGCCGACGGGACGTTGCTTTATATAAATTCGCTCGAGGGATGCCGCACGGTGGTTTACGACGCGGCCACGCTTGAGAAGCTGCATGTGGTAGATTATAAATTCGATTCGGCTACAGGCCATCTGTGGGCGGCTCCTTCAGGATTCTATGTTTTCACCCACTATCCCAATGGTGAGAACCGGGCTTTTCACGGCAAGCCTGTGGAGAGCACGTGGAGCCATTCGGGCCGCTATCTGTGGGTGCCGTTTTATCGCCGCACGTTCGATATAAATGCACAGGATCCTTCGGCCATAGCTGTGGTCGATACCAGGACGCACAGTATAGTGCGCATGTTTGAGACAGGTCCGCTGCCGAAGATGGTGGCCACCTCGCCCGACAGCCGTCTGGTGGCCGTGACACATTGGGGCGACAATACTGTGGGCTTTATCGATGTGTCGTCGGACAGTATAAACCGTTGGCACCATCTGCCTCCGGTCACAGTAGGCCGTAAGCTGGATTTGCGTTATCCTCTCGATTCGGCTGTGAACCGCGACACCAATTCGGGATATCTGCTGCGTGGCACTGTGTTCACTCCCGACGGGCGGTATCTGCTTGTGTCGGCAATGGCGGGGCCGATGGCGGTGATAGATGTCGAGGCGCGCAGATTGACAGGGCAGGTTCCGGCTATATACGGAGTGCGCCATCTTGCTATACATGGCGACAATGTCTACGGCTCGCGCAATGTGGCCGGAACGGTGTTGAAATTCTCTCTCGATTCACTTCTGTCGGGAATCAAGAAGGCTGAAGTGGCAGGTGTGAGGAATATAACTTTGGGAGGAGGTGTGGCCACATGCAAGGTGGGAGGAGGTGCGCGCACACTCGATGTGAGCCCCGACGGCAAATATCTTTTTGTGGCCTGCAATTCGGGCAACGCGGTCTATGTGGTCGATGCCGCTACGATGCGGGTGGCCGATACCATAAGGGCGGATTCTTATCCTGTTGGACTGGCTTTGTCGGCCGACGGACGCCGTATGGCTGTCACATCGCAGGGCCGTAAGGGCTATGGTGGCAATGCCGTGAATGTATATGAGGTGTTACGTCCCGATATGCCTGCCATCATCGATGATTGTGCGGAGACGGACACAGTAAGTTACGAACCAATCGACATTGCTCCCGATGTGGTGGAGGACGCCGGCAATGAGGGTGTGTCGGTCATGCCGTATGCGTGTGCCGGCGCTGTTGTCCTTGCCATTATAGCAGCAGTGGTGTTGAGAAGAATCAGAAAGCGTGGAGAAAGATGATTGCTCAAATAAATTTGGCATTGCGCTCGACTTTTTCGTATATTTGCAAAAATTATTATCTGTTAGCATTTAAAATAAGATAACCAAAATGAAAAAAGTGATTTTGTGCTCGCTTACAGCTTTAGCCGCCATGTCGGTTCAGGCTCAGACGGTGCTTGAAGATCAACGTTTTGACTATAATTGGTCGATAGGTCTTGATGGCGGTATGGCTACCCCGTTGGCTAAATATCATCCGTTTCTCGGCGATATGCGCGGAACGGTAGGTCTGCATATCCAGAAACAGGTGTCGCCTGTAACAACAATCGGTGTCGAGGGCCTATGGGGCGTCAACACCTCGTCGTGGTATGGCGAGCGCCGCTCGGTGGCATTTGACAACTCGTACGTGGGAGCATACGGCGCATTTAACCTGATGAATCTTTTTGAGGGTTTCAGATGCGAGGGGCGTGTTTTTGAACTGGAACTGGCTCTCGGCGCAGGCTGGGGTCACGACTATGCCAACAATGGCGCAAACAAGGACCGCAACAAGCCGGACTACAATTATTTCTCCACCAAGATTGGCTTGAACTTTAATTTCAATGTCAACGAGCATATCACTCTGTCGTTGAAACCTTCGGTGATGTGGAACATGACCGGTTCATACTATTCGGAAGAGCTTGAGGTAAGCGATGCCAGTGCCGCATACTCCCGCAAACTCGGTATATTCAATCTGGTGGGCGGATTCACTTACCATTTCGGTCCGCGGTTCAAGTGTGTGGATACCGGCAACCGCGGCGAGATTGATGCTCTCAACGCGCAGATCAACAAGCTACGTGGCGATATAGACGCCTGCGCCGCTACAGGTGCGGCTCTCGCAGCCCGCCAGACTGCATTGCGCTCCGAACTGGATGCCTGCAATAGCCGTAGAACAGATGTTGCGGCAACGTTGAATGCCAACATCCAGAATGTGCGCTATATATTTTTCAACATGAGCAGTTCCGAGATTCTTCCCCGACAGAAACCTGAAGTGGAGATGCTTGCCAATCAGCTCGTGAAAGACAAGAACGCGAAGGTGGTGATAAAGGGCTATGCGTCGAAGGATGGCAATGCCGATTTCAACCGGCGCCTTGCCGCAGCGCGTGCTGAGTCAGTGAAGAAGGCTCTTGTGAAGAAGTATGGTATCAGCGCCGAGCGAATCGAAGCCCGAGGCGAGGGTATAGGCAGCATGTTCAGCGAAAACGATTGGAACCGTGTGGCTATCTGTACTGTGCAGTAGAACCGACGGTCTGAAAATATGACATTAAGCCGCTCCGCCATCCTGAACCGGGAATGGCGGAGCGATTGTTTCAGAACATAGCGGCCGTGCCGGGCGTTATGAATAAATAAATCACAAGTTGCACACATATCATCACATGATTAGTAAAATGAGACAAGCCACATTGCTTATCACAATGTTCGCGGCGCTTACATCGACCGCCGCACCGACAATTACGGATATAATGGAATCGCTCGACGGCATGGACTGTTTCAACGGACATGCGCGGTTCACTGTAAGCTTGCCGCAGCTTACAGACGATGTGGTTTACGATATTGATATGACGCAACATAAAATGCCGGCGGATACACTGTCGGGCTACGGCTATCTGATAGATTGGACTTTGACAGGCCGGGAGGAGCCGGTGAAAGGATTCTCGGCATATTTCACCGGCAATCATTACCGCTACAGCGGCGAGCGCCTGCAGGAATATCATATTGATTATGACCCTATCCCATTTGTGCCGGCGCTTACCGGCTCGAAGCGCAACAAGGGTGTGCATCTGAATGCCCAGTTTGTCAATATACTTCCATTTTCAGTGGCCGATGAATTGCGGCGCATGGTTTCCGACTCCGCATATACGGTGGTGTTTCATCCCGACACGTTGGTGTCGGGCAGGCGTGTGTCGGTGGTTTCATCGGTGATGAGATTGAATGGCTCGGTGGCCATGGAGGCTGAGTATGTGTTCAGCCACGAGGGGAATATGCCGGTGCGCATACGATTGGAAAACAATCCCGGCGCTGTGAGCGAGCAGTCGGTGGCCGTGGATTACAGCAATGTGGAGGTGTCTTCCCGCTGTCCTGAAATGTCGGAGCAATACCTGATGGAATTGTACCCTACCGTTTTCGAACGTTTCCGTCAAAGCAATTTCCGTATCGAAAATCTGCCGGGCAGCCGGTTGCCCGGTTTTGCATTGCCTACCACCACCGGCGAGAGATACAGCCGCCGTTCAGGCGATGCTTTCCGTGGGCCTACGGTGCTGGTGCTTCTTGAGGCCGGCAGCGGCTTCACCCCTCAGGTGGTTTCGGCCGTGCGCGATGCAGTGGATGGTCTGCCATATCCGGCCGATGCCATCTGGGCGTTTGCAGACAATAATGTTGATGCCATAGAGGCTGTGATACCCGGTCTGCGCCCCGGTGAGCATGTGTTGATGAGTGCCGGACCGCTTGTGCGTGATTGCGGTGCTGCCTCTCTTCCGGCTGTAATTATCACTAAGGCCGACGGTGTGGTGGCTGATGTGTTGATTGGATTCAACAAAGACTTGGCTTCAGACGTTATTCAGAAAATGGCTCTTTTAAAGTAATGCCATATAGCATCAGATGAGCGATTATAATAATATCTAAACGAGTAATAAATAAGATTTATGGAAACTGTCTATTTTAAAGGAAAACCTTGTCATACATACGGCTCGGTGCCGGCCGTGGGTACTCCGGCTCCATGTTTTCATCTTGCCGGTGCAGATCTCTCGCAGGTTCAGTGCGGCGATTTTAAGGGGAAGCAGGTGGTGCTCAATATATTTCCGAGCCTTGACACCGAGGTGTGCGCCCGCAGTGTACGCCGTTTTAACGAGGAGGCCGCAGGGCTTACGGATACGGCTGTGATATGCGTTTCGATGGACCTGCCGTTTGCCATGGGACGGTTCTGCACCCTCGAGGGTATCAAGAATGTGATTTTCGCATCGGCATTCCGCTCGCCTCTGTTCGGACAGAAGTTCGGCGTGCAGTTGTGCGACGGGCCGTTGGCCGGTCTGCTCACACGTGCGGTCATCATAATAGACCGGAACCGGAATATCGCTTACCGTGATCTCGTCAATGAGATTACAGATGAGCCAGACTACGACGGTGCGCTCGCGGTGTTGCGCGGTAGTTATTAGAATTGTCGTTAAACTTATATACGGGGGATGCTTCCAATCGGGGAGTGTCCCCCGGTTGATTTTGACGAAGTTGCGCGGGGCAGGTTGATTCCGCTTATGATGTGGCGGATGCTGGTTTTCGGCGGAAGAATCGTGCTTCCATGGCCGGGATTCCGTATATTTCCTTTGATATGCGCCTGCGGAAGTCCTCTATGAGTTCGTGACGTGACGAGTGGAAGCGCCGGTGTGCCAGGCATTCGTTTCTGAACCGGTGGAAGCATACCCCAACACCCTCGCGGGCTGCGGCGGACGAAGCGTGCATGCCCATGGTTTCAATCTGCCTTTCGGCCTGGTCGAAAAGTTCCTGCTCGAGGCTAACCTGTTCGACGGCCTTTGAATCGGTGGCTGATGGGCGTGAGGATTCTGTCTCGGCTATGACAATGGCCATCACGGCATTGACTGTGGCGTTCTCCGACGGGGTGAATGTGCCGTTGATTCCGTAACGGGCTATGGCGAGCATAAGTTCTGACTGAAGGGCGGGGTCGGCTATGGCCTCCACGGCCTTTAGCCACGATTCTTTGAAGCGGAACGATTTCATGTACAGGTGTGTTTTTGGAGTTGTTACGCTGCAAAGGTAGCTCGCATCGGGGCATGCAAGGGTGCAAATTCACACATTAGATTAGGCGACATGTGCAAAAAAACAGGGTCAGACGAAATTTCGTCTGACCCTTGATATATTGAGTTGTGATAATCTCTTTCTGAGATGTATTTTATTTGAGCACGTCCTTAACGGCGTCGTTAGGAACCATTTGCTCTTGGAAGGTGTAAGCACCTGTTTTGGGCGATTTCACCACTTTGATGACCTTGCTGTAGGTACGACCTTCACCTTTTTGCAGTGATGCTACGGTTTTCTTTGCCATATCGTGGGATTATTATTTGATTTCTTTATGAACGGTTACTTTCTTGAGGATAGGATTGTACTTCTTCAGCTCGAGACGCTCGGTGGTGTTCTTGCGGTTCTTGGTAGTGATATAGCGAGAAGTTCCGGGCATGCCGCTTGCCTTGTGTTCGGTGCATTCAAGGATTACTTGCACACGATTACCTTTAGCTTTCTTTGCCATCTTCTTAGAATTCTAAATATTTGATTTCAGTTAAATAACCCTTCTTGGCTGCTTCCTTAATAGCGGCATCCAGACCGTTTTTGTTAATGGTACGCAAACCGTTGGCCGAGATGGTGAGAAGAATCCAAGCCTGCTGTTCCACCCAAAAGAATTTTTTGGTGAAGAGGTTCACATTAAATCTGCGCTTTGTGCGACGCTTTGAGTGGGATACATTGTTGCCCACCATTGCTTTCTTGCCTGTAATTTGACAAATCTTTGACATGGCTGTTAGTGTTACTTAGCTCTATTGTTGTTAATCTTTTTAACCTGTTGTTCCGTGGCCGCCATCTCAGTTCTCATATCACTGCTAAGCGCATCATTTTTAACAGCTTTACAGGATGAGCCACAAAACAGTGTGCAAAGTAACGAAAAATTTGTGTAACAGCCAAATCTTTTCGTTTTTTTGTTTGCAAATATGTCAGAAACTGAACTGAAGAAGTCCGGTTATGCGGTTGGCCCGTCCGTGTGTGCGGTCCACATTGGCGCGGTCGCCGTGCAGATATTCGAGACCTACGCGCAGGTCGGGCACGATGTCAAAGAATCCGCTTACAGAAATGTACTGGCCATAGCGGTAGGTGTCGGGTCCGAGATGCGACACACCGAAAAGCCGGGCCTGGCTGTAGGAGGCGGCGAAGAAGAGGCGCGACATGGCATTGTAGCGCATGCCGAGCTCGAAGTTGGCTGTGCGGGGTGCTTCCATTTTGCCTTCGGTGGTGGAATATACGAGGTCGAATCCATTGCCCCCGAGGTCGTTGAGATATGCGCCGTAACCGCGTCCGTAGGCTCCCTGATAGAAGAAGGTGAGAGGTCCGGCGGCTGTTTTGCCGCTTAGCTGTGCGGCCCATCCGGGCTTGAAGTGATTGCGCCCGGACTTGATGTCGCGGTAGGACATGTCGCGGAACAGCCCCGACAGCCTTATGTGGCTTTTGCCACCGTCCCATTGGTACTGCACGTAAAGAGGTATGTCGGGCACGCGCGGGTTGATTTTCTCAACGTCGGTATTGACAGTGTAGGACACCGACGGCATTTCCACACCTATGGCGCCTGAAAAGTGGTCGTTGAACCGCGGGGCGTAGCGTAGCAGCACGTTTTTACGGCTTATCTCTCCGGCGGGCCCTTGGTCGTCGATGGTCGGGGTACCCACAGAACCGTCGACAAAGGTGCTGTTGGCCAGACCGGCAGTTACGTAACCCACACTGAGATAGGCCTGTTTGAGCTTCAGTCCGTAGCCCGAGTTGCCGTCTCCGCTGAAGTTGGTCTGCACATACATCTGATAGTAACCGAAATGCTTGCTTTTGCCTACGAGTTGGAGAAATATGGTGGAGTGGTTGGCATTGCCATAAAATTGATTACGCTGTGCCGGGTTCTGCGGTACCGGTATGTCGTAGGTAACGAAGCTGGCGCCATCGTCTATTGAACCACCGAAATCGTATTGCAGGGTTCCTTTAACATATCCGCCTATGCCGAGGGCCACTTTGCCCTGGCGGTCGAGGAAGAGGAAGCGCGGTGCGCTCGGCTCCGAGAAATGGAGGTCAGACGAGTCGTAAAGTATTGCCATCAGGCTTCCGGAGCGTGTATGGTCGCCCGAAAGAACTATAGCCCTTTCAGGAATCATTACGGTGTCGGGATACTCTTTAGGCTGGAGCGCATTGGCTGCCGGGGCTATTAGTGTGATGCATAATACCACGGCTTTCAGGGAGTTGAGACGGTTCATAGTTGTTTGTGTAATCTATTGTGATGTTTTGTTATAGATTATTAACAACCGGAATGTGTCAATGGTTCCCCCTACGTTGCCATGGCCCTACCTGTTGGTGCGTGTGAAAATGCCGTGGGGAGTGCGGACGGTGACGCTTTTTATGCCGTGGGGCAGTGAGGAAGCGGTTTGCGTGATTCCATTTTCGGTTATGTCAATGCCGGCGTAACCGAACACTATGGCCTGAAGCAGGCCGCCGGCTCCGGTCATGAAGTATGTCTCGTTGTTGCCCGGAGTCTCGGCTATCGAGAGAAATGCTCCGCGCAGGTTGGGGCGGTAGGCGCGACTGACAAGACGTGCGGCTTTGTCGCCGAAGCCCATGCGTGCGTAGTTCACAGCCATAGCGGCGTGGCTCATTGCCGGACCGCCGATACTGTCTATTTTTCCGGCATAATATCCAATGGTGGATTCTATCTCATCCGGTCGGGTTATGATTCCGAGAGGATAAGCCAGCAGTTCGGCATCGGCCTGTTTTGTCATCTCGCCTGAGTAAGAGGCATGTTCCTTGACGGTTTTCCCGTCGGGCAACCGGTGGATTCTGATGCGCGGGGCAATGTATGCCCATAGCGTGTCGGGCTTCTCGCCCACAATGGCTGCGGCTTGCGATGCGTATTGCAGGGCGCGGCGGGCAGCTCCGTTGGTAAATGCGTTGTCGTCGACTCCGATGGCATATTCGTCGGCTCCCACCACATTGTTTATCGAGTAGCTGCCGTCGCTGTTGCGCTCCACGTGGCTTGTCCAGAAATCGGCACATTCACGCAGCAGCGGATAGCCTTCGCGACGTAACCAGTCGTTATCGCCTGTAGAGCAGTAGTATAGCCATGCTCCAATGGCCACATCGGCGGTGATGTGGTGCTCGAGTGGACCGGTGAGGGCGAATGTCGGGGTGGATTCCTCGCCGTGGTGGTCTGATTCCCATGGGAACATGGCTCCCCGGTAACCATAGGCCATGGCACGCCGCCGGGCCTGAGGCAGATGGTCGGTGCGGTAGTCGACCATGGAGCGCGCGAACCGGGGATTGAGAACGGCCATTACCGGAAGAATCCAGGTGTCGGCGTCCCAGAATATATGCCCGAAATATTTGTCGGACGTAAGCCCCATGGGGGCAATGCTGCGGCGGGAACCTTCGCGAATGGATGAATAGAGGTTGTATAGCGCCGACCTGACGTGGGTTTGCAGTTGAGGGTCGCCGTCAATTTCTATGTCGGATTGCCACAGTTGCTCCCACAAAGTGCGATGGCGGTCGGTGAGTGCTCCGGTGCCCTGCCGCAGGGCGTATATCACCTGCCGTTCGGCTTCGGTCCAGGCATCGGCAAAGTCAGTATCGGTGCATGTCACGCCGATTACTGAAAAACTGGAGGTCTCACCTTTACGGAGTGTCGCGTGCAATGTGTCGGCAACGGAGTTACGCCAGTTGCCGTCGAGCGATATTGTTGCGACGGAAACCATTGTCGAGGCGCCGCCGTTGTAATGCCCCTCGGCGCGCAGCATCCTTATAGGTCCACCCTCGGCCCATACTGTGACAGGGGTGAGGGCAGTGTCGGTGAGCGACGATGGTATGCGCGGCCTGTTTGTCAATGTGAGTTTCAGGTCACGCCGCGCCGTTATGCTCACCTCGGCCATCAATGCGTGAGGCATTGAACGGAGCGCCCGCATGGTGCATGTGACATCCATTGATGGTGTGATGTAGGATGTCGATACTTCGGCATGGCGCATGTCGAGTGTCTGTCTCCAATCGGCAATCGGACACATGGCGCCGCCGTCGGCCGTCAAATCTATGGATATGGGAATGATGGCTTTCTGCAGGGTGCTGACCTGTCCGGGGCGTCCGTCGCGGAAGGCGGTGGCTGTAAACATCGCCGCAGGCCGCAGGCCGTCGGCCGACATCACCACGCCTATCTGTCCGTTGCCAAGCGCCGGAGCCACATAGCCTGTAGTGTCGGTGGCTTCGAGCTGCCACGCCGAGGCCATGGCATGCAACGAAAGAAACAGAACCAGTGTGAGGCCGATAATGCGGTGCATGTCTGAGGCTATTCGTTGACGGGAATGAACGTGATGGCCTGGCCACCCGCCGGAAGCATTTTTATTTCAATGGTGTCGGTAGATGTGACACGGCTGGTGGAGATTATCACACCCTTGGGGTCGGAGGCCTCGATATCGTCGGCATAGACGGTGGCTTCGTATGTCACTCCGGGTTCGAGGAAGTCAAGCGGCTGGTTGACAGTGCGCCCTTCGCTGTCGGTTCCGGCGCCGAGATACCAGCGGTCAGCGGCCCGGCGTGCCACCACAATGTATTGTCCTATTTCGCCCTGCAGAGCTACCGACATGTCACAGTCGGCATTGAAATCGCGGAAGAATCTGAATGCCGGATGTCCGTAGTAGTTCTCAATCTGGTCTGCGGCCATCTGGAGCGGGGAGTAGATTATAACCCAGTTGGCTATCTGGCGGGGGAGGGTGGTCTTTATGCAGCAGTCGCCATTGGGGCCGTTCCATTCCAGACGTCCTTTGTCGGCTTTGGCGCGGGAGTAGTCAATGTCGAATATGCCGGGAGTATAGTCCATCGGGCCTGATAGCAGGCGTACGAAAGGCAGTGTACATAGATAGGTGGCGGTGTTTCCGGCCGACCATGCGTTCCACTCCATGCCGCGTGCTCCCTCGCGGGTCATCATGTTGGGCCAGGTGCGCCGTATGCCTGTTTCCTTTATAGGTTCGTGAGCGTCGACCATCAGCTTATATTTTGCGGCTGTCTCCACCACGCGCTGATAGTGTTGCACGCCATACTGCGAATGGTGGAAATATCCACCCTTGAATCCTCCGGCATATCCTGTCTTGAGAGTGTGCACTCCGAGCGATGCGTAGTAGGCGAACGCGCTGTCCATCGCGGCCTCGTATTCGGGGATGTTGCCGCCGGTCTCATTGTGCATCCACAGTTCTATATGCTTTGTCTGTGCATAGCGGGCTATGCTGTCAATGACGAAGTCGGCATAGGCCTTGATGTAATCGAAGTGCTGGTTGCCGCCCCAGTTTTCCCAACCTTCGTTCCATCCCTCGAACAGTACGCCCTGAATGTTGTTGGCCGCGGCGAAGTCAATGTATTTTATGGCATTGTCGGTTGTGGCGCCGTGGCGCGGACCCATCACCCATGTCTGGGTGCCGAGATGCATGCCCCACCATATACCTATATATTTTTGTGGCTTTATCCACGATGTGTCGGATATTTTCGACGGTTCGTTGAGGTTGAGGATAAGGGCTGAGTTTATCAGGTCAACAGCCTTTTTGCCAATCTGCACTGTGCGCCACGGTGTGGTGAAGCGCCCCGGCACGTATGCCTTCACACCATCGGGCAGCGGGGCGAGGTCGGCCTTGAGTGTGCCCGCGTCGTTGCGCCGGAGCACCATCTCGGGATAGTCGTAGAGAGCGGCTTCGTGTATGGAGCCGTAGACACCGGTCTCGGTCTTGAAAGTGAACGGTGTGTTGGCATCGGTCACATCGCCGATTGGCAGCACCCGGTAGTCGAGTTCGTATGTTTCGAAGTTGCCGGGTATGGACCATGATGTGCCGTTGGTGGCAAAGGCAAATTCGGTGAGCTCGTCGGTTACGGTCATGGTGTCGCATCCCGAGGCATTCCATTCATAGCGGAACGCCATGCCATCGTCGAACACGCGGAAGCGTATGGTCATCACTGCCGCCGAGTCGGTGAGCGTGACGGCCATCTCATTGTATTTGTTGACAATCAGTTTGTTCTCGCCCCATGGCTGCTCCCATGTTTCATCGCAGGAATCGAAACTCAGGCTCATCTCGGCTCCGGAGCTGATGGCGAACTGCGGCGAGACCACTCCGAGAGCCGAAGGCAGAAGGAGCTCGCGGCCGTCGACATTGACAGCGTATGTCATGCGGTCAGCATCGCGGTGGAACATTACCTTGATATTGCCGTCGGGCGATGTTACTTCAGGAGTGGTTTGGCAGGATGAAAAGCAAAGGGCCAGGGAGGCCATGCCTATGACGGAATGTTTCAAATACATGTCAGACTATTGATTAAATAAGGTTTGCGATTACATTTCTGCAAAGTTAATGTTTTCACCGGCATATACCTCGCCGCGCGGTTAAATTTTGGTGGTTATAAATAAAAGTGTACCTTTGTGGAGATTTTTACCAATTCAGTTACCATTATGAAAAGGATTTTAACATCCGCGGTTGCCGCGATGGCAGCACTCTCCCTGATGGCAGAAGGCTATCAGATCAATACACTAAGTACAAAACAGCTCGGTATGGGGCATGCCGGAACAGCGATGAAGCTCGGTGCCGAAAGTATGATATTCAATCCCGCGGGATTGGGATTCTCAGACAAGACACTCGACATCACCGGGTCAATAACCGGAATCAAGTCGGAAGCTACCGCAACGGTCGAGGGGAAGGATTACAAGACTGAAAACGGCCTGTCGACCCCTCTCGCAGTCAATGCGGCGTTTAAGGTCTATGATAATCTTCAGGCCGGAATCTCGTTCTACACACCATACGGCAGCGGCATAAACTGGACCAACGACTGGCCCGGAGCCGTTCTGAGCCAGAAGGTGGATTTGAAAATGTACTGCATCCAGCCCACATTGTCGTGGCGCATCACGCCGAAACTCTCGGTGGGCGCCGGCCTTATGATTACATGGGGCAGTGTGAACCTCGACAAGGGGCTTGTGAGCGGAGCTTCGTTTGATGCCATGCTCCCGCAGCCAATGCTTGGTGACATGCCGGCGGCATCAATCAATCTCAACGGAACTTCGCAGGTGGCTCTCGGGGTGAATGTCGGAGCGATGTATGAGATTACCGACCAATGGACCGTGGGCGCTTCGTTCCGGTCAAAGATGAGCATGAAGGTCAAGGCCGGTATAGCGGCCGTGGACTATGCCAATGAAACTGCCAAGACATTGCTCGAACCGAAGCTCGGCAACGTGGACAAGGCCAATTTCAAGGCTAAGATGCCGGCGCCATATGTGCTCAATTTCGGTGTGGCCTATAAGCCTATCAAGCCGTTGACACTGGCATTTGACGCGCAACTCACCGGATGGAACACCTATCGCCAGCTCGACATTGAGTTTCCGTCGCCACTCTCCGGGTTCAATCAGAATATCCCCAAGAACTATAGCAACGCATGGTGTTTCAAGCTCGGCGCGCAATATGAGCTTACAAAGCGTTTCGATATACGTGCCGGTCTGATGGTGGACACATCGCCTGTCAACAAGGATTATTACAACCCTGAAACTCCGGGTATGACCAAAATCGAGCCTACGGTAGGATTCTCGTTCCGTCCGATACCTCGTCTGTCCATCGATTTCGCGTTCATGTATATACATGGTATGGGTATAGACGGAGCCAAATGCGGCTACGAGGACCTGCTCCTCAAATCGGCCGGACTGCCCGAAGCTGCCTATCAGAAGACCTTCACAGCCGACTATAAGGTGCATGCGTTTGCCCCGTCGCTTGGTATAAGCTATTCATTTTAACATATTCCGGCAAAACCTTTTTTAACTTACGATGGTTTTATTGGGGTGAGAGTATCTGACAATACACATATTATACAATATATTATTTATCAAACTCAATTTCCAAAAAACGTTAGTTATGAAAAAGATTGTACTTTCGATTGCTGTAGCCGCCTCAGTGGCGATGTTGGCCTCCTGCGGTGGCAACACATCGGAGAAAGCCGTAGAAGCGAATGAATCGGCATTAGCCACCAAAATCCAGAACTGTACCAATCCCGACAGTCTGAAAGTCTATGTGGAGGAGGCCAAGGCATACGCACAGAAACTCGTGGACGAAGGCAAGGTGGACGAGGCCAAGAAATATCTCTCGCAGATAGAGCCTGTGGTGAAGGAGAAAGCTCCCGCATTGTCAGGAGTACTTTCAACTGTGGACGGCGCTCTCGATAAGATCGGCGAGAGCACATCGGCTGCTGCCGACAGTGTGAAGAACGCTGCTGCCGAAGCCAAGGATGCCGCCGCCGACAAGGTGAGCGAGACCAAGGAAGCCGTGGCCGATAAAACTCAGGAGCTCAAGGATAAGGCATCGGAAAAAGCCGATGAGCTTAAGCAGAAAGCTGCCGATGCTACCGACGAAGCTGCCGGCAAGGTGAAAGATCTCTTCAAATAAACAGCGACGGTATCGAAATACCGATATACATGCAGCCACGATGGTGACCAAAGCCATCGTGGCTGCTGTTGTTTTATCAAGTCACTGTAAATAGTAAATGAGATTTTTTGCTGATTTTTGGACTGTTAAGGATTTTTTGTATATTTGCCGTGCAAACCTACGCCGAATATTCTCCATGAGAGGGGATGGGTATGTGGGATTTTGCGCTATATTTTAGAAAGACGTTTACTTGACGTTTTATCTGTGGCATACTGAACTTCGCAACTTCAATATCCGGTCACACGATAAAGCAGCGGTAGATGTCCATGGGTATGTTTCTTGTGAGCATGCCGTTCCGGAGTATGGCCCGCGCTTGTCAGAAAGCGAAGGCGATATGTGATTTTTGGGCGGAACGGTTGCATTCGGACATATCGGCGTGGGCGCTGCGTTGCTTATCCTTGACCGAAGGCAATGCGAAGGCCCAGTATGCAGGATAAGTAGCAAGTACAGTTCCTGCGCTTTTCTTTTTATAGCCCAACCAATCATTATGTGACATAACCTGTCCGGTACGGGGAACTACGGACATATTTATCTTTTCAATAAATATGAAAATAGCAACCTGTATCCTGGCTCTCGCACTGGTGTCGGTAACAATGCCTGTTACGGCACAGAATTACAAAGAATTGGCGAAAGAACGCAAGGAAATCCGCAAGGAGTCGAAAAAAGAACTTAACGAAAAAGCCTCCAAGGCGGCTCAGAAAGAAGCCAAGAAAATGGAGAAGGCGGGCTGGGGTTCCGCTCCCGGCGCGCTTCCTCTCGAAAGGCAGTTTGACCGTTCGTATCTCATGCAGATGGAGTATGACGAAGAAGGATTCCCTAAATATCTTATGGCCGAGGGTATGAGCATTGGTGAGAATTACGATGCAGCCAAGGTGAGCTCACGCGAAATTGCCATGCAGAATCTTGTGGGAATGATTCAAAGTCAAGTGACAGGGATTGTGGAGAATTCAGTATCGAACGAGCAACTGTCGGCCGAGCAGGCGGCATCGGTGGTAAAGACCATAACGGAAAGCCGTAATCTCATATCCCAAAGCATCGGTCGCGTTATAACTGTGGTGGAGGTTTACCGCACTCTTAAGAACAAGAACAAGGAGGTGCTGACACGTATAGCCTATAACTCCCAGATGGCCAACGCGGCGGCAAAGAAAGCCGTATATCAGGGGCTGAAGGATGATTCAGAAGAGCTCCGGGGCAAACTGGATGAGATAATGGGCTGGTAACCGCAATGCGTGGTAGAGTATGCGCAAGTCGGTTTTCATATTGTTGATGTCGTGTATCACGGCATTTGCCGCTCCAAAGGTAAAAACCGTGGAGTGTGAGTACACGTACTATCCGCCCGATAATGTAAGTCTTGAGCAGGCCAAGGCTATAGCTCTCGAACGTGCTCAGATTCAGGCGATAGCGGAGGAGTTTGGTACTAATGTGTCCCAGACCAATATCTCGCATGTCGTAAATGTGAACAAGGGCGAGGGTGAAGCTGAGAGCCGCAGTGATATCCAGTCGTTGGGTATGAGTGAGGTAAAGGGTGAATGGATAGAGACAATCGGTGAACCGGTTTATGATGTTGCCTATGCCGATGGAATGCTGATGATAAAGGTAAGGGTGAAAGGTAAGGCACGAGAGCTTGCTGCGGCAACCGTGGACTGTCGGGCCTATCTGTTGCGCAATGGGATGACAGAGCGCGACCGGGCAGAAAGATTCGTGGACGGTGACCAGATTTATCTTTCGTTCCAGTCTACGGCCAATGGCTATCTTACGGTGTATCTTTCAGACGGCGATGGTACGGTGTCGTGTCTTTTGCCATATCCTTCGCAGGCAGATGCTAATTTCCCGGTTAAGGCCAACAAACGCCACATGTTGTTCGATGGTGGTTCGGGGGATGAGTTTACTGAGGAATATTATCTTACTGCATCCCGTCCGGTAGAGAATAATATGGTGTATGTGATATTCTCCCCGCAGCCTTATACAAAGGCTCTCGATAGCGAGGCCTCCGGCGAATTGCTTCCTCGTGAACTGCCTGAACCTGAGTTTCAGAAGTGGCTTGCAAAGTGTCGGCGCCGTGACCCTGAGATGCAACTTATCCGCTTGCCTATAACTATTGCTTCACGTCCATGAAATCATATTGTCAAATACTAATCTCATAATATGAAACGCATAATTATAGTTTTGAATCTTCTACTGCCAGTACTTTCCGCCATGGCCCAGGGATTTACATACTCTTACAATGGTGTGGAATTCAAAGGGAAAATATCTCATGGTAAGGCATGTATAAAAAGTTTCGACAGTAAGGCTCCCGAAGTTACCATACCGGCGGTGATTACATATAAAGCCGAAAACTATCCGGTGAAGTCTGTGAGTACCTTCATGAATGGAGTGAATTATTCCACGGTGAATCTGGTGATTGAGGAGGGCGTTGAGGAGATAGATAAGTTCTGTTTCAATGAGTTCCGTAAGCTACAGTCGGTATTGATTCCTTCTACTGTACGTCATGTTGGTAAAAATGCGTTTCGCGACAATGCCGGTATGTCGTTTCTCATAGCTTCAGCTCAGATAGAAGAATCGTCGTTGCGCCATGGGCATGAAATATGGGTCAAGGATGGCGATGATAAATCGCTGTTTGCAGCGGCTAAAGAGAAAGTCTCCAGTCTGTCATCGTCGGTGGTTTCTGTCGTTAAAGAGAAAACGGCCAGACATGGCGATGATGATAAATCGGCCAATGATGTCCGGAAAGATAAAGAGTCAGAGGAGGCTGCCCGACTGAAAGCTCAGCTTAAAGAACAGGAAAAACTGCTCAAACAGCAGCAGGAACTTTTGGCACAGGCGGCCAAGGATAAAGAAAAAGAGCAGGAGAAGGAGCGCAAACGCAAAGAGAAGGAGGAAAAGGCTAAGAAGAACAATGGAGAGTCAGGTGGCGTGAAGGGTATGCTTGGAGGTCTGTTCGGAGGCCGTCGTGGCAAGGCTGATAAGGAAAAGTCAGCTCCGGTGCAGTCACAGCAGCAACCACAATCGCAACCGGAGCTTATGGCTACTGCATCTGTGGCTCAGGTCCGGCCTGAGCTTCCGCCTGTGGATGTTGATATGGATATTCCTATGGTCAAAACAGACAAGAATGCCAACACCTACTGTATAATAATAGCCAATGAGAAATATGAAGATGTGCCTGAGGTGGAATATGCCGAACGTGATGGTAATGTGTTCAAAGAATATTGTATAAAGACGCTCGGTATTCCTGAAAAACAGGTACGTACTTTTATTAACGCATCTTATACAGATATAAAACGCGCCCTTAATTGGATAGAAACCATGGCCGACATATCGGGCGGTAATTCCAAGATTTTGTTCTATTATGCAGGTCATGGGATTCCGAACGAAAAGGACAAGACCGCCTATCTCATACCTACCGACGGATTCCCGAAGGATATAACCACATGTTTCAAACTGAGCGATATGTATGCTCGGTTGGGCAAGATAAAAACGCAGAGTGTCACCGTGCTGCTTGATGCTTGTTTCAGCGGTGTGAAGCGTGGCTCGGGGCAGGCTCTCGTGGCAGCGCGCGGTGTGGCAATTAAGCCAAAAAACGAGGTGCTCAGCGGTAATATGGTGGTGTTCACGGCGGCATCGGACGATGAAACAGCATTGGCATATAAGGATAAACGGCATGGTATGTTCACCTATTTTCTGCTTGACCACTTGAAGAAAACCGAGGGTAAATCATCGTTTGGTGAGCTGTTCAAGACGCTTTCAAGTGAAGTGAAGAAAAATTCCATGCTTGAGAATGACAAATTGCAGACGCCATCGGTCAATGTGTCGGCGAGCATGAAAGCCAAGTGGGAGAAGATGCAATTCTAATATATATTGATAACCATTCATTTAATTAATTTTGTTATGAAAAAACTGATGTTTTTATTGATGGTGGCTTTTGCTGCCATGAGTGCTTCGGCCCAGATTACCTGGAATGCCAAAGCCGGTCTTGGTGTGGCTCATTGCTGGGGCGATGCCGATGATATGTCAAGCCATTTTGTGGGTAAAATCGGTGCCGGTATCGAAAAACCTCTTACTTCCGACTGGTCGCTCATGCCTTCGCTTGAAATAGCATGGAAAGGCGCTAAGGAGAACTGGGAGGAATATGGCGAGAAAGGCGAAGGTACCATTGACCTGCTTTATCTTCAGATACCGGTGCTCGCCGCTTATCGTCTGAACATCAACGATAGCTGGAACATGACATTGAAGGCCGGTCCTTATTTTGCTTTAGGTGTCTATGGTAACATGAAGTATAAGGAAAAAGGCTATAGCGATAGCTGGGACGTGTTCAAGAAGTCGGAAGGTTGGGATGGTGGCAACCGTTTCGATGTAGGTCTCGATCTTGGTATTGATTTTGAGTATCATCGTTTTGTGTTCGGTGCGGAATATGAGCTTGGCTTTATTTCAATACAGAAAACCGGAGATGGATTGGGTAGCCTTAGAAATGCAGCATTTTATGCTACTGTGGGCTACAAATTCTGATTACAGATTGATAATGTTACGGCAAATGGTTGTGGAACTCCACAGCCATTTGTCATATTTTGACAGATTATGAGGAGATTATTGGCAATTGTTGTATTGGCAGGCAGTGTGGGCTGTGGCGTATCGGCGCAGACTAAGGGTGCGGAGGATATGCGTGCACGTTATGAGGAGTTTAAGAGCCGGGCCAGAAAAAACTACAGCGATTTTCGCGAGGAGGCTAATCGGAGGCATGCGGAGTTTATGCGGAGGGCGTGGGCAAGGTATAAGTCGTTGCCGGAGTTGGAGCGCCCTAAGGATGAGAAACGGCCACCGGTGGTGATGCCTGAGCGGGACCGCGATAAACTGCCGGAAAGTGTTCCGGTAACTATCGAGGAGGTGGTGACACCGCAGCCACCCGCGCCTCAGCCTGCCCCGCCTGCCCCCATACGCGAGCAGCCTGAGCCTCCCGGTCAGGAGTATGCCGTGTTCAGATTCTACGGTACGGAATGCAAGGTTAGGTTTAACCGTGAGCTGCGTTTCCGGTTGACAGATTGTTCGGAACGCGGAATGGCTAAACTTTGGGAACGCTTGTCGGCCGGCGACTACGACAACACTTTGCGCGACTGTCTGGAGCTGCGCGAGCGTCTTGCTCTCGGCGACTGGGGATATGTGAAGTTGCTTGATGCGGTTTCGGAGGCATGTATGGGCGGAAAAGGCAATGAGGCAAATATGCTTAAGGCATACATATACTGCCAGTCGGGATATAAGGTGCGCATCGGAATGGGTAACGGCGCTGTCTATCCACTCTATGCGAGCCGGCATCAGATATATGGTACAAGGCGTTTTGATGTAGGGGGCGATATGCTGTATGTGTTTGACTGTCAGGAAACGCAATTGCATATATGTGATGTCCCGTTCCCTCAGGAGAAGCCTATGTCGCTATGGATAGACCGTACACCTGCATTAGTGCATACGCCGACGGAAAGCCGCGTTTTGCAGTCGCAGAGTAATAAGGATGTCAAGGCCGAGGTGAAGGTTAATAAGAATCTGATAGATTTCTACGATGGCTATCCGTCGTCGGCCACAGGCGATGATTTTATGACACGATGGGCCATGTATGCCAACACGCCTATGTCGGATGATGTAAAGAGATTGCTGTACCCATCGCTGGAGGAAGGAATAAGAAATATGCCACAGCGTGAAGCGGCATGCCGGCTTTTGAACTTCGTGCAGACGGCATTTGAATATGAGTACGACGACAAGGTGTGGGGGTGCGACCGGGCATTCTTTGCCGAGGAGACGCTCTATTATCCTTATTGTGATTGCGAGGACCGTTCGATATTGTTCTCCAGACTTGTACGCGACCTGATGGGACTTGACGTGGCTCTTGTGTATTATCCCGGACATCTGGCCACGGCTGTGGCTTTCAACGATGAGGTGCCGGGCGATTACATAGAGCTTGGCGGCAGACGTTATGTGGTGTGCGACCCGACATTTATAGGTGCTCCGGTGGGGATGACTATGCCCGGTATGGACAATTCGGGAGCGAAAGTTTTGCTGTTGTCGCGCAAATAGGTGTCAGTTTCCGGTGCTTTCGGCGGTGGAATGGTTGCGGGCAAAGGCGTGGGTGAAGTAGACGGTGAATACGGGGAATAGGATGAGGCCTTCGGCCGACAGCACCACGCCTATCACTTTGCCGGTGGGGGTGATGGGGCTTATGCTTGAGCCGCAGGTGGTCATCTGCATTATGGAGAACCATAGCGACTGCCAGTAGTCAGTGACACCGGGGTTGACAAAGTGTTCCTCGACAAAGAACATTAGCGAAAGGAAGTAAAGGGTGGTGACGAGCATTATTATATAGGCTCCGAACATGCTTGAAATCCAGTTTTTGGACATGAATCCCCACATTATGGCCAGGACATAGGCGGCGCGTATCATGGGGACGAATCTCAGCAGATAGGATATTTCCGGCGTCACAGCTATGTTGCAGTGGTGCAGGATGTTGATGTAAGGGATGCAGATGAGGATGAACGGGATGTTGCGCAGCAATGCCCGCCATGGTTTCGGGGCGAGCATGGATTCCACCAGAATCTCGACAATGAAGAACATACAGGCCCATAGCTGCACACGCAGATACCGTGGATTGGAAATGAACGATATGTTGAGCAGGGTGTCGTAAGTGATGTAGGCTATGAGAAGTATCGATACGGCGAGAACAGCAACGTGCATCGCCGGCAGCAGGTAGCGCCGGAGGTGCGCGGCAATGGGATGAGTTGTGGAATCAATGGCCATAAACGTTTCTTCATTCTATGAAATAGAAACGCTTGTGGCTTTGTTTCTGTTTTGGAGGTGGCGGCTTGGTGTCAGATCACTTCCATGTTGGCCTGCAGGCGCTGGCGCACCACTTCATACATCAGCACTCCGGCAGCTACCGATACGTTGAGCGAACCGATGTGGCCGAACATGGGTATGGATACGTAGGTGTCGCAGTGGCGGAGCACTTCGGGTGATATGCCGGTATCTTCCGAGCCAAGCACGAGAGCGGTCGGTTCGGTATAGGATGCTGTGGTGTAGTTGATATCGGCTTTTTCGGTTACGGCAACAACCTTGTAGCCTGTATCCTTGAGAAATTTTACGGCCGAAAGGATGTTGCGCTCGCGGCACACCGGAATGTGCAGCAGGGCACCCGCTGAGGTTTTTACGGCATCGGCACCTACACTTACGCTTCCATGCTGCGGGATTACAATGGCATCGACTCCGGCACATTCGCATGTGCGGGCTATGGCTCCGAAGTTGCGCACGTCGGTTATGCCGTCGAGCACCACCACAAAGGGTAGCATGCCGGCTTCATAGAGTTCTGGAACGAGATGCGACAGGCTGTGATAGGTTACCGACGACAGCATGGCCACCACACCCTGATGGTTCTTGCGTGTGATGCGGTTGATGCGCTCTACCGGCACTCGCTGTGTCACTATACCTCGCGAATGTATCAGGTCGAGCAATTCTGTGGCAAGTGGCCCGGAGAGGTCTTTCTTTATAAGAATCTTGTCAATTTCTTTTCCGGCTTCGATGGCTTCCATCACGGCGCGTATGCCAAATATGTAATCGGAGTTCATGGGATTGTCGTTTGAATGGATTTGAAAAAACTGTTTTATCTGGAGAGAAGGTCAATGGCTGTGGTACGTGCCGCAGTGTTGTTCGGGTCGCCGCTGAGCATCAGGGCGAGTTCGTCAACGCGGCGGTCGCGGTCAAGTTCAAGAATGCGGGTGTGTGTGGCATCTTCATCGTCTTCTTTGAACACCTTGAAGTGATGTTGCCCGAGAGCAGCCACCTGGGGGAGGTGGGTTATGGCTATCACCTGAATGTCGGCCGAGGTGTCGAGCATCATCCTGCCCATCCGGGCGGCCACATCGCCCGACACGCCGGTGTCTACCTCGTCGAATATGATTGAGGGTAGCATCATGCGGTGTCCGACTATGGATTTTATGGAAAGCATAAGGCGGGATATCTCTCCGCCCGATGCAGCTCCGCTTACGGGAATCGGTGTCTGGTTCTTGTTGAAAGCGAATTTGAATTCAACATTGTCGATGCCTGTGGCCGACATGTCGGCAGGGGTAATCTCAATGTCGCACACTAAATTTTTCATGCCGAGCGGTGTGGCGGTGGTCATAAGCCGGTCGGCAAACTCGGCGGCGGCTTTTGTGCGTGCCATCGATATCTCTTTGGCGGCTTCCATCGCTTTACGGCGGGTGGTGCGGGCCTCTTTCTCCAGATCGGCGAGCACTACATCGGCGTCTTCAATCCTTGCGAGCCTTGTGCGCAGGTCGTCGGCTATCTCAAGCAGTTGCTCAGGTGTGTCGGCATGGTGTTTCCGCATCATGGAATATATGCCTGATATTCTGGATTCAATCTCATCAAGGTCGGATGAGTCTGCCGCTATGCCTGCATTTATAGCCGAAAGAGTGTCGGCTATGTCTCCGAGTTCGGTTGCTGTCTCGGCTAAGCGCGACGGTATACGGTCGTCAGGGTCAAGCGAGCTTTCTATTTCAGAACAGCAGTCCTGTACGGTGGTGAGCAGAGAGAGTATATTGGCTCTTCCTTCCGACAGTGCATCGAGAGCCTCGCAGAGGTTGGCTTTAGTGTCGGTCTGCGATGCGAGGGCATCGCGGTCGCGTTCAAGTTCTGACAGTTCGCCGGGCGCTATGTTCAGCTCGTCAATCTGATTGAGCTGGAATTGCATGAAATCGGCGTTGTCGCTGTCGCGCGCTATGGCTGCTTTGGCAGCCTTGAATGCACGCATCGCAGTCCGGAACGAATTGTACAGTCCGGTGTATTGGCGCAGGCGTTCGCCGTTGTCGGCAAGACAGTCTATTATATCCCGCTGGAAATGAGGCTGAGCCAGCAGTTGGTTCTGATGTTGCGAATGGATGTCGACCAATTGCATTCCCACACCCTGCAACTGGGCAAGATTCACCGGCGTGTCGTTGATGAATGCCCTCGAGCGTCCGTTGGGGGATATTTCCCTGCGCATTATACAGATGTCGGGTTGCCATTCAATGTCGTTTTCCTGGCAGTATGCTTCGAGGGCGGTGTATCCTTCCACTCTGAATGTACATTCAATCACCGATTTCACATTGCTGTGGCGTATGGCCTTTGCATCGGCTCTACCGCCAAGCAGAAGCGACAGGGCGCCGAGCATTATTGATTTGCCGGCACCGGTCTCGCCCGTTATTATGTTCAGACCGGGATAGAACTGAATGTCAACCTTGTCGATAAGCGCGTAGTTGGATATGTGGAGGTTTTCAAGCATGGGTCGGAAAGGGTGTGGTTATGGCGTCAGCGTGTAGGTGGCGGGTTCTTTATGTCATTGAGCCGTATCTGTTCGGTTGGGTAAAGTTTGAACAGCAGGTCGTAGACATCATCGCGTTCAGACTGCGACCCTTTGGAATAAACGTTTACCATCTCGTCAAGTTTGGCATCGCGCCACATTGATAGCCCTACAGACATCGGCGAGGTGGCATAAATCTTGTTAAGGGCATCGAGCGCCGAGGTGATGGTGGCGCGTCCCTTGTCAGGACTTACCGACATTTCGTCGAGTCCGCGACGGTGGTATTGGTAATAGAGGTCGCGCAGCCCTACAGTATTGGGGTCGGTAAATGCTCCGAGCACTGCGGAGCGGTTGCGGTTGTCCTCAAATGCTTTCCATCCCGTCTCGCCCGACGACTGTGCAAGTTGGACTATGGTGGCCAGACGGTCGAAGTAAGGCTGTCCGCCACGTGGCGAGAAGGAGTCGAAGTCGAGAGCCAGAATCAGGTAGGCATAGTAGTTGAGTATGGCGGTCAGATTGCTTTCCATTGTGGTCTCGGAAAACACAAGCGGTTCATGCTCGCGGTAGGTGAACTCTATTTTGTTGTCCTTGAAGTTGAGCAGAGTTGTGGTATAGGAGCTGTTGTAGACCGGGCGTGTTGACTGTATCTGCAGGTCGCCCTTAATCACATCGTCGGCATATTCCTTTACGGTCAGAAACAGGCGGCAGTCTATTTTCTCGTTGGGTGAGAATTGGGCCGGAGTGAATTTGGTGGTGTTCATATACTCGTTGATGGCCTCCTGCAGTGTCTGAAACACCTGCTCGTTCCCTGAAATCTGCTTTGAGTTGACCTCGACGGTACAATTCAGCTCCTGTGCGGCAGCGATTGACGGAATGGTGAATGCCGCCACTACACATATAATAATTATATGTAACCTTTTTGCCGGTGTCATAAATCCATTATGGCATTGATGATATCCATGGCTACCTCCTGTTTTGATTTCACGGGGAAATGCGTGGCATTTCCGGCGCAATCAATGAGTGTCACCTTATTGGTGTCAGTACCGAAGCCTGCCTTGGGGTCGCGCAGAGAGTTGAGCACTATCATGTCGAGATGCTTGCGTTGAAGTTTCTCGCGGGCATTCTGTTCCTCATTGTCAGTTTCAAGGGCGAATCCCACCACTTTCTGGTCAGGCTTTTTGATGGCTCCGAGTGCGGCGGCTATGTCGGGATTTTTTACAAGTTCTATTACGGGAATGTCAGAATGTTCGCGTTTGATTTTTGTAGTGGCCGGATTGGCGGGTGTGTAGTCGGCCACGGCGGCACACATAACGGCAATGTCGCTTCCGGGAAAGAGTTCGATGCATTTCGCATGCATCTCGCGTGCCGATTCCACATCAATCACTTTGACCGACGGTTGGGTGGGTTTGATGCTTACCGGCCCGCTCACCACCGTTACTTCAGCCCCGAGTGCGGCAGCCGCATCGGCTATGGCATAGCCCATCTTGCCTGTTGAAAAATTGCCTATGAACCGCACCGGGTCGATGCGTTCGTAAGTAGGCCCGGCTGTAATCAGCATCTTTTTACCGGCCAGAGGCATAGGGCGGCTGAAAAATTCATCAAGCACGCGCACTATCTCTTCCGGTTCTTCCATGCGTCCTTTGCCAATGAGGTGGCTGGCAAGTTCGCCGGCTGCGGGCTCTATTATGTGGTTGCCGTAGGAGCGGAGCAGCGAGATATTGGCTGTGGTGGATGGGTGGGCCATCATGTCGAGGTCCATGGCCGGAGCTACAAATACCGGCGCTTTCGCCGACAGATATGTGGTTACGAGCATGTTGTCGGCTACACCGTGGGCCATCTTCGCTATGGTGCAGGCTGTGGCGGGGGCTATCACCATGGCATCGGCCCATAGACCGAGGTCCACATGGCTGTGCCATTCGCCTGTGTTGGCTGTGAAAAAGTCGCATATCACCGGTTTGCCGCTGAGTGCCGACAGAGTGACCGGTGTTATGAACTCCTTGCCCGAGGGGGTTATCACCACTTGCACTTCAGCTCCGCGCTTCACAAGCAGGCGCAGCAGTGTCACTGACTTATAGGCGGCAATTCCACCTGTTATGCCAAGTATTATATGTTTTCCGGAGAGCATTTCAATTGTTTTTGCGACGGTTAAGTCCCACCCGCATGTGTATGCGGGCAAATGCGTCCTTTGTGTTCTGAGGGAAGTCCCCCTGCATAATCCAACCGTAGTAGCCGGGGTCGGCCTGCAGCACTTCGTCGGCCGGCCGGCCTTTGTATTTGCCGAAGTTTATTATTTCGCGTTTCTTCTCATCGTAAACCAGACGTCCGGCAAAATCGACATTGCGCGAGTGTGAGGAAAATTCCGACAGAGCCGCCACATTGTTAGGCAGGTCAGTATATTTGTCGAGCTGGGCTTTCAGCACCTCGTAGGTGGCACGGGTGTCGGCATCGGCCGAGTGTGCACCGTCGAGTTCCTTGCCACAATAGAAGCGGTAGGCTGCCACAAGGGTGCGCGGTTCCTGTTTGTGGAATATGGTCTGCACATCGATGAAACGTGTGGTGCTGAGGTCGAGGGTTACATCGGCACGGTGAAATTCCTCCAGCAGCAGCGGTATGTCGAAGCGGTTGGAGTTGAATCCGGCAATATCGCTGTCCTGAAATATTGATGCAAGATCCTTGGCTATCTGCTTGAATGTCGGCATAGAGGCCACATCCTCGTCGGTGATGTGGTGTATGGCGGTGGCTTCGGCCGGAATCGGCATCTCAGGATTGATGCGGCGTGTCCGCGCAAGTTCCTCGCCGCCGGGCATCACTTTTATGAGCGATATCTCCACTATGCGGTCGCGGGTTATGTTGGTGCCTGTAGTCTCGAGGTCAAAGAATATGAGTGGCTTTGTCAGGTTCAGTTCCATTATTCTGGCGGTAGATTAGTCGGCGATGTTCATGGGCATGAGGAGCATGATCAGCTCGCAGTCCGGTTCGTTTTCGGCCGGCATGCACAGCGCGGCGCGGCTCGGGTCGGCGAGTTTCACCATCACCTCAGGTGTCTGGAATGTGCCGAGTATCTCTATAAGGTATGTTGCGCCGAATCCTATCAGAAGGTCGTTGCCAGAATAATTGCATGGAACCTCTTCCCATCCCGACGTGCCGTAGCTGTTGTCGGAAGCGCGGAGGGTTATCACATCGGGGGTGAACTTGAATTTCACAAGACCACCGCCGGCATCTCCGCACACTGCCACACGGCGAATGGCATTGAGGAACGACAGGCGGTCAACCGTAAGCACATACGGATTGTTCTGCGGTATCACGCGGTTGTAGTCGGGAAAACGGCCTTTTATCAGACGGCAATCGAATGTGAATGCCTCAGAGTCGAATCTTACCGACGATGCCGAAAGTGTAACGGTGATTTCATCTTCCTTGGCGAAGACGTTGCGCAGCACTGTGGCACCCTTTACCGGAAGAATGAACGAGCATTCCACTCCGGGATGTGATGTGGCGTTGGTATATTTCACCAGTTTACGTGTGTCGGTGGCCACGAACACCACTGCTTCGGGCTTAACATCCCAGAGTATACCCATCATCTGCGGACGGATCTCGTCGGTGCTGACAGCGAAGAGTGTGTTCTCGATTCCTTTGAGCACCTGCTGTGTGGGGCAACGGAATGTGATGGCTTCTCCTTCTGTTTCCGACTGGGTTTCAGGATATTCAAGACCATTTATGGCCACGGTGTTATAACATCCGCTGTTGTAGGCTATCTTCACCTCGAGGTTGTCGTCGTCAATCTCAAACGTGATGCCCTGGTCGGGAAGTTCCTTGAGCAGTTCGACTATGCGCCGGGCCGACAGGCAGAAACGTCCTGAGCCTTCGGCGTTGGTCACCTGCAGGCGGCCCACTAATGAATTTTCCATGTCGGCAGCCTTTACGGTGAGCATGTCGCCGTCGAGTATGAAAAGGAAGTTGTCAAGAATCTGGAGTGTGTTCTTGGCATTGATTATCTTGCTTACTGCTGATACGTAGCTGTAAAGCGTTTTGCTGGAAACATTGAATTTCATTGGTGTTTATGTTTTTGTTGTTATTATTCTTAATTAGTTTTGTGGCATCAGTCGAAAAACGAATCGTCCATCGATGTCTGCACATCGTCTGTGTTTTCGCCGCTTTCATCGCCATTGACGGTGGTTCCTTCAATCGATGAATCGCCCATCAGCACTCCGTCGCCTTCCGAGCAGAGGTCTGCGTTTTCTGGGAACTGGAAGCGGGCCGACTGGGTGTAAGGTAGAGAGCGGTCGGCATATACCTTTTTCATAAATCGTCCGTAGATGGGGAGTGCCATTGCGGCTCCCTGACCGGCGGCGGTGGAGTTGAAGTGTATGTAGCGTTCGTCGCCACCCACCCAGGCTCCGGCCACAATCTGCGGGGTGAATCCCATGAACCATCCGTCGGAGTTGTAGTTGGTGGTACCGGTTTTGCCGCCAGTTTCGGCCGATATGTTGAACTGGCCTCCGCGCAGTCGGCGTCCGGTGCCGTTGTTCACCACGTTGAGCAGCATTGACAGAATGCGGTAGTAAGCTGTCTCGCTTATCACTTCGGTGTGCTTGGGATTGAATTCCGATATGATGTTGCCGTTTGAATCGGCTATCGCGGTCACTATTATGGGGTCTACGCGCATACCTTTGTTGGCAAATGCGGTGTAGGCTCCCACCATCTCCTTGACCGAAACATCGCAGGGTCCGAGGCATAGTGCGTAGCTTGGCACGAGTGTTGATGTTATGCCGAAATTGTGCATTGTGCGCACCAACGCTCCCGGCGACAGTTGGGATATGAGACGAGCCGAAATCCAGTTGCTCGAGTTGGTAAGAGCCCAGCGGAGATCCACCATCTCACCGGCACGGGCGTTGCCTGAACGCGGACGCCATATCTTGTTGCCTTCCTGAAGAGCGGGCTGAGTGTTGAGAAATTGGTCGCATGGGGTGTATCCCTCTTCCATGGCGTAGGTGTAGAGGAACGGCTTGGCTGTCGAGCCAATCTGCCGGCGTCCGGTCGATACCATGTCGTATTGGAAGAATTTGAAATCAGGGCCGCCCACATAAGCCTTCACCTGTCCGTTGATGGGGTCCATGGCCATGAATCCTGTGCGCAGGAAGTGCTTGATGTAGAGGAGCGAGTCCATAGGGGTCATCACGGTGTCGCGTGTGCCCTGATATGTGAACACCTTCATTTCGCGCGGGGTGTTGAATGCGGTCTTTATCTCATCCATCGAACGTCCGGCCTGTTTCATCACCCGGTAACGCTCAGTCTGTTTCATGGCGTTGCGGATAAGGTGGTTAACCCTTATCTCGGATATCTCAGTGCGGTTGGATGAGTATGGGGCTCCTTTGGCTCCACGCTTCTCGCGGAAAAATGCCGGTTGGAGCACACCGCCCACATGCTCGGCCACAGCTTCCTCGGCATAACGCTGCATGCGTGAGTCAATCGATGTGTATATTTTCAGGCCATCGTTGTAGATGTCGTATTTCGAGCCGTCGGGCTTGGGATTTTTCTCAATCCACCCATAAAGGGGGTTGCGCACCCACGCTATCGAATCGGAGATGTAGCGTTCTGATTCCCAGCTCGGGTAGTTGGCGCGTTCAGGTTTCTTGGCGCGCAGCATGTGGCGTATCTCCTCACGCAGATATGGAGCTATGCCCTGGTTGTGGTCGGCCACTTTGTGGAAGTCGACACGAAGCGGAAGTTGCTTCAGTGAGTCCAGCTCGGCGTCGGTAAGCATTCCGGCCTTGCGCATCTGCTCGAACACCACATTGCGGCGCTCGCGTGTGCGCTCCGGATGGCGTATCGGATTGTAGATGGATGGGTTCTTGACCATTCCGGCAAGCATGGCGGCCTCGTCTATGTCAAGGTCTTTCGGCTCTTTGCCAAAATATACCTGCGCGGCCGATTTAATGCCGACGGCGTTGTAAAGGAAGTCAAACTGGTTGAGATACATCTTGAGTATCTCCTCCTTTGAGTAGAAGCGTTCGAGTTTCACCGCAATCATCCATTCGATAGGTTTCTTCATGGCGCGGCTTACCAGATTGGAACTTTCGGGCGAATAGAGCTGCTTGGCGAGCTGCTGTGTGATGGTGGAGCCACCTCCTGCATTTTTACGTCCCATGAGCAGTGTCTTGAATCCCACGCGCATCAGCGCACGGAAGTCAATGCCCGAATGGTCGTAATAACGGGAATCCTCGGTGGCTATAAGGGCATTGTACATGTTTTCAGAAATCTCGTCGTAGTCGGCATACGTTCTGTTGCCCGTATTCCGGAAAAAGCGTCCCATTTCCTCGCCATCGGAGGTGTAGAGGATGGATGCGAACCTGTCGCGGGGATTCTTGAGCTCCTCCACAGGAGGCATGTAGCCTATTATACCGTTGTAGATAAGTATTAGAAACAGCACTCCTGCCACAACTAACGCTCCGAACACACACCACATGGTGGCTATGAGCGGCCGGTGCCGGCGAGGCTTTTCCTGACTGTCTTTTTTCATTTGCATCAAGGTTTTGTACACTGAGTGCGGCGCTTGTGGCGCCACGTATGCTATAATAGTACAAAAGTACGAATAATTCGTCACAATCCGCAATGCGTGGGTATGAAAATATGTTATAGTTCTACAGAAAGCCCCATCGATTTTATGTCGATGGGGCTTTCGTTGTTGTCTGGAGGTATTGTTCCGTTGCGGTTCAGCCGGTTAGCGGCCGCTTTCGGCTACCATCATGGCTATGGAGCGGTTGAAGTCATCGCTGTGCAGCAGATTCTCGAGTGTGAGGTGCATGCGGTAGCGCCAGTAGTGGCGTGGGTTGGCTGGAACATTTATCTGCTCCTCGCGCGGGTCCTGACGCCGCAACCGTCCGTCGGTCGACATCCAGTCCTGAAGCGGCAGTATGCACAGCATGGATGGTGATTGCAGATGCATCTTGACAATGGAGGTGCAGATGTATGGCTCTGCAAAATAGGGGGCTTCGCCCTGCTGTCCGAGAACCTGATTGTAGAACCGCTGTGTCGACTGGCGGTCCTGCTCCCACCATTGGCGTATTCCGCCCATGTCGTGGGTGGAGGTGGTGCATACCGATAGGTATGGATAGTGCCATGTGTCGGCCCATTCCACGGATGGGTCTTTGGGCATACGCTGTATCTCGAGCGATAGAATCTCGAGTTCGTTCATCACCGAGGGTACGCATGCAGGTATCATGCCAAGGTCTTCGGCACAGACAAGCATGCCTGTGGCATCGATGAGCGGCGGAAGTTTCCACATGGCTTTTTCGCGCCAGAACTCGTTGTGGCGTCGGTAGAAAAAGTCGTTGTAGAGGGTGTCGAAACGCCATCGTTCGTAGTCGTTGAGCGCACGGTAGGCCGAGTTTCGCTGGGCAGCTATGCGCGGATGGTATGTTCCGGCTTTGTATGGGTCTTCGATGAACAGAACGTTGTCTATCAGTTTCAGCAGACCCTCGCACACGCGGGTGTTCCTGTCGGTATGGTCCATGGCGGCGAAACGGTCGGCAATGGCGCGCTGAGTCGTCATGTCGCCGCGGAGGCGGTAACGTCCGTCGTCGGTAGGTTCGAGATATGTTGCTCTGACCTCTTCGGTTAGCTCGCCGAAGGTTTCATGGAGCACACCATCGGTGATGAATGGCTGTGTGTGGCGTTCGGGGTCGAGGTGGAAGTCGTAGTTGTAGCGTAGCTCATCGGGGGTGAAGGGGAGCGCGGCGTTGAACACACCTAAAAGTCCGTGGAGAGCATCAAGCGGAATCTGCCATATACGGAAAAATCCAAGCACATGGTCTATCCGGTAGGCATCAAAATATTCGGCCATTTTGCGGAAACGTGATTTCCACCATGCGAATCCGTCGCGCGACATCACTTCCCAATTGTAGGTGGGGAATCCCCAGTTCTGTCCCATAATGGAGAAGTCGTCGGGGGGAGCGCCTGCCGAGCAGTCGAGGTTGAACAGTTCGGGGTTGACCCAAGCATCGACGCTGTTGCGCGATATGCCTATCGGTATGTCGCCTTTGAGCACTACACCGCGTGAATGGGCGTAGTCGCGCACATGGCGCAACTGACGGTCGAGATGATACTGCACGAAATAGACATATTCTATCTCTTTGCGGCAGGTCTTGGTGAGCCGGTCTATGAGCGAGACACGATATTCGGCGTATTCCTCCCAGTGGCGCATGTCGGGCGTGCCGTAGCGGTCGCGGAGCACACAGAATGCGGCGTAGGGGAGAAGCCAATGGCGGTTGGACGATATGAAGTTCTTGAATTCGTCGCTTTGCAGTGTGCGCTCTCCTTGCTGGTCAAAGAACAATCTGGTCCACTCCTCTTTTGTCCTGTTGGCGCGTTCGTAATCCACATCGGGGAGTTGGTTCAGTTCCCGTGCTATAACGTCGAAACGTTCCTGTTCTTTCGGGTCGGCAAGGGTGCCGAGCTCCTTCAGGTTGAGGTACATCGGGTGTAGGGCGAATGTGGATATGGCGTTGTATGGGTATGAGTCGGTCCATGTTCCGGTCATGGTAGTGTCGTTGACCGGTAGCAGCTGCACGAAGTTCTGGCCGGTTGACGCTGCCCAGTCTATCATCAGTTTCAGGTCGAGGAAGTCTCCCACACCGAAGTCCGTTTCCGAGCGCAGGGAGAATACCGGGATTGCCACTCCGGCTCCACGCCATGGGGCCATGGGGTTGTCGAAGTGCAGCCCGCTTATGGAATATGCTGTGTTGGCATTGTCGTGCTTGATGTCGGTTTTCCGGTTCCCCGATCTTTCCCAGGCCACCACTTCGTGTGTCTGTTTGTCAAGGATAAGGAATTTGTATTCGCATCCATCGGCAAAAGCCTCGGCAGGGAGTGTTACGCTCCACTGTGGGAATTTACGTGGTGTAAGAGCCACAGCTTTGGCCGGATTCCATCGGCCGAGCGCTTCGCTCGCTCCACTTATCGCAAGTATGTCGCCGGCAGGAATTTCCGGAGCGTCAATTTCCAGCGTTATAGTGCCGGGGCGTAGTGATGGCGGTGTGGGGTCGTTGCCGGCCTGTCTGAAAATGCAGTTGGCAAACACGGAGGAGTGGAACGGTTTGTCGTCGGGCATGTCTTGCCAATGGTCGTACAGGCATGCCGATGGAGTGTGAGCGTCAATGCTGCATCTGTGGCTGTCGCCCCACTCTGTGCGTAGGGAGCCGTCGTCGCGGCGCACAAAATACCGGTAGGTTATTTTCCCGGCCTGGGCGGGCGTGATTTCTGTGTCGAGCCGCCACGTCGAATCGCCGGAAAGTGTCATTGCTCTGGCTTTTTCGGGATTGTCCTCGCCGAGTTCCGGTAGATTGCCTGTTATGTGGAGGGTCTCTCCCCAACGTGTGCGGTAGTCGATGTTAAAACTTAGTTTCATTTGATGTAAGTATGTCGTGTTATGTTTTTAAGGTATATGTAGGTGTGAGAATTTTCAAAAGTACACAATTATTGCTAATTGTCAAAATTGTAAATAAGAACAGCAGCCCCGGAGCATCTTGCCCCGGGACTGCATGAGTTGTTAGGTGCTGTATCTGTTAGCCGCAGCGTGAAGTGCCACAGGAGGTGCAGATGAGGCATCCTTCCTGATAAACAAGGGTCTCCTGACCGCAGTTGGGGCAGCGCTGACCTTTGGCTTTCATGCCGTTGGGGAGATATTTCTTCAATGCGCGTTCCACACCCATTTTCCATGTGTTGATGCTTTGGGAGTCAAGCTCGAGTCCACCTACGAGTTTGAGCACTTGGTCTATGGGCATACCGTAGCGGAGCACTCCGGATATCAGCTTGGCATAGTTCCAGTATTCGGGATTGAATTTGTCGCTCAGACCCTCGATGGTGGTCTTGTATCCGCGTTTGTTTATGAACTGGAAGTCGTAGCGTTTGTTGCCTTTGTCGTCGATGGCCTTTATGATTTTTCCGCGCGTCACCGATTTGGGGCAGAATATGCCGTCGTCGTCGTCGGCAAGTCCGGTGAATACTTCGTAGGGACGTCCGTTGAGCAGTCCGACGAACGCAATCCATTTTTCCTTGTTGTTCTGGAAGCGTACCACATCGGCATCAAGCTCTATGGGGCGCTTGGCCACAATGGGGTGCCCCTCGGGGCTTACCTGCTCTTTTTTCTTCTCTACGGCGATGAGCACACCTGAGCGTGAGCCGTCGCGGTACACGGTGCAACCTTTGCATCCCGAGCGCCATGCTTCCACATAAAGATTCCCTACAAGTTCCTCGGTGACGTCTGAGGGGAGGTTGATGGTCACCGATATCGAGTGGTCCACCCATTTCTGCACACTGCCTTGCATGCGTACCTTCTCAAGCCAGTCCACATCGTTGGCGGTTGCCTTGAAGTAGGGTGAGCGGGCAACGAGTGCATCAAGCTCTTCCTGGGTATAGGTGTCCTTAACCTCAATGCCGTTTACTTTCATCCATGTTATGAATTTCGGATGATAAACGATGTACTCCTCAAACGCATCGCCCGATTCGTCCACATAGTCCACACGCACTTCGGTGTCGTTGGGGTTCACTTTGCGGCGGCGTTTGTAAACTGGCATGAACACAGGCTCTATGCCCGACGAGGTCTGGGTCATAAGGCTGGTGGTGCCGGTAGGTGCGATGGTTAGACAGGCTATATTGCGGCGTCCGTTCTTGCGGATGTGCTCGTAGAGTTCGGGGTCGGCCTCGCGCAGGCGGGCTATGAAGGGATTGTTCTTTTCGCGTTCGGCATCATATATCTCAAATGCTCCGCGTTCCACAGCCATGTCGGCGCTCGAGCGGTAGGCGGCGAGGGCGAGCTGTTTGTGGACCTCGGTGGAGAAGGCAGTGGCTTCGGGGGTGCCGTAGCGCAGGCCAAGAGCGGCGAGCATGTCGCCTTCGCCGGTGGTGCCTACTCCGGTGCGGCGTCCTTTCAGGGTCTTGGTGCGTATCTTGTTCCAAAGGTGCAGCTCGGTCTGTTTTACTTCGTCGGTCTCAGGATCGGATTTGATTTTATCGATTATCTTATCGATTTTTTCCATCTCGAGGTCAATGATGTCGTCCATTATGCGCTGTGCCTTGGCCACATGTGTGCGGAATTTGTCGAAATCGAAGCTGGCCTTGTCGGTAAACGGATCGTTGACATACGAATACAGGTTGATTGCGAGCAGACGGCAGCTGTCGTAGGGACACAAAGGTATCTCGCCACATGGATTTGTCGATATGGTCTGGAATCCGAGGTCGGCATAGCAGTCGGGAACGGACTCACGTGTGATGGTATCCCAGAACAGTACGCCCGGCTCGGCCGATTTCCATGCGTTGTGCACTATCTTGTGCCATAATTTGGAGGCGTCGATTTCTTTGGTAACGGCCGGCTCGGTGGCATCTATGGGGTATTGCTGGCAGTATGGACGGCCATCTACGGCGGCCTGCATGAAGTCGTCGTCAATGCGCACCGATACATTGGCTCCGGTAACTTTGCCCTCGGTCATCTTGGCGTCGATGAACGCTTCCGAATCGGGATGCTTTATGCTTACCGATAGCATCAGCGCGCCACGTCGTCCGTCCTGAGCCACTTCGCGGGTGGAGTTGGAGTAACGTTCCATAAAGGGCACGAGGCCGGTGGAGGTGAGGGCTGAGTTCTTGACCGGGGTGCCTTTGGGGCGTATGTGCGAGAGGTCGTGCCCCACACCACCGCGGCGTTTCATCAGTTGCACCTGCTCTTCGTCGATTTTTATCACGCCACCGTAAGAGTCGGGCTTGCCATCCACGCCTATCACGAAGCAGTTGGAGAGAGAGGCCACCTGATATTCATTGCCTATTCCGGTCATTGGGCTACCTTGCGGTACTATGTACCGGAAATGGTCAAGATATCCGAATATCTCATCCTCTGACATGGGGTTAGGGTAATTCTTTTCAATGCGTGCAAGCTCGGATGCTATGCGATGGTGCATGTCGGCGGGGGTGAGCTCGTAGATATTGCCGAAGGAGTCCTTGAGGGCATATTTACTCACCCATACGCGTGCGGCCAATTCGTCACCGTCAAAATAGGGCAGTGTCGCGTTGTAGGCCTCGTCGTAAGTGTAGATTTTCTTTTCCACTGTGTTGTGAGGATGATGTGGTTGGTAAAAGGTTAGCTGTAGAAATAAATGTAAAAGTATAGTCCAGTGTGTTTCGTTTTGAACACCGGTGCAAAATTTGCGATAATTTTCTTAATCTCCAAATTAATTCATTCCATAACATTGCTAATGTTGATAAGTTTTCGGTTTTGAAAGGTTAAATTGTTTGTTTGTAGGTGTTTGGATGTTTTGGTGTGTAGGTGAAGTTGTCTAAAACTTTTTATCAATGCTTTTTTGTGATTGATAAAATTATTAATTTTGGACGTGTTAACCACTCTGTTATATCTTATAAATATGGATTTTTTCAATACCCGCCGAACTGTCAGAAAATACACATCTAAAGTAGTTGACGATGCGTTACTTCAAGAGATGCTTGAAGCTGCCGCCCACGCTCCAAACACTGGAAACATGCAGCTGTATTCTGTGGTGGTGACACGGAGCGAGGAGGGCAAAAGGGCTCTTGCTCCGGCTCATTTCAATCAGCCTTCGGTGATGGGCTGTTCGGTAGTGCTGACATTTTGTGCCGATTTCAACCGTTTTGAGCATTGGTGCCGTGTGAGTGATGCCACTCCGGGCTATGATAATTTTCAGGCGTTCACATGGGGTATGGTCGATACAGCTCTTTTTGCACAGCAGTTTTGCACAATAGCGGAAATGCATGGCCTGGGATGTTGCTATCTCGGGACAACGAGCTATAACGCTCCGCAGATATCTGAAGCGCTCGGATTGCCCGACAGGGTGGTGCCTGTGACTACTCTTACTGTCGGGTATCCCGATGGCGAGGCTCCGTTGAGTTACCGCCTTCCCATCGATGGTATTGTGCACAGTGAGCGTTACCATGATTATACCGATGGTGATATAAAATCGCTTTATGCTGGGATAGAAGCGCGCGACGATAGCCGGCATTTTGTGGAGGAGAATGGTAAGACATCATTGGCTCAGGTGTTTACGGATGTCAGGTACACTAAAGAGGCCAATGAGCTGTTTTCCAAGATATATCTTGATTTCATCGTCTCGAAGGGATTTAAGTTGCCTTGAGGGTTGCATGGAGCAGGTGTTGAGGAAAATGCGGGAGCTGTGTGATGTGAGCGACAGTTCTGTGAATGAGCTCCTTGGCTGTGTGAGCAGGTGTCACTTCCCACGTCGCAGTGTGCTCGTGCGTGAAGGTGTGCGCAGCGGATACGCATACTTTATAGAGCGTGGAATCACACGCTCTTTCTGGGTGGTGGATGGTGTGGAGATTACCACTTCGTTTTCCACCGAGGGGGCGGTGGTGTTCAGCATGGATGAGGTGTATTATGAGCAGCCGAGTGAGGAATATATTGAGGCTCTCGAACCGGTGGAGGCTTATGCGATAGCTGTCGATGACTTGCGCCGTCTGTGGTCGCAGAATCTGGAGCTGGCCAATTGGGGGCGTATCATACATCAGAATGAATACCGGCGTCTGCACCGTTCGCACAAGGAACGGCTCACGCTGCCCGCCGGTGAGCGTTATGCCGAGTTCTGCCGCCAGTTTCCTGAAGTATGTGCACGTGTGCAGCTGGGGTATATCGCTTCATATCTTGGAATCACACTCCCTACATTGAGCCGCATCAGGGCGCAGAAGTAATCTGTGTATGGCGATATTTGATGTACGACAAATTTAGTTTCAATCCTGAGGCTTAAATTTGCAACTCAGAAAAAATAAATATTGAACACCTTAATTAATATAACATGTCTACATCTATTGCCAAGCCACGTTATGAACTTCTCGACGGTCTGCGCGGAGTTGCAGCCGTCATGGTTTTATGGTATCATGTGTTTGAGGCTTTTGCCACTTCGCCGGTGGACCAGATTGTTAATCATGGTTATCTTGCGGTCGATTTCTTTTTTATGCTTTCCGGTTTTGTCGTGGCATACGCCTACGATGACCGTTGGGTGTCGTCGTCATCGTCATCATCCCGGCTTACTATCGGCGGTTTTATAAAACGCCGTCTTATCAGGTTGCATCCCATGCTTGTGCTTGGCATGGTGTTTGGAGCCGTGGCTTATGTGATACAGGGCTGTGTGAAATGGGATGGCTCGATGGTGTCGCTGTGGCATGTGGCTCTTGCACTGTTGCTTTCGTGTGTGCTGTTGCCGGCATGGCCCGGCTCGCTCCATGAGGTGCGCGGTAACGGCGAGATGTTTCCGCTCAACGGGCCGTCGTGGTCGCTGTTTTTCGAGTATGTGGCCAATTTGCTTTATGCCTTGGTGTTGCGTCGATTGAACACGCGCTCTCTCACTGCCGTTGTGGTGGCGTCGGGTGGAGCGCTTGCGGCATTCTCGGTGTGCGACATGTCGGGGGCATATCACCTTGGGGTGGGATGGAGTCTCGGCGACTGGAATTTTCCGGGTGGGATGCTGAGGGTGCTTTTCGGCTTTTCGGCCGGTATGCTGATGGAGCGGAAGTTCAAGGCGGCTAAGGTGCGCGGTGCATTCTGGGTGTGTACCATAATGCTTGTGGTGCTGCTTTCAATGCCTTTTGCCGGAAATGATGGAGCTATGTGGCTCAATGGTCTGTACGATGCGGTGTGCGTTATTCTGGTGTTCCCTGTTATTTTGTACATCGGGGCCTCGGGCACTACCACCGACCGTCGCTCCACATCGATATGCGATTTTCTCGGCAAGATTTCCTATCCGGTATATGTGGTCCACTATCCGTTGATGTATCTCTTCTATGCCTGGGTGTGGGGACATGGCCTTTCGTTCGGGCAGTCGTGGCCTGTGGCGGTGTCTGTGATTGCCGCGAGCCTGTTGCTTGCATGGGTTTGTCTGAAATTTTACGATGAGCCGGTACGCCGCTACCTTTCGCGGGTCGCGCAGCGTAGGTAGTCTTGGTGTGAACGTGATAAAAAAAGTTCCGGAGTCGATGGTTCGGCTCCGGAACAATGTTTCTCTTGGTGTTTAAGATAATCGTTTAAGGTCGTAAGGTTTGATTAATTGAGTAAGGCATTTTCTATTTTGCTTACATCGTTCTGCAGTTGTTTTTCAAATCCGAGGCGTTCCTCGATGTTCTTGCATGCGTAAAGCACTGTGGCGTGAGTGCGCGCAAGTCTTGTTCCTATGGCTGTGAACGGCATGTTGGTGTGCTTCTTGGCCATGAACATCACCATCTGGCGTGCATCCGAAATTTCGCGTTTGCGCGATTTTGTAAATATCTGGTCGGGGTCTATTTTGTAATAATTGGCCACTTCCTGAGCTATTATCTCAAAGTTGATCTGCTTCTTGTTGAGTTTCACCACATTGGCAAGCACCTTGCGTGTCAAGTCAAGGGTTATATCCTGATTGAGCACGGTGGCGTGGGCGATTAGCGACACTACGATTCCCTCAAGTTCGCGGATACTGTCGGTTACATTCGATGCGATGAATCCAAGTACGTCGTCGGGGAGTTCCAGACCGTCCTGTTCGGCTTTCTGTCGGAGCACCTCTTTACGTAGGTCGAAATCCGGGCGTTCGAGCTCGGCAGTCATGCCGCGTTTGAATCGCGACAGCAGGCGCTCCTCCATCCCCTCCATCTTCGACGGGCAGCAGTCGCTGGCCAGAATAAGCTGTTTCTGGTTGCGGAGCAGATGGTCGAATATGTGGTAGAAGGTATTCTGGGTACTCTGCTTGCCTATCAGGTCCTGGATGTCGTCTATTATAAGGGTGTCGATGCTCTGGTAGAAGTTTATGAAATCATTGATTTTACCATTGCGTACGGCGGTGGTGTACTGGCTCTCGAAAAGGCGTGATGTGATGTAGAGCACGCGGTTCTGCGGATTTATTTCCTTCACCCTGATGCCTATGGCCTGAATCAGGTGGGTTTTTCCCACTCCCGGTGCGCCGAAAAGGAACAGGGGGTTGAATGTCTTGCAACGCGGATCGTTGCCGATGGCCTCGCCTATGGAGCGTGCCACACGGTTACACACGCTGCTGCAATAGTTTTCGAATGTGTAACGCGGATTGAGCTGCGCATCGATGTCGTGTAGCTCCTGTTGCTGGAATGGATTGGATGTGGCACCGGGCTTTGGCGCTACTGCGGGGCTCGGTTTCGAGCTGCCTATTGTGATTCCTGTCGAGGGTTCGTTGTTGACCTGGTTGTAGTGGTAGTATAGCTTTACATTGGCGCCGTACACTTTTCGCAGTGTATGGCACAGAAGGTTGAAGTAGCGTTCCTCAAGTTGTTCTACAAAGAATGGTGAGGGTACCATCACGGTGAGCTTGTTGTCGACATAGCTCACTGATGTTACCGGCTTGAACCAGGCGTCGAATTGTTCGGCAGGAAGAATGTCCTGAAATATTTTCAGGCATCTTTCCCACAGTTGGGAGTGAGATTCCATAAACAGGATGTTCAAAAATGTTAGGCTATACTTTTACACTACAAAATTCTACCTTTTTTTTATTAAAAACAAATGTGTTTTTATTTGCAAATTTGAACTCCGGTGCACTTTGTTGAATAACAGCGAATTATAAGATAGTAGCGATATAGTTGAAGTGGTGATTTAAATTAATTGTGTAATTTGCGAATAATCAGACTGTTGTTTGAGGGTAATCAGTAAGAGGTTAAAGTACAACTTCAATGTGTGCATATTCAAAAACGGCCAATTTGCGTGTGCTTCAGCAGGCATTTGTGCAAATTGACCGTAGTTGTGTTATTTATACAAATTCTAAATAATGAATTTAGAGCAGCTTTATAGATATGTAGCGTTTGGGGTTCTTTTTGACATCTTTCAACAAGGAATCGAGCGATGCTGAGGCGTTGTTGAGATTGTTGTAGAGTTGCGTATCGTTGAGCAACATGCCTGCCGATGAGTTGGGGCTGTTGATTTTCCGCATAAGGTCGTTGAGCTGGATTGAGAGGGTGTGGATGTTGGCCATAGTGGAGTCTATAGGCATTTGCTTCAGTTCAGTCGAGACAACGGCGAGGTCGGATGATATGGTGGTGAAATCCGACGATACTTTTGTGAAATTCTTCATTACCGTTCCTGCATCGCCGGCTATACCGGGCATAGTGTTCATCACTTTGTTGAGTTGGGTGGATGAGCTCTCAAGGTTGGCCATTATACGGTCGAGGCGGTGCACCGAGTTTATCAGGGCTGAATCTGTGGCAATGGTGGTGATGGCGACAAGCAGTGAGTCAACTTTAGGTATGATGGAAGCTATGCCGGGCATCACGTCGGTGGTTATGCTGCTCATCAGGCCGGTGGAATTTTCGCCTATCAATTTTTCGCCTATGTCGTGAAATTGATTTCCGGTATTAAGCCGCAGTTCAATCGACGAGGTTCCGAGCATGTCTGTCACGAGCACTGCTTTGGAACCGCGGGGAATGCGCAAAGCCTGATCAAGACTCAGCTCCACGCGCACATGGCCGGGATTGTCGTATTCATATTCTATCTCACGCACGAGACCCACCTTGAATCCGTTGATTGTAACCGGTGCCGACTGCGATAGTCCCGCTACATTGGTATAGGACACATAATAATAGTTGGTGGGGTGGAATATGTTGATACCTTTAAGGTAGTTTATGCCGAAAAACAATACGAGCAGCGCTATCACTACTGAAAGCCCTATGGTAAATTCTTTTGTGAATATCTTTTTCATCTGTGGGTTTGTTGGGTGTTTTTTTATCGTTGTGTGAGAGATCTCGGGTTATTTTATGCGGCGGTTGCCTTTCATTGTCACAATAAATGCGTCGGGAAACATGGTGCGCACTTTTGCAAGGTCGGGCATTGCCGATTTCATTGTGCGGTAGCGTCCGTAGGTGTATCGCACGGTTCCGTTTTCAATGTAGCTTTCCACCGGCCACAGACCTTTGAATTTCGGTGATTTATCGGGGAGTGTGGCAGATGTGGCGAGGAACTGTATTTTAAACACTTCTGTCTGACTGTCGGTTCCATTGTCCACGGTGTTTTGTGGCTTGGCCTGAGGTGTGGGTTCAGGTCGTTTGGGCTCGTTTTTGTCAGTTGTCCTGTCTTTTGATTCAGCTGAAGGTTCTTTACGGTAGTTCTTTATGCCTTGATATATGGCTTTGGCCAGTTTTGTCTGGCCATCCTTTGATGCCAGGAATTTCTCTTGTGTAGGGTTGCAGATAAAATCAAGTTCCACGAGCATGGATGGCATTGCTGTTTTGAACAGAACCCAGAAATTGGCTTGCCGCACACCTTTGTCTTTTCGTCCTGCCATCCCCACAAGTTGCCGCTGCACTTCTCCGGCAGCTTTCACACTCTGCTCCATGTGCTTGTTCTGCCCCATCTCGAAGATTATGTAGGATTCGGTGCTGTTGGGGTCGAATCCTTGGTATGTGGCCGAATAATCGTCTTCGAGTTTCATCACCGCGTTCTCGCGCATTGCCACCTCCAGATTCTCACGGCTGCGCTTGAATCCGAGAGTGTAGACCGATGCGCCTGACACGGTGGTGCGGTTCTTTGACTTTTTATCAACCGAGTTGGTGTGGATGGAAATGAATATGTCGCCACCGGCGCGGTTGGCTATGTCGGCACGCGATTGCAGGGGTACAAACACATCGGTGTTGCGTGTGTAGACCACCTTTGCATCCTTCATCTGTTTCGACAGAATCTTGCCAAGCTCGAGCGCCACGCCGAGGTTTATGCTTTTTTCGTTGGTTACAGCGCCAATCGCACCATGGTCATGTCCGCCGTGGCCGGGGTCTATCACTATTGTGAAGTCCTTGGCTGTGGCTATGGTTGTGGCGCATGCCGAGAGCAGCAGTGCCAGTGTGGTTTTGAAAAAAGTGTTGCGAAACGACATGTTGCGTGTGTTATTGACAGGACAAAGTTACGAAATTATGACCTAAAAAGGTGGATGGCTTGTGGAAATTGCGAAAAGATGCTTAATAATGCTTACTTTTGGACCATATTTTATTAAGTAGGATTGTTTTGAGATTAGTTATGATACGGAATATTGTATGCGGATTTTCATTGGCATGTCTGTTGTGTGCGGTCGTGCTTTCGTGTGGCAGGAACGATGCCGGAGTGGCGGTGGAGCGTATAGATATTGCAGCTATGCGTTATCTGCGGTCGGATTCAGCAGGGCGTGATTCTATAGAGGCTGATTTCCGTCCGGCTATGGCACCTTTGGCTTCGATGGCCGGAGTGCCGGTTGATTCTGCCATGATGGTTTATGCCAGGTCGCGTGCTCAGGAGGTGTTTGCTCCTGATGTGTCGCGACGTCTGACGTCGATGGCTTCGGTGGAGAAGCGTCTCGGCGGTCTGTGGTCAGGGTTGGGCAAGGAGATGCCTGAGGTCAGTCTACCTGTCAGGGTGTATGGTTTTGTGACCCCTTACAATCAGTCTGTGGTGCTGGCCGACAGTGTTATGTTCGTAGGTCTGAATCATTATCTGGGTTACGACTACGAGGGATATGAGGGTTTTGAAGATTACAGGCGGCGGCTCAAGGAACCGGAGCGTATGCCGGTGGATGTGGCCGAGGCCATTGTGGCATCGGCTTATCCCTATCGTGGTGGCGAAGGTGCTACTGCTTTGTCGCGCATGCTTTATGAAGGAGCTTTGGCCGTGGCTATGATGCGTGTGCTTCCCGATGCAGATATTGAGGAGGTTATGGGCTACGATGACGGGCAGATGAAATGGGTGCGTGACAATGAGCCCCAGGTGTGGGATGCGATGATAACACGTGCTTTGCTCTATTCGGTTGATCCTATGGATGCCGAGCGGTTGGTGGCCTTGTCGCCATCGACATCGGTGGTTCACCCTATGTCGCCCGGACGGTTGGGGCGATATATCGGTTATCGGATTGTTGATTCGTATGTCGAGAAGCATCCAGGGGTGTCGTTGGAGTGGCTGCTTTCGCCCGAATTTTATATGTCGCGCTCGTCGCTGATTGATGCCGGATACACCCCTTCCGGGCGATGATAAAGGGCGGATTTCAGCTCTTGTTGACATTTATTAACTTATCTCCCGCATCCCGCATCCCGAGCGTGTTTGGCATGTGTGCGTCAGCTGTTTTGGGTGGGTGAAAAACAGCTAATTTGGTCATTACGAAATAAATATCTATCTTTGCGGTGTTTTTAATAACGATTGCCTTGGCATAGAGATGCTGTGGCTGGCCGAAAATCGGCAAGGATTCGCACCCTTGAGCTTCATCACAGATTGTTGCATAAAGACCGTTTTTTTACAGTGCGGGCACTGCGAATCCTCAAGTTTAACATAAAACGAATGTAATGAAGAAAACAATGATGAGCATTGCGCTCTTCATCGTTCTTCTGTTCTCAGTGTCGGCCAACACCGAGAGGGTCTATCAAGCCGCCGATGGCTTTAAGGCTCCCGAATTGACGTTGACCGCCTGCGATGGTTCCACAGTGGCGCTGTCGCAGTTGAGAGGCCGCTATGTGCTGGTGAGCTTTTGGGCTGCCTACGATGCGGAGTCGCGTATTGCCGCTTCCGGTTACCGGGATATGGCATTGTCGATGTCGGAAGAACGTTTTTGTCTCTTGTCGGTCAATATGGACCGTAGTGAGCGCCTCTTTCGTGAGATAGTGCGTAGAGACAATAATAATGATGAGAAGACGCAATTTTTTGTCGGTCGCGACCGCGCGGGTGAAATATCCGCCAAATACCATCTCGACCGAGGTCTGCAATCTTATTTGATTGACCCGCAGGGCAAGATTGTAGCCGTAAATCCAAGTTTGAGCACTTTGAGCGATATGCTCGGTGCGTAAGAAGTCAAAGGCCGATGTCCGCAATCAGGAACATCAGCCTTTTTTAGTTTTTAGTTGTTGTCAGGGGGATTATCCGCAGTGGAAATATTTATCAACCATTGAACGCATCTTCTCAGGGTCGGTGCGTGCGCTGTCGGCATCTGCAAATGAACGCAGGGATTTCAATGTGGCATCAATTATTCTGTCGGGGAACACATTGTGGGCACGGTAAACTTCCCTGTCTTTCTCAAGGGCATCGGCCGATTCGTGGCATGAAGCAGGCAGATGGTTGAGTGAGTTCAGACGTGCGGCATTTTCGGGGCTGTGTATGTTTACATCCACATAGGTGGCTTCAGCTTTCTCCGCCGCATGTTCCATTTCCCATCCATGACGGCATGCGACCGCGAGCGCGGCAAGGAGCAGATATATGTTGGCCGAGGCATCGGCCGAGCGTATCTCTATGGTCTGTTTCATCGACAAGTCCGCAACCATGGCCGATGAGCCGGGATTGACGGCCGCACACATATCGCTGTCGGCAGTCCATCCGAGAGGAACGCGTACCAACACCGAGCGGTTGCGGTCGCCCCAACATACGTTGGTCGGTGCCTCCTGATGGGGTACGAGTCTGAAGTAGGATGTGGGATTGGTGTTGCCGAAGGCTGTGATGGATGGTGCGAGCTCCATCATTCCGGCTATGGCAGTACGGGCCTCTGAACTGAGATTACGGTTGGCGTCGAGCATGGCGCTTTTGCCTTCGGGGCGCATGTATCGCATGTGTATGTGCAGGCCGGAACCGGCTTTTCCCGCTGTGATTTTCGGAGCGAATGTAATGGTGAGGTTCATCTGTGCGGCGAGGTTGCGCAGCGCCCATTTTGCCAGTGTGAGCTGGTCGGCTGCATCGCTTGCCGCCACCGGCAGAAATTCAATCTCCTGCTGCTCGTAGACCATCTGTCCTTCGGTGAAGTTGCCAACTTCAGAGTGGCCATATTTGATGCGTCCGCCTATGGACGATATGATATTCATGGCGCGTGTGCGGAAGTCGGAGAATTTAGCAAATGGAGCGCTTTCGTGGTATCCGCGTTGGTCTGTGGCCGGATAAAGATTGTCGGCAACCGGTGCAATCACGTAATATTCCAGTTCGCCCATGGCCTGGAAATCAAGTCCGGTTACATTGTGGAAAGCACGGCATGCACGGTGCAGGGTCTCTTCGGGAGAGTCAGCCATAGGTTTTCCCTCCTTGTTGAAGAATGTGCAGAGCATGGTCACGGTAGGCAGCGGGGCAAACGGATCGAGGAAAGCAGTGCTGAAACGGGGTATCACATACAGGTCGCTATTGCCTGCTTCTATGTGGCTGAACAGGCTCGAACCGTCTACGCGTTCTCCGTGACTCAGGATGGTGTCGAGATATTCGGGGTCGTTTATCACGAAATTCAAGGTTTTCAGTCGTCCGTCGGCTGCCGGATACATGAAGTTGACCATCTCGATCTGCTGTTCTTTGCAATAGCTTATTATGTCGGCCTTGGTAAACTGCGAGGCAGGTTTGTGGAGTGTATAGGCTATATGGTTCATTTTATGATGTTTTAATGGTGTTGCTGTTCTGTTTACGTTGGTTCAGTATGAGGTTCACTCCCCCTCGAAGTTAAGCGAGGAGATTATGTCGAGCGCGCGCTGCAGATCGCGTCCTTTGACCATCAGGCGTATGGCTCCGAGTGAATTGAAACCTATGGGGTATATTCGTGAGAATATATCATTGTCGAGTATCGACTCTATACCGGCATTTTCAAGTGCAGCCTGAGCTATGCGTGCTTCCGTGTCGTTGGGGAACTCGCGGCACAGTACAGGTTCATTATCTTTTTTATTATATGTAAGCATTGGACTTGGGTGTTAATCGTTTTTTTATTAGAACAGAGGAGATATAAAAAGGGTCTACTCGCATAGACCCTTTTTATGAGTTTCCAATAGGTACAATTTCTAAGGTAAAAAAGATTGTGTTAGGTTTGTGCCACAAAGGTATCTCTAAAAAGTGGGGTAGAACAAATGTTTTTATATGTTATGCAGCAGTGTTTTTGATTATGTCGGCTGCTGTAAATTGCGTATTTTCGAGCTAATGTGTTGCTTTGTAGTGTCGTATGTGTTTTTGTTGCGGAAATGGCTTACTGTTAATCAAAGTTAAAATCAGTCGTTCATGGATTTCAGTGTGAAATTTTCACCATCCCACACTCCGTAGGTCATGAGCCGGAAAGCATCTCCGAGCACTATCATTCGTGTGTGCGGCCCAATCTGTTCATCAGTTTTAACGTGCCGATGTCCGAATATGAAATAGTCAACCTCGGGATGCGATGATAGATAATCGCGCGAGAAAGCAAGCAGTTTATCGCCGGGAGCTATAGTCTCAGGCATTTTGCAGCCATGTTTGCGGCTGTGGCTTGACCAACGGTGGGCAAACCCCACGGTCCATCTGGGGTGTATGGCTGAATATAGCCATTGAGCCGTGCGGTTGCGGAACAGGGCGCGCATCCATCTGTATATCCGGCGCATCTCGCCCACGCCATCGCCATGTTCCATAACGAATACCTTTCCATCGATTTCACGTGTAATGAGTCCGTCGGCCACGGTAAGGCCTATTTCCGATGGTAGATAGTCGAATATCCATATATCGTGATTGCCTTTGAGCCATGTTATCTCCACTCCGCTGTCTGACAGTCGGGCGAGAGTGCCAAAGAAGCGGGTGAATCCGCGTGGCACCACCGTGCGGTATTCGTACCAGTAGTCGAGCACATCGCCAAGCATGTATATGGCTTTGGCGGTGGGGGCTATTTTCTCCAGCCATTGGCATACGGCACGTTCGTGAGCCTTGGGGTCGGCTATGTATGCTGCCCCGAGGTGTAGATCGGATATGAAGTATGTGCAATGGCGCATGTGTCGGTAGGTTGTGTTAGAGTCCGTTACAGGAATCCGAGTTCAAGTTTGGCCTCCTCGCTCATCATGTCCTTGTTCCATTCAGGTTCGAAGACTATGCTTATGTCCACGCTCTTGACGCCGTCGATGCTCTCGAGTTTTATTCTGGCGTCCTCCACAAGAAAGTCGGCGGCGGGACAATTGGGGGCGGTAAGAGTCATGTCTACGTGCAGATTGGCCTCGTCGTCTACGTCAATCTTATATATCAGACCGAGACTGTAGATGTCTACAGGGATTTCGGGATCGTAGACCGTGCGTAGCATTTCCACGGTCTTCTCTTCAATGGCAAGTCGTTGTTCTGGTGTAATCATATCTGCAAAGATACTAAACGGGAGTGTCAATCGCAAACGGCCGTTATATCCGGTTGCTGTTTACCGGCAGATGAGAAGTACCGACGGCTTTCCTCCCTCACGGTGCGGCGCAGTAGCAGAAGTGTGAGCATGGTAGGGAAGGCCATGAGGGCATAGAAGAGGTCGCAAAGCCCCACAGCAGCCTGAAGCGGAACCAAGGCAAATACCACGAGCGACAATATGAACACATATATATAATAACGCGCGCGACGCTCTCCCATCAGGTAGGTGGCACAGCGGTAGCCGTAGAAAGAGTAGCTGAACATTGACGACAGTGCGAAGCATGCCACTATGGCCATCAGCAGGAATTCACCGCCCGGTATGGCTGAACCGAATGCGTTCATGGCAATCTCCAGTCCCTTTACTCCATCGGAGCTGATGTCACCGCAAAGCAGGATGGCAAGAGCGGTGAGTGTGCATACAAATCCGGAGTCGATGGCCGGGCCGAGCATGGCCACAAGCCCTTCACGCACAGGTTCGCGACACGATGATGTGCCGTGCATTATGGAGGCAGTGCCCACACCGGCATCATTGACCAGGGCGGCCCGGCGCGCACCTATTATGGCAACACCGGCGAGGGCTCCCCATCCGGCACGCAGGCTGAATGCTTCTGAGAATATGTTGGAAATGACTTCGGGTACACGGCCTATATGTGTGATGATTATGTATGTTACCATTATAAAATAGGCTCCCACCATGAATGGCACGAGCACAGTGGCCACACGGGCTATGCGTTTTACACCGCCGAGCACCACGAGCGACACTATGGAGGCAATGGACAATCCGATTATAAGTTTCAGCAGGCCGGCATCGCTTATCACGGTTAGTTTTGATACGGTTGCCACGGTGGCTTCGGTAAGTTGATTGGCATTCATTATGCAGAGTGTTCCGAACATACCTGCCACGGCGAAAAAAGAGGCCATGGGACGCCATTTCCGCGACAGACCATGGCGTATTATGTGCATCGGGCCTCCGTAAGGCCGTCCATCGTTATCGTAGCTGCGGTATTTTACGGCAAGCACCCCTTCGTGGTATTTTGTGCACATGCCCACCAGGGCGCTGACCCACATCCAGAATATGGCTCCCGGCCCGCCCATAACCAAGGCAATGGCCACGCCTGCTATATTTCCCATACCCACAGTGGCTGCCACAACCGAGGCCAAGGCCTGGGCTGAACTTATCTCACCTCGCCCTGCTTCCTGACGAGTACGCAGGGCGCTTAACGCTTCGGGCAGGCGTCGCAGTGAAATCATACCTGAATAGAGAAACAGGAAAAGTCCGCCGCCAATCAGGGTGAAAAACAGTGGATAGCCACATACGGCATCGGCCACCGAAGTGATATGTCCGCCAATATTGTCAATCGAAATCATATATGGACAAAGATAATAAAAGAATCCATTCCCCACAATGAGCAGGGAATGGATTGAAAAGTAAATGTGTACGGAGGGATGATTACACCAAATGGCGTATGAGTTCCTCGCGGTCGCCGGGGAGGAGGTCTATCACCGGAATCTCAATCATGGTGTAGGCTCCGGGACGCTGAAGCATTGAGGCACGTGCCACACATACAAGAATCTGTGCGGTGAGTGCGGGATTGTTGATGCTCATGTTGAACTCAAACCGTTGATTCTGGGTTTTCCCGCTGACACCTTTGCGCACCATGTTCACACCATGACCCATGTCCTTGACCTCATCGACTGACGGAACGGCCATAACATGGGTTTCATCGGAGGCGAAGTAAGGATCTTCTTTCACTGCGCGTGCCACATCCTCGAGGCGTGCACCTTCCTCAAGTTCCACATAAACCATGCGGCGGTGTATGCCAGTGCCGAGGGGAATGGTCATTGACAGCGCATTCTTCACACCGGGCTTAGATTTGACGCATACGGTGTGTCCCATGCTCATGCCGGGGCCGAAGTTGGTGTAAGTAAGTCCCTTGGGGGCTGCTGCCTGGAGCAGTGTGCGCACCACGGAATCACTTCCCGGGTCCCATCCGGCCGAGATTATGGCTACGGTGCCGTGGGCCTTGGCCACTTTGTCAAGGTTGGCACGGAGGTCGGCTATGGAGGAGTGGATGTCGAAACTGTCCACGGTGTTGATACCGGCGGCAAGATATACTTCGGCATACTTCTCCACTTCGCGGGTGGGAGTGCAGAGTATGGCGACATCGACCTTGCCGAGGTCGGCAATGTCTGTCACCACTTTATAGGGGGTGAGTTCGGCCGGTGTGTCGGTAACGCGGCGTCGCACCACTCCTGCTATTTCGAAATCGGGGGCTTCCTGTAGGGCTTCGAGTACGAAACGGCCTATGTTGCCGTAACCCACGATTGCTGCTTTGATTTTATCCATGACGTTATGTTGTATATAATATATATATTAAGGTGTATCGGGTTAAGCGCCTTTTACTATCGCTTCTGTGTCGCGCGCTATCATCAACTCCTCGTCGGTGGGGATTACCACCACTTTCACCTTGGAAGTGGGGAGCGAGATGAGGGTTTCAGTGCCGCGGGTACGGGCATTGAGCTCGGTGTCTATCTCCACACCCATGAACTTGAGGGGAGCGCACACGTTCTCGCGTACTCCGGTCTGGTTTTCGCCTACACCGCCGGTGAACACAATCACATCAAGGCCGCCCATCTCGGCTGCATAGGCTCCGATGTATTTGATGATGCGCTGCTCGTACATGTCGAGTGCCAGTGTGGCGCGTTCGTGTCCATCCTTTACGGCGGCTTCAATCTCGCGCATGTCGTTGGACAGTCCGCTCACTCCGGCCACTCCGCTCTCTTTGTTGATGATGTTCTGCAACTGGGCCGACGAGAGACCATGTTTGTTCATCAGATAGGTGAGTGCTCCGGGGTCAACATCGCCCACACGGGTGCCCATCATCAGTCCCTCGGTGGGTGTGAGTCCCATGGAGGTGTCCACGCTCTTGCCATTGAGCACAGCGGTTATGGAGCCGCCGTTGCCCACATGGCATGTAACCATTTTGCAATCAGTGGGGTCAATGCCAAGGAACTCGGCTGCACGCATGCTCACATAGCGGTGGCTTGTGCCGTGGAAGCCGTAACGGCGCACACCGTCTTCCACATAGAAGCGGTAAGGCAGGGCGTACATATAGCTTTTTGCGGGCATGGTCTGGTGGAAAGCAGTGTCAAACACGCCAACCTGAGGCACATCAGGCATAAGGGCTGTGATAGCCTCGATGCCGGTGATGTTGGCCGGATTGTGGAGTGGAGCGAGGTCGTAGCAGTCTTTCACTTGCTGTATAACCTGGTCGGTGATCAGCACGCTCTTGCTGAATTTTTCCGCACCATGAACCACGCGGTGGCCCACGGCGTCAATTTCGGAAAATGATTTTATGCAGCCCTCTTTCGGATCGGTGAGCTGGTGGAGTATGGCTTCCACACCCTGCTTATGGTCGATGAGACCAAGTTCGACGGTCTGTTTCGATCCGTCGGGGCGCTTGAATTTCAGGAATCCGTCGCTGAGACCTATTTTTTCCACACCGCCTTCGGCCATAGTGGTGGATGTGGTGGTGTCAATGAGTTTGTATTTCACCGAGCTGCTGCCGCAGTTGAGAACTAATATTTTCATGTCGGAATATTTGTGTGAGATGGGTGATTAGTTGTTTTTCAGTCCTATGGCCTGGTTGCAGGTCATAATTATGGTTTTGTATATGTCTTCGGGGAAGCAACCGCGTGAAAGGTCGTTGACCGGAGCGGCAAGACCCTGGAGAACCGGTCCTACGGCCTGGACGTTGCCAAGACGCTGCACAAGTTTGTAGGCGATGTTGCCAACCTCGAGCGAGGGGAACACCAGCACATTGGCGCGTCCGCTGAGCGGGCTGTTGGGACTCTTGGTGTGGGCTACGCCGGGTACAATCGCGGCATCTGCCTGAAGCTCGCCATCGACAATCAGTTTCGGATCCATATCCTTGGCTATGCGAGTGGCTTCAATCACCTTGTCGACGCGTTCGTGCTTGGCACTGCCTTTGGTTGAGAAGCTGAGTATGGCCACGCGCGGTTCTATGCCTGCTATGTCGCGGGCAGTCTGTGCGGCCGATACTGCTATTTGTGCCAGCTGGCGTGCGTCGGGGTCAGGCACCACGGCGCAGTCGGCAAATACCAGAATGCCGTCGGTACCGAATGGCAGTCCCTCGGGCAGGAGCATCAGGAAGGCTCCCGACACGACATCTATGCCCGGCTGGGTCTTTATAACCTGAAATGCCGCACGGAGCACATTGCCGGTGGTGTTCAAAGCTCCGGCCACCTGACCGTCGGCATCGCCGGCCTTGACCATAAGACAGCCGAGATAGAGGGGGTTGGCTGTGGTGAGACGTGCTTCTTCCATGGTTATGCCCTTTTTCTTGCGCAGTTCGAAGAACAGCGGGGCATAGCGGTCTATCACCTTTTCGTCGGCGGGATTCACTATGGTGGCATCAGATATGTTGGGGAGCTTGAGCTCACGTGCCATAGCCTTGATGTCGGTGGGGTCGCCAATGAGGATTACATCGGCAATACCCTCGGCCAGTATGCGGTCGGCGGCTGTTAGAGTGCGTGGTTCAGTGCCCTCGGGCAGCACTATGCGTTGCCGGTGGCTTTTGGCGTTGGCCGTAAGTTTTTCAAAAAGTGTCATGGTGAGATTTTTACGATTTGAATTTTGATTATGCAAAATTACGAGTTCTTGTCGAAAAACGAGTTCAAAAAAAGTATAAAAAGCTGTGCGGAAAACAAATTGAGCCTTGTCAGTGTTAATAAAAGTGTAATTAAATAAAGAAGCTATTATGGGAAAACGTAAGAGAAAAAACCGTAACACTCAGATATGGGTCTCCATTGGAGCCGTAGTGCTTATCATATTGTTGATATTGTGGCTTACCATGGCCGATCTGTGGGGTGATACCGATGTGGCGGCTGCCGTAATGCCTATGTTGTAAGCGGTATGGCCACAGTAGGTTTTATGACATGGCTCGCATGGAGCCTTATCGGGCTTATAGGCGGGTATATGACGGGCAATCTTAAAGGCGCGGGCCCGGTGGTGACGGTGTTGTCTGTGATTGTGGGGCTTGCCGGGGCTTTGGCCGGCGGTTGGCTTCTGATTGAATACGCTGGTAGCAGCGACCGCATGCAATATCTGAGTCTGCTTTCGTCGGCGGCATTGTGTGCGGTGGCGCTTTGGATATTTGGCCTGTTCAAGCTCGGCGACCGTTGACACGCATCAGGTCAGGTTGCCTGACAATCTGACTAAACGGAATATAACAGACCCCGATGCTGATTCAGCATCGGGGTCTGTTATGTCGGTTGTGGCCTTGCGGCCCGCTGACGGTGCGTGTAATCTTATTTCTTGATTACGCGACGTTCTTTGATGCGGGCTTTCTTGCCGGTGAGTGCGCGCAGGTAGTAAAGTTTAGCGCGACGCACTTTACCATACTTGTTGACTGTGATTGAGTCGATGAACGGCGATTCGATGGGGAAGATACGCTCAACACCGATGTTGTCGCTCATTTTGCGCACTGTGAAGCGCTTTTTGTTTCCTTCGCCCGAAATGCGGATAACCACGCCGCGGTACTGCTGGATACGCTCTTTGTTACCCTCTTTGATGCGGTAAGCTACGGTGATGGTGTCGCCGGGGTTGAATTCGGGATGTGTTTTGCCGGTGGCAAAAGCCTCTTCGGCAATCTTGATTAAATCCATTTTCTCTTTGATGATTAAAAATGTTAACACTGCTCGCAATGTAAACAGGCCACGTATCCTGCCAGAGATTACGAAATCGCCCGCAAAGTTACATTTTTATTTTCGCATCCGCAACACTCTCAGTCAATTTCTGAGATTTTTTCAGTGTCAGGCTGTCTGTTCGGACGCGATAAAATAATGTAGGCTTCGGCCGAGGTGTTGAGGCGCAGGGTGGAGTCGTTGATAAGGTCAATGGCAGCTACATGAGGGAGTATGCGCGACAGAAGTTGCTCGGCGGCCATGTCGTCGCACGCCATTTCGGTCTGCATTATGTCGATGAATGTTATTGAATCGCCCCGCAGGGTATAGGTGCCTCCGAGGGAGTTGCAGTTGGTGGTGATGCCGAAAGTGCTGTCGGTGTCGAATGTGAAATGTTGTGGCCTGCCGGGGGCCATTTCATCGGGCCGTACGTTGGTAGAGTCGTTCTCTACGATGTTTGCTATGTTCCACTCTCCGAGTATAGCCGTGGAGGCTGATTCGCCACATGCTGCCGGTTGAGTATTACTGTCGGTATTGCTGTTGCTGCATGCTGCCACCATGGCCGCTGCCGCCATAATCAAAATCTTTTTCATAATTAGGAAGATATAGTTCACTTGCAAATGTACAATAATAATATATATGTAAGGATTGCATCAGAAAATAAATTTGGCGGTGCGGATGTCTTGGCAGTATCTTTGCATGTGAAAATTTTTGATTGAATATGACACCTACTGATATAAAGATTGCTGAATTCAATTATCCGCTGCCTGATGAGAGGATAGCCAAACACCCATTGGCTGAACGCGACCGGTGTAAATTGCTGGTGAGGCATGCCGATGGTAGTCTGGACGACCGTCTGTTTTCGGAGGTGCCGTCGCTGTTGCCATCAGATGCGGTGCTGGTCTATAATAATACGCGGGTAATCAACGCACGGTTGCGTTTCCGCAAGGAGTCGGGCGCTACGATTGAGATTTTCTGTCTTGAGCCGGTGTCGCCGCGCGATTATGAACAGTCGTTCGCATCGGAAGGGCGGTGCAGCTGGACATGCTTCGTGGGTAATTCCAAACGATGGAAACAGGGCGTGCTCTCCATGCCGCTTACCGTGAATGGAGTGGAGCTGCTGCTGAAGGCTGAACGGAGTGAGCGTTCAGACACAGGTTCGGTGGTGGAATTTTCGTGGGACAGCAACGGCGTGACATTCTCGCAGATTATCGAAGCCGCCGGCGAAATACCTATCCCACCTTATCTTAATAGGTCTACTGAAGATACGGACGAAGTTGATTATCAGACGGTCTACAGTAAGGTGGAAGGATCTGTGGCCGCACCGACCGCGGGATTGCATTTTACACCCGAGGTGCTTGCAGCTGTGGAGGCACGGGGTATTCCCCGGCGTGAGTTGACCCTACATGTGGGGGCCGGAACGTTTCAGCCTGTCAAGAGCGATACCATTGGCGAGCATGCCATGCACAGTGAGTTTATAGCTGTGGACCGCAGTCTGATCGAGGAGCTTGCCCGGGAAGAGCGCTCAGTGGTGGCGGTGGGGACAACTTCGGTGCGCACTCTCGAGAGTCTTTATCATCTCGGGTGCATGGTGATTCAGGGTCTGGAGCCTGATGAGGTTCCACAATGGTATCCATATTCCGAGACGCATCCCGATGCCACGGTGGCCGACGCTTTGAATGCCTTGGCCGGTTATCTCGCCGAGCGTGATATGCCGCGACTTCTTGCATCGACCCGCATAATAATAGCCCCGGGTTATAGATTCAGGGTGGTGCGTGGAATCATCACCAATTTCCATCAGCCACAGTCGACATTGCTGCTGCTCGTGTCGGCATTCACCGGTGGCGACTGGCGCCGGATGTACGATTATGCCCTTGGCGCCGGGTATAGATTCCTGAGCTATGGCGATGCTCAACTGTTGCTGTGAAACGTACCTATAAAAGTGTTTCACGAGTTATTAACAATCGGGGGCTTTTATAAACATTTAACTCAATTTGAGGGAACTCCGCTTTTTGTTACGGTCAAAATAAAGTTACTTTGCACACTGTAACCTTACACAGTGTTTATGGGTAAAATCATAGCGATAGCAAATCAAAAAGGCGGAGTGGGCAAGACCACAACCACCATAAACCTTGCGGCTTCTCTCGCCGCCGAGGGGAAGAAAGTGCTTATAATCGATGCCGACCCGCAGGCCAATGCCACCTCCGGCTACGGTATAAAGCCGGAGGAGATGTCATCGTCCATCTACGAATGTCTGGTCGACGATTATCCATTGGCCGGCTCGCAGGTTCCGACATGTGTGAAAGGGCTTGACCTCATAGGGTCGAGAATAGATCTCGCCGGTGCGGAACTTGAACTTATAGACCGTCCGAACCGCGAGAAGGTGCTGTCGAAGTTGCTTGCCGGTATTGCCGACCAATACGATTATGTGCTCATCGACTGCTCTCCGTCGCTGGGGCTGATTACAGTCAATGCCCTGACGGCCGCCCATTCTGTCATCATTCCGGTTCAGGCCGAGTATTTCGCCCTCGAAGGCATCACGAAGTTGATAAATACCATACGTATCATAAAGCCTAAGCTCAATCCCGGTCTTGAGATAGAGGGATTCCTGCTTACAATGTACGATGCGCGCCTGCGCCTTGCCAATCAGATATATGAGGAGCTGAAAAGCCATTTCGGCGATATGGTGTTCACCACTGTGATTCCCCGCAACATACGTCTTAGCGAGGCTCCGTCGCATGGGCTTCCGGCATTGCTTTACGATCCCGAGAGCCGGGGTGCGACATCGCACACGGCGCTTGCCCGCGAAATAATTGCGAAACACCGCCGCGCGGCCAAATCCAAATAACGAAATCCTAAAATAGAAACTATGGCATTACGACGCAGTGCTTTAGGGCGAGGTCTCGACTCGCTCATCTCTATGGACGATGTGCCCGCCAAGGGTTCGTCGGCCATAAACGACATTGATCTTGACCAGATATCACCTAACCCCGACCAACCCCGAACCACATTCGATGCCGAGGCTCTTGAGGAACTTGCAGCCTCCATACGGGAGTTGGGTATAATCCAGCCGTTGTCGCTACGCAAGGTGGCCCCCGATTCATATCAGATTATAGCAGGGGAGCGGCGCTATCGTGCTGCCAGACTTGCCGGACTGCAGTCGGTGCCGGCATATATACGCACGGCCAATGAGACAGAGCTGACAGAAATGGCTCTTATCGAGAATATACAGCGCGAGGATCTCAATGCAATAGAAATAGCCCTTACATTCAAGAAACTTATTGACCAATATTCTCTCACTCAGGAACGGTTGAGCGAGCGGATAGGTAAAAAACGTACCACAATAGCCAATTTTCTCCGCCTTCTCCGCCTTCCGGCCGAGGTCCAGCTCGGTTTGCGCGACAAGCGGGTTGATATGGGGCATGCCCGGGCACTTCTTTCCATCGACGACCCGTCGGTGCAGCTCAAACTTTACAATCAGATTGTGAAAGAGGGTCTTTCTGTGCGTCGTGTAGAGGAATTGGCCAAGGCATATCGTGAGGCGGCGCAGGCAAATCCAGATGCGGCAAGCACCCGGAAACAGCCGTCGGTCAACAATGAATTTGACATTCTGGGCGACCACCTCTCACAGCGTTTCCGTCTGCCGGTGCAGTTCTCTTGCAACCGTTCCGGCAAGGGTAAAATAACTTTTACCTTCAAAAACGAGAGTGAACTTGAAAGATTAATTGCTATCTTTGACGAGATAAAACCGCAGGAGGATTGATCGATTCTCCGCTTATGTGCTTGTTGTGTATCGGCAAGTGCTTGAAATTGCGGAATTTATAGTATGATTACGAACACGGTGCAACAACAAGGCAAACACAGGACTATATCGTTGAAATACGCTGTCGGCATGCTTCTGGTAATGCTGATTGTGCCGTTTAACATTTTTTCAGCAAATCCCAACCGTCCGGTACGTCCCGAGCGTCGTGCACCGAAATCAATGCCTTCCCTTCCTGACAGCATATCGCTTTCGCAGCCGTTGCCCGAGGGCTCTGCGGTGGTGGAGGATGAGGTCTTTATGTCAAAGGCCGATTCGTTGGTGATGATGCCGGTCGATACAGTGCCTGTTGTCGACTCGCCCGATGTGCAACTGTTTTCCGACAGCACATTGGTCGACGGTCCGCGTCAGAATGGCGAAAAAGTGTTCATCCCCGATCCTACGCGTGCGGTGTGGCTTTCGGCTTTATTCCCTGGTCTCGGCCAGATATACAACCGCCGTTACTGGAAGTTGCCAATAGTGATTGGCGGATTCATGGGGCTTGGCTACGGAGCCTCGTGGAACAATACAATGCTACGCGACTACACGCGTGCCTATACAGACTTCATGGACAATGACCCCAATACCAACAGTTATATGGACTTCTTTCCGCCGAATACCGACGAGTCCACCCTCAATAAATCGTGGCTCGAGCGCACGTTGAAGTCGCGCAAGGACTATTACCGGCGTAACCGCGACCTGTGTATAATAAGTATGGTGGGTGTGTATCTTGTAGCTATTGTCGATGCCTATGTCGATGCCTCTCTCACGAATTTCGATATCTCTCCCGACTTGTCAATGCATGTGGCCCCGGCGCTGATTCACGACAATACGTCGCCCTTTCCGGCTTTGGGACTGCAACTTGCATTTAATTTCTGAACTCAATCCTTATTCTCCCCGATATAATAAACTAAATCTATGACTTTTCGAAGAATATATGTCACGATGATGGCCGGCGCAATGTCGATTATGGCATGGGCCGGACCCTCTATTCTTGACATAAAGCACTCAATCACCGACGATAATGTTATACCTCCCGAAAGTTTCGAGACTAAATCCCGCGAGCTTGAGGAGAATTTTTATCTGAAAAACTACACCGAGCAGCCTGTCGAAGGCGGAAAAGTGAAGCTTGGCAATCCCAAAGAATATGAGGAGCTGCTGAGCCGTCTGCCCACTGAGATAGAGATGCCTTATAATGGTGTGGTGGGGAAACTCATCGACATGTATCTCGGAAAGCGGCGCGGTCTGGTGGCCGACATGCTGGCATTGCATAATTATTATGGCAAGATATTCATCGAGGAGCTTGTCAAGGAGGGACTTCCGCTCGAGCTCCAGTATCTTCCCGTCATCGAATCGGCTATAAACCCCAACGCTGTGTCGCGCGCAGGAGCCGGCGGCCTATGGCAATTCATGCCTGCCACCGCCACCGGTCTTGGCATGGAGGTTAACTCGCTTGTCGACCAGCGTCGCGATCCCCGCATGTCATCCCGCTATGCCGCCAAATTCCTCAAGCAGCTCTATTCCATCTACAACGACTGGTCGCTTGCAATAGCCGCATACAATTGCGGCCCCGGCAATGTGAACAAAGCTCTGCGGCGCGCAGGTGGAGGTAAGAAGGACTTCTGGGAGATATACAATTATCTCCCGAGCGAGACTCGCGGTTATGTGCCTGCATTCATTGCCGCCAATTTTGTGATGAACTATCACAACCGCTACGGAATAGCTCCGACACTCGTTAAAAAACAACTCGTGACCGATACGGTTGAGGTGGCCGACCGCGTGCACTTCCGCCAGATTGCTGATGTGCTCAACATACCGGTGGAGGAGATACGCATGCTCAATCCTCAGTTCCGCAAGGATATCATTCCCGGTGATCATCATCCCTACTCGCTCGTATTGCCTTCGCAGCAGTGCCTGAGTTATATAATAAGCAAAGACGCTATACTCAATCACGACATGGACGAATATGCGCGCCGCACCTATGTTGAGCCCGGAAAACCGCGTCGTGTCCCCGGCCAGTCCGATTCGGCGTCGTTGAATGGCGGCGGTGGCGATGGCATGGCTGCCGTCAATGTTGTCAAGAAGACACACGTGGTGGGTCGTGGCGAGAACCTACGCGACATTGCCAAGAAGTATGGTGTGAGCGCTACTGATGTGAAACGCTGGAACAACTTGCGCCGTGGCAAGGTGAAAGAGGGCGATGAGCTGGTGATAGAGGTTATAGAACGCAACGAGACCATGGCGGCTGCTTCAACGCGCAACAATGTGCGCTCCCGCTCACAATCAGGTTCCGACCGTTATGAGTCGTCCTATTCTTCAAAGCGTGCCGACCGGACCTCGGCATCGAAGAAGAGCGCGAAGGCTAAAAAGGCCGAGCCCAAGCCCACTACACATGTGGTGAAAAGCGGTGACAACCTCGACCGCCTCGCCCGCAAATACGGCACGACAGTGCAGGCCATACAGCAGGCCAATGGCATGAGCAAAGGCACTACCCGTATATCCATAGGTCAGAAACTCAAGATTCCAGCCAAGGGTAGCAGCGTGAAATCATCGTCGAAAAAATCTAAGGCGGCAGCGTCGAAATCACGTAAATCATCGTCCAAGAAAAAATCGTCGGCTAAGCGTCGCACCTCGAAAAAGCGCCGTTAAGTATCCGCACAATAACAAATTGCTAAAGAATGCCTTGAATTTAACCAAATTTAAGGCATTTTCTTTGTGCTTATCTCAATTAATAATCGCTATATTTGCATCAAGTTAACATACCAGAATAACATAACACCATTTATCTCATATAAATATGGATATAAACAACATTATGACTTCACTCGAGATGAAGCATCCCGGTGAACATGAGTATCTGCAAGCTGTAAAGGAAGTGCTGATGTGCGTGGAAGATGTCTACAATCAGCATCCCGAATTTGAAAAAGCAAAGATAGTTGAACGCATGGTAGAACCCGACCGTATCGTTACTTTCCGTGTTACATGGACTGACGACCGCGGTGAGGTGCAGACCAACATCGGCTACCGTGTGCAGTTCAACAACGCCATAGGTCCGTACAAAGGGGGCATCCGCTTCCATGCATCGGTCAATCTTTCTATCCTCAAGTTCCTCGGATTTGAGCAGACTTTCAAGAATGCACTCACCACACTGCCCATGGGCGGAGCAAAAGGTGGTAGCGACTTCTCGCCCCGCGGCAAGAGCGATGCTGAAATAATGCGTTTCTGCCAGGCATTCATGCTCGAATTGTGGAAAAACATCGGTCCCGACCGCGATGTTCCTGCCGGCGATATAGGTGTGGGTGGACGCGAAGTAGGATACATGTATGGCATGTACAAGAAGCTTTGCAACGAATGCGACGGTTCGATGACCGGCAAGGCAATGTCGTTTGGCGGCTCACGCATCCGTCCTGAAGCCACCGGTTTCGGTGCGCTCTATTTTGTTCAGAGCATGCTCGCAGCCAAAAACGATAATATCCAGGGCAAGACCGTGGCTATTTCCGGTTTCGGTAATGTGGCATGGGGTGCGGCTCTGAAGGCTACTGAACTCGGTGCTAAAGTGGTCACCATCTCAGGTCCTGACGGATATATCTACGACCCCGAAGGAATTTCAGGTGATAAGATAGACTATATGCTTTATCTGCGTGCCACCGGCGACGACATCGTGGCTCCTTACGCCGAAAAATATCCCGAGGCAACATTCTTCCCCGGCCGCAAGCCCTGGGAGCAGAAGGTGGACATAGCTCTTCCATGTGCTACGCAGAATGAGCTTAACGGCGACGATGCCAAGCAGCTTGTGGACAACGGTGTGCTCATGGTGGCCGAGGTTTCCAACATGGGATGTACCCCCGAAGCCATCGACACATTCATATCCAGCAAGGTAACTTATGCTCCCGGCAAGGCTGTCAATGCCGGAGGTGTGGCTACTTCCGGTCTTGAAATGAGCCAGAATGCCATGCATCTCCAGTGGAGTGCCGCTGAAGTGGACGAAAAACTCCACGTGATAATGCGCGACATCCACGAGCAGTGTGTCAAGTACGGAATGGAACCTGACGGCTATCTCAACTATATGAAAGGCGCGAATATCGCCGGCTTCATGAAAGTGGCCAATGCCATGATGGGGCAGGGCGTCATCTAAGCGACATACGTAAAACATTTTCGGGCGGTTACCATCGCGGTAGCCGCCCGAAATTTTACTATCAAATATGTAAGCTGTTTTTTGTCTGTCTGTTTCAGTCTTTGTTGTTTACCGAGCCACCCGAACTGGATATTATGTCTGTCGGATTTTCGATGTTGCACGATACGGCTCCTCCGCTCGATGCTTTGGCCGAACCTGTCGTTGCGAAAAATGAATCGGCATATACTGCACCTCCCGACGATGCCGATAAGTTAACTCCGACGGTTTTGCCCGAGAGCTCCATTGAAGCTCCGCTTGAAGCTCCGGCCGATGCGGTGTCCACGGTTATTCCGTTGATTCTGACGGCAGCGCCGCTCGACGAACGGGCTGAAAGTGATGCGGCCTGAAGGTTGTCGGCATTTATTGCCGAACCGCTCGAGGCTTCGGCCGATATGTCGCCGTCCTTCACTATATATGGTGAGGCTATGGTAAGGCTTGAACCTGACGACGATTCAAATGCCGTTACTCCGGGTGCCTTGACATTTATTTTCACCAGACTGGCACAGCCGCGCAGGCTTTTGGTGGTGCGGCAGGAGAGGGTGTTCCCTTCTATCGCTGTTTCCACAAATGGCATCACATCATCGGGGGCACTTACGCGTACTATCAGCGAGTCTGACTGTTCGTATGTCACATTCAGACCTGAAGCGGAGTGAAGTCCGGTTATATTGTTTATTTTTGTCACGCGGGTTATCTCTGGTCCGGTCGATGTACAGTCGTAGTCATCAAAGGCCGATATTATTCTGCGGCACGACATGGTGGTGCTGACAGCGGCTCCGAGAGCCAGGATGCATAGTGCTTGATTGAGTTTCATTTTCTTCATGTTTTGGGTTTCTGTTTATTTAGACGATGCCCGGTGGCGAAAAGTTACAGCTTAGCGCAAAAAAATATTATATTTGTAACATATATCAGTGATATCCATGAAAAACAGACTTAAAATAGGGCTTCTGCCTCGTATAGTGATAGCAATTATTGCCGGAGTGGTCGCCGGATGTGTGTTTCCTGAATGGTTGGCCCGCATTGCGGCCACATTCAACGAAGTTTTCGGACAGTTTCTCACTTTCCTCATCCCGCTCATCATAGTTGGCTTTGTTGCTCCTGCCATAGCCGACATCGGACGACGTGCCGGAGCCATGCTCGTTGCCACGGCTGCCCTTGCCTATGGAGCGACACTGTGTGCCGGTTTTGCCTCCTATTTCACAGGAACGTGGCTTTTTCCGTCCATGCTTTCCGATGGTGCCGCGTCGGTTCCTCAGGATGCTGCTGTAGCAGTCGAGCCTTATTTCACCATGTCCATACCAGCTTTGATGCCGGTGATGACGGCACTTGTGCTCGCTTTCATGCTCGGTCTGGGCACGGCCTATGTTTCAGGCACGGCCTTACGCCACGGTCTCGGTGAGTTCCGCGATGTGGTTTCGCTCGCCATCAACAGGGCTGTCATACCGCTGTTGCCCATATACATATTCGGTATATTCCTTAACATGACTGTGGCAGGGCAGGTCGGGGTAATACTGATGGGTTTCCTGAAAATCATAGCGGTGATATTCCTGCTCCATGTGCTTGTGCTCGTGGTGCAATACTGTGTCGCGGCATGTTTTTTCCGTGCAAATCCATTCCGTATGCTATGGACCATGCTCCCCGCCTATTTCACTGCGCTCGGCACGCAGTCGTCGGCAGCAACCATTCCTGTCACACTCAGGCAGGCTGTGAAAATGGGAGTGTCGGAAGATGTTGCCGGATTTGTAGTCCCGCTATGTGCCACCATCCACATGTCGGGCAGCACCCTGAAGATTGTGGCATGCGCGTTGGCGCTTATGATAATGCAGGGCATACCTTACGATGCCGGAATGTTCAGCCATTTCATAGCCATGCTCGGTGTGACGATAATTGCGGCGCCCGGAATTCCGGGTGGAGCCATAATGGCCTCGTTGGGGCTGTTGTCGTCGATTCTCGGATTCTCCGATGTCCAGAATGCGATGATGATAGCGCTCTATATCTCGATGGATTCGTTCGGCACAGCCTGCAATGTGACAGGCGACGGTGCGCTTGCTGCTATAATAGACCGGTATTTCGGAAAGAATAAAAAAAATCCGGTGGCTTGAAATTTTTTCAAGTCTGCCGCGTCTAACATTGAAAAAGAATATAATTCATACATCACTTTATGGACTTACTGAAAGTTGACAGTGTGTCGAAATCTTTCGGCTCACATAAGGCTCTTGACAATGTGTCGGTAGCTGTGCCGCAAGGCAAAGTCTACGGTCTGCTCGGCCCCAACGGAGCCGGCAAGACCACCCTCATACGAATCATAAATCATATCACCGCCCCAGATAGCGGTCTCGTGACATTCGACGGACATCCTCTCACGCAGCAGGATGTAGCCCACATCGGCTATCTTCCTGAGGAACGCGGTCTGTATAAGAAAATGAAGGTAGGGGAGCAGGCGCTGTTCTTTGCCCGGCTCAAAGGCCTTTCGCGCTCCGAGGCCACACGTGAGCTCAAGAAGTGGTTCGAACGTTTTGAGATAAGCTCGTGGTGGAACCGTAAGGTCGAGGAACTCTCCAAAGGCATGGCGCAGAAAGTGCAGTTCATTGTCACTGTACTGCATCGTCCCAAGCTGCTCATTTTTGACGAGCCCTTCTCAGGGTTCGATCCTATCAACGCCAATCTGCTCCGCGACGAGATTCTGCGGCTGAAGGATGAAGGGGCAACGGTGATATTCAGCACCCACAACATGTCGTCGGTAGAGGAGATTTGCGATAATATAACTCTTATAAATGCCGGTCACAACATACTCACGGGCAATGTCGACGACATTCGCCGCCGGTACACCAGCGGCCGTTACTCACTCGTTTTCGACGGCGATGCACGCGCGCTTGCCGATAAGCTCACGCCCATGCTTGCCGGATGCACAGCTGCCGAGATGCCATACGGACGTCATAGACTTGACATAACGGTGACCGACGGCACCACCCTGCGCGATGTGATAGCTGTGGCCAACGATGCTGTGCAGCTTACCGCCGTCAACGAAGCCATGGCCTCGATGAACGACATTTTTATAAGCACCGTCAAAGCCTACGATGCGCAAAATCAATAATCACACTATTCTTAATAATAACTCTACACAGCCATGTCCTCAAAAATAGGCATTATTATAAGACGCGAGTTTATGGAGCGCGTCACAAAGAAAAGTTTTATCATCACCACGCTGCTCATGCCTGTAATCATGCTGGCACTGATGATAGTGCCGACGCTTATCGCTCTTTTTTCGGAAGGCGACGACCGCACGGTGCTCGTGGTCGACGATTCCGGTATTATAGCCCGGAATCTTGAGGCAGCCGGTCCGGTGAGCTTTGCCGAGACTGACATTCCTCTCGATTCGGCACTGAATATCGATTCGGTGGATGCGGTGTTGTATATACCCGCCGATATTGCCGACGGCCAGAAACCATTGCGGCTTTATACCAACAGCGCCTCCTCCATGAACCTTGAATCGGCCATCACTTCGCAGGTTGATGATATTATTGAAAGCCACCGTCTTGAAAAATACGATATAGCCGACCTCGGCAAGATTATCGAGGCTGTGCATAGCGATGTGTCGCTCCAAAGTTTCCGTAACGACCGCGAGGAGGGCGAGCGCGAATCCTCCACATTCCTCAGCTACATGCTCGGCATAGTGCTCACCATGCTTCTTTACATGTGCCTGCTGCTTTATGGACAGATGGTTATGACAAGTATAATAGAGGAGAAGAACAACCGTGTTCTCGAAATTGTAGTATCCTCGGTCAAACCTACTCAGCTCATGCTCGGTAAGATATGCGGAATCGGACTCGTGGCCGTGACTCAGATTCTGATATGGGGTGTGCTCATAGCCTCGATGTCGGCATTCCTGCTCCCGGCTTTGCTGCCGTCGGAAATGACAGCTGAGATCGCCGCGCTCAATTCGGGAGCTGCCGATGTGTCCACGCTCAATACAGATATCGAGCTTCTGCAAGCCGTGTCCATCATGGGTAATGTGGGTTATATAATCCAGCTTTTCGCCCTGCTGCTTGCATTCCTTGTCGGCGGATTTATGCTCTATGCCGCCATCTATGCGGCTATCGGTTCCGCTGTCGACAATATCCAGGATGCCGGACAGCTGCAATCAATCGTGATATTCCCCATAATCATAGGTATTATCTTTGGTATGACCGCCGCTTCCGACCCCACCTCGGCACTCTCCGTCTGGACATCCATCATACCGTTCACATCGCCCATGGTTATGATGGCGCGCATACCTTTCGGCATTCCCGCCTGGGAAATAGCCGTGTCGTTGGTTGTGCTTTATCTGTCGTTCTTCCTTATGGTATGGATTGCCGCCAAGATATACCGTGTGGGCATATTCATGTATGGCAAGAAGCCTACGGTTAAGGAGCTCATACGATGGGTACGTTATAAATAATCGCACGTTTAGTGTTAAAAAAACGGGTGCGCTTGCGACTATCGCGCGGGCGCACTTGTTTTGCTATACGTGAATCCGGTACGTTTTGTATCGGTATAAGCGACACGAATGTAAAAACATGCAATTTCTATGCGTGCATTTGCAATATTTTTTGTAATTTTGCACGCTTAATCTCACATACGAAAGATGAGACAATTAAAAATCACAAAATCAATCACTAACCGCGAAAGCGCATCGCTTGACAAATACCTTCAGGAAATAGGCCGTGAAGAGCTTATCTCAGTTGAAGAGGAGGTAGAGCTCGCGCAGCGCATTCGCCAGGGAGACCAACGCGCCCTCGACAAACTCACTCGTGCCAATCTCCGCTTCGTGGTGTCGGTGGCCAAGCAGTACCAGAATCAGGGACTTAGCTTGCCCGACCTTATCAATGAAGGCAATCTCGGCTTGATAAAAGCGGCACAGAAATTTGACGAAACCCGAGGGTTCAAGTTTATCTCCTATGCTGTGTGGTGGATTCGCCAGTCTATTCTGCAGGCTCTTGCAGAGCAGTCGCGCATAGTGCGTCTGCCCCTCAACCAGGTTGGCTCGCTTAACAAAATCAGCAAGGCACTGTCAAAGTTCGAGCAGGATCACGAACGCCGTCCTTCGGCCGAGGAACTTGCCGAACGTCTCGATGTGCCTGTTGATAAAATCGCTGATACTCTCAAGGTGTCAGGCCGTCACATATCGGTCGACGCTCCCTTTGTGGAAGGCGAGGACAACAGTCTGCTCGACGTGTTGACCAACGACGATTCCCCTATGGCCGATTCCACTCTTACTCAGGAGTCGCTTGCCAAAGAAGTGGATCGTGCACTGCGTCAGCTTCACGAGCGCGAGCGCGAGATTCTGAAGATGTTCTTCGGTATCGGTTGTCAGGAAATGACGCTTGAGGAGATCGGAGCCAAGTTTGATCTTACGCGCGAACGTGTGCGCCAGATCAAAGAAAAGGCCATCCGCCGTCTCAAAGGACAGAAAAGCCGTCTGCTCAAACCCTATCTCGGGCAATAGGCATCCGGCTCACAGCAAAAAACAGAACAGAATCAACACACTCGGAGCTGCACCAATGGTGCGGCTCCGTTGTTGCATATATAGTGCGTGTGCATAAAAGTGTAAATTCACAATCTTATGGGATGTTGGGGTTATAACTTTGTGGCAAATAAACATCAAAAACACAGAATTTGCCATGAAGTCCTCATTCTCTTTTCACCGCAAGTGGCTCGATGCCATAAATATGATAGAAGATGCCGCTATACGTGCTGAAATAATATCCACCGTTGTCAACTATGGGCTGACCGGTGAGTTAGTCCGGTCGGAAAGCGATGTGGTCAACGCCATGGCAGCGCTCATAATCTCCCAGATAAGCCGGGGTAAGAACAGCTCGTCTGCAATCCCGGGAAAGGAAGCTTCCACTGTCAACGACGAGCCTGTTACAGCTAAATCCCAAAACTCGGCTCCAGCTTCAACCTTATCTCCGGCACCAACTGCAACTTCTGCCTCTGCTCGCGTTGCCACCCATGTCTCCTCCCTCTACGGTAATGGCGCATTTATGGACGCCGATGAATTGAGAGGATATTATCCATATAGCGGTTATCCCGAAATTATGTTTTTAGGTGAAACCAACGAATCAAACGCCGAGGCGCGCCGTAAGCTCGTTGAGGAACTGCTGTCGGCCGATGTAGGCGATTGCGCTCTCAGTCAGTAGCCCAGAGAACAGACTATATTAAAAAGAATCGGGGTATTCCCCGATTAAGGAAATACCCCGATGGTGTCTTTTAGACGTGGATTCGGCCTATATCAGTCCACCACTATTTCGTCCACAAACAGGAAGCCGGGTTTGCCTTCGCCCACACCATGCCATGCCGGAATGGATTTCTCGCAAAGTGCTGTAACCTTTACATAGCGTGCGGCTACAGGAGCGAATTTGATAACGTGGGTGGCAATGTCTATTGTCTCCTTGGTCATCACGGGATACTCTTCCGAAGCCACTTCCTTAAATGTCTTGCCGTCAGCCGACACCTCCACCTTTATGCCGCGGGCATCGAAAATCCAGTTGGGGGTGTTGAGAAGAATACGCATGGTTACTGACGATATTTCCTGCTCCGAGCCGAGGTCAACTGTGGCTATCATAGGCACACCCTCAAAGCCCATCCATTCGCCTGTGTTGAAGCTCGATGCTCCGAAGCGTCCGTCGGTGAGCAGCGCCGGACCGGTCGAACGGTAGCGTGAGTGGGGCTCAGTTTCAAGAGTTACAGCACCCGAGGTGGCTTTGTTGAACGACACACTGTCGCAGAACAAGCGCGATGCTCCCGAGGGGCGCAGTGCCACAGCCTTGATGGTGCACGATTTGTCAAGAACCACAGGCTCGGTGTAGATAGCCGAGGTTTCGGTGGGTTCGCTGCCGTCGAGAGTGTAATAAATCGGAGCGTCGTCTATGGTTCGGAAGTTTGCCACTATCACATGATTGTCTGAATCTGATTCCAGTCCACCCTGTATGTCGAATATATGGGTGGCGTAGTTGTAGCCCAATGCGTCATATTGAGCTATCATGCGGGGTAGGCGTTTTGTGAAATCTGTGAAATCTTTCTTTTCGGGCTGGGTCCACTGCACCTCGCACATTGCGGCAAGGCGGGGGAGCTCCATATACTGCGCGTGGCTGAATGTTTTTATGTATTCGGTCCACAGGTTAGCCTGTGCGCCGAGTATGTGTTTGGCCTGTTCCTCGTTCAGGTGTCCTGTGGGCTCAAGGCTGTAAACTTTCGATACCGGTACAAATCCGCCTATGCCGAGGGGTTCGCTGTCAAGATCCTGCGACTGCGAATAGTCGAAATAACAGAAATTTGTGGGGGTGAGTATCGCGTCGTGACCCTGGCGGGCAGCTTCGGCGGCACCCTCTTCACCACGCCACGACATCACTGTGGCTCCGGGAAACAGTCCACCCTCTATTATCTCGTCCCAGCCTATCATCTTGCGGCCAAGTCCGGCAAGTGTAGTGGCGGCATGCTCCATCACGTAGCTCTGGAGTTTCTGCTCGGCGGTGCTGTGGGAATCCTTTTTGAGTCCGAGGGCCTTTATGCGGGCCTGACACTTGGGGCATTCGGCCCAGCGCACTTTCGGACACTCGTCGCCACCGATATGTATGTACTCCGAGGGGAATATTTCGGTTACCTCAGTCAGCACATCGTCGATGAACTGCAGGGTTGAGTCGTTGCCGGCACAAAGAACATCGTCGGCCACTCCCCAGCGTTGCCACACCTTGTATGGGCCGCCGGTGCATCCAAGGTTGGGATAGGCTGCCAGTGCTCCGAGCATGTGGCCGGGGAGGTCTATCTCCGGTATTACGGTTATGTGGCGGTCAGCCGCATATTTCACTATCTCTTTGGCTTCTTCCTGAGTGTAATATCCCTCGTAGGGTATGCTGTCGGAGGTCTCGAAGTCGTGACCCACGCATGTTCCCTCGCGTTTGGAACCGATCTCGGTGAGAAGAGGATATTTCTTGATTTCAAGGCGCCATCCCTGGTCGTCGGTTATATGCCAATGGAAGCGGTTTATGTTGTGCAGCGCCAGCATGTCGATGAATTCCTTTATGGAATCTACCGGGAAGTAATGGCGCGAAGTGTCGAAATGGGCTCCGCGGTAGGGGAACCGTGGCTGGTCGTTGATGGTGACGGCGGGGAACAGCACTGTCTGCTTGGCAGCCGATGGAATGGACTTGCGGAGAGTCTGGATGCCGTAGAAGTTGCCTGCTGCCGATGCTCCCTCTATGGTTATATTTTCCGGATTGACAGTAAGTCTGTAGGCTTCAGGGTTGCTGTTGTCGAGCCCTGTGCTTAGAACGATGGCATTGGTTGCGGGCGCGTCGGTGGTGAGCTGAAGCTGCGAGCCGGTAAGGGTCTCGAGATATTCGCTCAGCAGTTCGGCGTTGCGGCGCAATGTGTCGTTGTCGGCCGGATAAGCTATCACGGTCGATTCCGAGAGTGTGAACGTGGCGGTTGAGTCGCCCGGAATTATTTCCAGGGGTAGCGGAACCACGCGGTAATCGGCTTCTTGCTGGATTTTCTTTGTGCAGCCTGTGGCTATGCACGCTGCCGCCAGCACGGAGGTCAGAATTTTTTTCATGGATTTATGTTAATGATTGAATGTTTGTTCCGTGTTCGGAGTCTATCGCTTACAAAGTTACATCTTATATTTTATTATAAAAGGGTTAGGATATGATTAGCGGCAGAAAAAGCCTTATTTTTTTGGAATGTTAAGCCCAATATGTTAATTTAGCCACCACAAACCTGATTGCCACAGGCTGTTTTTTTCAGCGCCCGTAAATCTTTTGTGGCATCATGGTTGTTATATTCACGTAAAATCAAATTTCAAATATATTTACGATATGAAACCCCTTAACATTATCCTGGCTGTAGTAGGCGGAGCCATTGCCGGCGCCGCGGTAGGTTTGCTTTTCGCTCCCGAAAAGGGTGAGAACACCCGTAAGGAGATTGTCAAATTCTTGAAATCCAAAGGTATCAACCTCAAGAAGGACAAGATGGAAGAGCTGGCCGATGAATTGGCTGAGCAGCTCGATATGAAATGATTTACCCACAGTAACTAACCCGTTTTATTCCAGAATCACATGAGTACACAAAGTATTTTATACGCATTTCTCGGTGGCGCCATTGTAGGTGCCGGTGTGGCGCTGCTTTACGCTCCTCAGAAAGGCTCCGACCTTCGTCGCCGCATCAAGGAAATCCTTGAGAAAAAAGGCATTCTCTGCACTGAAAGCGAGATCGACGCCTTGGTTGAGCAGCTTACTGCCGATATCGAGGATTGACATTCGGGAGAGGCGTAATATCAGGAATGCTTCTCATGTCTGCAACGCATCAGCCGTACGTGTATGTGGGTCTCAGGCTCACGATGCGTGCGGCCGCGGGCGGATATGATGGTTTATCTTGATTGGTCGCAACTCCTCTGATGCCGTTTCTATATTAACACGACCTGTTTATGTCTGAAAAAGAAAACTCCTTCAGCCGTCTGTGGCAGCAAGGAAAGGACTATGCCACTCTTAAAATAGAATATGCCAAGCTTACGGCTGCCGAAAAACTCTCGGTATTGCTTTCGGCTGTGGCTGTGGCTTTCGTAGTCTTTTCCCTCGCAATGGTGGCGCTTATATTTCTGTCTGTGGCTTTGGCCGAGTGGATTGGTCAGTCCATAGGCATGGCCTGGGGATGTGGCATCGTGGCTGTTGTCTATATTGCCATGATGGTTTTGCTGTTTCTGCTCCGCAAGCCTCTGTTCATCAATCCGGTGTCGCGGTTCGTGTCGCGGCTTATACTTTCTTAGAGCTATCTTATATGGAAAAATTGCCAAAACATAGCGACATGGAACCGGCCAACTGGCCGGGGTACACTATCGACGAACTTCGCTACCGGCGCGCCTACATGTTGGCACGCTGCGAGATTGCCAAGGCAAGACTGATGCACGATGCGGGTCAGGCGCGGGAAAGCATTCCCGGCATGGGTGCGCGTAACGGTATAATGGGGAAAATACTCGGTAGCCTCAGCTATATAGACTATGCCGTGATTGCGTTCCGTATCGGCACGAAACTGTTCAAACTTACACGCCACCGCAAATAGATTTGTGCCGGCGTAGACAGTCAATCAACCTAATTAACATTCATCACGATTTATGAACGATTACATGGAGGTGAGAATCGGTCTCACCCCTTGCAGCGAGGATATAACCGATGTGGCGGCGGCCCTGCTTGCCGATGCCGGTTTTGAGAGTTTTGTGCCTGAAGCCGACGCGCTGGTGGCCTATATACGTAAAGATGCGTATACCCCCGAATGCGAGCAGGCTCTTGATGCCATGCCGTTTGATTGCACACACACATGGACTGTGACCATGGTGGAGGGGCGCGACTGGAACCACGAATGGGAGAAAAATTATTTCAAGCCGATAGTAGTGGCCGATAAATGTGTTATCCACAGCTCTTTCCATACCGACATCCCTGAATGCGATTACGATATTGTAATTGACCCCAGAATGGCATTCGGCACCGGACACCATTCCACCACATGGCTCATTATATCACGTCTGCTTGAGCTTGAGCTCGAAGGCAAGGCTGTGATTGATATGGGCACCGGAACCGGTATTCTGGCCATACTCGCCGCCATGCGTGGCGCGGCACCTGTGGCCGGTATTGAGATTGATGAGCCGGCTTACCTTAACGCGCTCGATAACAAGCAGCTTAACAATCACGATGAAATAAACATTCTGCTTGGCGACTGTTCGCGTCTGGATGAGGTGGGCTTCAAGGCCGATGTGCTCGTGGCCAATATAAACCGCAATGTGATAACTGCCGACCTGCCTGCCTATTCACGGCATCTCGCACCCGGTGCGAGAGTGCTGCTCAGCGGCTTCTATGTCGAGGATATCCCGGTGGTGGAAGAGGTGGCTAAGCGGTGCGGTTTGCGTATGGAGGGTTTCACCGAGCGGAAGAACTGGGCTTGCATGTCGCTAGCGAGTAGCGGTGCGGTGGTCGCCTGCCGTTTGAAAAAATAGTATATTTGACATGCTGCCAATATACTTTTGCTCGGCAATGCTCAAATAAATTTGGCATTGCACCCTACTTATTCGTATATTTGCATTTCATCATTACATTATGAAAAAGATTTTACTGCTATTGCTCGCTCTTATTCCCGTATTGTCAGTCCGTGCTTCCGAATCGGCTGTGCCGTCGGCTCTCGAACACTTCGTGTGGGGTGCTGAAGCCGGAGGAGCCATTGACCTTACCAGCAACGACATGTCGACCATAAATCTCGATGCTTTTTTCGGATATAAAAGCAATTCGATAGATGTGCTCGGTATCGGTGCCGGAGTTAACATGATGGTAAGCAACGCCACGCGGTCGTTCCCTGTCTACGCTTTGCTGCGCACCGGCTTCAGTTCGCGTCCCACTCTCCTCTTCATGGACCTACGTGCCGGATGCGTATTCAACAATGTTACATACAGCAAGCAGACCACACGTCTGTATCTGTCGCCCGGCATCGGCATTAACCTTGCCCGCGGCCGTTCATTCACTTCGTATCTCGCACTGAGCTACGTATATAATGGAATGCGTTCATTCCAGAAAAGCGACGAATGGTGCGACATCAATGGCCTGAGTATGGCTTGTGTGCGTCTCGGTATAAGCTTCTGAAAAATATGGATACAGTAAAAGTAAAGATAGTCAACGCCTCGGGCGGAGACCTGCCGGCCTATGCCACTCCGCTGTCGGCCGGCATGGATTTGCGGGCCTCATTGGAAAGCCCTGTCACTTTGATGCCGATGCAGCGTGCCCTCATACCCACCGGGGTGCGTATCAGCCTTCCGCAAGGCTATGAATGCCAGTTGCGTCCGCGTAGCGGTCTGGCATTGAAAAGCGGCATAACTTTGGTGAACACTCCCGGAACAATCGATGCCGACTACCGTGGAGAGATAGGGGTTATATTAATCAACCTTTCCGATACTCCCTTTGTTATCAATAACGGAGAGCGTATATGCCAGATGGTGGTGACACGCTATTCGCAAGTGGAGTGGGAGCAGGTGGATACGCTTGACAGCACTCTCCGCGGCGAAGGTGGTTTCGGGCACACCGGCAAGGACTGACGCTCCGGCCGTTAAATCACTATAACAGTTTCAAGTATTGAATATCAAACGTATAAATCAGTCAGTGGCCGTGATGGCCGTATTGGTGCTCGGCATGTCGCAGGCCGTGTGGGGCAAACGTGTGCCGGAATCTGAACGCGATGTCCGCAAAGCCGACTATGTATATCTCGAGGCGCTCCGCCTGAAGGGTGATGGGAAGAACGATGCTTATTATTCGCTTGTCGAGTATGCGTCTGACCTTAATCCCGCAGATAATTTTTTAAACAAGGAGCGCGGTCTGAAAATGATACTTGAAAGCAACGGCGACAGTTCCATGGTGGCCGGAGGTATGGAGCGTGTCAGGAATTATGTGAATAAAACTCCCGACGATTTCTATGCGGGGGTGATGTATGCCTCGCTTGCGTCGCAGATGGGCGACAATGCCGAGGCTGTGGCCACACTCGGCAATCTGTACCGTCATTTCCCCGACCGTACCGACGTTGGCGGTTCATACGCCGACCGGCTTGCCGCGTCGGGACGTGCCGATGATATCCGCAGGGCTCTTGCCATATACGATTCGATAGAGATGCGCGAGGGCGATGATGTCAATATCTTTTCAAGAAAGATACAGCTCTACAATATGATGGGCGATACGGCCGCTGTGTTGCGCGAGGCTCACCGCATGCTCGATTCTTCCCCACAGTCGGTGCCCTACAATATAATAATGGGCTCGATATTCACCTCCTACGAAAACAATGATTCGGCGCTTGCTTACTTTGACCGGGCTCTCGAAATAGACCCTACGAGCGGTCTGGCTTATTATCACAAGGCCGGATATTATAAAAACATAGGCGATAGCGTGGGCTACGACCGTGAAGTGTTTAACGCTCTGCGTCAACCCGACCTTGACATGGAGCCTAAACTTGGCATTCTGCGCGAATATGTTGCTGATCTGTACACCGATTCCACTCAGCATCAGCGTATCACATCGCTGTTCCACACTCTTATCGACCAATATCCTCACGAAGTGGATGTGCGCAATCTATATGGCGATTACCTTATGGCCATACGCGATTATCCGGGCGCTGCCGAACAGATAGATTATGCTCTCGATTCCGACCCGTCGGACGCGCAGCGGTGGAAGGCTCTTGCCAGTCTGTATTATGAGATTGGCGACATGCAGAAGATGATGTCGACATTGTCAGCGGCTATGCGGTATTTCCCCGATGATATGGATTTCTATCTGATGGCCTCTTCCGGAAAACTGCGCGAAAAGGATTATCCCGCATCTCTATCATATCTTGGAAAAGCGCTCGAGCTGACCGATTCGGCCGATATGGAGAAACGTTCGGAGATATATTCGGCCATGGGCGATACATATTACAGCTCGGAGCAGACCGATTCTGCATTCCGTTATTATCAGGAGGCGTTGAGCATGAATCCCGACAATCTGCTGGCGCTTAACAACTGTGCATACTACATGGCATGTCAGGACCGCGATCTCGACAAGGCTCTCACCATGATAAAGCGGGTGATAACCGAGAAGCCCGACGACGACACCTCGCTCGATACCTATGCTTGGGTGCTGTTCAAGATGAAAAATTACACCGAGGCCAAGGAGGCCATAGATGCGGCACTCGAAAGTTCTGAAAGAGAGACTGCCGATATGCTTGAGCATGCCGGCGATATATATTTCATGAACGGCGACCCCGATGGTGCGCTCGACTTCTGGAAACGTGCTCTTGAGTTGGATTCCTCCAACGATCTTCTCCGGCGCAAGGTCAAGCACCGTACATTTTTCTTCAAGTAAAAACCGATAGCCTCATTATCATATTCTCCAAGCAATGCGACATATCATATCACACATAATAAAATGCTGCATCTGTGCGCTGATGCTTTTTGGTTTCGATGCATGCCGTTCGGCCAAAGAGCCGTCGGCCGGACAGCATCAGTATCAGATTTCAGACGAAAAGGTGACATCGCAGGCTCAGGCCTCAACTCTTTTACAGCAGGTGGTGTCGGGCTATGGCCGGTGGGAACGCGTGCGTGTGCCGATGACGGTGCGTATTTCATCGCCCAAATCCATCTCGGTGTCGGGTACGGCTGTTTTTGAGCGGGACAAAAGTGTGACCCTGTCGTTGAAATTTTTCGGAATGGAGATTGGTGTGCTCCAGCTTACCGGCGATTCGGTGGTGGTGCTTGACAAACATTCCAAAGCTTATATCGCGGAACGCATAGATACATTTCTTGGCGGATTTCCCGCCACGGTGGCCAATGTTCAGGACCTGCTGCTCGGCCGTTTGTTTCAGCTCGGAGACGCTGATGTTTCAGTGATGAAGAAGACAGCCTGGGATTATGATGTGTTTCCCGATGGCAATGGATGGTCGTGCACTCCGCTGCCACCTGCCGATGGTATAGCCTATGGTTTCGCCTTCAATCCCCCCTCGGCGCTGACAGCCCTTGTGGTGAGCAGCGGTGGACATAACCCCGTGAACTGTATATATGGGGCCCCATTCGCTACTCCGTTCGGCCCTATGGCCGAGTCGGTCGGTGTGGAGGTGAGAAGTGCGAAGACCGATATCGCCGTTGCCTTGGAGTGGAATCTGTCGAAAGCGCGGTGGAATGACGACGTGGAACTGCGCGACATCACAATTCCGTCGGGCTACCGCAGGATTACAGCGGCGGAAATTATGAAAAAGTTGAAAACATTGTAGCTGATATTCCGGTATGATGAGGCTGTGTGTTCGTCTTGTATGCTTATGGATAGCGTCGGTAGCGCTGTGCTTGCCGGTGCATGCTGCCAAGCAGCGCACTATAGGCAATGTGAAGAAGGAGCAGCAGGCCACACAGAAAAAAATCAAGGAAACATCGCGCAAGTTGACCGAAAACACCGAGCGCACGGAGAAGAATCTTAAACAGTTGAATCAGTTGCGGGGCGATATAATGGCCAAGAACCGGGAGATAGACCGGATGCGCAGCGAGCTTGACTCCATAAACCGAAGGTTGCGCGACGCCGGCGATTCAATTGAGATTCTGAATGCGCATCTTGAGACACTGAGGCGCGATTATGCCAAGGCTTTGCGGCGTATGCAGGGCAACCGCGGAGCGATGGATATGCTCGGATTCATATTTTCGTCGGAGACATTTGCCAAGGCTCATGCACGCCTGCGCTACATGCAGGAGATATCGCGGTGGCGCGGACGCAAGGAGCGGGAGATTGCCGCAACTGCCGGACGTGTTGCCGAGAAGCGGACACGGCTCGGCACGCTGCATGAACAGCAGCGCCGTTCACTGTCGTCGCTGAATGCCGCCCAAAGTCAACTTGAAGGGAAAAAGAAGGAGTCGGAGAAAATACAGGCTCAGTTGAAAAAGGAGGAGCGCACATTAAAGAGTGTCCTGAAAAAGAACGAGCAGCGTCTGCGTCAGCTTGACCGCGATCTCGACCGGATGATTGCGGCCGAACAGAAGCGACAGCAGGAACGTGAACGCAAGGCTGCTCAGGCAAGGGCAAAGAAAGATGCCGGAAAGGGTGGAAAAGGTGGCGGGAACAACGCTTCGGGAACAAAGTCCTCGTCCAAGGAACCGCTTATAGCCATGGCCGATCCCGACAGGGTGCTCACAGGCAATTTCGAGAGCAATCGTGGCCGTCTGTTGTTTCCGGTGCGTGGAGCATATACTATAGTGCGCGGTTTCGGCCGTCAGAAACACCCTGATCTGGCATACGTGGAGACTGATAACCCCGGAGTTGATATCGCAGTGTCGTCGGGAACAAAAGCGAGAGCAATATTCGACGGTACGGTGTCGGGGGTGTTCAGACAGGATGGTTATGGCATAGTGGTGATGGTGCGCCATGGAAGCTATATATCCATTTATGCCAATCTCACATCCATCAATGTAAAGAACGGAGATAAGCTCAAGGCCAATCAGGATATCGGTACCATAGGGCGTAATGCCGATACCGGCAAGACTGAACTGCATTTCGAGATACGTAAGGAGCGAACCAAACTAAATCCGCTTTCGTGGGTGAAATAGAGGTTGTGAATGGGTAATGTCAATAAAATTTCTCCGCTCACCCGCCGCATACTCCGCGCCATGAGTCTGTTTGGCAGCGTGGAGGTGCTGTCGATGGCATGTTCGGTGGTGAGAACCAAGCTGATAGCACTGTGGGTAGGCGCCACAGGTGTTGGCCTGATAGGGCTGTACAATTCTGTGATAGAGATGATGTCGGCATTGGCGCAGCTGGGATTGCGCACGAGTACGGTGCGCAGCATGGCGGCAGCCGGTGAATCACAGCTGCCGGCTATAATATCGGTGGTGCGCCGCTATGGTAATATACTTGCCATTATAGGATTGTTGGTTACTATAGTGTTGTCGCCATTGCTGAGCGTTCTTACATTCGGCGATATGACACATTCGTGGGCTTTTATGGCATTGTCGGTGAGTGTGGCATTGTCGGTGAGTGTGGCGCGTGACGGTGCGGTGATGCAGGGTAGCGGGGCGTTGCGACGCATAGCCCGGGCCTCGATGTGGGGTATGGTGCTTATGCTTGCCGTGACCATGCCCATGGTTTATGTGTGGCGTTTTGATTCGATTGTGCCTATTCTGATTACAGGCAGTGTGATAATGGCTGCATGCTATATGGCTTTTGCGCCGAGAACACGCAAGGTGACGGTGGACAGGACGCTTGAACGGACTTTGATGAAGGAGTTTACCAAACTGGGATTATATGTCACGGTTTCGTCGGCATGCACGTGGATGGTGAGCTACCTGATACTGTCGTATATCAATCATTGCGGTGGTGAAAGCGACATGGGGTTGTATCAGAGCGGATTCACCCTTTCGGTGAGATATGCCGGCATTGTGTTCACAGCACTTGGCATGGAGTATTATCCGCGCATTTCGGCGGCATGCCGCGGCGGGATGCGCGGGGTTACGGTGATGATGCGTCATCAGGCCGGGATAACGTTGCTTATTGTGGCTCCTCTCGCGGCTCTCATGGTTGTGTTGGCACCATGGATAGTTCGTCTGCTTTATAGCGCGGAATTTGAAGAGGTGGTGCCTTTTGTCAGGTTGGCGGCTCCCGGACTTGTGTTGAGGGGAGTGTCGTGGTGCATGGCTTTCGTGTTGATTGCCGGCGGCCGCGGACGGCTGTATCTTTTTACTGAATTGACGAGTTGCGCCGTATGTCTGTGCCTTACCTCAATAGCATACACATTGGGCGGCATCAGGGCAGTGGGCGTGTCGTTCACGTTGTGGTATCTAATCTATGCAGTGACAGTAGGTGTGGTTCTGAAGATGAAATGCGGAATCAATCCCGGCCGTCGGCTTGTGTGGAGTGCTCTTCTGAGCTCGCTTTCGGTGTCGGTGCTGTCGGCTGTTCTTGTGTGGTTGATGTGATTGAGGCAGAGGATTTGCTGTTTTTCTCCTCTTTTTTGTGACGGGCGTAGGCTGCGGCCATTCTCGTGTGATAGCCGCGGCGGGCATACGACGGTCCGTTATAGCGAGAGGCGAATGCCGCCCAGTTTTTATTACGCAGATATTTGTCGTAGCCGAGATGCTTGATGAAAGCAGCGAAAAGTTCGAGCTGTTCGAGTTCGGAACGGCTCATGCGTTCGACAAATTCGTGTATATCCTTGCATCCGCATATCTTCCAGTTGAATCCCCCGATCTGGAACATTCCCCAGAAGGTGCCTTCTATTGCCGTTACTTCGTCGATGGAACGTGCTTTCTGCAATCTGACTTGCTGTGCGGCCTGCGTAGAGCCGTGGCGCCGGGCATTGGGACGTGCGAACACTTCGGCGTGCGAACCTCCGTAGCGCGACAGGTTGAGCTTGCGTTTGGCGGCAAAACGGCGGAACATGGTGAGGTCGAAGTTGACAATCGGTTTTCCCGGGGCGAAGAATCCTTGGTGGGCGCGTCCGGCCTCGATGTCCACCACCGCTTTTATGGCCGCAGTCTCCACGCCAAGTTCCTCGGCCACGCGGCGGTAATCTTCGTCGGTGAGACGTATAATCTCGGCCGGTGTCTCAGCCGGTATGGAATCAGTGGGCTGTGTTACCGCCTCTTTTGCTATATTGGTTGAATCGGCAGGTATCTCGGCATGTATATTTGCGGTGGAAATCAGTGTTATTATGGCCAGAGAGCAGGCTAATGGATGTTTCATGGCTGGATGTGTTATAAAAAAGAATCAAGCCGCAGGGTGATTTGTGACCTGCGGCTTGATTTAGTATTGTAGGTTTATTTCTTGAGGTCGGCCACCTTTGTAAGGGTGAGCTTGAGCTGTTCGTAGAAACGTTCTACGGCGGGGATATGCATGCGTTCGGATGGCGAGTGCACATCGCGTAGTGTAGGTCCGAACGACACCATGTCGAGATGGGGATACTTCTCCAGGAAGAGTCCGCATTCCAGACCGGCGTGTATGGCCATTATTTTAGGTGTCACACCATAGAGTTCCTTGTAGGCCTCGCTTGCAATGGCCATGATGGGTGACTGCATGTTGGGCTTCCAACCGGGGTAGCCTTCGCCATGTTTCACTTCAGCACCAGCGAGGAGGAAGTGGGCTTCTACCTGATTGGCGATATCCCATTTGCGGGAGTTGACCGACGAACGCTGGCTTGTGGTGACCACAACAGTGTTGTCAGTACCCATCTTTACCGAGGCAAGATTGGTAGAGGTCTCTACGAGCCCTTCTATCTCGCGGCTCATGGACACTACGCCGTGAGGTGCGGAATATACGGCACGGACGAGCGATATTGCAGATTCGGTGTCAAGACAGAAGTCGGGTACATCGACACTCTCCATGGTGATTTCGAGTGTGGGTTCGATTCCGGCATACTCGTCGGCGATGTCGGCGGCATATTTGTTGAGCGCCACACGTACAGATTCCTTATGAGAGGTGTGTACACCGACCACGGCATGGGCTGCGCGGGGAATGGCGTTGCGAAGATTTCCGCCATCAATCTCGGAAATGGCTATCTCGTGCTCTTTCGAAAGGTCGAACAGGAAGCGGGCAAGAATCTTATTGGCATTGGCTCGTCCGAGGTGTATGTCGCCACCGGAGTGTCCACCCTGACCTTTGGCCACGGCTATTCTGAAATAGTGGAAGTCCTTGGGCGCGAATGAGCGGTTGTAGTGGAATGTGCATACAGTGTCCACACCTCCGGCACAGCCTACAAACAGTTCGGCATCGTCTTCCGAGTCGAGGTTTATCAGGATGTCACCGTTGATCATATCTTCGCCAAGACCGAAAGCTCCGGTCATGCCGGTTTCCTCGTCCATGGTGAACAGAGCTTCGAGCGGACCGTGAACCAAGTCGGGGTCGGTCAGTACGGCCAGAGATGCAGCCACACCAATTCCGTTGTCGGCTCCGAGGGTTGTTCCCTCGGCACGTACCCATTCGCCATCTACCACAGTGGTGATAGGAGTTGTCTCGAAGTTGAAGGATTTGTCGTTGGCCTCGCACACCATGTCCATGTGTCCCTGCAATATGACAGTGGGGGCGTTTTCGTGGCCCGGTGTGGCGGGTTTGGTTATTACGACATTGCCTACGGCATCGGTTTTTGCATCAAGATTGTGCTTCTTTGCGAAGTCGAGAAGGTAGGCGCGTATCTTTTCCTCCTTTTTTGATGGACGGGGTATCTTAGTGATCTCATCGAAGATTGAGAATACCCGTGTGGGCTTGAGTTCTGAAACTTTCATTTTATTGATATTTTGGTTTTACGTTTTATATAACGGCTGCGGGCAGCTGTGTTAATTGAAAATATTGTTAAAAAGTGAGCTAAGAGCACCACAAGTTACAAAATAAAATTGACTTATGGCAAAAAATTCTCCCACGTTTCCTATATTTGCACTGCAAAAGCTCATTGAACCCATGAAATTGCTACTGCTTACCATAGCTTTGTTGCTGATAGCCGTACTTTTATTAGGTGTGCGGGTGCTGTTTGTTAAAAACGGCAAATTTCCCACCGGACATGTCAAGGATGTGCCGGCGCTCCGCAGGCGGAACATAGGTTGTGCGCTTGACAATGAAAAATGAATTATTGAACCGTTTAATACCGTTTTTATTATCGCAATGAAAAATTTAGTTCTTGCCACAGTTTCGCTCGGCATATTGCTCGCTTTCGGGTCGTGCGCCGGCAACTCAACAGCAGAAACCGTTGAAGCCGCTTCAGATTCTGTCGCCGCGACTGACAGCAAAGCAGCAACAATCAACATCAGATATATAGATGAGGATTCTATAATGGCCAACTACAATCTTGCCAAGGATTTCAAGGAGGCTTCGATACGTGCATTCAGCAAGGTGGAGAGCGCGCGTCAGTCGAGAGCAACCGAGCTCCAGAAGTTTGGCACTCAGATAGAGGAGAAGGCCCGCTCGAACGGTTATCTGTCGGAGGCTTCTTACAATGCAGATGTGGCCAAGTTCCAGAAAATGCAGCAGGATGCCGAGAATTATCTGGCAAATCTGCAGCGCAACACCGAAATGGAGATGGCTCAGCAGCAGCAGCAGTTCCAGGATTCGCTCCAATCGTTTATCAAGGACTACAATGCGAAGAAGGGCTATGATGCGATACTGTTCAAGTCGGCCGGTGTTTATTTCAACCCTGCGCTTGATGTGACCAATGATGTGATTTCGGGTCTTAACGCCCGCTATAACAAAGTCAGCGAAAGCAAGTAACCCACAACCGACATAGGTCAACTATAAAATTTACGGCGGCATTCCCATTACGGGGATGCCGCCTGTCTGTTATGAGTGAGTGTTTTGCAAGCGAAGTGCGGGAATTGGCTTGATGGGACGAATGGGGCGGGTGAATAAATACTGGGGAATCAGATCACTGTTGCAGGTCAATGTCGGTAAACACTACTTCAGGCACGTACAGGGCATCGTTGAACTCGCGATGGTCGTAGATTTTCTCCTCGCCATCGTAGCATTCCAGCAGGCGTGAATAATCAAGGACTGTATTTTCAGGCCCATGTGAGACCAGACTATATGAATAGATAGGCTCTGAGCCAAACAGCGGGCCTATGCCTTCCACTACATAATCGTAAGGATAGCGATGCTTTTCGTTAAAATCGACCCACACCTTTATGGCACGGCGAGTTTTTCCCTGAAGCACGATTGTGCCGCGGCTTATGGTGATGATATGGCTTTTGGGTGTTACAATGGTTACATCGTTCTGTGGGGTTATGTTGTAGCTCAGTCCCCATATTTCATGCATATCGTAGCCATCGTTGAAATACCAGTACCGGTAAACATTGCCATTCTCCTCGCGTCGCACAATGGGTGTCCCGAATTCCTGCCCATCTTCGGAATATAATCTGATTTTTTTTGCCGCAAGGCCTCCGGCCTCAGTATCGCCATCAAGAACTCCGGTGTATGTCAATGTTGAGGTGCTTCCATCGTAAATATTACGGTAGCTGTCTTCAAACACCCATCGTTTGCCTTCGGAAAGCACCGGACGCAGTTCGGCGGTAAGGGCTTCAGGAGTTAACACCGGGTCGGGTGGCAATGGCGGTTCTGACGATTTGTCGTTATCGCATGCCATAAATGAAATGGCACACATTGTCATTAGTCCGAATAATGATTTTCGTTGCATGTAGGTGCTCTTATTTTTCATGGTGTGTATTTTTAGTGAGTTCCGCAAGATAATGGATGTTAGTTAAAAAAACAAATTTTAGCACAATTTTACTGTTGACAAATCGGGACACAACTTGCGATGGTTCAGTTATTTCGCAAATGGAAGCGCGGGGATAGGTGGAGGATTGGCTTGTAGTCGGGAATAGGTGGTTTAGAACGACAAAACCCCGCCTTTGTGGGGCAGGGTTGAGTTATGTGTGTCTATTCGGAGGGGGAACGGGTCAGGATTGCTGGTCTTCGTTGCCGGCAAATTCCATGAGGTAGGCTTTTATGAATCCATCAAGGTCGCCGTCCATCACGCCGTTGACATCGGATGTCTGATGGCCTGTGCGATGGTCTTTTACGCGGCGGTCGTCGAACACGTAGCTTCGAATCTGCGAGCCCCATTCGATTTTCATTTTTCCGGCTTCAATCTTGGCCTGTTCCTGCATGCGATGCTGGAGTTCTTTGTCGTAGAGTATGGAACGGAGCTGCCGCATGGCGTTTTCCTTGTTCTTAGGCTGGTCGCGGGTCTCGGTGTTTTCGATGAGAATCTCTTCCTGTTCGCCGGTATAGGGGTCGGTGAACTGGTAGCGGAGACGTACGCCCGATTCCACTTTGTTGACGTTCTGTCCGCCGGCACCACCGCTTCGGAATGTGTCCCAAGAGAGAAGCGCGGGGTCAACGCGGACTTCAATGGTGTCGTCGACAAGCGGGGTGACGAAAACAGATGCGAAGGATGTCATGCGTTTGCCCTGGGCATTGTAGGGCGACACGCGCACCAGACGATGAACGCCGTTCTCGCTTTTCATGTAGCCGTAGGCAAAGTCGCCCTCGACGTTGATGGTGCAGGATTTAATTCCGGCCTCATCGCCTTCGAGAATGTTGGCAATGGATGTCTTGTAGCCACGGCGTTCGCACCAGCGGAGGTACATGCGCATGAGCATCGAAGCCCAGTCCTGGCTCTCTGTTCCTCCGGCTCCTGAGTTGATCTTGAGCACGACACCAAGTTTGTCCTCCTCGCGACGGAGCATGTTGCGCAACTCGAGTTTCTCGATTTTGTCGATGGCATCGGCATACATGGCATCGAGTTCTTCCTCGTCCATGGCTCCCTCCTTGACAAAATCCCAGGCCACCTCAAGCTCGTCGACAGCATCGGCCACTTCCTGATATCCGTCAATCCATGCCTGAAGGTCCTTGATTTTTTTCATCTGAATCTGTGCCTCTTTCGGGTGCTCCCAGAAGTCGGGCACATGAGTGCGGAGTTCTTCTTCCTCTACTTGTATTTTCTTGTTGTCGACGTCAAAGATACCTCCTCAACGCGAGCTTGCGTTCAAAAGTCTCTTTTAGCTGTTCCTGTGTAATCATCGGGAATGGTTGATATTATAATTGATGTGATTAATGTCGATATGAGCCTTGAATCAGGCATACATTGCTTCAATCTCGCGCGCGTAGCGGTTGTTGATTATGGGGCGGCGAATCTTGAGGGTGTTAGTGAGTTCTCCGGCCTCCATTGTGAATTCCTGAGGAAGGAGGGTGAATTTCTTTATCTGCTCGAAGCCGGCGAAGTTGGCCTGTAGCTTCTGTATGCGTTCCTCAATCATGGCTTTTATGTCGGCGTTCTTCACGAGATCTTCCATGTTGCGGTACTGGATGTGTTTTTTCCGTGCATACTCCTTGAGAGCCTCGAACGCGGGGATTATGATTGCGGTTACATATTTGCGCTGGTCGCCGATCACGGCTACCTGCTCGATGTATTTGTCCTCGCCGAGACGGCTTTCGAGGGCCTGCGGGGCAATGTATTTTCCGTTGGAAGTCTTGAAGAGGTCCTTGATGCGCTCAGTGAGCACAATGGCGCCGGTGGAATCGATGTAGCCGGCGTCGCCTGTGCGGAACCATCCGTCGGGGGTGAAAGCCTGTGCTGTAGCCTCAGGTTTATTGTAGTATCCGCGCATTACGGTCGGGCCTTTGACGAGGATTTCGTTTTCATCGCCGATTTTGACCTGCACGCCGGCGAGCGGTGTGCCGACAGAACCAATCTCGTAACCAGTAGACGGGAAGCAGCTTACGGTGGCGGTGGTTTCGGACAGGCCGTAACCAATCATGACGTTAATGCCGCAGGAGTGGAAAAATTCAACGATGTTGGGTGACAGAGGCGCTCCGGCTGTAGGGAATATGTTGCCGTTCTCCACACCGATAGCCCGGCGAAGGGTGTTGAATACTTTTTTGTCGAAGAAGCGGTACTGCTGTTCGAGCAGCCACGGAGTTTTGCGACCGAGCCTTATATAGTCGATGTTGCGCCGGCGTCCAATCTTCAGGGCGCGTGCGGCGAGCCATTTTTTCACGCCCTTCATGTCGGCGAGTTTCTCCTGGACCGCGGTGTAGACTTTTTCCCAGAAGCGGGGCACGGAGCACATGCATGTGGGACGCACTTCCTGGATGGTCTGCTGGATTTCGCGCGGATCGCGGTTTATGGCAAACCTCATGCCCATGTGCATGCAGAAGTATGTCCATGCCTTCTCAAAGATGTGGCTTAGCGGCAGGAAGCATAGGGAGGTGTCGCTGTCGCTGAGCATGGTGAGACGTGATACATGGAATTCCAAAGCGGCGTTGAAGCAAGAGTGGGGGAGTACGGCGCCTTTGGGTTCGCCTGTGGTGCCCGAGGTGTAGATTATCGTTGCAATGTCGTCGGGGGTGGCGGCTAAAGTGCGTTGCTCCACTGACCGGCGGCATGCTTCGGAGGCTTTCCGGCCGAGTTCGGTGAACTGGCTGAATGTAAGTGTGGTGGTGTCGTCGGCATCCCGCGGCACATTGTCGAATGTGACAATCTGCTTGAGGCGCGGACAATTGGCCATGGCTTTACGAGCAATGGCATACTGAGCCTGGTCGCCTACGAATATCATTTTAGCACCGGAGTCGTTGACAATGTATTCAACCTGCTCGCATGAGCTGGTGGCATATATTGAGATGGGCACTGCGCGGTTGGCGTAGGCTGCAAAGTCGGTGATTATGATTTCGGGACGGTTGGCCGAGAAGATGGTGATGTTATCGCACTGTTCGATGCCGATAATTTCCAATGCGCAGGCAACCGTCGCGGTTGTGTTCTGCAGTTCAGTCCAAGATGTCGATTCCCAGACACCGTTGTTTTTATATCTGTAAGCCTCGCGGGAGCCATATTTGAGCGCCTGCTTGCTTATCAAGTCGGTCAATATGTTTGACATGATGCTTTATATTTTGGTCAAATGTCGCGACAAAGGTAGGCACATTCCTTATATAAAGTAACGCCCGAGATGGCAAAAGTGGTTTTTGCTTAACATCCGTTATGCAGAATGTAAGGGTTGTTAACTCTCGTTAACTCTTTTGTCGGGCTTTTCGGGCGTTAACAGCATCGCGGCGATGGCTGCTCCACCATGTCCGGTGAGGCTGACGGATGTGTAGATGAGGTGCAGGATTACGCGCTTGCGCCATGGCAGCGCCGATTTGGCCTTGGCAAGAAGCTGTGAGGCTATATCGCGGTTTCCTTCCTTGCGGTAAAGTCCTGCAAGTATGGCTCGTTTGGCAGCGAGCGCGAGCCTGTGGGGGTGTTGCGGGTCCGATGGCAGGATTGATTCGATTTTGGCTAATGTGCGTGTGTGGCCGTCGGTCCGGGAGAGATAGTCAGTACCTGTGATGGATATTTCGGTGGGATGAACCAGAACGGTGGGTTCGCCGGTGAGATATGCGGTGTTAATCGGGGCGGATAGCAGGCGTGCGCCGAGCTCGAGGTCGTTCCAGATGTAGAGGGTCTCGTCCCATGCTCCGCGGGCACGCAAAAGGGATGTGCGCACTATGTACCGTTGCGTGGCAAGTGTGGCATGGAGCATGTGGAGCATGAATTCATCGCCTTTCGGATGGCTCTTGACCGAGAGCCATGCGTCGGGGTCGACAATGCCTATGTCCCAGCGCAGGAGGTCGGTGTCGGGGTGCTGTGAGAGATACCGGACTATGCGCTCTATGTGGGTGGGGAGCATTTCGTCGTCGGAGTCGAAGAACATCACATAGTCGCTTGTCACCTCCCGCAGACCACGGTTGCGTGCGGCGGATGCTCCAGGTTTGGGTTCGCTGAATATGTCGATTGCGAATGTTGGCGATTCGTGTGCGGATTTCCAACGGAGTGTGGTGTCGAGGGTGCTGTCGGTAGAAGCGTTGTCGACAATTATGAGCCGTAGCGGCCGGAATGTCTGGGCATGTATGGACTCAAGGGTTCGGAGTATGATGCCGGCGCGGTTTCTTACGGGAATGACGATGGTGATGGTCGGGGTCTGTGACATGGTGGTATAACGATGATGTGTGGTGGGATATTGTATGCTTGTTAGTGTTTGTTAACGGTCTATAGTCCAACCTTTAGATGGCTGTGATGTTTAGGTATTACGCAACAAGAAATAGTTAACCCTTAAAAAAAGAATTATGGATAAGGAAAAAAAGTCGTATTACTTCAATGTGATTGAAGCCAAGGATGGAAAAATGAGTGAAGCGTTCAACTTCAATTTCAGCGGTCATCATGACCTTGCCGCTATGATAGATAAGGTGAAGGCTTCGGGTGTTTTCGCAAAAGACAAGCACGCCAAGGAATTTGTGGTGGCAATGCGTCTGATGCATCATGTCCTGAAGAAGAATCCCGACGTGGCTCTGCTTGCAGATTTCGCACCTCAGTTCAAAGATTTCAAGGATAAGGTACGTGAACAGTTCGGCGGCGGATGCGGATGCTCCTGCAATAAGAATAAGTAGGCTTTAGCATCGAAACTGAAGACCGCACCGATGGTAGATTAACTCCACCGGTGCGTTTCTTTATATAATACTTCCGCCCTACAAAATCAAGCCAAGGCTTGCTTTCACACTCAATTGTTCATATATTTGCCATATGAACCGAGCGGAAGATAATAGCATTGCCGGACAGGAATTGCCCACGCTTGATGTGGCTGTTGTGACATGGGGGGCTGATGGAGCCGCCCGGGTGGCGCGCATGTTGATGGCGCCTGAGGAGGGCGTGAGATATGTGGTATCGTGGCAGGAGCATGGCGGAGCCGCAGTGCCGCGGGAATTGGTGCGTGAGGATGTGACGGTGGTGCGTGAGGAGCACCGCGGGGTGAGCCATAACCGCAACAACGCGTTGGAGCATTGCTCGGCCGAAATAGTGCTGTGTGCCGACGATGATGTGGTGTACAGCCCGGGTGCTTTCGATATGGTAAGGCGTCGGTTTGCTGAGAACCTGGATGTTGAGCTTGCTGTGTTCAATTGCACGGCGTCAGGCCGTGCTCCGTTTCCCGACAGGGAACTGGATCTTGCTGTGATGCCTAAGAATTTCCATGTTGGAGGATGTCAGTTGGCGATAAGGCGCGGGTCGCGTGCCGGACTTCTGAGGTTTCATCCTGATTTCGGCCCGGGGTCGGGGCGGTTTCTGTGTGGAGAGGATACACTGTTTTTGCTTACGGCACGTCGCCGGAAGTTGAATTGCCGATATTTCCCTGATGTGATATTGAACCATCCCGATGTGTCGACAGGCTACCGGCGTGTTACAGAAGCAGGGATACATTATGCCAATGGGGCGCTGATAAAACTGGGATATCCGATGACTTGGCCGCTGCGCATACCGCTTAAGGCATGGCGTATGTACCGGAGCGGAATGAGCAGTCCCGGCGAAGGGCTCCGGGGGATGCTTAAAGGGGTGCGGATGCTAAAGGGAACGGAGCGTATGTGGTGACATGCACGACGTCCATTGGTTGAGAAACCGGTTGGCGACAATCTCGCAGGAATTGTGTTTCTCGACAAAACGGCGCCCTATGATGCCGCGCTGGCGCAGGAGTTCGGGTTGGGTCACCACTTCTTCAAGTGTGCGCACGAGTGCTTCGTCGTCGGGTATGGCGTTGATAATGGGACGCATGCGCCGTTCGCCGATAAAGTTGTAAAATTCCGGTTCTCCTCCGCTGAGTGTGTTCAGTCCCATGGCCATGGCAAGCAACGCGTTGGTGGCGGGGGAGTAGGAATATAGCTGGTCAAGCACCACATGGGCCGAGCGCATGCGTTGTAGATATTGACTGTAGGGCAAATTCTCCACAATGTCGAGGCGGCATTTGCCGGGGTGCCGCGCCTCCACCCGGCGGGCGGCTGCGAGAATACGGTCGGTGCCTTTCTCAATCTTACGGTCGCGGTGCATGCCGAGAAACAGTATCACTTTGTCGGGGCGGTCGGGCAGTTCGACCGGTGTTATGGATTCAGTGTCGATGGGGATGCCGCCGTAAGCGAGTTTTGATTCCGGCAGCATGGTGGAGCATGTAAGGTGATATTCGTAGAGGGCAGAGACGGCTCCATCGATTATGCTGTAGGTGTAATCGCAGTGATTGTGCAGAAGAGGTGCGCGCCAGTCGCGCAGAATGTCGGGACGGGCTATGGCATAGGGGGAGGGCTGGCCGTGAACAGCCCATTCATTGTAGGGCAATGGGCCGCATGGGTCGGTGGCTGCATCGATATAGGCGGAGTCGGTGCCGAGCGCTGTGAGAAACAGGGATGTGTTGTTGCGGCGCAGGAAGTCGAGGGCAAAGCGGTTTTTCTCAGGACGCAGATTGAGAAATATGGGGTTGCTTATGGATACTATGTCGAATCCACTCATTTCTTTCAGCAACCGGGTGCGTAGACGAAACCAAAGCCAGGCGCCGCTCAGTTTGTTGTTATAACGGCGCAGGTTGATGTCGCGTTCGGTGTCCATCCAGTAGCTTCCGGCTGAAGCCACAGTGACATCATGGCCAAGACGTGTCAGGCCTGTGCGCAGGGCGTTGTGGAAGTTACTGGCGTCGCCAAGCAGCAGTATTTTCAGTTTCTTACAAGGTGAGCGGTGCATGGCGACTTACAAGATGAAGGCGGATTACATGTGGGCCGATACGGCATTTTCTATTTTTGAGATATCGGAGATGCGTTCAACTATGGTTCCGTTTTTAATGATGAACGCAGTCGGGATAGCCGGGACGTTGTATTGCATCAGGTAGCGGTCGGCATCGGCGGCAGAATTGTAGACAGTGATCCATGGGAGGTTCTTTGCCGACTGGCGCCATTGATATTCATCGCCATCGAAAGCAATCTGATATATTTCAAGCCCTTGCTGGTGATACAGCTTGTAAAGTTTGTTGAGCGCGACATTGAGCGCGGGTGAAAAGTCGGCTCCGTAGACTGTGAAATTGAGCAGTACAACGCGGTTGTTGTCGGCGGTCTGCTGCAGGGAGTGTCTTTTGCCGGAGTTGTCGTAGAGGTCTATGTCAATGAGGCCTATCTGATCGGCATGGATGGTGTCGGCCGCAGCAGTGGGCATGCGGTGGGAGAGGAACAGGTTTTTGAGATAGGATGAGCGCGGGTCGGTGGGTCGGAACTGGTTGAAGGCATTGGCCACGGCACCTATAATGCGCAGGTCGGATTTGTCGGCAGGGTTGAACAGGGACACTCCGGCAACCTTTTTGTTTATGATATAGTAGGATACAATGCCGGCGGGATTGCCGAGCAGCATACCGCTGAGTTCACGTTTGAGTGTGGAGTCGGTGCTTATGGATTTCACTCCGTTGCGGCGCACTACATCGTTAACACGACGGTCAACGTGCATCAGCATTTCAGCATCGGTGGTTCCGGCGAGTGTGTAGTCGGTGTCGAATGCATCGGCTTTGGCCACTACGGTGATTGTCTCAATGCTGTCGACCGGAAAATACAGATTCATTCCATCAAGACGCAGGCGGAATATGTCGGGGTAGCCTACGGCGTCGTGCGATGCCTTGAACTGTCCGGCCGAATTTATGTCGATGGTGTCGATAGGATACCATCGGCCATTGTCTGAGGCTTCAAAAATCATGGTGCGGTCGGCGGCTCCTTCTATTTTGCCATCGACAGTCCATTGCGGGGTGTGGGAGCAGGCCATCATTGTGGCGGCTACTGCTGCGGGGATTATGTATCGGTAGATGGGTTTCATTGCAATCTATTGTTTTATTTGCTGCAAAAATATAACAAATAGCCGTAAAATCCATTTGTTTTCGTGTAAATTCTCACCATTGGCGGGCTTTTGGGGATATATGATGGAAATGATGTGAAAATTTGCTACTTTTGCATAGATATATAAGTGAATATGGCTGAAGAAGAAATAGAATATGATGGAGCCGGCATGCAGGCGGCGGTGTACGACGAGGACAATATAGTGCATCTGGAATGGAACGAGCATATACGCCGGCGTCCGGGTATGTATATTGGCAAACTCGGCGACGGCTCGAGTGCCGACGATGGCATATATGTGCTTCTGAAGGAGGTGCTGGACAATTCTATCGATGAGTATATGATGGGGTTCGGACGCCAGCTTCAGGTGGATGTGACCGAAACCACGGTGACGGTGCGCGACTATGGCCGCGGTGTGCCTCTCGGTAAGGTTGTCGAGGTGGCATCGCGCATGAACACCGGCGGAAAGTACGACAACAAGGCTTTCAAGAAATCGGTGGGTCTGAATGGCGTGGGTATAAAGGCTGTCAACGCTTTGTCGAGCGACTTTATGATACAGAGTGTGCGCGACGGGGAGATGATGCGGGCGCAATTCTGCGGCGGAAACCTGATATCGGAAACGGGTATAGTCCCCTCGGACGAACCTAACGGCACGTTGGTGCAGTTCACACCCGACAATACTCTCTTCCGTGACTATCATTACCGTGAGGAGTTCATTGTGCCGTTGCTGAAGAACTATACATTTCTCAACACCGGTCTGACAATAAATTTCAACGGAAAGAAATATGTGTCGCGCAACGGATTGCTGGATCTGTTGGGCGAGGCGATGACCAACGACCCCTTGTATCCGATTATACATCTTAAAGGGGAGGATATAGAGGTGGCGTTCACGCATGCCAATCAGTATGGCGAGGAATACTATTCGTTTGTCAACGGACAGCATACCACCCAGGGCGGTACGCATCTGACGGCCTTCAAGGAGGCGCTTTCGCGCACTATAAAGGATTATTTCGGACGGTCGAATTTCGAGTATTCGGATATTCGCAACGGTATAGTGGCTGCCATATCGGTCAAGGTGGAGGAGCCGGTGTTTGAGTCGCAGACCAAGACCAGGCTCGGCTCACGCGATATGGGGCCGGATGGACCGACGGTGGCCAAGTATGTGGGCGATTTCATAAAGAAGGAGCTTGACAACTATCTTCACCGGGAGCTGGCTGTGGCCGATGTGATACTGAAAAAGGTACAGGCCAATGAGCGTGAGCGCAAGGCTATGGCCGGTGTGACAAAGAAAGCACGCGAGCAGGCCAAGAAGATAAATCTGCATAACGAGAAACTGCTCGACTGCCGTGTGCATCTCAATGACGTGAAAGGTGACGAGGCCAAGAAACTGGAGTCGTCGATATTCATAACCGAGGGTGATTCGGCGGCCGGTTCAATCACGAAGATAAGGAATGTGGAGACGCAGGCCGTGTTCTCTCTGCGCGGTAAGCCCAAGAACACTTACGGCAAGACGAAAAAGATGGTCTATGAGAACAAGGAGTTCAATCTGCTCCAGGCCGCGCTCAACATCGAGGAAAGTATAGACAATCTCCGATATAACAAGGTGATAATAGCAACAGATGCCGATGTGGACGGTATGCACATACGGTTGCTTCTGCTGACGTTCTTCCTGCAGTTCTTCCCTGATCTGGTGAAAAAGGGGCATGTGTATATATTGCAGACCCCGCTTTTCCGTGTGCGTAACAAAAAAACATCGAAACGCACCGGAAAGAAACTGAAGGAGGAACCGGACGATACATATTATTGTTATTCGGATGAGGAGCGCATATCCGCGATAAACAAACTTGGGGTGAATGCCGAGATTACCCGATTCAAGGGGCTTGGAGAGATATCGCCCGAGGAGTTCCGTGGGTTCATCGGTGCTGATATGCGTGCCGACCGCGTGTCGCTCCACAAGGAGGACGGCGTGGGTGAGATGTTGCGTTTCTATATGGGCAAGAACTCGATAGAACGCCAGAATTTTATAATAGACAACCTGGTGGTGGAAGATGATTCACAAATATCCTGACAAGCAGCAACGCACGGCCCTGTTCGCCGGGTCGTTCAATCCGTTTACCAAGGGACATTTGTCGATACTGGAGCGCGGGCTCGAACTGTTTGACCGCGTGGTGGTGTCAGTGGGTGTCAATGGCGAGAAAGATGCGCGCGCCGATGTAGCAGCGCTGCAATCGCTGCTGGCGGAGCTTTATCCGCGTGTGGAGGTGATGGAGTGGAGTGGTCTTACGGTGGATGCCGCCAGGAGTGTGGGGGCGCGGTGGCTCCTGCGCGGGGCCCGTACGGCGGCCGATTTCGAGTACGAACGTAATCTTGCCGACATAAACCGCGATATAGCGGGGGTGGACACTGTGATATTGCCTACCGAACCTCAGCTGGCCATGGTCAGTTCGTCGATGGTCCGTGAATTGAAACGCTTCGGGCACGACGTGTCGAAATATTTACCATAGAGAAAGAAAACATTAGCACTATGAAAAAGATAATTGCCGCAGCCGTATGGCTGCTGTCAGCGGGATTTGCTCTGGCGCAGACAATGTCGCCTGAGTCGAAATTGCGCTATGCCGAGCGTGTAATCGAACGGTATTATGTGGATACGGTCAATGCCGACCATGTGGTGGAGGAGGGCATACGGGCCATGCTCAAGACGCTCGACCCACACTCGCAATATTCAGACAAGGAGGAGACGCGTGAGCTGACCGAACCGCTTGATGGAAATTTTTCGGGTGTCGGCATACAGTTCAATATGCTGACCGACACGCTTTACATTATCCAGACTGTGGCCGGAGGACCTTCGGAAAAGGTGGGAATTCTTGCGGGCGACCGTATAATAATGGTGAACGATACGGTGATATCGGGCGTGAAGATGAAGAATACAGATGTGATGAAACGTCTGCGTGGCCCGAAAGGGACAAAAGTCAATGTGAAGGTGCAGCGCAAAGGCGTGGACGGTCTGATAGATTTCGTGATTACGCGCGGTGATATTCCGATTTACAGCGTTGATGCATCGTATATGGTCGATGCGCACACAGGTTATCTGCGGGTGTCGCGTTTTGCCGAGAAAACGGCCGAAGAGGTGGCCGATGCGCTCAAAAAGCTTAAAAAGAGCGGTATGAAGAAGCTGATTATCGATCTTCAGGATAATACCGGCGGGTATCTGCAGGCGGCTGTTAAGGTGGCCGAGATGTTTCTTGATAAAAACTCGCTTGTGGTTTACACCAAGGGCGACAAGGTGAAGCCATTCTATTACCGCACTGACCATAAAGGGGAGTACCGAGACATCGATCTTGTGGTGCTGGTGAACCAGTATTCGGCTTCGGCGAGCGAGATTCTTGCGGGTGCGATCCAGGACAATGACCGCGGTGTGACCGTGGGTCGGCGCACTTTCGGAAAGGGATTGGTGCAGCGGCCATTCCCATTCCCCGACGGCACGATGATACGTCTTACCATAGCCCGCTACTATACTCCGTCGGGACGTTGCATCCAGAAGCCTTATGAAGATGGCGCCGACGATTCGTACAATGAGGATATGATGCGCCGCTACCGCTCGGGTGAGTTCAGCAGCGCCGACAGTGTGCATTTTGCCGACTCGCTCAAATGTGCCACGCTTGTCAACGGTCGCACCGTATATGGCGGCGGTGGTATAATGCCTGACCGCTTTGTGCCGATAGACACCACGTTTTACAGCGATTATTACCGTGATCTGGTGGCAAAAGCCGTGGTCAATAAGTTTACGCAAGAGTATATAGATGCCAACCGTAAAACCATAAAGCGCGACTATCCTACTGAAAAGGCGTTTGTGGCTAAATTCAAGGTTACGCAGGATATGCTCGACCGTATAATAGAGCTTGGTGAGAAGGATGGTGTGAAGTTTGATGAGAAGCAGTTTGAAACTTCGCGCCACACATTGGAAACCATAGTGAAGGCTCTTATAGGCCGCGATATATTCGAGCAATCGACATATTATCATGTGGCCAACGGATTGAATCCGGTGTATGTGGAGGGCATAAACATAGTCAATGACAGTGAGGGATACCGAAAACTGCTGGGATACTGATGGACGGAGCTAAGTACATTGGTGGCAAAGGAGTGTGCGTGATAGTGGTGGCTGCTGGAAGTGGCCGTCGGTTCGGTGCACCGCTCCCCAAGCAGTATTGCGACATGGATGGCCGTCCGGTGCTGATGGTTGCCCTTGAGCGCATTAAGGCTGTGTGGCCTGAGGCGGAAGTGCTTCTGGTGATTAACGATGATTACCGTGGTCTTTGGCTCGAGATGTGCGGACGCCATGATTTTGAATCGCCCCGCATGGTGTCGGGCGGCGATACCCGCTGGCAGTCTGTGAGGAATGCTCTTGATGTGATGCCCCGGGGGGTGGATGTGGTGGCGGTCCATGATGCGGCACGTCCCATGTTTACGCCTGAAGTTGGCAGCGGGTTGATTGATGCTATATGTGCCGGAAGGCAGGGCGCCATTCCTGTGGTGTCGATGGTGGATTCGCTGCGCAGGGTGGATGGAGATGGTGGCTCGAAGAGTGTGGACCGTGCGGAATTCCGGGCGGTGCAGACACCGCAACTGTTCCGCGCTGATCTGCTTGTGGAGGCATATAGCCGTCCCTACAGCAGTGTGATGACCGACGACGCGTCGGTGATGGAGGCGGCAGGGTATATGGATATCGCTCTTACCGAAGGCGATGAGGCGCTGATGAAGATAACCCGTCCTCACGACATAGAGATAGTGAGGATGCTTGCCAAAGAAGTGTAAGTATGGAGCGGCTCCGTAACACTGATGTGAAGTTTCTTAAGGGTGTGGGGCCCAAGCGGGCCGAACTGCTTTCGAAGCAGCTTGGAATCAAGACTTGTGCAGATCTGCTGATGTATTATCCGTCGCATTATGTGGACCGGTCGCGTTTTTATACAGTATCCTCTTTTTCAGGAGATATGCCTGTGGTGCAGGTCAAGGGGCGTTTCGTGAACTTTACCGTGCAGGGGGAGGGGGCGAAAATGCGGCTTGTAGGTCTGTTTACCGACGGCACGGCCACCATGGAAGTGGTGTGGTTCAAGCGCATAAAGTGGATGCGGGAAAACTATAAGCCGGGGGTGGAGTATGTGGTGTTTGGGAAGCCTTCGGAATTTGCCGGACGATGGAGTATGGTGCATCCCGAGGTCGATTCGGCTTCGTCGGTCGAGATGTTTACGGGGCTGCGTGGTGTGTATCCTTTGACTGAACAGTTGCGCAACCGTGGCTTCTCCTCGCGTACCATATATAATATGGTGCATACGTTGATATCCACCCATTGCCGGTATGTGGCCGACCCGTTGCCTGCCGAACTGGTGGGTCGACTGCGGTTGATGTCCAAAAGCGAGGCTCTTGCTGCTATCCACGCCCCACGCACTAACGATGAGTTACAGCGTGCGAGGCTCAGGCTTAAATTCGAGGAGTTGTTCTACCTGCAGCTCAATATACTGAGCTATTCGCGCAACCGTGCAGCGAAGTCGGGCGGATTCAGGTTCAGGCATATCGGTAGGTATTTCAATTCATTCTATTTCGATTGTCTGCCATTTGAACTTACCGGTGCGCAGAAGCGGGTGATAAAGGAGATAAGGGCTGATATGAATTCGGGGCGGCAGATGAACCGTCTGTTGCAGGGCGATGTGGGCAGTGGCAAAACATTGGTGGCGCTGATGTGTATGCTGATAGCTCTTGACAATTCGATGCAGGCATGCCTGATGGCCCCGACGGAGATTCTTGCCACACAGCATTTCGAGACCATAGCCAAAATGGTGGCGCCTATAGGCATAAATGTGAAATTGCTCACCGGCTCCACGCCCAAGAAACAGAGGGATATTATACATGAGCAGTTGCTCGACGGCTCGCTACATATATTGATAGGTACTCATGCCGTGATAGAGGATGCCGTGCAGTTCCGCAATCTTGGTTTCGTGGTGATTGACGAGCAGCACCGTTTCGGCGTGGCGCAGCGCGCGCGGTTATGGAAGAAGAATGTGGTGCCTCCGCATGTGCTCGTTATTACGGCTACCCCGATACCGCGCACATTGGCCATGACGGTGTATGGCGACCTCGATGTGTCGGTAATCGACGAACTTCCTCCGGGTCGCAAGCCGGTGGTGACGCTGATGAGGTTCGATACGAACCGTCTGGATGTCTACCGCTCGATGACTCGGCAATTGCGTGCCGGCCGGCAGGTCTATGTGGTCTATCCGCTCATAAAGGAAAATGAGAAGGTGGATTTGAAAAGCCTTGAGGAAGGGTATGAGCAGATTTGCGATACATTCAGGGATTTCAAGGTGGCTTATGTGCACGGTCAGATGAAACCGGCCGAGAAAGATGCGCAGATGGCTCTCTTTGCCAGTCATAAGGCCGATATTCTCGTGGCGACCACTGTGATAGAGGTGGGGGTCAATGTGCCTAATGCCACTACTATGATTATAGAGAATGCCGAGCGCTTCGGTCTGTCGCAGTTGCATCAGTTGCGCGGGCGCGTGGGGCGAGGCGAGGGGCAGAGCTACTGTGTGCTGATGACACGTCACAATATATCCAAGGACACCCGCCGCCGACTTGAGATAATGACCTCGACCACCGATGGATTCGTGGTGGCTGAGGCCGATTTGAAGTTGCGCGGTCCCGGTGATCTGGAGGGGACGTTGCAAAGTGGTATGGCCATAGATCTGAAAATAGCGAATCTGGCTACGGATGGCCAGATAATTCAGCTTGCCCGCAATGAGGCTCAGCGGGTGCTCGATTCCGACCCTTCGCTCATATCTCCCGAAAATTCCCGACTGTCGAGAGAGATGCGTCTGCTGTTTGACCGGGCAGTTGACTGGAGCATGATCAGCTGACGGGTGCGGGATTAATGTGCCTGAATGTCTGAATGTTGTGTTGATATACACTCGGATACAAAAATTAACCAAATTTTACTCTTTTGCTTATATCGTTGACTGATAGTATGTTGTGTGTTGTGATTTAGCACCGGTTAGCTGTGTTTAACCTTTTTTGAACCGCAGTGGTTTGGGTGGGTGTCATTTAATGCCTATCTTTGAACATCCGCAGAGGATAACCTTAAAACGACACAGCGCAAATGGAAAAAACACTTGTAATACTCAAGCCATCGGCTATAGAGCGTGGGCTCGTCGGCGAAATCGTCGGTCGGTTCCAGCAAAAGGGACTGATTATAGCCGGAATGAAAATGATGCAGCTCGACGAGCGTCTGTTGCGTGAGCACTACGCTCATCTGGTAGACCGTCCGTTTTTCCCATTGGTGCTTGCCTCGATGATGGCTTCGCCTGTGATTGTGATGTGTCTGCAAGGAGTTGACGCCATTCGCGTGGTGCGCCTGATGACCGGAGCTACCAATGGTCGCGAGGCTTTGCCCGGAACTATAAGAGGTGACTTCAGCGTGAGCGGTCAAGAAAATATAGTCCATGCGTCGTCGAGTGTGGAGGATGCCGAGATTGAACTGAAGCGATTCTTTGCTCCCGAAGAAATTTACGATTGGACTCCTCAGGGCATACGGTTTATGTATTCACCCGACGAAGCCTGAAAATACAGATTTAACCTTAGAACATTACCGAAACACAAACTCTCAAATCATAAACAATGCAATTTTTCAAGAAGATAGCCTTGGCAATGGGTGCCGCTGCGATTGTAAGCATGTCGGCTTCAGCCCAGAAATTCCATTTGCCGGCATCGCATAAAGATCAGCACAAGGACCTTATAGCAAATCAGCGCCCGGCGGGTGTGGATTTGAAGACAATAAAGATGAACTCGTATCTCAACGATGTGAAGAAGCGCGAGGCTCTTCACGACAATGAGGTGTTCAGCTACAATTGGGATAGTCAGGCAGTCAATGCTTATAGCGGTGTGACCATTCCCCAGCGTCAGGATATTGACGTTACAGGATTTGTCGTTCCGGTGGGTGGTCGTATCACCTCACCTTACGGCTACCGTCCACGTTTCGGCCGCATGCATCGAGGTGTGGATTTGAGCCTTTCTGTCGGCGACACTGTTGTGTCGGCATTCGATGGCAAAGTTCGTCTTACCAAATACGAAGGCCGTGGTTACGGATACTATGTTGTGGTACGTCACGATAATGGCATGGAGACTGTCTATGGTCACCTGTCGAAATTCCTCGTTAAGCCCAACCAGCGTGTTCGCGCAGGCGAGCCTATAGCTCTTGGTGGAAATACAGGTCGAAGCACTGGCCCTCACTTGCATTTCGAGACTCGTTTCCTCGGTTTGGCAATCAACCCCGAGGCGATAATAGATTTCACGAACAAAGTTACTCACAAGGATGTGTTTACGTTCGACAAGACATCCTACGACCGTGCCCAGAAGTATGGCCCTGCCAAAAAGCACAAGTCGAAGAAAGTGCGTGCTTCGAAAAAGTCCCGCAGCGGCAAAGCTGTAGCTTCAAAAAGCAAAAAGAAATCGCGCAAGCGCAGATAAACTACGAATATTTCATAAGCATAATGTTGGATAAGCAGCGCAGAATCGATATCGATTCTGCGCTGCTGCTATGCTATATACATATTTCGTATCGGTGGAAGTTTCCGGTGTACAGTGATTCGATGAGTATTTATTTATTTATCATAGAAATAAAAGAGTTTATATCAACACCTTTCTTACGGTCTGTGTGTAGGAGCCAATCGATATATTGAGGGTCAATATCAAAAATTTCACGGTATGTTTTTCCCTTATATTTGCCAAATGTGATCTTGTCGTCTACTGTTGATTTAGGAAATATTCGTTCTCTTTCTGATTTGATAATTTCTTCTGCGTTTGTTGCGTCTTGTGGAATATTTAAAAGTGAATGAAAATCTATTTTGAAATAACGGTTATTGTCCATCTGCCAATAGATATATTTAGCATCAATAGTGTATATTTCTTTGATAGTTTTCCCTTTATATTTTCCTGATTTCATTATGTAATCTGCCTTTTTGGGAGGAAAGATGTCATTCAAGTCTACTCCGGGAACATCAATCAAAACCCATGCCCCACAACCGGCACAAGGTATTTCTTCATCAATAAGGTCTGGATAATATTTTTTGCGGTATGAGTCATCAGCTTTGCCATCAAAAAAACATTTGCCATATGCTTTTCCATATTTTCCTTTTGGCTCAACTGTCTCAACTAAGAATGTCCTATCTCGATTAGGATCATACATACGTTCTTCACTTGAAGAAGAACCTAATCCGGGTACACACCTTTTTACCAAGAATGGTGTGCGTTTTCCAATCATATTGTAAATGCTGAAAATATTATCACGAGGATACATATTTATTACTTAGTCTTTTTATTGTTCCTGAACAATTCGGTGATTTTTTTCTTGGCAGCTTTTAATGCAACATCTTGGTCCTGGCTGATTGACAATCCTATGCCACTGCTTTTTACAACGGCCACACGTTGTTGGTTCTTATAGTCATAAAAGGAAATGGTGATATAAGTATAACCGCCATCCCATTTTTCTGATTTAATATTGATGTTTGGGGTTAAAATACTATCTACGCACAATGTCGTCCTATAGTCACTATTTGATAGTTCTGTAAGGTTATCTGTTATAACATTTCGCACAGACATGTAAATGTCGTCTAATTCGTAATCCCCAGTGGTATTATCGCCAAAAACCACGTATTTATATTTGCTGATATCTGTGTTATTAGAAATGACAATTTTACCTGAAGAACACGATGTCGTTAATATCAGGCATGTTAACGCATATATCACTTTACGAATGGTATGTTTAAACTCCATAGTTATGGTTTGATTATTAGATGTTTGGGGGATGCTACTGTCCGGATACAAATTTAGTTAACTGTGGTGAAACAGACAAATGAAAAACAGGGAATAAAGAATCCGACCGCACGAGGAGTGCGGCCGGATAGGTATGTGGGATATCGGAATAGCTTGGGGTTATGCTATGCCGAGGTCTTTCTTGATTACTTCGATTTTGGCGAGGGCGTCGGCGTTGGCTTTGTCGTAGTCGGCTGCCGATTCCATCTTGCCGTGTACTTCGATGTAGAATTTGATTTTGGGCTCTGTGCCTGATGGACGTACCGAAATCTTAGTGCCGTCGGCGGTGAAGTATTGGAGCACATTGGAGGTGGTGGGCATGTCGAGTTTAGTCACGGTGCCGGTGGTAACATCGGTGAGGTTGAGCGAGTCGTAGTCCTTGATTGTGATTACATCGCTGCCGCCGAGTTGCTTGGGAGGATTGGCGCGGAAGCCTTTCATCATGGCCTGAATCTCCTCGGCGCCCTGTTTGCCTTGACGCACCACGGAGATGCCTTCCTCGTGCGAATAGCCATATTTAATGTATATGTCCTGAAGCATCTGGAGGAAGTTGAGGCCTTTGTCCTTGGCCCAAGCTGCGGCTTCGGCCATGAGTGATATGGCTGAAACGGCATCTTTGTCGCGGGCGAAGTCTTCGGCGAGGAAGCCGTAGCTTTCTTCACCTCCGCCAAGATAGCGTGCTGTACCTTCGTGGTCGCGGATCACTGCGGCAATCCATTTGAAGCCGGTGTAGCAATCAAACATGCGTATGTTGTTCTTGTCGGCTATCGATTTGATTGTTTCGGTGGTTACTATGGTCTTTACGATATATTCGTTGCCGGTTATGCGTCCGAGTTCGGCATTGCGGGTCATGATGTAGTTGAGGAGTATCATCACAATCTGGTTGCCGTTGATGAGCACGTATTCACCATTGTTGTCGCGGAGCACGCAGCCTATACGGTCGGCGTCGGGGTCCGATGCCATCACGAGGTCGGCGTTGACTTCCTTGGCTTTAGCTATCGCCATGGCCATTGCCGATGGTACCTCGGGGTTGGGCGATGCCACGGTGGGGAAGTCGCCCGACGGGATGTCCTGTTCGGGTACGTGGATTATATTTTCGAATCCGAAGTTTTTGAGCGAGTCGGGTATGAGCTTCACACCTGTGCCGTGTATCGGGGTGTAGACAATCTTGAGGTCGCGGTGACGGGCTATGGCTTCAGGGCTAAGCGACAGGCCTTTGATGGCTGCGAGGAAGTCGCGGTCCATATCTTCGCCGATAATCTGTATTCTAGATTTGTCGCCCTGAAATTTGATTCCTTCCACGCCTTTTATGCGGTTCACATGGTCTATGATATTGACATCGTGGGGGGCTATTATCTGCGCGCCATCGGCCCAGTATGCTTTATAGCCGTTGTATTCCTTGGGGTTGTGCGATGCAGTGATATTTACGCCACTCTGGCATCCGAGATGACGGATGGCAAAAGAAAGCTCGGGTGTGGGACGGAAACTGTCGAAGAGGTATACCTTGATGCCATTGGCCGAGAATATGTCGGCTACCACTTCGGCAAACTTGCGGCTGTTGTTGCGCACGTCGTGGCCTACAACCACCGATATCTCGGGCAGGTCGGCAAACGCTTCCTTGAGGTAGTTGGCCAGACCCTGGGTAGCTGCACCCACAGTGTAGATGTTCATGCGGTTGGAGCCGGCGCCCATTATGCCGCGCAATCCGCCGGTGCCGAATTCGAGGTCTTTGTAGAAAGCTTCTATGAGGTCTGTCTTGTCGGGGTTGTCGAGCATGCGCTTAACTTCGGCGCGTGTTTCGGCATCGTAACCTTCGCCTTGCCACACTTCGGCTTTGGCGATGACGGTTTTCAGCAGTTCGTCGTTGTTATTTTCCATATTGAATAAGTTTTAAAAAATTGTCGGTTATGAGATTTAATCCGGTTAACTCCGTCAAAGTTATATCATTTATGTATAGAAACAAAATAGGAGCGGGGGTTTTCTTATCAAATGATGTTAAAAAAGTGAATGAAAAATAGCGGCACCGCCACCATGTGGCGATGCCGCAGCTATTAAGGATTGCTTCAGTTAAAAATCGAAGCTGGAGATGGTTCTTACGGTTGGCTGAAGATTACGATGCGGTTCCAGTTATTTTCATTGTAGGGCTGGGTTGCGCTGCCGTAAGCCTTGGTGTTGAGACGGTCGGCTGATACTCCGTAACCTACGAGGGCGTCTTTCACGGCCTGTGCACGGCGGGCTGAGAGTTCCTGATTGTAAGCGGCGGTACCGGTGTCTTCGTCGGCGTATCCGTCAACAGTAACTGTTACATCGGGATTGGCTTTCATCCATTCGGCCACGTTGTATACATTGACCATTTCTTCGTCGGAGATTTTTGCCGAGTTGATTTTGAAGCGAACTGATGCCAGCATGGGAGTCTGCACGGTAGCGACTGCGTTGGTTTCTTTCACTTCGGGGCAGGGGAGCTGAGCATTGGCTGCGGCAAGGGCTGCTGCTGTCGATGCCACTTCAGCGCGAAGGTCGTTGACCTGGTTGTTGAGCTGGTTCACGTAGCCGAGATATTCGCAGGGATTGTAGCCGGTAAACTTGCGTCCGCCGATGTTGAAGCTGAGACCGCCGATGGCAGTGATGTTGGCTTCGATGGGATCGCCCTGTACGTAGTTGTTGAAGTTGTCGGCATAGAACTGAGCGCGTGCTTCAGCAAAGAAGTCCACATATTTGCAAAGACGGAAGCGGAGCTGGAAACCTACGGATACAGGCAGTGTCCACTGGTTGTTTTTGCGATGTGTGAGGTCGCCATTGTATATGTTGCTCTTTACACCCTTGAAGTCCCAGGTGAATGTTCCGCCCACACCTACAAATGGTATGAATGAGAATACACGGTCGGGATTCACGCCGCAGCAGGAGGTTGTCATATCCCACATAAGGTCGGCATTGGCGCTTGCCATCTGGGCTTTATCGTGACCTACGAAATTATAACGCATTTTACCATAAAGGCCGGAGATTCGGAATCCGAGGTAGGGGCTGAACCAGTGGCCGAAGCCTACGTTGTACACGGCCGAAGCCTTATGGTGTTTCTCACCGTTTTCAGATGTGATGTCGACAAACGGCACCTGTGCACCTGCGCCGAGCTGGATAAACCAGTTGTCGCGCCACGATGAGGAGTAATGTGTCTTACATTCCACGGGTTGTTCGATAGCGATGGTTTCTTGTTCCACCACTACTACTTGTTCCTGTGCCTGGGCTGAGTTTGCAGCGAAGAACATGCCCACGCATGCTGTAGCTGTTAAATAGAAATTCGTTTTCATCTCTCGTTAGATTTTTTGTGAAACAATAGTAATTATTTATGTTTGGTTTTAATTAAAATTCACCATTGCCGCCGGTGTTTCCACAATTGGCAGGAGTGATTACGAATTTATAACATTAGTGTATTAAATTTTGTTCTTTTCCCGATGTAAAATTTTTTATATTCGTTTACACAATGTGGTAAAAAGCGCTCTACGAGAGCAAAATTATTTGGCATTGCCCCCGACTTATTCGTATCTTTGACTTCGCCTTAGATACTCGCGTTCGGCAAAACTCAAACAAGTTTGGTTTTGCACTCAACTTATTCGTATCTTTGCATATTATATATAAGAATATAGTGATGGTTAATGAACCTAAGCGAATAGCGGTGCTGGGCAGTACCGGTTCAATCGGCACCCAGACCCTTGATATAATATCGGCCTATCCACATTTGTTCAAGGCTCAGGTCCTTGCCGCAGGGCGTAATGCCGAATTGCTTGTGAGTCAGTGCATGAAATTCCGGCCGACAATGGCCGTGATTGCTGATGAACGGCAATATTCCAGTGTGAGAAACGCATTGGAGCCTATGGGCATTGAAGTTGCAGCCGGCGATGCGGCTCTTGCGGCCTGCGCGGCACGTGACGATGTAGACACGGTGCTCACCGCAACTGTGGGCTACAGCGGGCTGGCTCCGACATTGAGGGCCGTGGAGGCTGGGAAAGATATCGCCTTGGCCAATAAGGAGACCCTTGTTGTGGCCGGTGAGCTGGTGACAAAGATGCTTAAAGAATCAAAATCGCGCATCATTCCGGTCGATTCTGAGCATTCGGCCATATACCAATGTATGGTTGGGGAGAATCCCGATTCGGTGTCGCGCCTGATAATCACTGCATCGGGTGGGCCGTTCAGGCAGTTTCCTGCCGAGCGGTTGGCCACTGTGTCGGTTGAGGATGCGTTGCGCCACCCCAATTGGTCTATGGGGGCTAAAATCACAATAGATTCTGCCACAATGCTTAATAAGGCATTTGAGATAATAGAGGCCAGATGGTTGTTTGGCATCGATGCCGACAGGATTGAGGCTGTGGTGCATCCGCAGTCAATAGTCCATTCCATGGTGCAGTTTGTGGATGGAGCGGTGAAGGCTCAGCTCGGTTTGCCTGACATGCATGTACCCATACGCTATGCGTTGGGCGATGCTACGCGCCTTGTGTCGGATGCTCCGGCAATGAGCCTTGCCGATTATGCCAATCTCACATTCGAGCGTCCGGACACCGGCCGTTTCCCGTGTCTTAATTTCGCTTACCGGGCGCTTGCGTCAGGGGGAAATGCCGCGTGCGTGGTCAACGCGGCCAACGAAGTCGCCGTGGCATCGTTCCTGCATGGCCGCATACGCTTCACCGATATATATCCGTTGATAGAAGATACTCTTGAAAAGGTACCTTATATATCGTCGCCTGATATCAACGATTATGTGGAGAGCAACAGGGAAGCCCGCCTTTATGCACAAGAGCTTGTGGAAAAGATTTGAGTTAAACTAAAATAGATAAAGATAAATACAGAATATGGAAGCATTTTTGATAAAAGCCATTCAGCTTATAGTGGCACTTGCCGTGCTCGTGGTGATACATGAGTTCGGACATTACATTATGGCGAGGGCGTTCGGCATAAAAGTTGAAAAGTTCTATCTCTTTTTCAATCCTTGGTTCTCGTTGGTGAAATGGAAGCCTAAGAAAGGGGAAAAGAAATATGACAAAAATGGAAATGAGCGAGCCACATGGCGCGATACGGAATATGGTATAGGCTGGCTTCCGTTAGGCGGCTATGTCAAGATTGCCGGCATGATAGACGAATCCATGGATAAGGAGCAGCTTGCCAAACCGGCCGAGTCATGGGAGTTTCGTTCAAAACCGGCCTATCAGCGTCTGTTGGTGATGATAGGTGGCGTGACATTTAATTTTATACTCGCCATAGTGATATATGCCGGTATCGCATGGTACTGGGGCGAGAAGTATATCCCGTTTGAGAATGCTTACGAAGGCATGGCCTTTGTGCCTGAAGCACAGGCGGTGGGTTTCCGCGACGGCGACATACCGTTGTCGGCCGATGGAGAGAAACTCGATGTATCGGCCGATGCATTCATGACTATGGCCATGGCCAAGAATGTCAGGGTGTTGCGTAATCACAAGGATACGGTGGATATTGCCCTGCCTTCAAATTTCGCACTCACTTTGAGCAAGGCTAAAGGTTTTATGACCTATCGCGTGCCGGTAGTGGTGGCTGAGGTGCAGGGCGGAAGCCCGGCCAAGGCTGCCGGAATGGCTGTCGGCGACCGCATTGTTGGGCTCGATACATTGGAGACACGCTCGTTTGATGAGTTGGGCAAGGCTTTGGAGAAATATGCCGGAAAGCCTACTACTGTGAGCGTGGAGCGCGATGGCAAGCTGATAAAATTGCCGGTAACGCCTACCGATGGTGCCAAGTTGGGATTCAAACTCAAGCAAATAACCGATGTCTATCCCACAGTTTCTGTTAAATATTCGCTGCTGGCGTCTATACCCCAAGGATGGAAGATGGGGACAGACAAGCTGACCTCGTATGTAAAGTCCATGAAATATGTCTTTACAAAGGATGGAGCGCAAAGCATAGGCGGATTCGGTACACTCGGCAGTCTGTTTCCCGAGAAGTGGAATTGGATGTCCTTTTGGGAGATAATGGCTTTCTTGTCGGTGGTACTGGCATTTATGAACATTTTGCCTATACCGGCGCTCGACGGCGGTCATGTGTTGTTCCTGATTTATGAGATGATAACGCGGAAACAGGCCCCCGAGAAGGTTATAGAGTATGCCCAGATTGCAGGTATGGCATTTCTGTTGCTGCTTCTGGTTTATGCAAATGGGATGGATGTTGTACGAGGAATGTTGAACTGATTATGAAGAAAGAATATTCAAAGATACAGTTGCGCCGCGGCAAGGAGGAATCGTTGAAGCGTTTCCATCCGTGGGTGTTTTCCGGCGCTATAGAGAAAATGCCCGACACTGTCGAGGAGGGCGATGTGGTGGAAGTTGTCTCTCATACCGGTGAGACTCTTGGCGTGGGGCACTTCCAGATAGGAAGCATTGCCGTGCGTATGCTGAGCGACAGGGCGATTGATGTTAACGGTGATTTTTATGCCTCACGTCTCGGCGAGGCATTCGGACTTCGCCGTGCCCTTGGGCTGATACGAGATGACAATAACGCTTACCGTCTTGTGCATGGCGAAGGTGATTTCCTGCCCGGTTTGATAGTGGATGTGTATGGCACAACAGCCGTGGTGCAGGCTCACTCGCCTGGTATGCACTTCGCCCGTAATCTGATTGCCGATGCATTGGTTAAACTCCCCGATGCAGGAATAAAGAATGTCTATTATAAATCTGAGACCACGCTGCCTTATAAAGCGAGCCTTGACCCTCAGAACGATTATATAATTGGCTCTTTCGATGGAAATGTGGCGGTGGAGAATGGATTGAAATTCCATGTCGACTGGCTGAAGGGTCAGAAGACCGGTTTCTTCGTGGATCAGCGCGACAACCGCCGGCTGTTGCAAAGTTATTCTGCCGGCCGCAGGGTGTTGAACATGTTCTGCTATACCGGCGGATTTTCTGTATATGCCTTGAATGGTGGAGCCCGTAAAGTTGATTCTGTAGACAGTTCAGCCAAGGCAATAGCTCTCACTGAAGCAAATGTGAAACTGAACTTCGGTGAAGAGGCCCAGCATAAGGCATGGGCGGTCGATGCGTTCAAATTCCTTGCCGATATGCCTCAGGATGCCTACGACCTTGTGGTGCTTGATCCTCCGGCATTTGCCAAACACCGTGGCGCTATAAAGAATGCGCTCCGTGGCTATCAGCGTCTCAACGCCAAGGCTATGGAAAAGATGCCCAAAGGGAGCATACTCTTCACATTCTCATGTTCGCAGGCAATAACCAAAGAGCAGTTCCGGCTCGCTGTTTTTTCGGCGGCGGCCCAGACCGGACGGCGTGTGCGGATTCTGCATCAGCTTACACAACCGGCCGATCATCCGGTCAATATCTACCACCCCGAGGGTGAATACCTTAAAGGATTGATACTGTACATAGAATAAACCGACATATAAACAATGACTGCAATATTAAAAAAAGCTCTGATGGGAGCGGCACTCTCGATGGGCATAACAACAACCGCAATGGCAGATAACAACAATAGTAAATTCAATTATGTGGTGGACCGCTTCGCCGATGTGGAGGTGCTCCGTTACAAGGTGCCGGGATTTGAGGACCTGTCGCTGAAACAGAAAATGCTGATATATTATCTGACAGAGGCAGCTATTACCGGTCGCGATATATTGTGGGACCAGAACAATAGATATAATCTTCAGTTGCGTCAGTTGCTGGAGAACATATATACATCTTACAGCGGCGACCGCAACAGTGCCGACTTCAAAGCATTCGAGAAATATCTCAAGCAGGTGTGGTTTGCAAACGGCATACACCATCACTATTCAATGGATAAGTTCACCCCCGAATTCAGCCGCGAGTTCTTTGATAAATGTGTGGCTACACTTCCGGCATCGAAGCGTCCTGCAGATATGGATGGCATAAGCCGTGTGGTGTTCGACCCCGGGTTCATGCCTAAAAAGGTGAATCAGGCCGAGGGTGCTGATCTCATTGTTACTTCGGCTACAAACCTCTACGAAGGCGTGACACAGAAAGAGGTCGAGGACTATTACGCCGCCATCAAAGACACTACCGATGTAACTCCGGTGTCTTATGGCCTGAATGCTCGTGTGGTTAAGAAAGATGGCAAGGTTGTGGAGCAGATCTATAAGATAGGTGGTCTGTATTCACCCGCTATAAGCCGCATTGTAGAGCTGCTCGGAAAGGCAGCCGAATATGCCGAGAACGACAAACAGCGTGCTGTTATCGAAAAACTTATTGAATATTATGCAACCGGCTCGCTGAAAGCATTTGACGATTATTCCATATTGTGGGTGGGCGACACCGGTTCGCAGGTAGACTTCATCAACGGTTTCATCGAAAGCTACGATGACCCTCTCGGCATGACCGGTAACTGGGAGTCGATAGTCAACTTCAAAAATCTCGATGCATCGCACCGCACGGAGGTGATAAGCGAAAACGCACAGTGGTTCGAAAGTAATTCGCCGGTCGATCCCCGATTCCGTAAACCTGAGGTAAAGGGTGTTACAGCAAAGGTGATCACCGCCGCCATTCTTGCCGGTGATTCCTATCCATCCACACCGATCGGTATCAATCTGCCTAACGCCAATTGGATTCGTGCCGCTCATGGCTCAAAATCGGTGACGATAGAGAATATAACCCAGGCTTACGATGAGGCTGCCCATGGTAATGGATTCAATGATGAGTTCGTGCCCGATGCCGCGATGAGGGAACTCATGGACAAATATCTGTTCATAACCGATAATCTGCACACAGACCTGCACGAATGTCTCGGCCATGCTTCAGGACGTTTGCTCCCCGGGGTGGATCCGGATGCTTTGAAGGCTCATGGTTCTACATTGGAGGAGGCACGTGCCGATTTGTTCGCGCTGTATTATCTCGCTGACCCCAAATTGCTTGAACTCGGTTTGATAGATAGCCCCGAAGCATATAAGGCTCAGTATTATAAATATATACTCAATGGCCTGATGACACAGCTTATGCGTATCGAACCCGGAAAGGATGTGGAGGAAGCCCACATGCGCAACCGCAAGCTTATCTCGGAATGGGCTCTTGAAAAGGGAGCTGCCGATAAGGTGATAGAGTATGAGGTGAAAGATGGCAAGACATATATAAAGATAAATGATTATCCCCGTCTGCGCGAACTGTTTGGCGAGCTTCTCGGAGAGATACAGCGTATAAAGAGCGAAGGCGATTACGAAGCCGGCCGCGATCTGGTGGAACGTTATGCCGTTAAGGTTGATCCCAAGTTGCATAAAGAGGTGCTTGATCGTTATGCCCACCTTGATATTGCTCCCTACAAAGGTTTCGTGAATCCGGTGTACAAGCCGGTGACCGATGCCAAAACCGGTGAGATTATTGATATAGCGGTTGATTATACCGAGGAGTATATACCCCAGATGCTTCGCTATTCGCACGATTATTCACCGCTCACCAAGGAGTAAGGACAATGCCGGAGGAAATCTCATCCACCCTTTTGGAAAGTGCGGTGACGGAACTTTCGCGTCTGCCCGGCATAGGGCGCAAGACGGCTCTGCGGCTTGCGCTCCACATGTTGCGCAGGGATGAGGCGGAAGTTACCGCTCTCGGCGAGTCGCTGATAAATATGCGCCGTAATATATGTTATTGCCGGTGTTGCCACAATATATCTGAAACGGAATTGTGCGATGTCTGTGCCAACGAAAGGCGCGACCATGGCACCGTGTGTGTGGTGGAGAATGTCAACGATGTGATGAGCATAGAGCGCACCCGGCAGTATTCGGGAGTGTATCATGTGCTCGGGGGGGTGATATCACCTATGGATGGTGTCGGTCCGGATATGCTTGAAATTGACTCGCTTGTGGAGCGAGTGGCATCGGGCGATGTCGCAGAAGTGATATTGGCCCTCGGTGCGACAATGGAGGGTGATACCACCAATTTCTACATATTCCGTAAACTGGCGCCGTTCGCAGATGTCAAAGTAACCCAACTTGCCCGCGGGGTTGCCGTGGGCAATGACCTTGAGTATACCGACGAGATAACACTCGGGCGCTCGTTGCTTCAACGTACTCTTTTCACTGATTCATTCAGCCAATGATTACAGATGGAGTGATTACGTTGCGTGCCCCTGAACCGGATGATGTCGATGCTATCTTCCGGTGGGAAAACGACCGTTCGCAATGGGTGGACAGCGCTGTGCGCGCTCCGCTTTCACGTCAGGCCGTGTGGGAGTTCGTGACCAATTGCGATAACGACATATTCTCGCGAGGCGAGGCCCGTTTCATAATTGAGTTGAACAATGGCCGTACATCAGTCGGTGCATTGGACCTTACTTCGTTTGATGCCCTGAACCGTAGGGCGGAAGTTGGTATCTGTGTTGACCGTGCCTACCGGCAGTCGGGTTATGCGGCAAGAGCGTTATCGCTGATGTGCGGATATGCCTATACGGAAATTGGATTGCATCAGTTGTGGGCTGTGACATCGGTAGATAATCCGGCAGCCCGGGCCCTGTTTGTCAAATGTGGCTTCAAAGTGTCGGGCCGACTTAAATCGTGGATTCGTAAAGGCGAAAGCTATGGCGACGCCTACATATATCAGCGTTTGCTGGTGAATGGCCGGTAGGGTTAGCGATGATTTACGCGCCTGGCATTATATAGCCATGATGTCGGCTTCGAATGTATCGCGGTTTATGGCGCGGTTTTTCATTTTATTGCGGTAGGCGTAGATGGTGTGCACGCTGTAATTCAAGATTTGTGCCACGCGGCTGGTGTCGTCTATGCCGAGCCGCATGAATGCCAGTATGCGCAGATCGGTGTTGAGCAGTTGGCCCGGCATGAGGGTAATCCGGCAGTCCGGTTTCAGCAGCCGGTTCACTCCGTCGACAAACTCAGGATGTATATGTATGAATGCGTTGTCAAACACTTCGTAGAATTCTTTACTTTGGTTTTCAACAAATTTTCCTGATTTTGTGAGTTGGTAGAGGTCGTCTACTTTTCCTGTGGATATCTTGCGGTTGGCTATATGGCAGAACTGGTTCAGTTTGTCCATGTATATGGAGCATAGGTTGAGGAACTGGCTGATGTATTCCTCCTTTATGCGGTTTGTGTCCTGAAGATGCAGCTGCAGATGTCGCATCTGTGCCATTTTTCTGCGCAGTATCACGATCAGCGACAGTAACAGCAGCAATGTCACAGCCATTGCCGCCATTATTATATAGATTCTATGGCGCGATTCCCTCAGTTCTATGCTGTGAACGGATTCTATGAGTGGTACGGCGGCCGATGTCTGAAGCATTCGAGCCTCGGCATTGCACTCCACCGCATTGCGCAGGGCAGTGTAAAGATAATTGTGTGCGCGGTCCACATCGTTGGCCTGAAACATTCTTTGTCCGAGTTCCTGAAGCGATGTTACCTCGCGTGTTGCGCCTCGCGTGTCGGAAATGGCCGATAGGGCAAGATAATAGATATAGTCGTTGTTGCGTCCCTGGGCATCGGCTATGTCGGCAAGCATGTGTGCGGCGCGGGCAAATTGGTTGTCATCCTCCGGCACAGTCGCTATTAGTGCCGAGAGCAATGCGTGGCTTCGGGTATAGTCGCCGGTAAGGTAGAAATACTCGCCTTGATTGAGCATGTGCACAGGTGTGTGCTGTGGCAGCAGCGGAACAAGTCTCCTTTGCGATTCGAGAGACAGTGAAGCATATTTTTCACGTATTGGAGCGAAACGGTTGTAAAAGGAGCTGAGGTAGGAATACATCTGTCGTCCGCAACTGTGATACAGTATTTTCAAGTCGCGTCCAAGCAATGTCGTGTCTATGTCCGAGTATTCCTTTACGGCTTCGTGTGTGAAGCCGCCGAGTGGCAGCAGCGCCGCACGTTCAAGCCGGGCCACCGCAGCCATTGAGTCTTGTCCGGCAGCCATGGCCATATCGTAGGCTCTGCTGTACACCACAAGTGCGGAGTCGTTGTCAAACGATGTATAGAGTTTGGCAAGCGATATCAGGGGCTGCAATTTGATTTTACCGGTGGCACGCAGTTGTTCAAGGGAGTCTATGCGCATCTGGCGCATGGATATATATTTATCCCTATGTTGAAGCTCGGTGTCAAGCCGTGTCAGTATGTCGTGTAAATCTGCATTTGTCTTTTCCGCTCCGTAAATATGGATGTTTACGAAGCAGCACATAGCCGATAAAAACAACAGCCATCTGCGGTGCATTGGTTCAAGCTTGGTTAATCTGGTCTATTATATGAAATGTGTCGCAAGCTGTTATCGCGGCGGTCTCGGTGCGCAGACGGTTGTCGCCCAAAGTCACCGGAATCCATCCATGGTCAAGCGCTATCTTTATCTCGTCGGGCGAGAAATCTCCTTCGGGACCTATCATCACTATGGTGTCGGTTGCCGGAGTGTATTTTTGAGCAAGCGATACCCGCGGCACGCTTCTGTCGCAATAGGCTATGAACCGCATGGCATCAGCGTAGGAGGTGAGTACCTGCTTAACCGGTGTCATTGGTAAAATCTGTGGCAACACGCTTTTGAGTGATTGTTTCATTGCCGAGACGGCTATCTTTTCCAACCGTTCCACCTTTATCTCTTTGCGTTCCGACCTTGCACACAGCAGCGGTACAATCCGGTTAACCCCAATTTCAGTGAGTTTCTCCACCATCCATTCCATACGGTCCATGTGCTTGGTGGGGGCTACGGCCACTGTAATTTGCTGGCTCCACGGGAGTGGCATTTCAGTGCGTTCAAGAATCTCCACCGAAGCATGTTTGGAATGGGCGTCGACAAGAATACAGCGGAAGCGGTGGCCATGTCCGTCTATTACCTCAAGTTCATCGCCCGCTTGCATCCGCAACACGCGCACGCAGTGTTGCGAATCGCTTTGCGGAAGTGTGAGGGTGGTCTCTATGTCGGGGGCATAGAATTGTATCATAGCACGTTGTTGTCGTCTATGGCCTGGTCAACGGTTACTTTGGGCTTCTCATTGTCGCGGAATATAATCCAGAACAACACGGCTACGGCAAGAGCATAGGCTGCGAAAATGTACCATGATATATGCCATCCTTCTATAGCCTGCGAGGGTGTCAGACCGGGTGAGAATACATAATTGTTCACCACTGCTCCTGCTGCAAGTGTGCCGAAGGTGGCGCCAACACCGTTGGTCATAAGCATGAACAGCCCTTGGGCACTTGAGCGTATGGACGGATCTGTCTGTTTGTCGACATAGAGTGAGCCAGATATATTGAAGAAGTCAAAAGCCACACCGTAGACCACACAAGAGAGTACAAATAAAATAACTCCGGGCATCTCGGGATTGCCAAGGCCGAAAAATCCGAATCGCAGTACCCATCCGAACATGGCTATAAGCATCACTCCTTTTATACCAAATCGTTTGAGGAAGAATGGAATGAGAAGTATGCACAATGTTTCTGACACTTGCGACAGTGAGATTAGGGCGGTGGCATTCTGAGCCACCCACGATTGAGCATACTGCTGTACAGCTCCGAAAGCGTGGATGAATGTGGTTCCGTAGCTGTTGGTGATCTGGAGCGATACGCCAAGGAGCATGGAGAAGATGAAGAATATAGCCATTTTCCTGTCTTTGAAAAGCGCGAAAGCACGCAGTCCTAATGCTTCTGAGATAGAGGCCGAGGAGCCTTTGGACGTGGGGCATTGAGGAAGCGTAAGGGCGTAGGCTGCAAGTATGAAGCTGAATATGCCCGAGGAAAGCAGCTGGAAGTATGTCTTCTGCATGGAGTCTCCATCGATTGTGAGGAAGTTGGTCAGGAGCATGGATGCTATGAAACCGACTGTTCCGAACACTCTTATCGGTGGGAAATGTTTCACAGTGTCAAGTCCCGATTTGTTCAGGGCGGTGTAGGCCACTGAATTGGCCAGACCTATTGTCGGCATGAAGAATGCTACCGACACGGTATATAGTATGAACAACGGAGCAAATTCCACGGTTTCCGCTGTGCTGCAATAATATGCCGCGGCGGCCATGAATAGTCCGGCTATAAGATGGCACAGGCTGAGCATACGTTGTGCCTGAATCCACCGGTCGGCCACAATTCCCACTATGGCCGGCATGAATATTGAAACGATTCCCTGAACAGTATAGAACCAATAGATTTTATCGCCGAGATTGGCGCCTGCCAGATATATGCCGAGCGAGGTGAGGTAGGCACCCCATACGGCGAACTCCAGAAAGTTCATACCGGCTAATTTGACTTTGATGGATGACATGATGGTATTGTAGATTTGTTATTTTTGTTTCTTGCGTTTCAATATCTCGCTAACCCGCGCAGCCTCCTCATATTGCTCTTTGTCGATGAGGCGTTGCAATGTGCGTTCAAGTTCCTCGATGGTGTAGTTTTCGAGACGTGGTTCCTGTGTGCTGATTCCGTCATTCAGGATTTCCGGTTCGTCCTCCTCGTTGAATTCCGGTGCACCTTCGGCGGCATCTTCGTCTTCGTCGGTTGTCTCCTGCATGTCCATAAGGAATCCTGTTTCGGCAAGGATTTCCTGAGTGGTGTATATTGGGGCGCCGGTACGCATTGCTATTGCAATGGCATCGGATGTCCGGGAGTCTATCACCACTGAGCGTTCGGTGTCGGTGAATGTGAGTTCGGATGAGAATATTCCGTCCTCAAACCGGTATATGAACACCTCTTTGAGTTTTACTCCGAAAGCATGTGCGAAACTCACAAACAGGTCGTGGGTCATGGGACGCGGCGGAGTGATGTTTTCCATCCGCAGTGCTATTGACTGGGCCTCGGCCGCTCCAATCACTACCGGTATGCGGTATGGTCCGCCGACCTGAGCGAGAATCAGGGCGTATGCTCCCGATTGTATCTGGGAGTACGATATGCCGAGTACTTTAAGTTTTATGCGGTCAGATGCCATGGGCGGTCACTTTTTTAAGGTTATATTGTGCCGGGGATTTCTGATTCGATGTTGCGTCCGGTTATCACACCGCTGCCGTAGCATATCCGTGAATCGCGGTCGTATATCACAGCAAATTGTCCGGGAGCGATACCTTGCACTTTACGGTCACTTTCCACTATATATTCGCGACCGCCGAGGTGGGTGAGGCGGGCGGTGAAAAAGTCAGGGGTGTGCCGGTTCTTGAATGTTATTTCCACATTGCGGCATGAGTCTTTCCATGGGTCAAGTGTGATCCAGTGCATCTCATCGAGGTGAAGTATATGGCCATATTGTTTCTCAGTGTCGTAACCGTTTGACACATATATCACGTTGTCGTGCACATTCTTTTTCACCACATACCATGGTCCGCCACTTAAGCCCAGGCCTTTGCGCTGACCTATGGTGTGGAACCAGAAGCCACGGTGTTCGCCAATCTTGCGTCCGGTCTCAATCTCCACTATGGCTCCGGTGCGTTCCCCGAGATGGCGTTTTATGAAGTCGTTGTAGTTTATTTTGCCTAAAAAACAGATTCCTTGCGAGTCGCGGCGGTATGCATTGGGCATTTCAGTGGCCATGGCTATGGCTCTTACTTCAGCTTTGGGCATGTCGCCTATGGGGAACATCAGGTGTTCAAGCTGCTGATATGTAATCTGTGCTAAAAAGTCGGTCTGATCTTTAACGGGGTCAACAGCCGTTCCAAGCCATACCTTACCGTCCTGTTCTATTGTTGTGGCGTAGTGTCCTGTGGCTGTCTTGTCAAACTCATGTCCCCATCGACGTTCGAAATATCCGAATTTTATCATCTTGTTGCACATCATGTCTGGATTGGGGGTCAGCCCCTCTCTCACTGTGCGCAGGGCATACTCCATTACGTTTTCCCAATATTCCTCGTGCAGGGAAACGACATCAAACGGCAAGGCGTAGCGGCGTGCTATCATCCGGCACATCTCTATGTCTTCGTCGGCCGAACAATCTCCCTCGCCATTATCCATACCGATGCGGATGTAAAACAGGTGCAGATCGTGACCTTGTTCCACAAGCCTGTGTACGGTCACGGCACTGTCCACGCCTCCTGATATCAGTACTGCTATTCTCATACTTCCTCAAGTTCTTCGTGCTCGTCTTTGCCGTGACGTTCGATAATGAACAGCGACACCATATAGTCGAGCGATATTTTACCCGGTCCGGCCAATAATATATATAGGTATATGCCTATGAACATTATGGGCAGGTAGCCCGGTTGGGTACTGTCTATTCCATAAATGGAGATGTGCGGTATGAGGTCGTGGAGAATATAGTACTCGGCGGCTATCATCGACAGGATGGGGGGAATGGTGGCTATACGGGTAAGGAATCCCACCATTATAAATAGAGAACACACGAGCTCTATTGTTATCATTATTACAAGGCATGTCGATGGTTCCCAACTGAAAATTGTAGGGAAGTCAGGAGCTATCTGGGAATATGACACGAGATGCCGTATGCCGAACTGCATGAACATCACTCCTACAAACAGGCGCATGAAAAGCCGGGCCATGTTGCTGTAGGAAAAGCCTGTTGAGCGCAGATATATCCGTGCCAGTATATCGGAAATTTTTTTCATATAAGTCTTAGGTTTGTTTTAGTCCTGTGGTTCGGTGCCTGAAGTCTGTGTTGCCTCGGCTCTCTTTTTCTTTGGAGCGTGAAGCAGCGACATTATGTTTATTATCAGGTCTATATTGTTGTCTTTAAGCACAATCTTGCCTTCATGGTCCATTATGTAGAACATCGGGGTCTGGCGAATGTCGAATATCTCGTCGGCATCGGGAGCCGCACCTATCTTCCAAGTGGCGGGATATACCGACACCTGCGACATCCATTCGTTACCTGAATCGCCTGGGTATATGCTGTAGATTGATATGCGCCCTGTGTCAATCAGCCGGTTGGTCTTAATGTCGGCATCGAGGCGAAGGCGTGCCATGTTGCAATCGCTGCAATCAGGGTCGTTGAAGAAAATCACAGTGGCCACCTGTGTGGTGTCTATTGCGAAATGCTGTTTGCTGCCGGTGGGATCTATGTAATCAAATTCAGTGACCTTCATTCCCACTTGGCTTTGCGATAACACTTTGGCCTGATGTTGGTAACGCAGGCGCGATGTCTTGTCTATCTTTTTGTTCTCGGCTATCAATTTTGCGAAATGAAGATATAGTTCATCGCTTTTGAATTCGGCTGTGTCGCTGTAGAGCATACCCTCGGCAAGCTCACCGATGAACAGCACATCGGCAGGTTGTTTCGATATCTTGTTCAAGAAAGCCGTGACCGACTTGAACGCCACATCGGCCGAGGCATACGGCATAAATGACAGGTAGGTGTCAAATGCTTCGGCCATTTTGGCACGTGATGAGAATGATTTCTTCAAGTCGCAGAAGTCCCAGTAGTGTTCCACCATATAGTCGGTGCGTTCCTGCAGAGTCTGTAGTTTGTCAGGTATTATAGGGAGCTCGAAAAAAGCCTTTTCCTGAGCTGTCGCAGACAGCGATGCTAAAAGCATAAGGAGATAAAGCACGTGTTTCATATACGCTTTTCGGTTTTGGCATGTGGTTTGCATTTACAAAAGTAAGAATTATCATTAAAATAATGAAGTGGAGAGGTGAAAAACCTTACAGTGGCCACAATTGTTAGGAATGATATATGATATAATTGAAAACTATTTATTTTACATATACACACAACTATGAATTTCAATAATTTCACCATCAAATCGCAGGAGGCAATCCAGAAAGCGTTTGAAATAACAAAGGGCAATGGCAATCAGGTCATTGAGCCGGTACATATACTCAAGGGCGTAATGTCGGAGGGTGAGTCACTGGTGAAGTTTATATTTGCCAAGGTGGGAGCCAACATATCGCAGCTTTCATCTCAGGTGGACCGCGAGATTGCATCCTTGCCCAAGGTTTCGGGTGGCGGTGAGCCTTATCTCAGCCGCTATTCCAACGATGTGTTGCAGCGTTCGCTCGATATAGCCAAGAAACAGGGAGATGAATACGTCACTCTTGAGGCGTTGTTGCTGGCTCTTTTCGATGTCAATTCGCCGGCATCCACCATTATGAAGGATGCGGGACTTGGAGAGAAGGAGCTAAAGGGGGCTATAGAGGAGCTTCGCAAGGGTAAGAAAGCCACCGACCAGAGTGCCGAAGAAACCTATAACTCGCTGAGTAAATATGCTATAAACCTTAATGAGCGTGCGCGTACCGGAAAACTCGACCCCGTGATAGGACGCGATGAGGAGATACGCCGTGTGCTTCAGATTCTGAGCCGCCGAACCAAGAATAATCCTATGCTTATCGGTGAACCGGGTACAGGTAAGACTGCTATAGCCGAGGGGCTCGCGCAGCGTATAGTGCGTGGCGATGTGCCTGAAAATTTGCGTAGCAAACAGATCTATTCGCTCGACATGGGCGCACTTGTGGCCGGCGCGAAATATAAAGGGGAATTCGAGGAGCGTCTGAAAGCTATAGTCAATGAGGTGACGCAGAGCGATGGCGAGATAATCCTGTTTATTGACGAGATTCATACTCTTGTCGGTGCGGGAAAGGGTGAGGGTGCCATGGATGCAGCCAACATACTGAAACCCGCTCTCGCGCGTGGAGAGTTGCGCAGCATCGGTGCCACCACGCTCGATGAGTATCAGAAGTATTTTGAAAAGGATAAGGCTCTTGAACGTCGTTTCCAGAAGGTGATGGTAAATGAGCCTGATGAGATGAGCGCAATCTCCATACTGCGTGGATTGAAGGAGCGTTACGAGAATCACCACAAAGTGCGCATACGCGATGAGGCGATTATTGCAGCCGTGCAATTGTCGGAGCGTTATATTACTGACCGTTTCCTGCCTGATAAGGCCATAGACCTTGTTGATGAGGCTGCTTCCAAACTTCGGCTTGAGATTGACTCTGTGCCACAGGCTCTCGATGAGATAACACGTGCCATAGCACAGAAGGAGATAGAGCGTGAGGCAATAAAGCGTGAGGGCGATACCGCTAAGGTCAAGGAGATAGAAAAGGATATAGCCCAATTGCGTGAGGAGGAGAATGAATATACGGCCAAGTGGCGTGCTGAGAAGGATCTTATTAACCGAATACAGCAGAATAAGATAGATATCGAACAGCTCAATTTCGACGCGGAGCGCGCCGAACGCGAGGGCGATTATGCTAAGGTTGCCGAAATCCGTTATTCAAAGGTGCAGCAGAAGGAGCGAGAGAATGCCGACATTCAGGAACAGCTCAAGATGATGCAGGGTGAGAAAGCCTTGATTAAGGAGGAGGTCGATGCCGAGGATATTGCCGATGTGGTATCGCGTTGGACCGGTATTCCTGTCAACAAAATGGTTCAGAGCGAGAAAGAAAAACTGCTTCATCTTGAAGCGGAGCTCCACAACCGCGTGGTGGGACAGGAAGAGGCCATCAGTGCCATAGCCGATGCCGTGCGCCGCAGTCGTGCCGGGCTTAACGACCCGCGCCGACCTATAGGTTCGTTCATATTCCTCGGTACTACAGGTGTGGGTAAGACAGAGCTGGCTAAAGCATTGGCCGAATATCTGTTCGACGATGAAAATATGATGACCCGAATAGATATGAGCGAATATCAGGAGAAGCACACTGTGAGCCGTCTGGTTGGAGCGCCTCCCGGATATGTCGGTTACGATGAGGGCGGACAGCTCACGGAGGCTGTGCGTCGCAAGCCCTATTCGGTTGTGCTCTTCGATGAGATTGAAAAAGCGCATCCCGATGTGTTCAACATCCTTCTGCAAGTGCTTGACGATGGACGTCTGACTGACAATAAGGGACGTCTGGTCAATTTCAAGAACACCATTATAATAATGACCTCCAACATGGGTTCGTCGGTAATCCGCGACAATTTCGCTGCCATGACCGATGATAACCGAGAGGAAACAATCGAAAAGACCAAAGTTCAGGTTATCGATATGCTCAAGCAGACCATCCGGCCTGAGTTCCTTAACCGTATCGACGAGACCATAATGTTCACTCCGCTTAATGAGAAGGAGATTGAGGAGATTGTCGGTCTGCAGATACGCAGTGTCCAGAAGATGCTGGCTCGCAATGGTGTGACACTTGAGGTTACTCCCGCAGCCATGAAGTATCTTGCCGAGGAGGGATACGACCCTGAGTTCGGAGCCCGTCCGGTCAAGAGGGCTATCCACCGCCTGGTGCTCAACCGCCTTTCGAAGGATATTCTCGCGCAGAAAGTCGATAAGGAACGTCCCATTATCATCGATATGGATGGCGACGACCTTGTGTTCCGCAATTAAATTGTATATTATCTTAATTATATTATGAAAAAGTTTCTGTATTTATTGATGGCATTACCCTTGTTGGGGTTCTTCACGTCGTGCGACGATGATGATAATATGCCGAATGTCCGCATTTCCATAGATTATGGAAACGCCACGGTAGTCGACAATGCCGTATATGTAGTCAAACCCGATACATTGAAGGTGCTGGCTGTTACGGTTAAGGCGGTCAATACTGACCACAATGCCACTCTCGGTCCCGTGACCTACTCGTTCGACGGTGTGCCGAGTGCATTTGTCCCCGTATCGCCATATCCTGTCAATATCGCCACCAAGGATATCCCTGTAGGTTCGCATGTGCTCGAATTGAGCGCTACGGTTGCCGAGGAGGGCTGCTCTCTTGCCACGATAGCGGCGGCAGTGAAGGTTAATGTGGTTGAGAATGCATCCGACATTCCCGATTCAGGCGGTGGTACTACCACGCGTATGGAAAACGCCGTTTACACATTGAAGTAACAGCATTGTCAATCAACAAAGAAGTAATCGCCAACATTTCGTTTAGAATGTTGGCGATTACTTCTTTACATCAGTTTGCGGTTGATATCCTTGCGTGACTTGTCGAATATCCATCCCCATTTGTTGAAGTAGCGTATCATGTTTACGATGTGTATGTAAAGCATGCGGAGGCTGGTGTATGAAGCAGCACGGTGTTTATGGACTACCGTGGCGATAGGGACATACATGGTGCGGTATCGTTCGTGTATCCGGCGAGTGAGGTCTATATCCTCCGGATACATAAAAAAACGTTCGTCGAACCCTCCGGTGTTTTGTAATGCTTCAGTGCGTATAAGCATGAAACTACCCTGATGGTAGGGAACGTCAAATTCCTGATCGTGGTTCAGATGCCGCAGCTCATATCGGTGGCGGCGGGCGGTGAACAGCTTCTGTGGAACGAAGCGTCGTAGAATCAGGTCCCAAGGTGTGGGCAGCATTCTCACCGTATATTGCAGAGAGCCGTCTGGGTTCACTATTTTGGGCTGAACCATGCCTGTGTCAGGGTTCAGGTCCATATAGCGTGTGAGCGCCGGTATGGTATCTGGGTTGAAACAGATGTCCGGATTCAGTACGAGATGGTATTTTGTACCGTCGGCTATGCTTTTGGCGAACGCGATGTTGTGGGCGGCTCCATAGCCGCGGTTGTCATTGCCTATATATTCCACGTGTGGATATTCGCCACACAGATGCTGTGTTGACCGGCTTCTGGAATTGTCCACCACATATATCCGGCGCACATGTTCGCAAGGGAGTGACCCTAAGCACTGTCGCAGTTCGTCGTCGGGAGTGCGGTAGGTGACAATTGAAGCCGATACTGACATATCTTCGGCTATTTTTTCATCTCAAATCCGGCGCAAAGGCCATCGTAGCTGTTGAGCATCGACGAAACGCTTTTTATTGTGCTGTTGTTGGTCACTGTGCTGACTGTTTCTATCAGTTTTATCAGTTTCGACACATCAAACATCACACTCATGCTTCCGGTGGCGCTCTTCACAACGTATGTATCCATCTTGCCCACTTTGAGTTTTCCTCCTACTTTGAAGTTGAATACGAAATTGGCTTTTGAATTTTTGTCGGTCACATTTTGTATGGACCCCTTGAGGGTGAGTTTCTTCACTTTCATGGTGAAAGTGCTGTCGGCGTTTATGGTCAGCACTAAATTGTTCAGTCCGGCTTTCTGGTACATCGGGGCGAGTTTATCGCAGATAGCTGTGGACGCTGCCGCACCTCCGGCTTTTTTCAATACATTGTCGCTTTTGAACGATACTGCCGGTGCCGAATAGTTCCATACACCCTCCATGCTCTTTATGTCGATTTTGTCGGTCGAGAGCAGGTTGCCAAGCACGTTGCCTAATGAACTTGATGTGGAACCATCGCCACCACCCACTTTCTTGAGGGCTTCCTTTATGTCAAACGCCGATGCTGTAAATGAAGTTGCTATTATGGCTGCCAGTGTGATGAATAGTCTGAATTTCATGTCAGGAATATACTTTTGTGTTATTACTATGATTGTGGCAAAGATAACTCTTTTTTTAACTCCGCCTGCACACCTATATATATAATAGGTGGCATTAACGAAATTTAAGTCCTATAAAAAGTTTTCTCAGGTGAAAAAAGTCTATCTTTACACAAAATTTATTAAAATCGGAGTCGAATGTGGCAACGCAATCGGCCTCGGTTCGGGATAAGTAATGCAGTGAAAAAGGTATTATACACAATATATATATTACTGGCCATGGTGGCTGTGTCGTGTAGCGACACGGAGGTGAGCGAGCGTTACGGCTCGGCGTTGCTGTCACCATCTGTTGCGGTCGACGCTTCGGTAACGCTGCCCGATGGTACTGTGTCGCGCGATATTGTCGGACAGATACCGCAGGCATCGCAGATGGCCATGTATATTTCGAGTGCCGACGGACGCTATTCCCGTACATGGGAACCATATACGCTCTATCCTTCGTCGGAGCCTTTGCGCCCCGGTGAATATTGTGTCGAGTTTTTCCATGGTGCTCCCGAAGCCGAGGGTGCAGGTTGTACATATTTCTATTCCGTTAACAATGTGATGCTTGGAAGTGGCGCCGACATAGCGTTGGACGCTGTGGCCACCCTTCAACGTTCGCTATGGGATGTGGAATATAAAGAAGCGCTGGCCAGTTATTTCTCGAAATTGTCAGTTATTCTTCACACACAGGGTGGAAACTATGTGGAGTGCCCGCAGGCTGAATCTGCTCTGGTCTATATGCGACCGGGGAAAACCATTTTGGCCATTAGCCTTGAGATGAAGACAGGGCAGACCGCAATGTTTGACGTAGCGGAATTTGATGCTGCTGCAGCGCATCTCTATGAAGTGGCGGTCGATGTTTCCGGCAATACCGGTGTTCCGGTTCTTGAAGTGAAGATTTCCGGCAGTGGAGCGCCCGCTGTGGTCACTGTGGAATTGTCTGAAAGATTCCTCTCCTCGGCTAAGCCTGTTTTGACGCCCATAGGGTTCATTGCCGGTGATAAGATTGCTGTTACCGAGGGTGATATACCTGATTCTCCTGTGTCGGTATCGGTGTCCGGTGAACCATTGCGCTCACTCATCCTGTCTACGTACGCTCCTTCACTCGTGGAGCGTGGTTGGCCTGCGGAGATAGATTTGCAGAATGCCACCGACGGTCAACTTTCAACTATGGTGTCGCTCGGTATGGTTATTGCGCGCAACGCCTCCGGCAATATAGTCTCGGTCGATTTCACCCAGGCACTCGCCGGTTTGCGCTATAATGAGAATGTGGATATAAGCAGGTTTACCCTTTTGGCCAAGAGTACCGATGGAAAATTGTCGTCCCCTCTATCGCTTGAGGTGGAAGTGCTACCGTCGGAACTCACGGTGGTCAGTGTGTCGGATATATTGGCCGGAGCCAATGTGGGTGAGATAACTCTGTTGTCTTCGACAAACGATTTGTCGCGTAATCTTTCGGTGGAGGTGATGGGCGACGACCGCGAATGGCATAATGCGCCGCTGCTTGACGTGGTGGCCGGTGCCGACGGGGAATATCATGTGACATTCGATGCCGGCGATTTCTGCTCCGGTGAGCAGGTGGAGATCCGTGTGCTATATTGCGGTGAGGAGAAAGCCTCACGCACATTGCGGCGCGTTTCGCCGCGCTATACCATAGAGGCCGATGCCTATGCCCACCGCGCGGTGGTGCGGATAATTCCTGACGATGAGGAGCTGCTTGGGGTGATAACAGCCGGAGCCCGGTTCTATATCGATGGCAAGGCAGCGCTTGCGGTGTCGCGCGATGTGCCCCGCGGTATGGTGGTGGTCGATGGACTTGATGCATCACATCGTTATCGTTTGAGCTGTGCGATGGTCGACAGCGAGGAGGCCGTTCGTACAGCACCGTCGGTCGATATAGTCACCGAGGGCACAGCTTCGATTCCCAACGGCGATTTTGAGAAAAAAGGGCGCACTTTGCGCTATAAGGATATGCCGAGTGGCGGAAGATATTCGCAGACTATAGTAGATATATTCAATCAGCAGAATTATGTTACTTTCGACTATGTCGAGCCTAAGACATGGGCCAACACCAATGCTAAAACATTCTGTCTGCAATCATCGCATATCAATACCTGGTATCAGCATCCGTCGGCTGTAATCGTCGAGGATTGCCACGACGGAGCCTATGCGGTCAGGCTGCAGAGCACGGCTTGGGATGTGAACGGTCCTTCTATCCCCGATTACCGTCAGGAGGATATGCCTTATGTAAAGTACAACCGCAATGTTCCCCGCATAGCCCATCGTGCTGCCGCAAAGCTGTTCCTCGGGTCTTACTCATTCAATCCGGCCACAGGCGAGGAACATTACGATGAGGGTATGCCGATAGCCTCGCGTCCGGCCGCGCTCAACGGCTACTACCGTTTTGAGCCATGTGTGGTGCAGACCGGCGAGCGGGCTCTTGTGGCGGTCGAGGTGCTCGGTGAGGTGAATGGTGCGGAGATAGTAATAGCACGCGCCACACGGCGTCTCACTCCTGCCGCCACCTACACGGCTTTCTCTCTTCCGCTTGTCTATGAGGATTTTGGCGTCAAGGCCACTAAGATAAAGGTTATGTTGTCGTCGTCTGAACATGTAGGGTCAATAGCCGATGAAACTGCGTCGGTAGCTTTATATACCGATGTCCCGCGGGCAATGGCCACCGGCTCTACGCTATGGGTCGACGATATATCGCTTTCGTATTAATGAATATAAATCAGTAAATTTAAAAATAAACCAACCAGTATGTTAAGAATCGCACGCATCATCGGACTTGCAGTTGTGGCAGCCGTCATGGCTTCGTCCGGAGCATACGCCCAGGAGCATTTCAAGCGCGACCTCGAGCAGGTGTCGTTCGTGCCAAAAGGGCAGTGGATTACAGGAGTGAGTGTCGGTTATTCGATGAGCAATCAGGACAATTACCAGTTTTTCATTTTTGAGAAGGTCAATGGCGACACATATTCGTTCAAGGTCACCCCTATGGCGATGTATGCGTTCAAGGACAATATGGCGGCCGGGTTCAAACTCGGTTACGAGCGCAGCAAGACATCGCTCGACAGCGGCAGCCTGATTCTGGATTCCGAGATGACGTTCGATGCCGACAATCTTTATGCCATCCGCTCAAATTTCTTTGCGGCTGCGGCTTTCCGCAATTACATATCGTTTGGCGATAACCGCCGTTTCGGTCTGTTCAATGAGGTGCAGCTGCAGTTCGGTGGCGGACACTCGAAGTTTTCAAACTACACCGGCTCCAACGACAACCGCCATCTCGAAGGCACGTTTGAGCGTAATTTCTCACTCAATGTCGGTCTGACCCCCGGTCTGATAATGTTCCTGAACAACTATTCGGCCATAGAGGTCAATATCGGTGTGCTCGGGTTCGGTTACACCCACACCAAGGCTGTGACAAATCAGGTTCAGGTGTCGCGCCGCAATTCGCAGCATGCCAATTTTAAAATCAACCTGTTTTCCGTGCAATTCGGCATGGCGTTCTACTTGTAATGGATAAGATTATGAAACGTATATTACTTTTAGCTGCGGTGGCATTGTGTGCCATGGCGGCAGGAGCGGCCGAGGCTCCCGATTCGTTGAAGCGGATAGTGAAGGGTCGCGTGCACCATCCCGAGATGGACGAGAAGGTGATAGTGGGCAACGATACTGTCAATCTTGTGTTGCCTGAGCGCAATTTCGGTCGTTACGACCGCGGTCTGTTCAACTATCTGTTCATACCCAAGAAGCAGTGGGCTTTCGGCCTGATGGCTTCGTATGGTGAGTTTGATGCCAAGGATGTTCAGGTGCTTCAGGCTTTGAAAGATTTTGATTTCGATGGCAAGCAGTATGCCATACGTCCGTCGGTGAGCTATTTCTTCCGCCACAACCAATGTATCGGTGTGAAGTTCGATTATACCCGTCAGGAGGCCGATCTCGGACGCCTGGCGGTGAATCTCGGCGAGGATCTCAGCTTTGACATCCACGACATCAGCTACTATTCGTCGAAATACTCCATGGGTGTGTTCTACCGCAACTATGTTGGACTCGGACGCTCAAAGCGTTTCGCTATATTCAACGAGGCCGCACTTTCGTTTGGCAGTGGCTCGTCGCGTTTCAAGCGTCCTTACGACGGCAAGTTGCGCGACACCCGCACCGACCTCACCGAGGTGGCGCTCAACTTCAGCCCCGGCCTGTGTATGTTCATCATGGACTATCTGAGCTTCAATGTGTCGTTCGGTGTGTTCGGTGTGCATCTCCGCAACGAGAAGCAGATCACCGATGGCGTGGAGGAGGGCTCGCGTTTCAGCAGCGGAGCCGATTTCAAGTTCAATTTGTTTAATATTAATTTCGGAATAGGTGTACACATTTAATAATAGACTGTCAGCTTTGGCCGCGGCTCTTTTTGTGGCCACAGGCTCTTTGTTCACGGCTTGTATCCACAACGATTTGCCCTATCCGTGGGTGCAGCCCAATGTGTCTGAATTTGAGGTGCAGGCCGAGGATGCCGATGGACATCCGCTGCTCGCCGCTCCGGTGCAGGTCGATTCTGCCTCGCGTACCATCACCATGTATCTCACCGAGTGGGCCAATCCTAAGGATATACGTGTTACTCAGTGGGAATTGTCCGACGGCTCGAAGTGTCTCGATCCGCAGATATTCGATGAACCTCTCGACTTGACATCGCCTGTCGAGGTGTTGTTTGAACTTTACAACCGCGAATACACATGGACCATATCGGCTGTGCAGGAGATAGAGCGTTATTTCACCGTAGCCTCGCAGATAGGTACGGCCGAGATTGATGCCGATGCACATACCGTGACTGCGACGGTGGCCATGGGTCAACCGTTGGATGCCGTTACTGTGCGTTCACTGAAGCTCGCCGGACCGCTGGCCGAACTCACTCCGGCTATGGTAGGGGAGAAGGTCGATTTCACTGATCCGGTGAAGGTGACTGTCAGCGAATTTGGCGAGGATACGGAATGGTCCATCACCGTAACGCAGACTGAGGTGAGCGTTTCGCTCGAGCGTGCCGATGCGTGGACCAATGTAGCATGGCTTTATGCCGATGCCGAGGTTGGCAAAGATAATGGGTTTGAGTACCGCAAGGCCGCCGACGATGAATGGATTGTGGTGCCTGCCGAATGGATCACTCACGACGGTGGCAGTTTCTCGGCCCGCCTGATTCATCTTGAACCGCAGACCACTTATGTGGCACGCGCCACGAGCGACGATGAGCACAGCGCTGAGGTGGAATTTACAACCGGCCAGATAATCCAGCTGCCTAACTCCAACTTCACCGACTGGTGGCTCGATGGAAAGGTATGGTGTCCGTGGGTCGATGGTGGCGAACCTTTCTGGGGAAGTGGCAACAAGGGTGCTGCGACTTTGGGTAAAAGTAACACTCTTCCGCTTGATGATGCTTTCTCGACAACAGGCTACCAGGGAGCCGAGTTGCAGACTAAATATATCGGTATCGGCGTATTGGGTAAACTTGGTGCGGGCAACTTGTTTGCCGGTGAATATGTGCGGACCGATGGCACCGATGGAGTTCTGGCATTCGGCCGTCCTTACACTCAGCGCCCTACAAAGCTTAAGGCACGACTGAAATATTCCAATGTAGCCATAACTCACACCAGCAGCTCCAACCCCGACTTCAAATATATGAAGGGTGAGCCGGACACATGCATAGTGTGGTGTGCTTTGGGCGATTGGAATGAGCCGTTTGAGATACGAACCAAGCGGACAGACAGACAGCTCTTCTCGCCCACTGACCCTGGCGTGATTGCCTACGGGCAGTTCCAGTCAGGTGTGGCCATCGAAGATTATATCGATGTGGTGATAGACCTCGACTACAATGCCACCGACCGTGTGCCTAAATACATAATGGTCACAGCTTCGGCGAGCAAATATGGCGATTACTTCACCGGTGGCAACGGCTCGGTGCTTACCATAAAGAGTTACGAACTTCTTTACGACTATTGATTTATGATATTCGGAGTTTCTTCGTGGGTGGTCTGGCTCATATTGGCTGTTGTGCTTGCCGTGGTGGAGATATTCACTTCGGCAGCCATAGCGCTGTGCCTCGCCGCCGGTGCCGTCGGAGCATTCGTGGCAGCGGTGGCCGGAGCTTCGCTTGAAGTGCAGCTTGTGGTGCTGGCCATCACCATGGTGGTGTCGTTTGTGGCTATTCCGCCGCTAATGCGTCGCTATCAGGGGCTGTTCCGTCCTGAAGCGGAGTCGTCGAGCAACATGGATGCACTCAAGGGTATAGTGACGCAGATATGTACTCCGGCATCCGCAGCAGGCCATGCAAGGGTCAGGATTGACGGTGTGAGCTGGCAGGCGCGCACCGAGTCCGGAGAGCCTCTTGCCGAGGGACAACGGGTGCAGGTGGTAGGTTACGACAGCATAGTTCTCATAGTAAAAACACTTTAAATACCTCAATTATCATGGAAATTTGGATTACACTCGGAGTGATAGTGCTCCTCGCCATTATTATCGTGGCCAACGGTGTGAAGGTTGTTCCCCAGTCGGAAACACGGGTTATCGAACGTCTCGGACGCTTCCATAGCGTGCTTCCTGCCGGACTGAACATAATATGGCCGTTTATCGACAAGCCCAAGGTGGTATATACCCGCCGTGTGGAGCATCTGCCCAATGGCCGTGTCTATGTGCGCGTGTCCACAACAAGTGTTATCGACCTACGCGAGCAGGTCTACGACTTTCCCTCGCAGCAGGTTATCACCAAGGACAATGTAACCACTGAGATTAACGCTCTGCTGTATTTCCAGATTGTCGACCCCAAGAAATCGGTCTACGAGATTGATAATCTTCCCAACGCAATAGAGAAACTCACGCAGACTTCTCTACGTAATGTGATAGGGGAGATGGAGCTTGACGAAACTCTTACATCACGCGACACCATCAACGCCAAGCTGCAGGCCATACTCGACGATGCCACCAACAAATGGGGCGTGAAAGTGAACCGTGTGGAACTTCAGGATATCACTCCGCCCGAGAGTGTGCGTGAGGCTATGGAGAAGCAGATGCAGGCCGAACGTAACCGCCGTGCCGAGATTCTGAATGCCGAGGGTGAGAAGAAGTCGCTGATACTTCGTTCGGAAGGTGAGAAGCAATCGCAGATAAATCAGGCTGAGGCCGCCAAGCAGGCAGAAATTCTAAAGGCTGAGGGCGAGGCTCGTGCCAAAATTCTTCAGGCCGAGGCTGAAGCTGAGGCCATACGGCGTGTGAGCGAGGCTGTGGCAGCATCCAACACCAATCCGGCATCGTACATGCTTGCCATGAAGTATATCGACACTCTCGGCGAGATGGTCAACGGCCGCGATGGCAAGACGGTATATGTCCCCTACGAGGCTACCGGAGTGCTTGGCTCGCTTGGCAGCATCAAGGAGATATTCAATAAATAAGAAATTGTTATAAGAATTGCGAGAGGCAACCTGGATGGGTTGCCTCTCGCTGTTTGTTAGTATCACCATTGGTCTGATTAGTCCAATTGGTCAAATAGGCGAAATTATGATTGATGGGCGGACATCGCGTTAGGAGAGAGGGCATTCCTGCCCTCTCTGTGCGGTGGCAAGAAAGCCCCCGCCCCTCACAGGCCGGTTTGGTGGGAAATCGATTGCAGGAAAGTCCACCTTTTTTTGTTGGTGTTGGTAGGAGAGAGGGCATTCCTGCCCTCTTTATGCGGTGGCAAGGAAGCCACCGCCCCTCACAGGCCGGTTTGGTGGGAAATCGATTGCGGAAAGTCCACCTTTTTTTGTTGGTGTTGGTAGGAGAGAGGGCATTCTTGCCCTCTCTGTGCGGTGGCAAGAAATCCACCGCCCCTCACAGGCCGGTTTAGTGGGAACTCGATTGCAGGAAAGTCCACCTTCTTTTTGTGGCGTGCCCTTGGGTACGCCACTGAATCTCTTTTTATTGATGAATGTGATAAATGAAATGCGGGGTTGGATGAAATACATCCAACCCCGCATCGGGTATATAGGGTATTGTTTTATTACCGAACGTAGATTTTGGTAACCTCGGTACCCTGACGGCGGATGTAGATGCCGGGGGTGAGGTTGGAGGCGTTGACACGCATGCCCTGGAGGTTGTAATATTCTACAGGTGCGTTAGAGTTGTCAACGGTTATGTCGTCGATAGCGGCGGTGGGTTTGGGGCCCTGGCCGTTGAATTCAACATCGATGGGCACATTAAGCGGGAGGTCCATCGCGGCGGCTGTCTCCTCATCTAAGTGCCAGATTACAGATATTATCATTTGTGCCTTACCTGTGGCATCTATTGTGCCGGTAAGTGTGACATCAACATCCAGTTTGCCTTCGTCGGGAACATCGTTGCCTTCCTCATCTTTATCCGGGCCAAGTTTCATATTTTGGGCCGAACCGGAGTATGAGAATGTACCATCGGCATTTTCTGTAACCTTTACATCGTTGAGCAGAATGTCGCCAACCGGTATATCGCCAAACGAGAAGTTGGGCAGGGAGAATATGCATTTGCCGGCTCCGGTGTTCTCAATATATACGGTCTGATCATCTTGAGTTGTGTCCATATCCATGTCTTTTATTACGACATGAAGTGAACCCTTGTATGCGTCTTTGTCGGTGGGATCTTCGGGAGTTTCAAGGTTGTTCTTGTTGAACTGGAGGGTGTAGGTGTGGCTTGTCTCGCCATCTATATCTGTGCCACCTTCGTAATCGTTTTTCACGGTTACAAGAACCTGTGCGTTCTCTTTGTCGAGTGCTACATTTTCGGTAGTCGAGCCACTGTTGCCCATTGTGGTGTAAGAGATGGCCGAAGCGTCGGCGGGCATTTCTGCATCAATGGTATATGCGAAATTATCGGGGTCAAAACCATTTACCGGTGTGCCGTTCACACTAAGTGCGGAAAGACGGGAGTAGAACAGCATGCGGACATTGTCGGCATGAAGTTCTGTCTGGTCTTTCATGTTGTCGCGGGTCCAATAGTCGCCGCTGCACACAACTACATTGATTTTTTCCGGAGCGGAATTGTTTTCGTAAGTAAGAGGAACCACGATAGTTTCCCATCCGTTATTAGCGGTACTTTTAAATGTGTAGTCAGCGTATGCTATACGTGTGCCATTGGAGTTGGATGTCAAATGGGCATTGTCGCGAGCCATTATAGCGCGGTCCACATCATCACGTTCGTTTGTAGGATTGGATTTTTCGCCAACATTTGATTTGAAAGTTCCTTTCCAGGCATATACAATGATGTGCGATACTTCATCGTTGGTATCGACACGTTTGAAATCACCAATAATGGCATCCGGACGATATGTGTAGTTCATGCCACCGTATGTGCCGCCATCGCATTTTGATAAAGATGCGGTCGCGTTGACCCATGGTGTTCCGAATGAGATGTATCCTGGAGCAACAGAACCTATGCTACCTGCGCCGATATATACGTTCTTGAGTTTTACGCCTTTCCCATTTTTACCGTCAGCTTCAAAAACCAACTGTTCTTTTTTGTTTATATTCATTATAACTTTGACAGTCTGGTTTACGCTTGAACCGTTCCAGTCGGCAGGTTCGGTGTTGGGACGCTGCACCATTCCTGTCTTGTCGCCGAACGATTCGCTGTTGCCACATTCGGTTTTCCAATTCTCAAACCCTACGTTGGGGAGCTGTTGAGCCTGAATGGAGAGGGCTGTGGCAGCAATGGTTAATAGTGTTGTGTAAAGTTTTTTCATATTCACTGTGTTGGTTATTACATTGTTTGTATCACCGTCTCCCTGTGGTATTGACGGTTTTATGCAAAATCACGGCGCAAAATTAATACTTATTTGCCTAAAACCACCACGCCGTTACACTTTTGACACTCTCAACCCCACATTTTTAACATTTTGACCAAAAAATAGTGAGTGTGGAATAAAATCGGGTTGATTAGTCCAATACTCCAATACTCCAATTAGCCCAATTGGTCTAATTAGTCTAATATTCATTTCTTTTGCGATAGGCTATACGTGCTTGCGACATCTGCTCACGTATTCCGCCATTTTTGATGAATTCGCTTTTAGCTGTCTCAATCAGTTTCCTCAAGAACACATCTGTCTGATGAATGAGTGTGATGGCTAAATTTGCTACTACTTCATCTGATCGGTGTGGAATTCTTTCCCGATAGTATGAGGATTCATTGTGGTGTGTACATACCCTTCTGCATTGTAGTGCTTTAGGATGATTGTCAGTCCATAGGTCAAGATTGCGAACCCTTAGATAGTCCTCATAGTCAAGCAAGAGCTCTTGCAATGAAGCCCGCGCAACGTTAAGAAGTTTTATTTCGGTTTCTTTTGATGTGGTAGATGCGGCGCATCCTTCAGCAATGTTTTGCTTCCCGGAACGGGCGGATTGTATCATCTGATCTATGGTACGGTCGCCAATATTTAAGAATCGGTGTGCGAAATGATATGTTATGTCGTAGATGCATTCCGATTTTTGAAATGCTATCAGGTTTCTGTAATTGCCTTGCTGTGGTATAAATTCCATAATTATATTTACCGCAGGGAGTGGAGGGCGTCGAGGAGCGACTGGACGCGGGCACGCATCTCCTTGAGGCGGGCAACGGTGTGGTGGCGGCGTTCTATGCCGTGGGGGTTGGAGCGTATCTGCTCCTGCGCAGCCTCGAGTTTGAGGCCTCGTTCCTTTACAAGATAATGGATCATAGCTATCTTGTCGATATCGGCCGGAGTGTAGAAGCGGGTGCCGTGGTCGTTGCGCCGTGGCTTTATCTCAGTAAAGCTCTTTTCCCAGAAACGTAGGGTTGAGGCGGGTATGTCGAGCAGTTCGGCAACTTCAGATATCTTGTAGTATTTTTTGTCGAGCGTGTCCATTACTCTATATAATAAGGTGTGGTGTTGCAAAAGTAATAAATTACCTTTAATTTTGCACATCATTTTGTGAACCAACATAGTAAAACAATCAACAATTAAATACAAAAATGCTTACAGCTAAGGAAATACGAGAGTCGTTCAAAGACTTTTTCCGTGACAAAGGCCACCGTATAGTGCCTTCGGCCCCGATGGTGATCAAGGACGATCCCACATTGATGTTTACCAACGCCGGTATGAACCAGTTCAAGGATATAATTCTTGGCAATGCGGCGGCGAAATTTCCTCGTGTGGCCGATTCGCAGAAGTGTCTGCGCGTGAGCGGTAAGCACAACGACCTCGAAGAGGTGGGTATGGATACATACCACCACACCATGTTCGAGATGCTCGGCAACTGGAGCTTCGGCGATTATTTCAAGCGTGAGGCTATAGACTGGGCCTGGGAATATCTGGTGGATGTGTTGAAACTTGACCCCAAACGGTTGTATGCCACAGTGTTTGAAGGCTCGTCTGAAGAGGGGCTGACACGCGATGACGAGGCTGCCGGTTATTGGGAAAAGCATCTTCCGGCCGACCATATAATTAATGGAAACAAGCATGATAATTTCTGGGAGATGGGCGATACAGGTCCTTGTGGCCCTTGTTCGGAAATACACATCGACCTCCGCTCTGACGCTGAGCGCGCAGCCAAGCCCGGACGTGAGTTGGTGAACCACGACCATCCGCAGGTGATAGAGATATGGAACCTCGTGTTCATGCAATATAACCGCAAAGCCGACGGTTCGCTCGAACCGCTGCCTGCCAAGGTTATCGATACCGGCATGGGATTCGAGCGTCTTTGCATGGCTCTTCAGGGCAAGACTTCCAATTACGATACCGATGTGTTCACTCCGCTGATAGGCAAGATTGCCGCTCTCTCGGGTAAGAAATATGGTGAGGATGCCAAGGTGGATATAGCGATGCGCGTAATTGCCGACCATGTGCGCACCATAGCGTTCTCGATAGCCGACTCACAGCTGCCGGGCAATGCCAAGGCCGGATATGTTATCCGCCGTATATTGCGTCGTGCAGTGCGATATGCCTATACGTTCCTTGACCAGAAGCAGGCTTTCATGTATAAACTCGTCGATACCCTGATTGAGAGCATGGGAGAGGCATATCCCGAACTCCCCGCACAGCGTGAGCTGATAATGAAAGTGATAAAGGAGGAGGAGGATTCGTTCCTGCGCACACTTGAAAACGGCATACGTATGCTTGACGGCGCTATTGCTGCCGCGAAGGGTGCCGGCAAGACCGAAATATCAGGCAAGGAGGCGTTTGTGCTATACGATACATACGGATTCCCGCTTGACCTTACCGAACTTATACTTAAAGAAAACGGCATGACGCTCGACCAGGCCGGTTTCGACCGTGAGATGCAGGCGCAGAAAGAGCGTGCCCGCAATGCCGCTGCCGTGGAGACTGACGATTGGACCACAGTGGCCGAGGGTGAGCCTGAATTTGTGGGATATGACTTGACGGAAACCGAAACCGGAATATTGCGTTACCGCAAGGTGAAGCAGAAGAAGGGTGAGTATTATCAGGTGGTGCTTGCCAAGTCGCCTTTCTATGCCGAGATGGGTGGTCAGGTCGGCGACCGAGGTGTGCTCGTGGCTCCTGATGGCAGTGTGACCGAAATATACGATACAAAGCGTGAGAATGGTATGGCAGTTCATCTGGTAAAGAAAATGCCGGCCGATGTCGCTGTGAAATTCACTGCCCGCATAGATAAGGATGCGCGTCAGGCTACATCGTGCAACCACACGGCCACACACCTTCTGCACGAAGCGTTGCGCGAGGTGCTCGGTACTCACGTGGAGCAGCGCGGTTCGTTTGTGTCGCCCGACATACTTCGCTTTGACTTCTCACACTTCCAGAAACTTACCCCGGAGGAAATACGCGAGGTTGAGCACAAGGCCAATGCAAAGGTGCGTGAGGCGATAGCCCGCGACGAGCGCCGGAATGTGCCTATAGCCGAAGCGCAGGCCATGGGTGCCATGGCGCTGTTTGGCGAGAAATATGGCGATGAGGTGCGTGTGATAAAATATGGTGATTCGGTAGAACTTTGTGGCGGTACACATGTGGCCAATACAGGCAACATAGGTATGATACGCATAGTGTCGGAGAGTAGTATCGCAGCAGGTATACGCCGTATAGAGGCTATAACCGGTGTGGCTGTGGAAAATGCCATGGATGAGCTTACCACGACACTCCGTGAGATGGCCGGAATGCTTAATAATGCTCCTGATGTGGTGGCTGCGCTCCGACGCTCGATAGCTGAGAACGCCGATCTTCACAAGGAGGTTGAGGAATATTTCAAAGAAAAGGTGAATACACTCGCCCAGCAGCAGATAGCCAAAGCACAGGTGGTAGATGGCGTGAAGATTGTGTCGTTCGGAGGTGTCCGCATACCTGATGTGGTGAAGAATGTGGCATTTGCCGTGAGGGCTGCATCGCCTGAAAACACTGTATTTGTAGCAGCTACAGTCGATATGTCGGGCAAGCCGCTATTGACCGTCATGGTTACTGACGATCTGGTTAAATCGGGTCGCAATGCATCGCAGATGGTGCGTGAGGCTGCCAAGAAGATTCAAGGTGGCGGTGGCGGTCAGCCCGGATTCGCTCAGGCCGGCGGCAAGAACAAAGATGGTATATCGGAGGCTTTCGAGGCTCTTATGGCAATGGCCAAAGGGCATTGATTGCCGATAGGATTACGATAGATAAAAAGAGATTCTCTGCTTATGGCCGGGAATCTCTTTTTGCAATTAGACGCCCCACAATTTCCATCTGAGGGCAAAAAAAGAAAGCCAATGATGCTGATTATCACTGGCTTTCTTAGTGTCGGGGTGAAAGGATTCGAACCTTCGACCCCCTGCTCCCAAAGCAGGTGCGCTAACCGGACTGCGCTACGCCCCGAATAACCGTAAGGAAACGTTTGTGTTGTTTCGCCATGCGGTGTGTTTGTGGAGTGCAAAGATAGGTATTAAATACCAATTATGCAATATTTTTTGTGGTGTCGGATATATTATCCGTCGTTTTTCACTACTTTTGCCATAGCAAACCATTGAAATATCAGGACTAATGATTAAAGGATTGAAGATATATATAAGTTGCATGGCGGTTGGTATGGCCATGGTGACAGCATCGTGCGGTGGAACAAAAACAGACAGGGTAGAGACTGTGGCCGGAGACGATTTCGATATTTCGCCGGCAGTAGGCGGAAATCCTGTGGAGCATGTGGCGGAGATAGATTCGCTCGCTCTCAATGCCGATGACCTCGATGCGCATGGAGCTGTGGCGGTGTTGCTCGGATATGCGAGGATAGCCGATGATGCCGAGTCGGCACATCAGTCGCGCAAACGTCTGGTGACGATACGCAAGTTTGTAGATGTCTACGATATAACTCTATCCAACAATGGCGATGATATGCGTCAGGCCATGGAGCGTGCGCGTATATCGACCGGGGTGGACCTGAAAGCACTTGCCGATGCCTACCGTGAACAACTTTCGGGTGAGGATGAGGCCGCGGGAGTGGAAGAGGGCGAGGTGGCACCCAAAGCGCCTGCCGATTCAGTGAAGCCGGCTGACCAATCTGTGGCTGCGGTAGATTCGGCGGCAGTTTAATCCATCTCGGTGGTGTACCAGGGCGATATAAGCAGGTATATCAGAGAACAGAAAAGTGTGAACAGCATGGCGTAGGTGAAAAGGTTGCCTACGGTTATCACGCCTGTGCTGATGGTGTCGATAACAAAGCGGGCTGTAACTATGCCCGATATGATGATACCTATTATATATAGTGAGTATTCCACCAATGAGGCCACTTTGATTTTACGCTCAGGTAGACGGTTGAGCACCTTGCGTGTGAACCATGGAGAGGGTGGGGCCTCAAGCAGATTGTGCTTGATCAGTTGCGACAGATGCCGGTCGGAAAGTTCTTTATTGTTGTCTGTTTTCATAATTCGTGGTTATTGTATTCGGTGATGGCCTGGGCCATTTTGCTCTTGGCACGCGAAAGGTAGGATTTCACGGTACCCTCGGGGAGTGACGTAATCTTTACAATCTCTTTAATAGGGCGGTCTTCAAGATAGAATAGAAGCACCAGTGTACGTTCGATATCTGACAATGCTCTCATGCCCACCTCTATGTCGTGACGCATTTCAGTGAGCCGTTGCTGCGATGAACTGCCTGAGTCGTTGCGGGCAATGGCACGGTCATAGCTGTCGTCGGCAAGATGCTCCTCGGAGCGTCGTCGCATTGAGGTGACGTATTCATTGTAGGCTATGCGGTAAAGCCATGTCTTGAAGCGGGCCATGCCTTTGAATGAGCGCAGCGATGTGTAGGCTTTGATAAAGGCATCCTGCGATATATCGTCGGTGAGGGCGGCATCGCCCATTGTGAGATTGAATATGAAGCGCCTCAGGCCGGGGGAATATTCCTCGACCAACCGCTCGAAGGCGCGGCGGTCGTCGACCGCCACGCATCGGGTGATTAGCGCTATTTCCTCAATCTTGCTTAACATCTTCGTCGGCAGCTTCTATTTTGCGGAGTGTCTTGCGGTCTTCAACAAAGTAGGTTACTATGCGTGCCACACCTACGAAGAACGGGATTATGCCGAGGGCGGCTGTGAGTTCATCGGAATCGCCCAGTCCCCAAATGAATAGCGCGAGGCCGCATCCGAGCCATATTATGCCTGACTGAAGGCGACTTTTGCGCAGGCGTTCACCGAGGTAGAAGCTGTCGGGCAACTGCTGGCCTTTTTGTATGGAGAGTTCGATGATTTTATATTTGTCGCGCTGACGCTCACGGCGGAAGTGCATCACGACCCAGACAACGCCTACGAATGCGGCAAACGGGATTACTATGCCGAACAGCGGTATAAGCAGTTTGGCCTTGAAAGGAGAGCCACCTCCGGAGCTGATCACAGTGGGCTGTACGTAAATCACTTTCTCGGAGAGGGAGTCGGTGCTGACTTTTCCTAATTCGTTTACAATCTCGGTTTTTATCTGATCGATGGCTTCTTTGGAAATTTCATCGGCAGAGTTGGTGCGACCGCAGGCTATGGTGCAGCATAACGCTATGGCTGCGATGGCGATAATGATGTTGCGTTGCAATGTTTTCATGTCTGTATCTGTTTTTCTGTTTTATTAATCGGTGTTTGTATCTTTGACGCATCACGGTAGTCAAAAGGTTGCACCGGCCTGCAATTTTTTGCTGTGTGCAAATTTACATATTTTACCGATTGTGCATGCGGTGGAATTTTATTAAGTTTGCATTCTGTTAATCAATGGGAAAACCGGCAATGACTATCCGATGCTTCAGGCTGATTGTCTTGGCGGCTGTCGGGCTTTCGGCGGCTTGCATCGTGGCATGCGGTAAGAGCGAATCGGGATATAGGATATCGGCCATAGCTTCAACGGCCGATGCTGCAATGCAGGGTAAGTTGCTGGCCGATTCTGTGGAGCCGGAGGTGGCGGCAAATGCCGTAGTGTCATGGCTGGCCGAAGCCTCGTATGCCGACCGTGAATATGTCAGAACACTGTGTCGCAGTGCGGTGGATGGGTATGAACGGTCGGGCAATCCGATTGCCGCCGGCGAGTTTGTCGCGGCCATTGATTCGATAGCTGGGGGCATGCCGGTGGAGCGCCGTGTGCATCTGATGGCTGTGGCGGCCTCTCCCTCGGAAATAGTCCGGAGAATGAAGGGGGATGTCGACAGTGCATCGCTTGTTCCGGCATTTGAGAATGAATATGCTTACAATCCCGATGCTTTGACTGAATTCCGCAGGGCATTGGCTAAAACAAAAAGGTAAACAATATGCATACGCTGAATGAATATCTGAACAAGATAGAGACATATCTGAAAGGGATAGAATATCCGTCGGCTCCGGCCGGACTTTACGAACCGATACGCTACACGCTGTCGGGCGGTGGCAAGCGCCTGCGTCCGGTGCTGGCTCTCGCTGCCTGCGAGGCTTTCGGAGGTGATGCCGACGATGCTGTAAATCAGGCTGCGGGGGTGGAGATGTTTCACAATTTCACGCTTCTGCACGATGATGTGATGGATGGAGCCGACATGCGTCGTGGCCGTCCTACGGTGCATGTGAAATGGGACGAGCGCACGGCGATATTGTCGGGCGATGCCATGCTCACCATGTCGCAGATGCTTATGGCGCGTGGATGCGATGGTAGTAAACTTGCCGAAGTGTACGGTATAGCCAACCGCACTGCCATGGAAATATACGAAGGGCAGCAGTGGGATATGGATTTCGAGGAACGTACGGATGTTACGGTAGATGAGTATCTCAATATGATACGTCTGAAGACCTCGGTGCTTCTGGGATGTGCATGTGCTTTGGGTGCGACAATGGCGGGTGTGACCGATAAGCGCCGCGATGCCATCTATGCTTTCGGTGAGAAACTCGGGCTTGCGTTCCAGTTGCGCGACGACTATCTCGATACCTACGGTGACCCGATAGTGTTTGGCAAGGAGATTGGCGGGGATATACTCAACGATAAGAAAACCTGGTTGCTGATCACGGCCATGTCGGAAGACCAATCGGGTGTTCTGTCAAAAGAAATAGCCACACCATCCGAGCCGTCGGTCAAGATAGAGCGGGTGCGCGGGGTGTATGATGCACTCGGACTGCCACAGCGATGTGTAGCGTTGATAAACCGATATGTCGACGAGGCTATAGCAATGCTTGACGGAGCTGGTCTCACTCCCGTGGCCCACGACTTTTTCGTGGCTCTTGCCGAGGATTCACGTAGCCGGACACACTGATATGATTATAGACACCCATACACACCTCTACCTTTCGGAATTCGAGAATGGTGGGGCTGATGCCGTGCGCCGGGCTATCGATGCCGGAGTGGAGCATCTGATAATGCCGAATGTGGATCTGACCACAATTGATGCCATGCGGCAATTGCACGAACAGTTTCCGGAAAATATATCCATGGCCATGGGGCTGCATCCTACAGAAATAGGTCACGACTGGCGCGAGCAACTTGAACAAGTGAAGTGGGAGTTTGACCGTGGTGGATATGTGGCGGTGGGGGAAGTAGGTATAGACCTCTACTGGGATGCAACGTTTGCCGACGAGCAGATGCAAGCGCTCGAGGCTCAGATGCGCTGGGCCGTGGATGCCGGATTGCCGGTGATAATACACTGTCGCGAAGGTCTGGATCAGGTGTTGGAAGTGTTGCAGGCATTTCCGGCAGCGCGCGGGGTGATGCACAGTTTCGGTGGCACTGACAAGGATGTGGACCGTGTGCGCCGTGTGGTGGATTTTTATTTCGGCATAAACGGAATAGTCACATTCAAGAACTCACGGCTACGCGATACGCTTCCGGCCATAGGAGTGGAGCGCTTGCTGCTTGAGACCGATTCGCCCTATCTTGCGCCTGTGCCTCACCGCGGCAAGCGCAATGAGAGTGCCTATATAGTGCATACGGCTGCGTATGTGGCCGACAGTCTCGGAATGACAAAAGAGGCGGTGGCCGATGCCACCACCTCCAATGCCCGTGCGTTGTTCAATGTATAGTTGATAATCAATCGATAATCTGATAGACGAAGTGCCGTTCGGTGTTCTGTGTGTTGACATCGAGTTCGGCGAGTATGTCGTCGAGTGTGAACGGCTCGTCGCTCAGAATGAGGATATATCCCGGGAATGGACGTTTCGGTACCATGAACATGCAGTCTGACATGTCTTTTGTCTGACCTTTGGCCAGAACGAGGTTGGCCGGGAATAAAAATTCCATGTTGTCGGCATTGCAGTCCTTCAATATTATATTGGCATACAGGCCATCGATTTCCTTGCTTGTGAGCGCAAAGTGGAACAGACGGTTGCCATCGTTGACTTTCTTCACAGTAACCGGATTGTAGGGGTGTGGCACTTTGGGCGCTACGTATGGTCCAATGAGCGAGTGGAGTTCAGTTTCGCTACCGGAGGCATTGGTTACCACCCGCGATACACCGGCGCGAGTGAATTCGTCGTTTCGTGTCTTGTTGACGGAGATTCCGTCGAGTATTTTCTTATTGACGTCGTCAATTCCTGCCTGTGTGCGGTTCTTGACCTTTGCCACAAGCGATTTCACGGTGGCACCCTCCTTGCCTGTGGGTTGACGGAATTTATAAACCGCGCCTTTGTATTTTCGCTCTATAACCCACACCTCGCTGTTGCTGCCGATGCGTAGCCGTGTGTCGGCCTCGATAGCTTTACCGCGTGTAAGTGGCCGCACTCTCGCACCCTGTATCACTCCGGCGTTGCCACTCACTTTGTAGACGGCATATTGTTGCGCCATGGCACCAACGGATGTCAAGATTGTTAGAAATAGCGCGATTACGAATCTAAACTTGTGTCTGCCTCTCATTTTGATTCTCATTTCTAAAAAAATAATTATATGCTTTGGGGTATTTTTGTCTGGCCAGTCTTTTTGCGATTTTGGGGGATTTGAGCCATTTCATCACATTGCGTCCGGTGAGACTCAGGCCAATCACTATGTCCATCACTACAAGGCCGAGAATGGTCACAGTGATTGTGGGACCAAATTCAAAGGAGTAGCTATGGCGTATGTAGACGAGCGCTCCGGCATATAACACTCCGAACATCAGTATGATCTGAATGCCGCGTACAAGCATGGCACCCCAAGGACGGAAGCGGAAGTGCATGCCGGCAAACACCATGATGAAGCACGCCACAAAAGCAATGACTATGTTAATCCATGTGGATGAGTAGTCTATGTAGGTTTGTTCGACAATTGTGGAAATGGTGTTGGCATGAATCAGCACACCGGGAATTTTGTTGACCAAAGGGTTGCGGTGCATGTCGGACCGGTCGTTGACATAACCCATCAGCACTATGTGGTCGCGTAGCAGCTCGGGGTGCGATTCTATCTCGTCGGGGGTGATAATGTTGAACACGCGGCCTGAGAAATTTATCATCTCCATGTCGTTGCCACGCTCCCATAGCGTTTCGGCGCATCCCGGATGGTGCATCTCGGCGAGTACGGTAGGCAATGCGGGTATCGGGCCCTCCTCGGTGTCAAACTCTGCCTTGAAAAAACGTGTGGTGGTACCTTCGTGGCTTCCGTTGATGTTGACAGCTCCATGTTCGAGGCTGTTGGTGAGCTGCGGTTCGAAATATGACACCTCGGATTTGGTGAAGAATCCATCAATCATATCGGTCAGCACTACAGGCAGCACTACATTACGAGCTGTGTCGATGGCCTGAACTATGGAGTCGTAGGATGTGGTGGGCGGACTGAATATCATGTCAATACCGATGGCCGACACCCCCGATGTGTCGGCCATGGCTATTGCGCGTCCCATCTGTGCGCGGGTACATCCGTCAAGTGCCACCACGGTTACTATGGTGTCTGTCGACACGGCATCGGCATTGGTGGCCGTCATGGTGTAAAAGTCGCTGAAACTAAAGTCGTTGGCTTTTTCTTTGGGTATGAAAACCTCAAGTGATGTCAGCTCTCCGGGCAGGTAGAGCGACAAAATGAGCGCTGCGATGGAAATGAAAAAGGCGCTTATTCCCGATTCCTTGAATGTCGGCGTCTCAAGCAGTACATATTTAGGCTTATGTTTCTTCTTTTTCGCTGCCATCAGAATACTGTTTTTTACGAATAATCAGATAAGTGTTACTGTTTGTAGACTATGGGTTGCTGATTGCGGTAGTTGGGCATTGACATTCCGATGGGAGCTCCGATAAACGTCGGGTCGCACATCACGTAGTGGTGTCCGTCGATGTTTATTGCGTCGCCTTTTATAGTCGGGTCGCGGAAGTCGATGGCGGTGCTGAGGTGTCCGTCGTAGTGCAGGAGCACCACATCAAGACCATAAATCTCGCGCACGAGTGTGGCCAGAAGAATGGCGCGGTCTTCGCAGTCGTTGGCAGGATAGAAGAAGTTTTCTTCGGGGAAGTTGACTTTTTCGTGGCCATATTGCTGCGGGTCAGTCATGTAATTGAAGCCATACTGCACGTACGACAGGAGCTTGCGCACGCCGTCGAATGTGTCAAGGCCTTTGACTTTTTCGCGCATTGTCTCCACAACCTGATTGCGGAAATTGTCGGTGAGCGGTGCCCTCAGATAGTTTTCCCACGACATCCATGGATAGTCGGCGAGGAATTTCATGTCGGGACGGCTCACGGTGACTTTGAATTCAGGTTCGACAACCCAAAGTTTCGAACTGTATTGTACAGTATCTTTCATCTCGGTGTCGAGCGCCGGCATACGGTCGGGTGTGAGGCGCAACGGTATAGCTTCGTTGGCAGCATAGAGACCTTCGTAGGACCTTATCGGCCGACGTTCCACCAGACTGTCGCGCACGTAGTATTTGCGACCGTTGAAATTCACCGAGCAACATCCGTAAACGGGCAGGTCGGTGTTGTAAAGGAGTGTCAGTCCCTTGTCGGTCAGTCCAAGTTTGACGTCGTAGCCGGTCTGGTTGAGCAGGTAAGATGTAAGGAATGCCTGAGAGTCGGTAGACGATGGATAGATTTTCTTTGCCACGTGTTCCGTAAGCCACAAATAGCCTATGTCGCATAGCGATAACGCCTCGCGCAGACGCAGGCAGTCGTCGATTAGTGATTGCATGTCGCCGTCGGCCTCAAGTTTTTTCCACTCGCTGCCGAGTTTCATGCTTTGGGGGTTATAATCGATGGGGTCGAAATTGTAGTCGCCTATCTCGCATGTGGTTCCATAAAAGTCGAAACTGAGCCCACGGCTGCGGTCGGGCAGGGTGGGGGTAGGATCTTTAGGGATAGTCAGCGGTACGGGGTCAATAGACACCGGGGGCAACACTATCTTACTGGGGACAATGTCGACGGGTTTCAGCGGCGCAGTGTCCGGTTTCGGAGCCACCGGAGCTTTCCGTGGTTTTTTCTTTATGGAATTGTCGGCCGGAGGCAGCACTTCGTAGTGTTTCCAGATACCATCGAGAGCATCGGCATATTCGGCGTTGAAATTGGAACGCATCTGTTCGAAATGGCTGCGCGTGGTGGAGTCAAAACTCTGTGCATGGCTTTTGGCTCGCTCCCAGAATGCTTTTTCCCAATCGGTCTGCTGTGATTGAGCCGCTGCCTGCCAAGGCATGGAAGCCAAGGCAAGCAGAACGGCCAATGAGGATGTGAGTGAGGTGTGACGCATGGTCGTTAATTGTCGGTGAATCAATTGCCCGAGTTGGTTATGGTCTCGCGAATGGCTTTGTCGAATTCAGCCTCGCGTTCGTCGAGGGTCTTCTTGGTGTCTTTCTTCACCACTTCCTTTGCAGCGTCGATTACTTTTTGCTTGGGAAGTTTAACAGATACGTATGCGCGGTATTTTCCATTTTCGGCACGCACCACACGTTCGCACACCACTGTGCATCCCGACATGGTCTGTACGGTGATGGACTGCAGGCTGTCTTCGGTTTTCTGGTCGAGTTCGTCGTTGACATCGCTGCGGAAGCGTTTGGTGAACTGCTCCACCGATACTTTAAGGGCATTGGCCACCTGAGCGCGGGCTGCGGTAATGGCTTTGTCCTTAGCCATCTGCATGTCGGTGCTTTCGGCTACGCCATTGCCATAGAAGTCGTTTTCGTCGGTGGTGAAATTGCAGAGCTGGGTTATCTCGGTCTCGCCCTTGTTGGCCTTGTTCTTTTTGGCTGATGCGCATGCAGAGGATGCGATGATTGCGGTGGCGAGAATGATTGCAGAGAAAAGTTTCATAATTGTCAATATTAAAATGTGAGTGATTGGAGATTTGTTAGAAAGATTGGGGGGATATAGTGGCGCGGATTATTCGAGATTATCTTCAGAGAACCAATCCACGTAATCAGTATCGGTGCGTGTGCCATCGCGACGCTTGAATTTCGATGACAGCAGTTGCCTGTCAAGCGCCTTTTTCAGCTTTTTCAGCACTTCCCGGTGAGCGTTGGTGCGTGCTTTCGATACTGATGCTTTTTCGGGTGCGAGCGTGCGCATCTCGTCGATTACCACCGTGGTTACATTGGTCTTGGCATTGAGGTCGGTGACGAGTACGGATGTCGAGATGAAATATTCGCGCATGGGGTACATGTCGCCCTGAACCACATTGCCTTTGCGGAAACGAGTGCTTATGCTGAAGCGGAGGTCGGCTTCGGCCTCGTCGTCGACTATGTCGAAGTAATTGTTGTTGATAAAGCTGGCTATGGCCCGGGATAGGCTTCCGGCATCCATATCGGTGGTGGTGCACACGGCTTTAAGCTGGGAGTCCTCAATCTCCACCGGTATTACTGCCGAGCGTATCAGGGATTTAAGGCGGTCGCCTATCTCCTTGAGAGCAGGAGTGTCAAACACATAGTCAATGTCGATTACCGGTGTCACCGTGATGTGGCGTTGGGCTGGTTTTGCCGACACGTCAGACACCGAGATATTGACATTACCCGCCCGGTCGGTGCGTCCGCGCACGGTTATCTTGGCCGTGCCTGAATCCATTTTGGCTTTTACCGCAATGTTGTTCAAATCCTTACCGTTGGTTTTTACACCTACTTTTATGTCTGCGCTCTCGGCATTGAATGGCTTTACTCTTAACTTTTCAGGAGCAAATTCCACTGTGATGGTGCTGAACATTCCGCTAAGGGCATAGAGCAATTCAGGGCCAATGTTCATGGTCCGTCCGTTGTCGTCCACAGTGAGACGTTGGTCGGCAAACGGTTCGATGGATTTTATGCCTTGGCAGTAAAGCTGTGCTGCATCGTCAAACCGTCCGTTGTCCAAGGCTCTGTTGCCCTGCTTCCAGTAACTTAGCGCTTCGGCTCCGGCCTCGGCGCTCCGACGCTTTTTGAGGTCGGCGTAGTCGTCGCGGTTCAGGCGATAGTAGACCCAATAGCGGCTGCCATCGTTGTAAGTGTCCACCAGCTCGTAGCCCTCGAGCCATGCTTTGGCCTGCGAGCGAATCTGGTCGGTATGACGTTCGGAGTAGTTGCCATTTTCGTCCATACGCTCAAGCAGCGAATTGTTTTCAATCTTGATTTCGATTTCGGATATGAGATCGGCCAGTGCGCGCTCTTTTGCGAGCTTCTGATTGTCGGCTGAGGATAGCGGCGCGCTACCGACACCGGTGTAAAATCCGCGTACGGCAGGTTTGGCCACGGTCCACTCCGGCGCCTTTGCTTTTGCAGCCATCACCACCGATGGCAGCAATATGGCTGTGCAAAACAGTATGAGTGATTTTAATGGTTTCATGTCAGTCGGAAACAGTGATGTAAATAGATAATCCATCAATGGTGTACTTGGCTGATACACCTTGTTTGCGGAGGTGTTGAGCCAATTTAATAGCAAAGTCGGTTGAATCGCAGTCGTCCGGAAGTATTATTGTGTCGAAAATAACTTCGGTGTCGGTAAGGCCTTGCTGATGGAACGATTTTGCATTTTTCTTAACCCAAGCTCTTATCTCCTCAGCGACTGTGGCTCCCTGATTTCCGATTACGGATTCAAGAGTGAGCATGGATTCGGAATCAATTCCCACGGCAAGCCGTGACTCTATTTTTGTCGGCGGCCACTTGATTTGTTTGATGAAATCGGTCATTACACGATGTATGGCTCCCACACAGCATCGGTCGAACGGCAGTTTACCATCGTAGCTTGACGTGGCGCTTGCCGTAATATTACCGGTGGCTGAATAATATGCTTTCAATGCAAGCGATACATGGTTACTGCGATAATTTTCCACAAAAGAGCAATCAACAGAAACATATATGTCGGAGCCTGAGTTTCTGATAAGCTGGGTGGCAAAAGAATCGGCATTGTCCTGAGTGAAATTGTTGTGCCGTTCGGCAGATTCGAGTTTTGCAATAAAATCGATAGTGGTGTATCCGGCTTTTCGGAAAGCTGTCTGTACTTTACTTATGGCAATACGGATGTTTGGATCATTGTCGAGTATGGTGCGATAGCTTTCACCGTCTTTTCGGAAAGGAACTACCATTATTGTGGGCAATTGCACCGGTTCTACACCACACGAAATAATATTGTTGGTGCATAAATCCCTATCGAATGCCGCCTGCTTGAATGTGACATTATAGGTGCCTTCAAATACACCTGCCATATTCTTTTTCGGTTTTACAACCTTTACAGGCATATTTGCGAATACTGTGTATTTCCGGGCATATAGCGTTCTGAAATAGTCGCGATGCAGATTTGCGGCTCCCGCATCAAGTTTCGGCATACCGGTCCCTACTCCTTCTATACCACTGAACAAATATGTGTCAAGAACCGATTTACAGGCCATAGCTTCCACATTTTTTTTGTCCATAGCCTGAGCGGTAACCTGCACGGTCACGAAATTATCTTTGCCGGAAAGATATGTCACATCGCGTGAAAATTCGTCCTGAGCTTGTGCGAAAAACGATGTGAGCAACGCTATGATTGCAACGTGTCCACGTTTGATAAATGATAGTTTCATATAAAATAATACTTTATAAATCAGTCTGTCTGTACGGTGAGTTGTTCGGGCGTGTCCAGATAAGCCTGATAAATCTCCTTATGCCCTTTGGTCACTTTACATCTTACGGTTCCATCAGCGAGATTTTCCTCAACCTTGACTTCTCCAAGTCGACGGAACATTGTGCGTCCGCGTACTGTGTGCTGTAGTTTGACAGTCATTTTGCGTCCCTTATATGCACCCTCCTTGTAAGATATGTCAGCGATGAGTTCTTTAGCTTCATTGTTTTTAGCAATGGTAATTTCGTTGACCTGTGCCCGATAACCGAGCGCAGCTTTGATAGCTTTATAGGCGCTTCCCACCAATTTTCCCATAGCGTTGTCGTATGCGCGCGATGACGATTCGCTATCTGTGCCTACTGTGTCGAATGTGCGCGACACGATGGCTGAGTTGTCGCTTGTGCGGGTTAGTGTTACCGTAAGGCTTGCTGTGACTTTGTAGGTTGTTTCTCCATCCTGATAGCTTGATGTGTAGCTTGCCTGACTGAGATTGCCGTCGAGCACATAGTCCATCTCGCTTGTGTCGTTTCCGCGAAACATATCAAAGCCCAAGCCGTCCAAAGCATTGATTAGCTTTGTACGGACTTCGGCTTGTCTTGTGGCTCCAGCTCCATAGCCGTTACGTCCAAACTGGTTGACCATCACCTTATGGTGGGTCTGGGCAATAAGTTGAAGCGGTATTAAGAAAATGAGTGATGTTAGAATTAAAAATATATTTCTTTTCATATTAATTTGTTTTCCACCAATCTCCTATCCCCCAACCTTTCATGGTCACAACAACTATGTTGTCTGGGTTGTCGTTGTATTCCTTGAGGATTTTTTCATGCCCGTCGGTCACTTTGCAGCGGGAACCTTCCTCACCCTCAACCTCCTGTACTTTTATTTTGCCAAGAGATTTCAGATATGGTTTTCCGGCAATCATGGCTTTGGCTTTTACTTCCAGTTCCTGTCCTTTTGTTATTCCTATCTGGGATCCTAAGGAAATATATACAGATTGAGCTTTGTTGCCTTTAGCCTCGGTTATGTCGATGAGCTCACCCTCTATCGGAAGTTTTTCGTTGACAAATTTAAGCACTTTGGGCATGCTTTTGTCAAGCGATGACAGGATGGCATCGCGCATGGAGTCGTCGGAGTAACCTTCGGTGTTGAAAGTCTGTGTAGCTTTAACACTGTTGTCAGACAGCTTTATTATTTTTACCACAAATGGAGCTTTGTAGCGGTATTTGAAGTCTGTATCAGAGCGTTTCCCGAGATCAAGAATTTCATCAAGATGAAGTGAGAGCGAATAGTCTGCTTCCTCGTTTGTGGTGGTGTTGCTATCCATTATACGGACAAACCCAACTTTTGAGAATGTAGACATAACCTTGCTGCGGAGAATCTCGGCATATTCACGGTTACCTGTTCCACTTACTTTGGAATCGACAATCACTTTATGCTGCGCCTGCACCGAAAAAACGGCGCAAATGAGCATTAGTGATAATGAAATCAGATGTTTCATCATAATTGGTTAGTTTTATTGATGTCAGGCTTAGAAGATACTTCCAACTTCCTTGCCCAATTCTACACCTGCGCCTACGGTCTCCATAACGGCGTTGACTGTCTGGCCGATGATGAAAGCGTATTCAGCGCTAACCTGTCCGTACCATTTTCCATCGTTAATCAAGCCATGCGAAGGTCCTTTTGAAAGAACAGTGAGCTGTTCAGGATTTTCCTGATATGCGGCATATATTTTGTCACCGCCACCGTTTACCTTGCAAACGGAAATTTCATCGCCCAGATCCTGGACTTTGATTTTGCCGATTGGTTTGTTTTCCTTTAAATTGCCTTTCTTGTCAACAATTTTGGGGTCGGGAAGGTATACATCGAATCCCTGTTTTGCTGCAGCTCCGTGCTGAGTGCCGAGAGCTACGCTAACGACAGATGCTTTATCTTTTTTTGTCTCTTCGATGCTGAGGAGCTGTCCTTTGATAGCGAATGCTTTCCACACACCGCGTTCAATCTTTTCCGGTACCCAATCGAGGGCTGACTGTGCAGATAGTTTCTTGTCGGTGAATGAAGTAAGCAACATGCTGTTGTAGACCGTAATGGCTGTCGAATATGTGGGTTGGTCAGTCTTGGCGTCAAATACGTCTGCGCTCATGTTGAATTCAGTGGTGTAAGTTGTTTTACCGTCGCTGCCTTTCTTAGGATATACACATATTGAGTCAATATGGCACTTGAAGTACAAGTCGGCCTCGGCACCATCGTTGGAGGCATCGAGGACATTTATGGTAGGCAGTTTTGACAGCCCTTCCACAACGCGGGCATGAATGCGTTCGATGTCTGCTTTGTTTACATTGTTGCCGGTAAGTTGATGCACCAGTACATTCTTTTTCTGAGCGGATAGCGAGACAGCTCCAAGTAATGCTATGGCTGCCACGAGTGTTTTAAACGAGAGATGTTTCATGGAAATGGATAATGAATTAAGTATTAATAAATGTTACATCCCGCAAATATATGATATTTTAATATGTGCGTTTGTCACCAAAAAAGGTGATTTTTCAGTCTCTGTATAACTTTTTTCGGTGCATTTGGGGTATATGCGGGGGCGGTACGCGTTGCACTCCCGGACAACCGCACTGCACAAAAAATGTGGACAATGATTGGTGATAAAATAAAAAGACGTGGGAGTCTTTACCTGTTGCCCGTTCCCACGTATCCGGGCTCTCGCATTGCCCATCTCTTTTTAGAACGAGCAACGCAGAGGCCCCACGCCGATATGTAATAGATACTGTCTATATACATACCCGGGGCATCTACCGTTGCCTTGTCCGGAAAGAGATGTTGAATTTGCGAGATTCGGATCCGCCGGTACAAGCGCTTTGGTAAACGCCTTTAAACAAATATGTGTCGTAACCCGCCACAACCGTCCTGACAAAGAGGACATTCGGCGTAGTTGCATTGCAAAGATATATAATAGGGTTAACTCATGCAAATAAATATTAGCATAAATTAGCGCTTCTAAAAGCCAATACTTTGCTGAGTGCTTATACTTGCTGAATGCCAACTGTTTATGGTCGGGTGGCCATGGATGCCTATATAGCTGTGATTTATGGTGAAAAATACATCGGGCGCGAAATCGTTTCGCGCCCGATGATGTATTGAGAATGGAGTGTGGAGTATCAACCTCCAAAATTGTCGTAGTGTATGTTTTCGGGGTCCACGCCGAGCGAGTCAAGCATCTTGGTGACTGCATTGCTCATCGGGCCTGGGCCACACATATAGTATTCGATATCCTCGGGGTTGTCGTGGTTCTTGAGGTATGTGTCGTAGATTACCTGATGCACGAAGCCTGGGGTATATTTTACACCGGCTGCATCGGCGGCAGGGTCGGGACGGTCAAGAGCCAGATGGAAATGGAAGTTGGGATATTCTTTTTCGAGCTGGAGGAAATCGTCGAGATAGAACACTTCGTTGAGTGCGCGGGCTCCATAGAAATAGTGCATCTCGCGGTCGCGTGTGTGAAGTGTCTTGGTCATGTGCATGATCTGCGCGCGTAGTGGAGCCATGCCAGCACCGCCACCAATCCACATCATCTCTTTCTTGGAGTCGAATATGGGGTGGAAGTCGCCATAAGGGCCGCTCATAAGCACTTTGTCGCCAGGCTTGAGAGTGAATATGTAGCTTGATGCTATGCCGGGCATCACGTCCATGAATCCAACCTGGGGTTTGGGTTTGAACGGCGGGGTGGCTATGCGCACTGTGAGCATGAACCGGTCGCCTTCGGCTGGATAGTTGGCCATGGAGTAGGCTCGTACTGTGGTCTCGTCGTTGTGACATTTGAGTGAGAACAATCCGAATTTTTCCCAGGCAGGGAGATATTCAGCGCCGATTGAGTCCTTGTCAATATCCTTGTCGTAGTCCATGGAGTAGGGGGGTATCTTTATCTGGGCGTAGGAGCCGGGAATGAAGTCCATGTGTTCGCCGGGGGGGAGGGCTACGATAAATTCCTTGATGAATGTGGATACATTGTTGTTGCTCACAACGGTACATTCCCATTCCTTGATGTCGAGCACTGATGCGGGTACGGCCAGAGCCATATCTTCCTTGACTTTTACCTGGCAGGCAAGGCGCCAATTGTCCTTTATCTGCTTGCGCGAGAAGTGTACGGTTTCTGTGGGCAGTATGTCGCCACCGCCTTCAAGCACCTGCACCTTGCACTGGCCGCAGCTGCCTTTGCCTCCACAGGCCGAGGGGAGGAATATATCGTTGTCGGCCATGGTTGACAGGAGAGCCTTTCCGGAGTCGGCTGTCACCTTGGTGTCATTGTTAATGGTGATGGTCACTTTGCCTGTGTGGACCAGAAATCGCTTGGCTGTGAGCAGAACGGCCACAAGCAGGAGTGTGATGAGCAGGAATATGCCCACACCGGCCAGAATGGTTAATGTGGCGGGCGATTGGGCGAGTGTCAATGAGTATGTTGTCATCTGTCAGATTATATTTTGATTCCGAGGAAACTCATGAAAGCTATGCCCATCAGGGCGGTGAGTATGAAGGTTATGCCTATTCCGCGCAGGGGGCGGGGAATGTTAGAGTAGGTGGCGAGGCGTTCGCGAATGGCTGCAATGGCGGTGATGGCAAGAAGCCAACCGAGACCCCATCCACCACCGGCGCATATCGCTGTGAACACAGAGGGGAATTCGCGCTGCTGCATGAAGAGCGAGCCGCCGAGTATGGCGCAGTTCACGGCAATAAGCGGGAGAAATATTCCGAGCGAGGAGTAGAGCGAGGGACTGTATTTCTCCACAGCCATTTCCACGAGTTGTGTCATAGATGCTATTACGGCTATGAACATTATGAGCGAGAGGAAGCTGAGGTCGACATCTGCATATTCAGGTCCGAGCCATGTCAAGGCTCCGGCACTGAGCACATAGGTCTGCAGGAGATAGTTGATGGGCAGTGTGATCACAAGCATGAATGTCACAGCCACACCGAGCCCGAATGCAGTCTTGACGTTTTTTGATACCGCCAGAAACGAGCACATGCCCAGAAAGTAGGCGAACACCATGTTGTCGACGAATATCGAGCGTATGAATAGGTTGAGATTTTCCATCGTGTATATTTATCGGTTTCTGAGTATGGGTGAGTGGTTAGTCTTCCTGTAGGTCTTTGTTGAGTAGGCGATGTACCCAGATGATGCACGCCACCACGATCAGTGCCATGGGGGGGAGTATCATAAGGCCATTGTTGACATATCCATGGTCGTAACACCATTGGGGAACTACCGTGTATCCTAAAAGGGTGCCGCTGCCGAGCAATTCGCGGAAGAAGCCCACTATTATCAGGATTATGGCATAGCCGGCGCCGTTGCCTATGCCGTCGAGGAACGAAGGCCATGGTTTGTTGGCCATGGCGAAGGCCTCAAGGCGGCCCATCAGTATACAGTTGGTTATTATAAGGCCGATGAACACTGAGAGCTGCTTGCTCACGTCGTAGGTGTAGGCCTTCAGCAGTTGGTCGACAATTACTACCAGACCGGCCACCACCACAAGCTGAACGATGATGCGGATATTAGTGGGGATGGTGTTGCGTATGAGCGAGATTATTACATTGGAAAACGCCAGTACGGCTATCACTGAGATGCCCATCACGATGGCCGGTTCGAGTTTTGCCGTAACAGCAAGCACCGAGCAGATGCCGAGCACCTGGACTATGACGGGGTTGTTTTTTGAAAATGGATTCAGCAGTACGCTTTTGTTGCTTACTTTTTCTGCCATGGCTTATTTCGCGCTAAGGGTTTTTAAATAGGCTTCGTAGGGGGTAAGGCTGTTGCTGAGCATGTCGCCCACACCTTTACTGGTGATTGTTCCGCCCGACACTCCATCGACATAATCTTCGTCGCCCTGTGGCACCTGACCGGCTTTAACCACAGCTATGGGCATGAATATGTCGTTTTTAAACAGGTGTTTACCGGTGAATTCGTTGCAAAATTTCGGCTTTTCAATCTCAGCTCCAAGTCCGGGTGTCTCTCCCTGATGGGCGAAATAGGCACCATAGATTGTCGATCCATCGGCATCGAGGGCTATGTAGCCCCATATCGGTCCCCAAAGTCCGGCACCGTAGGCAGGAAGGATGTATTTGAGTTGGTCGTTGTCGAGACGGCATACGAATACTGGAAGCCGGCGCTGGTCGGCGGGAAGTTTCACCTGAGCCGCCACATCGATTGCAAATGCATCGCCTTCAATGGTTTCTCCTTTGGAGTTGATTACTTTGGTTTCGATGATGTGCCGGGTATAGTCGGATATTATTTCATCGGCCGGAGGAGTGATGTGGGCAGCTGCAAGAATCTGCCGCATCTTGTCGGCATCGGCGTTGGCCTGCTGCCGGTCGCGGAGCGCGAGCGATGTAGCGGCCAAAGCAGTGCCTACAATAAGCACCAGCACTATTATATATATGGTGGTATATATGTTACTTTGCTTGTTCATATCTGTTCAGTGTATGGGTTTCATAAAACTGTGTGATGTCAATCCATGCTTCTCGCACGCCGCATGCGGCGGTTGATGTTGGCCTGCACCACGCAATAGTCTATCAGGGGAGCGAGTGCGTTCATCAGCAGTACGGCGAGCATGGCTCCTTCAGGATAGCCGTTGTTGTAGACTCGGATAAGGATAGCTATCACGCCAACGAGGAATCCGTAGATGTATTTTCCTATACCTGTGCGGGCTGCGGTAACCGGGTCGGTCGCCATGAACACTGCCGCGAAAGCGAAACCACCGTATACGAGTTGGTCGATGGGCGACATGGTCGAAGCCGGATAGAGGTCGGAGGGGAATGTGTTGGCTATCCATCCCATTACCAGACCGCCGATGAATACCGACAGCATTATGCGCCAGCTTGCTATGCCTGTGAGCAAAAGCAGCGCTGCGCCTATAAGGATGCAGAGTGTGGAGGTTTCTCCGAATGAGCCGGGAATCAGACCTAAAAATGCCTGCCATGTGCTTCCTGCCTGACTTAGAAATTCGGTAGAGCCGTTGGCAATCATTCCGAGAGGTGTAGCACCCGAAAAGCCGTCGGGCACATAACCGCCAAGTCCGCATATCGGTTCGGAGGCTATGAACGCCTTGTCGCCGCTCATGCTCGCCGGATAGGCGAAGAACAGGAATGCGCGGGTGACAAGCGCTACATTAAATATATTGAAACCGGTGCCGCCGAACACCTCTTTTACGAATATCACTGAAAAGGCTGTAGCTACAGCAAGCATCCACAGCGGGGTGGTGATGGGGCATATCAGTGGTACAAGTATGCCTGTGACAAGGAATCCTTCCTGAATTTCCTCGCCACGCCATTGCGCAACGATGAATTCTATGCCCAAGCCTACGGCATAGGTCACCACTATGCGCGGCAATATGGCCAGAAAACCATAGGCCATGGCTTGCCAGAAAGTGTAGTCTGTGATGCCGCATGCCGTGAAATTCTGGTAGGCTGTGTTGTACATTCCGAAAAACAGACAAGGCATCAGGGCGAGTACCACAATTATCATCACTCGCTTGGAGTCGATGCTGTCGTGCACATGCACTCCCGATGCCGAAGTGCTGCGCGGGGTGTAGAGAAATGTCTCAAAGCCGTCGAACACCGAACGGAAAGCCTGCAGCTTGCCCCCCGGTTCGAAATTGGGCTTTATTTTATCGAGATATTTACGGAGCATTTTTAATATATAAAAAGGTGTGTTAGTTTATTATCGTGCTTATTCCAATTCTTTGCGCAGGTAGTCGAGCCCTTCACGCACAATCTTCTGTAGTTCGAGTTTCGATGGGTCGACATATTCGCAAAGGGCGAAATCCTCGGGTGCCACCTCGTATATGCCCAGGGCTTCCATGCGGTCGATATCGCGGGCGAGAATAGCTTTTATAAGGTATTCGGGCAGAATGTCCATAGGCATCACCTTGTCGTATTCTCCCGACATTATCATGGCGCGGCGACCTCCGTTTAGACGGGCGTCGGGGCGGAACAGCTTGTTGTGAAACAGCCGGGAGGGGAATGAGCGGCTCTCACTCATCTTTCCGGGGCTCATCGAGGCCCATCCCATGAACTCGTCCACATCGTCGCCTTCGGCTATCACTGTTATCTGACGGTAGGGGAAGCGGAGGAAACCATCGATGCTTTCTTTTGCTCCGGTGAGCACATTGCCGGAGATTATGCGCAGATGGCGGTCGGTGTCTTTGAGGTTGCCATCGACAAGCGGTTTCAGCGATGCGCCTATTGTCGTTGTGATAAGGCATGGATGGTTTACTTCGGGTCCGGTAACGGCTACTGTCGTACTCCAGTCGGTTGTTCCATCCAGAAGCATTGTGCCGATGCGTGTGGCTGTCACAATGTCGAGAGTCCAGATGATTTCGCCTTTGTTAACCGGAGCTATGGCTGCAGCCTGTACACCTGCGTTACCGGCAGGGTGGGGTCCCTTTACCGTGACACGTTCCACTTCAGCCGGTAGTTCTAGTCCACATCCGTAGGGTAACGACACGTATACCTTGCCGGAGGTCAGTGACGCCAATGCTTTCAGACCGGCTGCGGTATATTTTCCCTTTCCTTTTACAAGGTTGGTCAATGAGGGTGCCAAAGGGGCGCTGTCGAATGCTGTTACAAAGATATTGACGGGAGTCGCTTCGGTATCGGGAACTATGTCGTAGGGGCGTTGCCGCATATATGCCCATAATCCAGAATGCATTATGGCTTTCTTTACATCTGTGGCATTATCGGTGTCAGCGTCGGTTTTTATGGCCGGGGCGCCGGTGGTTTCGGCTGTCACTACGACGCGCATTATTTTACGGCGGTCACCGCGCACCACGTGTGTGACTTTGCCGGCTATGGGTGAGACAAGTTTTACATCTTCATGCAGCTTGTCGTACATCAGGGCCTGTCCGGCCGTCACATTGTCACCCTCCTTTACCGCGAGCTTAGGTGTGAAGCCCGGAAAATCGTCCGGTACCAGCGCTATTTCCGTCGTTGAGCATGGCTTTGCGGTGGATTCGGCAGGGACTGTACCCTCAATCCTGAGGTCAAGCCCGCGCCTTAGAGTTATTGTCTTGTCCATTTTTGATGAAAATGCGTTTTTTGAAGTAATGTGCAAAGTTATTTATAATTATTGATATATGTTAAGGTTTTATATCAAAAAATAATGGTTGTGGAGTGATGTATGGCCAAATAAACTAAAAGCGGATGCGTAGAGCGGTTTTTAAGATTGATTTATTTGGAAGTTTAAAATAGTATCAATAAATTTGCAATAATGTTTGTGGGCGTCATGCGCGGCCATAACTCATATCCATCTTGGACTAATACCTATACAGGACAAAACTAACTTAATAAATAACCAAATCAAACCAATTTAAATTTTAGTAATTATCAATTATGGAAGCTCAAAAGCCCACTCAGCCCAAGGCTCAGCCCAAGGCAAAGAAAGAAGGTAGCAATGTAGGCGGTATCAAGAACGCGTTCTTGGTAATCATCGCTTGCTTCATTGTAGCCGTATGTTTGTTTATCTTCTGGTTCGGTCACGAATCACACTTTGAAGAAGGACATCCCATCGACCTTTGGGGTACTATCTATAAAGGTGGATTCATCGTGCCTATCCTCCAGACCCTGTTCCTCACCGTTATCGTTCTTTCTGTTGAACGTTACATCGCCATGAAGTCGGCTAAAGGTAAAGGTAACATCACCAAGTTCGTTGCCGGTGTTAAGTCTTGCCTTGCCAAGAACGACATCGCAGGTGCTCAGGCTCTTTGCGCAAAGCAGAAAGGCTCTGTAGCTGCTGTTGTTGCTGCTGCTCTCGTTCGCTACGAAGAAATGGACAAGAACACAGTTCTTTCTAAAGAACAGAAAATCGCGACTCTCCAGAAGGAAGTTGAGGAAGCTACCGCTCTCGAAATGCCCGCTCTTCAGCAGAATCTCCCCATCGTCGCTACCATGACCACCCTCGGTACTCTCGTCGGTCTTCTCGGTACTGTGATGGGTATGATCAAGTCGTTCCAGGCTCTTGCTCAGTCAGGTGCTCCCGACTCTACTGAACTTTCTACCGGTATCTCTGAGGCACTTATCAACACCGCCTTCGGTATCGCAACCGGTGCATTCGCGGTAATCTCTTACAACTACTACACCAACAAGATCGATAACCTCACTTACGCTATCGACGAAATCGGTTTCTCGATTGTACAAACTTTCGCAGCTACTCACTAATCCCGATATTACACAATAATTAATATAATAAATTGACCGTAATATGGGAAAAGTAAAAATTAAAAGAAAGAGTACCCTCATCGACATGACCGCGATGAGTGACGTGACCGTTCTTTTGCTTACTTTCTTCATGTTGACTTCAACCTTCCTCCAGAAGGAACCGGTTACCGTTATGACTCCGTCGTCGGTTTCCGAAATCAAGGTGCCTACAGCCAACTTGGCTTCAATCCTTGTGTCTCCCGAAGGTAAGGTGTTTCTCTCAATTGCCGGTGAAGCCGATCCGACGGTAGCCGATGGAGAATGGGCCACAGAGCCTATCCGCAAGGAAATTCTCACAAAGGCCGTTGCTGAGTACAATCGTATTCATCCCAGCAAGAAAGTGAATCTCACGGAAAAGGATGTGGAAGTGTTTTCCAAACTCACCACGTTTGGCGTTCCTTTCCAGAACCTTGAGAAATTCTTAAGAATGTCACAGACTGACCAGGATAAGTTTATCTCCGATATGAACAATGCCGGTGTCGGTATTCCAATCGATGATAACAAAGATCTTGAAAAGCCTAACGAGTTCCAGATCTGGATGCGCGCTATCTACAGCTCGGGCAATGAAAACCTTCAGAGCTCGATGAAGAAAGGCGAAGGTATAGCGGTGAAAGCTGACAAGGGTACACCCTACAGCATCGTTCACCACGTGCTTGACAACCTCCAGACTCTTAAAATGAACCGCTTTAGCTTGATGACTGCACTCAAAACCGAACAAGATTAATCATTATGGCACAGATAGAACAATCAGACAAGGGCAAAAAGAAAAAAGGCGCCCAGAAAAAGATGTCTATCCACGTGGACTTTACTCCGATGGTGGATATGAACATGCTTTTGATTACGTTCTTTATGCTTTGTACCACTATGATTAAATCGCAGACCCTGCAGATTACTCTCCCTACCAACGAGAAAATCGAACAGCAGGACATGAACAAAGCTAAAGAATCAGAAGCTATTACCTTAATCGTTACAACAGAACGTGATGCCGAAGGCAACGTGAAGCGCGACGATGAAGGTAGACCCATGAACGTCGTTTACTACTACGAAGGACAGCCCGATTTGACTAATGTTGTTGATGGCAAACTGGCCAACAACAACATCCATAAGGAAGCCTTCCTCGGTAACGATGGTGCCGTACAGCGCGGCATACGTAAAATACTCCACGACCGCAATAAGCAGGTACTTGAGAAGATTGACAAACTGAAAGTACAATGGCGTAACAAGGAATTCTCACCGAAGTCCGAAACCAACGACAGTATTTATCAGGCAAAAGCCAAGGAGATCCGCAACGACTCCACTCTTACCCGCCCTGTGGTCATAATCAAAGCTACACCCGAGGCTTCTTGGGAAAGCTTGATTGGAGCTCTTGACGAAATGCAGATCAATCAAATTTCGCGTTACCAAATCGATAACATCAATCAGGTCGACTCAGTGCTGATTCTCGACTATATCGGTAAGAATGGTAAATAATTGATGACAGATATATATTAACCGTAAAATCTGAAAGAAAAATGGCAAAAGATGTAGATCTTTCATCAAAAGAATGGCGCGATATTATATTTGAAGGCAAGAATAAGGATTTTGGCGCATATCAGTTGCGTAAATCATCCGATTCACGTCACAACAAGGCAATGATAGTGATTGTCATTGTGATTGCGATTCTTGCAGCCCTTGCATTCCTCGTTAACACAGTTATCAAGTCGGCCGAGGCTAAACCGGACGATATGGCTGAGCAGGCGCTCGTCGAGATGGCTGTGGAGGAAGCTCCTGAAGAAGAACCCGAAGATGAGCCTCAGCGCATTGAGGAGCCCAAGCCCGAAGTGATTAAGGAAGAGCTTCTCAACACTGTGAAACTTACCGAAATCGCCATTGTAAAGGACGAAGAGGTAGTTGAGGATATCAAGAGCCAGGACGATTTGAAGGAAACTGACACTGCTGTTGGTAAGGTCAATGAGGACCGTGGTGTTGATGATATCATCAATGCTCAGGAACACAAGGACGTGGTGGTTGTGGAGGAAAAGACTCCCGAACCCCCGGACGACAACAAGGTGTTTGACGCCGTTGAACAGGATCCCCAGTTCCCCGGTGGACAGACCGCCCTTCTGAAGTGGGTATCTGATCACCTCCGTTATCCGAGCGTAGCTCAGGAAAATGGTATTCAGGGTCGTGTTGTGGTACAGTTCGTTGTAACCAAGACAGGTTCTGTAGGTCAGGTGAAGGTGGTTCGCTCGAAGGACCCCGACCTTGACAAGGAAGCAGTCCGCGTGGTTAAATCACTTCCCAAGTTCCAGCCCGGTAAGATGAATGGACATGCCGTGAACGTTTGGTACACGCTTCCCATCCAGTTCAAACTTCAGGGTGTATAATTCCTGAATCAATATCAGGCTCAGGCCTGACAGCGATTAAATAAAGATACAGCCCGTCATAATGGCGGGCTGTATCTTTATTATATATTATTAATGTGTACCCTTTGACGCGATTTTGTATCTTTGTAACAGTTATGGAAGGAAACATCTCAGAACTCAGATATCACACACTTTCATGTGGTCTACGATGTGTTTACCACCCATCTGCTTCAAATGTGGAATATTTGGGTGTAACCGTTAATGTCGGTAGCCGTGAGGACGGCGACTATCCCGGATTGGCTCATTTTGTGGAGCATACCATATTTAAAGGTACCTCCAAGCGGCGTTCATCACACATAATCAATCGGATGGAGGCATGCGGAGGTGAACTGAATGCTTATACCACGAAAGAAACAACGGTGGTGTATTCGGTGTTTCCCGAAGGCAATGCGGCCCGGGCGGCAGAACTGATATCGGATTTGATATGCAATTCCGTATTTCCTGAGCGTGAACTGGAGCATGAACGTGAGGTTGTGGCCGATGAGATAAATTCCTATCTCGACATCCCGTCGGAAGCTGTTTATGATGATTTTGAGGATCTTATATTTGCAAATTCATCGCTTGGGCATAACATATTAGGTGATGCCGATACAATTTCCTCCATAACGCCCGACATCTGCCGAGCCTATCTGGGCAAATATTATGTAGCATCTAATATGGTGCTGTTCTATTCCGGCCCTATGTCCGAAAACAGATTGTGGCGCATTGCCGAACGATACTTCGGCAAGCTAAGTTCAGCATCGGCTCCATTGAACCGGATAGCTCCCGGTAATTATGATAGCTTCTGTGTGGAGCGAAGTCTTGGAATACATCAGGCTCACACTGTGACGGGTGTCCGTGTAGGCGATATGTTCTCATCAGGGCGTCACGCCATGGCTTTGCTGTCAAACATATTGGCCGGACCGGGAATGAATTCGTTGTTGAATGTGCAGTTGCGTGAGAAACGGGGATTGGTTTATTCCGTTGATTCATCCCAGTCGCTGCTCACCGATACCGGATTATTCTCCATATACTTTGGTTGCGATGCCGAAGATTCTGCACGATGCAGAAAGATAATCTCCGACACCATCGATTCGCTGGCACAATCTCCGGTCACTGTAACGAGGCTTGAACGTTATAAACGTCAGTTTCTCGGGCAGATTATTGTGGGTACTGATAATCGTGAGAACTTCGTGTTGTCTATGGCGCGTGCGGTTCTGTATTATGGTGTCGCCTTCACATCCTCGCAGCGCCGGGAAACTATCGAGGCGATAACTCCAGACGACATTATGGATGCCGCACGTAGCATCCATCCGTCGCGCATGTCCACCTTGACATTCAATTGAGTCCCCAAAAACAGTAATGGCTGTCTCAGTTTTGAGACAGCCACCGCTCATGGTACGCCCGTGGGGAGTCGAACCCCAATCGTCGGAACCGGAATCCGATATTCTATCCATTGAACTACGGGCGCATATTTCCTGATTCGACGTGCAAATTTAGCGGTTTTTTTGTAGTTTTGCAAAACGAAGTGACTTTATTGACGAATTCAATACGATATAATATATGAATGTACGAATCGAAAAGTCGTGGAACGATGTGCTCGCCGACGAATGGGACAAGCCTTATTTTGCGGCCTTGGCCGATTTCGTGCATCGCGAATACCGTAATGGTCCTGTCTTTCCTCCGGCGTCAAAGATATTTGCGGCCTTCGATGCATGTCCATTTGGCGATGTCAAGGTGGTGATTCTCGGTCAGGACCCATATCATGGTCCCGGCCAGGCCAACGGCTTGTGCTTCTCCGTGGCTCCCGATGTGGCTGTACCGCGCTCGTTGGTAAATATATTTAAGGAGGTTCACGACGATACAGGTGCACCTATTCCTGCCAACGGCGACCTGTCGAGGTGGGCCACCCAAGGAGTACTATTGCTGAACGCTACGCTGACAGTGCGTGCCCATGCGGCCGGTTCACATCAGAATCAAGGATGGGAGCAGCTTACAGATGCCGTGATTCGTCAACTGAATGATAAGCGTTCAGGTTTAGTCTTCATTCTGTGGGGGGCTTATGCCGCGCGCAAGGGTGAGCTTATCGATCGGTCACGCCATCTTGTGTTGACGTCACCTCATCCATCGCCCTTGAGTGCGTCGCGCGGTTTCTTCGGCAATCATCATTTCACCCGGGCCAATTCATATCTTGAGTCTCAGGGTAAAACGCCCATACAATGGTGAGGATTGTTTTTGGACGATATGCGTCGGCATTCATGCTCTGCCTATGTTCCATTTTGCACTCCTTGGCAATGGAACCGGCCAATACGTCCAATGCCATATTCTCGCCGTCGTTCCATACATTGCAGACGCATCTGGCTCATAATGACCAATTGCCACCTATAATGGTTCTCGGTACAGACGATAGTATTGTGGTAAGTTTCGATGAACTTTCAGACGACCGCCGGTACATGCGTTACGAACTGATCCATTGCGATAGCCGGTGGCGTCCCGACGGTCTTGTAGCCCCGGAATACCTCGATGGATTTAACGAAGGTGTGGTTGATGACTATGCGTTTTCCCAGGCCACAACCACGCATTATGTCAATTATCGGATTGTTCTACCCAACAAGGATATGCAGCTTCGGCTGTCGGGCAACTATCTGCTGCGCGTGTATGATGAAAATGATCCTGATAAGACCTTGTTGCAGACGCGTTTCTCTGTAGTCGAGCCTATGGTCAAGATTCGTGGCTCGGTCAGTTCGCGTACTGATATTGATTATAATGATGCGCATCAGCAACTCACCCTCGAGATTGATGCTGAAGGAATGCCTGTGCATAACATGTACAGCGACCTGCGGGTAGTTGTGGTGCAGAACGGACGTCAGGACAATGCTGTGCATCTGTCTGTACCCACACGTGTATCGGGTTCCACTGCTGTTTTCGAGCACGACCGCAATCTGATATTTCCCGCCGGCAATGAATACCGTCGCATGGAGATAATATCCGTGACCTATCCCGGAATGGGGGTTGACGAACTGGGGTATATGCATCCATTTTATCATGCCACATTGTATTGCGACACTCCCCGCAACGAACAGTCGTACACCTACGACCGCACCCAGCATGGCCGTTTCCGCATACGTGAGTTCAATTCCGACGATTCCGATGTGGAAGCCGATTATGTGCTGACACATTTCGCGCTCGACATCCCCGAACTTGTCAATGCCGATGTGTTTATTGACGGTGACATGACGCTCCGTAGCTTTGACCCGGCAAGCCGTATGGTCTACAATCGCGCGACAGGGCGTTACGAGCTTGCCATGTTGTTGAAACAGGGAGCTTACAATTATCAGTATCTTACAGTTCCGCATGGTTCCATGCGTGGCAATACCGCAAATATAGAGGGAGACTTCTATCAGACGTCCAATGAGTATACAGTCTATGTCTATTATCGTGCGCCGGGCCAACGCTACGATCGCCTGGTAGGGACTGCAATGCTGTTCTCCGGAATTTGACACGATAGAATTTCCCAGATTAAATTTATGGAAGAAGAAACCGTTATGCTTCAAATCAAAGACGCTCTTGTGAGCCTTGACCTTGCCGAAAGTTTTTTTCAATGTGACCTTGACAGTTGTCTTGGCGAGTGCTGTATTGAAGGCGATGCCGGCGCGCCAATCACAAAAGCCGAGTATGAACGGCTGAAAGAGATAAAGGATGTGGTGTGGGACGATCTGTTGCCCGCAGCCCGACGTCGCATAGAGGAAGCCGGTGTCGGATACGTGGACGAGGAGGGCGATCTCGTGACACAGATAGTGGATGGCCGTAACTGCGTCTTTACCACCTATGGTCCCGGCGGGATGTGTCTGTGTGCCATAGAGAAGGCTTTCCGCGAGGGGCGTACTGATTTCCGTAAACCGATGTCGTGCTATCTGTATCCGTTGCGTCTTACTGAATATCCTACATTCACCGCTGTCAATTATCACCGGTGGAAGATATGTAAATGTGCCGAGATTGCAGGCAGGGCAAAAGGGGTGCGTCTCTATCAGTTCATGCGCCAGCCGTTGATTGACCGTTTCGGGCAGGAGTGGTACGATGAATTGTGCGAGGCATGCCAGGCATACCTCGCTGAATATGGCGATTGATAGCCGGCGTTAATTCAATTTGAGATATATTTGCGGCCGAGAATGGTGAGTGCCACTCCTCGTGTCAGGAGGTAGCTCAGGAATGCTATCCACAGTCCGTGGTTAGCCAACGATGGAAATGCGGCTGCGTAGATTGCGAAAAATACGGCCGTGGCCCAAGCCATGCTTCCGAGCATAGCGCGTGTGCGGGTCAGGCCTATGAATATTCCGTCCCAGATGAAGGCTCCGAAACTTGCTGCCGGTATAAGTATTGCCCATTGTATGAAATTGCGCGACAGATTGATAACCGTCAGGTCGGAACTTAGGAGTTTCATAAATTCCATCCCGAATAGAATATATATCAGTGTGAACAGCATTGCGAGTCCTGCCCCGGCTGCGAGAAGGTACTTCACGGTGCGCCGCAGCATACTATTGTCGCCGGCTCCGGTGTAGCGGCCGCAAAGAGCCTCTCCGGCAAATGCTGTCCCATCCATGAAAAATGAGAACAGGGTGAATAGCTGCATGAGCAGCGCGTTTACAGCGAGCATCACCGTTCCTTGCTGTGCTCCTGTGCGGGTAAACCACATTGTTATGGCCACAAGGCACAGCGTGCGCAGGAATATATCGGAATTTATGCGGAAAAAGCGTTTCAGTTTGTCGATATCCATTATATCTCCTATCCGCATAGTCTGAAATCCATACTTACGTATGGCATGAGCCACGGCAAGTAAAAAGCCGCCCCATTGGGCCATCAGCGTGCCTGTGGCCACTCCGTGCATCCCCATCCCCAATCCGAATACAAGCACTAAGCTCAGCGCTATGTTGAACACATCGGTGAATATCGCCACCCACATGGGTATGCGGGTGTTCTGCATACCGATAAGCCATCCTGTCATCGCGAAGCTTCCCAGCATGGCCGGTGCTCCCCATATACAGATGTTGAAATAATCCGAGGCCATGGTGCGGGTGCATTCATCCGAGTCCATTATCATAAGAAGTATGTTGCTGAGCGGTTGACGGACCACTATGAATATCATGCCTATGGCAAATGCCAGCAGTATGCCTCGTGTCAGTGTCGCGTAAGTCTCGCTATGGTCAGATGCGCCATAGGCTTGTGCCGTAAGTCCGCTTGCTCCCATACGCAGGAATCCGAACAGCCAGTACAGCATGTTGAACATGGTGGCACCGACTGCTATGGCTGCTAAAAAAGAAGCATCACCGATGTGACCCATTATGGTCACATCGGTGATTGCGAGTAGGGGGGTGGTGATGTTGGTTATCACCGCCGGTATTGTAAGCGTGGCTATTCTCTTTATCAGGAGCCTGTCCATAATCTATTTCAGATTACGCATCGGTAGCCGCGTTACTTTGTATACCGGTTTTTTATTTCTTCAGTTTGCCGGCACGCATGCTGTCAAACACCACATAGCATATCAGGCATAGATATACCAGAACACCAAGACCTTGGTTAAGGCCGGTTGACATGTCGCATGTGTATTCGAATCCGGCAAATCGTGTCAGTGCAGCGAACACTCCGAACAAAGCACCTCCGGCAATAAGGCCTGAGGCTATAAGTGTGCCACGGTCGCGGCGGGCATCGTTCACAGCCTTGTCAGCGCTGCGTGTGCTCACGTACCATGCCAATGCTCCGCCCACAAGCATAGGGGTGTTGAGCTGCAGAGGTATGAACATTCCGAGGCAGAATGCAAGAGCCGGTACGCCGAGCCAGTTGAGCAGAAGCGCGAGGATAGCTCCTGTCATGTATAGAATCCAAGGGGTGTCGCCTCCCATCATTATGGGCTCTATTACTTTGGCCATGGCATTAGCCTGAGGAGCTACGAGTGCATCCGGTCCGGAGAATCCATACACATTGTTGAGAAGCAGAACCACTCCGCCCACAGTAGCGGCCGACACCAATGTGCCGAGGAATTTCCAGCTTTCCTGCTTGCGGGGTGTGGATCCTACCCAGTATCCTATCTTGAGGTCGGTTACGAAGCCTCCCGCCATGGATAGAGCCGTGCACACCACACCGCCTATTATCATGGATGCCACTATGCCCGATGTCCCGCTTATGCCTACGCCTACGAAAATGGCTGAAGCTATGATGAGTGTCATCAGCGTCATACCTGATACCGGGTTGGTGCCCACTATAGCGATGGCGTTGGCGGCCACGGTAGTGAACAGGAATGCGATTACGGTAACCACAATCCATGCCACGAGAGCCTGCCAGAAATTATCCAGAACTCCGAGCCAGAAAAATGCCAGCACTGCCACGAGAGCTATGGCTATGTAGAACACTATATGCTTCATTGAGATGTCAAGCTGCCAGCGCACGGTCTTGGCATTTGATGCGCCACCCTTGAACTCGCGCACTGCCAGTCCCGCGGCTTGGGCTATGATGTTCCACGACTTGATTATGCCTATCACGCCAGCCATGGCAATGCCGCCTATGCCTATCAGTCGCGCATAGTTCGAGAACAGGTCGTCGGGAGCCATTGTGGCCAGTTCGCTGCTTCCATACGTGCCCACGAGTGGGATTATCACCCACCACACGAATGCCGAGCCGGCGAATATCACGAAAGCGTATTTCAGTCCCACTATGTAGCCGAGGCCGAGCAGTGCGGCGCCGGTATTGCAGCTCACCACAAGCTTGGTTTTCTCGGCGAGTGCCGTTCCCCACGATGTCACTGCTGTGGTCACATTATCGGCCCATACGCCGAATGTTGCCACCACATAGTCGTATATACCGCCTATTAGAGCTGCCACTACAAGTGTCTTTGCCTGGCCGCCCTGTTGTTCGGCATCTTTTGCCGATTGGCTGCTCATAAGCACCTGTGTGGTGGCTGTGGCTTCGGGGAAAGGATACTTTCCGTGCATGTCCTTCACAAAATATTTACGGAAGGGGATAAAGAACAGTATGCCAAGAATCCCACCGAAAAGCGAGCTTAGAAATATCTGGAAGAAATTCACGCTTATGTCAGGGTGTGTGCTCTGGAGTATATACAGTGCCGGAAGGGTGAATATGGCGCCGGCCACAATCACGCCCGAGCATGCGCCGATGGACTGTATTATCACATTCTGTCCCAAGGCATGATTCTTTTTAAGAGCTCCTGATAGTCCAACGGCAATTATTGAAATAGGTATGGCTGCTTCAAAAACCTGGCCTACACGCAGGCCCAAATAAGCGGCTGCCGCGCTGAATATCACGGCAAGAATCAATCCGGTAAGCACCGAGTAGACTGTTACTTCGGGGTAGTCGTGGGCAGGGTGCATCACCGGACGATACTGTTCGTCGGCAGCAAGCTCACGAAATGCGTTTTCGGGCAGTTCCACCGGATCAGCGTCGCGGTATATCTGCTCGTCGACGGCTTTACTGTTCTCTTTTTCCATTTGACGTCGCGTTATGTTATGTTGAAATTCTATGGTTGTTTCTATTTTTGTTCTGGCCGGGACAGAATCTCGAATGTATCCACATATATCTCGGTCACGGTATGTTTTATGGTGTTTCTGTCCTCCCACGTGCGGGTGCGCAGCTTTCCTTCCACATACAGGCGTGTCCCTTTGCGTATGTATTTTTCGGCAGTCAAGGCATTGTTGTCCCACATCACGAGCCGGTGCCACTCAGTGCGTTCCGGTATAGATGTTCCGGCTGATGTGGTACGTGCCCGTTCGCTCGTTGCGAGGGCAAGTTCAGCCACCGGACGATTCTCCACGTAGCGTATCGCCGGGTCGCGTCCCACATTTCCGAGCAATATCACTTTATTTACCGACATATTATATTAGGGCTTGTTATTCGGTGGTAGAGATGATAGGACGTACGGTTATTCCGGTTTTTTTCACTTGGGGTGTGCCGCGGTACATCACTGATCCGCTGCCAAGTCCGCTTGCTTTTAGCAGTTCTGTGGCGTAGCATGCTATCACACCTGTGCCTCTCACCTTACATGTGGCTTCAGTGGCTTCGAGTTCATCGGCCTGTATTGAGCCGGTTCCTGTGATTGCAAGTTCGGCAGTCTTGGCCTGACCGTAAACCACCAGGACTCCGTGTCCGGTCATAATCGATGCGTTCAGGCTGTTGCAATGCACATTGCGCACCACAAGAGTTCCGTTGCCCACCAGAAGAGCCTTGAACTTGGGACAATCGGCCACGCTCAATATACGCACCGTCGAATCCCCCTCGTTTCTTACGCTGTTGAGGTAGGTGGAATATACCTTTACGCGGGGCAGATTTGTATATTTCTGATTGCGGTTTGCAAGTTTTATGGTGAGTTTATCCTTCGATGGTTCAAAAACTATGCTTGGAGCCATGGAGTTTTCAGCCTCAAATTCCACTAAGCCGGCTTTCTGCGGGTTACATTCATAATCCACATTTATGCCGTCCATTACTTTCAGTTCGTAAAATTCGCCTATATTCCGTTCGAAATGGCATATTTCATCGGCCATGGCCGAAACTGCGCATGAGAACAACAGCGAGAGAGTGAGAATGATTGATTTCATGTTGTTACGGTTTGTATTATAAATACAAAATTAATTATTTTGTCCAAACATACTGCGTGTTTGGGTAAGATTTCCATGTTTTACAGTTGAAAAAGCCATCTTATTGTCCAATCATGGCAGGGATTATCTCATGTTCCACACGGTCGAGAATCCCCGACAGCGCATTGAATGTGTCGGCGCGGAGCATTTCTATTCTTGTATCGCGGAAATGCGGAATGCCTTTGAACAGTGGCGATGCAGCGAGATGCCTCCTTATATGGAGTATACCGCGGTATTCGTCTATGCGGTCTATGCTTTCACGTATCTGTCGGCGCAGCAGTGCGAATTTTTCCGACAATGTCGGTTCGGTTCCCGCTTCTCCTGTCGCGGCCATTGATTTCATCGTTTTGAATATCCATGGGGCGCCGATGGATGCGCGCCCCACCATCACGCCGTCCACTCCGTAGCGGTCAAAAGCCTCCTTTACCAATTCGGGGGTGGTTATGTCACCGTTGCCTATCACCGGTATATTAAGCCGTGGATTCTCTTTCACTCGGGCTATCATCTCCCAGTCGGCCACGCCGGTGTACATCTGTGCTCTTGTGCGTCCATGCACCGTAAGGGCTTGTATGCCGCAATCCTGAAGTTGCTCGGCAAGTTCCACTATAATTCTGTTGTCGTGGTCCCATCCAAGGCGTGTTTTTACTGTCACGGGGATTTTTACGGCATTTACCACCGCGCGTGTTATCTCAAGCATTCTGGGAATGTCGCGCAGCATTCCTGCTCCGGCTCCTTTGCCGGCGACTTTCTTTACCGGACAGCCGAAATTGATGTCGAGAAGATCAGGGCCGGCGGCTTCGACAATCTTTGCTGCTTCAACCATCGGTTCCACTTCGCGGCCGTAAATCTGTATGGCAGTGGGGCGTTCATTCGGGTCTATGTGGAGTTTGCGGGTGGTGGCGGCTATATTGCGTATCAGTGCATCGGCCGATACAAACTCCGTATAAACCATGTCTGCTCCCTGCTCCTTGCATATCAGGCGGAACGAATGGTCTGTCACATCCTCCATCGGGGCGAGCATCACAGGCCTGTCGCCTAAATCTATATCTCCTATCTTCATATAAATATATTTTCCTGATACAAAGTTACTCAAAATCCATCAAACTATCATGCTGTCAAAATTTGCGTGGTGTAGGTCAAAATGTTAATTTCGCAGGGTAAGATTATGATATATGAAACTCAATATAAAGAATATGGTGTGCCGCCATTGTGTTGCCACGGTGCGGCATCTGCTTGCTGATGAACTGAATCTCGCTGTCGAGGCTGTCGGGCTTGGATATGCTGTGATAGCAGGCGACCTCGATAGTGAATTGATGGAGAAGATACGCTCAATACTTTCCAACGAAGGATTCGAACTGATTCACGACCGGGAATCGGAAATTGTAGAGTCGATAAAGCGCGACCTTATCGACCTGTCGCGTCGCGACGACGGCGAGAAAGTGAATCTAACTGAATATCTGTCGTGCCGTTCCGGACTGTCCTACGCTTCGCTTAGCCGGTTGTTCTCGGAAATAGAGGGGCGCACCATAGAGAATTATATGATGAATCTGAGGGTGGAGCGCGTCAAGGAATTGATAAAATATGGACAGAAATCCTTTTCTGAGATAGCCTATGTCACAGGTTATTCGTCGGTGGCTCATCTTTCGCGTCAGTTCAAGCAGCTCACCGGCATGACTCCCACTCAGTTCCGCGACATGGGACGCCGGCGTCCTCTCCCTGAGGTGTGATGCAAAAGAATGTGGAAATTGTGCAACGTTGCCTGTATTCTTGTTCTTAACTTTGCAATATAAATAATACAGGCATTGTTACTATGGAATTATTGCACTCACTTATATTCATGCTCGGAGAGATGGCTCCGTATATTTTGCTCGGATTTCTTATTGCCGGGTTGATGCACGCGTTTGTACCTCAGCGCACCATGGCGCGCCATCTGTCAGGCAGCGGTTGGCGTCCGGTGGTCAAGGCTGCTCTTCTGGGCATTCCATTGCCGTTGTGTTCATGCGGTGTATTGCCCACAGCTATAGCCATGCGGCGGGGCGGAGCTTCAAAGGCTGCTTCCACATCGTTTCTCATAGCCACTCCGCAGACTGGTGTTGACAGCATAGCCGCCACATGGTCTTTGCTCGGGCCGGCTTTTGCCGTTATACGTCCTGTTGCTGCATTGGTCACTTCATTTTTTGGCGGAATGGCTGTCGGTGCTACTGAAAGAACTGATGTGGCATGTGCCGGCGGATGTGATGATGGACCCGATATGGCTCATGGCGGTAAAAAATTCATTCACAAACTCCGCGATGCCCTGCGTTACGGTTTTGTAGATCTTGTAGGCAGTATCGGTGGATGGCTTGTGGCGGGTCTTGTAATAGCGGCGCTGATTACGGTTTATGTACCCGATGGATTCTTTACTACGCTTGGCGACATTCCCGTGGTGTCGATGTTGGTTGTGCTTCTGGTGGCTATTCCCATGTACGTATGTGCCACCGGTTCGATACCTATTGCAATGTCGCTCATGCTTAAAGGTCTCTCCCCGGGCACTGCACTTGTCCTGCTCATGGCCGGACCTGCTGCCAATTTTGCTTCGGCAGCATTGATATCAAAAGAAATGGGACGGAAAGCCGCTACCGTATATATAGCATCTATTGTGGCAGGAGCCATATTGTTTGGTCTTGCAATAGATTACATACTGCCCCGCGACTGGTTTGCCGTTATCACCCCGGTACACGGCGCATGCCATGCTGTAGGGGAGATGGGATTGTTTACGCTGACCTGTTCTGTTGTGCTGGTTGCGCTGCTTATCATCTCATTTATCAAAAACAGGAAACATAATCATATAAATATTACCGAAATGACCAAGACTTATAATGTAAAGGGGATGAACTGCCCCCACTGTCAGGCCTCAGTGGCAAAGAGTATATCTTCCGTCAGCGGAGTGACCGCGGTCGATGTCAATCTGTCTACCGGAGTGGCCACTGTCGATGGTGTCCACGATTCTCAGGCGGTTATTGATGCCGTGCGGGCTGCCGGATTTGATATAGCCTGAGTATACATCAGTTACGTTTGAAAAAATGCCGGGCGTGTGCAATTGCTCACGCCCGGCATCCTATATGGGTTCAATCGTAGTTATTTTACCAAAGCCACAAGGAGTTCTTTTGCATCGCCACTTTCTTCAAAAGTGATTTTACCTTCGCGGGCGAGCCATCCGAGAGCTGCGTAAAGTTCTTTGTCTTTGAGCTTTGTCATCTTTTTGATTTGTTTGTTGTCAAGTACGTCTGCTTCGTTAAGAGCGGTCCAAACTAAACCTGCCCATGTGCCAATTGTGTCTGTGTTCATTACTATAAACTTTATTTGTTAGACATTAAATTATATAAATCATGCATTTGATTCGGCAAATTTAGTGAATTTTGTCGAAAAATTGTCACTCATATAACAAAAAGTCCACAAAATTAGTTTGATAGGTCTTTTCAACATAATCATCGTTACCGGATAAGTGCTTTCACACGTTCAGCCGGTATGCCCAGTTGTATGGCACGCATTCCATCCTCTTCGGCATCTTTCTGGCGATAGCGCATCTTGTTGAGTATGGCGCGGTACAGATATGTTTCTCCGTCGGTAGGGTCTTTTTCTAAAGCCTGTGCTATGTCTTCCGATGCTTCGGCAAGTTGACCGGTGCCGAGATAGCAGGCGGCACGCGCCGACAGAAACCGGGCTTCTGAATCCTGAGCTATAAGTTTGGTGTATGCTGTTATTGCCTCACGCAAGTGGCCTGTCATAGACTGGTATGTAGCTTCGGCAAGCAATGTCAGACGTGTGTCCGGTGATATCCGTTTCAAAATCTTGAGGTCGCTTTCCACAGTCGATGTGTCACCCTCCTGAAGAGATAGCATGGCGCGATAAAATCTTGATTCCACGAGCGTTGAGTCAAGAGATAGTGCATGGGAATAATCGCGTAGGGCTTCATGTGTGCGCGACATTTCGGTAAGTACACGCGCCCGGTTCTGCAGCACGGTGACCGATGCCGGAGCCATGGCATGGGCGGCATTGAGAGTTGATAGAGCCACCGAATCGCGCCCGGCATAGAATTGTGTCATGCCGAGATTCGACATCAGCAGGATATTGGATGGGTTGGCCGGTTCGAGACGCATGGCCTCGAGTATTATAGCCTCGGCATTGCTCCATTCACCATCTTTTATGGCTTTGTCGGCTTTGTCCACAAGCGAGTAATATTCCTCCGACGGCTCGGCCGCTTGTGTTGCCGCCACACATGTCAGTGCGGCAAATAATAGTAGTAAAATTCTTGTCATGCGGCAAATTTACTATGCCCCGTCGGGCGAACCAAACCAAGATGTATTTGTTATAGATTTGTAACATTAATTAAAGTATCTCGTAATGAAACGCAACACATTGACTTCAATTGCACTGATGGTTATTATAGTGATGATGGGTGCCTGTGGCAATAGCGCTTGGGACGAATTGCCGCAAAGCATACAGCGGTTTGTCAACGAATATTTCCCTTTCGGCGAGATACAGAGTTACACCACCGGTCAGAATGGTTCTGTGGTTTCTATAAAGGATGGTGCGACTATAAGTTTTAACACTGATTATGCATGGGTTGATGTCAATGGCAACGGTGAGGTCCTTCCCCAGCAGTTTGTCTACGATCAATTGCCCGCCACCTTGTATAATTACATTGAATCCATGGAGGAGGACCATAGCATTTATCGTGTCAGACGCTCATTGCATATAATAACGGTGGAATTCCTCGACTCCGCTATTGCTTACGATGAAAACACCGGTACCATTACTTCTGGGTCGTTGGCAGCTTCGCCAGACGGATTGATGTTCTGAGTAGAGGGAAATCAAGCCGTAGTATCTCTCCGGTCTCAATCGTGGCACTTGTCTCCTCGGTCAGCGGACGCATTGTGGCATCGTACCACACAAGATTGTAGTGCCCGGCAAATTGAGTGGGAATCAGCTGCCCCTTTTTTAATCCCGTATGCCATTGCCGGCCATTTGTTTCAGCCCCTGAAAGATATATGATGTCAAATCCATTGTCGCCGTTATCCACTATTGCCACAGTGTAGTCGCCGCCCATACGGCAATATCTGTCATCATTTGACCGGTCAAGATACCGCCATAAGCCTTCCTCCGGTTTCAGGCCGTTGCCTGCCATATATTCCGTAAGGCTGTGTTCGTTCCATTCTGAAGCTAAGGCAGCAGTCATATCCGGTTGCTTTTCGCTCATCAGTATTTCCACTTCGCAACGGCCAACAGCCATAACTCCCATTTCAGGAATGCCACGTCGGTTCATGTCTACCTCGGCTATGGACATCAGGTTTCTGCCTCCGGCATATATATGAGCCATTCCGTTATCGCCGTCTATATCCACACCTATCGTGTTGGTATATCTTTCACAATCCATGCCCGAGGTCAATCTCTTGTTGAGCATCAAGGAATCGCCTTCCGGTTTGTGATATGTCACCTCGAAGTTTACATGGCGTGAATCGGTCACGGCATCATTGTCGTCTCCAGAGGGTGAGAGGGTCGCTGTGTAATAGTTCCGTCGAAGGGTGTCGTAGCTCCAGACTATTCCATATCTGCATCCCGGTCTCTTATGATTCGTCGGAGTGCCACGAAGCTCAACGGCTGTTGCGGTCGCTGTGACATCAGGCTCGTCAAGAAATACTATTGTATCATTAAGCGATTTCACCGTGTCATGGTAATGCCTTATGTACGATGGTGATACAGCGTGGCATGCGGATGCCGCGGCTATACTGATGGTTAGAATCGCTTTTCTGTTCATGTATGTATATTTAGTTTTTCAGCCAGAAGAGCAAGCACCTGCTGCGTAAATTCTTCGCGTGGCATGTCAAACGGCAGCCAGTGTATGGCAAATCCCCGGCGCTCCATGCCTCTGAACCAGGTCATCTGCCTTTTGGCAAATTGGTGTATGGCTGTTTCAAGGCCGCTCTCCATTTCTTGCCGGCTGATTTGTCCGGTGACGTATAGAGTTATGAATTTGTATTCCAGACCATAATAAATAAGGTCGTCGGGAGATATGCCTGATTGCAGTAGGCGCTCCACCTCGTCTGTCATTCCGGCCTGTAGTCGGGCTTGCAGTCGGCTGGTTATCCGGTTTCGCCGGTTTTCACGGTCTATTGCCACACCTATGGTAAGGGCATCTGTAAGCGGATGAGGTGTAGCCTGGGTTGCGGCTTCGGGATGTTCTCTATAGTATGTCGCTATCTCTATCGCTCTCACAGCACGCTTCACCGAATCCACATCGGTCACATTGTGAAGTGTTTTCATCTCTGAGAGCATTCTTGTCAGTTCCTCAAGGCTTTTACCCTCAAGGCTCATACGGAGTTCCCTGTTTTCAGGCACCGGTGGAAGGGTAAGCCCTTTGAGCACCGATTCTACGTATAGGCCTGTGCCTCCGCACAGTATCGGCAGATGGCCGCGCCGCTCTATGTCAGCCTGCACAACCTGTTCATCGCGCAGAAATTCAAAAAGATTGTATTTGTATCCCGCCGGGCAGATATCTATCAGGTGATACGGGGTATCGCCATACTCCTCTATGTCCTTCCCGGTTCCGAGATCCATTCCGCGGTATATCTGCCGGGAATCAGCACTGATTATCTCGCCTCCGGTGGCGCGTGCCACATCGACTGCGCGGGCGGTTTTACCTGAAGCTGTAGGACCTGTGATTACAAGCAGACTCATTCCTCGTAGTTGGCTGTCGTAGGTTAGTTATTATCGTCCTATCCCATTGATATACTTTCGCCAGATGCGGCGTAAGTGGAAAAATGGAACGTCTGCGTTATTGTTTGCCACGTAAAGCCAACGGGAGTCGTTGTAGTCCACATCCCATTTCTTTATGTCGCTTATGTGGAATGTAGGGCGGTAATGCTTTATGGCATATCTGCGATTGCCATTGATGTCATACGTTTTCCATGCCATGGCTATGGTGTGCAGGCGTATTATCTCGGCGCTGAACAACGGATTGCACAGATGCGAGTTGATCATCTTCTGAATTTCGTGGAGTGAGCACCAGTCGCAGTCGGGATGAGCTTCTATAAATTGTTCCTGCTGCTCATCGGTAAGAAAACACAGGTAGTGGAATATATTGCAGTCCACATTGCCTCCGGTATTGGCATACATGAATTTCACCTCCGGATGTCGCAGGCCGGTGCGGTCGGCAAACAGGCTCATAGCCTCGTATTCGCTCACATTGTCACGCTTGCTGAGGATGGCCGACACCGGAATGTCAAATTTGAGATTGCTGGTCACTATCTTGTCGGGCTCACTTTCTGGTGCGCGGAGACATATATAGTTGCCCCACACCATTATGTAACGCAGTTCGGTGTATGCACCGCGCCGTTCGCTGCTCCCTTCCACATTCTGGCAATAGTAGCCCCATAGCCCGAGGTAACGGAGCCCCGTGTATATTACCGACATAAACCAAACAATGGCCTGAAACCATACGAACACAAAGCGGTCGTGTGCCGAAAACGACACATTGACATACATCACGGCATAATAGATCCAGCCTATGCCTGTACACAGCATTGCTATGGCAAATAGCAACCGCACCTGATATTGTCCCTCCTGAGTGAACAGATGTCCTAAAAATCCGCGTTCAGCCGGTGTGCCATGGCTCATTTTGCAATCGAGGCAGAAGCTGAGCGACCTCCGGCGCAGCATGGCCCATGCGCTTATTACAACAGCGGCGCTGCCTACTATCAGTTGGCTTATGAAAGGTATGCCGAAATTGATACGTTCGAGATCAAACACATGCTCCACAAGCCAGCGCGAGTATAGCAGATTCACAATCACCATCACCACCGCTGTCCAGAATAGCACACGCGATACCACAAACGGTAGTATGTAGCACACCGGAATTCTTGCATCGCGGTTGCGTTTGATAAGCACAAAAAATAAAAGTTGCATCGCCAGGGCCACTATTGGCAGCGCGTTTGGCTTGATCCACAGCGACAGGATTATTAGCAGAACCAATGCTCCGCTGCCTGTCACCCAGTTCAGCCATAGTAGGAATATACCCTTGCCGTTGTCGAGTCTGCGTTGTCGCATTGATGTTCCTTACTTATTGATGGCGATGATGTTATCTCATGTTTCTCTCCAGATAGTCGAGCATGCGTGCGTACACCACCTCCCGGGCATTGCAGCCGTTTATGGAGTGGTTCATGTTGGGGAATACCAGCATGTCGCACCAACGTCCCTGGCTCTCGCATTCGGCTACATATTGTATGGTGTTGAATGCGTGTACATTGTCGTCGGCCGTACCCGTCATTATCAGCAGCTGACATTTGCGTGCCGCTATGTGGCTCATAGCCGACGAACTGTCGTAGCCTCCGGCATTCTGTTCGGGCGTAAGCATATAGCGTTCGGCATATACCGTGTCGTAATATCTCCAGTCGGTCACCGGAGCAACAGCTATGGCTGCTGCGTAGGGCGCTCCGGGTTGCGATGCCGCCATTATGGCTTCGTAGCCTCCGTAGCTCCATCCGTATATGGCTATGCGCTTGCTGTCTACGAAGGGGAGCGAGGCCGCGTGTCGGGCAGCGGCTATCTGGTCTATCGATTCATAGTGGCCGAGATTCTTGTACACAACATCGCTGAACGCACGTCCGCGTCCGCCGGTGCCACGTCCGTCCACACACATCACCACATATCCCTGTTTGGCAAAATAGGTTTCCCAGCCTATGCTCCAGCGGTTGAGCACCTCCTGCGAGCCGGGGCCGCTGTACTGGTACATCACCACAGGATATTTGCGCGATGCGTTGAATCCTTCAGGATATATTATGTAGCCGTTGAGTTTCACCCCGTCAGATGTCATGGTGAAAAATTCCTTATTGGGAAGTTGTGACCAACGGCTCTTGTATTCCGTGTTCTCCTCGATGGTACGTACTGCCTTATTGTTGCTGCTTTGGTGCAGAGTGTATCGCGGAGGGGTAGTGGTGTTGCTGTAGCTCAGCACATAGTAATCCATATTGGGGCTGAACCGGGCGGTCGATGTGCCTTCGGCCGGAGTCAGGTCTGTCACTTTTCCTTTCCTATCCACGCGGCTTATCATCCTGTTTATTGCTCCTGAAGCGGTCGAGCTGTAATAGTGCAGTCCGGTTGCGGCATCGCAGCCGTAATATTGAATCACATCGTAATCGCCCGAGGTTATCTGGCGTTGCATTGAGCCGGAGTAGCTGTATTGGTACAGATGCTGGAAGCCCGAGCGGCACGAATATATCACAAATCCGTCTGGCATAAAATGTATATCCTCGTACGTCTGCGGATTGAGCCATGCCTGCCATTGCTCCACAAGTACCGACTTTGCCACGGTGCTTGCCGGATTGACACTGTAGATCTCCATACGGTTCTGGTCGCGGTTAAGCGTCACCACCATGAGCCGTGAGGCATCGTGGCCGTATGCTATGCGCGGTATGTACTCTATCTTTTGGTCAGCGAGAGGAATCTGCTTGGTTTTCCTCGTCTCGATATTGTAGGAGTGCACACTCACTGTCGAGTTGCGTTCTCCCGCCACCGGATATTTGTACGAGAACTGTCCGGGATAAAGCGCATATTGTTCTTTCGGATCGCAACCACCCTTGTAAAGCGGGAATGTGAACATAGGCACCTGGCTCTCATTGTACTTTATGTAGCAGAGAGTCATGTTGTCGGGAGCCCATGCCATGGACGATGATGTGGAGAATTCCTCTTCGTATGTCCAGTCGGGTACGCCGTTTATAATTTCGTTGTTCTTTCCATCGGTGGTCACCGCCACTTCGGTGCCGTAGTCCAGCTTTTTCAGGAAAATGTTGTTGTCGGCCACAAATGCCACCATCCGCCCGTCGGGCGAGAATGCCGGAGCCTGTTGGCGTTTGTGCTCGGTGGATAGCGGTTTGAGCAGTCGCGAACGTATTTCGTACACGAAATATTCAGCTGTGAACGAACGGCGGTACACCATCTTTTTATTGCGGTACACCATTATCTTGCTGCCGTCGGGGCTGATGGTGAACCCATCTATGGCCTCCAGCGTGTTTTCACGGGTATGCCCGAGGTCGAGCAGCGTTTCTGTTTCCTTGCCTGTCTTTATGTCGCATTTCACCACCCGTCGGCCATCAGGGGTCAGTTGCACCATGGCGGTGCCGTCGGGGGTGTATGTATATTCGGCTATGCCGTCGGGGCGGCTGTCCGCTCCCACATATCTGGCTATGCCCGGATAATCGGCCACCGAGCCCGATGCCGACATACATGCCGAGGCCATGGCCAATGCGCTTATCAGTATATATCTTAGTTTCATATTTGAAGTCAATGTCAGGTTGGTGTATAAGTGTGTGCTTTACCAAAGTGAAAGTTGTTTGTCGTCGTCGCGTGCCGTTTTTTTTGCCGGGGGCTCTTTGTAGCCGAAATCCTCCTCTACTTCCGGATCCTTCTTTACCGGTATCGGTTCGGGTGCTACAAACCAGTCGGTGTTGTCCATCAGTTCGTCTATGGCCGAAAGTTTCACCGTTCCCGTAGTCTGGGCCGGTTGTTCAGCTTCCACAGGCTTTTCAACGGCCTGTTCCCTCTTTTTGTTTTGCTTGCGGGGCTTTTTTTGCGTTTCAGGGGCTTGGGCGGCGTTCACCAGTTCGGTGAGACGTTTTATCTCCTCCTTCAGCTCGTTTTCTGATGTGGCATGGGCATAAAGGTTTGTCTCTATGGTCTTGCGGAGCGAGTCGCATTCAGCCGTAAGCTCTTTTATGGTGTTGTCGCGTGCCGATAAATCGCTTTCCAATTGGGCAATATGTGTGGCATTGAGCGATAGCGATGAGTTCAGTTCGGCAATCTTGGCATCTTTTTTCTTCTTGATTTTCTCGAATTGCCTTATCTGTTCCTCTATTTCGGCCATTGCCTGCTCCTGTTCGGCAGTCAGTGTGTCATCGTTTGACATGTTGGCCATCTCCTCCGTAAGCCGGGAGTTCTCGGCTTTCGATGCGTCGAGCTCCATGCTCTTTGCCTCAACCTCCTTCTGCAATCCGGCCACACGTTCGTTCAGCTCCACAATCTCTCCGGCCAGACGCTGCATCTCGGCTTCGGTGTCGCTGTCGGCGTTTTGCCTTACCGCTGCCACTCTCAGTTTGTTGGCCATGCTGCGGTTCTCAAGCTGAAACTGCTCGCGTTCAGCCTCGAATCCGAGTGCTTGCTTCTCAAGGTCGCGCACACGGTCGGTCAGGGCACGGCGCTGTCGGTCGGAGCTGAGGCGTGCGGTCTGCAGCTCCTCACATTGCTGTTGCAGCGCGTGATATTGCTTTTTGAGCGAGCTGAATTCCTCGGCGCTCTTGTTCTGCTGTGATTTCACCTGACGTTCAGCGGCGGCACGTGCATGCTCGAGTTCCTCCTCAAGACGCTTGCGCACACCTGCGTTTATGTTGTCAATCACAAACTTGCGCTGCTCCTCGGTGTTGATGCTGCGCTGCACGAATTCCGGCTGTGTGGAGTTGAACAGCTCAAGAACGCCGTCGAATATCTCTCCGGCAAGTTTTTCCGAACGGGCCGGCATACTGTCGGCTGTATCACATTCGGCAGCATCTTCTTCGCCGTTGTTTTTAACATCGGCATCAGGCTTACGTTGTGCTTCAGCCTCGTCGGGATCCGATTTGAAGTCGGGATCGTCGTTATCGTCGTATTCATCAGGAAATCCCAATGCTTTTTTGAATGATGACAGGAAAGACATATCTTTATTATGGTATGGTTTTTATTCGTTAGGTTCTGTATCTATGTTGGTTGCATCTGGCTTGGCCACCACCCCCTGACCCTTTTTGCCGTCTATGCCTATGGCCACCGGCTCAGGGAGCTGCACTATACGCACAAGTTCCGATTCATACACTGCCGGTAGGGAGTTCAGGTAATCCACATCGTAGAATCCCTGTCCGGCAGCGGCATCTATGGTGAAATATCCCACACCAAACGAGGTGAGGTTCTGGAAAAAGTGCGTACCCTGACTTGGCTCTATGCGGTATTTGCCTATCGACGATTCCACTATGAGTTTGGCGTTGGCTATCTGAGGCCATTTCACCGGTATGCCGAGCGATGTGTCGCTGGAGCCCCACCGGCCGGGGCCTATCAGTATGTAATATATTCCGCGCTGGGTGAAGTCGCGGTTTATTTTCTCTATCTCACGGGCCGTCATGGAATTGTTGGACGGGGAGAAACACTCAGGCCGCACATACACTATCGTGCTTACACCGTCTATGGTGCCATGTCCGAGCGCGGTGTCCGAGCGCAGTATCAGTTTGTCGTCGGGGAGCGACAGCAGGTGCTCGTCGACGAGGTTCTTGCGGTCAACTATCGGGCGTATCTGGAGCCAGTAAATCTTCCCTTTGCTGCTGCCTGTACGGTCTATGCTTCCGGCAAACTCTATCTCCACCGGACGGCTCATCTCCTTCTGCCCGTTGGAAAGCATGAAATCTATGGCTGGAGCCAGCGGATAGACATCGTGTTTCAGAATGTTGTTGAATGTCACCACGCGGCGTCCCTCGCCGAAATCGCTGTCGCGCAATATATTGTCGCGGAAATCGTAAGTCGATACCATATATTTCAGCGCTCCTGTCGGTGCTATGTCCTGCACTGAACGCTTAACGATGTTGAAGCCGTCGTCCACACGGAATGTTTCAGGCGAGCTCATGTCAAGGGCATACATCCGTGTCTGCGTGTCGCGCAGCGCCAGTGTCAGCTCCGAAGTCTGTAGGGCGCAGTCGGGGTGCCGTGGCGAGAATCTGAGACTCAATCCTCCGTCCACTATATATTTGCCTAAGCCCACAGCCACCTCGGCCACTCCGTCCTCGGCCTGTTCGCGTCCGAGCGGGTAATAGTTGAGCGAACGTCCCACGCCTGAGAACGATGGAAAGTAAAGGCCGTCTACCTCGTCGCCCACCACTTCCTGTATTATCACAGCCATCTTCTCTTGGTCTATCAGGTTGGATGTGGCCGTCATGTAAGCCTTGCTGTCGGCGTAGAACACCGATGCATACACCCCTTTTATGGCATCCGACAGCATCTTGAGCATCTGGTAGCGGTCAGACACATGCGGTATCATATAGGTGGAGTATATACCTGCAAACGGCTGGTAGTGCGAATCTTCAAGCAGGCTTGAACTTCGTATGGCAAGCGGCTTGTCTATCACTTCAAACAGCGCGAAGAAATCCTCAATAAGTCTTTCGGGAAGACGGGCCTGCAGGAATTGTTCGAGTATCGTTGCGTCGTCGGCATTGCTCAGCGCTATGGGATATAGATTGTTGGTGGCCATGAACTCGTCGAATATGTCGGTACACAGCACCACCGTTCGGGGTATGGTTATGGTCACGCCCGAAAAATTGTCACATATCGGATTGCGCTTTATAATCTGGTCTATGAATGCGAGGCCGCGGCCCTTGCCGCCGAGCGACCCCTGGCCTATGCGGGCAAAGTTGGAATAGTGGTCGAACCTGTCCTTGCGGAACACTGCCACCACTCCACGGTTCTTCATCTTCCTGTACTTTACGATAAGGTCGAAAAATAGGCGGCGCACAGCCGGAGCTTCATCTATGGAGTAGAACCTGTGCTCCTTTATCACCTCGGCTATCGGGAAGAGGGCGCGTGAATACAGCCAGCGCGATATGTCGTTGGACGATGCATGGTGAAGCAGCGCCGAAGCCGGAATGTCGAATATATGGTACTGGAGGTCCTTGAGCGAGCGCAGCCTTATCTCGTTGCCGGTCTCGGGATCGGTCATCACGAAATCCCCGAAACTGAACTCACGGCTTATCGCTGTACTCAGATCCACCGGCAGCTTTTTGGAATTCTTGTCGAGAAACACACATCCCATCTCTTCGGCATCCTTGCGGTTATCCTCCTCCGACGATTCTATTATTATCGGCAGATATGGATTGGCCTCGCGGATATATCGGGCAAACTTCAATCCGGCTTTGGGGTCCTTCGCTCCATTCCGGTGAAACGATACATCGCTTATCACTCCGAGCAGATTACGCCCGTAGCGCTCGTAGATATCCATCGCCTCCTCATAGTTGCGCGCAAGCAACACTTTCGGGCGTCCGCGCATACGCAGCATCTGTTCATGCTCGTTGAGTGCCTCGGTCGACGATTCAAACGACTGTTTCAACAGATTCTTATAAATCTGCGGAAGCACCGACGAATAAAATCTCACCGAATCCTCCACTACAAGGATGGTCTGTACACCAACTTCGTTTATATCTTTGTCGGCGTTGAGTTTGTCCTCAAGCAGCTTTATTATGGCTAAAAGCAGATCCACATTTCCCAGCCAGCTGAACACATAGTCTATAGCCGATAGGTCCTCGTTGGCAAGGCGGCGCGAAACCTCTTTTGAAAAAGGCGTGAGCACCACTATCGGCATGGTCGGACGCAGTTCCTTGAGCCTTTTCGCACCCTCGAAAGTATCGCTTATTTCCATTCCGGGCATCATTATCACCATCCCGAAATGTTTCTCATTGACCTTCTCTATTGCTTCGTCCACAGTCGACACCTGGGTCACTCGGGGAGGGGAGCTGAGGTTCAGCGCCACATATTCAAAATAAAGCTGTTCCTCTATGCGGCCGTCCTCCTCCATCATAAACGCATCGTAGGGCGATGCCACTAACAGCACATTGAATATGCGCCGTTGCATAAGGTCTTGGAAGGACGTATCCTTCAGATACAGTTGGCTTAATGCGTCTTCATTCATGGACTGAGTGCAATTAAGTAACAAAGTTACTCAATTTATGCATAATTCCACCCTTGTCCCTCAAAAAACTTCCTTCCGCGGGTAGTTTCAATACTTTCATGCCCATCATGTCGTCAAGCAATGATATCCCACCTATTCCCATACCATCGAATAATGAAGTATCAAGTTTGTTGGAAAAACTGAACAATACACTGTCAGCGTTATCCGAATAACTCTGAGTGTGAGCCGAGGCGGATGAGGTCTATTTGGTCTGTTTCAGGGTCAAACCATATGAGCAAGAAATCTCCCTCTATATGACATTCCATATATCCGGCATAGTTGCCCGTAAGCATGTGAGGTCTATTCTTTGCCGGAATGGGAATCTCGTTTTGAAGCATATTAAGAATCTCAAACAGTTTCTGTTTCTTTTGTGGGTTGTTGCGAAAGCGTTTGTAATCTTTTTTATATTGCGGAGTTGGTTTCAGCTTCTTCATAAGCCCATAGATTTCTCCATTGCTTCAATAGAAGATAAGTCCAAGGTTGGGACATCCCGTAGTTTTCCATTACGAGCTTCTTCCATCGCAGCAAGCGTTTCAGCATTAGGCTCATGATAGGCGGCGTCCAACAATAGTGTTTCTACAAAGTTGTTAAGACTGCGGTTTTGACGCTTTGCCATTAGCTTCAGTCGGTTAATCAAATCAACAGACAAGCGGAAGCTCTGATTCCTTTTAGTCAATGCTACATCCATAGTTCTAATCTTATATGCTGCAAATATACTATAATTGTATTACAATAACAATATATCTGCCCGCAAAGTTTTGTTGGAATCTTGGTGTGGGGAGATAAAAAAACTGCCGCCTGAGCAAATGTACAGGCAGCAGTTTCAGTGTATGGTTGGATGTGTGTTGTTATTCCTGTTCGGCCAGGAAGCGTTCGGCATCGAGGGCGGCACGGCATCCGCTTCCGGCTGCTGTGATAGCCTGACGGTAATGCGGGTCGGCTACGTCGCCGGCAGCAAATACACCCTCCACATTGGTGGCGGTGGAGTGGCCGTTGGTTTTGATGTAGCCGGTCTCGTCGAGCTCAATGTATTTTGCGAACACATCTGTATTGGGCTTGTGGCCTATTGCAAGGAAGAATCCGTCAATGGCAAGGTCGTAGTGCTGTTCATTGTCTGTCCCTTTGTTCTCCACAAGATGGGCGCCCTCGAGGAACTCTTCGCCGTAAAGTCCGGCGGTGTTGGTGTTGAACAGAACTTTGATGTTAGGCTTTTCAAGCACGCGGCGTTGCATCACTTTCGATGCACGAAGATGGTCTTTGCGCACAATCAGGAACACATCGGCGGCTATATTGCTGAGGTATAGCGCTTCCTCGCAGGCTGTGTCGCCACCGCCTACCACGGCCACACGTTTCTTGCGGTAGAAAAAACCGTCGCAGGTGGCACAGGCCGACACGCCCAGTCCCATATAGCGCTGCTCGTCGGGAAGTCCGAGGAACTTGGCTGTGGCTCCGGTGGATATAATTACTGTTTCGGCCAGAATCTGCGTGCCGTCGTCAACTTTCACCTTGAACGGACGCTGGGAGAAATCCACTTCGGTCACGATTCCGGGACGTACATCGGCGCCGAATTTTATGGCCTGACGGCGTATGTCCTCCATCAGCTGTGTGCCGGTGGTGCCTTCGGGATAGCCCGGAAAGTTCTCCACTTCGGTTGTTATTGTAAGCTGTCCGCCGGGCTGATGTCCCTCGTAGAGAAGAGGCGACAGATTGGCGCGGGATGTATAGAGTGCCGCTGTATATCCGGCCGGGCCGGAGCCTATAATCAGGCATTTTGTGTTGGTTGTATTCATCTTTTTATTGGATAATGGTTTATGAGGAAAATTCAGTTATCGTAGGTCTATCACTTCTGCCCGGGGGTATTTTTTCTTGTCAAACCGGAAGGTATCGGCTGGAAGTTTCTTGCCGATGGTCACCTTTGTCAGTTTTATGGACATGATTTGTCCATTTGCCATGGTGAGTGAAATCTCGTCGGGGAGATATGTTGTGGCGTTTATGGTCACAACGGCCTGTTTTATGTCGGCTTTCTTGTTGTTGGCTGTAAGTCGCACTTTTCTTTTGTCGGCTGGAGCCTTGAGAAGTACCGGTGTGTAGCCTTGGCGGAACGAGTTGATTATCAGCAGGGGATTTATCTGCTGAAGCTCGTGGGGGGTAGGGGTCGATACTGTAACCTCGTTGTCGGCGGCAACGTAGGTCCACTGTGTGACGCCGTCGTACCATGTGGTGAGCTGTGGCGAGGTCATGTGGAACTTGTCGCCGGCAAGCGTCACCGTACCGCTTGCGCTGCCGCTTCCCGATGCTGTGAGGGTGTAGCCGGCGCTTACCGACTGTGCTTTGCGGAATTTATCGGCCGCGCGGTCAAGTACCTGCGCGGCAGTTTCAGCTCCGTACATATTGACCGATGCAAATATGGCCAGAAGGAGTGTGATTATGGAAATTTTTCGTGACATATATCTTTTTTATGAGTCAGTGGATTAACAATTGAGACGGTGTGAAAGTTGCATGGCTCACCCTTCGAGCATCCGCTCGAAGCTGTACATGTCCATGAGCACCGAACGGGGTTTACCACCCTGCGATGGGCCTACCACACCGGCCATTTCGAGTTGGTCCATGATTTTTCCTGCCCGCGGATAGCCTATGTTGTATTTGCGTTGCAGATACGATGTGGAGCCGGTGCCCGATTCGATGGTGGCGCGTCCGGCATCGGCAAAGAGAGGGTCGCGGTCGGCTACGCTGCCGAGATTGCCTTGGCCACCTTCACCCGCTGCCACATAGTCGGGAAGCTCGTATGCGGTAGGATAGCCTATCTGATCGGATATGCTGCCGCACATTGCCTCTACCTCGTCGGTGTCTATGAACGCGCACTGCACGCGCTCTATCATTCCGTCGCGCGACATCAGCATGTCGCCTCGTCCCACAAGTTGCTCTGCTCCGGGTCGGTCGAGTATGGTGCGGGAGTCGGTCATCGTTGTTACACGGAAGGCCATTCGTCCGGGGAAGTTGGCTTTTATCACACCGGTTATCACATTGACGCTCGGACGCTGTGTGGCGAGAATCATGTGTATGCCCACGGCGCGAGCCTTGGCAGCGATGCGCGATATAGGAGTTTCCACCTCTTTGCCTGCTGTGAGGATGAGGTCGGCAAACTCGTCGATAATCACCACAATATATGGTAGGTAGCGGTGCCCTTTCTCAGGATTCAAGCGACGGGATATGAACTTCTGGTTGTACTCCTTGATGCCACGCATGCCGGCCTGCGACAGAAGCGCGTAGCGGTTGTCCATCTCCACGCATAGCGAATTGAGCGTGGTCACCACCTTGGTCGGGTCGGTTATTATGGCATCGTCCTCCTCGGGCAGTTTGGCCAGATAGTGCCGTTCAAGGCATTTGTAGAGACTGAACTCCACCATCTTTGGGTCAACGAGCACAAATTTGAGCTCGGCGGGATGCTTCTTGTAGAGCAGCGATGCTATTATGGTGTTGAGTCCCACTGATTTTCCCATACCGGTGGCTCCGGCCACGAGCAGATGGGGCATTTTTGCGAGGTCTGACACAAACACTTCGTTGGATATGGTGGTACCCATGGCCATAGGGAGTTCGGCTTTCGACTCGATGTAGGCTTTCGACGAGAGGATGGAGCGTATGCTCACAGTCTGCGGGTTTTTGTTGGGGACCTCCATGCCTATTGTGCCTTTGCCAGGCATAGGGGCGATTATGCGTATGCCTATTGCCGACAGGCTGAGGGTCATGTCATCGCCAAGGCGTTTGATTTTGGCTATGCGCACACCCTCGGCGGGAACTATCTCATATAGCGTTATCGTGGGTCCCACAGTGGCTTTGATGCTTGATATCTCTATGCCGTAGGCCTGCAGGGTGTGGATTATCCGTTCCTTGTTCTCCTCCTGCTCCTCTTCGTCGATGTTTGCTCCGGCCGATTCGCGCACTTTAAGCAGCTCTATGGAGGGCAACCGGTAGCGGCTGAGTTCGGCCGTGGGATCGTATATGCTGCTGTCTATCACTTCGGCCACCTCTATCTCAGGGCGCTCCACCTCAAGTGTGGTGCTGCTTGCCTCCTCGTTGTCGTTCTCATTGTCGTCGTCAACGGCTGTTGGAATCTCGGCAAGAGCGTTTTCCGTAGCTGCAGGAAGTTCCATAAGGCTTACACCGGTGGTGGTTACAGCCGGAGCCGTGGGGGTGTTGTCGATGGTGACGGAGGCGGTTTCCTCCATTGTCGTGTCAAGGATATTTTCCGAGGCTGTAATATTGTCGGCATCCTCGCCATCCATTAACGATGGTGCCACAACCACCTCGGGCTGTCGATTATCTGCCTCGGCCATAGGAGAGTCTATGTCGGTCAGTGCGGGGCATTCCTGTCTGAGCGTAACCTGCGATTCTGTCGGTTCAGTCTGTTCCTCTACGGTGGCAGTGGCCACGTTGATTTCAGTTGTGCTTTCGGCAGTCTCATGCTCCTGCATTCCGGCCTCGGCTTTGAGCCTTTCGGCTTCCTCACGCTCCTCGCGGGCAAGGCGTTCGGCCTCTTCCGCTTCGCGCAGGGCGGCGGCATGCCGTTCGGCGAGCGTTGCTTTATAAGCCTTTATCCTGCGGATTATGAATCTGAATACTTTTGAGATATAGTCGAGGAATATGAGTATCAGTGCCGACAGCAGGAGTATGCTCACTCCGGCCGCTCCCCATATTCCGGAATTGGTTATGAGGAACTGGTTTATGTAATATCCATGTTCGCCACCCCAGTAGGTTTCAGATGCCTGGTTGTAGCATAGCAGGCCTATGATTATCGATGCGGCTATGGCCGAGATGAGGCAGCGGAATGTAAGCCGCCAGAACCGGAATCTGTGGAGCCCTACCAATGTGACTCCTACCGCTCCCACATAGAATATGATGATGAACGCACCTATGCCGAGCCACCTGTAAACCAACATGTGCGACAGGAATGCCCCGAACCATCCGCCTGTGTTCTGCACGGCATCGGGTGCGGCGGCTATCGCATCGGGGGTGCGGTTGAGCACCACGCTTTGGTCGGCAGCGCCATGCGACATATATGATATGGACACAATGAGCATGTAGGCTGCCACAAGTATGAGCAGTATGCCGGTGAATATGCGCAGACGTCCGTCGGCAAACAGGTCGCTGAATTTCACCCCTGCTTGTCTGGCCGTGTGCTGTTTCGGAGTGGTGGCCGAAGGGCGTGCCTCGGCCTTGGGGGCAGCTTTGGCCCTTGGGGTGGCTTGGCGAGGGGCGGCTTTGGGAGCCTCCTCTATAGGCTTTTCCTCCTCTATGCGGGGTTCGGAAGCCGGACGCGACCGCAATGAGGAGGTGTCGTATGTGTCTGTGGAGAGTTCAAAAGAATCCATTGCTCAGTGATTGTTAGTCTGTTTATAGCTGCGACAGGCGGTGGATTGTGTCGATGGGGTCGGGCGATGCAAACACGAAGTTGCCGGCCACGAGTATGTCAGCTCCCGCTTCCATCACCCGGGCGCCTGTGTCAAGGTTTATCCCGCCGTCGACTTCAATGGTCGCTTTGGCTCCGTGCTCCTCTATCATGTTGCGCAGCTGAGCCACTTTTTTCAATGTTCCGGGTATGAACGACTGGGCGGCGAATCCGGGATTGACCGACATAAGAAGCACCATGTCGACATCGTCCACTATATCCTCGAGCATGCTTACGGGTGTGGATGGGTTGAGCGTTACGGCAGCCTGCATTCCCGCCTGCTTTATCTGCTGCACTACGCGATGCAGATGTGTGCATGCCTCGTAGTGTACGTTCATTATGGCTGCTCCGCAGTCGCGCACCTGGTTCACGTAGCGTCCCGGGTCGACTATCATCAGATGGACGTCAAGTGGTTTTTCGGCTTTCTTGGCTACGCTTTTGAGCACCGGAAATCCGAACGAGATGTTGGGGACGAACACGCCGTCCATCACATCGAGATGCAGCATTGCGGCTTCGGAAGCGTTGAGCATCTCAACGTCGCGGTCAAGTTGGCCGAAGTCGGCCGAAAGCAGTGAGGGGGATATAAGAGCCATGTCGGTATGTTATTTTACAGTTTTGTTATGGGGTTTGAAAGCATTGTAAGCGATATAGGCCACGCAGATTATTCCGAGAGCTATTCCGGCGTATGTCAGGTAGCTGTTGTATTTCTCAACACTGGCAAAAAGCTCGTCGCGGCTCACCATGGTGCTCAGCCAGTAGCCGAGAGCGGCGAGTATGCAGTTCCACAGTCCGGCTCCAAGTCCGGTGAAGATTATGAACTTGCCTATGTTCATGCGCGATATGCCGGCCGGTATGGATATGAGCTGGCGCACGGCGGGTATCAGTCGGCCGATGAATGTGGACACGGCTCCGTGGTCGTCGAAATAACGCTCGGCCTTGTCCACCTTGGCGCGGTCTATCAGACATGCGTGGCCAAATTTTGAATCGGCGAAACGATACACTATCGGCCTGCCTATCCACCACGACAACAGATAGTTGACCAGAGCGCCGACTATGGCGCCGACTGTGGCGAGGATAATCACCGTCCAGATGTTGACTTCGTGGGAGGTGCATGCCAGATATGCCGCCGGAGGCACTATAACTTCCGAAGGAAATGGGATGAACGAGCTCTCTATCACCATGAAACAGAACACCATCAGGTAGATGGTGGAGCTGTCGGCGTTGAGAAAAGAGTTGACTATCGATGCGGGGTCGAATAAGAGGGCCGCGGGAATTAGTGATTCAAGCATGCTGTGTGTCGGAGTGTTTTGAAAAACAAAGGTACTCAATAATTCACAATTATCCTAAGTGGCGTGCGGCCATCAATGAAAAAAATGCGTGACCCATTGTGGATAGGTCACGCATAAGTCGGGAGAGAGGAGCTGTCAGATGTGTGTTGTTTCGATAATACAGGATTTTACCATGAGAATGAGACTGAGAACGAACCTGACTCTGATTCGTCGCCCATTGATGCTGTCCAGTTTGCTACTACATAGGTAGGATATCCGGAAGAATTGAGCGTCCAGGAATATTTCTCAGTAGATGTATAGTTGCCCTCGTATGAGCGCACGTCTTCTTTTAGCATCAATGGAAGTTTTTCAGAACCATAACCGAGCATGCCGGCATAGTAAGCTCCCAGCAACTCTTCGAAGTCGAAACCGCCTATGTTATAGCTGGGAAAGAACCACCGGTTTTTGTTCTCAATACCGTTGGGGTATTGTTCGTTGGTATAGCTTGTACGCAAAGTGCCATTGCCTATTCCTGCTCCTGAACCGCTTACGGATACGAGATTATTGTCTTGGTAGCTGAATGTTGTCTTTTCAGTGTAATTGTCCTCTTTGTCGCGGAAGTACATGGCAGATATGCGGTTGCCGGTATATTGGAATCCGTATTCTTCGATATCAGATTCGGCGTGTTTTATGAATCCGTTCTCATTAAGACACAGGTAGAGGGTTTGGTTGCCGTTGTTCATTATCACGTCGTACGATTTGGTAGAGCGTGATTCATCGTCGGATGTGATGTAGGTGAAAGTCACCGAGGATCCTATGGCTGTTACGCGGCCTGCGGCATCGGTATGGATGCGCTGTCCGTTGATGGACTGGGGCATCTTGCCATCGAACACTTTCGAAGGATTGACAGCCTGCACAGCCGCAGGTCCGCCCGCGGTGTTGTTGCCGAATCCGCCGTTGTCGTCACTGCCGCAGGCAGTCATCATGGCCGCTCCGCAGAGCATCATGGCCAGGTAAAATAGATTTTTCTTCATGATTAAAAAATGATAGGTTTATAAAAAGTTGGAGTATATGTATATGCATGCCGGAACGCCGCATGGCCTGATGCCGTGCGGTAAGTGTGGTGGAGAGAAAATGTTTGTCAGTTGTGAGGTTGCGTCAGTCTGTGTCATAATGCGAATCTTCACAACGGCCGCAGGTGCCGCTGGTAAAAATTCTGCAAGACGGGACGCAGATATGTTTAATGAATAATGGCAGGAAGCAAAGCCGTCCCATCACTTTCCTCCCCATGGGGATGAATTGCCTCGGTGATGTGAGCTTCCTCCGGCCGGAGCCGGTTTGCGGGTGCAAAGTTAATAAAAACAACTTGGGAAAATTACCCCCCCCAATGTTAATTGTAGTTAATGAGGGCCATTATATTATGCCGGCATGATGGAACATGGACGCATAACAGGCGGCTTTCTTTTCAAGCGCGAGCGGATAAGCTCTTGATGTGGAGGGCATGCGCCATATTTCAAGACCATCAGGGGAAACGACCATCTGACCCATTTTGGGAATGGTGGTGTGGGTGAGTTCCGCTATCACACCGGCTGCTTTTTCGCCGGTTGTGGCCACGGTGTGGCACAGTGGCATCCGCTCAAGCAGGCTATGGAGATTGACCGGACGGACTATCTCGAGAAATTTGTCGGAAGCGTTGTCCTTGAGTCTTCTCACCTCGGCGCCGGTATCGTTCAGGGCTATGCCACGTTCGTTGAGCAAGGTCTTGATGTCGGCGAGCCGGAATGATTTTTGCGCGGCGTCCCAGAAGTAGTCTTTGTCGCCATGGAAAATGAGCCCCATTATGCGCCAGAAGTCGTTGATGCGGTTAGGGTAGTAGAAGTCCATGCTCCACCGCTGCGGTTTGGGCGGGAATGTGCCCATAATGAGTATTCTGGCTCCATCGGGGATAAATGGTGGCCATGGGTGCCGCTCGAGGGCGGGTGTGGTGTCAGGGTATGTAGTCATGGTTATATAACAAATCGGGCGGCGATATGTATCTCATATCCTCCGCCCGACAGATTCCGTTGATAGTGGTCAATTATGCTTTGACACGGCTTATATATGAGCCGTCGCGGGTGTCAACCTCAATCATGTCGCCTTCGTTGACGAACAGGGGTACGCGTACTTCAGCACCAGTTTCGACAGTGGCGGGCTTGAGGGTGTTGGTGGCGGTGTCGCCTTTCAGTCCGGGCTCGGTATAGGTGATTTTGAGCACGGTCTTGATGGGCATCTCGGCATAGAGCACTGTTTCGGTCGATGCGTCGGTTACCACTTCCACAGTGTCACCTTCCTTCATGTATGGGGCGCCGGTAACGAGCTCCTTGTTGATAGGAATTTGCTCGTAGGTCTCATTGTTCATAAAGATGTCGTCGCCACCATCGGCATAGAGATACTGGAAGGGGCGGCGTTCAACACGCACATCCTCGAGCTTTTCGCCGATGTTGAAGCGGCGTTCGAGCACGCGACCGTCGACCACGTCCTTGAGCTTTGTGCGCATGAATGTATTTCCTTTGCCGGGCTTAACGTGGAGGAATTCCACGCAGAAGTAAAGACGGCCGTCCATACGGATACAGGTGCCGTTCTTGATGTCTTGAGCGTTAATCATAAATTTATCGAATTATTTGGCCACAAAATTAATGAAAATATCCGTAACTTGAAAAACCGTGGTCAATAATGTGCTGAGGGGTTATTGCGGATTGTAGCTGAGCACCGGAAGATGTCCCGAAAGGGCGCCGAGGGCATTGAATGCCAGGGCGTCGAGCTCGTCCTCGCCTGCGCGCACCACTATTGGAGCTATGAAACTTATCCATTGGGATATGCCCGTCACGCAGTAGTCGCTGTGGGCTATGCCTCCGGTGAGTATTATGGCGTCGATGTCGCCTTTGAGCGCCACGGCGCGGGCGCCGACTTCGCGTGCCACGGTGTAGAGCATGGCGTCGAGCACCCGGCGGTAGGGTTCTTCGCCGGCAGTGGCTTTTTCGGCAATGAGCCTGACATCGGTGGTGCCGAGGTGAGCCGACAGGCCACCACGGCCGTTGAGCATACGTTTTATCTCGGCCTTGGTATGATTGCCGCTGAAACAGAGTTCCACAAGATCGTCGGCCGGTATGGTTCCGGCGCGTTCAGGTGTGAAAGGGCCGTCGCCGTTGAGTGCGTTGTTCACGTCTATCACCATGCCATGGCGGTGGGCACCAACAGATATGCCTCCTCCGAGATGCACCATAATCAGGTTGAGGTCCTCATAGTTGCGGCCGATGGATTCTGCATAGCGGCGTGCTACGGCTTTGGTATTGAGCGCGTGGAATATCGAGCGGCGGTTTATGTCGGGTAGGCCTGTGAGGCGGGCCTCCGGCATAAGTTCGTCGACCACCTCGGGGTCGGCGATGAAGGCCGGACATCCGCACTGTGCGGCAAGAAGGTCGGCCATCAGGCCGCCAAGATTGCATGCGTGTTCGAGGGGGGAGTGCTCAAGGTCGTGCCGGAGCCGTTCGTCGACCGCATATACGCCACCGGGGGTGGGTTTTACGAGGCCTCCGCGGGCTATTACAGCATCGAAGTCAAGGGCTATGTTGTTGTCGGTCAAAGTCTGTTCCATCATCTCCATGCGGTAGGGGAGCTGCATGTTGATGTTGTCGAATCCCGATGTCTCCACCGCAGAGTGGTTGAGAGTATGGCGCCACACTTCGCGGCCTTGGTTGTATAGAGCTAATTTTGTTGAGGTTGAGCCGGGATTGATTACGAATATCTTCATCGGTGTGTATTTCTTGATTTAGGTTTATGGGTCAGTTCTGTATTCCGGCCACGCAGGCGAGAGCCATGCTGTAGAGTTTGGATTGCATGCTGTCGGCACGCGACGGCAGCACAATGGGTACTTTCGCACCGGTAATCATTCCGGCCATGGTGGCTCCGCCGAAAAACGACACTGTCTTGTAGAATGTGTTGGAGGCCTCGAGGTTGGGGAATATAAGTATATCGGCATTGCCTGTAACGGTCGAATCGATGCCTTTTACCTCCGCGCTGTGGCGGTCGCAGGCCGTCTTTACATCCATGGGCCCAGCTATGTCGGTTTCGCCGAATGCGCCCTCTCCGGCCATCTGTATGAGTGTCAGGTAGTCGATGGTGTGCGGGAACTTGGGGTTGGTCTTTTCCGAAAAATGAATCAATGCCACCTGCGGACGGCTCACACCGAGTTTCCGGCAAATCTCAAGGTCGTATCTCACCATGGCTTGCAGCTGCGGAAGCGTGGGCCGGGGTATTACCGCGGCATCGGAAAACAGCAGCATCTTGCCGTAGGCGGGTGCAAGCACGAGAGTGGCATGGCTCAGCACATGGCCTTCGGGGAGCAGTCCGCACTCTTTGTTCAGTACTTCGCGCAGTAGTGTATCGGTGTTGACAGTGCCTTTCATCAGGATATCGGCCTGCGATTCGTGAACAAGCCGCACGCCGATGGCTGAAGCTTCTTCGGCTGAAGCCACATGGTGTATGGTGATGCGGTCAGGGTACTGTGTGTGTAGCTCCTGAAGTGTTTTATCAGGCGAGCCGACGCATATTGCGTGAAACGTGGCAGTGCCGTGGCACAGTACCTGCTCCATGGCTCCTGTTGTGGCATCGTCGCCGGGGCATACCACGGCAATGCTTATTTTTTGTGAGCAGGAGTGGAAACGCTGTAGCAGTTCGTCGAAGTTGGCTATAGGTGTCATTGACTGTCAGTTTTTTTGCAAAGATAATAATAAAGCCGGATACTCCAATGTGCGGGGATGGAACAAACTATGCTGATGTGGCGTTTTATGAGTGATATATTGATTGTTAATAGTATGGATGTTTCACAACATGGTTTTACGGCACGTATAGCGGCTTTTTGCCGCCGGCGTATATCTGACAGGCCGTTCATGTTCATTCTCGCCACGGCAATAGGACTGCTGGCGGGGGTGGGCGCTTTTTTGCTGAAACATCTCGTAGCCATGGTGTCGCGGTTTCTCACCGGTGGGCTTGATGCCGCGGGTGCCAATATCCTGCTTCTCATTCTTCCGGTGGCGGGCATTGTGCTGACCGGGATTTTTACACGCTATGTGCTGCGCCACAATATATCGCATGGGGTGCGCCGGCTTATGGGCTCGTTGAAGCGCAAGGACTACGCTCTCAGGCCTCAGCTTACATTCACCCCCATTCTGGCAAGCACGCTGACACTGGGTTTCGGTGGCTCGGCCGGCTCGGAGGGGCCGATAGCATGTGTCGGGGCAGCCATAGGCAGCAATCTCGGGCGCAGGTTCGGTTTGTCGTCCCAGGCTGTCATGGTGATGATAGGTTGCGGTGCAGGCGCCGGAATAGCGGGCATATTCAAGGCTCCGATAGGTGGCGCGCTGTTCACCATCGAGGTGCTGCGCATGGAACTTACCACACTCAATGTGCTTGTATTGCTGGTATCGACCATAACCGCGGCGATGACTGCCTATCTGTGTGGCGGATGCACTGTCGATTTGCCGTTTGACTCCTCGGCCGGTACCGATATGGCTGTTGTGCCTGCGGTGATGGTGCTCGGAATATGCTGCGGATTGTATTCGTTGTACTACAGCTATATAATGAAAAAGGTGGAGCATTGGCTATCCCTTATCGGCAATCCGTGGGTCAAGAATATTTTAGCCGGAGCAACCATAGGGGGTGCCGTATTTTTGTTTCCGGCACTTTACGGCGAGGGGTATGGCGTGATAGGACGTATGATCAACGGCGATTCCGGTGGTCTGCTGGCAGATGGTCCGTGGGCTTCAGCGGGCGGCGGATTGTGGCTTCTCGTTGCGGTAGCTGCCGGCACGGTGATGTTGAAATGCTTTGCCACCTCGGCCACCAACAGCGGTGGTGGTGTGGCCGGAGATTTCGCTCCTACATTATTTGCAGGTTGTGTGGTTGGATTCTTGTTTGCCACGGTGACCAACGCTCTTTTCGGCACTCATCTTGAAGTGGCGCACTTCGCGCTGTTCGGGATGGCCGGAGTGATGGCCGGAGCAATCAGGGCACCGCTCATGGCGCTTCTGCTCACCAGCGAGATGGCTGCTGCTTTCCCCATGTTTTTCCCATTGATGGTCTGTTCGGCGTTGTCGTTTGGGGTGGTGCGGTTGTTTACGCTCGACAGCTTCTATTCGCGGCGAATGGACCGCCGCAATGGTATAGCGTCGATGGTGCGCAGGCAGCGAGGCTGAGTCTGTCTATGATGTGTGGGACGCTGGTCTTCGGCGGAAGAATCGTGCTTCCATGACCGGGATTCCGTAGATGTCTTTGGAAATGCGTCGGCGGAAGTCCTCGATGAGTTCGTGACGTGACGAGTGGAAACGCCGGTGTGCCATACACTCGTTCCTGAATCGGATGAAGCAGACGCCAATGCCCTCGCGGGCTGCGGCGGGCGAAGCGTGCATGCCCATGGCGTCAATCTGCCCTTCGGCCTTGTCGAAAAGCTCCTGCTCGAGGCTAACCTGTTCGACGGCCTTTGAATCGGTGGCTGATGGGCGTGAGGATTCTGTCTCGGCCATGACAATGGCCATCACGGCATTGACAACGTCGTTCTCCGACGGGGTGAACGTGCCGTTGATTCCGTAACGGGCTATGGCGAGCATGAGTTCAGACTGGATTGTGGGGTCGGCTATGGCCTCCACGGCCATTAGCCACGATTCTTTGAAGCGGAACGATTTCATGTGTGGGTTGGTTTAGTTTGTTACGCTGCAAAGGTAGCACGCGTCGGGGCGCGCAGTGGTGTAAATTCACACATTTCATTATATGGAAAAGAGGAATGTCCTTGCGGAAATTCCTCTTCTGTCAGTTCGTGCGCACGAAGGGACTCGAACCCCCACGTCGTTAGACACTAGATCCTAAGTCTAGCGCGGCTACCAATTACGCCACGTGCGCAGGATTTATGGTGCAAAGTTATACTTTCCGCACCACATATCCAAATAAATTTGTCAGATGGCTTGCTCTATGTTCCACACAAAGGCTCTCAGCCCGAGTTTCGGCGAGCGTATGTCCATCTCCTTCAATGCTTCAAGCAGGGGGGCCACACGGTGGTCCTCAACCATGGTTATGATGGCTGATGCGAGCGACGGCCATGCATGGGTGCCGTAGTGGGGCTCTCCATCGCGGCTTCCGCGTCCCTGGACTTCGCGCCAGGCGGTAAAGCCACGGCAGTTTGATTTCTCAAGCAGTGTCACTATGTTTTCGTAGTGAGCCTGGTCAAATGTTATGAGTATGGATTTCATTTCGATGTGTTGTTAGCGAGGTTGCGACGGTGGGTTTTACGGGTACGGCGCACGCCTACGTAGGCGAATATGCAGTAGAGTGCGGGCACGAAGAGGAGGGTGAGCAGCGTGGAGAGTGTCAGACCGCCTATGACGGCAGTTCCCATCGGACGCCACATCTCAGCTCCCTGACCTGTGCCGACGGCCATCGGCACCATGCCGAGGATGGTGGTGAGGGTGGTCATCACCACCGGACGCAGACGCGATTTACCTCCGAGCACCACGGCCTGACGTATGGAGAGGCCTCGTTCGCGGTTGAGCGAGATGTAGTCAATGAGCACAATACCGTTTTTCACCACAATACCGATAAGCATGATGGCGCCAATCATGGACATTACGTTGAGCGTGTGACCGGTGAGATAGAGGATAATGAAAACACCGGAGAATGCGAAAAGCAGCGATGTCATAATGATGCCCGGATAGCTATAGGACTCAAACTGGGCAGCCATCACAATGTAGACGAGGATTATGATGAGCGCGGCAAGCATCAGGAGGTCGCGGAACGAGTCCTGCTGGTCCTCGTAGCTACCGGCAAGCTCGATGTTGATGCCCACCGGAATGTACATCTTGTAAATCTCGGCCTGCGACTGCTCGACAACCTGGCTCATCGGCACCCCTTGAACGACAGTGGATACCGTGATGATGCGCTCGCGGTCCTTGCGCTCGATGGTGGGAGGAGTGAATCGTTCCACCACTTTGCCTACATCGCGAACGCGCACGCCCTGACCTGCCGAGTTGTAGATGAGGATATTCTCTATGTCCTCTATGGAGGTGCGGTGTTCGGGGGCATACATCACTTTGATGTCGTATTCCTCTCCATCCTCGCGGAACTGCGAGGAGATGCTGCCGTTGATGCGGTTGCGCAGATATGTGGCGGCGGTCTGGAGATTGAGCCCGTAGATGGCGAGTTTCTCGCGGTCGAAGTCGACCTGATATTCAGGCTGGTAGTCGGAACGGGATATCATGATGTCGGCGGTGCCCTCTATGCCCTGGAGCACATTCACGAGCTGGCGGGCCACGGAGTCGGTCTCCTCGAAGTTGTAGCCGTAAATCTCGTAGTCAATGGTGGCCTGTCCGCCCATGGCTCCTCCACGGTTTCCACCCACGTTGACCTGCGCTTTCTTGAATTCGGGATAGCGCTTGAGGTCCTCGCGCATCAATGCCGCTATTTCGGTAATCTTGCGCTCGCGGTCGCCGGGGTCGGAAAGACGAATGTTCATCGACACGATGTGCGGGCCGTTGTCGCGCAACGATGCGTAGGTGTTGTCGCTCGAAGCCTGACCGGTGGTGTAGTTCAGGGTCTGTATCTCAGGATACTTATCACGCCACTCCTTGCTGAGACGCTGGGTGGCTTCCTGAGCTATCTCCACGCGGGTGCCGATAGGCAACTCGAGGTTGACACCGAGACGTCCGTCGTCGGCGGTGGGGAAGAACTCGGTGCCCACATGCTTGAGGAGCGCGAGCGAGCCTACGAATATGGCCATACATACAAGGATGGTCACTGTCTTGTGGCCTACCACTTTCTGCAGAAGCCAGGCATAACCGTTGTCGAAAGCGTCGAGACCCTTGTTGATGGGGGTGAATAGCAGGGTGTAGAGGCGTCCGTGCTTCACATCCTTGCGGAGCAGCTGAGAGCAGAGCATGGGGGTGAGCGAGAGGGCGCACACGGTGGAGATAATCATCATGATGGTCACCATCCATCCGAGCTGGCGGAAGAGCACGCCGGTCATGCCGGTGACGAGTGTCAGCGGGAAGAACACCGCGATGAGTGTGAGGGTGGAGGCTATTACTGACACGGCCACCTCGTTGGTGCCATGGATAGCGGCCTGCTTGGGATTGCTACCTCGCTCTATGTGGGTGGTTACGTTCTCAAGCACCACAATGGCATCGTCGACCACCATACCGATGGATATGGAAAGGGCTGAGAGTGATACGATGTTGAGCGAGTTGCCTGTGAGTGCAAGGTAGATGAACGATGCGATGAGCGAGATAGGTATGGTAATCACAATAATCATTGTGGCACGCCAGCGTCCGAGGAATGTGAACACCACTATGACCACGAAGAGCAGGGCGTAGAGCACCGTCTCGACAAGGGAGCGGATGGTGTTGCGGATATTGTCGGAGGTGTCCACTATCACTCCGAGCTTTACGTCGGAGGGCAGGCGGCGCTGCAACTGGGGCAGCATTTTGATTACGGCATTGGATATCTCTACGGAGTTGGCACCCGATTGTTTCTGAATCACGATCATGGCACCTTTCTGTCCGTCGTTGTAGGTCTGCTGGGCGCGTTCCTCGAGGGAGTCGTCGACACGGGCCACATCGCGCAGGTAGATGTTGCGTCCGTCGCGTGAGCCAACCACTATGTTCTTCAACTCGTCGGACGAGGTGAACTCGCCCTGCACACGGAGTGCGTAGGTATCTGAGCCGATATCGAACGAACCGCCTGGTATATTGCGGTTTTCAGCGGCCACAATGGCCGAGATTGTCTCGATGCTGAGGTTGTAGGCCTCGAGACGGTTGGGATCGACATAGATATGAATCTCACGTTTGGGCGCTCCGGATATGGATACGGAACCTACGCCGGATATGCGTGCAAGTGGATTGGCCACTGCATCGTCGAGAATTTTGTAAAGCCCGGGCATACTTTCGGTGGCCTGCACCGAGAGCATCACGATAGGTATCATGTCGGAGCTGAACTTGAATATGATGGGGTTCTCGGCATTGTCGGGCAGGGAGCTCTTGACCATGTCGAGCTTGTCGCGCACGTCGTTGGTGAGCACGTCGATGTCTTTACCATATTCAAATTCGAGCGTGATCACCGAAATGTTCTCGCGCGATTTGGATGTGATGTGCTTCAGGTCGTTGACGGCATTGAGCGAGTTCTCGAGCGGACGGGTCACATTCTGCTCGATGTCCTGCGCGCTCGCTCCCTGATAGGTGGTCATCACCATTATGGTGTTGGTCTCGACATCGGGATATAGGTCGATGGGGAGTGTGGTTAGTGAGAACAGACCGATTATGGCCACCGCCACAAAGCATAGGGTGGTCATTATAGGTCGCTTTACTGCGTTGGAATACAGGCTCATGGTTTGGAGGGTTGATATGGGTGGAGAGGGGGATTATTTATCTTCCTGAAGTTTCACTTTTGTGCCGTCGGCCAGGCGTACCTGTCCGGCAGTGACCACAATGTCGCCGTCGGCCACGCCTGAAATCACCTCGTAGGTGTCGGCCATGCGGCGTCCGAGCTCAACGCGATTGTAGCTCACGGTGCCGTTGTCGGGGTGGTAGACATAGACATATTTGTTACCTGAACCAGACTGCTTTACCACCGCGCGGTCGGGCACCACCACGTGGTTGGCCGTACCGTGGTTGAACAGAACGCGTGCAAACATGCCGGGGTGAACGCGTTCGTCGGCGTTGTCTATGGTCACCTCGACAGTAAATGTGCGGGTAGAGGGGTCGATGCTCGGGTGAATGAGATGGACAGTGCCGTGGAATGTCTCGTCGCCGTAGACATCGGTGCGTATGTCCACCTTCTGGCCTTTGCGTATCTTAGTGAAGTCGTTTTCGGATATGTTGACCAGAACTTTCACCGGACGTACCTGCTCGATGGTGAGGATGGGCAGTGTGCCCGACATGTCGCCCGGATCGTAGTTGCGGGCGGTGACCACTCCTGATATAGGTGAGATGAGGGTGGTGTTCTCGACGAGGTTGGTGTACTGGCGGCGGGTGGCGTCGACCTCGGTCTGCATCTGGTCAACGGTCTGCTGTGTGCCTGCGCCGATTTCGAGTAGCTGACGCGCGCGTGAGAGTTCGCGCTCGGCATTGTCGAGGCGCACACGGAGTTGGTCGATGTTGACGTTGTCCATAATGGCAACTTTCTGTCCTTTGGCCACGTGGGAGCCTACATCGACGAGTATATTTTTGATGCGGTTGGGCGATGAGGCCGATATGTTGTTGGTCTTGAATGCTTCGACATTGGCGGTATATTCCGTTTCCTGAGGCACTTCGGTACTGTGGACCTGAAGAGTGGACACCAGTGGGATATCTTCGGCTGCCACTGCAGTGGAATCGGATGAGGGTTTGCTATCGGACGATGAGCCACAAGCGGTGGTAGTGGCCAATAAGAAGGCCGCTATGGTGCTGAGTGTCAGCGAACGGTAGGTCTGTGATGAGTTCATGTATGAGATGATATGTGGGTGAGGACTGTTATTTTTCAGATGAATAGCGCGTGAGGTCGGCGTTGCCGAGCAGAAGCTCGAGGTCGCTCTGAGCCACGAGATAGTTGTAGATAGCCTGATAGTAGGCCAGACGCGAGCGTGTCAGGGCAAGCTCGGAATCGCGCAGGTCAAGGTAGGATGCTGCGCCTATGTCAAAGCTCCGCTTCACTATGTCGTGGGCCACACGGGCTTGATTGACACTTTCGGAGCAAGAGGATATCTGCTTGACGTTGAGCAGGATGTTCTCCTGCGCGAGGTCTGACTGCATGCGGATGCTGCGCACGAGGTTGTCGCGTTGCCATGCCATTTCGTTGACCTGAATCTCGGCCTGCTTTATGGCTGTGTAACGGCGGCCGCCTTCAAACAATGGGATGGAGAGTGTGAGCCCTACCATGGAGTAGGGGTTCCAACGGAAATTCTTGAGCGGTGAGCCGTTGCTCATGGAGGTCCAGTTGTAGTTGGCGTTTAGCGACAGCGTGGGGTACCAAGCCATTTTGCGCACTGACAGGGCGTCGCGCAGCTGACGTGTCTGTATGTCGAGCAGTCGCAGGTCGGAGTTCTGTTCAATGTCGCGGTTGGTGGCGAGCACATCGGCATACATTGTTTTCTCATATTCGGAGAGGGTGGTGGCGGCCTTGATATTCACATTGGCCTCCATGCCCATCAGTATGAGCAGCTGTAGTTTTGCCTGACGAATGGCTATGGTGGCCTGTGTAATTTCAGGCTCTACATTTTTCACTGCCACCTGGGTGCGGAGCACATCGTACTGAGATGCGGCACCGAGTTCATGCTGCTTGGCATAGAGATCGGCCGTGAAGCGTGCCATGTCGTAGCTTTCGAGTATCACACGATAGGAATCTTCGGCAAGTAGCAGGGTATAGTAGGCATTTTTAACGCTGTTGACAAGCTCGAGGCGGCTGCGGCGGGCATTTTCCACGGTCTGGAGTATCTGGCTGTCGCTGAGCTTGAGGCTTTTCCATAGCTGCGGGGCTATCAGCGGCATGCTGGCCGAAAATCCCATGGAGTAGGAGTTGTCGAGACCTACCTTTATGCCACCGGACCCGGCCGACGGTGCGGGTGTATCCTCAGACTCATCGTCGTTGTCTGACGACCCAAGGCCGCGGCTCATGTTCATATACATGGTCTGCTTGGCGAGGGTGCGGTTGTAGGAGGCTCCGAAACTTATTGATGGCAGTAACTGACCTATGGTCTCCTTTTTGGAGTAGTCCATGCGGGTTATTTCCATATCGGCCACCTTTATGGTGGGGTTGTCGCTCAGGGCGATGGCTATGCAGCTGTCGAGCGGCAGGCTCAGCGTGTCGGCGACGTTGACGGCCGATGCGGCTGTGCATCCGAACAGGGCTGCGGCAGAGAGTAGCAGTTTATGATACATAGCAAGGTGTGTTCGTTTTTTCCGGCTGCAAAGTTAGCGGTTATTTTGTTATGATTCATTGTGTTGTGTGGGTCGATATGTGAAATAAGACTAAAAGGAGAGATTTATGGCACTTTAGGCTATGCTTATAATGAAGCCGGCCGGACCTCATATTAATGGTCCGGCCGGCAATTCACTCTTATGCTAAAAAATAAGAGAGAGGAGGTGTGTTTATCACGTTAATCTGGTTCGGCGTAAGCAGTCTTTTTGGCGGCTGTGATTTTTGTAAGTGTGACTTGTCCATAGTTAGCGGAGTCTTCATCGTATTTTTGCGATGTCACCTTGAAAATCTCAATGTTCTGCTCCATGTCGAATATCGCATTTCCGCATACAAGACAGTCGAAATTGTCGGTCTGATACGATGTCGCAACCTGTGAGTATACCATCAAGCCATTGTTCCAGCCTTCGATGGAGAGTTTGCTTTCAGTCGCTTTGCGGAACACACGTATCTCTATATTTTCAGAAGTGATTCCGGTGATGTCCAGTTCCGAAAGATTTTTTGCTTCGTTGAACGACTGTTCGTCGGGGCACTCTATGGTGCTCACGTACATGTGGCCTTCGTATTCTCCGAGGGGCTCCACTTCCATGCTGATATCGTCTCTCACCACTTTCAGCCCCGAAAAACTGAGGGTTAACAGTTCGTTGCCATTTTTATCCAATGTTCCGGAGGGTAGGGCGTAGCGGTAAACCAATCGATTTTCGCGTAAGTGCGCTCCATCTGTGCTGGCGAGAACAGTGGTTGTAGGCACGAATGTGAGCGTCCGGGTGTCGAGCGGCTGTCTGCCGGTGTACCAACGGTCGTGATAACGGCTTGTGTTATATGTGGCGCAAACAAGGTTTTCAGAGCCATTTTTAGTTGCTTGAACAAGTACCGGAGTGGTCGATTCCTTTATTTCGCCTGTGTGGGCGTCGCGGTAGCGCTGCGTGAGAGTGCCTTCGTAAAGGCCTGCACGGCTGTTGTCGACCACATCGTCGTTGTCGTTACAAGAGGTGGCAGTGGCGCATATAGCCATGCACATAGCGAGTTTTAGAATTTTTGATGTCAATTTCATTGTCAGTGATGTGTTTGTTGGTTAGTAGAGTTCGAAGTGTTGCAGTCCATTGCCAAAGTCGCATTCGGCAAGAATACGGTTGCTAACCACTTCGGTCAATTTGACCTGGAGCGTTTTTGTGTCGTTGGATTCGGTATAGGTCACGGTCATGGCATCGGGGGCTGTCAGTTGCCATTTCGCTTCAATAATGTCACTGCTGCCGGTCTCGTTGAGTTGCAGTGAGTTGTCGCGGTAGAATATAATGGAATAGGTTTCTTGTGTGTCGGTGTTTTCCATATTCCATGCCGGTTTGGAGGCTAATCCTGTGGCACTTGAGCCAGTGGTGAGGATGTCGGTAACGGTGTCGAGACGGAATTGGGTGTCGTCGCTGTCATCGCTGCAGGCGCTTGCGAGGCACATCATGGTAATGGCGATGAAAGGTAACAGTGAAAGTTTTAGTTTCATAAAATGATTGGTTTAAGTTTATTGAATTGAAAAAGCATTTGATGGTGTTCGTCAATTCCGGACTTATCGGAACCAAATCATTTTTTCGGGCAAAAAGAAACGTGAGTCGGCTCAAATATGCTCTAAAGGTACTGCCATACCCACATCACACATAAGCACAACCCACGCTATCGCGTAGACGTTTTGAGTGCCTATTGTACTTGTGATGTTTGAGAAATTGGCAGTTTCTTAGAGCAAGTCCAATAGCAAAACGCTATTAATTAACGATATGTAAAGAAATCCTCTGATTCCTTAAAGTGCAAAGATATGCACTAATTTTCAATTATGAAAACCGTAGGCTCAAAATTAACAGCAATGTTAATTTTAACGGTTATCAGCGCACGAGCTGTGCGGGGCGGAGCACGTATGGGAACGGTTCCTTCAGGCTCAGGGCGGTGTCGGCACGGAGTTTTTCAACAGTGGCGCGGGCTTCTGACGGGAGGTCGGTGGAACGTGCCACCACGTAATATTGCTGTGTGCGGTTGTGCACCACCATGGCTCCGGCATAGCCGAGCTGTAGAAGCCGGTCGCACATGGAGCGTGCGTTGAACAGTTGGCGGAACTTGGCTGTCACCACGCAGTATTTGCATAGCGCGGATACTTTAGCCCCCTCCGTTTTGCTTTGGGCAACCGGCTCGGTGCGCACCATGAGTGTGTCGGATCCGAAAGCCATGGGCCGTGGCAGGTCGGCGTTCTTTAGCCCTGAGGTGGTCAGCGAGTCGCCGGTATCGTACTTTTTCTGGCGCGCGGTTTCGTAGGCCGCCTTGTAGTTGGCTTCGGTGGTCTTGCAGGCTGTGACGCACATAAGTGCGGAAGCCGCTATCAGCATAATCAGTTTCTTCATAATACTTAATAACTGCCGGGTTATATTTTTTGTTTGCCGAGTTCGATTACTTCGAGTTCTTTGATGTTTCCACTGTCGATGGTGAGCCTGATAAGGGTTCTTACTTTCTGCCATCCGTGCCATCCGGCGGCTCCGGGATTGACATGGAGCATATTGAGCTCGTGGTCGGGTATCACCTTTAATATATGTGAGTGACCGCACACCATCAGACGTATGCCCTCGTTGCGCAGAAGCGTTTTCACCCCAGGGGCATAGCGTCCGGGATAGCCTGCGATGTGGGTGAGCCACACTTTCACTCCTTCCACCTCGAAAGTCAATGTCTCGGGGCAGAGACGGCGCACATCACCATGGTCTATGTTGCCCGAAACGGCACGTACCACCGGCGCCACGTCCTGTAGTTTCTGCAAGATTGTTTTGTCGCCGATATCGCCGGCATGCCATATCTCGTCGCAACCGGCGAAATGGGCGGCGTAACGGTCGTCCCAGCATGAATGGGTGTCTGAAAGAATGCCTATCCGTTTCATTGTAGTCGTATTATTCGTATGGCCCGTAGTATAGCGCGGTTTGTGGCATTGATTCCATCGGAGCCACGCAGCCTGTGGTATGTGAGCGATAGGTGATTGGTTCCCTTGTCGAGGGTTACAATAATTGGAGCCGAGGTGCCGTAGGCGGTTGTGCCATCGTCTGAGTGCCGGCATGGAAGCAGGAATGTGCCTGCCCGGTGTCCGTTGACTTCGAGCTGTCGGGCAGCCATCAGATTGGCTCCGCTATGTCGCGATACGTGTTCGAGATCTATAATGTACGACCCTTTGCGTGATATGTCAATCTCAAATTCCAGCTTAGGGTTGAGCCGGTCTGAGAGTTCAATGGCGCTGACGGTGTCGGGTGCGTTTTTCAGTAGTGAGCCTGCGGGGAAGTGTGTGAGACTTCCGGCCGGAATGTATTCCATCGGTTCGGTTGCGAATCCACACCATCGTTGGTCAGTGACCGGTACCATCTGTGTCACAGTGTAGCATTGCGGTGTGACAAGAGTGTAATGGTTCTGTGTAATCTCTTCGTATAGGGCACCGTTGACCCACACTTCAAAATCAGTATCGGCGGCGCATCCCGATATGGTGGCCTGAAGCCCATTCCATACAGCTGTGGGGGTTGGTGGCATAAATGCGTCGGATGTCATGTTTATGTGTCCGGAATCGGTGATGTTGTCGGAAAGAGTGATTTCAATCTCGTGCAACCCGTTGAGATTCGACGGAAAGGTTGCATTCCATTCGGGCACGCCGTCAATGGCAAACGATGCGATATGGTTGCCTGTACCGGAAATAGTGATGTCAAGTATGGCATTGCGGTAACGGAAGTGGTGCAGATATTTCTTTCCATCGAGTTGCATCGGGACTGTGGGTGAGAATACTATGCCCTGTGGGGTGAATGTCATGCCGGCAAGCACGCGGAGCACAAACGAGGAGAATGGCGTGTAGTCCCAGTTCCCGGAGGTTACGGAGAGTAGGGAATTGTTGATAAGTGAGCCGAGGCCGGCGGTTATCGAAGCTGTGTTGCCCTCCTTGGCCGATGCCCAGAGCCAGAATGCCTGAGTCAAGGCGTCGTTTCCATCGGGGCTGTCGGGAGGCGATGGTGTGACAGGCATAATGCCACGGCCGCTTACAGGGGTGTCGTTTATCATCGGTTGTCCCATGCCGGGGAGTGTTATGCCTGTAAGTATGGCTATGGCCTGCGCGCGGTTGTCGGACGAAGCCGACATTAACGGATAGGCTCCTCCATAGAGATATTGACTATAGCGGTGCAGGTTGGGAATCCACATCCGGTCGTTGATGTTGTGTCGCAGCCTTTTTGCTTTGGATATGTACTCCTCGATGGTGGATTTGTCTTCGCCAAGAGCCGAAGCCATGCGGCTGAGGGATATGTAGGCTTGGTAGATTGCTGTATTGACCCCCATGCTATATATGCCGCACAGCGCATCGGGCGAACTCCATGCCGGGAAATAGGCCCGGCTATACATATACGAGGGGATGCCGCGGTGCAGACCTGTGTGCAGGTCGGCGAGCAGCAGCGAGCGTTCGTGGAGTGTGCGTTCGGCTATGCTGTAGGCATAACGCAGCCAGTCGTCGTCGCCGGTCACAGCATATATCTCCCATGCTGCCGATGTCCATACAGCTCCGGTTTCATCAAGGAGGCCGAGGAGTGATGTCGGTACCATGGGCGTCACAACACCGTTGCTTACCATCCCTTTCAGTGCGTCCATTGATGCCTGGGAATTCATTGCTCCTCCGGCGAGTAGGATTGAGTAGGGGGTGGGTGGTGTGTCTTCACCGTGTGCTACCGATGCTCTATTGAATAAGGCATCGACAATGGTCTGTCCTGACCTGAATTCCGGGCAATTCCGGGCAATTGAATCGGCATGCCACACGGTGTCGGCATCCACTACAATCGATAGCGCAGACGGAGCATGAGCCTTACGACCGTTATTGCCGGTTATACTGTCGGCATACAGCCTATATGTGTCGCCTATATATATTAAGGTGTCATCCGCCTGTTTTTGGGAACAGGCGGAGAGTATGTGCACCATAATGGCACACAAGTACAGTATGCGATGGTCAGAAACCGGCAATGCGGAGTATTTTCTGCGGAATTTCGGTGTTGTCCTGCATGGGGGCAAAGCGGTAGGCGCCCACACCTGCTGCATATACCGGAACCATTGTTCCCGAGTGGTCGCCGGTTACCCATCCTATGCCTGCTGCACGGTTTATGAGGTCGAATACGCCTACGGAGAATTCATTGAAGCTGTTGTACAATCCCTCTTTGTCAGCACTGTTGCGAAGTTCGAAAGTGCGTTGGAATTTTTCCTGAAGGGTTGCATCGTCGGCTTCACTTACCGGAATGTGGGTGTACAGCCCCATGTTGTCGGATAGATATTGCTTCATGTCATCCCATGTCCACACGCGGCGGGAATGGAGTATGGCTTTGCACTCGTTGGTAAAGCGGTCCTTTGACTGGCGCACAAATTTCAGATAGTCGGGGCGAGCGAAATAGTGCATTGATTGGTTGGCAAAAATCATGCCGCCTGTCTCGTGGTCGGCAGTTACCACTATGAGTGTCTCGTCGGGATGGGCACGGTAGAAATCTATGGCTATGCCGAGAGCTTTGTCAAATGCAAGAGTCTCGATTACTACGGTTGCGGCATCGTTGGCATGAGCGGCGTGGTCTATGCTTCCGCCTTCCACCATCATAAAGAACCGGTCGGGGCTGTTGGTAAGCAGATGGTCAAGACATGCCTGTGTCATTTGCGATAACGTGAGCTGCGATTCTATAGAGTCTATGGCGTGGGCTATCTTTACATCTGTGGTGTCGGTGTTGAGCAGGAGCACCTTTCGCGATGTTGTCTCTTTGAGTTCTTCAAGGCCTCTAACCACGGCTACCTCGTTGGTGCGCAACGTGGCCATCAGGTCGGTAGGGGTTCCATTCTTATCTTTCAGTCCGCGAAGATTTCCTCCGGCAATGAATTCATAGCCTGAAGCGGCGGCATCGAGACCTATCTCATAGTACATTGAGCGGTGGGGCCGGTGTGCGTAAAATGCTGCAGGAGTGGCATCGTCGGGAGCCACAGATGTCACCAGACCGATTCCGAACCCATTGTTGTGTAGTGTCTCGGCCATTGATACGACAGATGTGGAATCGGGGGTCATTCCGAGCATTCCGTTGGTTGTCTTATGTCCGGAGGAGAGTGCGGTTCCGGCAGCTGCAGAGTCGGTTACCGGCGACGATGCCGAGTAGGTGGTGGCTGTGGATGCCACAGGGAGGCTCAGCATGTTGAGATGTCCCGGCAGCCCGAGCACCATACGGCGGTAGGCTTCGGTTACCGATACTGCGCCGGGACCCATGCCGTCGCCTATGAAGTAGAAAATATATTTAGGAGTGGTGGCCTGCGCTATGATTGCCGCGCAGACAATGATCAATGATGTTAAAAAACGAAATTTCATTTTCTTTGTATGTGGATGATTACAATACAAAGAAAATGAAAAATTTCGTTTCCCGCAAATGGGAATTTATCAAGGATGTGTATTTTTATTTCTCAGATTCGCCATTGGCTCCGGGCGTCTGGGCATCAAGACCGGCAATCACGGCAAGATTGAGTATATTGCGCACCGGAGAGTGTACACTCAGATAGTGGATAGGTTTGTTCAATCCCATCTGTATAGGTCCTACAGCATCGCCGAGACCCATCTCGAGCATTATACGGTAGGCTGTGCCTGCTGAGCTTAGGTTGGGGAAGATAAGAGTGTTGACTTCTTCGCCTTTGAGCCTGTTGAATGGGAAGGCCTTGTCGCGCAACCGTGTGTTGAGGGCGTAGTTTATCGACATTTCACCATCAATCAGTAGTTCCGGATAAGCCTGATGCATGCGCTCCACGGCTTCGGCCACATTCTTGCAGTCGGGTTCATGGCTTGAGCCGAAGTTGCTGTACGACACCATGGCCATTACAGGCTTGTGGGTGAAATATTCCACCGAATTGCGTGTCAGGCGGGCTATGTCGAACAGTGTATCGGCATCCATGGTCTTGTTAACCTGTGTGTCGGCAAGGAAGAATGTGCCTCGCTTGGTTGTAATCATGTGCATTGCTGCGAAGTGGTTGAACGAATCGCGTATGCCTACAACCTCGCGGGCTATCTGACCAATGGCGTGAGATGCAGAGTAGGTGCCTCCGAGGAATGCATCGGCATCGCCTTCCTCCACCATCATCATGCCGAAATAGTTGCGGTCAAACATCTTTTCGCGTGCCTCGGGATATGTCAGACCGTCGCGCTGACGCTTTTCGGCGAGTTTCGCGGCAAAGCGTTTACGGCGCTCAGCCTCACGGTCGTGGCGCAGATTGACTATCTCTATGCCGGAGATATCTATTCCGAGCCGGTTGGCGCGTTTCTCTATCATCTCCTCGTTGCCCAGAAGAATAGGAATCAACAAACCTTCCTTATAGGCTATTACGGCAGCTTTGAGCATATTGTCGGTGTTTGCCTCGCCGAAAACCACACGCTTTGGATTGGATTTCGCCTGCTCGAATATGCGGCGCATGAGTTTGTTGTCGTATCCCATCAGCTTGCGCAATTTCTCATCGTAGGCTGCCCAGTCGGATATGGGACGTCGTGCCACACCGCTTTCCATGGCTCCTTTTGCCACGGCGGGTGCCACTGTGGTTAGAAGTCGCGGGTCGAGCGGTTTGGGAAGTATGTAGTTAGGCCCGAAATGGAGGTCTGACATGTCGTAGGCAGTGTTGACCACCGGCGGAACAGGCAGTTTTGCGAGTTCGGCTATGGCGTGGACAGCAGCCAGCTTCATCTCCTCGTTGATAGCTGTCGCACCGCAGTCGAGTGCGCCTCTGAATATATAGGGGAATCCCAACACATTGTTTATCTGGTTGGGGTAGTCGCTTCGTCCGGTAGCGAATATCAGGTCGGGGCGGGATGCTATGGCGGTGTCGTAGTCAATTTCCGGATCGGGATTGGCAAGGGCGAACACTATAGGCTTCGGTGCCATGGACTTGAGCATTTCCGGAGTCACCACGTCCTTTACCGACAGCCCAAGGAAAACATCGGCATCCACCATCGCATCGGCAAGAGTGTCAATGTTGCGGGTGGTGATAAACTCGCGTTTCTGTGCGTTGAGGTCAGTGCGCGATGAGTTTATTACTCCACGGCTGTCGCACATCACGATATTCTCTTTCTTCACACCGAGAGCCACATAGAGTTTTGTACAGGACACGGCTGCAGCTCCGGCTCCGTTCACCACCAGGCGAATCTTGCTTATGTCCTTGCCTTGGATTTCGAGGGCGTTGAGCAGTCCGGCAGCCGAGATTATGGCTGTGCCGTGCTGGTCATCGTGCATCACCGGAATATCGCATTCCTCCTTTAGCCTGCGTTCAATCTCGAAGCATTCAGGGGCTTTTATATCCTCAAGGTTGATTCCACCGAATGTGGGTGTCAGGGATTTTATTATTTCTATGAATTTGTCAGGGTCAGTTTCGTTTATTTCAAGATCAAAACAGTCAAGACCGGCAAAAATCTTGAAGAGCAGAGCCTTTCCCTCCATCACAGGTTTGCCTGCCAGTGCGCCTATGTTGCCAAGACCGAGCACTGCGGTGCCGTTGGATATAACTGCCACGAGATTGCCTTTGTTGGTGTATTCGTAGACATCCTCGGGATACTTTTCAATCTCCTGGCATGGATAGGCCACTCCGGGGGAGTAGGCCAATGCAAGATCGTGCTGGGTGGAGTAGGGCTTTGTGGGAATCACCTCTATTTTCCCGGGTTTCCCCTCGCGGTGATATTCGAGGGCGGCTTCTTTGGTTATGGTAGACATTTTTTGATTATTATATATTATGGTGTTCTATGTGTAAATACAATGCAAATTTATTCAATTTTGCGGAATTAGTCAAAATTGTTTTCCTTCGGCGGAGTTAAATTTGACTATGTTCAGGGCGTGTGTTCATGGGAAGGTGATTGCCTGAAAAAACTTCATCATGCCGGATTTTTATAAATCATCATATCGGGCATGCGGTGGAATCCCGATGGGGAATAAATCCGGTGTGCACTGTCGGGTGTCTCGAGAAACACCCTTTCAATGCCACGGCTGCGTGCCATCTCAATTAGCCATCGTACCATTATAGTGGCCACGCCGCGATGCCGGAAAGCCGGGCGCACATAGACATTAGTAAGATATGCACATCGTCCTGACGGATTGTCGGGAGAGGGAAGTTCCTCAGAGAAATACATTGCGGCGCATCCGGCTTCAGTTCCATTGACAGATGAGGTGCATGCCACATGAGAGCCGTCGGCGAGATGCCGGGCATAATAGCGGGTGGTGGCCTCGTGCAGTTTGCCGGTCAATTCTCCCGATGTTTTGCCAAACATTTCTGCCATCACTTCCATGCGCCATGGAATAAGGCGTTCGGCATTGCGTATCTGTGTCAGACGTATATTTTCCATAGATTGCGTTTTTCCACAATATATAACGCTATAGCCGTTGGCTTTTGTTCATCGGTACATTCTTTTCGGGCAACGCATAAATAAATTTGGCATTGCTCCCGCTTATAAGTATATTTGCGCATCAAATAAAAATATAAAAGCCATGGCCGATTTAACAATATCGGAGGTGTACAAAGCCGCCGAGGTGCTGCAGAATGTAGCGCGTCATCCCAAACTGATAGGTGTTACAAAACTGAATCCGGATGCTCAGGTATATCTCAAGCCTGAGAACCTTCAATATACCGGTTCATTTAAGTTGCGAGGTGCTTATTATAAAATATCACAACTGTCGCCCGAGGAGAAGAAGCGTGGCGTTATAGCATGTTCGGCGGGTAATCATGCCCAGGGTGTGGCACTCGGTGCTGCCCACAATGGCATAAAGTCCATAATATGTCTGCCGGCAGGTGCGCCGATATCGAAAGTGGAGGCTACAAAGGCACTCGGGGCTGAGGTATGTCTGGTTCCCGGGGTGTACGATGATGCCTACAACCGTGCCCTTGAGTTGCAGAAAGAACATGGATATACATTGGTGCATCCCTTCGACGATCCGCTCGTTATAGCCGGACAGGGTACAATAGGTCTTGAGATAATTGAGGAGATGCCCGATGTCGATGCGGTGATAGTGCCTGTGGGTGGCGGAGGCCTGATTTCAGGCGTGGCCTTTACCATAAAGACAATCAAGCCCAATGTCAAGGTTTATGGCGTGCAGGCTGAAGGAGCTCCGTCAATGACACGTTCGCTCGGTGAAGGGCGCCGTGTAAGGCTTGATTCGGTGTCGACCATCGCCGATGGCATTGCCGTGAAAGAGCCGGGTGTGAACACTTACGATTTATGTTCGAAATATGTTGACGAGATTGTTACCGTGAGCGACGATGAGGTTGCAGCGGCTATCCTGACGCTTATCGAACAGCAGAAACTTGTGGCCGAAGGTGCGGGTGCGGTTTCGGTTGCGGCCGCCATGTTCAACAAAGTTCCAATAAAAGGCAAGAAGGTGGTGTGTGTGGTGTCAGGTGGCAATATCGACGTTACATCGCTGAACCGTGTCATAACACGTGGTCTGGTAAAGAATGGCCGCGACTGCACGGTGACAGTGGTTCTTTCCGACAAGCCCGGACAGCTGTCGAAGGTATGTTCGGTGATAGGCGATCTTGGCGCAAATATCCTTTCGGTGGAGCATAAGCGCAATTCATCCAACACTGAGATAAGCGGTTGCAAGCTCCATATAGAGATGGAGACACTTAATCACGAACATATCGATAAGATAAAGAACGGATTGCGCGAGGCCGGATTTACGGTTGAGGGGTGACAGTTATAGCCCCCGCCATACTTATGGCATGTAGTTTTTACAAAAATGGCCGTGCATTTTGCACGGCCATTTTTGATTATGAAATCTTGAGATAAGTGGCGACAGCTTCGGCACAGCGCTCGCCATCGATGGCCGCCGACACAATGCCTCCGGCGTACCCTGCACCCTCGCCGCAGGGAAACAACCCATGGATTGATTCGGATTGAAGTGTCTCGGAATCGCGGTTTATCCTCACCGGTGATGACGTGCGTGTTTCATCGCCTATCAATACGGCCTCGTTGGTGAGGAATCCTTTATTCTTCTTACCAAACTCGGTGAAAGCTTTCTTCAGTCTGCTGACTATGAAGTCGGGCAGCAGATGATCGATGCGTGCCGGATATATGCCCGGAGCATAGGATGTGGACGGAAGGTCGCGCGACGGTCGGGAATTGACAAAATCGGCCATTCGTTGAGCCGGGGCTGTCTGTGTTTCCTTTGCATCGTGAAAGAAGCGGGATTCTATGGATTGCTGGAAGGACATCATTTTAAGAGGATCGGCGCTGTCGGAGAAACCATCCACATCCTCAGGTAGAACTTCGACCACCATTCCTGAGTTGGCCCAGCGGGAGCCTCGGTTGGATGGCGACATGCCATTGACCACCATCTCTCCCGGAGCGCTTGCCGCGGGAATTATTATACCGCCGGGACACATGCAGAAGGAGTAGACGGCACGACCGTCCACACGTGTGAGCATGGTGTATTCGGCCGGCGGGAGGTATTTGCCGCGACCGTTGGGGTTGTGGTAGCGCACACAGTCTATGGTGTGTTGCGGGTGTTCAAGTCTGACGCCTACGGCTATACCTTTAGGCGTAAGCGTCACCCCTTGGTCAAGCAGCATACGGTACACATCGCGCGCGGAATGTCCGGTGGCAAGAATTACCGGTCCGGTAAATATTTCGCCGTTTTCAGTCTCCACGCCGGTCACTGTGCCGTTGTTGATTGTAAGCCCTGTGACTTTGCTGCTGAACCGGACTTCTCCACCACATTCCTCAATAGTGTGGCGTATGGCCTTTATCACCTCGGGAAGGCGGTCTGTGCCGATGTGGGGGTGGGCATCAATCAGGATATCCTCCTGTGCGCCATGTTGATGGAAGATGGTGAGGATTTTATCTACGGGACCTCGTTTTTTGCTTCGGGTGTACAATTTGCCATCGGAATAAGCCCCGGCGCCACCTTCGCCGAAACAATAATTGGAATCGGGGTCGACTACACCCTTGCGCGCTATGGCGGCCATATCTATTCGGCGTGAGTCGACATCTTTTCCACGCTCGAGCACTATGGGGCGTATGCCCGACTCGATAAGACGCAATGCCGCAAACAGTCCGGCCGGTCCGGCTCCCACTACTATACATTGTGGCGCGTCAGAACCCACCGAGGAATATCTGACGGGCGTGAACAGCGGATGTTCGGGCGCCGGTTCGTCAATATATGCCCGGACGGATAAGTTGACCATTACCTGGCGCTGGCGGGCATCTATGGAGCGTTTCAGTATCACCACGTCGCGCAGACGGTTGGCGGCGATGTTCAGCAGAGTGCTCACATGGGCTGTGAGACGCAGTGGGGTATATGCTGTGGCCGGATCAAGCCGTAGATTCAAGTCGGATGTCATATAGGGGATGTGCTATGATTGGAGATTGGTGTCGAAATTATTGTTGGGCCCGGTGCAGTTTTGTCTGCTTGCGGTTTACAATTATAAGTGTGGTCACGGCAAAGAAAAATGCTATGCCGTCTGATGCCGCCATGCTGGCCCAAACCCCGTCGATTCCGAAATATCTCGGGATAATGAGGAGGAATGGCAAAAGGAATATGAGCTGGCGCGTGAGCGAGAGAAATATTGAGAGTTTCGGTTTGCCTACCGATTGGAAGAAATTCTGAATCACTATCTGGCAGCCTACGAGCGGAAAGAATATGAAGAATATGCGGAATCCACGGTTGGCTATGTCTATAAGGGTGGGGTCGGTGGTGAACAGTCTGCTTATATTCTGTGGCATAAGCTCGGTGATGAGCCATCCGGCAGTGGTGATGGCCACTCCGAGCCATATACCTATCATCAGCGTCTTTTTCACGCGATCCCACTGTCCGGCTCCATAATTGAAGCCGAGTATGGGTTGCATGCCTTGGGTTACACCGAACACTATCATTACGAAGAACATGGTGGTGCGGTTGAGAATGCCGTAAGCACCGACGGCAAGATTGCCTATCGAACCACCATAGTCGAGCAGGGCTTTGTTGATGAACACCACCACTATGCATGCGCACACGTTCATAAGAAACGGCGACATACCTATGGCGTAGATGCGTTTCACGATTATTGGGGTGAGCCAACGGTTTTTGCGTTGGAAATGAACGAAACTTTTTTTGGACATGAAATGCCACATAACCCATATACAGGCCACCGACTGTCCGAAAACGGTGGCGAGGGCAGCTCCGCGTATGCCCCATTCGAGTGTGAATATAAATATCGGTGCGAGAATCAGGTTGACACCGACCGAGAGCAGAGCCGATACCATGGCGCGGGTTGGATAGCCGGTGGCTCGCATTATATTATTCAGGCCTATAAATAGATAGGATATCGGTGTACCGTAGAGAATCACTTCCATGAATTCGCGGGCGTAGGGCAGTGTTTCGGGTGTCGCGCCGAAAAAGGTAAGAATCTCGTCAAGAAATAGCAGTGTCAGGCCACCGAACACTATAGAGTGTATCAGGCAAAGCACCATTACGTTGTTGACTACATCGGTGGCGCGCCCTATGTTTTTCTGGCCTAAAAATATGGATGATATTGTGGCGCCTCCGACAGCAATCAGTGTACAGAAAGCTATCACAAGATTCATCAGGGGAAAAGTGATGGCCAGACCGGCGATAGCCATTGGACCCACTCCATGGCCTATGAACATGCTGTCGATAATGTTGTAGAGGGAGGTGGCCACGCTCGCTACTATCGCGGGTATGGAATACTGCATCAGGAGCTTGGGTATGGATTTGTTGCCAAGTTCCATTGGTGACGACGTCGTGTTGGTGTTCATCCTTATAAAAAGTGTTGCACAAATTTAACGCTTTATAAATCCTTTTTTCTTAACAAGGATGTTATTTTTGCACAAAAAATCTGCAATAGCTGAAAAATATGATTGACGTTACACGTTACGGGGCTTTGTTTGACCTTGATGGAGTGCTGATAGACAGCGAATCCACCTATACCCGATTCTGGGAGGAGATAGACCGCATGTACCCCACCGGAATAGAAAATTATGCCATAGCGATAAAGGGGACAACTCTTCCTGAAATAATGAAGCATTACGACAATGAGGAGGTCAAGGCTGACATCCTACGCCGTATACACGACTTTCAGGAGTCGATGGTCTATGAGATTTATCCCGGCGTGGAACGCTTTCTCGATGAACTTGCATCGAGGGGAATCCCGGCGGCTATAGTGACAAGCAGCGATTCGCGCAAGATGCAGCTGCTTTTCGAGCAACATCCCGGACTACGCAAATATTTTGCGGCTGTGATAGATGCTTCACAGGTCAGCCGGTCCAAACCTGATCCCGAAGGATATCTCAAGGGGGCGTCGGCTATAGGGCGCGCACCCGGGGATTGCTTCGTTTTCGAGGATTCGCTGCAGGGTCTGAAAGCCGGTGCTGCCTCGGGAGCTACTGTGGTGGCGCTGTCAACTACCTATCCCCCCGAGATGCTTAAAGGAAAAGCCGCCAAGATTATCGGCGGCTTGAATGAATTGTCGGTCAATGATCTGTTGTCCCTTAAGCAGTAGGCTGTCAGCAGGCTTTGAAGCTCATGTCGAGACCCTTTACAGAGTGCGTTAGCGCTCCGACTGAAATGTAGTCAACACCACATTCTCCATAAGCTCGCAGAGTGTCGATTGTTATGCCGCCCGACGATTCAATTTCGGTGCGTCCGTTAATCAGTTCTACAGCCTCGCGTGTGCGCTCGGGAGTGAAATTGTCAAGCATTATGCGGTCCACTCCGGCATCGAGAGCCTGAAGAATCTCGTCAGTGTTGCGCACTTCGAGTTCAATCTTGAGGTCGCGGCCGGTTTCGGCACAATATTTTTTTGCTGCTGCTACCGCTTGCGGTATGCCTCCGGCAAAATCCACATGGTTGTCCTTTATCAGTATCATGTCGAAGAGGCCTATACGGTGGTTGCATCCGCCACCTATGCGCACGGCTTCTTTCTCAAGCATACGCATGCCGGGAGTGGTCTTCCGGGTGTCGAGCACTTTTGTCTTCAAACCCTCGAGTTGTTTCTGATAGCGTGCGGTGGTGGTGGCTATGCCGCTCATGCGCTGCATAATGTTTAGCATTATGCGTTCGGTCTGCAGAAGTGAGCGCACGCGTCCTTCCACCTCAAATGCTATATCGCCCGGCTTTACATGGGAACCGTCGGTTATGTGAACTGTCATTTTGAGCTCCGGATCGAATTTCCGGAACACCTTGCCTGCGATTTCCACTCCGGCCAGTATGCCTTCCTCTTTCACAATGAGACGTTGACGTCCCATTTCGTCGGCAGGAATGGTGGAGAGTGTGGTATGGTCGCCATCGCCAACATCTTCAGCAAAGGCCAGGGTGAGTAGATCGTCTATGAGTTCGTCTTTTGATTTCATAATGTAGTGCGGTTTCGTTACTTTTGTACAAAATTAGTAATAAGAAGCTAACATCACAAATCCTGTCTGATGAAAATATTTCTGCTCGCTATCGGTAAAACCCAGACTGACTATCTGCGTTCGGGTATAGATATGTATATGTCGCGCATAGTGCATTATATCCCCATGGAGTTCAAAATCCTGCCCGATATAAAAGGAGGGCGCGGACTTACAGAAGAACAGCAGAAAGAGAAAGAGGGGGCTACAATGATGTCGGCGCTGCAGCCCGGCGATGCGGTGGTATTGCTCGATGAGCGCGGACGTGAGTTTACATCGAGGGAATTCGCTCAGTTTGTAGAGACACGGATGAATTCCGGATTGAAACGGCTTGTGTTTGTGATAGGTGGACCATACGGTTTTTCTGATGCAATGTACAAGCGCGCCGACGGTAAGATTTCATTATCCCGCATGACATTCTCGCATGAGATGATACGTCTTTTCTTCGTAGAACAGGTGTATCGCTCGATGACCATACTGCGCGGTGAGCCATACCATCACGATTGATTTTGCAAAGCCACGGGAATTACGTAAATTTGTGTGTATAACAAATTCTGTAGTCAGGAATGAGATTCAGCGATATACCGGCTCATGAGCATGTCAAGGAACGATTGCGCCGCATGGTGGAGGAGGACCGGATTCCGCATGCTTTGCTGCTTGAAGGCCCCGAGGGCATAGGCAAATTGGCAATGGCGCGTGCTTTTGCGCAGTATCTGCATTGTGAGCGCCGCACGCCCGAGGGTGATGCCTGTGGCGAATGCCAGTCGTGCCGATGGCATCAGACATTCAACCATATAGATACATCGTACGTGTTTCCGGTGGTGAAGCCCGAAGGTGGTGGCGATGCGCCGGTGTCGGACGATTTCATACAGGAATGGCGCGATTTTGCATCTGACCGCGTGTATATGGACCTTCAGGCATGGACTGCGACATTCACAAAGAAAAATGCGCAGACCATGACGTACGTAACCGAAGCCAACGCATTGATACACAAGCTTGCGTTCACTTCGCATGTTACCCGCTACAGGGTGGTGATATGGTGGTTGCCCGAGAGGATGAACGAGGAGACATCAAATAAGTTGCTCAAACTTCTCGAGGAACCATATCCCGACACGATATTCATTCTGGCGAGCAACCGTCCGGAGGATCTGCTCCCTACCATATATTCCCGCGTGCAACGCATTGAGATGAAACGTCTGCCCGCAGGGACAATAGCCGATATCCTTGAATCGCGCCACGGTGTGGAACGCGGACAGGCCATGACTATAGCGCATATAGCTGAAGGCAGCATGCTGTCGGCGCTCAACAATCTGCATGTCAGCAAGGAGAGTTCGAAGTTTCTGGATATTTTCATAAGTCTGATGCGTCTGGCCTATCAGCGCAATGTGAAGGAGCTGCGCGAATGGGCCAATGAACTCGCTGCGCTGGGCCGGGAGCCGGAATTGCGATTCTACGACTATGCCATGCGGTTGTTGCGCGAGAATTTCGTGTATAATTTCAATGTCCCGCAGATAAGCTATCTCAACCCGGCTGAGGCTCAGTTCAGTTCACGTTTCGCGCGGTTTATCAACGAGCGCAATGTAGAGACGCTTATGAGGGTGTTCAATGACGCCCGAACGGACATAGCCGGTAATGCCAACGGTAAGATTGTCAATCTTGATGTGGCTATAAAGGTGATAATGCTTTTGATACAGAAATGACCCCTTTTCTACAGCAGGTAGCTTCAGTGTATGCCGACCGGGAGGCTGCGGCGCTCTACAGTTATTGCTTTGTTTTCCCGAATAAGCGAAGCGGTACATTTTTCGCCAACTTCCTTAAAAGAGAACTGCCGGCGGGTTCCATGTTCCCGCGGATAATGACAATATCGGAGTTTGTCGGGGAATTGTCGGATGCGACTGAGGCCAACCGCTACGAGCAACTTTTTACGCTCTATAATGAATATTGTCTCCAGCCCGGTGTGGATGTAGATTTCGACCGATTCCTATTCTGGGGTGAGATGCTTATAGGGGATTTCAATGATGTTGACCGCTATCTGGTGGATGCCGAGGCGTTGTTTGTCAATGTGAAGCGTCTGCGTGAGATTTCGGCCAATTATCTTACTGAGGAGCAGCTTGAGGTGATACGCCGCTATTGGGGCGAGGAACGTCCGGGCGAATATATAGACCGCTTCTGGAATCATATAGACCGCGACGGTGGAAATAAACGGCAGCAGGCTTTTGTGAAACTATGGGAGGTGTTGCTGCCACTGTACAATGGTTATCGCCGGAGTCTGTCGGAGCAGGGACTTGCCACACAGGGTATGCTTTACCGTAATGCGGTGGATGTGCTTTCGGATGGCATGGACCGATTGCCATATTCGCGGTGCGTGTTCGTGGGGTTCAATGTGCTATCGACATCTGAGATAAAGATATTCTCTATACTTCAGCGCCGTGGTGCCGCCGATTTTTACTGGGACTTCGACTCACCCGCATTCAATCATCCCGACAATAAGGCCGGACGTTTTCTCCGCAGGAACATGCGTGAGTTTCCGTCGCGTTACAATCTGAAGGGTGAATCTCCATCAGGATTCCCGCATATCACTGTGCTCGGGGTGCCGTCGGGTGTCGGACAGGTTAAGGCGGCCGGAAAGTGTATCGAACAGTGGATACAGTCAGGAGCTATAGCCGACAAGGACAATGCCATAGATACGGCTGTGGTGCTGCCTGACGAATCTCTCTTCATCCCTATGATTCATTCTGTGCCTACCGAAGTGGGGGCCATGAATGTGACCATGGGATTTCCGATGCGTCTCAGTCCGGTGTCGGCGCTGATGCGTAATATTGTGAGCCTGCAATTGCGCTCGCGCGTCAAAAATGGCATAAGGACATTCTTCTACGATGATGTGGCCACTCTTCTGGCATCGCCGTTCATACGTTCGGTTGACGCCGAGGGGTGCGATAATCTCGCGGCAGAGATACAGCAACGGCGCCTGTTTCAGATACCTGCACCGGTGGTTGCTGAGAAAGCACCGGCATTGGTTCCGGTATTTGCTTCGGTTGCAGATATGGACGATATGGATTGTGTGGCTGAGTATGTGGACGGCCTATGCGATTTTGTGAGCAGTGCTCTTGAGCCCGACGACCGCATGCAGCGTCATTTTGTCGATTCTTACCGGCAGGCGGTTGATGCGCTGTTTGATGCCTCGAAGCGTTTCGGAATTTCAATGCGGGGCAATTCGTTTTTTCATCTTATAGAGCGCGCTATCAACGGCGATACCGTAAGTTTTGTGGGTGAACCGCTAAAAGGTCTTCAGGTGATGGGTGTGCTCGAGACGCGCGCGCTTGATTTCGATAATGTAGTCATGCTGTCGATGAACGAACGAGTGTTTCCCCGTAAGCATTATACACGTTCGTTCATTCCTGATGCTTTGCGCCATGGCTATGGCATGGCCACTATAGATTTTCAGGAGAGTATCTTCGCTTATTATTTCTATAGATTGATATCGCGTGCGCGAAATGTCACGTTGATATATGATGCACGTACGGTGGGCGGAACAAAAAGCAGTGAGCTGTCGCGATATATAGCCCAACTGCTGTATCTCTTTCCCGATGCGGATATATCGCACCGTCTTGCGGTGTACTCCACAAGGCGCTATGAATTCAACGGTGCTTCCGCCAGGAAAGATGCGAGGGTTATGGGGCTGTTGGAAAATTTCACTAAGCCCGGTGGACGGAATCTGTCGGCGAGTGCCATCAATACATATATAAGCTGTCCGCTTGAGTTCTATCTGCAATATGTAGAGGGGTATAATGTTGACGATGATGTGACGGACTATATGGACGCGAGTACCTATGGCACAATATTGCATGAGGTGGCCCAGAAGTTCTATCAGCAGTTCCAAGGTGCTGATCCTGATTCGGGAGTGGTTGTCACGCCTGAACTAATAGACCGTTATCTCGAACATGGTAACACGTGTGTGGACCGCCTTGTGACGGAGTCGATAAACCGTAATTACAATAAACTTCCCGACGACCGTGTGGCGACACCTCTGGTAGGTGAGAGTCTGGTGCTCGGGAGGGTTATACGCCATAGTATTCTCGCGATGTTGCGGTGTGACCGTGAACTCGCGCCCTTTACATTTATGCGCGCCGAGAAGACTATGGAGGGGCAGCTGAAGATAACCGACAGTCTGTCGGTAAATGTAAAACAGGTTGTGGACCGCATAGATATGGTTGACGGAACAATGCGTTTCGTTGATTACAAAACGGGTGTAGATGAACTGAAGGCACCTTCGGTGGAATCGCTTTTTGATACGGCCAATCCCAACAGGGCCAAGGCCATAATGCAACTTATGTTCTATTGCCACGTATATCGGGAAGTGGAGGGTAGCGACCAACCGATAATGCCCGCGATCTATAAGATGCGCACCATATTGCCAAAGGGACTTGAGCCATTGAAAATAGGCGGGGATGTGGTGGCTGATTACCATCAGTGGTATGAGGAATTTGTGGATGCTCTCAACAGTAAAATCCTCGAGATATTCAATCCCGATGTGCCGTTTACGAGAGCTCCGTCTGACCGTGCCTGTAAGTTCTGCAAGTTCAAGGCGATATGCGACCGTGAGTCGGCTACCGACGATTTATAAGTGGGATGTGAGATATGGCCGGATTGTATGTACATATACCATATTGCCATTCCAAATGCGCATATTGTGATTTCTATTCAACGGCACGGCGCGATGACTTGTCGTTGTATGTGACAGCTCTTGAGCGGGAGTTGTCGGCGCGTGCTGATGAACTTGGTGGCAGTGATATTACCACTTTATATATCGGAGGGGGTACGCCATCGATATTGCCTATGGATGTTCTTGAGCGTTTGCTGGCAATTCTCCCTATGGGCAATGCTGTAGAGGTTACCATGGAGGTGAATCCTGAGGATATTACACCGGAAATGTCAAGATTCATATCGACATTGCCGGTCAACAGGGTGAGTATGGGAGTACAGAGCATGGTTGATGAGGAGCTGAAATCTGTAGGCAGGCGGCATTCGGCGGATGATGTGAGGAGGGCAGTGTCGCTTCTTCGTTCCGCCGGCATAAATAATCTCAGCCTTGACCTGATATATGGTCTTCCCGGACAGACGTTGGACACTTGGCAAAAGTCAATGCGTGAGGTCTTGGCTTTCAGTCCGGAGCATCTTTCCGCCTACAGTCTGATGCTCGAACCGGGCACAAGGTTATGGGCGCAATATCAGGCCGGCAAGTATGCTGAGACAAGTCAGGATGTTTCTGAACAAATGTATCTGTCACTTTGTGAGTGTGCGGCGTCAAGTGGCATGGAGCACTATGAAATCTCCAATTTTGCCATGCCGGGTTATCGGTCGGTACATAATTCTGGATATTGGAACCTTACCCCATATCTCGGGCTGGGTGCGTCGGCCCATAGTTTCGATGGCAATGTGCGCAGGGCCAATCCCGCATCACTCAAAAAGTATCTTGACAACCCGGCCCGCGCTTTTGATGTGGAAGATATGAATGCGGACGAGCGGGCCAATGAATATATGCTGTTGCGTCTGCGCACTGTCGAGGGACTGGATGTCGATGAGTTTGCACAACGTTTCGGTGACAGTGCGCAAAAGGATTTGCTTGCAAAGGCTGTACGGTATATGGATCATGGGCATATGGTCTACAGAAATGGATGCCTTTCCATTCCTGAAAGACATTGGCTTATCTCCGACAGCATACTGGTGGAGCTGTTCAGATAGTTTTCCACACCTTATTATATATAATAAGGGATATATATAAACAGATAGGGCTGCATGTAACATGCAGCCCTATCTGTTTATATAAATGTCGCTTTCTATCAAGCCTTGTACATCTCCACCTGTGCGGGAGTGAAATTGGCAATGAAGTCGGCATGCTTGGCTACTTCGGTCTGTGCAATCTTGTTGTAGACCTCGGCTGAAGCTGTGAATGCGTCGTTGCGGTTGGCATCGAGGATAAGCAGGTAGGCCATGATTATGTTTCCTGCCATTTCCACCATGCGGCGTGCCATGAAGTCAGTGTAGGTTGTATCCTTCACTTCCATCACTGCAGCTACGGCTTTTTCATATTTCTCGGTAAGGGCAATGAGGTTGTCGCGCAAGGGTTTGAGCGAATCTTTTATTTCCTGAGCCTCATAGTCGCGAATCATATTGAGATATGTGCCGGTGGTGACGTGGCGTATTGCAGCTACTACCTGAAGCTGAGTGGTACCTTCGTAGATGGATGTGATGCGGGCGTCGCGGTAAACACGTTCGCAGGCGTAATCCTTCATGAAACCTGAACCGCCGTGAATCTGGATGCAGTCGTAGGCATTCTGGTTGCAGTATTCGCTGCCCATACCTTTGACAAGCGGGGTGCAAGCATCGGCCAGTTTAGTGTAGGCCTTCATCTCCTTGCGTTCGTCGGGGGTGAGGGAACGTTCTTTGGCGATATCCTCGTAGATTTTGTAGATATCAACAAAACGTGAGGTTTCATATAGCAGTGCGCGGGATGCGTCGAGTTTGGCTTTCATCACGGCAAGCATTTCGTAAACGGCGGGGAATTCGATGATTGCTTTGCCGAACTGCTTGCGGTCCTTGGCGTAGGCCAAAGCCTCGCGGTAGGCGCGTTCGCTGACACCGACCGATTGGGCGGCGATACCGAGACGAGCACCGTTCATAAGTGCCATTACATATTTTATGAGACCCATGCGGCGTGAACCACAAAGTTCGGCCTTGGCGTTCTTGTAAACAAGTTCGCATGTGGGCGAGCCTTTGATACCCATCTTGTTTTCGATGCGGCGCACAGTGACACCTCCATCGCGCTTGTCGTAGATGAACATTGAAAGTCCGCGGCCATCTTTGGTTCCGTCCTCAGAGCGGGCGAGTACCAGGTGAATATCACTGTCGCCATTGGTTATGAATCGCTTCACACCATTCAGACGCCATGTGCCGTCGGGCTGTTCGGTGGCTTTGAGCATCACTGACTGGAGGTCGGAACCGGCATCGGGTTCGGTGAGGTCCATAGACATGGTTTCGCCTTTGCACACGCGGGGGATGAAACGCTGTTTCTGATCCTCGTCGGCAAATTCGTAGATAGTCTCGGCGCAGTCCTGAAGTCCCCAGAGGTTTTCAAAACCGGTATCGGCGCGACTAACAATGTCAGCGGCCATTATATAGGGGGTGATGGGGAAGTTCAGACCACCGAGGCGGCGGGGCATGGCCATGCCCATAAGACCGGCCTTGCGGCAGAGCTCGAGATTTTCCTGAGTCCCGTCGGCATAGATTACGCGACCGTTCTCAACGCGTGGACCCTGATGGTCCACACCTTCGGCGTTTTCAGCGATTTTTCCACCGCAGATTTCGCCTACCACTTCAAGAACCTTGTCGTAGGAATCCATGGCGTCCTCGAAGTTGAGGGGCGCATAGTCGTAAGTCTCGGCATCGGCAAAGTTGCGTTCCTTGAGTTCAACTATTTTCTGCATCAACGGATGTTGCAGATGATGCTTTAAATCCGGATTGTCATTATAAAAATTAGCCATGGCTTTTTCTTACTTGGAGTTTTTCTTGTAATATTTTATCAGTTTGGGTATCACATCCTCGGCGGTGCCGTTGATCACGAAGTCGGCGATAGTGTTTATCGGAGCATCGGGGTCGTTGTTGATGGATATGATTATAGAGCTTTCCTGCATGCCGGCTATGTGCTGAATCTGTCCGGATATGCCGCAAGCGATATAGAGTTTCGGGCGTACGGTGACACCAGTCTGGCCTATCTGACGGTCGTGGTCGCAGAAGCCTGCGTCAACAGCGGCACGCGATGCACCGACTTCTCCACCGAGTGTTTCGGCGAGTTTGTAAAGCAGGTCGAAGTTCTCTTTTGATCCCATGCCGTAGCCACCGGCCACAATGATGGGTGAGTTCTTGATGTTGACTTTAGATTTCTCAATGTGACGGTCGATTATTTCCACCACGAAGTCCTCAGGACTTACATATTTGGAAGCATCGAGGTTCACCACTTCAGCCTTGTGGGCTGGATCGAACACCTCTTTCTTCATCACACCCTCGCGCACGGTGGCCATCTGCGGACGGCAGTCGGGGTTGACAATAGTTGCCACGATATTTCCACCGAATGCGGGACGTATCTGATAGAGCAGGTTCTCATATTCTTTTCCGGTCTTGGGATCCTTGTGGTCGCCGATTTCAAGCGATGTACAGTCGGCGGTGAGACCGCTGTGAAGGCTTGAGGATACGCGGGGACCAAGGTCGCGGCCTATGCAGGTGGCACCCATAAGGCATACCTGAGGCTTGATTTCCTTGAAAAGATTGATGAGCACAGCGGCGTGAGGATTGGAAGTGTAGGGGTAAAGACGTTTGTCAGATACTTTGTACACGACATCGGCTCCGTAGGGTGCAATCTGATTTTCCACTCCGTCAAGGTTATCGCCGATAACCACGGCTTCGAGTTTCACGCCGAGTTTGTTGGCGAGTTCGCGGCCTTTGGTGAGCAGCTCGAGGCTTACGTCGGCAATGTGGCCGTCTTCTATCTCGCAATATACTATTAGATTGTTTTTATCAGTCATAATAATGTGAGGTTAAGTTATGTTGGTTAACCTATGGTGTGGTTGGCGATAAGTTCCTTCACCAGATCTTCTATCTGAGCGTCGTCGTTGTCTATGCAGCGGCTTTCCTTTGCAGTGAACACAACGTTTTCAATGGCTTTTACCTTTGTCGGAGAGCCAGGCAAGCCTATCTGCTGCGGGTCGGCATCGACATAAGCCGCGCTCCATTCCGCAATGTTGAGGTAGGGACGCTTTTCAAGAAGGCTTTTCAGCTCGTCGGAAAGTTTTTCTTTCTCGGAAGTGGATGCTGCGTATTTATATTTCTGCAGACGCATGGCGTTGCGCGGACGGCATTCGGCAGCGGAGCCGTTGACAGTCACTACGCAGGGCAGCGGAGCCTTTACTGTCTCAACGCCATTTTCCAGACGGCGCTTTACTGTTACATGACCGTTGCTGAGGTCGAGAATCTCTTCTGCATAAGTTACCTGAGGAATTCCGAGCTTTTCGGCAATCTGGGGTCCAACCTGAGCGGTATCACCGTCAATGGCCTGACGTCCGCCAAGAATTATGTCGTAGTTTCCGAATTTCTTTACGGCCTGAGCCAAAGAGTAAGAGGTGGCGAGCGTGTCGGCACCGCCGAGCACTCTGTCGGTCAAAACAATGCCGGCATCGGCACCACGATACATGGCTTCACGTATAATCTCGGAAGCACGCGGAAGTCCCATGGTGAGCAGAGTTACGGTAGAACCGGGATTTGCGTCCTTGAGACGGAGTGCCTGTTCAAGAGCGTTCAGGTCCTCCGGATTGAAGATGGCCGGAAGCGCGGCACGATTAATGGTGCCGTCTTCTTTCATAGCATCTTTGCCCACATTGCGGGTGTCAGGCACCTGCTTGGCGAGCACAATGATGTTGAGACTCATACTTTATAGATTTGATAATTAAAATTATAATAATCGGTTTATTTTGACTTACAAAGATACGCAAAAAGATTGAGACACTAAAGTTTTTTGTGCGGATTGTGAGTTCTTGCAGGTGTTTATAAAAAACAATCTGTGTCAAATGTGCAGATGCTTTCTTTTTGACACAGATTGTTATTTTTTGATTGGAGTGGATGATTGGCGTCAGTCGTGGCTTGAACCATCGAAGCAGTGGGTGCATATCTTGCATTTCGGCAGGCCTATGGCTTCCACTATGTTCTCGATGGAACTGAAACGGAGGGATGTGAGTTTCAGACGGCGCCGTATCTCTTCTACCATCCGGTTATATTCAGGTGAGCCGGTGGTGGCGTAGGCTTTTAGATTTTTGTTGTGATCGCCCTCCAGTTCCCCGATTATACGACGTGTTATTAGCTCGAGTTCGCTTTTTGATGCGGTGAAATTGAGATATTCGCAAGGATATATGAGCGGAGGACAGCTGATGCGCATGTGCACCTCTTTCACTCCCGCGTCGAACATGTCGCACACATTGTCGCGCAACTGGGTGCCACGGACTATCGAGTCATCGCAGAATATCACTCTCCTGCCTCTCAGCAACGATTTGTTGGGTATCAGTTTCATTTTGGCCACAAGTTCACGGCGCTCCTGTGTGCTCGGTGTGAAACTGCGGGGCCATGTGGGGGTATATTTCACGATTCCACGCAGATAAGGCACTCCTTTACCTTGGGAGTAGCCCAGAGCCATGCCTATACCGGAGTCAGGGATTGCGCTTACGAAATCCACTTCGGTATCGTCTTCCTTACCCATTTCCCGACCTGTCACATAACGCATGCGGTCCACGTTGCGTCCTTCGTATTGGCACACCGGATAGCCATAATATATCCATAGGAATGAGCATATCTGCATTTCCTGCTCTGGGGCACGGAGTTGCTTCATGCCGTCGGCGGTAATTTCCACAATTTCTCCCGGGCCAAGGTTATAGCACACATCGAAGCCAAGATTGGCAAACGCGCACGACTCGGATGCAGCGGCATAGCCGTCGTCGCCTTTGCCTATCAGCACCGGTGTGCGGCCAAGGAAGTCGCGTGCGGCAATAATCCTGCCTTCGAGCAGCAACAGCATGGAACAGGAGCCTTTGATGCGGCGGTAAACATTTTCAATCCCGCTTACAATGTCGGCGCCGTCGCTTATCAGAGCGGCTATCATTTCGGTGGGATTGATTATGTCGTAGCTGTGCTCGCAAAAATGGTGCCCTTTGTCGAGCATCTCTTTTTCAAGTTCGGCTATGTTGTTGATTCGGGCAACTGTCACTATGGCGAATTTCCCGAGGTGGCAATTGACGATGATGGGTTGCGCATCGGTGTCCGATATCACTCCTATGCCTGAGTTTCCGCTGAAATCCTTCAGGTCGTTCTCAAACTTGGTGCGGAAATATGAGTTTTCGATATTATGTATCGAGCGGGTGAAGATACCATCGCACACAGTGGCCATGCCGGCCCGTTTTGTACCCATGTGGCTGTTGTAGTCTACCCCATAGAATAGACGGTTGACGCAGTTGGTCTTTGATGTCAGACCGAAAAAACCTCCCATATATCAGTTGGTGTTAAGTAAGTATGTAAATGTGAGATTAACGGCTGCGGGAGCAGGCAGTGCGGCTTTGTGTCGGCTTTGTCTGCTCCCGCAGTGGGGTTATTTTCCTATTTTATGTTTCTCTACCCATTTCCGGGCGTTTATGAACGCGTCAATCCAAGGAGTGACGTCGTCGTTGCGACGGCTGCGTGGATAGTTGCCGCATTGCCAGGGGAATATGGCACGTTCGAGGTGTGGCATCATGGCAAGGTGACGTCCGTCGGCCGAGCAAAGGCCTGCCACTCCTGAGCGGGAACCGTTGGGGTTGGCCGGATAGGAAGTATATGAATACTTCAAGGCCACATTGTAGTTGTCCAATGGCATGGGCAGGTTAAAGCGGCCTTCGCCGTGAGCCACCCATATTCCTGTCTTCATTCCGGCGAGCGGGCCGAACATCACTGAATTGTTTTCAGGAATGGTCACGCCAACGAATTGTGATTCAAATTTGTGGCTTATATTGTGTTCCATTGTGGCCTTTCGTGGATGTTCGGGACATATCAGGTTGAGTTCCATCATAAGCTGACAGCCGTTGCATACACCGAGCGACAATGTATCGGGGCGGGCATAGAAGCGGTCAAGAGCCTGTTTGGCCTTTTCGTTCCAGAGGAATCCGCCGGCCCATCCTTTGGCAGAGCCAAGCACATCTGAATTGGAGAATCCGCCACAGAACACTATCATGTTGACATCGTCCAAAGTCTCGCGTCCGCTCATCAGGTCGGTCATGTGGACATCTTTCACGTCGAATCCTGCCAGATACAGTGAATAGGCCATCTCACGGTCGCCGTTCACACCCTTTTCGCGTATGATTGCTGCCCGAACGCCGCTCTCGGCATGCTTTCCATGCTTGAGTCCGCGCGATTCGAGTTTGCCGTCAAATCCCTTGGGCAGGCGGAAACGCAGGGGTTGTTTCTTGTAGTTGTCAAAGCGCATACGGGCGCATTTCTCACCACTTTGCACGCTGTCAAGCAGATAGGATGAGCGGAACCATACATCGCGCATGTGGTCTATGCCTATCAAGCGCTGAGTTCCGGCATGTTCTATCATAAGGGTGCGTTCGTCTGACGGACATCCGATAGCATGGAATTTCACACCGGCTTTGTGTAGGAATTCTTCTGCCGCTGCACATTTTCTATCCTCAATCTGGAGCACAATAGCCGGGTTTTCGGCAAACAGAATCTTAATCAGGTCTGTCTCACCATCGGCCACAAAAGAGTCGGTGTTGAATTCGATGCCACCTGCGGTGTTGCCGAATGTCATTTCAAGAAGTGTGGTGACAAGACCTCCGGCCGATACATCGTGCATAGCTGCTATGGAGCCTCGCTTCACGAGACGCTGCACGGCGTTGAATGCTGTAGCGAATTTCTCGGCTGAGGTTACGGTTGGAGCCTCAGAGCCGAGACTGTTGAGTGCCTGGGCCAAGGCCGAACCGCCTAATTTCAATCCGTCGGTGGAGAAATCAATATAATAGAGGTGTGATTTTACCTGCTGGAGTACCGGCGATACTGTGCGGCGAACATCGGTTACGGGGCCTGCCGCTGAAATTATTACAGTGCCGGGGGCAAATACTTTGTCGTCACCATATTTCTGAGTCATGGATAGACTGTCTTTGCCGGTGGGGATGTTGATGCCGAGTGCGCAGGCAAAATCGCTGCATGCTTCTACAGCACGGTAGAGAGCTGCGTCTTCACCTTCATTCTTGCATGGCCACATCCAGTTGGCGCTCAGGGAGATTCCTTTCAGATTACCTTCGATAGGAGCTCCTGCGATATTGGTAAGCGCTTCGGCTATCGCTATTACTGAGCCTTTGGCCGAATCAATCAGAGCCACCTGAGGTGCATGGCCTATGGAAGTAGCTATACCCTCCTTGCCCTGATAGTCGAGGGCAACAACTCCACAGTCGCTGAGGGGGAGCTGTATCTCGCCCTGACACTGCTGGCGTGCGATCTTACCTGTAACTGAGCGGTCCACTTTATTAGTGAGCCAGTCCTTGCAGGCCACGGCTTCAAGGCTGAGCACATCGCGCAGATAGTTGTCAAGTTCGTTCTCGTTGTATTGAGGGTCTTTATATGTGGTCGATACTGTGGTGTCGGTCATCACCGTTTTGGGTGAGTTGCCAAACATGTCGGCCATGGCGAGGTCAATGGGCTTCACTCCATCTGAGCGACGGAACACGAAGCGGTCGTCGCCGGTGGTCTCGCCGACCACGTACATTGGAGCGCGTTCGCGTCGTGCCACATTTTCCACGAATTCTATGTCGTTCTGGTCAAGCACCATACCCATACGTTCCTGACTCTCGTTGCCGACGATTTCTTTTGCCGACAGAGTCGGGTCGCCCACAGGCAGGGAATCAAGGTCAATGCGTCCACCTGTGCTTTCCACGAGTTCCGAAAGTGCGTTGAGGTGTCCACCGGCTCCATGGTCGTGGATAGATACAATAGGATTGCTGTCGCTTTCGGCAAGAGCACGAATCACATTTGAAACTCGTTTCTGCATCTCGGGGTTGGCACGCTGCACGGCGTTAAGCTCTATCGAGTTGTCGTATTGGCCGGTCTCCACCGAGGATACAGCTCCGCCACCCATGCCGATGCGGTAGTTGTCGCCACCCATCACCACTACTTTCTCACCGGGTTGCGGTTCACCTTTAAGGGCGTCTTTCTTGGCTGCGAAACCAACGCCACCGGCAAGCATTATCACTTTGTCGTAGGCATAGAGACGTCCGTTTTCATCGTGTTCGAATGTGAGGAGTGAGCCACAAATCAAAGGTTGGCCGAATTTATTGCCGAAATCTGAGGCTCCGTTAGATGCCTTAATCAATATGTCGCAGGGAGTCTGGTAAAGCCAAACTCGAGGATTGCACATCAGTTCCCAACGGTGGTCGGGACTCATTCTCGGGTATGATGTCATGTAGACAGCCGTGCCAGCAATGGGCAGGCTGGCACGACCACCACCAAGGCGGTCGCGAATCTCGCCGCCGGTGCCGGTGGCAGCACCGTTGAATGGCTCTACGGTAGTGGGGAAGTTGTGGGTCTCGGCCTTGAGTGAGATCACTGTCTCAATATCTTTGACGTCAAACATATCGGGACGGTCGGGATTCACGGGGTAGAACTGCTGTATTTTAGGTCCTTTTACAAATGCCACATTGTCCTTATAAGCCGAAACAAGATTGTTGGGATTGACCTGTGAAGTCTTTTTTATGAGTTTGAAAAGTGACAGAGGTTTCTCTTCACCGTCAATAATGAATGTACCGTTGAATATTTTGTGGCGGCAATGTTCGGAGTTTACTTGAGAGAATCCGAATACTTCACTGTCGGTGAGTGGCCGGCCGAGTTTCTCGGATAGCTGTCGCAGGTAGTCCTCCTCATCAGGACTTAACGCAAGGCCTTCCGAGCGGTTGTATTCTGAAATATTGTCGATATATACAATTGGGTCGGGCTTGCGGTCTATTTTGAATATTTTGCTGTTCAGGCCGTGATACACTCTTTCGAGCATCTTGTCGAATTTAGGTTCGGCATCGCGTGTGAGCGTGAATTGCTCTATACGGCTGATACCGTGCAATCCCATGTTCTGGGTGATTTCGACTGCATTGGTGCTCCAAGGTGTTATCATTTCCTTGCGGGGACCGATGAATGTGCCTTTTAACGAAGTGGATGCAAGCGGTTTGGCGCCGTCAAAAAGCCAGATGAGTTTTTCGTTTTCCAAATCGGAAAACTTATGGTCACTCTCTACGGCTATTACATTAGCGGCACCTTTCTTAAAAAATACAACCATAGTATGTTGGAATGGTGTTGGGGTGATGAGTTTTTTGATGGTGCAAATTTAGCTATTTTTATCGAGAGGGCAAACATCCGTTGCTATCGTGTCGACAAAAATTTCCATTATTGGATTCGCGGGCAGGTATTTTATCGGTATGGCAAGTGGGGTTTTCCTATCCTTACGGTATATAAGCAGCATGGTCGATGTGATTTTTGTGTGCAGGATGTCGTGCCATGCAATGGTATCGTCGGGAATTGCCGGTGCCTCGTCGCAGTGGTATATGGTGGTTATCTGTTTGCCGGGAATTATTTCGACGTGCCGTGTGGCAAGAGCCTCCCGGGCCTCCGGGGTCAGAAGTGCGCTGAAATAGAGATGCGCAATGACCATAGGGGCTATGATGAATATGATGATGAGAGCCACAAACAGCATCCGTATATCGAAAAACGATGCGATTACCGATGCAGTGAATATTATGGTTATCGCTATGGCAAGTGTAGGAAGCATGGCCCCGGCCGATATTTTGAGATAGTCGGCCGGGGTCAGACGGTAGCTGTCGGAGATTATTGCCGACAGATTATTCATCAAGTTTGTGTATGACAAGACCCGAGCGGAGTTTCGGCTCGAACCATGTGGTTTTGGGTGGCATTATGTTGCCGCTGTCGGCTATGTCCATAAGCTGCTTCATAGTCACCGGATAGAGTGCGAGAGCCATTGCCATCTCACCGCTGTCCACACGCTGCTTTAGTTCTCCAAGACCGCGTATACCTCCCACAAAGTCAATCCGTTTGTCGGAGCGGAGGTCGTGAATGCCAAGTATGTCGCGGAGTATCAGGTCGCTGGATATGGTGACATCAAGCACCCCTATAGGGTCGTTGTCGTCATATCGGCCTTCGAGAGCGGTCAATGAGTACCAGCGTCCGTCAAGATAAAGCGAGAAGTTGTGCAGGGCGGTAGGACGGTATATCTCGGTCCCCATATCGGTAACGGTGAAGTCTTTCTCTAACGCCTGTAGAAATTGTGCCGGGGTTAGGCCGTTGAGGTCACGCACCACGCGGTTGTAATCTATAATGTTGAGGTGTGAGGCCGGAAAAGCCACAGCAAGGAAGTAGTTATACTCCTCGTTACCTGTGTGAGCGGGATTCTGAGTGGCTTTCTCATTACCTACAAGGGCTGCTGCAGCGGTGCGATGGTGTCCATCGGCTATATATAAATAAGGTATACGGCTGAACTCCTCGGTTATGGTGTCGATGGTGTCGGCATTGTCAATCACCCAGAAGTGGTGGCCGAATCCGTCGGCAGAAGTGAAGTCATATTCCGGTTCTTTAGCTGTGGTCTCGGTGATTATCCGCTGGAGGGTTTCGTTGTCGGGGAAGGCGAAGAATACCGGCTCGATATTGGCATTGTTCACCCTAACATGTTTCATGCGGTCCTCTTCTTTGTCGCGGCGTGTGAGCTCATGTTTTTTGATGCGTCCTTGCATGTAGTCGTCTACATTGGCTGCCAACACTATGCCATACTGTGTCCGGCCATCCATGGTCTGTGCATAGATGTAGTAGTGGTCGGCGTCGTCCTGCACAAGCCAGCCTTGCTGTTGGAAATTGTTGAAATTCTCTACAGCTTTGCCATATACACATTCGTCGTGTTCGTCGACAGACGGCTCAAAGTCTATCTCCGGTTTTATGATGTGGTAGAGCGACTTGGGATTGCCTTCGGCTTCGCGTCGGGCTTCATCGGAATTAAGCACATCGTAAGGCCTCGATGCCACTTCGGTTACGAGGTGGCGCGGAGGTCGCACACCTTTGAACGGTTTTACCTTTGCCATGGTTGACGTTTTTTATGGGTTAGATTATTTTCTGAGTATGGTTTGCTCACGGTCCGGACCTATCGAAACAATGGTGATGGGGGTGTTGAGCTGCTTTTCAAGGAACTGTATATATGCGGCGAATTCAGCAGGGAATTCATCCTCATTCTTCATTTTTGTCATGTCGGTTTTCCATCCGGGAAGCTCCACGTACACCGGCTCTATAGTGTCTTCCTCGATAGAGTAGGGGAAGTCGCACACTTCCTCGCCTTCAATCTTGTAAGCCACGCATGCCTTTATCGTGTCGAATGTGTCCAGAACATCGCTCTTCATCATTATGAGCTGTGTGACGCCATTGATCATAATGGCATAGCGCAGTGCGACGAGGTCTATCCATCCACAACGGCGCTCGCGTCCTGTGACGGCACCATATTCGTGGCCTATGGCACGTATCTTGCTGCCTGTCTCATCAAAGAGCTCGGTGGGGAATGGGCCGCTGCCTACGCGGGTGCAATAGGCTTTGAATATTCCGAACACCTCGCCTATCTTGTTGGGCGCTACTCCGAGTCCTGAACAAGCACCGGCAGTGATGGTATTGCTGGAGGTGACAAATGGATATGAACCGAAGTCGATGTCGAGCAACGTGCCCTGGGCACCTTCGCAGAGTACTGATTTTCCTTCTGCCAGACAACGGTTTATGTAGTGTTCGCTGTCGATAATGTCGAATGTATGAAGATAGTCTATAGCCTTGATCCATTTATCTTCGAGTTCGGCAAATTCGGGTGTTTCGCCCATGGCTGTGAGCATTGCTATGTGGCGTGATTTGGCTGCCTCGTATTTTTTATCGAAATCGTGCAGAGTGTCACCGAGACGCAGGCCGTTGCGGCTTATTTTGTCGGTATATGTGGGGCCTATGCCTTTACCTGTAGTTCCTATCTTGGCTCCGCCTTTGGCTCGTTCGTTTGCGGCATCAAGCAGACGATGGGTGGGCAGGATGAGGTGTACTTTTTTCGAAATCTTCAGGATTTTGCGCAGGTCTATGCCGGAGCGTTCAAGCGCTTCCGCTTCTTCCTGAAAGAGCACCGGGTCAAGCACCACGCCGTTGCCTATTATGTTTATCTGGCCATGCTGGAATATTCCGGACGGGATGGAACGGAGCACATATTTCTTGCCTTCGAATTCCAATGTGTGACCGGCGTTTGGGCCGCCTTGGAAACGTGCCACTACATCGTAACGCGGGGTGAGCACATCCACTACTTTACCTTTTCCTTCATCGCCCCATTGCAGGCCGAGCAATACGTCAACTTTCATCGGTATAAATGTATATTGATTGTTGTGTGTAAATAATATTTTTCAGTTTTATGTTCCTGATTTTTCAGCGCCGGAGCTACGTCTCCGTCCCTTGCGCTGGCATGCACCGCACAGTCCGTATATGTTGAGGTCGGCATATAAAGGCTGGAATTTTCCAAACCTACGGGCATTGAGCAGTGCGTCAATCTCGGCATCTTTAACCTCTTTCACCTTTCCGCATCGGGAGCATATCAGATGATAGTGTTTGGTGAGTCCGGTAATCTTTTCATATTGCGGTGAATGGTTGCCGAATGTGTGCCTCCGCACCAGACTGCATTTTGTGAGAAGTTCGATTGTGTTGTAGATAGTGGCGCGGCTCACATGGTATCCGTCGGCATCGAGTGCGGCGTGAAGTGAGTCTATGGAAAAGTGTGTGTTCATATCAAACACTTTTTCCAGAATGGCAAAGCGTTCGGGCGTTTTTCGCAGTCTGTGCTGTGACATGTACTGCGTGAATGCCGACAAAGCTGCTGTTTTTGTCTTTTCGTCACTCATCTTGCCACAAAGTTAATAAAAAAGTGAGACACTGTATCCATGAGCGTGAAAAGAATCGGGCATAAGATTCTATTTGATATTTCCGCGCACGGATGCGAGATAGGCAGCCATGGCTTCCGAATCGCGTTTTTCCACTATGCTCTGTAGTATGGCGAGCTGTGAACGTATCTGTTCAAGCTGGCGTGGAGTATTGGGATTGAACAGAATCTCGCTTAGCAGATAGTCATCCTCACCCATCAGTCCACGGGCTATGGCCATGTGCCGCTTGAATGTGGTGCCCGGGGCATCCTGGTGCTTCATTATCGAGGCGAAAACGAGTGTGGAAGCAAACGGTATGGATAGTGAGTAAGCTATTGTTTCGTCGTGTTCACTGAAGGTATATTCCACAATGTTGAGCCCGAGACGTGAATAGATGTCGCGGAAAAATATTTTGCCAAGATGGTCGCTATCCGATATTATGATGGCATTCTCATTGGCAAGATTGCTGAGCGATGCGAATGTCGGGCCGAACATAGGGTGGCTCGATGCGTATGGATGTCCGCACGAGGCATAAAATTCAGGCAGTCCGGTCTTGACCGATGCTATGTCGCTCAGAATACATTTTTCGGGTAAATATGGCAGCACACTTTCAAACGCAGGTATGGTATATCTGACAGTGGCTGCGTTTATCACAATGTCGGGGGCGAATCCGCTTATCTCGTTGAGGTCGCTGAAACGTTCCACTCCGTATGTGAACCTTAGCTTGTCGGGGTTGGTGTCGTATACGGCCACCTGATGGTCAGGTGCAAGTATGTCGCAGAAAAATGTGCCCATTTTCCCGGCACCGAGTATCAGAATTTTCATACGTTGCGGTCGTTTATTATTTCAATTTGCTGGCGTACAGATTCATCGTGGATTGCGAGCAGTACGGTTTTCATAAATTCGGCGCTCATACCCATCTCCTCTCCAAGTTTTACGCGGGAGCGGATTATGTCGTTGTAGCGTCCGGCCTGTACCACAGGCATGCGGTGTTCTTTTTTGTATCGTCCAATGTCGCGCGACACACCCATACGTCGGCTAAGTATCTCAAGCAGTTCATTGTCTATGCGGTCTATCTGCTGGCGGAGCAGTGTCAGGCTTTCGGTGGTCTGCTTGGAGTCGCGGACAACAAGGGTGTTGAGAATGAAGTTCAGGATTTCGGGTGTGATCTGCTGGGAGGCATCGCTCCATGCGCAGTCAGGGTTACAATGACTTTCCACTATGAGTCCGTTGAATCCCATGTCCATGGCTTGCTGCGAAAGTGGAGCGATAAGTTCGCGTTTTCCACCTATGTGCGATGGATCACAGATTATAGGTAGGTTGGGATATCGGAGACGCAATTCTATAGGAATGTGCCATTGGGGCATGTTGCGGTACAGATGTTTGCCATAGGTGCTGAATCCACGGTGTATGGCACCGAGCCTCCGCACACCTGCATTGTATATGCGCTGCAAGGCTCCGACCCACAGTTCGAGGTCGGGATTCACCGGATTTTTCACAAGTACTGTGGCATCGGGATTTATAGACGCTATGGTATCGGCTATTTCCTGCATGGCAAAAGGATTGGCTGATGTTCGGGCCCCAATCCATATTATGTCGATTCCGGCATTGAGTGCTTCCTCCACGTGGCGATGATTGGCCACCTCGGTCGAGGTGTACATGCCGGTAGTTTCACGCACTTCACGTAACCATTCGAGACCTTCGCTGCCTATGCCTTCAAAGCCTCCGGGTTTGGTACGTGGTTTCCATATTCCGGCGCGGAATATCTTGATGCCCGTAGCAGCAAGTTGCGAAGCGGTGTCAAGCACTTGAGAGCGGGTCTCGGCACTGCACGGTCCGGCTATTATAAGTGGTTTCGCAGGGTCAATTCCCGGGAATATTATCGGTTGTAGATTTTCCATCTGATATTCTGTTATATTCTTTAATACGTATTAGAGCCCGTTTTAGATTTTCTTCGGTGGCACAAAGCGATATGCGGATGTATCGTTCGCCGTTTGACCCGAATATGAATCCGGGAGTGATGAACACGCGTGCGTTGTACAGGATACGGTCGGCCAAAGCCTCGCTTCCCGATTCGCTGTCGGGTATGCGTCCCCACAGGAACATGCCGCGTTGTCCGGAATCGAATGTGCAGCCGAGTTCAGCCATAATCTGTTCGGCAATCGTCCTTCGCGAGGCATAGACAGCATTCAGCTCCTTATACCAGTTGCTGTCGGCTTCAAGGGCCTTTGCGGCAGCGAGCATCACAGGCTTGAACTGTCCGGAGTCGACATTCGATTTTACTTTTAGAATCCAGTTGATGAATGTGGGATTGGATGTCAGCATGGCCACACGCCAACCTGCCATGTTGTGGCTTTTGCTCAGCGAGTTCATCTCTATGGCAATCTCTTTTGCACCGGGAATCTGCATTATGCTCATCGGGTTGTCGTTTAATATGAAACTATAGGGATTGTCGTGAGCTATCACTATACCGTGCCTTTGTCCGAAGTCAATCAGTCGCTTGAACAGATCTATGGAGGCGGGTGTGCCGGTGGGCATGTGGGGGTAGTTGACCCACATCAGCTTTATTCGTCCGAGCGGCAGCTTCTCAAGTTCGTCGAAGTCCGGAAGCCATCCATTCTCAGCTGTGAGATTGTATGTGAAAATCTCGGCCTGTACCAGTTTGCTTGCCGATGAATATGTGGGGTAGCCGGGGTTGGGTACGAGCACTCCATCGCCCGGATTGAGACATGCGAGTGAGATGTGGAGGATTCCCTCTTTTGAGCCTATGAGGGGCAATATCTCAGTAGAGGAATCTGCTGTCACGCCATAATGCCTTTTGTACCATTGGGCGAATCCGTTTCGCAGTTCAGGCAGTCCGATGGACATCTGGTAGCTGTGGTTGCCGGCGGCAGATGCTTCCCTGCATAGGGTGTCAATGACATCCTTGTGCGGCGGTCGGTCAGGCCCTCCTATGCCGAGCGATATTATGTCGAGGCCTTCGGCATTTAGTCTGGCCACCTCCTTGAGCCGGCGCGAGAAGTAGTATTCCTGAATGTCACTTACTCTGTCGGCGGGCGTTATCGTTGGTCTGTGTTCAGATTTCATTGGTGCATTGTTTATATTCGCCAAGTGTCTTGAAGTCGGTTATCAATGGCCTTACGGCATCAATGGCTTTTAAATAACGTGCGAAACTGTCAAAAGTGAGATCTATATAGAACCGGTATTCCCATTCCCGGCCGATTATTGGCATGGACTGTATCTTGGAAAGATTCATGTCGTAAAATGAAAGTATGGTCAGCACTTTCGATAATGCTCCCTGAGTGTGAGGTAGAGTGAATGCTATGGATGCTTTGTCGAGAGATTCGTCCTTGGGCTTGAGACTTGAGGCCGACATGGGGTCGGCAAGAATAAGAAATCGGGTGAAGTTACGTTTGTTGGTCTCTATGCCTTCGGCCAAAATGTCGAGCCCGTAAAGATTGGCAGCGTAACTTCCACAGATGGCGGCGTGTCCCGTGAGTTTCTTTTCAGCGATGGCGCGTGCGCTTCCGGCGGTGTCGAATGTCTCGGTCATTTTGATGTGAGGGTAGCGGTGCATGAATTGCTCGCATTGCATCAGGGCCATAGGATGGGAATTGACCTCGGTTATATCCCTTATGCTTTGGCCTGGAAGTGTGGCGAGCACGTGCGAGATGCGCATCTTATGTTCGCCCACAATGGTGAGATTGCTGCGCCGCAGCAGCTCGTGGTTCTGGAGAAGAGCACCGGCAATGGTGTTTTCTATGGCCATTATGCCTATAAGCGATGGGTCGATGTCGAGCCGGTCGAACATCAGTCTGAAGGTATCGCACGGCAGGGTCTCTATCTCATCGTCGGGAAAATGCGATTGGAAATACTGGCGGGCCGCCGCATCGTGGTAGCATCCTGCCACTCCTTGTATGGTTACTGTATGTTTCATCTGTCTATAAATAAAAAATCCCGTTCTTGAATCAAGAGCGGGATTCGGTATCTGTAAAATGTATGTTTCTTATTTGTTCAACATCTTCACGCATAAAATCCCGATTTTATTCCTTGAAATAAAATGACTGGAAATAATAATATGCGTAAAATCGTGTCATAGTGCTGCAAATATAAACTATATTTTGGTAATATGCCAAATTTTTGACGCTTTTTATCGTTTTGTGACGATTATTGCTTTATGAGACGTATGGCCTCGTCCACAGTCAGGAGCTGCTGCTCGCCTGTGGTCATGTTTTTGAGCGTTAGTTTCGATTCCGCCAACTCGCTTTCGCCCACTATGGCTACATAGGGTATTGAAAGAGCGTCGGCACGTCCCATCTGCTTCTTCATTTTGGCGGCATCGGGATATATTTCGGCGCTTATGCCTGCGGCGCGCATCTCTTTCATCATCTTCATAGCTGCGGCAGCCTCGTTCTTGCCGAAGTTGGTGAACATTACGGTAGTGCCGAGAGTGGTGTCTGAGGGATAGAGATTTAGCGTGTTGAGTACATCGTATATGCGGTCGGCTCCGAACGATATACCCACCCCCGACAGACCGGGCATTCCGAATACACCGGTCAGATTGTCGTAACGTCCGCCACCTGTAATGCTGCCTATGGCCACATCGCGGGCCTTTACTTCGATTATGGTGCCGGTGTAGTAGTTAAGCCCGCGTGCAAGCGACACATCGAGTTCCAGATTGGCGTTAAGCCCCAGAGCCTCCACTCCGTCCACCACTTCCTGCAGCTCGTCCACACCTTGAAGGCCTATGGAACTCGGTTGCAGTATGTCGCGCAATTTTACCAGACGCTCGGATGTAGAACCGTCAATGGCAAGAATCGGTTGCAACACCTCTATCGCCTCACGGCTTATACCGCGCTGTTCGAGCTCGGCATTGACATTCTCTATGCCTATCTTGTCTATTTTGTCTATGGCTACGGTTATATCTATTATTTTTTCAGGAGCCCCGATAAGCTCGGCGATTCCTGACAGAACCTTGCGGTTGTTGAGCTTGATTGTGATGCGTATGCCGAGACGAGAGAAAACATCGTCTATAAGCTGCAGCAGTTCTATCTCGTTGACGAGTGAATCAGATCCGACAACATCGGCATCACATTGGTAAAATTCGCGGTAGCGTCCCTTTTGCGGTCGGTCGGCACGCCACACGGGTTGAATCTGAAACCGTTTGAATGGCATCTGAAGTTCATTGCGGTGCTGTACCACGAATCTGGCAAACGGCACGGTAAGGTCGTAGCGCAATCCTTTCTCGGATATCTGAGAAGTGAGTTTAATGTAATCGTCGTTTTCAACAAGCGATTTGTCGATACCCCGCAGATAGTCGCCCGAGTTGAGCAGTTTGAAAAGTAGCTTGTCGCCCTCTTCACCATATTTGCCCATCAAGGTTGACAGGTTTTCCATGGCCGGTGTCTCAATCTGGCTGTAGCCATAGAGCTGAAACACGGAGCGTATGGTGTCGAATATATAGTTGCGACGGGCCATTTCCATGGGGCCGAAGTCGCGTGTTCCCTTAGGTATGGAGGGTTTCTGTGCCATGCTTATTAACGGTTGAATGGTTAATTAATGGTGCAAAGATAATCACTAATCGCGGTGTGATGTAGCTAAATCACGAAAATTATATTAATTTTTCAAATGCCATGCGTTCTCCCGACTCATATTTTATTATTCCGCAGTATTCGAATCCCGAATTTTCGAGCAACCGCAGCATGGTGCTGTTGTCGTGATTGGTGTCGATGCGGAAACTGCCGGAGCCTTTCTCGGCCGCGAGATATTCCACGCATTTAAGGTACTTCTTGCCGAATCCGCGCTCCCGGTAATTTTGTGCCACTGCCAGGCGGTGTACCACTACATATTGTTCTGAGTCGGTGCGCCATTCTCCGTCAATGTGCATGTATGCGGGTTCACCGTCGAAGCAGACGGCTCCGTAGGCTGCTATTTTTCCTTCTGTCTCAATTACATATCCACGTCCATGATTTATGTCGTGTATTATGTGTATGGCGGTAGGATAGGTTTCGTCCCATTGCTGTTTCCCTTCCGAAAGCATGCGCTCAACGGCATAATCTATAATTTTCATTATTCCCGGAAGGTCGGTGGCTTTTGCTTTACGGAACAACATGGCTTTTCCGCTCAGAATATCATTTTTTCTATGGTGTAGGTCAGTGCGCCGGCAAGGTATCCTAAAAGGGCGAGTCCGCTGAAGCGTTTGAGGTACCAGCCGAAACTGATCTTCTCAAGCCCCATGGCTATTACACCGGCAGCCGAACCTATTATAAGTATGCTGCCGCCTACACCGGCGCAGTAGGAGAGCAGTTCCCAGAATGTGCCGTCCACAACAAAGTTGGCTGCATAGCCTGTAGCTGCTGAATCGGCTACAGGATACATTCCGATGGTTCCGGCAACCAATGGTACGTTGTCAACTATAGATGACAAGATGCCAAGCATCACATCTATAATATATACATTATGTACGTTTTCGTCGAGTACTTTTGCCAGCCATGCCAGTACCCCGGTTGACTGTAGCACGGCTACTGCCATAAGTATGCCGAGAAAGAATAGTATGGATGGCATGTCCACACGCGATATCACCTTCGGTATGCGGTGCTCTTTCGCTTTCTCAAGCATCTTTGTGTTGTAGAATATCTCGGTGAATGTCCATAGTATGCCGAGCGACAGCAGTATGCCTACAAATGGGGGGAGGTGCGTTATGGATTTGAATAACGGTACGAACAGCAATGCTCCTACTCCGAGGAAAAATATAGTGTTGCGCTCTCCTTTGGATATATCGGTGTCGTACTGGTTTATTTTCACAACCGGTTCAAGTGTGCCTTTAAGCGAGCGTGATATTATAGCAAGCGGTACAATCATAGATACAAGGCTCGGCAGAAGCACATACATTATCAGGTTTGGGGTGGTGACATTGTTGTTTACCCAAAGCATTATGGTGGTGACATCGCCTATGGGCGACCATGCTCCGCCACTGTTGGCTGCTATTATGATTGCGCCTGCATATAGCCACCGTTCCTCCTTATGGGCTATTAGTTTACGGAGAAGCATTATCATTACGATGGTGGTGGTGAGATTGTCAAGTATCGCCGACATGAAAAATGTGGTGAAACTGATTATCCATAGCAGACGTCGTTTGTGGCGTGTGTTTATGCGGTCGGTGATTATGCCGAATCCTCCATGGACATCGATTAGCTCGACTATCGTCATGGCTCCTATGAGGAATAAAAGTGTCTGGCATATATCGCCAAGATGCTCTACTATATCTACGTTCAGAATGTATTGCAATGCCTGATGTGCCGTGGTTTCGGATGCAAGAGAAGGATTGTCGGCTAAGAATTGTTGGAAATGCTTGGCCGATGCCACCGGTACGATGGATTCGGCGCCAAGAGCGTAGATTATCCACATCACCATGCCGAGCAGCAGGGCGGTGGCTGTTTTGTCGATTTTGATGGGGTGTTCGAGGGCTATGACAAGATAGCCAATTACAAATACAATCAGTAAAGTGACCAACATGTAACCGTAGAGTGAAAAGTGAGAAAATTCCGTATCACAAAATTACAAATTTGAAGGTCCTGAAAATTGTACAGATGTAAAAAGTGCCAATATTAATCCCTTTAATCCAATTTGATTTTGGCGAATGTCAGCTAAGAGTTATATTTGCGTTATGGAAGAGCATGTTTTCAAGCAAAAAATCAGGTGGTGGAAGGTGGCGGTAGATATATTTGTTCTGTCGGTGATAGCGTTTAGCATATTCTTGATGATGTCTACCGGTGAACGAGGTCGCACATACCGTTATGGCTTGTTTGTGCTGGTTGGATTAAGCGCGCTGATGGATTTGCTGAGTATGTTTACCACGCGTTATGTCATTTCCGGCGATATGCTCGAAGTTTGTCATTATTATCCTTTTAAGAAGTCGGGTGAGATGTACTCAATATCTGAAATGGCTTCAATCTCAGTATCGGGTAATGGAACTTTGAGCGTGCGCTTTAGCAACAGTCGCCGTTATGCAAGCGACTACCGGCTTAAATTGTCGCCGGCCGATGCCGGCAATTTCGTTCAGATAGTACGGAATATTAATCCCGGCGTGGAAATTTAACCTGATTATTATAGATAAAGTATGTTGGCCCGGCTATTGTCGGGCTTTTTTATGTAAATCTATGTGATTTGATGGCGTGCAAGGTGAAAAATGATTAACGCGGGCTATTTTTTAGTCAAAATGGAAAAATATACAGAAAAAATAAGTACCTTTGCGGTGAATTAAACGTGTATATTTATTTAAAAAGACTGTTTTCGAGTTTAGAGATGAATGCAGAAAAGATTGATGTGGAGTTTGCCCGCGATGAACATGCCGTTCATGCGGAACGGATATGCAATCTGATTTATGAATCGGCATTGCAGCGCGGTACAGGTATAGCACGCCGCTCCACGGACTATATTTCCCGAAAAATCACCGGCGGAAAGGCTGTTGTGGCTCTTGATGGGGAAAAATTGATAGGATTCAGCTACATAGAGTGCTGGGGACATGGCGATTTTGTGGCTACGTCAGGTCTTATTGTGGATCCGGCCTACCGCCACATGGGTCTTGCCGCCCGAATCAAGGAAAAAACATTTGAATTGGCCCGTATGCGTTTCCCTTATGCCAAGATATTCAGTATCACGACATCCTTGCCGGTAATGAAACTGAATTCGCGCATGGGCTATAAGCCTGTGACGTTCTCTGAACTTACCGACGACGAGGAGTTCTGGCAGGGTTGCAAAGGATGTGTGAACTACGACATACTTCAGCGTAACAACCGCCGGATGTGTCTCTGTACCGGAATGCTTTACGACCCGGCGCAACCGGCAGAAAACAATACTGCTGCTACACCTTATATAATGCACATCGGTAACAAATTGAAAAAATTAATCAGAATCAAGAAATAAAAACCCCCACAATAATGGAAAAAACTAAAAAAGTGGTGCTCGCATTCAGCGGAGGCCTTGATACATCTTTCTGTGCAAAATATCTTTCTGAGGATTTGGGCTATGAGGTACATACCGCGATAGCGAATACAGGCGGATTCTCGCAAAAGGAGCTTGAGGTAATAGAAACACGCGCCAAGCAGCTCGGGGCTACGTCGCATGCCACACTCGACGTGACAAAGGATTATTACGACAAGAGCATAAAATATATGATTGCGGGAAATGTGTTGCGCAACGGCACATATCCTATAAGTGTGTCGTCGGAACGAATATTTCAGGCAATTGCCATAATTGAATATGCCAAAAGCATAGGCGCCGATGCTGTAGCCCATGGTTCGACAGGCGCCGGCAACGACCAGGTGCGTTTTGACCTCACATTCCAGATTCTTGCTCCTGAAATAGAGATTATAACTCCCACCCGCGATATGACCCTCACCCGCGAATTTGAGATTGATTATCTTAAAAAGCATGGGTATGAGGCCGACTTTAAAAAGTTGGAATATTCAATAAACAAAGGATTGTGGGGCACAAGTATCGGTGGCAAGGAGACTTTACATTCTGAGCAGACTTTACCCGATGAGGCATATCCAAGTCAGGTTACATGTGATGGGGAGGAAACATTGAAGCTCACTTTTGATAAAGGTGAGGTGACAGCGGTTAACGGTACGGTCTATAACGACCGAGTGGAAGCCATACGTGCAATAGAAGCCATTGGCGCTAAGTTCGGCATCGGACGCGACATGCACATCGGTGACACGATAATAGGCATAAAAGGACGTGTAGGGTTCGAGGCCGCAGCTCCGATACTTATAATCGCAGCCCATAAGATGCTTGAGAAGCATACTCTCACAAAATGGCAGCTATATTGGAAGGACCAGATAGGTACATGGTATGGAATGTTCCTGCACGAGGCTCAATATCTTGATCCGGTGATGCGCGATATGGAGGCATTCCTTGAAAGCACTCAGGCTCATGTGTGCGGAACAGTGGAGATAACATTGCGCCCGCAAAGCTATACGCTGGTGGGGGTTGATTCTCCCTACGACCTTATGAAGACCGATTTCGGTGAATATGGCGAGGTGAACAAAGCCTGGAGTGCCGACGATGTCAAGGGATTTACCACGATAATGGGTAATCCGATGAAGATATATTATAATGTGACTGAGCGCGCAGAAAAGGAGAAGGGATGCTGAAAGTAGGTATAATAGGTGGTGCCGGATATACGGCCGGAGAGCTGATACGCCTGCTCGTCAATCATCCTCAGGTGGAAATCTGTTTTGTCCATTCTACGAGCAATGCCGGCAATTTAATAACTGATGTTCACGGCGGTCTTGAAGGGGAATGCCAGCTGACATTCAGCGATAGCTACGACCTCAAGTCAATAGATGTCCTGTTCTTATGTTCAGGACATGGACACAGCAGTAAATTCTGGGATGAAAACGAATGCCCCGAATCGCTGAAAGTGATAGATCTGGCACAGGATTTCCGCGATGAGTCGTGTGGTTATATCTATGGATTGCCGGAGACGAACCGCGACCGTATAAAAAAATGTGTGAAGGTGGCCAATCCCGGATGTTTCGCTACGGCTATACAGCTCGCTTTGCTGCCTATGGCAGCTGCCGGTAAGCTGAAAGGTGAAGTGCATGTCACAGCTGTAACCGGTTCGACCGGAGCCGGGGTAAAACCGGGAGCAACCACTCATTTCAGTTGGCGTAACGACAATCTGTCGGTTTACAAGGCTTTTAATCATCAGCATCTTGCGGAAATAAAGCGTACAATTGTTTCGCTTCAGCCCGGATTCAGTGCCGATGTCAATTTCATTCCGGTGCGCGGTGACTTCCCTCGTGGCATATTTGCCATGGTATATACCGATACCGACCTGTCGGAAGATGAGTTGCGGGCCATGTACCGGAATTTCTATGCCGATGCGGAATTTACACATGTTTCCGACCGGAATTTTGATTTGAAACAGGTGGTCAATACCAATAAAGCGTTGGTGCATGTGGAAAAACATGGCGATAAGATGCTTGTGATAAGTGCTATTGACAATTTGCTGAAAGGTGCCTCCGGACAGGCTGTGCAAAACATGAATCTGATGTGTGGATTTGATGAATCCGATGGTCTTAAACTTAAACCCTCCGCATTTTGATTATGAATCTATTTGATGTATATTCTCTTTATGAAATAGAGCCGGTGCGCGGCAATGGCAACTATGTATATACGGCCGATGGCACGGAGTATCTCGATTTGTATGGCGGTCATGCCGTGATTTCGATAGGTCACGCTCATCCGCGTTACGTAAAGGCTGTGTCGGATCAGGTGGCCAAGCTTGGATTTTACTCCAACTCCGTGCAAAATTCATTGCAGGCTGAACTTGCATCTAAACTTGGCAAGGTAAGCGGTTACACCGATTATTCGTTGTTTTTATGCAACAGCGGAGCCGAAGCCAATGAAAATGCCATAAAACTTGCCTCTTTCCATACCGGTAAATCGAAAGTGCTTGCATTTGACAAGGCTTTCCATGGTCGTACCTCAGGAGCTGTGGCGGCTACCGATAATCCAAAGATTGTTTCTCCGTTCAACTGTACGGATAATGTGGTGTTCGCGCCGCTTAACGATCTGGCTGCAGCGGAGGCCCTTCTTTCGGAAGGTGAGTTCTGTGCCGTATTGGTTGAGGGTATTCAGGGCGTGGCCGGCATACGGCTCCCCGATGATGAGTTTATGCGCGGCCTGCGTGAATTGACTAAGAAGTATGGTGTGGTGATGATAGTCGATGAGATACAATCGGGCTATGGACGCACCGGAAAGTTCTTTGCGCACCAACATACCGGTGTGCAACCGGATTTGATAACCGTGGCAAAAGGAATAGCCAATGGCTTTCCTATGGGAGCCGTGCTGATATCTCCGGAATTTACGGCGGTGAAAGGTATGCTCGGTACCACCTTCGGCGGAAATCATCTTGCATGTGCGGCGGCAATTGCCGTTCTTGATGCAATGGTCGAGGAGCAGTTGGTGGATAATGCTGCCAAGGTTGGAGCTTATCTCCTTGAGCGCCTGAAGACAATTCCTCAGCTTAAAGATGTGCGCGGAAGGGGACTGATGATAGGCATGGATGTCGACGGTTCTGCCTCGGAAATGCGTAAGAGGCTGCTTTTCGAAAAGCATATATTTACCGGAGGTGCAGGAGTGTCAACAGTGCGGCTTTTGCCGGCTTTGAATCTGACATACAGTCAGGCAGATGAATTTATTGAAGCATTAATTCAACTTTTGAAATGAAAAAATTTACCTGTGCACAGGATATTGGCCCATGGCGCGAGGCGGTAAAGGAAGCGCTTGATGTAAAGGCTGATAAATTTGCCTTTACGGAACTCGGTCGCAACCGCACGCTGCTGATGATATTTTTCAACTCCAGTTTGCGCACACGTTTGAGCACGCAGAAAGCTGCCATGAATCTTGGTATGAACGTGATGGTGCTTGACGTAAATCAGGGTGCTTGGAAACTGGAAACCGAACGGGGTGTGGTGATGGACGGTGACAAGGCTGAACATTTACTTGAAGCAATACCTGTAATGGGCAGCTATTGTGATATTATAGGTGTGCGTTCGTTTGCGGGATTGAAAGATAAGAAGGAGGACTATGAGGAACGTGTCATAGAGCAGTTCATCCGCTATTCAGGAAGGCCGGTGTTCAGTATGGAGGCAGCGACACGCCATCCGCTTCAAAGTTTCGCCGACCTGATAACTATAGAGGAGTTCAAGACAAAACCACGTCCGAAAGTGGTTCTGACATGGGCACCGCATCCCCGGGCTTTGCCTCAGGCCGTTCCCAATTCGTTTTGCGAATGGATGAATCTTACCGATTATGATTTTGTGATAACACATCCTCATGGTTATGAGCTCGCCCCGGAGTTTGTGGGAGGTGCAAAGGTGGAGTACGACCAGCGTAAAGCTTTTGAAGGTGCTGATTTCATTTATGCCAAAAACTGGTCGGCTTATGCTGACCCTAATTATGGTAAGGTGCTGTCGGCCGATATGTCGTGGACCGTCGATGCTGATAAGATGCAGCTCACAGACAATGCGTTTTTCATGCATTGCCTGCCTGTACGCCGCAATATGATTGTTACCGACGATGTTATTGAATCGCCGCGTAGTATAGTCATCCCCGAGGCTGCAAATCGTGAGATTTCCGCACAGACGGTAATAAAACGGATGCTCGAAGCGCTATGATAAGAGTTGTTAAGATAGGGGGAAATGTTGTAGACAATCCCGAGGCTCTCGCTGCATTTGTACGTGAGTTTAGCATGATGCCGGGGCCTAAAATTCTGGTTCATGGCGGTGGCAAGGAGGCTACTCGTCTCAGTGGCGCTTTAGGTATAAAGACAACTATGATTGACGGCCGGCGTGTGACTGACGAAGCAACCATAGATGTGGTTACAATGGTATATGCCGGTCTGGTTAACAAGCGGGTTGTGGCAAAGTTACAGGCTTGTGGAGTGAATGCGGTGGGTCTGAGCGGAGCCGACGGCCATGTGATAACAGCAACGAGGCGTTCGCCCGAACCTGTTGATTATGGATTTGTCGGAGATATCGCAACCGATGGAGTCAATGTGGGTTTTGTGGAAATGTTACTTGGCAACGGATTGATTCCTGTGTTTTGTGCCATAACTTATGATGGCGACGGCCATTTGTTGAATTGCAATGCCGACTCCGTAGCATCGGCTGTGGCAACCGCAGTGTCGGAGATTGACGATACGGAGCTGATATATTGTTTCGAGAAGCCCGGTGTGCTTGCTGATGCCGGCGATGACCATTCGGTTATACCTCACATCACGCCTGAACTGTATCAGACCCTGAAACAGACCGGAGTGGTGAGCGGTGGAATGATACCTAAAATAGATAATGCGTTTAAATCTATTTCAAACGGGGTGAAACGGGTGGTGATAAAGGAGGCATCGGCTCTTAACAATGAAACTCAAGGTACCGTGATGTCGCTATGATAAACAATCCTGTAAAACTTCTCGAATCGTTGATTGCTGTTCCTTCCATATCGCGTCAGGAACATGGCACGGCAGATTTGCTTGAGCAAGTCTTGTCGGAAACCGGAATAGAGACATCGCGTATATATAATAATGTGTGGGCTCTTCAGCCGCACTATAATAGCGAACTCCCTACTTTATTGCTGAACTCACATCACGACACAGTGAAGCCTTCGCCCTCCTATACCCGTGATCCCTATTCGGCAACAGTGGCAGATGGACGTATATATGGGTTGGGGAGCAACGATGCCGGAGCTTCGGTGGTTACCTTGGCCAATCTGTTCGCGCGAATGTACAATGAGAGATTGCCGTTTAACCTTGTGCTTGCCCTTACCGCCGAGGAAGAGGTGATGGGTGAGCATGGGATGAGGGCTATGCTTCCTCATTTTGAAGAGTCTGGGATAAGGATAGATATGGCTTTGGTTGGGGAACCGACCGGTATGCGACCCGCAGTGGCAGAACGCGGACTGGTGGTTCTTGACTGTGTCGCTCATGGTGTTTCGGGGCATGCGGCCCGCAATGAGGGTGTCAATGCCTTGTATAATGCCCTGGACGATATAGAACGTCTTCGCCATTATCGTTTTCCTAAAGATAGTGACGTACTTGGCCCGATAGGTATAAATGTAACGCAGATTCAGGCCGGACGGCAGCATAATGTGATTCCTGACGAATGTCGGTTTGTGGTCGATGTGAGAACTACAGATGCCTATACAAATGAAGAAACGGTGGAGATTTTGCGCAGTGTGATTGAATCGGAGGCCACACCTCGTTCCACTCGGGTAAGGGCTTCTGTGATAAGCGAAAATCATCCTTTGGTGCGTGCTGCGTCAGCAACCTGCGGAGCAACGTTTGTTTCGCCTACAACATCTGATATGGCGTTGATGTGGAATTTCCCATCGTTGAAGATGGGGCCGGGGGAATCAGCCCGTAGCCATACGGCTGATGAATTCGTGATGATAGATGAAATATATGATGCGGTGGATAAGTATACATCGTTAATTGATAATCTTGCAAAACTGATATGAAACTTTGGAGCAAGGGCTTTGAGCCTGATAAGATGATAGAGGAGTTCACTGTGGGTAACGACCGGGAACTTGACCTCCAATTGGCACGTTACGATGTTCAAGGTTCTCTGGCACATATCGCTATGCTTGAGAGTATAGGTCTTCTGACTGCCGATGAACTGAAGGTACTCACCGATGAGCTGGATAATATCGCAGCCATGATAGAACGTGGAGAGTTTACAATAGCTCCTGGTGTGGAGGATGTACATTCGCAGGTGGAGTTTCTGCTCACCGAGCGTCTGGGCGATGTGGGAAAGAAAATTCACTCGGGACGTTCCCGTAATGATCAGGTGCTCGTTGACCTCAAATTATTCATGCGCGACAAGCTCCGCGATATAGCAGGTGCGGTGTCGCGTCTGTTTGACAAATTCCAGAGTCTCAGCGAGGAGCATAAAGATGTGCTTATGCCGGGTTACACCCATCTGCAGGTAGCCATGCCATCGTCGTTCGGATTATGGTTCGGAGCCTACGCGGAGTCGTTGGTCGATGATGTACGTATGCTTTCGGCCGCTTATTGTGTTGCCAATCAGAATCCGCTTGGCTCGGCAGCCGGATATGGCTCTTCGTTTCCTCTCGACAGGGAGATGACCACACGGCTTATGGGATTCGGGACCATGCACTATAATGTGGTGGCGGCACAGATGAGCCGCGGCAAAACTGAACGTGCGGCAGCTATGGCTATAGCGTCGGTTGCATCTACGCTCGGACGTTTCGCTATGGATGTGTGCATGTTTATGTGTCAGAACTTTGGATTTGTTTCGTTTCCCGATGAGTTTACCACCGGGTCGAGTATAATGCCTCATAAGAAAAATCCCGATGTGTTCGAGATAATGCGCGGAAAATGCAACAGGTTGCAGTGTCTGCCCAATGAGATAGCAATGCTTACAGCCAATCTGCCCCTTGGTTATAACCGTGATCTTCAATTAATGAAGGATATAATGTTTCCGGCTGTTACTGAGATAGTGCAGTGTCTTGAAATGTGCACAATGATGCTTGGGCATATAAAAGTAAATGCAGATGCTGTGAATGATTCCCGCTACGACTATATGTTTACGGTGGAGGATGTGAACCGGCTTACACTTTCAGGAATGCCGTTCCGTGAGGCTTATAAAACAATCGGACTTCAGGTTCAGCATGGCGAGTACAAACCCACGCGTGAGGTGCATCATACCCATCATGGCAGTATCGGCAATCTGTGTACAGCTCAGATTAAACAGAAAATGCAGCAGGCATTGGCCGATATTTTAGGTTGAACATAAACGGTAATTTGGGAAAAAGTTGTATTTTTGAAGAAAATATTAACTTAATCCTTAAATCGTTTCAACTTAAAAGATGGCAGAAAAATTATTTTGGCTTGTACCGGCATCGTCGGTAGTGGCTCTGCTTCTGGCTTGGTATTTTTACCGTCAGATGAAAGGGGAGAGCGAAGGCACCCCGCTTATGCAAAAAATAGCCTCGCATGTGCGCAAAGGTGCCATGTCGTATCTCAAACAGCAGTATAAGATAGTATCGATAGTGTTCGTGTGTCTTGTAGTGCTGTTTGCTGTAATGGCCTACGGCTTCGGAGTGCAGAACCAATGGGTACCTGTGGCATTCCTTACCGGAGGTTTTTTCAGCGGTCTGGCCGGTTATCTCGGGATGAAGACTGCAACCAATGCTTCGGCCCGTACAGCCAATGCCGCCAGGGAATCGCTTAATGCCGGATTGCGCGTGGCTTTCCGCTCGGGAGCTGTGATGGGTCTGGTGGTAGTGGGCCTTGGCCTGCTTGACATATCGTTCTGGTATCTGTTGCTGAACTGGCTGGTAGATTTGCCCGATACTCAGAAATTGAGTATGATTACAACCACAATGCTTACGTTCGGTATGGGTGCGAGCACACAGGCGCTGTTTGCGCGTGTAGGTGGAGGTATCTATACCAAAGCTGCTGATGTCGGTGCCGACCTTGTAGGTAAGGTTGAGGCCGGAATCCCTGAAGACGACCCCCGTAACCCGGCTACAATAGCCGATAATGTGGGCGATAATGTGGGTGATGTGGCCGGTATGGGTGCTGACCTGTATGAATCGTACTGCGGTTCGATTCTTGCCACAGCCGCACTTGGTGCCGCTGCCGGAGCTGTCGGTTTCATGGATGTCGAAGCAGGCTCTGTAGCTTTACAGACCAAGGCCATTATGGCTCCGATGCTGATCGCTGCTGTCGGTATACTTCTTTCCATAATCGGTATATTTGCAGTGAAAACCGATGAGAATGCTTCAATAAAGAATCTTCTCGGAGCATTGGCAATGGGAACAAATCTTAGCTCGGTACTCATTGTCGGTGCAACATTCCTTATTCTGTGGGTGCTCGGTATTCCCAATTGGGTCAACATATCGCTCGCGGTGGTTGTAGGACTCGTTGTGGGAGTGGTGATAGGCCGTGCTACAGAATATTACACATCGCAATCTTATAAACCGACTAAAAAACTTGCTGAAAGCGGGCAGACGGGACCTGCCACAGTGATAATCTCCGGCGTAGGTCTCGGTATGGTGTCAACTGCTGTTCCTGTGATTGCGGTGGTGTGTGGTATAATCCTGTCCTACTGGCTTGCCTCGGGCTTTGATTTTGCCAATATCTCATGGGGACTTTACGGTATCGGTATAGCTGCTGTAGGTATGCTCTCCACGTTGGGCATAACTTTAGCTACCGACGCTTACGGTCCGATTGCCGACAACGCAGGTGGAAATGCTGAGATGAGTGGATTGGGTGAAGGTGTGCGCAAACGCACTGACGCTCTTGATTCGCTCGGCAATACCACAGCTGCTACCGGTAAGGGATTTGCCATAGGTTCTGCTGCTTTGACTGGTCTTGCGCTTCTGGCATCGTATGTTGAGGAAATCCGCATGGGTCTTCATCATATCGGCAAGGAGTTTATTCAAGTCGGTACTACCATCGACCCGGTGAGCATGCAGGAAGTTCCCAAGCAAGTTGAACTATCGGCTGCCACATTCCGCGATTTCATGGTGGCCTACGATGTTACATTGATGAATCCTATGGTGTTGTCAGGTATGTTTATCGGTGCTATGATGGCATTTCTGTTCTGCGGATTGACCATGAATGCGGTAGGTCGTGCAGCATCGCACATGGTTGAGGAAGTACGCCGTCAGTTCCGTACCATAAAAGGAATATTGACCGGTGAGGCTGAACCTGACTATGCCCGTTGCGTGCAGATATCCACAAAAGGCGCACAGCGTGAAATGGTGTTCCCCTCGCTTCTGGCCATAGCCGTTCCGGTGATTGTCGGATTGGTGTTTGGTGTGCCCGGTGTAGTCGGTCTTCTGGTAGGAGGTCTGTCGGCCGGCTTTGTGTTGGCCGTATTTATGGCCAATTCAGGCGGTGCGTGGGATAATGCCAAGAAATATATCGAAGAGGGTAACTTTGGTGGAAAGGGTAGTGAGGTGCATAAAGCCACTGTGGTTGGTGATACGGTAGGCGATCCTTTCAAGGACACTTCAGGTCCGAGCCTCAATATCCTCATAAAGCTTATGTCGATGGTGGCTATCGTGATGGCCGGTCTGACAGTAAGCTGGAGCCTGTTCTGATAAACATACGATAGACTACATAAAAAGATGCGCTGTAATAATAATTCACAGCGCATCTTTTTATGTAGTTGTTTCCGAGTTATATGTATCGATGTGTTCAATCAGTTGGTTTTAGTGTCGGATATTTCTTCAATATTTTCTTTACAGCCTTTTCCCATTCTTTGTCTGTCATGTCGGGGTATTTCAGAAGTCTGAACGGGTTAGGCTTTACAGTGCTCCAATAGTGATTAGGTTGATAATAGTCAAGATAAACCGGTTGATATTGGGACTTTAACTGGACTTTCTCATAGCCATTGACTTGTTTGATGTGTGTCTGTATATTATCATAGTCTAATCCAACCGGTGCTTTGGAATAAGCAAATCCATTTACGAGTACATCTTTTCTCCATCGAGCAAGACTGTCGGGCGAAACAATATTCTTTTTATTGAATTCATGCCATTTATAATAGAACTTATAGTCGGCAAGCGATATGGGAGTTTCATCACAGATTTCAGAATATTGTTTTTTGCGCGTCGTGACCGTTCTATCCTCATAACGGATTTTGGCCTTGTCATATCTGACCTCGTGGTTCAAAATATTGTTCTTTATGTAGTCTTTCATCTCGGATCTCTCGTATCCGTATTTAGTCAGTGTCGATATTATCTCTGACATACGGTTCTTGTATTCCTCCGTTATCTTTTTTTCGTTGTTAAAGAGATATGTTTCTTCATGCCACAGATGTTTCTTTATTTCCGGGCTCAAATTCGCCCAATCTTCTGACGAAAGGACACGCTTGTATGCCTTTAGTTTCCAATAATCGGGTGAGACGTCGAATGTGGGTTCTGATTTTTCCAAATATTTACTATAGGGTTCGGAAATCTGGCTGAATTTCTCTCTGAGTTCTTTCGCTTTTGAAAAATTCATGTCCTCCTCAGCCCGCTCTCTGCGACCTTTTTGTGCCGATTCAAACATTTTACGTTCCAAATCTGTCGGATTGCCAAATAGTACATAGTGAGTGTTTCTATCGGCCATCTTATATGGAATAGTAAATTTTTCATCGGGACTTCCCTTAGGATATCCATAAATCCATTTGGATAAATCGCTGCCTTTCATGTAGTCTTCAAGGAAATTCAGCTCACGAAGTAAATCACCATCTTCTTGGTTGGGAAGGGTTGCCAGATTTTCGGTTGAATCCCAGCGTAATCCCTCGCAACTGGAGCTGTTGGTTAGCGGTTGCCATTTTACAAGATAACCGTCGCGGAAACTCATGTTGATTCCATTGCCCATTGCGGTTTTGCTTACTGTTGCATCTCCAACCGGAGTTCCATCGGCCAGTTCAAAGGAGCATTTCAGCATCGGGCAATTTACAATCCACTTACCGGTTGGTTTTCCGTTATTGAAGCTACCCGAAACATGTTCCGAGCCATCTTGAACGGGGCCATATACCCAACCGCCTTTGTACCGGTTGTAGGTGCCTGTACGCTGTTTTATGTTTTGGTTCAGCGTGTATGTTCCATTTAGAACTCCTTCGGAGTATGTACGTGTCATGGTCGATGTTCCGGTGAAGAAGTAACCATTACCTCCGCCATAGTTATTGTATGTTGCGGTCAGTTTCCATACCCCATTGCGTTTCCCATTTTTCAGCATTCCGGAGAATGTCATTGTTACGCTTCCTCCATTATTGGATTTTTGATTGCGTGTCAGTTTATAACTGTTTCCATTCTGGACGGAAACCACACCATCTCCATGATCAATGGTTTGCGCACTTATAGCTAATGACGTAAGCCATAGTGTGAGAAGAAATAAGACTTTTTGTTTCATATGTTAAATAATAGGTTTGATTAATTCTTATTAGAGCCGGCACGAAAAAAGAGCGACAGCCAAAACTTTTTCTCATTTGCTTTCGTAGGTTCTGGTAAACCGTTTGCCCAAATAAGTAAAAAGCAGTCTGCGCCCTTAGGGGGTACAAACCAACAATTTGACTTATTATTTGGGGCTTTGAAATTTACCAGATTTACGAAAGCCAAATAACTTGTCTAAAAGTCATGGTTGAAATATGTCTTGCTAAGTCTTTCTGTTTTTTTGTTTAGGTGGATTTTGATTATGCAATCCACAAATTAAGCAATAATAATCGAGTCTCACAAGCCTATATCGCAGATCTGCCTGAAAATATGCGTATGTAACATAATATATTATTAGCGGAATATAATAATATATGTAGGTGCAAATTCTAAATTAGAGTCTAATTATACCGGGCAAAAGAAGATTTGTTACATATTCCCCGATTTTTTTGAGCGAAAACAGATACGTATGCTTCTATAGTAATTATATAAAAAACAGCATAACCCAATTTGTTGAGAAGTGGATTGAGCTTGGCTAAGGTGTCAGTTATCCACGCGAAAAGCGGTTTTATTTTCCTGAAGATAATGTCAGAATTGGGGAGTGGAGTGGATGGCTTGGATAATGGCTTGCTTTTCGGGGGGTGAGAATGTGCATGGGTAGCTGGGCATACCCTTTACGGCTTTGAGCCCTTTCTGTTGGTAGCGCCAATCGGATAGCCGGCTTGCCCATCGCAGAATGCGGTGGCGATTGATGAAACTATTTACCTTACGCTTGAAAAGAATTCCGGGAGTGTCGGTGGGGCAGGAGCAGATGTGTAGCATTGTGCGTCTTGCCTCTTCAAGGTTGATTCCTTCGGCATCGGTGAGCATAAGGGAAAGAGCTTCGATAAAACCGTGGTACTCACTTTGGTGTTCGGGTGAGTTCTTGATTACGGAGATGGGGGTGGTTGTTTCAGTCGCAGAGCCCTTTATGCGTTCGCGGGCACTGAAGAAACATGGTATGGTGGCATATTTGCCGTTGATAAGCAAGGCATGATTAAAGAATTCTTCAGCGAGGAACAGATTGCGGAAACGTAGTTCGCCCGAGGAGTTGAAGCAGTATCCATAAATTTTCCGGAATATATCGCTGCGTGTCACTCCATAAAGTAACGATGCATACATCCCTTTTTCATTGTGCAGGCGGGAGGTAGGGGTGTCGGATGTTATGCAATTGTCAAAGTTGCGGATGTAGCGTGGATAAAAGGCTATTTGGTCCTTGTCAGGAGTGAATGTGAGGTAATGACCCTGCGCTATGCTGTAGTCCGGATGTTCGTCCATAAAGTCAGTGATTTGCTTTATGGCTTCGGGCACGGCGAAATCGTCGTCGGCACAATAGAGCACATAGTCGGTAGTGATAAGCGGCAATATCTCGCGTATCTTTAATAAAAAATGTAAGCGTGGGCGGTGGAGATATGTAATGTCGGGCGATGACAGATTGCCTTCGTATGGTTGATCAGACGAATCAGGGATAAGTATTTTTATCCCGGTGCCGTTGTAGTAATCAAGTAACCGCTTCAGGCGTTCGGGGCGATTGTGTGCGGGTATTATTACAGTTACGTTTTCAAGCATCGTTATTTCGTTGTTTCTTTTTAAAAAGATAGTTCAGGCATTCGTGAAATACAGTGGAGTTGAGTTTCCACATAAGTAATATGTAGAGTCCAGCTGCAATACCTATCTTGCACACCATGGACAATACAAGGTCAGATATGCCTGATGTAACCCATGCAGTGCCGGTCATAATGGCGGCTGATATAAACAGATAGGGGGCGATGTCCTTAATCACACTCCACAAAGTGAGCCGTATATGCTTATATGCGAAATAATGCCATACAAGTAGCCAAAACACATTGACCGAGGTATAGACTATCAGCATTGTCCGGAGTCCGAACCGGTAGCTGACGAGCACACACAGGAGCTGCAGCGAACCGAGTGCGATGGTGTTCCACATATATATATTAGGGCGGTTCAGGCTATTGAACAAGTTGGAGTATAGGGTCGCTATAGGCATGAATGCTCCCCAGACACACAGAATCTGCATTACAGGTACGCAAGCCAGCCATTTATCGGTTATGGTGAGTACAATCAGTTCCTTTGCCACTATAGCTAAGCCGAACATAGCAGGGAAACTTACGAAAGCAGTGAACCGCAACATCTTGTGAAATACCCGGCGCATGCGCTCAGGGTCATCGACGGTTTCTCTGAACACCGGTTGTCCGACACTGTTGATCATTCCTGAGATGGTGGAATAGCCCATCGTGGTCCATTTGTTTCCCTGGGTATAAAATCCGGTTTCGCGCATGCTGTAGAAGCGAGCCAGAAGCACAGAGAAAAAGTTGTTGTTGATGTGGGTGAATAGCGATGTGAACATCTGTTTGCTACTGAAAGGCAGCATGCTTTTAAGTGCAGCCATCTTGAATGAGAAGGCCGGATGCCATGGACATCGAATCCATATAAGCAACGCATTTGTTCCTGAATAGAATACGGTCTGCATCGCTATGCCCCAATAGCCCCATCCATTGTAGGCGCATATAACGCCGACTGTGCCTGATACGGTGATGGCAGCAATCTGAATCTGACTGCGTTCCTTGACCTTGAGGTTTCTGAAAAAATAGGCTGTGGGTGCGGCCGCGGTACTGCCGAACAGGAACCCAAGAAACAGGAATCGCGCCAACGGAATCATTTCAGGTTCATTGTAGAAGCGAGCTATGGGTGTTGCGAGGAAAAATAGAATCCAATAAAATGTGGTGCCGGCCACGAGGTTGAACCAGAATACGGCATTGTAGTCGTCGTTGCTTATCTGTTTCTTGTTGACTATGGCAAGAGTGAATCCGCTCTCAGAAAATATGCCGGCAGTGGCCGAGAAAATAGTCAATGCCCCGACAACACCGTAGTCGGCCGGCGACAGCAAGCGTGAAAGAAATATGCCGAACAGGAGGTTGAGCAACTGCATCGCGCCGTTGCCTATACCGCCCCATAGCAGTCCTTTGGCCGTTTTGGATTTGAGTTGTGGTTCCTCCATAGACTTTATAAGTTGCACCATAGGGTGTGAGGCCTGTGGTGCAACGTGTTTCAAAGTCCAAAGGTAAGGAATTTTTTTCAAGGGATGCTGTCAATCCGCACTTTTTGCTATTGCCGGGTACGGCTATGTCAGATTTCAGGTTCGTAGTCGTGCTCTACGGCAGCTGTCGCCTCGGCATAAGTTTCCTTGATGAGTGTAACGGCTAAGGCTCCAAGCAGGAGCAGCACGCCGGCGAGTACAAGCATGTTGACCTGGCTGCCGCCAAGCATGTGCAGCACTATGCCTCCGAGTATCAGGCAATAAACGAAGCGGTCGATGGCGTGATGGCCGGATTTTGGGGTAAATGCTTTTGATGTCAATGAGTTACGGGCGAATGTTTGGCGTGACAAGAATTAAAACGAAACGTGCGAAAGTTTACATGGGCTTACGTTTGGTTTACGTTTGAGGGGTAGGGGAGCGGCTCTGGTTTACGCTGGGCTTACGTGGGGTTTCCTTGCGTTTACATCGCGCTTCATTAACGGCGTTGAACCGGGTGGTATAGTCGGCTCCGCGCCGGCTTATTTAATGGCTATTCCATAAATTTGTATGTTGAAAAGGTTGCAAATAGCGGTTATATGTGTATATTTGCGGAAAAATTACGTACTATGCGACAGACGAAAGTGATACACGTGCATCTGATAGGTAAGCGGAAAGACCTGTATTTTGGCTCCATAGCGGCCATTTACACGGTTCTGACGGCAGAAGAGGTGGGTGCGGGCTATGATTACATGAGGCGCGCCGGATTGTCCGGCGGCGGCACCGTAGTGACTAAAAAGGCTATAATCAAGCAATCTACGCTTATAACGAGCCCTCGCGGTGGTAGCCACGGTTCTGATGATTGAATGGCGTTATAAGGCGGTTCTGACGGCGTTTTAATGCCATGGTAAGAATAGGGTAGGGTGACCTCGGCGGTTGCCCTATTTTTATGCCCAAAAGAGGGGTGTTTTGGGTTTGGTGTGACACTTGGTGTGACGGTTTGGTGTGACAGTTTGGTGTGACAACTGCAAAAGTTTGGAGTGACAAATTCGGGTTTTCGGTCGGCAAATAGCTGAGGGGGTGAAAATGCCCGTTAAAACGGAATGGATTTCAAAAAACGGCGTTTCAAGTCGAAGCAAATACCCTATGTTTTTGGAGATACAGAGGGGTAATCCGACTAAAATCAAGAGCTTCCGAGGCGATGCAGCCGAAAGAGGGGAGGGTAGGGGTTCGGAGGGGTGCCAAGGGGTGGCGTGGAGGGGTCAATTTAGATGGCATGGCAGTTGGCTTAGCTGCCAAAGTTCGGATGGGTTGAGAAGTTTCAAGTCTCGACAGTTTCCGGCGTCATAGAGCGGGCATAAGATTGGATGTTTTTTGCGTCCTGCTCCTGCATTTGTTCTTTCTCTTTCTCCAGTATTGCAATCGTTGCCTTCAGTTTGCCTATCTCCTCACGGAGATTTCCAATTTCCTGATCTTTTGATTGAATCTTGTCTTCGTATAGGTTAATCATATTATTATGAACTTCTAAGGGCACATTAACAAGGATTGGTGAAGATTCTGATTTTGTTATTTCAGGGTCGTTTTTTGAGGCCTCTTTAGATGCTATGGTGGGGGTCACGGTCATTTCGCCCATGCCAGTTAGAAGCCATTGGGCAGAATATTGGGGATAATTTTCAACTATTGCTTGAATCCATTTAGATTGTATGTCGGTGCCGTTGCTAATGGCACGGGATAATACTCCCTTGCTGGCTCCAATAGCCCGCTCAAGAGCACCTATTGTAATGCCCTCGTGGAGGGCTAATTCCTTTATTCGGGGGAGAATTTTACACATCGGTTGAAAATTTACGGATTAAAATTTTGTTAGTTGAAAATTTTCATCTATCTTTGCAGCGTGTTCCAAATGGAACAGGCGGCCAAAGATACAAAAATTCGGCCATTTTAACAAATCAAAAGATATGAGCGGCAACGACGAAATCAAGGAATGGCAGACGCAGAGCGTCAAGCACAAGGTTGCCTTCGTGCTGATGATGGACGGAGTTTCCTTCAGCTACACCGAAGAAGACGGTATAGTGTTCACAGCGCCGGACTTCTATGTGGAGAACCTTATCCGCCGGCTGATGTGTGCCCACGGCTGCTCCTTGAAGCCGATATTCACCGAAATAAAGCAAGACGACCATGAGTAAGACAAAATCAGCAGCAACAGTTTACGTGGCCAAGATATGGCACAGTGACTTTCATTTCTCACGAATCTTCACCTCTCGTGGAGATGCTGAGAAAGCGATTGCGGAGGCTCTAAAAAGGCAGAGAAAAGCGGCGAATACATAAGCGACACTTCAATCTGTGAGATGCAGCTCAACGGAACAGAGTTTATAAACACCTACAGCAGGTGCCCGGAATTTTAATTTAAGAAATTATGAGTGAGACAATGACAAAAGTAATCAAAATCAACGACATCAACCGTGAGGAGATTTTCAACGCGGCCTATGCGGGCAGCTACTACACAATAATAGGCTGCGGCGGAGAACTCGCTGAATGGACGGCAGGCTACACGCAGCTTCTTGAAGAATTCGGAATCGGAAAGCCGACCAGGTTCATAACATTCACGGGTGCTGACATGAATGCGCACTACGGGCTTACGGGTAGTAACGCATACCAGGAAAATCTTACCTGCCTGATGTTCCCGTTGGATGGCCTTGACTGCGGGTGCTTGGCGATGTTTCGGCTCCGAGCTCAAGACAAATGGTTCGATGACATAGTTGACAACAACCAACGGCGAGAGGAGGCCTGAATGATATAAGGGTTAGACCCAAGAGAGGGCGATCCTGCGGATAAAACCGCGAAAGCCGAAAGGCACAACGTTTGAACCGCCGCCGGAATGCAAGCCCGGCGGCACTCGGGCCGGCCGGACGCTTGAGCGACCATGGCGCGAATACCGGGGTTCGACTCCCCGGCGGCTCACCAAAATCAACAATGATGAAGCAAAATTCAGAACGAAGAACCGAACGGGCGGTCACGCTGCTGTTGCAGACGTTGGCACGCAACCTCGAGGACACCGGAACTATCCTCGATGAATTCGAGGCGACACATGATGAGTATGAGAGCGACCAGTCGAAGCAATACTCCGCGCTCGTGGCCGGTCACTTCGCTCTGAAAGAGGCCATCGAAAGAATCAACTACCAACTAAACAAGTGAGACTATGGACAAAATATGTAGCCAAGAAAAATTAGCCGAGTATTACAACGGCCTTAGCAAATCCAAGCCGGTCATGAAAGTTGGAATATTTCCGACTCTCCCTGGACAAGAGCGTCAGGTACTTCAAGCTTTAGAAGACGCAGGACTGCTTGATACAGTCGATGTAGAAATATACCCCGTTCACGGCCAACCGAAACGGCAACAGACACCCTTAATGACCATGCGTCATGTCCATCGACTTGAACCAGGAAAGGACGGGAGAGCCCGATGTCACCTCTGCGGTCAAAGCTACCCTTTAGATCCGACAGGCAAGATAGATGAGGTTCAACTCTTGCGAGAAACGCTTCTTGAGACTCATCTATAAGAGAAGTGATTGATATTTTTAGAATGTGAAGTGGTACCATAGTAATTCAAATTGGAATGAGCCACAAAGATACGCATAAATAACAAGATAAGAGAGACATGAGAACAAAAACGAAAGTAAAGACACGAATGATCGCGGTGGACTCGGTGCTCCGCGAGAAGCTGTGCCGGATCTTCAAGGTCGGCGACCGCGCCGTGCGCAACGCGCTCGACTGGAGTTCCGACAGTGAGAAAGCCCGCAAAATCCGCTTCACGGCTCTTCAGAACGGCGGGGTGGAGATTGCCCCGGTCGGCGGCGTGGACGGTGTTCTGACATTCCATGACAGCGACAAAGACCGCATGATGCGCCAGTATCTTGGCAACGGAGCAGTGATCGAGCTGAGCAAGGCGACCGGTGTCGGCAACGTGTACTTCGGTGGCGAGGCGGTGGCCCGCTACGAAGATGTCAGAGTGAGAAACATCGAGGAAATCCAGCATTACGCGGCATCCTTGGGATAAAAAACGACGCTTATGCCACTTGAATACTACAACGGGAAAAAGTGCGTGCCACTACGGGATCTGGAGAAGCACGGCGTGATGACTGCGGCCAATTACCGGCAGATGGTACATCGCGGCGACCTCACCGTGGCAAGATCCGGCGGAGGCAAAGGCAACTATGTCCTGATAGTGGTGGACTCCCTCCCGGACAGATACCGGGACCAGGTGGCGCTCATATTCCCCGACAGTGATGCCGTAATGGTAGCCGGGTGGATCCGGGAGAACTACCGGCGCGACCAGGCCGCGATAGTGTTCTTCAACGACCGCGACAGGACCGGCGTCGACCTGAAGCCGGAAAAGAGGGAGGAGCTTATAGTCAACGCCTCAGTCATCAACACATGTATCCGGCTCTATGATCGCGCCAAGACGGCCCAGCGGCTTATGGGGAAGGATTACCAATGGGAGAAGATGTCGGCGGCCATAGAGAGCCTACGGGAGCAATACGGCCACACCCTGCCCACCTCCCCGCACCGCTTCCGCAAGAAGGTGGCCGAATACCGCAAGGACGGATACATCTCGCTGCTCAGCGGGAAGTTCGGGAACCAGTGCGCCCGGCGTATGAGCGCTCTTGAGGAGCGCGTGGTTGTGAGCATTTCCTGCCTTGAGAACCAGCCCTACAACACCACCGTCCGGGAGATGTACGAGATGTTCGTGTACGGCGAGCTTGAGGTCTGGGACTACGAGACCGGCGAGGTGCTGGACCCGTCGCGCTTTGCCCGCAAGGGGGAGGCTCCATGGATACCGAGCGAGGCTACCATCGCCAACTATCTCAACAAGCCTAAAAACAAGGTGCTGATAGAATCCCGCCACCGCAGCCGGGTGGACTTCTTTCACGAGCAGATGCCCCACATGCACCGCCACAACGGCAACTACTCGCTGTCGCAGATCACGATGGACGACGTCAATCTGCCGCGCCGCATGAAGGGCAACGAGGAGGTCATGGCCTACTACGCCTACGACGTTGTCAGCGGCTGCCGTATAGGCGCGGCCTACGGGCGCAGCAAGGACGACCGCCTTGTGGTCGAGTGCTTCCGGGACATGTTCCGTCTGATTGCCAAAAACGGGTGGGGGATGCCCGCCGGCATAGAGGTCGAGAACCACCTCATGTCGAAATACAAGACAGGGTTCCTCAGAGCCGGGGAGGTGTTCAGCTTCGTGCACTTCTGCGCCCCGCAGAACTCGCAGGAGAAATACTCGGAACCGCTGAACGGCGCTGTCAAGCGTGCCGTGGCCCACAAGAACCACACGGGCATAGGCCGCCCGTTCGGCAAGGGCAAATGGCGCGTTGACCGCAACAAGATCAGCGATGAGACCAACCGCACCTACGAGGACAAAAGATACTACACATTCGAGGAGCTCGTCGCAGATGACCGCGCCGACACCATCGAATGGAACAACAGGCCGCACCCCGACCAGAAACGCTTCCCCGGCATGAGCCGGTGGGAAGTCCTTGTGGCCAACATCAACCCGACTCTGCGGCCGCTTGACAAGGTCTCGCTGAGCTACTACATCGGCGAGAAGGTCGAGACAAGCATCCGGCGCAACTCCACTGTCAGGGTGGCGTACAGCGAGTGGTGGCTGAGCCACCCGAGCGTGATAGAGCGGCTTGAGCCGAACAACCTCAAGGTCACCGCCTACTACCTGCCCGATGAGAACGGCGAACCCGAGGACGTGTTCATCTTCCAGGGGGGCACCTACATCGACAAGGTCAGCAAGACACAGACATTCAACCGCGTCTACGCCGAACAGACAGATGAGGACCGGGCAATCTTCGCCGAACAATGCGGAAAGAGGGCGCAATTCGAGAAATACATCGCTGACAACGCGCCCATGCGCATCGGCACTATAAAACGGTCAAGGCAACCCGAAAGCCCGGCGGAGGCCGTGGAAATGACCCCGGTGGCCGCCATGGAGGAGATCCCGGCAACGGCATTCAGCAGCATAGACTGGGCCAAGGCCGGATTCAATGACCAATAGAATGACATTATAACACCGTAAGAATATGATTACAACGGAAATCAAAAACAAAATCATGGCGGCGATCAGCGCGGCGCGCCGGAACTACCCGAGCGATGCCAAGCACGCCTCCTCCCTCGGCATCACGACCTCGGTCTACAGTGCCGTCAAGAACGGACAGACCGACCGGGTGCTCAGCGACTCCAACTGGATCAGCATCGCCCGCAAGCTGGGCGTCAGCCTCCGGGGCGAAATCGAATGGAAGGCGGCCAACACCCCGGCCTTCCAGTACATCACGGCCCAGCTTGAGCTCTGCCAGCAGTCGAGCCTCAGCGGCATACTCTGCGATCTTCCGAACATCGGAAAGACCTTCACCGCCCGGTGCTATGTGCAGAACCACCGCAACGCTGTCTATATCGACTGCTCCCAGGTCAAGACCAAACTCAAGCTCATACGCAAGATTGCGGCTGAGTTTGGCGTGGATGCCAAGGGACGCTACGCCGATGTCTACGATGACCTTGTGTATTACCTGCGCGGTATCGACAACCCTCTCGTGATACTTGATGAGGCCGGTGACCTCCAGTATGAGGCCTTCCTTGAACTCAAGGCACTGTGGAACGCCACAGAGCGCTGCTGCGGCTGGTACATGATGGGAGCCGACGGACTCAAGGAAAAAATCAACCGCTCCATAGAATGCAAGAAGGTGGGCTACACCGAGATGCTGAGCAGGTTCGGCGACCGCTACTCCAAGGTGGTGCCGGACGAGGCCAACGACCGCAAAGCGTTTCTCCACGAACAGGCGCGCATCGTGGCCAAGGTCAACGCGCCGGAGGGCGCGGACATCGCCCTGATAGTCCGCAAGAGCGGCGGCGGTCTGCGGCGGGTATATACTGAAATCGAAAAACTTAAAAGGCAATGATGGACACCGTAAAAATAAAAGTGAATTTCGCTGATGGGAGCCGTCGGGTGCTGAAATCGCCCGGAGCATTCGCGAAGATAGACAGGAACCGAAAGGCTCGGTTTGTAATGTCCGATTTCAAAGTCTATGAAGGATATTCTGACGGTGAGGTCGATGAGGACGGTGACTTCGGAGTGTTCGGAACTATTCATGGGATAGCCCTTCCTTTCAACCGTCTGCTTGGATGGTGTTATGTAAACGCAAAAAAATAAGAAGAATATGACAGTGATTGAAAAACAATATATGGAGACAGTGATCCGCATGGGACGCCGACTCCAGAGCGGCGAGATTGATTGGGAGCAGCGCCGCTATGAGATAGCCAAGGAAATCTATCCTCTGATACTGGAGAACAGTATCCGGCTTCCTTGTGACGGAAAAGAACAACTTGCAGCGGCAGCTATAGCAGCGGTGAATGCCGCAGAACTGTTAGTGACTGCCTTGCAAGCGAAACCACTTAAAGATGAATAACCATGCCAAAAAGAGCGTACAGTCCGAAAGAGGTGCTTGCCAAGACCTACGCCACCCTCCAGTGGGACGGCGAATGGGCCCGTGCCTTCGGTCACCCGGAGATAAACGCCACATGGCTCATCCACGGCCCCTCTGCCGCCGGCAAGAGCAGTTTCGTGATGCAGCTTGCGAAGAAGCTCTGCGAATACGGCACGACGCTCTACATGAGCTACGAGGAAGGCGTTAGCCAGTCGTTTCAGCAGCGTCTCGCTCGGTTCAGGGTGAAAGACGTCCAGAGACGTTTCCGCATCGCCACCACCGACACCATCGAGGAGCTGACCGAGAGACTGCGCCGGGCCAAGAGTCCGAAGTTCATCATCATCGACAGCTTTCAGAAAGCCGAGTGGGAATACCCCGAGACCATAGCCCTGATAGAACGCTTCCCTCGGAAATGCTTCATCTTCATCAGCCAGGAGGACAAAGGACAGCCGATGGGCAAGCCCGCCAAACGCCTCAAGTATTACGCCGGCGTGAAGGTAAGGGTCGCAGGTTACAAGGCATACTGCCAGGGCCGATTTACCCCCGAGGCCGGAGTCTATTACCCTGTGTGGGAAGAAGGAATTTTGAAAACAACAAACAACCCGGTGTGACATGAGCCAGAGAAAAGAAATATTGATCCTGGAACCAAGCGGCAGAATCCGCAAGGAGGCATTCTGCACCCGCCCGATGGTCTGCCCCTATTGTAACGGGCGCGGGTGGTTCCATACCAACCAACAGGAGCCGGAAACGGAGCCTTGCCCCGACTGTCAGGGGACCGGCGAAGTGATTGCGCTGGTGACAATAGACTGGAAACCCAATAACGAAAATTAGTATGGCAAATAGAGAATTAGAAAAAGTGTTCCGACAATTAGGGCGCACTGAAAAGACCCGGTTCATCAACGAGAACATAGACTACGCTTCCGAAGAAGCAGTGGCCGGGTATGTGGAAAGGTATCCGCTTGGTGTATTCGAGTATCTTCCATCAACATCATTGATGGCGCGCATTCTCAAAATGAGAGGATTCCAAGTAATAGAACCCGACTATGGCACAGCAAGTGACTAACTTCGGGCGGTTCTACACCGCTATCCGCAAGCTGAGCGGCATCGGCGACCGGGACGACTTCAAGCGCCAGATGGTGTCGCAGTTCACCAACGGACGCACCGACAGCCTCCGGGAGATGACCCGGCAGGAATATGACCGTTGCTGCGAGTCCCTCGAGGGGCAGAGCCGGTACAAGGAGGAACTCCGCAAAGAGCGCAGTGCCACCCTCAAGCTGATGCAGAAGGCCGGCATCGATACCACCGACTGGAACCGGATCAACAGATTCTGCCTTGACCCGCGTATCGCCGGAAAGGAATTCGCCCGGATAACGGCGGATGAGCATCCGCAGCTCCGGCGCAAGCTCCGCGCCATCGACAGCAAGGGAGGATTCACCATCGCTGCCGAGAAAAGAGCGGCTCGAGAAGCCGAGGCTGCCAGGCAGAAAGCAAAGCCTCAGATTACCCTCATCGACATCGGCAGTCAACGGCCCGACCTAAACTGACAACCCACATAACAACAACCCCATAAAAAGTAAAAGTATGGAACAAGTTACAATGACCGCTGAAGAGCGGAAGCGTTACGAGGCATGGAAAGCCGAGGACGAAAAGAAAAGAGCCGCGGAGGAGCGCAAGCGCCAGCGCGGCGAGTATGCGAACATGGTCGATGACGAGATTCGCACCGCCATTCCCCAGCTCCGGGAGATGAGCGAGGCTCTCAAGACGGTCAAGGATACGATCTTCGGCAACTTCGATGCCGTGCTGAAGATGAAATCCGAGATACTCGGACTCACAAGGGACGACCAGCGCAGCCACACGTTCACCACCTCCGACAGCACCCTGCGTCTGACCCTCGGGGTCAACTGCATCGACGGCTACCGCGACACGGTCGAGGACGGCATAGCGATGGTGAAAAAATACATCGAGAGCCTCGCCAAAGATGACAACTCTCGGGCCCTTGTCAACGCCGTGCTTCGGCTGCTGAGCCGAGACGGTCAGGGCAACATCAAGGCGAGCAAGGTGCTCCAGCTCCGCAAGATGGCCGATGACAGCGGCGACGAACGTTTCATCGAGGGAGTGAAGATCATCGAGGAAAGCTACCAGCCCACCGTCACCAAGCGCTACATCCGCGCCGAATACAAGGACGAGAAAGGCGCGTGGCGATACATACCTCTTGACATGACCGCAGTGGACTGAAATCATCGAGCCATGAAAAGAGAGATAGTGCATCCACCGAAAATCGCCATCTGCCGCGTCTGCAAAGGCACCGGCAGGGTGGCAGGAGATGAGGGAGGCGAGTTTCACACCTGCCTCCAGTGCGAGGGGAGCGGCCGCGTGACTGTGAGCAGCGAGACCGTCCTTGACATCAGACCATATAAACCAAGAACCCATAAACGATGATCTGAAGCAATGGCAAAAACGCGCGGCATGTCATACAGGAAGCGCGTCGAGGGCATAAACCGGATATATGACCAGCACGCAAGAAGCGGGTTGTCAAACCGGGAGATATGGCGCAGGTACATATATCCGGTTTATTTCATCAGCGAGCGCACCTTCTATAACATAATGAACGCCACGGCAGGGCTTGAAAACCCGGTCGTGGCGTCGAACGTGCCAAGCCTTTTTGACTTTGCCGATGAAGACCCGCCAAAAGACAACGAAAATGAGTGACATTGACAGTCAGGTAAAGACAGTATTCCGGCGCATCCTCAAGGACATTCAGGTGGAGCTCGGCGAGGAGTTTGACGAGAACTTCGAGCGCCAGGCATTCTTCACGCAGGCCTGGGCGCGTCGCAAAAGTCCCACACGCCCGGGTGGCCATATCCTGGTGGATTCCGGTCGACTCCGGCAGAGCATCACGAGCCGGACCACCGACAACAGCATCACCTTCTACACGACAGAACCCTATGCCGCCATTCACAACGAGGGAGGCGCGATAAAGGTCACCGCCAAGATGAAACGCTTCTTCTGGTACAAATATTATTCGGCCACCGGCTCCTTCGGCCGAAAAAAAGACGGCTCCATGCGTAACGACAAACGCAACCGTCAGCTCGGCACGGAGGCTGATTTCTGGAAGGCGATGGCGCTCATGAAGGTCGGGGCCACAATCAAAATTCCCAAGCGGCAATTCCTCGGCACATCGCCGGAGGTCGAGGCCGCAGTCCGGGAAATCATCGAGGAAAACCTCACAGACTATATCAACGACATAGATTTCAACATTAAATGACAGTAAGAGAAGAATTATATAATGCCATTAAAAGGCATCTCAGTGACATTCCCATGATCAAGCACATCGATCTTTGGAACCACAATGTGGAATTCATCGAGCAGGAAACCGCATGGGGGCGTCCGGCAGTGTTCATAGAGTTTGCTCCCATACAGTGGAACCCCGTTGTGCATGGGCTGGAGTATCGTGGTGCGGTCACTGTCAATCTCCATGTCGTGACCGATTGGACTGCCGAGAGCAACGTGGAGCAGTTCCAACTGTTGCACAGAATCCACCGGGTACTCGCTAACATGGAGGGTGGGACATTCGGTGAGTTTGACCTTGCCGCGTCCGCCACCAACCACAACCACGAGGAGATAGTAGAGAACATCGAGACCTACACATGTGTCGGCATACGTAGTCTTGACAAATAGCCCCATAAACGCGCCGTGTCGCGACAAAAGCAGAGAGCCGTTACCTTTATCGGGTAGCGGCTCTCTTTTGCGACAGTGGGCGCGTGTGCGGCTCACACGGCGTCCGGCAGGATATTTGAGGAGGAAGGGTCGGTGTAAAGCATGATGTCGGTGTATTTGGCCGAGTAGTTCATTGTGGCATTGAACTCGCGCCGGAGGCAATTCTCGAAAGGATTGCCGAGGTTGGGATTGCGGCCCATCCATTCACAGAGCTCCGTGATGGATGACTTCTCCGAGGTGAAGTAGATGAAATTGTGTCCCGGCAGCACTGACAGTACATCGAGGTAGTCGGCGAGTCTCCAGTACATGCGGTAGGTGCCGACATCGGTGGATAGATATGGCGGGTCAACCAGGAACACCACTCCCGGCACATCCTTGAAACGCTCGAACAGTTCCCGGTAGTCGCACGACTCAATCTCAAGCCCCTCGAGGTAGTCGGTGAAGTCCGGGTAGGGGGCTTTCCGCACATTATTATATAGAGCCTCCTTGCGCATGCCGTCGATGCTCAGCTTGTACTTCATCGAGAACAACAGTGATGATGACAGTGTGATGAAGTCGAGGTAGCCATGTTCACGTTCCTCCTGCTCAAGCAGCGCGAACACTTCCTCGCGCGCCTCACCTGTGATGGCCTTATGGCGGCCGAAGCGCGAGGCGATTGGACGGATCTGGTCGAGCAGCGCATTGGTCCGCCTGATATTCAGGAGGCGGAACCGGTAATTGTCGAAATCATTATAAATCACCCTTGCCCCCGGGTGGACGTGCTTGGCTATGTGCGACAGCAGGCCGCTGCCACCAAAAAGGTCAACGAATATTGTGTCCTCGGGGTATTGGCGTGCCACCTCGGCAAAGTGGCGGGCGAACATGCGCTTCTGCCCCACGAAAGGGAGTGGCGCCGATAGATACATGCGGCTCATACGTTCAGCTCGAATTTAACGCCGTCGTCGCCGGCAAGCAGGGCCCGGGTGCGGTCGATGTTGTTGGAATATATGTGGACATTGCCGAGGAAGAGTGTGATGGAGCGCAGGGGCAGGTCAATCTGCCGGGCAATGAGATAGAGATGGTAGATGTCGGCGGGGAGTCCGAGGTTGGCGTCTGAGCTGCGCTGGTAGGCGGTCAGCACCAGCTCGCCATTGTCGATCTGAAACTGAATGAGCGAGAGGCAGGGCTGCTGGTTGGACTCCGCGCCGGTCGCGCCCAGGAACAGGACGTAATTTTTTGAAGAGCGTTTCTCCCGGTTGATGCGCTCAATTAGCGGCGGGAGTTTCTCAAAGTAGGTGGGGTAGGAGTTGACCAGTACCGGGCCGCAATAATCCCACCAGTTGATGCCCGCCTCGCGATACTTCTCCGTCTGCCTCTCGCCGCTCATGAAGAGCGACAGTTCGCTGCGGAGCTTCTTGCGGGCTATGCCGTGGCTCTCGAAAATATCGAGCAGGTCGGAAGGGGTGAGGGATAACTGCTCGTTGATAAGATAGATGATGTCGCCCTTGCGGTTCGACTGGTGTCTGCCCTCGTCAAGCACCTTGGAGAGAATCTGATGATACTTGTTCATAATGATGCCGTATTAGTGTACGGCAAAGTTACAGTGCCGGAGAATGCCGGACACCATGGCGACACCAAATCATACTGCACCGGGATTGCAGTCATTTTGAAAATGCTTCACCAGGCTGTAGACCTTTCGCTCGCTTATGTCGTAGCGGTCGGCGAGTATGGCCACGGCGTATGACACCTTGTCGCCCCTGCCGACCATATCGTTGAAGTCAACAAAAAGGTCTATGTAGTCGGCATCCTCCAGTCTGATGCCGGCATTTCGGAGCCGATTGAGCAGCTCCCGGTTGAATTTCAGAATCTCAAATATGGTCATATCCGAAAAAATTGCTAAATTTGCACTGTCTCACTTATTCAAACACCCGCGTAGGGAAGCTCGGAAGAGGGCATTGTGCCCCCGGCGAGCTTCCCTACGCGGGTTGTGTTAAAGAGTAAGTGAGACGACTATTTAACAGGCCGGGGGCATTTTTTTATACCCTCCCCCGAAGGGTCTGCCTCAGGTCAGTCCACGCTGTAGAGTCCCAAGTCAATATTATCCTTAGCCTTCCAACCTTCCTGCTGCACATTTTGGATGTGTGCCGAATATGCGGTGTAGAAAGCCTCAAGCTCAGGCAGAGTGTCGAAAGTGCGGTATACCGGCGCATCGTCAGTGCCGAACTTGAAAGTCACCGGGAGCGCGCCGGGCAGACCGAGGCTGGCCTGAGTGTAGGCGCGTTGGTAGTTGGACTGGTTCTCGACCGATAGCCACACCGGGACACCATCATAGGAAAAGCCGGTGAGGATTCTGGCGGCCGTGCGGTCGCTGATCCAACCGCTGATGAGTGCCTTGATCTCATCGACTGTCGGGCGGTGGTTCAACTGTTGCTCCATATAGGAGGTGATGCCGTATGCGTCGGTGGTCACATCCCAGCGGACGCGCCATCGGTTGCGGACAGGATTGGTGCACTCTAAAAGTGCCACTTGCGGATTGCCTTGGACTCTTTGCATAGTCAGGTGAAGATGTACTTTGTTTTACCTTGCCCGAAAGATTCCGATTTCAGTATTGTTGTGAATGGGAAGCCGTCGGGCTGTTCCTTGATCTGTTGGAGAATGTTTTTCATCTCCTTAGAGTCAGTGAAGAACTTCTTCGGCTCTCCATTGACCTTGATGGCCACGACGCAGCGGTCGGGCCCTTGAGAGGTTGTTACGCCCATCTCGAAGTCGTAGACCTCGATGGGGAGGTTTACCAGTTCCCGGATGCTTATTACGGCACCGGGGAATCGCTTCTTGCCGTCATCGGGCTTGTAAGCGACATTCAAATCCTTAAAAGATTTCATTGCTTTGCCTGTTAATTTAATGAATAGATTATTACATTGGGCGTGCTTGGCCATACCGTAGAACGATGCGGTCAGCACACGCCGTCTCTTGCGGCTTTTGACCTCGCCCATCTTCCGGGCGAATTTCACTTTTATGCGCTTGCGCAGCAGCGCGTGGTCGGGATAGATGACGTATCCCAGGAAGTCGATGCCCTCGGTCACGGGGAACACCCTCTCGTTAGCCTTGATGGTATGCCCGATAGCTTCCACACATTCGTGTACGGCATCGCGGATTTTCCAAAGCTCCTCTTTCGTGGCGGCGAGAACCACACCGTCATCGCAGTAACGGTAGAAGTATTTCACACCGAGCCTGTCCTTCAGCACATGATCGAGATGGACCGACAGCAGCAGATTGCACAGCCCCTGTGAAGAGCGCAGCCCTATGCTCACTCCTTCCGGCATCATGCAGATGAACCTCTCGAGGATTGCGATGAGTTTGGCATCCTTGAACACCCGGCGCACGCAGTCAATCAGCATCCGCTGGTCAACACTCTCATAAAACTTAGAGATGTCGAACTTATAGCAGTAGCGTGTCTGCTCCGGATTATCCCTCATGTCACGCTCGATATACGCCTTCAGGTCGTGCATGCCGCGCCCCTTGATGCTTGCTCCGGTCGTGCGGATGAACCGACGCTTGATGTGCGCGTCGACCACAGCCATAATCGCGTGACAGGCTATGCGGTCTTTCATCGTCAGAATCTGAATGTGTCGTTCCTTGCCACCCTCGACGATGGTGCGCTCACGGTAGCCTCCGGCGATGTAATAAGAACCGTCGGCGATTTTTGCGGACAATTCAGCGATGACCTCCTCGCGGTGGGCGAGAAGCCACCGGCCCTGGCGACTCCGTTTGCGGACGGTTCCGCGGAGCACCTGATCGAATGACTGCGACATATTGGGGTATGCCACAATCTCCTCGATGATATGTCCTTCCCTGCGCATAGTTGTGAAAGAGTTTGGATAAATTGAAAATTACGGCTCTCTGAGCCTTCCTACTTCCGGGTCCGGGTTGTTCGAGCTTGCGCCTACCAAACCCTACCCAGTCACTTGATGTTCCGGCTTTCCATGGTAACCATGCTTTTGCCGAGGCCTGTCCCTCTCGGCACCTCAATGGGGACACGTCCCCGGTGATGTACGCCGATGATTGGTTGTCCAGGCGCGACCCGACATTCGCGTTCGTATTCGAAGCATCGTTATTCGCATTCGCGTACGACACGCCGCCATTCGCATTCGCGTTGTTGTTGCCGCGATAGACCACACGGCCTATTGGGGGACACAGCCTTTGGGACTGCAAATTTACTCATAAAACGGCGTACCATTTGGAAAATGTTACACGAATAGCCAAAAGATGGCGGCCACACCCCCTCCGGCGGCGGTCAGAAACCAGTCGATCCAGTCCCAGGGGCAGCCGTGGAGTTTGTCTTTCAGCTCAAGACAGGAGCCGGCGACCGTTGCCGAATAGAGTGCCCCGAGGGGATTACAGGCAAAAATACCCACGAGGAAACCGCCTAAAAGATGCTTGTAGCGGTTGGATTTTTTGAGAAATGTAAAAAACTTCTTCATAAAGAGCTGTATTTGAAAATAAAGTGTTATATTTGCACCAACGATTCCGTAGCTAATGACTACCGACTCGTTGTCCACGGGGGCTGGCCTTATGGCTGGCCGTCCGTTTTTTTATACAGAAGGGTCAGAATTCCATCGGTTTCACGAATCCAAACTTCTTCAATGTTAGCGCCCAATTTTAGGCGGTTAATGACACTGTTTCTCATGTATCGCTCAGTGAGCCCCGGTCGGTCTATGATTATGCGGTTAGACTGTTTAAGACCGTGGTTCATCATGTTGTTAAAGGCGCGTTTGGGATTGTCGGAAGTAAAGCCCTCATGCTCGTACCAGAATTCTCCAATCTTAAGGTCGGGGCATTTGCCATAGAATGGAGTCCCCTTTAATGAGCCATATACACAATCATAGTCGAATTTTGCCGGACGAGTCATCTTTGGAGACAGTACAACTGACGCTCCATCTTTGGCAAAAAATTCAGCTACCTGCATAAGCCGTGAGAAATCGCTGTCGTTGCGATCTACAAGATGGCTTATTTCAATAGAACCTTTGCCATGGCTGATGACTTCGCCTCTCAGTTGTTCACACTGATGGAGAAGTTGACACGCACGGCACACCTCATTATCCGGCACAAACCGGGCGAGTTTGGCTTTACCTTTGGCAACATCGCAGTCCCGGCAGCGGCGTATGGTGTAGGGGTTGTAGTCCGGAACCGACTTGCCTTCCTTGCCGGCGTTGAAGCGGAAGATACCTTTGGAGTCGCGTTGCAGAGCCTCGTCACCCAGTCGCATCGCTTCATCATGGTTGGTAGCTGGACATTTTGATTTGCGGACTTGCACCACCGTACAGCGACAGTTCCAACCGTTAGGCGGGTAGAATTCCTCCCAAAATGAGTCGGACGGAGGCAGAGTCACGCGGTCGAGAGCGGCGTGTTCCGGGCGCACCTTGTCATCGCGCTGTGTGCGGTACTGGAGATAGTATCGGTCACCATCCTGCATGAACGACTCCCACCGTGCCGCCATTTCCGCAGACCCCGCGACAAAGTTGTACTCGGCACGAAGGTAGTTGGCATTATAGGTTTTGTCTATCGTTTGAACATCGTTCAAAAACCGTTCAAACGTCTTTCGATTGCCATTTTCATCAAGCAGTGAGGGGAAAGCCTCGTTGAGCTCATGGAACGCCTTCATGCCGGAGAAGATGTAATTGGATCGTGTGAGCCTCCGGCGCATGGCATCGGACATCTCGACTTTTTCAAAGGCGGAGTCAAGAGCCGACGCATGTGTACCGACAAACTCCTGCACAGCCGGATCCGCCACAAGTTCAATGCGGAACTCCGCGGCATCTTCCTTGAAAAGAGAGCGCATCATGCCTTCGAACAGAGATGACAGCCTGCGGCGCATATCATCACCCGGTTTGGCAAGCGTCTCCAGTTCCGGACAGTCTGCCAGGAGCGAGGCATAGCGGCGGTGCAGCCCCTCGTAGTCAGAGGGGCTTAATCGAAAAAAGAGTGCTGCCGTTTGTCGTCCTCCTCCGGCTTGCCCTTCTTCTCATCATCTTTGTCGGGTTCCGGCAGGGCCACAGGATTCCTGCGCTCACCGACCGGCATACCATATTTATCGGCAAAATATGAAGGATCCACTTCGTAGCGGTCGGCAATCATAGTCTCGTATGCCACCTGCTGCTCCGGTGTGTAATCGATAGCGTCGTCCCACTCGAAGCGCAGCCCCTTGACCGGGAACCCATGAAGCACCATGAGGGGGAGCAGCTTGTTATTCGCCATATCGCGCAATTTGTCGCGGTCGGACTCAACGAGGTTCTCAAACACCTGAAGGTGAGTCTGCGACTGGGATAGGGAGCTGCCGTCCTCGATGGTCATTGTCTGACCGATGACCAGCTTGGAGATTTCCGAGTTGGCGCGGTCGATGCGCTTGTCATATACATTGAAAGCATCGCCCTTGCCGGACTCTATGAATTGAATATCCGTTTCCATACCGACAACAGCGCCCATGGCGCGGCCTCCGTTGAACACCATGTCCTGAAGGCTTTGGTATTCCTTCGGGTCGCGTGTAGATGTCTTGGCGATACGCCAGGGCATACCGAATATCTCGGCGAAGTTATCCCAGAACACCATAGCGTGCTTTTTCGGTATGGTGTGCATGGCAGCTTTCAACAATAGGCCAAGATCGTCGGGTTGCCCCATCTCGATAAGCCAGTCGGCCCACGGACGCTCCCGGTAATCGATACCGTTCTGCCAGGTGTAGCCTACATGGGTCACCACCCGGTGGTATTCAGGAATGACATGCCGACGGGGAATGAGCCGGACACCACTGAAAGTGGGGCAGCCGTCACCGTCCTTTATCACATCGCCAAGCTCGATGAGGGAGTGCCCGTACCAGTTCGCCTCAAGACAGTAGCGGCACAGATCCTTGAACCAAGCCTGATCAAGGAGGTGCAGCGCATTGTCATCGGCATCGCCCTTCTCGTTGACAAGTTTGAACGAGCGAGACATTACAAATCCCACACGCTGCTGAATACAGCCGGAGAGGTGAGAGTCAACCATCGCGTCACGGTATATGTCAAGCAGCCGGAGGCGGTTCGGATTGCGTACATCGATAGCCGACTGCCAAGCAGAGCGCCATTTTTCGATGTCGCTCTGCGCGAGACGCTCTGATGTGCGGTACAGTTCCATTATCAGGGCGGAGCGCTTTTCTGCCTCCACCTTTCTCTGCTTGGATAAGGTGCGTTTATTTCTTTTGCCCATAGTCACCAGTCATGATTGAGTTTGGGCGCCGAGTGAAAGGATATGCCGATGGCGGCGCCGTTGCCGTCGGTATCCTCGACCAAAGGCAGGTCTGGTACGATGCGCCCTGACTGCACCCCCTCAAGCCATTTTATGGCCCGGTCGTACCGCTCCTTGCGTATTTCCGAACCCATCTTTTGCGGCAGTGCCGCGGACAGATGGTACAGAGCGATGTCGGCGGTGTACATCACCACGAGCCGGTTGCGGTCGTTGCCGGCCGCCGAGAAAATGGCCTCGGTATCATATACCGGGCGCAGATAGCCCGACATCTCCTCCACAGCCTCTAATTCGGCATTGGCTACGGTGTCCGGGTCAGCCTGTGATATGACCTTGAAGGCGGCATCACCGATGACCACCTTATAATCTTCCTTGTCGATAAACATCACCACATATTTTTAGGGCGCGGTCGCGGGACCAGCACCGGTTTGAAAGTAGATTGCCTGGTATTGCGCTGAAGATACCATATCGCACCCTCGTCTGCATCGGGAGCGTCGTCATGCACCCGGGAACCGCGCTCGAGGGCGAGGGTCTGTTCAATGCCCACCTGCATGTCCGGCGAATCCTTCAACGCCTCATTGTAGAATACGAAGCCGCGCTCCCACAACGGGGACACCGCCTCGATGCGCTGGATCTTCTCCGGCTTCTTGCGCTTGTCGGGCAGGAGCGGCAACTGATAGCCACGCAGATTGCCTTCCGCAGCGAACTCATCAAGAATGATGTCCTGCATGAAGTTCGCCTCCATAAAGAAAGAGATGGCCACCCGGTCGCGTGTGCGCTCATATAAATCATAGAGCCACCGCACCATGCCGGACACGGTATCCTGCCGGACATAGCAGTCTATCAGATGCAGCTCCGTGCCAATCTTACCCCACAAGCGCGATGCCTTGTAGTCATTGGCGGAGGTTGATTTGAATGAGGGGTCGGTGTAACACACGAGCATCTCGTATTTTTCAAGTTTGGGCAGACGTTTGAAGCGGATCCAGTCGTGCCGGAATATGGAACCGTCGTTGATGGGGTTATGCATCATCTCCTTGTTCCAGGCCCGGAAGCCGACAAAATCGGCATACTCCTGCGCTTCCTCCTTAGTCCACTTCTCAGCCCATACCGGGTTGCCGTTGCGGTCGATGGCCTTGATCTCGGAGACATGCACCCCCTTTGTATTGCATAGGTTGGCAAGCACCGAGCATTTGGAGATAAGGTTGCCAACCATTATGAAGCGACCGCGACCCACATCAAGCGCACCGAAAAGAGCCTCCTTGACCCAATCGGTCAGGTCTTTCACGCGCTTCTCGTTGCGACACAGTTCATCGTCATCAAGGTCATCGATGACAATATAGTCGGGGCGTGACTCACGATCACGCAGACCGCGCGGAGACTGACCTCGACCCACAGCAAGAAACTTGTTGCCGCTTTGTGTCTTGAATTCTCCTTCGGTCCATGTGCCGGCACTTTTCTGCTCACCGAAATCAGATATGATACGTTGGTTGTATTCAAGCTCTGCCTGTATGTCGGCAAGCAGACGGTTGGCACTGTCCTCGCTCTTGCCTACAACGACCATGAAATTAATGAGCCGTTTGGGCTGAAACATTAGCCAAAGCGGCAGAAAAATATCAAAATGCGTTGATTTAGCGTGACCGCGCGGCCATTTGAACACTGCCTTTAGGTTAGGAGTGTTCTTGACTTTCATTGCAGCGGCATTGTGGAACGGGGCATTGTGGATAACGCGCAGAGCCTCGCCTGTTACCTTATCGCGGAGCGTCAGGTAATGGGGGAAGTAATATTCGCAGAAGGCGGCGTAGTTGGATTGCAGACGGCGTATGCGCCGGTCCCGTTCTGATGGTGACTCCTTGGCCACCGACATAGTGATGGGAGTGAGGGAGCGAACACGCTTGCAATGGTCATTCCAATCCGCAATCGCCTTTTTGATGTCAGCAACGGTAGCCATATCAGATCACCCCGCCTTTGCCGATTGACTCAATGATGAACATATCCTGAAGTTGGTTGACTTTTTGGATAAGTTCCAAAGTAATTGACGGGTCGGTTTGCGCCCTGAATTCGAGCCACCCTGAGAAGGCCTTGAACACATCGATGGCATCGATTATGTTAGCCTTCTTGTCGAGCTTCTCGATGACCGCTGAGAACTTGGCGAGCTTATCTGCCAGACCGGCCATCTGGGTTGGATCATTTGTGGCGTTGGCCTGTTCGATGAGCGTGTCGATTGAGAGCAGAATCTTATTCACAAGTTCCGGACGTGTAATATTCTTTGCGGCACGCGCCTCTTTCCAACCGTCAGCATTGCACCATTTGGAGATGGTGACACGTGACACATCCACTTTGGCGGCTATCTCGGTCATCTCCATGCCGGACATGAACAGCGATCTTGCCAATGATTTTTTCTTTTCGTTATCCTTAGTTGCCATATCTGAGTATGCGATAATGCGGTTAATATGGTGCAAAGGTGGCGGTAAAAGCGGTGGGTTCAAAAAAAGTGTGCAACCATTGCATACAAGTGTGCAACCATTGCACACTTTTTTGGAGCATAGGTGATTATCAGCGTAAACTTGCACCGAAAATCATTATCGCACAGACATGGGCAAACGAGTTAGACTGACAAATGATACCCTCAACAGCTACGGATACCGTGTGCTGACTTCCGGGGTGGACGTATCACAATATGAGCGAAATCCGCTTCTGCTTTATATGCATGAGCGCGGCAAGGTAATCGGCTATATGAAGGATATCCGCGTCGAGGACGGTGAGATAACCGGAGAGCCGTGCTTTGACGAGGCAACGGAACTGTCGAGACAGTGCAAGAAGCAATGGGAATTCGGCTCACTGCGTATGGTAAGCATAGGTTTTGATGTACTGGAGACCAGTAAGGAGGCCGAACATCTTGTCGAAGGGCAGACACGACCGACGGTTACAAAAAGCCGGATATATGAAGTGTCGGTGGTTGACATTGGAGCCAACGATGACGCCATTGTGCTGCGTAAAGATGGAACACAAATAACGCTTGGAGATGGGAGTGACTGCCCCCTTCCCCTGCTAAACAATAACTCAAATAACAATCAACCGCAAATGGAACTCAAGCAAATCGCCCTTACACTGGGCTTGCCGGAAACGGCTGACGAGGCCACAGTGAACGCCAAACTCGCGGAACTCAAGTCATCGAAAGATGAGGTAGAGAAGATGCGCAAGGAAAACGACGACCTCAAACTCGCTCAGATCACCGCTGCTGTCGATGCCGCGGTGGCCGCCAAGAAAATCAATGCCGACCAAAAAGACCATTTTATCGGCCTCGGCAAAAAGGTCGGCATCGAAGATCTCAACACCACCCTCGCCGCCATGACCCCGGCGGTCAAACTTAGCGGCACACTTTCCACCGACCCCGCACCTACTTCGGCTCCGGCCAAGAGCCCGTGGGAGGAGTGTATGGACGAGATCCGCGCTAACTGCAATAAATAATAACACTTAAATCCATTATCAGCAATGGCAATCAAAGTAGACAATACTAATTACAACGGTGAGGTACTGGAACGTATCCTTGCCAAAGCTGCCACGGGCAACGAGCTCGTGAGCAAGGGGCTTATCATGGTTATTCCCGGTGTGGAGAAGAGCATGAGTATTCCTCGTCTCAAGACCGGCAAGATGCTCCAGAAACGCAAGGAGAATCCTACAGTAGAGGATTCCAAGGGCGATTTCAACTGGTCTGAGAAGATTCTTACGCCCCACGACTTCATGGCCTTCACAGTGTTCAACCCACGCCAGTTCGAGCACGTCTGGCGCAAGTGGCAGCCGACAGGCAACCTCGTGTTCCGCGAACTGCCTCCTGAAGGTCAGAACGCACTTCTCGACGCACTTTCTAAGCAGGTTCAGTTCGAACTCGGGCATCACTACGTCAACGGCGAGTATGCCGAGGGCACCGATGATGACAAGCTCATGAACGGCATCCTCACCCAGGCCGCAAAAGATCCGGACTATATCCTCGTCGACGGATCCAAGGCAACCACGATGGTCGAAAAGCTCAAGGCCGTGCGTAAGGCTATCCCCAAGGCAATGCGCGAAAATCCCAACCTCCGCATCATAATGAGTGTCGAGGACTTCGACAAATACGATGACGAACTCACCGAGCGCGAGGCCAAGAACGCCAGCGAGACTGAGATCAATCGCAAGCGCTATAAGGGCATCACAATTGAGACTGTAGCAGCGTGGCCCGAAGGAGTGCTCATCGCAACTCTCTGTTCTCCCGATGCTGACGGCAACTTCTTCGCTGCCGTCAACCTGCAGAACGACGAGAACGTGATCCAGATTGACAAGTATGCCAACGCCTCTGAGCTCTACTTCTTCAAGCTGCTCATGATGGCCGATACCAACATCGCCTTCGGTGAGGAACTCGTAGTGCTCGACTCGCGTGCCACTCCCAAGTTCTCGGCCGCCCTCAAAGCTGCCAATGTCAAGAAACCTGAAGCAGATACCGAATAATGGCAAAGCTCAAGTATCTTGTACTTCACTGCACTGCGACTCCTGAAGGGCGCGAGGTGACATCCGCCGATATCCGGCGCATGCACCTCAGCCCGGTGTCTGCCGGTGGCCGTGGATGGAAACAGGTCGGCTATACAGACCTTATCCACCTTGACGGCACGGTAGAGCGTCTCGTTGACAATAATGAGGATGCCAACGTAGATCCATGGGAAATCACCAATGGAGCCAAAGGCTATAACTCCATCAGCCGCCATGTGGTGTATGCCGGAGGATGCCCTCCCCAGTCTGTACCAAACTGGCAGAACAAAGTAAAGGATACGCGTACAGCGGCTCAGCTTAAAGCAATGGAAACCTATGTGAAGGACTTCCACCGTCGCTTCCCCAATGTCCGTATAATCGGCCATAACGAGGTGGCTGCCAAAGGGTGTCCGAGTTTCGATGTGCAGAAGTGGCTCAAATCAATCGGAATAAATCAGTAACGACATAAATACGAGTGGCGATGACATTCAGCGAAATACTCAACATACTCCTTGGCGGTGGTTTCCTCGCGATGGTAGTGGGTGTGATTACTCTCAAGGCCACCGTGCGCAAGGCTAATGCCGATGCCGAGAAGGCGAGGGCTGACGCTGAGACGGTGCATATCACAAACACCGAGAATGCCACCCGTATCCTTGTCGAAAATATCGTTAAACCCTTAAAAGATGAACTCAATGCAACACGAGAGGATCTTCAGGCCAACAAGCGTGAGATGGCCTCTACCAAGAGAGAAATGGCCCGGTTGCGTAAAGCAGTGGAGGCTGCCTCTGCTTGTCCTCATTCTGACGGCTGCCCTGTTCTTTACAAGCTGCGCGTCAACCCGGAAATCGACTTCGGAGCAGTCGCAGACAACCTCGGTGACCGAAATCCGGGACACTACAGCGACAATAATAAAGCAGACCCGGTGGGAGATAATCCCGGAGAGCAAGGTGGAGATAGCCGTATCCGTGGACAGCCTCCTTAAATTGCCGGAAGGTGCAGCCTATACCAAGCGTAGTGGACAGGCCAATATCAAGGTCGCCACTCATGGCGATACGGTATATATCACCGGCACATGTGACAGCCTGCAGCGTCAGGTGGAATATTACGAGGCGCTCTACCACACCGCCCGTGACGCGCTGGAGCAGCAGCATGAACAGTACCAACAGGAGCGCAAGCAGCGCACCAGCCCCGCGCTTATAGGCACAGTCAATCTGATAGCCGGTCTTTTCGCCGGTGTATTCCTGACAAGTATCATAATCACAAAAAGAAAAAACAATGAATAAAAACTTCATGTACGGCATCGGCTCCTTGTCATTCGGGGGCTTCAAGGTCGGTTATATAGAAAAGGGCTCGTTCGATTTCGGTGGTAAGGGACCTGAGAGTGTCGATGTAGACGCTGAGCAGGTTCCCGATGCCCCTGTGCTTTCTCTCGCACAAAAGAACGGCACCATCGAACCCACGTTCAACCTGATTCAGCTCGATTACAAGAACCTCAAAAACGCGCTCGGTGGGGATCTCATAGGTGGTGATGAAGCGCCTACCGGTTGGTCTGCACCGTCTGTCCTTATAGATAAGAGCGGTGAGTGTGTCATAGACCTCGTCAGTGGTCAGCGCATCACCATCCCTAACGGTAAACTGCTCGCCAACCTTTCCGGCAAACTCACCCTTACCGAGGTTGCCAAGATCGCGTGCAAACTCAAGGTGCAGAAACCCGAAAACGGTGGCGCGCCATATACCATCACCGACATTCCCGAACAGGCTGCCGCTGCGCAGTCCGCACCCGAACAGGCAGAAGGCTAACACATGGATCCCCGCTACACAAGGGAAATAGAGAGGGAGAGCGCCGATGTCCTGCTTGATGCGGGTGTCAGCGTTCCCCTTTTCTCTTTCAAATTCCCATTCTTCAAACGACGGTTCACAGTGAGAGCCACAATGCGTCGGCCCACACTTGCCGGTCAGATCCGCATAGCACAACTGTACAACCGTATGGGTGTCACAAGTGAGCAGATGTGGGACTTTGACAAGGAACAGCAGATGAAGTTCCTGGCTGAGCATGGTTATGAAATCTCACGGATGGTAGCCGTGACTCTGTGCCGCGGATGGTGGGCGCAGCGGTTGTGGGAGCGACCGATGGCGTGGCTTGTCCGCCAGAAAATGCCCCACGATTATATGCTCGCGGCCATGATGCGCTTTGTGACCCTTATGGGCACGGACCCTTTTTTACCTATTATCAGATTGGCCGAGCGGACGAATCCGATGAAGCCGAGACTGAGCCGGGACGCGACAGGGAGTTAAAGAGCCGTTATGAAGGCTCCCATAGCCCTTTCGGATTTGTATGGCAGATAGCCGATGCCACTGGATGGTCGGTAAGATACATCCTGTATGGTGTGAGCTATCAGATGCTGATAATGATGTTGAGTGACGCTCCCCGGTATGTAGGGGGCAAGAAATCCAAAACAAACACCAATACGACAGCCGAAGATGAAGCCGCGGAAGTGGCGAACTTTTTCAGAAGTAACCTCAAAGCATGAAACCGGTACAGATAGAAATATTGCTTGGCGGCAATCTGCCACAGCGACTCAACGAAGCCGAAAGGAATATCGAGCGGCTCCGCAGGGGTGCTAACCGTGTTACCAAGGAGATGAGCGATACCGACAGGATGGCGCAGAAACTCAACGGCACGGTAACCAAACTTGTGTCCGCCTTTGCTGTGAAGCAACTTGTGTCGGCTATTGCAAAGACGCGTGGTGAGTTTCAGCAGTTAGAGGTCGCATTCACTACCATGCTCGGCAGTGCCGAGAAAGCCAATGCGCTCATGTCGCAGCTCACAAAGACTGCGGCAACGACACCGTTCGGTCTCGAGGAGGTGTCAAAGGGAGCCAAGCAGTTGCTCGCCTATGGTTTTGAGGCAGAGAAGGTCAATGAGACCCTTATCCGGTTGGGAGATATAGCAGCCGGTCTATCCGTACCCCTCAATGATCTTGTGTACCTCTACGGCACGACAATGGCCCAGGGCCGTCTTTACACTCAGGACCTAAACCAGTTCACCGGGCGAGGCATACCTATGATAGCCGAACTTGCCAAACAGTTCGGTGTGGCTGAAAGCAAAGTCAAGGAACTTGTTGAGGCCGGTAAGGTTGGATTCCCCGAAGTGCAGAAAGTTATCGAGAGCCTTACTGATGAGGGTGGTAAGTTTGGAGGTCTCATGGAGGCGCAGTCGAAAACCATCACCGGTCAGATTTCCAACATTGAGGACGCAATCTCGATGATGTTCAATGAAATCGGACAACAGTCAGAAGGTATCATCAACGAGACCCTCTCCGGCGTGTCCTATATCATCGAGCATTACGAACGTTTCGGGCGTATCCTGCTCGGACTCGTTGCCACATACGGAGTCTATCGTACTGCAGTAATGGCAGTGGTCGCCATGAAAGGATGGGCTACTGCGGCAGAGGCGTTGCATTACAACTGGCTGCTCCTTGTCGAGAAGGCGCAGAAGATGCTCAACGCTACCATGATGGCCAATCCATACGTTCTTGTCGCCACACTGCTTGCCGGTGTATGCGTTGCTCTTCTCTCGATGAAGACCGAGACCGAGCGCATGAAAGAGGCCGAGGAGGACTATGAAAAACAGAAGCAGAAAACCATCGAGGCTGAGGAGGAACACAGACGGAAGATAGAGGAACTGTGCTCCATCGCTGGAGATGAAGCTATTTCCACCGATACGCGCCGTGAGGCGTTGAATAAACTTGAGCAGAAGTACCCGGACATATTCGCCAAATACGACACCGAGTATGAGAAGCTCAAAAACATTAAGAAGATCAAAGAGGAGATTGCTGCACTTGACGGTCAAAATTCAATGGCAAATCCTGAGACCGAGCTTGCGGACGTTGAGGCAAAGATAACCCGGATGCAGACCGTCGGAGGCTGGGGATACTACAAGGCCGGCGCGTGGAACCGGGAGAAAAAGGCTTTTGACGCCATACCCGTATATACCCCGGAGTATCAGGTCCTGCTCAACAGAAGGGGGCAGCTCAAGACCCAGATACATAAAGACCGGGCCAACGCTTATTTCGAGAACCTTACCGGTATAAGCAACGACACGCTTGAAGCTGAGATAAAGCGACGCCGAGATCTTCTTGCGAAGATGTCGGTGGGTGGCTACACTCATGGTAAAATTACCCTTGCCGCAGAAAATCTTAACGGCACATTCTCCCGTGATGAGCTGCAGTACCAGTTAAATAAGCTCACATCGGAACAAAACCGCCGCAATCTACCGGTTGACAGCCCTGCAGACTGGGCTAAGGAAGCGCGCAAAAAATATCAAGCTGCTCTGAAGGCTTACAACGATTTCCTTGCAGACACCTCCCAAAGTCTCAATAAAGAGGAGTTTGAGAAAAAAGCCAAGGAACTGAAAGATGCCGTCGATGTCGCCAAAAAGGAATACGACAAGGCAAAACCGAGTACGGACAGTGATGCAGAGAAGGAGTCAAAGGCAGCCGAGAAAGCCAGGCGTGAAGCCGAAAAACGTGCCGAGATCAAACGTAAACTCGGGCAGGAACTCATAGCGGTTGAGCAGGAGAATGATGAGGCAGAGACCGAACTTATGGAGGAAGGTATCGTCAAACGTCTCAAGCTCATCGATGATGAATATCAGAAAAGGAAAAAAGCCATCGCCAAACAAAAAAGTGATTGGCAGGTGGAAAATGAAAAAGCCGGACTTGGTCGAGATTTGACTGCCGAGCAGTCGGTGGCTCTCGATGATGCCACCACGCTTAACGAGCGTAAGCGCAAAAAAGATACTGAGCGTCTGTATAAGGAATTGACAGACGAATACCAGTCATATACCGACAAGCGCCTTGAGATAGAGCGCAAGCATAATGATGATATTGCCGCACTTGAAAAGGCGCGCCGTCAGGCTGTACAGGATGGTGACTCCACAGCAGTTGCCAGGATTGATCGCTCCATAGCCGAGGCTGTTAAAAGCAAGGGCAGGGCATTGATGTCGCATGATCTTGAGGTGCTGCGCCAGTCACCGGAGTATGTCCGGGCTTTCGAGGATCTGGGTGACACTTCAAGTGAGACACTGCAGAGCCTCCTTAATCAGCTTGAGCGTCTGAAAGGGACTGCGGCAAGCGTGCTGAATCCGCAGGATCTTCGTGAATATACCACGACCATTCAGGAAATAATGGCCGAACTTGACAGCAGGGATCCATTCGGTGCTCTGACACGCAGAGCCGAGGAATTAGGCGAGGCACAGCGTGAACTTGCTGCGGCCAAGAAACAGCTCGACATAGTAACCAATGGCGGTAAGATTTTCACCGGTCTCAAGTCCGAGGGAGTTGATGCTAACGGCAAGCCGGTAATCGTTGCCACCTACCTATCCATGAGCGAGGCTTTGGCAAAATATACCGAGGCGAAGGATAAACACACCAAGGCAAGCAACCGCTATGTCAAGGCAGAGCAGGAGGCGCGTGAGAATGTCTCGCGGCTCTCCGATGCCATCAAGGATCTTGGCAACGCCATTGGCGGGGAGGCCGGTGAGGTTATCGGGCTTATCATGGATGTCGGATTGTTTATTGCCGACACCATTGACGGTATCGCGACTGTCCAGAAGGTCGGGGTAGAAGCTGTGTCAGCGGTGGAGAAAGCGTCAATAATTCTGACGATCATCTCCACAGCGGTACAGTTGCTCCAAAAAATCAGTGAGCTCGGCAGCAATAAAGCCTTCAAAGAATATGAGGCATACGCTGAAAAGATTAACGAGATCAACGCCCTCACAGACTCGGTGAACCAATATCGCCTCGCCGTGATGGAGGCCCGTCATGAAGAGGACACATGGTTTGCCGAGGACAGTCTGAAAAATCTCCGGCAGTGGCGAGAGTACCATGACGAGGTTTACCGCGCCTATGTGGAAAAGGCAGCCGAGGCACAAGCAATATACCAGAACCAGAGGGGCGGAGGTTGGCTTACCGGTGCCTTAAACTGGATTATGGGCAATCTTTCCATATTGTCATGGTGGGGCGAATGGCGCGACCTATGGGGTCAGGGCGACTATAAGGAGGGCACGACTGCGGCAATCAACAACCTGCGCATTGAGACTCGAAAAAAGAGCAGTGGCTTCCTTGGTACAGGCATTGGCGGTCACTCACAAAAGACTGAGGATCTTGTATCATGGGCGAGAAACAATGGACTCGGCGAACTGTTCGACGAACGTGGTCTAATTGATAAGGAACTCGCACAGTCTATAATCGACAACTACGGAAATAAACTTGTCGGCCAGACACGCGAGACCCTCGAGGCGTTGATTGAACTTCGTGAGAAATATGATGAATATATAGAGCGTCTCCATGAGTATGTCAGCTCCATGTACGAGCCTCTTGTCGATAATTTTGTCGACAGCCTTTGGGATTGGCTCGACAATGGCAAGGACGCATTGGACTCATTCAAGGAGTATGCATCAGATACTTTCCGGGATATTGTATCTGATATGCTCCGTACAATAGTCCTTGATAAGGTCGTTGGCACATTCAGCGATGACATCTCCGCTCTCTATGAAAAGTATGCTGAGGGCAAGATCAACGAGAACGAACTGATGGAGCAGGTCGCCAAATTCACCGAAGATCTGATAAACCGTTATGGAAGCAATCTCCCCACCCTGGAGGGGATACTCGCTCAAGTGACCGGTATGTTCGACAAAGCCGGTATAGATTTGCGTCAGCCCGAGGACGGCGGCACCACCCAGTCGGGACGTGCCGGGGCCTACACTGCGCTGAGTCAGGACCAGGGCACTAAGCTCGAAGGACTGTTCGTGAGCGTGCAGGGTCATGTATCGAATATCGACAGTACATTTGAGAATGTGGCCGAGCGGATGAACGCAGCCGAGGGGCATCTTGCAAAAATCTCAGAAAACACAGCCTCGAGTGCCGGGGCATTAGCAAAGCTCCAGGCTATGGTGGAAAGGATAATCCGCGATGGCATAAAAACGCGATGATATGAAAGACCTTGAAGGAAAAGTTATAATCAACGGCACCGACATCTGGAAAGAGTACGGTGTATTTCTGACCGAGGAAAAGAAAGGCGGTCGGGAAAACCTTACGGCCATAATGGCACCGGCTAAGGCCAAGACACATGTCGGGGTCAACATCCGGGAACATGATGGGGTGAAATATTCCGCTGACCTTAATCCCAAAAGTGAGGAGCGTGATGTCACCTTACACTTCGCACTGTTCGCCCCTACCAAGGAACAGTGGCTGTCACGCTACCGCTCATTCATAGCCTTTCTCAAGCAGGGTGAAAAGGGTTGGCTGCGTGTCCGGTTTCCGGAACTCGACCTGACTATGATCATGTTTTATGTCGAAAGCAGCAGTTACAAACCCTTGACCTACCTTTGGGAAGAGGGAGTACAGGCAAGCCGTTTCAAGGTGAAATTCCGTGAGCCTGAGCCATCGTTCTAACAACATTATAACGCCGTTCAAATATGCTTATAACGATATACAGGGTAGGGAACTTCAAAGCGGAGGTTTCACCTTCCGACAGTTCCACGCAGGTAAAGGAGATCCAGGGCGACAACGTCCTGACACTCTCTTTCACCCATCACGATCATATTGCCCTCGATGTTGATGATTACTGCGACTTTGAGGGGGAGCGCTATTGGCTGACAGAGGCATATCGGCCGGAGCAGAAATCAACGCTTGAGTGGGTTTACGACATCAAACTCTACGGCATTGAGAGCCTGCTCAAGAATCTGCTTGTGCTGAAGCGTGTCGATGGCGAGAACGACCCCATATTCACACTGACCGCGCCACCGCGAGAACATGTGGTCATGATAGTAAACTGCATGAACGATGGCGCGGGGCACATCACAGACTGGAAGGTAGGTCAGGTTGACGGCACGGAGAACATTGTAATAGATTACCATGGTAAATATTGCGACGAGGCACTCCGCGAAATTGCCGAGAAAGTCGGTGCTGAATGGTGGGTCGAGGGGCAAACTGTCAATGTGTGCCGGTGTCAGCACGGAGAGCAAATCATACTCGGCTATGACAAAGGGCTCACCGGTATAACACCAGATAAAGCCGATAATGTAAAATTCTACACCCGCCTGTTCCCGGTGGGCAGTTCCCGCAACATAGACCCCGAAAAATACGGTTATACCAGGCTGCAGCTTCCGGGCGGCGAGAAGTATGTCGAGGTCAACGCTGACAAATATGGTCGAGTGGATCATTATGAGGATACCGCTTTCTCAGATATATATCCCCGTCGTACCGGCGAGGTCAGCAGTGTGCGTAGCGAGGTCAAGACCGGTGAGGATGGCAAGCCGTTCACGATATACTATTTCCGCGACAATAATCTGCCATTTGATCCGAATGATTACGAGATTGGCGGCCTTGTCAAGAGAGTGTCGTTTCAAGAAGGGAGCGAGCTTGGTGGCCTTGGTGACGAGGATAACGGTACATATTACTTCGAGGTTAATTTCAATAGTGACACCAAGGAATTTGAGATCATCACCATCTGGCCTTATGAGGACGATACTCAACTGCCGGGAGGTAGCCTTGTGCCAAAAGCCGGGGATAAGTATATCCTTTGGAATATACGGATGCCGGACGAATATTATGCGCTGGCGGAGGAGGAATTGCTGACAGCGGTCAACAAATATAACGAGGAGCATGCAATCGACGTGACCGTGTTCAAATGTCCTACAGACCATGTATGGATTGAGGATAACGACGCGGATCTTTTTGTCGGCCGTCGTGTACGCCTCGAGAGCGAACAGTACTTCCCGGAAACAGGCTACCGAGACAGCCGAATTACCAAGATAACGCGCAAGGTTAATCTGCCGTCATCAATGGACATTGAGATTGGAGATGCACTCAGTCGTACCTCCATGCAGAAGATGTCCGATAATATAAGCGATGCCAGGAGCTATGCTAAATCAGTAGGGGAGTCGGTCGCATTGCCGGATGTCATCCGCACATGGGACAGGACGCTGCCAACTGACAACAACTTATTCTCGGCTCGTCGCAGTCAACGCGAATTCATAAGCAAGAACAGTCCGGATCGGGCAAAGAAGAAGATAATTTTTGACGAGGGTATCGATGCCGGTGATTTCATTGCCGGAGCCCAGGGAGGTACTATCGATGGCAAAGGCAATGCAGAACTTCTGTCCATTGTTGTGCGCCTGTTGTTGAGTAGCCCTAAATTTGTCGATGGGCTGAATGGAGAAGGTTGGCGCATCTGGCTCGAGAACGAACTGTCACACCTCACTGTTGACAAACTGACAGTACGCCAGGTAATGACCGTCTTTGAACTGTTGATTGAAAAGATCCGCAGCGTCGGGGGGCAGATATGCGTATCTGCAGCCAATGGCAAAATCAAGGCAGTACAGACTATCAACGGCCATTATATGATAACCTTCGAACAAGATAATACGTTCGAGGTGGGTGACCTCATGCGTTGCCAGACATTCACCAACGGCCATCTGAAGAGTTATTGGGTGGAGATAACAGGCGTGTCCGGCAATTCGGTTGTCATTCCTACAACAGAGTTTGACGGGTCGTTACCTGAAGCCGGCGACGAATGTGTATTGATGGGCAGCACCGCAAACCCGAAACGCCGTAATCTCATACTTATATCGGCTACCGAAGATGGCCAGCCCCGTATCGATGTCATGGACGGTGTGTCTGCAAAGAATTTCACCGGCTGTCTTCGTGCCAGACTCGGCAATCTTGACGGTATTACCGATGACTGGTTCCCGGTAGGTAACCAACCTCACGGAGATGGTCTGTACAGCGACAACGCCTATCTGCGCGGTACGTTCCTTCTTGTGACAGGCGAGGATATAAAGACCAAGTTCGAGATTGTCGAAGGCAAGATTGAAAGCATGATTGAGGCAGTACGCGATGATTTTGTTGCAGACAAAGGTTACTTGAGCAACCCGGCTTTCGTCTCCGGCATGGAAAAGTGGGATACCTCCAACGAGGCAGTCTTCTTCCTTGTCGGCAACAAATGGATATGGGCGAACAATCATATTCTATCTAAAAAAGGAAACAGTGCAAGTATAGCCAAAGATGACGGTCGCACAGTAGTCCGTATCATCAACAAGTATATTTTGCAGAAAAACGCAAATCTCCGCAGTAAGCCGACATTCGAGACCAACAGCGATGGCAAGAAGGAAGCTGTCCCGGTTTATCTGAGCTTCTTCTATCGATGTGTAAAGCCGGGCAAGCTCACCATAGGATTTGAGGGTGTGAATAAGACCGGCTTTGAGAATTTCAACTCATTCGAAGTCGAGGAGGATATAGCGGCCACCACTGGCTATGTTCAGTTCAACTGCGACGGACTGTGGAACGGCACAGGTGATTTCAAGCTGTCATTCACCGGAGAAATCTACCTGTATATGCTCGTCATGTCCACCGATAAGGTCGAGGCTCTGACATACAAGTACCGCACATTCTTCGAGCAGTCCGAAAAGCTGATTAAAATTTCAGCTCAGAATTTCGACAAGGACGGGAAGGTATTGGCAGAGTCCGGTATAGTCACAACATCGCTGATGACCGGGCTGTATGCCATAGATAGCGAAGGACGGTTAAAGGCATTTGTTGGAACCGGGCAGGAAGGAGTCAAAATCAAGGCCGACAATATACAGTTTGAAGGATTGGTGACTGCAAACAATAACTTTAGAATATTGGAAGATGGCAGTATTGAAGCTCGAAGTGGAACATTCGCCGGATATATCAGAACGATATTCAAAGATATAAAAGATAGTGATGCGATGGAATATGGAAATGCAAAGTATAATATGTATGCCGGAGTCCGACTCAAAATCCAAAATGACTTAAATCTTCGTGTGAGTAATTACTCGGAATTGGTATTACCTGTCAGCGAAGAGTATATTGGAGCGCGTGTCGTGATATGTGAAAATATGCGAGCCTATTCAAGGAACTTCGAATTCGCAACTATTTATACAGAAGATGAAAGTTCTATCGGAGGTTTAAGGCCAGATGATGCAGAAACTACAGACCGATTTGCGGAATCCAAAATCATACGATTTGTGAATGGGGTTGTCGAGCTAATAGGCACACCCTATGGTATTGAAACTGATACGCAAAAGTGTAAATGGATGTTGTTGAGTTATGCTGCAAGTTCAATTTATGGAGATTCCAAATGATTAAATATATTGATATGATGAAACTCAATTTTCAGCAATTCAGAATCCCCACGGGTATCACTAAGTCAACCTTCAAGACAGGGGACGCACGAGAGAGTGTGGCAAATATGCTTTACCTCAATGTGAACGGCATCCGCGCCCATGCGCTCGCCCTTAAAATCTATCACAGCGAGGGTGAGACGGAATTCTCTGCCGAGGAAGTGCAGACCTTGAGAGAAGTCGCCAATGCCTATGCGACCCCGGCCTTTATCGACGGTCTTAACTCTCAGTTGGAAGGAGGTGCGGAATGAAAGTAATCCACAACCGCATTATTCCATTCCGAGGTTTCAAGTGCATCAACCTGTTCGGACTTCTGTTCGTCCGGGAAGGCTGTGTAATGACGCAGACCGATTTCAATCACGAGGCAATTCATACCGCCCAAATGAAAGAGCTGCTGTATGTGCCCTTCTACCTGCTCTATCTCTTGGAGTGGTTATGGAGGCTCATTCATTGCCGGAACGGACGAAAGGCCTACCATGACATCTCACATGAGCGCGAAGCATACGACAATCAAGCGACCCCGGACTATCTCTCCAATCGTAAACCGTACAATCAATTCAAAAAGATATGGCACTGACACAAGCAGACAAAAACGAAATCATCAATGCGCTCAAGGCAGAATCGCAGGGAGTGGATGAACTCCCCGTGGTCAGCAGTCTCGACGGCATAGTATCATTACCGGCTATCCGAGGCACTGAAGTTGTCAGTGCCCCTGTATCGCTGCTGCGCAAACCGGCAGAGGATGCGGCCAAGACAGCCACCTCAGCAGCCTCAGCCGCAAATACAGCGGCCACTCAAGCCAACACTGCACGAGACTCAGCAGTAGAAGCTGCAAATGCGGCGAATACCGCCGCCGGAGAAGCTGACAAAGCAGCAGACAAGGCTTATGATGCCGTAACTCAAGCACAGGGGGTAATCTCAAATTATGAATCAACCGCCATCGCGGCACGGGAGGGGGCGACAGCCCGGTTCTCCCGGTTTATAACGAGCATTGTCACTACCGAAAATATGAGTTCCGCAGCTCCGGGCGGAGAGGTTGTGTTTCTCGTCAGTAAGAAACTATTCGCGTATGTTGTTGGAGGCAAGTATTATCTTTCCTGGATGAATAGCAGCTATCCCATGCAGATGTACAATGAAGGCATCTCGCAAGTAAAGAAAAACAAACTGTTCCTTTGTGGCGAGACACTTTACGTGTGGAGCGACGAGAAAGAAACACTCGTCGAGGCAAGCGGCAAAGGGAACGGTAGCGGATTCTATAATCTTACCGAGCAACAGCCACTCAAAACCGGCTACTATACAAAGGCAACCGCAGTGGCAGCACTTGCCGACGCAGACATCGATGACGAGCAGAAACGGGGCATGATTATGACCTTTGAGTCGGCTCCCGGCAAATGGGAAGATTACCGCTTCATCGGGACTACGCTCGCCACATTCACTTCACCCGGTGCATGGGAGGAATATGGTTCCAAGAACACAGTCAAGCAGATAACGGTCAACGGTGAGAAAAAGACCCCGGATTCAGAAGGAAACGTGTCTATAACCATCGACAAGGTGACTGTTGACAGCAGCCTTGACCCATCAAGCGACAATCCTATCCAAAACGGAGTTGTCGCAACCAAGGTTGCGGAACTTGAAGCCGGGACTCTCTTTGGTGTCGATACTGAAGAGAACGATGACGGCTCGACGACTGTCAAACTCAACAGCAAGACATCCACCATCGCAGAGTTCACCGTCAAGGGAGGGAGCGGCGGTGTCGGAGACGACGCGTCCACAACCAAGATAGTCCTGTCCGCCTCTCTTGATAAAAAGACCATCAAGGAAGGCGACTCGGCATTGCTGACATGGTTCTACGACCATCAATATTCCGGCGGCGATGACAAAGGGCAGAGCACCGGTCAGAAGGCGACTGTCAGAATCGAGGTGCGCCGAGGAACCGTTGTAACCTATTCCGAGACCAAACAGGATGTCAATGCCAACACCTACACCATTGACCTCACCAAGTATCTGCTGCTCGGCTCAAGCGACATCTATGTCATAGCCACCACCACCGACCCCAACACCGGTAGGGAGCAGAAGAAGCAGGCCTATGTATCAATCAAAGTTGTGACACTGTCGCTCACAAGCAGCTACAACCTTGCCTCCGGCATTGCGCAGGGAGGTTTCGGCGTGCATGACACAGTTGAAATTCCCTATGCGGTCACAGGCTCCGGCACGAAGTCCGTAACCTTGTATGTCGATGGCGTACAGCGCAATCTCCACACCATCACTCGAAGCGGCACGACAAACAGCAACTTCAACCTTGATATGGCCGGACTCGCCGTCGGTCGTCATACCGTTCAGATGGTGGCAGAGATGGAGCAGGACGGACTTACCCTCAAGAGCGAGAGCATATATTTCGACATTCTGAAAAGCGGCAGCAGCGCACCCTTCCTCGGCACAAAGATTGTGCATCCGGACGGACGCATACTCACCGGCACCGGGCATACCACACCGACAATCGAGGTCGGACAATATGAAAAGTGCGAGTTTGAATTCGTGGCCTATGACCCCACCGTCATTCCGGCTACCGTAGAACTGTGGCAGAACGGCAGACTCGCCCGGACTGTCAGCGCACCTCGAACCACTCAGTCATACAGCAATCGCTTCACCGAAAAAGGCAAGCAGAGCATACAGCTCAAGCTCGGCTCAACGACATACACCATCAACCTCGATGTAGCCGAGAGCGGCATTGACATCAGCGAGGCCACCTACGGCCTACAGCTCAAACTCGATGCCACCGGGCGCAGCAATGAAGAAAGCAACCCGGCCACATGGGAATCGAATGGCGTTACAACATCGTTCGAAGGAGTGGACTGGGCAAGCAGCGGCTGGGTCAACGGCGCACTACGACTTGCAAACGGAGCCAAGGCCACAATCCACACCAAGCCATTTGCCACCGATGTCAAGTCGAGCGGTCTCACGGTCGAGCTGACAATGCGCGTGAGCAATGTCATGGACAGAGATGCCGCCGTGGTCAGCTGTCTTGACAACGGCAAAGGTCTTCTCATCACCACACAGGAGGCAAGTTTCAGAACTGGCCAGAGCGTGACCTACGAGAACGAGGACGGTCAGACCGTTCAGCGAGAAATCAAGCTCGCCACCAGCTATGCCGCCGGAGGGTGGATGAAGGTCGCCCTCATGGTGGGAACCGCAAGCGAAGACCGACTCATGCAGCTCTTTGTCAACGGTAACCGCAACGGAGCCGACATATACGATGCCTCGTTCAATTTCCGTCAGGACACCCCACAGGAAATCACTATCGACAGCTCCGAGGCAGATGTCGAGATAAAGAGCATACGTGTCTATAACCGTGCAATCAGCGATGACGAGGAGCTTGAGAACCGTATGGTGGACAGCGAGACCACCGATGAGATGATGGAGATATTCTCCGAGAACGATATCATCGGCGACACTGGGGATGTCGATATGGATAAACTCCGTGCGATGGGTAAGGGAGTCCTCCGCATCGTGCGTCAGAATATGCTCGACGATGTCTATGAGACCAACAACAAGAAGACCGACTTTCTCGCCGATGTGTATTTCTACTCTCCGCTCGGAAGCGACTTCGATTTCATTCTTACCAACTGTTACATCCGCATACAGGGTACCTCATCGACAAAGTATCCGAGCAAGAACATCCGCATCTACTTCACCAAGGGCAGCGAGATGCTCTCGATGACCGGCAAGAACGTATTGCCCGGCAACAAATATGTCATGCGCCCCGGAGCGGTTCCCGTGCCTATCGTATGCTGCAAGTCCGACTACTCCGACTCCTCCATGTCGCTCAACACCGGCGGCGCAAAGCTGTTCAACGACGTGATGAAGGAACTCGGTCTGCTCACACCGCCGCAGCGGCATCAGTACGAGCAGGGCGGCAACAGCCTCGGAGCGATAAATGTTCGTACCGCTATCGACGGCATGCCGATCGACATCTTCTGCGCCGAGACAGCGGACGGCGAGAATGTCTATTACGGGCAGTACAACTTCAACAATGAGAAATCCAAGAGCGGCCCGGTATTCGGTATGGAGGGTGTTGAAGGCTACACCGCTGAGTGTCCAATCGCGCTTGAGATGCTCAACAATACATCACCCGTCTGCCTGTTCCAATCGACAAGCGATGCACATCTCGCTGAGAATTTCGATGCCGGAGCCGAGGTCAATTACGGTGTGGATTCTTCCGGGAAAGCCCAAAGCGACGGAGATGTCAAATGGGCAGGACTTGCCACGTCACAGCAGACCGCGCTCAAGCGTCTCTACTCTTGGATACGCTCCTGTGTGCCCTCCGGCGCAAACGCCAACAACCTTTCCACGTTCAAGAGCGAGAAGTTCAAAAACGAAATCGAACAGTATTTCGACAAAGACTTCATTCTGACCTATTACATCTTTACCGACTACTTCCTCAGTGTCGATCAGAGAGCAAAGAACATGATGCTCCGCACGTGGGACGGCCTCAAGTGGTACATCACTTACTATGACGGCGACACACAGCTCGGCAAGCGCAATGACTGCTTCCTCGTGTATCTCTATACCACTGACCGCGACACATGGGACGCTGAGGCGAGCAAATACGCTTTCGAGGGACACGACTCGTGGCTGTGGAACCTTGTGCTCGCCAACCTTGAAGATGACCTCAAGAGATGTGCGGCTAACTTCCGCGCTGTCATGACAAACGAGCGCGTCCTCACTATGCTGAATGAAGAGCAGAGCGGCAACTGGTGTGACAGGGCATTCAATAAGTCCGGCTACCTGAAATATATCGCCCCGGCTACCCGGGAGATGTACGGCAAGGTGTGGCCGTTCATCTACGCCCTGCAGGGTAGCAACCGTAGCCACCGAACCTTCCTTGTCATAAACCGCTGTGCGCTGCTCGATGCCCGTTACGGCACAAGCAACTTTACCTCTGACAACATCGACCTCTACATGGCACGTGCGGAGTCCGATGCTGCCGACCGTCTGCGCATCACCGCCAATGAGCCCTACGCCTTCGGCTACGGCACCAACAACACGCCCAATATCGCCAACACCGGCATTGTGGCGGCCGATAGTGTTGCAGAGCTTGATATAACCGGGGCATTTACAGTCAATGACCCCTTGCGAGTATATGGCGCCAGCCGTATCAAGGCACTTGACATGACCGGGTCTGCGAACCATCTCAAGAACGCTCTGGACCTTGGTAAATGTACGGCACTCCGTGAACTGAACCTTCAAGCAGCACAAGGAAGCGGATCTACCGGTTGGTGGCTGTCGATAGGCAGTTGTCGCCAGTTGCGCAAGCTCAACCTCCGTTACCAGTCGCAAGCCAAGACCGGCAGCAACACAAGCACCGCCCTTGACCTGAGCAACCAGACCAAACTTGAAGATCTCGATGCGAGAGGCACGAAGGTACAGAGTATCACATTCGCCAAAGGCGCCCCGGTATCTTACGCAAGAATGCCGGCCACTATCACCACACTCCGTCTTGAGTATCTGCCAAAGCTCACTAATGCCGGACTCACCCTTGAGAGCTACGGCAATGTCCGCACTCTCATATTCGACAGTTGCCCCAACTTAAACTGGGAATCCTTGCTGTCAAGATGTGCCAACATCGACCGTCTCCGTATCACCGGCATCGACCGGGAGGACGATGGCACATGGCTCAACAAATTCATGGCGATGGGCGGCGTTGATGCCGACGGGAACTCCACGGATACCTGTGCTCTCGTGGGTACGGTGCGCTTGACACGTTACATCGACGAGGAACAATATCAGCGCATGTGTGCACACTTCCCCGAGCTGAATATCCGTCAGCCCGAGTACACCACCATCAAGCGCAACATCAATGTGGCCGATGACCGCAGCATAACCAACCTTGACAATGGTACCGGCTATGAGTCCGGCACCGACTATATGCCGAGCGGACACATCACGGCGATACTCGCCAAGCGCCACCGCTGTCTTGCCAAGGTCACCCGCAAACCAACGACCAGAAAAGTCACCATCGCCAATGTCGAGACCACCATGAATAACCTCGACGGTGAGATGACCTACTTCCCTCTGCATGATGAAAACTCCAACTATTATGCAGACGCGGACGACATCGCCAACTGCACCCCTGCAAAACTCGACGGCAGCGAGGGCGACCTGATGATGTATGAGCCCGGATTCTGGTGCAAGGGTGTCAACGACTACCTCGGGGAAGCCTTCTACAGCTGCTACAGCAGCAACGATGCCGACCATCGACCTGCAACCCCGGAAGCCACCGTGCTGACACTTGATGACCTCAAGGCAGGCGGTAAGGTCATCGCCGGTCGAAAGATTGTGCCCAAGGATACGTTGGCCGCCTCATACACCACCGACAGCACTTACTCAGTATGTACGGTGGAGGTTGCCGGGCATAAGCGTGTGCGCTATCCGTCAGTACCGGGTTCAAGCCTCGTCGGTGCTGTATTCTGTGACAGTGCCGGCAACGTGGTCGAGAGCGTCATCGTACCGACCCTTTCCTGTAAGTTCGAGGCAGGAATGTACATCATTAACGACATCCCCGAAGATGCTGTCACGCTGCATTTCTCCATACTCAATACCGCAGAGTTTGACAAGGTGGTACTGTCGGATAGTGACAAGATAGAGGATATGGAGCCCGAGTGGTATTTTGATGCCGATCATCTCTGTGCCGTGGTCGGCACATCGACCGTCGGCAACAAGTTCCGCTCTGCCATAACGGGTGGCACCACTGTCGCAAGCATGAGCTGGACCGACTTCCACTATTACAGTGCCCAGCGAGGCATGCAGCAGATAGACGCACTCATGCACAACCGCATCGCCAACCTGTGTTATGCCAAATACGGCCGGCTCGATATGCAGAGCCAGTGCGGAGGCGGCCAACACACAAACAATCGTACCACCGGGGGCACGATGAAATGGGGTATGCGCGACACCATCGGCTATGATGAAGCCGTTTTAATAAAGTCCAACATCACCAATTCAGTCATCGAGAATGTGGTTCACCAGTATGCATGGGAGGTGAGCACTGACAGCATCGGAACTGTCACTGTAGAGCAGCTCAATAACATCAACTGCCTCGGCTACGAGGACATCTACGGCCACAAGTACGACATGATGGATGGAGTGGATCTCCCCAATGACAGCGGTAACGCCGGTAAATGGCGTATATGGATGCCAGATGGTAGTATCCGTATGGTGAAGGGTCATACCTCAAGCGGCAACTGGATAACAGGCGTGGCACATGGGCTGTATATGGACATGGTGCCTGTCGGTACTCTCAACGGCAGTTCCAGCACATACTTCACAGATACTTACTGGATAAGCACAGCATCAGGCCGTGTGGTCTATCGCGGCTACTACTACGCGTATGCGTATGGCGGCGTGTCGTACGCGTATGCGTATAACGGTGCTTCGTATGCGGTCGCGTATGTCGGGTCGCGCCTGGCCTTCCGCGGCAA